>NZ_VFPL01000001.1:2592968-3889452 GCF_006716645.1 Arcticibacter tournemirensis | reverse complement strand
GCACGATGATGTCCCTCCGAGGTTTACCCCACACAACTGCACTGCCAGAGCTGGAGGTGTGGCTCGTTGTCACAGAGGTGGCCCGACGATTGAGAGTTCCCGAACGAACCATGGACTCCTATAAAACCCATGGAATACTGAAGACCTGTCGTCGTATCGCCGCCGGGATTATTACCACGGATCCGAATCCGACATTTTTCGTTTGGAATGATTTGATTTTGTTAAAGGCACTGCCCAACGGTGTCTTTAACCCCCTTTTACCGTACCATGGCCGTACCATAGCCGGGGCTTGGCCCGGTGTTGTAGGAACAGGGACAAAAGTTGTGGAGAGAAGAGTAAAAGTAAGATATTAGCGGGCATAAAATCCATAAATGCACGAGTCGTTTAAAGCCCTACTTCCCTTGATTATTCCTGAAGGAGTATCCGATTATTTCCAATTGACAGATCACAAAAAAGACACTAGCGGGATTCATATTTACCTGGAAGAGATCAACTCCACTCCGGTGGAATACAAGACCAGTAAGTTGCTCTCAAAGGGCTTCTTTGATGAAGTCATTCTGCAGGACTTTCCTATACGGGGACAAGAAGTGTATTTGCATGTTAAGCGACGCAGATGGTGGAATCTGGATACAGGAAAGGTCGTTCACCGGGATTGGCGTGTTGTGGCAACAGGAACGCGGATCACCAGTGATTTCGCGGCTTTTTTAAAAGCAATCAGCCGATACCCAGCCGCATAGTCTACAGACGATTGCCTCCTTTTACGGGATCAAAGGGAAGAAGCTGCAGCGCTATTATCGCGATCAACTCAGTGAATACAAGAATTGGGAGCACTGTACCGATGCCCGTAAAGGCCTGATCTTCCCACAGAACATCGGTCCTTATCTCTCTATAGATGAGACCAGTCTTTCCCAGGGTGAGCTCTATACGGTGGTCACCAATAAAGAAGCCAGAGGCAAAAAGGGCACTCTGGTTGCCATTATGGAAGGTACCCGTTCAGAGAACATCATTCCACTGCTTCAAAAGATCCCCCAAAGACTGCGAAATAAGGTCAGAGAGATCACCCTGGATCTGGCGGGCAACATGAGTCTGATCGCTAAAAAGTGCTTCCCTTTGGCCTCTCAGGTCATTGATCGCTTTCATGTGCAGCAGTTAGCCACAGAAGCGCTGCAGGAAATACGGATCAAATACCGCTGGGAAGCCATTGATGCAGAGAATCAGGCTCTGGAAGAAGCCAAAGCAAGTAAAACAAACTATTCACCTGAAGTATTATCCAATGGAGATACCTTAAAGCAGTTACTGGCCAGAAGCCGCTATCTGCTCTACAAGGACCAGCAAAACTGGAGTGCAGAACAGGCAGAGCGGGCTTCCCTGCTCTTTGAGCGATATCCTTCCCTGGAGAAAGCCTATCAGCTAACCCGGGGCTTATCCTGGATATTCAGCAATACCAAAGATAAGCTCTACGCCTTTGCAAGACTGGCCCGATGGAATGAGAAGGTGGAGCAATCCGGCTTTAAATCTTTTAATACCATTGCCAGAACCATCACGCTCCACCACAACAATATCCTGAACTACTTTGATAACCGAAGTACAAACGCTTCGGCCGAATCGTTCAACGCCAAAATTAAAGCTTTCAGAGCCCAATACAGAGGCGTAGGAAATGTAAACTTTTTCCTCTTCAGACTCATGAAATTATTTGCTTAGTCCACAGGTTTTGGAACAGATCCCATTTATTCCGCTTGATCCGATTTTCGGCGGATCCGATATGGCACAAAAAAAGGTTGCTCACGATTTATGAACAACCTCAGTTTTTCTGGTACTCGGGGCGGGAATCGAACCCGCACTCTCTGTAAGGAGAACAGGATTTTAAGTCCTGCGTGTCTACCAGTTCCACCACCCGAGCAGGTTAAAGAACCTTTTAAAATTTAAATCCCTTCTTTTGGGGAAGGGATTGGAGCGAAAGACGAGATTCGAACTCGCGACCCCAACCTTGGCAAGGTTGTGCTCTACCAACTGAGCTACTTTCGCATGGTGTATTCCGTTTTGGTGATGCAAATATAGACAGAAAAGGATGTTTGTCAATATCAAATTGTGTTTTTTTTTAAACTTTATAGTAAATCGCTGGAATTCAGGATATCAAAAATAAGGTCTTTTTCGAATCCCTTCGCTGCGGCATACTGGAGCAGCTTCTGTTTCTTCTTTAAGTGGTTGCTTTCCTTTACTGCTGCATTCTTTTTTTTGAGGAGGGTTTGTAGTGTGTCAAAATAGAGCCCGGCATCAATCTGCCGCAGGGCTTTATTTATGATCCCCGGCGGAACGCGTTTGTTCTTTAAGCCAGCAACGATCTTTAATCTTCCCCATTTCTTTATCCTGAACTTGCCGAGTGCGTAGGCTATTGCAAAACGCTCTTCGTTAAGAAAGTTGGCTCCGATGAGTTCGGATATCAGCTCTTCTACCTCGGCAGTCTTCAATCCATAGCTATATAACTTGTCGCGTACTTCCTGCTGTGAGCGCTCCTGGTAGGCACAAAAGCTTCCGGCTTTTGCAAGCGCCGTCTTTTTATCTATTGATTTATTAGGTGTTCTGCCGGTATCCATTTCAATTCGTAAAATTATCATTCAAATACTGAAAAATTAACTGAAATTTGGGGACAAATGTACCATATATCATATTCTATCGCGGAGGTGAGCAAATTGATTGACGCAAGGTCATTTACGCCCATCTCTAACGCTGCTTTACATACGCTTGCTTTCGACAGCAGGAAGCTAGGCGATATCCATCACGCCCTCTTTTTTGCTTTACAGGGTCGTAGAAACGGACATGAATTTATTGCGGAAGCTTACGATGCAGGGGTCCGCAATTTTGTGGTCTCTGACGAGCGGTTCTTCCCGGGGAAATATACGGACGCCAACTTTTTGCTGGTTGCCGATACACTTCAGGCCCTGCAGATGCTGACAGCCCATCACCGGAGTCTTTTTGACATTCCTGTCATCGGAATTACCGGCAGCAACGGGAAGACTATTGTGAAGGAATGGCTGTATCAGCTGCTTGCTCCCGAAAAAAACGTAGTAAGGAGCCCTAAAAGTTATAATTCTCAGATTGGCGTTCCCCTGTCGGTTTGGGCGATGAGTGAGGAACACACTATGGCCATCTTTGAGGCGGGTGTTTCAAGGTCGGGCGAGATGTCGTCCCTTGAGGAGATTATTAAGCCAACCATCGGGATACTGACGAATATCGGACAGGCCCATAACGAGGGTTTTGGCTCTTTAGAAGAAAAGATTGCAGAGAAGCTGAAACTTTTTAAAGATACAGATCTCTTTATTTATTCGCCAAAGTACCTCCAGGGATATACTGGTGATATCCCCGGCAAGCAACAGTTTACCTGGTGCTGGAATGGCAAAGCCGATCTCGAGATTATCGACGGCGAAATATCCGAGGACAATAAATTCCAGTTTCTTCGGGGGAAATACCTTGGACTGGATGTTCAGTGTCTGATCCCTTTTACGGATGCTGCATCTGTAGAAAATGCGATCTGCTGCTGGGCAACGATGCTGGCATTGGGCTACTCACCCCTGATTGCGGATCAGCGGATTGAAAAGCTTCAGCCCGTACGTATGAGGCTCGAGCTAAAAACAGGAATCAATAATTGTTCGGTGATCGATGATTCGTATAGTCTTGACATCTCCTCTCTTGCTATAGCACTTGACTTCCTGAAGCAGCAGAAGCAGCATCAGCAGCGCACTTTAATCCTTTCGGATATCCCCGAAGCGGGAACTGATTCTGAAACGCTGTATACCCAGGTAGCTGCTTTACTGGAGAACAAAAAGGTTGACAGGTTGATAGGCATCGGCTCGGAAATTGGTAAACACGCCGGGAAGTTCGGCATCAGTCATGCTTTTTTTCCGGATACGGCCACCTTTCTGGAGAACCTGGATGAGCTGGGTTTGGCGAACGAAAGTATTCTGCTAAAGGGCGCACGACGTTTCGAATTCGAGCGTATCAGTAAGGCGCTGACTCAGAAAGTTCACGAGACCGTACTTGAGATCAACCTCAATGCGCTGGAAAATAATCTTAACTACTATAAATCGCAGCTTAAACCAGGGGTGAAGATCACCACGATGGTAAAGGCTTTCTCTTATGGCAGCGGAAGCTTTGAAATTGCTAACCTGCTTCAGTTTAACAAGGTCGACTACCTTGCCGTGGCGTTTGCCGACGAGGGCGTTTCGCTTCGCAGCTCGGGCATCACTCTGCCGATTATGGTGATGAACCCGGATGTGATGGGGTTTGACACCATGATCGACAACAATCTCGAACCCGAAATTTATAGCTTGAGGGTACTGAAGGATTTCATTGCGGTGCTCAATCGTAAAAACCGTGAAGATTATCCTGTACATATTAAGCTGGATACGGGTATGCATCGCCTGGGCTTTGTTGGTACAGAGCTGGAAGCTCTGCTTCCGGAATTAAAGGCAACTAAAGTAGTGAGGGTGAAAAGCGCATTTTCGCACCTGACGAGCAGTGAAGATCCGGCCTCAGATGATTTCACGAGGCAGCAGATTGCCCTTTTTAAAGAATGGACTTCATTGATTGAAAGTGCCGTGGGCTATCCTGTGATTAAACATCTTGCTAATACGTCGGCTATAAGCCGCTGGCCGGAGGCGCAGTTTGATATGGTACGTCTTGGAATTGGCCTGTACGGGATCGACAGCGTTTATCAGGGTAAGGCTTCGCCGCTTGAGACGGTGGCTACGCTTAAAACCAGCATATCCCAAATCAAGACACTTAAAGCCGGCGAAACAGTGGGCTACAACAGGAGAGGTGTTCTGCGGCAGGATGGAAAAGTTGCTACCGTGAAGATCGGTTATGCCGACGGGTACAACCGTAAACTTGGAAACGGTACCGGGAAGATGATGGTCAGAGGGAAGGTGGTCCCTACAATCGGAAGTATCTGTATGGATATGTGTATGTTAGACATTACAGGGGTGGACGCAAGGGAAGGGGATGAGGTTATTGTATTTAACAGAGATATCTCTGTTGAATGGATCGCTGAACAGCTCGGGACTATTCCCTACGAGATTCTTACGGGGATTTCCCAAAGAGTAAAAAGAGTTTATTATTATGAGTGATTTCCGGCAGCGGACTAAGTCACTCTATCATCTCATATATCTTTAACAATGAACAGAATAGTCAGGGCATTATTGAATTATTTTATTAAAGGTGTTTTAGTGGTTGTCCCTTTAGGCGCGGCTGTCATGTTGATTTATTGGGTAGTGTCGTCCCTCGATCAGCTTTTGAACTTAAGCGGCGTGATATGGGTTGACCCGAAAACCGGACTGCCGGTTTATATCCCCGGATTAGGGATCCTTACGGTGCTGGTTATCATACTTTTTGCCGGTATTGTGGTTACGAATTTCATCACGGAACCGATAAAGAACTGGTTTAACCGTTGGCTGAACCGCCTTCCGCTCTTCAATTTTTTGTATTCATCCATTAAAGACCTCACTGAGGCTTTTGTTGGCGATGAGAAGAAGTTTCATGAGCCGGTGATCGTAGAAATAAACAATTCGGGATACAAGCAGGTGGGTTTTGTAACGCAGAAGGATCTTTCCAGGCTTGATCTGGAAGGAGAGGTCGCTGTATATTTTCCTTTTTCGTACTCTTTTGCAGGTCAGTTAGCTATAGTAAGTGCAGACAAGGTGCGGCCGCTTGATCTAAGTGCAAGTGAAGCGATGAAGTTTGTTGTCTCGGGAGGAGTGAGCGGACTGGATAAGCCCCATTCGAAGCAGTTTATGCAGGGAGAGGGGCGCTTCAGAAGGCCTTAATCAGAGTTTCTGATAGAGGGCCCGGTATAGCTCCTCATTTTCTTCATCATAGCATACGAAAAAGACATTTGTGATTGATGTATCATTCTCGAGAAAGTTCTTTACGGTATTAAATGCAATTTCTGCTGCTTTTTCTTTTGGGAAGCGGTACACCCCCGTGCTGATATTAGGGAAAGCAATACTTTCTATACCGTGTTTTACTGCCAGACTAAGCGAATTGGTGTAGCAATCACCTAGTTTTTCAATCTCGCTATTGTTGCCTCCATTCCATACAGGCCCCACGGTATGTATAACATACTTTGCCGGAAGCATACCCGCCGAGGTGATAACGGCATCTCCGGTTTCACATTTTCCCTGTAAGCCTACAATTTCCATGCATTCTTCAAGGATTCGTTTTCCCCCGGCCCTGTGAATAGCGCCGTCTACACCTCCTCCTCCCATTAGTGAGGAGTTGGCTGCATTTACGATAGCATCGGCAGCAACCTTGGTGATGTCGCCTTTCATGATGCTAATTCTTTCTTTCAGATCCATATTTTCTTATTGTTCCCGGAGCTTCTTTAAACTCTTAGCTAACCGGTAAAGATTTGTTTTCGTACCGACATTAATAGCCAGCGTGTGCAGATTGCTCTGTTCTATTCGTTTGGTTTGCAGAAGGTAGCTTATCTCTGCAAAAAACTTAAATGTTTTTTTTCCATAATCCAGTCCGGTGTTTAGTCGTAACGTTCCGGTAAAAGAGGACTTGTTTTCAAAGTTAATTTCATGAGCGGCAGCATTTACGTTTGCCCTTGGCTCGTTTATGATACCGCCTCCAAGGCCTGCTGAACTAAAGATGCGAAGTTTGTTGATTTGCTTTATTAACCCCGCAGAAAAAGTGACGATGTACAACTTTGCACTGGCGTTTTTGGTTTTATAATCATAGCCTGGATCATCATACTTCTGATCGTATTTATAGTTCATGTAATCCAGCGCCGGATAAACAAAATACCGGGGGTTCTTCAAGAGTATCTGTAATCCGATTTCAGATGAGAACTTTGGACTTAACACGTCCGAAACCTCACCCATTGGAAACGCCATACCAATACCCTTAATGCTGAATATCCTGCCTTCTTCGAGGATTTCCTCACTTTTAGACAACAAGGTATCGATGTTCTGAGCTCTCAGGCCTTTAATGTTGATTAAGAGGGATAACGAAAAGAGAAAAAAATAAAGTTTTGTCATACAAAGGGTCAGCTTCCCAGATGGAAGTTCCTTTAGTATAACAACTTTGAAGCGTTTAAGTTTGATTTAAGTTAATGTATCATTTTTTCTATCTTCTCAACTCTCCCATCAAGCAGGTGCACAATACGCGATGCATAAGCGGCGTTTTTCTCGGAGTGCGTGACCTGAATGATCGTAACGCCATCTTCCTTGTTAAGCTGCTTAAAAAGGTCCATAATTTCTTCTCCCTGTTTAGAATTAAGGTTGCCCGTGGGCTCATCGGCAAGGATAAGTTTTGGCTTCGCTGCCAGCGCTCTGGCTATTCCGACGAGCTGCTGCTGTCCGCCGGAGAGTTGTGACGGGAAAAGATCTTTCTTTCCGACAATCCCAAAACGATCAAGTGTATCTGCTACGATCGCTCTTCGTTCGCTGCCTTTAACATTCTGATAGATCAAGGGTGTTTCAATGTTTTCGTAAACGGTTAGCTCATCAATGAGATGATAGGCTTGAAATACAAACCCAATATGTTCTTTGTATAAAGCCGTCCTTTGTTTCTCCTTTAACCTGAATACGGATTGCCCCATGAAGTCATATTCGCCTTCCGAAGCCTCATCGAGCATCCCGAGGATGTGTAATAAGGTTGATTTTCCCGATCCTGAAGGACCCATTATAGATATAAATTCACCTTCCTCTGCCTGGAAGTTTATGTCTTTTAGTACAAAATTGCGTGTGCCTCCGGTATTGTACCATTTATAAATATGCTTTAAACTGATCATACTGTATAGTTGAATATAAAACGAACAGGTGAGTCCCATCCCTTTACTATTTCAATACTACATTTTACAGGCCATATTTGCAATATGCTTACTGTCAGTTGTTTGTATGTTTATTGCTTAGCGCACATGCACGTTTTCGGACATAAGTGTTCGGATAGAGTCAATTACTTTATATAGACAGTCTTTATATTTACAAATTCCTTTATACCGTACGTCCCTAATTCTCTTCCGAAGCCTGACTGGTTAACACCTCCAAACGGGAGTTCGGGAGTTGATTTAACATAGTCATTTACAAATGAACATCCTGAATTCAACCTGCTGGCAGCAATTTCTTCTCCGCGCTCTATATCCGTTGTGAAAACAGCAGAACCTAGTCCAAAGCTTGTGTCGTTAGCAACTTGTATTGCTTCTTCTTCGTCTGATACTGTAATTACGGAAGCTACTGGTCCGAACATTTCTTCCTCGTAGGCAGGCATCCCTTTTTTAACGTTAATGAGTATAGTTGGAGGGTAAAAGGCGTGTGAACCGGGAGATATCTGACCACCAAGGATACATTCTGCTCCCTGATCTATGCTTCGGGTTACCTGCGCGTGAAGCTGATCACGCAGCTCCTTTTTGGCCATTGGTCCCAACGCGGTAGCTTCATCCAACGGGTTGCCCATATTCTTCGACTGCATTTCCTCTTTAAAGAGCCTGATAAACTCTTCTGCTACCTCTTTTACTACGATGAAACGTTTAGCCGCGATACAACTTTGACCCGAGTTTATCAGGCGGCTTTCGGCACAGGTTGCGGCAGCTAATGGAACATCGGCGTCTTTGAGGACGAGGTAGGGGTCGCTTCCGCCAAGCTCAAGGACGACCTTTTTTATCAGGGAAGCAGCTTTTTGTGCTACTTTCATGCCGGCCTCTGTACTACCGGTTAATGTTACCGCCTTTATAACGGGATTTTCGATGATCTTTTCCACAGCGCTGCTTTCAACAAGCAGGGTCTGAAATACACGATCCGGGAACCCTGCTTCCTTTATTATTTCTTCGGTAGCGATCGCACAGCCTGGAACATTAGAGGCGTGTTTCAGTAAACAGCAATTTCCGGCCATCAGGCCAGGCGCAAGAAACCGGAACGTTTGCCAGAAAGGAAAATTCCAGGGCATAATGGCGAGTACGACTCCTAACGGGTTGAAGGTTATATAGCTCCTTGCAGCGCTGCTCGGCACTGTCTCTCTGGCAAGAAATTCTTCGGCATTTTTGGCGTAGTATTCGCATACAAGGGCACACTTTTCAATCTCACCTTCGCCTGCTTTGATTGGCTTGCCCATCTCAACAGCCATCAGCTTCGCCAGCTCATGTTTCCGCTTCCTTAATATATCCGACATTCTGGTCATGCAGAATGCCCGATCACTAAAAGAGGTGTTTTTCCAACTAAGAAAGGCCTGATGTGACTGACGTATTTTCCGGGTTACAAGTTCTGCGGGATATGGCTGGTAAGTACGGACTACTTCTCCATTCAGCGGATTTACTGATTCAATGCTCATTCTACTTCTTTTCCTTATCTGTTGTGTCCTTTTTTAGCTTATCTCTAAGCTTATCCGTAATGCGGTCGCCGGCACTGTCTGCTTTATCCACGAAGTTCCCCAGCTGGTCCTTTACTTTATCATTGGTTTTGTCGAGCCACATACCAACAGAGTCTGCCCGGGCTTCAGCGGAAGTGAGGATGGTGTACACTGTATCCATTCTGAATACAACCGTACGATCTGATTCAGGATAATCCCAGATCTCGGTTTTATTGACAACATTTTTGTTTTTTGGTTCGCCTACAATAGCAATAACTTCTTCCTTCGACATTCCAGTTTGCACGCCGGATAATGTTTTGGGGCTTTGACCACAGGAGGCAATCAAAAAAGACAGTCCGAATAAGAAGCTGAAAGATTTTGTTAAGGTCATAATATTGTTATTTAATATGTTCAGCTTTAAATAACAAGGAGTAAGGTGGTTTGTTTAGGTTTCAAAAAGGAAGGAGCAGCCAGCTGCTCCTTCAGGTTTCTGTAATTTAACAATAGCTGCACCGATTTTCTGCGCGTCTTCATTCGTATAGCTCCCGGTGGTGAATTGCCATCTGCCTTCGTTTTGCTTAATAACGGCTACGATGCTTCCGGATTCTTTGAGGGTATATCTGTCCTCCTCAGGGAAGACTGTAAGCTCCTTTTTTCCGGAAGAAATCCCGATAGTGATATCAAACGGTTCTGTTCCGATTCCGGTCATAGCAAAAAATTAAGATACCGTTATCTGCTCGGGACTTGTAACAACGATAGAAACCGGCTCCTGGATGTCCGCATCGACCATTGCTTTTACAGCGCAGTATCCGGTTACCCCCCGCTGCATGAGCGCCCCCCCAACAGCTATTTCGCCAATAGCAATAAGGGGATGTGAGAATATATTTTTAACACCCTGAAATAGAATAAAAGCGCCCGTTGCAAGAGAAAGAATTCTTTCAGACTTGCCTACATTAGCATTTTCATTTTCCTGAAGAATAGGGCCTTTGAAGCTTTCCTTTAATTTGTCGATTACCTGATTGTTCATGTTTTCAATTTTAGATTGTTACTTCTTATAACACCTTAATCCAAACAGTGTTTACTTTATTTATGGAATCTAAGCAGGCAGGTTGGGAGGGGATATTTTTATATGTTTTTTCTATTTGTTATTTCGAAATATTACATATATTTGATAATTGCTCATCTGGCTAATTATAGACCTTGACCCTCAGCTCCAAAAGTTGAGGGCTTTTCTTTTTTAATGGGCTGCTAAAACGTTAAAATTTGTTAAATCATTGCTGTAAGTAATGCTAAATTGAAATAACCGCTTTATTTTTGGGTTCTTAATAAAAAGGTTTATAATTGGTTAGTTTGAATCTCCATCTTCTCAGGATGGAGATTTTATTTTTAAACTGATCGTATTACAGTTGGTATATCACTGCGTTTATATTCATTCCGGCTCCAACAGATGCAATTACAACTTTATCGCCTGATTTAAGTGAATGTTCCTTCATCTGACCCTTCATGATTAGATCTAATAATGTAGGAACAGTAGCAACCGAGCTGTTTCCGAGCCAGGAGATACTCATCGGCATTATTTCTTCTCCCGGACTTTTCATGCCATATAGCTTGAAGAGTCTTTCCAAAATCACCATATCCATCTTCTCATTTGCCTGGTGAATGAGCACTTTGCTGATCTCTGAAATATGGAGACCCGCTTTATCCAGTGCATCTTTAACGAGTAGGGGGACGTTTGTAATTGCAAATTCGTACAGTTTGCGGCCATTCATCTTTATAAAAAGATCCTCCTGCATGGGGTACTCCGATGTGTACGAGCTATCCATCGCTAGAAGCAAAGCGTGCTCAATGGCATAAGTGCGGGTTTTATGTGCCAGGATACCGCTTTCGCCGCTTTCGGATGCCTCTAAAATGGCGGCTCCGCTGCCGTCTCCGTATAATAATGAATCTCTGTCGTGCGGGTCTATTATTCTCGACAAGGTTTCGGTCCCGATGACCAGACATCGTTTGGCATCGCCCGATCTGATATAGTAATCGGCCTGGATAAGTCCCTGCACCCAACCCGGACAGCCAAATGGTAAATCGTAGGCTATGCAGTCGGGATTTTCAATCTTTAACATTTGCTTAATTCTTGAAGCAAGGGTAGGTACTGTATCTACGCGGTTGCTTCCGACGGGGATGTCGCCAAAATTATGGGCTACAATAATGTAATCCAGGCTCTCGGGATCTATACCGGAGCTTTCAAGTGCATCTTTCGCTGCAAAAAAGCCAAGGTCGGATGCCCGTTCATTAGGGGCTGCATATCGTCTTTCTTCTATACCTGTTATCTCTTTAAACTTTCTGATGATCTCGGTGTTTTCTTTAGGAATGATTGTGCCGTCCTTATCAAAAAAGCGATGAGATAAAAAATGGTCATTTTTGATAATTGTATCTGGTATATAACTACCTGTTGCTGCGATGACCGATTGAGGTTTACTTTTCATTTTGTACTATATAATTCTCTATTATATGTTTGCTTTGATTATTTTAAATGAACAAAGGATTTATGTGTTTATACGGAATACCATTTCGGTAAGTAGTCTACAAGATAGAGATTTTATTTCTTTTTCATGATAAAAAATATGCTGATAATATGAAAGTAGTTGTAACAGATGGTTTTACATTGAACTCCGGAGACTTGAGCTGGGATGCTTTAAAGCAATTTGCGGATATAGAGATATACGACCGGAGTGATCCGGGCGAAGTGATAGCGCGGTGTGCTGAAGCGGAAGTTGTGCTCACCAACAAAATTGCGTTTACAAAGGACGTGATCGGTAAGCTTCCCAAACTGAAGCTGATCAATGTACTCGCAACCGGATATAATACAATCGATATCGAAGCCGCCCGGGAAAAAGGGATTGTTGTATGTAACGTACCGGGTTATAGTACGAACTCGGTGGCTCAGCATACTTTTGCCCTCATCCTCGAACTTGTTAACCAGGTTGGTTTGCACAGCAGTTCAGTTGCCGGTGGCGACTGGCAGCGATCACAGGACTTTGCTTATACATTAACTCCTTTGATTGAATTGAGCGGCAAAACGATGGGCCTGGTAGGGTTTGGGAATATTGGTCAGCAAACTGCACGCATAGCAAATGCCTTTGGCTTGAATGTGATTTATCATACTCCCCGGGAAAAAGAAACAGAGCTTGCCCGGTACTCAGATCTCAGCTCTTTGTTCATGGAAAGCGATATTATATCGCTGCATCTTCCATTGAAGTCAGATAACAAAGGGTTTGTTGACAGAACATTGATCAGCATAATGAAAAAAACCGCGTATATCATCAATACCTCGAGAGGTCAGCTGATTAATGAGCGGGACCTGGCTGCAGCATTAAATGAGGGGATAATTGCCGGGGCTGCAATTGATGTGTTAACTGAAGAACCGCCGCGCAGCGGGAATCCTTTACTGACAGCGAAGAACTGTATCATAACTCCTCATAATGCATGGATGAGCAGGGAAGCGCGGCAACGGATTCTGGAGATCACCTATCAAAACCTTAAGGCTTTTACAGAAGGGAAGCCGGTTAATGTAGTGAATTGAGTGTTGAGATTTGAGTAACAGGTACCAAATATCGGGAAGCCGAATAGAGTATCTAACCTAATATCTCATATCTACTATCCACATCTAACGGTGCTGTTCGTAATAATTTTGCTTTATAGCTTCGCGAAGAAAGTTAATTTCAGCTTTCGTAAGCAATGGCGTAGACGGCGTACCTGCCGCATCTTGAAGCTGAACTATTGTACGGATGCCGACTACCGCAGAAGCAACAGCCTGCTGTTGCAGGACATAATGAAGCGCTGTCTGTGCCTGGCTTCTTTTTTCTCCTCCAACAAAGCGAACCGCTTTGGCGATAGTATCAACTTCTTCTTCATCATAGTTTAGGTACATCTTTGGAGGTTTGCCCGTTAACAGGCCCTGGGCTATGCTTCCGCGCGTCACCACGCTGATGTTTTTTTGAAGCAGGAAATCAAGGCAACTTTCTTCCGGTCGTCTGTCGAGGAGGCTGTACTGCATCATTACGCTTACTATTTGCGATCGCTGTGCATATTCCCTGATTACGTTGGGCCTGATGGAGGATATACCATAGTATCTGATTTTGCCCTGTTGTTTCAAAATCTCAAAAGCCTCAATGGTTTCATCTATATTGTCGTCAATGGTGCCTCCATGCAGCTGATAGAGGTCGATGTAGTCGGTTTTTAAGCGCCTCAGGCTTTCCTCGGATGTCTTTATGATATATTCCTTCCGGGGATTCCAGTCCCATCCGCTACCGTCGGCTCTCCATTGGTTCCCCACTTTTGTTGCAAGGACGATCTTGTCTCTTTTATCTTTCAGTATTGTCCCCAGTATTTCTTCATTCAATCCCTTGTCGTACAGGTCCGCCGTGTCAAAGTAGTTTATACCCAGTTCGATGGCTCTCTCTATGATGCCGCGGCCAGTTTCGAGGTCCGTACCGAGCGACATACATCCAAAACCGATCTGGCTTACTTTTAGTTCTGATTTTCCTAACTGGGTATACTCCATGATTTATCTGCTATGTTTCATTTATTAACAAATCCCTATCAGTTTTTGTGCGCATAAGTTGATTTGTTATTTAAACAAGTATTGGCAAATCAAAAGTATAAGTTTTCATGAAATTTCTTAACTGGAGCAGAACTTTAGTTCGATTTTCGTTTTTTGTTCTATTTATGCAAAATGAATCGTATTTTCCGCTACTCAAATGAATGCGGGAAACAGGACAAACCAGGAATTGTACGTCGTAGGGGCGGGACCCGGCGATCCGGATCTGATTACATTAAAAGCATATAAGGTTTTACAGCGGGCAAGGGTAATATTATACGATAACCTTGCTAATGAAGAATTGCTGAATCTTGTTCCTGCTGACTGCGAAAAGATCTATGTTGGAAAACGGCCCTATGGCGAATATACTGCGCAGGAGACCATTCATGAATTGATCCTTCAGAAAGCCAGTGAAAAAGGAACTGTGGTGCGGTTAAAGGGAGGCGACCCTTTTATTTTCGGCAGGGGGTATGAAGAGATCATCTTCGCACGTGAACACGGCATCGATGCTTTCTACATTCCCGGAATAACCAGTATGCAGGCTGCGGGTTTTGAAGATATACCACTTACTCATCGTACTCTTAGCGAGGGGATATGGGTGATCACCGGTACGAAAAAAGATGGCCGGCTATCGTCCGATCTTCGCCTGGCCATGCAGAGCAATGCTACTGTTGTTATCTACATGGGAATGAAAAAGGTAGAAGAGATTGCAGAAACCTATATAACAGAAGGAATGGGAGAGATGCCGGCGGCAATCATTCAGCATGCAACCCTGCCGAAGCAAAAGTCAGGAGTGGGAAAAGTAAAAGACCTGCCCGCCATTGCCGAAGCGAATAACCTTACTCACCCTTCTATTATCATCATAGGCGAGGTTGCGGGACTGCGAAACATAGAAAAGTAGCTTACAATTCGCGGAATGTTTTTTTCCCTTTTGCGAAATACTCCCAAACGATACTTTTTTTGACCAAGCCTGCGGCGTTGAAGTTATAGTCTTTCAATGTCTTTCTTTTGTTAGTTCGGTATCTTGAAAAGAATGCTATATGCGCTTTATTGATTGCACGTGCCTGTTTAAACTTTCCTTCAGCCACGAACTTGAGCAGGGAAATAAAGTCGAGCCAGAACCTTATAAAAAGTACAGGGAGCGCCTTCCTGAAAGGCAGATTTTTCAAAAGCATTACGAGGTTATTCCTGAAATTAAGGTAGGTTTTATACGGATTCTCTGTATGGAGTGTCCCTCCGCCGATATGGTAAACTACCGAAGAAGGGCAATAAACAATTTTATATCCGCGGTTTTTAAGACGCCAGCAAAGGTCTATCTCTTCCATATGAGCAAAGAAATCGGCATCAAAGCCATTTATTTCCTCCCAATAAGGCCTTTTAATAAATAAAGCAGCACCACTAGCCCAAAAGATCTCCGTAGAAACGTCATATTGTCCTTCATCTTCCTCTATGTGGTCAAATATCCGCCCCCGGCAGAAAGGATATCCGAATTTATCCATGTAACCCCCTGCGGCTCCGGCATATTCAAAACGCCTGCGGTTGTTGAAGTCCCTGAGCTTTGGCTGTGCCGCAGCAATCTGCAGGTCGCTTTCCATGAGCGTTATCACCGGCTCTATCCAGCCGGGTGTTACTTCTACATCTGAATTGAGGAGTACAAAGTAATCTGACCGAACCTGTTTCAGAGCAGCATTATATCCTCCTGCAAAACCAAAGTTCGACTCATTTACAATGATTTCTACTTCAGGAAAATGAGATTGGACGAAAGCCACCGACTCGTCGGATGAAGCGTTATCTGCCACTATGATCCTGAAGTTAGGATAAGATGATCTCAGCACAGAAGGGAGGAACTGTTCAAGATAGATTTTCCCGTTCCAGTTAAGGATCACTATTGCTACTTCGGGTACTGATGTCATTGGTGTGGTTAATAACTGTTCTTCCATCGTTTATGCGACCATAGCCACAGTTCGGGCCTTTCGTTGATGATTTTTTCCAGCAGCCTCGTATGCGATTCGGTTATCTCATATTCTGTGGTACCTGCCGGATTTTCTGACAGGGTAGTGAAAGTAGCCTCGTAATATCCTCTTTTTATCCTGTTAAGATGCCCGAATACAACAGGTGCATTGGTCATTTTAGCGATTTTTTCGATTCCCAGGAATACCGGCGTCCGCTGGTTTAAAAAGCTGGTGAAGTAATGCGCTTCCTGCCTGACAGGAGTTTGATCGCCTAAAAAGACAGCCCAATATGTGCTTGATCTGTAGTTGACGATCTTGCGGAGGGTTTGTTTCATAGGAACCATGATCGCGCCGAAACGGGATCGTACATGGTTCATCATTTCCTCGAATGTCTTATTCGTAAGGGGCTTGTAAACGATAATCAGTGGTTCCCGGAAATTAGCTGAAAGGACCAGCGATCCCCATTCCCAGTTTCCATAATGTGCAGTGACGAGGAGAACCGGTTTCCCTTCGCTGAAATAGCTGCTGATTAATTCGGGGTTGTTCAACCGGAACCGCTTTTTTATTGTTTCAGGCGACATGGAGGCCATCTTTATCGACTCAAGCATCATGTCGGAAAGCCAGTGGTAGAATTTTTTTTCTATAGAATATATTTCAGCATCCGTCTTTTCCGGATAGGCGTTCCTGAGGTTTGATTGCACCACTTGCCGCCGGTAACCAACAGCATAATAGATGATTGCATAGAGCAGATCGGCCATTAAATAGAGTACCGGGAAAGGGAGAAGAGAAATAATATATAAAGGATATTTTGTAAGGCTTGTAAGAACCTTCTTCATCTGTGCTTTTTATCGTTAATTTCGTCGAACTGAATTACAAACATAGTACATACCATGAATAAAGGAGCAATTTTTCCGTTATTTTATCTTCCGCCTGTAGAATTCTTCAGTAAGATCAGGCAGTATAAGGACAACGTTTTTATAGAACGGTTTGAACATTTCCCGAAACAAACCTATAGGAACAGGGCTCTTATCCACTCGCCCCAGGGGAAGCTCGCCCTGATTGTTCCGGTAGTAAAGGGATCCAAAGTGCATACCATGGTGAAGGATGTGCGGATTAGCTATGATTTCGACTGGCAACGCCTGCATTGGATGAGTATGCAGACTTCATATCGCAGTTCTGCCTATTTCGAGTTTTACGAAGATGACTTTGCTGCATTCTATCAGAAGAAATGGGATTACCTGTTTGACTATAATGAAGAACTGCTCGGCCTGCTGCTGAAGTTCCTGAAGCTCGATATTGCGTGGTCTTATACCAATGCTTATGAAGATGCGTATCCCGATTTAGATGATTTCAGAAATTCTATTCATCCGAAGTTGGCTATGACAGAGCCGGTGGTTCCTTATTTTCAGGTTTTTGAAGATAGAAACGGTTTTATACCCAATTTAAGCGTAGTCGACCTGCTCTTTAATCAGGGTCCGCAAAGCTCCTCGTTTCTGTAGAGCGGCGCTTCTGCCGTAGCCGCAGGATAAATTAGCAGTGTCTCCAACCATACGGGTGCTTTACTGTTAACAAAGGGTTAAAATATAAAACTAATGAGAGGATAAAGATTCATTTACTTATTTTAGCACGCGATGCAGTCTTTCGAGCTTAATAAAACGGACACTCTACGGATCAAACAGGCACTGGAGGATGAGGATGAAAACGCTCTGAAAGTTTTGCTTGAGGAGTATCATGCATCAGAAATTGCCATTCTGTTTGAAAGCCTTTCGGAAGAGTCGCGCGAGCATATCATTAATATTCTTCCTGCGGATGTAGCTTCTGAGGTTATCTCCGAAATGGATGCAGAGATGCACCCTGAAAAGCTCCTGGAGAAACTCCATCCTGAAAAACGATCCGAGATCGTTGAAGAGCTCGATTATGATGATGCTACCGATATTATAAGCCAGCTTCCCCAGGAACGGCAGGATGAAATCCTTCAGGATCTGGATGCCGAGGACGCAAGCCATATCCGTAACCTGCTGACTTACGAAGAGGACACCGCCGGGGGCAGGATGAACACCCAGGTAATTAAGGTGAACAGCAGCCTGACGAAAAAGGAAGCGCTCGATGAAATTATCAGGCAGTCGGAGGAGATGGAAGAGTTTTATACGATCAATGTAGTCGATAACTCTAACCGCTTAAAAGGCATTGTTTCATTAAAAGATATTATAAAGTCGAGAAATACAGTACACATCCGTGAGCTGGTAAATGATGATTTTGTGTACGTAAAGGCTAATACTGACCAGGAAGAGGTGGCAAAATTACTTTCACAGTATAATCTGAGCAGTATTCCTGTGGTGGATGATGACATGCATCTGCTCGGGCGGATCACATTCGACGATGTTATCGACGTTCTGGAAGAAGAGAATACAGAGGATATATTGAAGATCTCGGGGGTGTCTGAAGATGAGGAACTATCGGGTAACTGGAAAGAAGCTGTGAGAAGCCGACTCCCATGGCTTATAATCAACTTAGGAACTGCTTTTCTTGCATCTTCTGTTATCAGGTATTTCGAGCCTACAATATCAAGGCTTGTAATATTATCTGGCTATATGACAATGATTGCAGGCATGGGAGGGAACGCAGCCACACAGGCCCTTGCTGTGACGGTGAGGCGTATTTCTTTAAATGACCTTACCGATAATCAAGCATATCGTACTGTATTAAAGGAAATTACCGTGGGCCTCATCAATGGAGCGGCCAATGGACTGATCGTTTTCGCTTTTGCTTTAATCTATGACAGTAACCTCATGCTGGGATTGGTGATCTTTTTTGCAATGACCGGAAATCTTGTAATTGCTGGTATAACCGGAGCTTCCATCCCTCTGCTTCTTAAACGGGTCGGAATTGATCCGGCGATCGCCTCTTCTATTATTATTACCACATTTACCGACGTATTTGGCTTTTTGATCCTCCTCGGACTGGCGAGCCGGCTTTTACTATAATACCTGCCTTCATCTTCTTTTAAAGCGCTGTATTAAAGCTTTTGCCCTATCGGAGAACAATCAGACGGGTTCTTTGTAAGAAGTATCAATGAATGTTTATATTATAGAATTACTGATAGTTGGTCTGGCTGCGTTCGGTATGGCCTGGATGCCGGCTTTAGCAAAAAAAACACGCATCTCTTATTCTATATTCTACGTTCTCATTGGTTTCTTGTTATACAGGACATTTGATTTTTTTCCGACACCTGATCCTCTGCGTAAAGAATCGTATACCCTGCATTTAACCGAAATAATGGTTATTATATCCCTAATGGGGACTGGCTTAAAGATTGACCGTCCTTTTTCTTTCAGAAGCTGGCGGATACCCTTTCTGCTGGTGAGCATCACAATGGTTCTCTGTATTGGAGGAGTTGCCGCAATAGCCTATTATTTTTTGGGTTTTGACCTGCCTTCTGCTATCCTTTTGGGTGCTGTTCTGGCGCCCACTGACCCGGTACTCGCCTCTGATGTGCAGGTAGGTCCGCCACATGAAAGGGAGAAAAGTGAAGTTCGCTTCGCCCTTACAGCAGAAGCAGGCATGAACGATGGCACGGCTTTTCCGTTTACCTGGCTGGCAATTGTGGTTTTTATGATCCAGTCGGGCGAGACTCCCGATCTTTCTGAATGGTTATACAAGGACCTGCTCTATAGAATCGCAGCGGGGATTGCATGCGGTTTTCTTATAGCAAGGCTTACAGCATGGCTCGTCTTTTATCTCCCAAAAAAGAAATCGCTTGTGGAAATCAGGGACGGCTTTGTGGCCTTATCTGTCACACTCGTTGTCTATGGTGTAACGGAGCTTGTTCATGGCTATGGCTTTATCGCTGTATTTGTTGCTGCCATTACCTTAAGGAATTACGAGATGCATGATAAGTACCATACGCGTCTGCATTCTTTCACCGACCAGATTGAGCGGATACTTCTCGGCATTATACTTTTGCTTTTCGGCGGCAGCCTTGCAACGGGAGTGCTTGATGCTTTAACATGGCCCCTGGCGTTATTTGGTATAGCCTTTCTTTTACTCATACGCCCCATAGGAGGGATGCTAACTCTGCTACCGGTTAACCTCAGTATGAAGGAAAAAACGGCTATCAGTTTTTTTGGGATAAGAGGTATCGGCTCTTTCTTTTATCTTGCTTTTGGCTTAAGTAAGGCCGATTTCAAATATGCAGATGAACTATGGGCCACTTTGTGCTTTGTGGTACTGATCTCCGTCATTGTGCATGGGGCAACGGCGGCTTTCGGCATGAGAATGGTTGAAAGTGAACATGAAGACAACGATTGAGAAAGCTGTAAGCAATTGAAAATGGACAGGGGACAATTGACAGTTAATCAGATCGACTTAAGCCTTAGACCAATAAACCTTTCTGCTTTCGGCTTTCCGCTCCCTCAACGGCTTTCCGCTCCTTCAACCCTCAACTTTCAAACCTTTGAGCTTTCCGCTTTCACCTTTCAGCTCTTTTTACCTTCAACTTTGAACTCTCAACTCCTCTCAACCCTCAACTCGTCCCCCGTAACCCGCACGGTTGTCTTTACCAGGTCGCTTGCGGTCTTGTTAACAAATTCCAGTTGTTCTGCAATCAGTTTGCTGTCGGTGTCTTCGTTTGAAATAATGATGCCATTTTCAGGAATATGCAGTTCGGATGGCTGAAAGTCGTCATTCTTGTCATCCTTTAGCAATGAGATCGCTTCAGCTAGCTGGTATAGGGCTTTTCTGATCAACTTAATATGTGCTTTGTTGATCTGACGGCTTTCATTGTACCGTATGCTGGACATCAGCGTTGCTATGTAGGAAGAAAGCTTATGGTTCAAGACAATAAACTTACTGGCCTCCCTAACGTTTTTTTGTTTGTTTTTGGGCTCTGAAAGCATGCGTTGAAACGCAGAGGCCATGTTGGCCGAACTAACATACAGCTCTTTACGTACGAGTTTATACTCTGTCAGGTCGAGATCTCTACCTCTTAAACCGTCGGCGACTTTCAGAAGATAGTGATAATTTGCAATAAGCAACTTCCTCATGAAGTTCTTTAGCTGCGGATATTCCCATGAAGGGAAGAGGAAATAGCTGGCCAGGAAAGCTATGAACGATCCGATGAAGGTGTCGAGGATTCGTTCTTTTACAAGGCTTAAATCCCCCAGGCCAATAAAACTAAACATTAAAAGAATATAAGGAGTCATAAAGAGCACGCTTACCACATAGTTAAGACGTTGAAAGCTGTAGGCTCCAAGCATAAATATCAAAAGGAGAATGAACCTTATCGTTTGATCGGGAATAAAATAAATAATCAAGGCCCCTGTAATTCCTCCTATCAGAGTCCCGATCAACCTTTGATAATTCCGCTCCTTGGTTAAGCTAAATCCCGGTTTCAGCAGTACAAGGATAGTAAGTAATATCCAGTAACTGTGATGTCCGAGGGGCAGAAGCTTTGAAACCAGGTAACCAATAACTGAAACAATTGCAACTCTTAGTGCATGACGAAAAATAGCCGACTTAAAACTTATATTTTCAATAAACAGCTTCGGGTCGAGGTTTTGGCTCGAGACAAACCGTCCAAGGTCTTTTTCGTCATTTATACTAACCGTTTCGAGCTTCTTATGATTAAAATAGCTATAAATGGTATTTATTCTGTTGACGATATTTCGAACGTTAATCAGTATCTTTTTTAGTACGAAGTTATTTTCCACGTTATCGATACTGGTTTTTAGCTGCTCCAGCTGCGGCAGAAAATCCTGCGAGAGACGAGGCCTTTCATTTGCATTGATATCGTATCCAAGGTCTTCGAGTTCTCGGGCGATATTTAAAAGGATTTTGTTGAATTCCTGGAGCACGCCGCTGTTACCATATGATGTACGGATTGTTTTGTAATCATAGTGCGTAGCCATTGTTTGTTCAAAAAGGTCGATAACGTCAAGGAATACAAGGATCAAAAGACGGCCAGTATCTGTGGGATCTTTAGTGAACATCCTGTTTTTGAAAAGGATCTCCCTGACGTTGTCCTGTTGCTGATGTACCATGATCTGCTGATCCACCAGCTTTTTATAAGTATCATTAAAATCAGCATTCGTATCATAGAAACTCGCTTTCAGCCTCAGATATTCAGCAATCTTATCTATGCATTCTCCCAGGGAGTGTTGTGCGATGCGATATGGCCTGAACTGCGAAACAGCCAGGCTTAAGGCCATATACCAGATACCGCCCGCCAGCAGAAAACCGGTATATTCAAGCAATGACTGTGTATTAAATTGGCGGTCAACGTTGACAACCATGATAATCAGCACTCCGGTTCCAATGGCCGCAGCACGATTACCATAGATATTGAACATGGAAAAGAAAAAGCACAGGGAGAATATTTCGGCAACCAGCAATACCGGATAATCGTTAATAAACCCGGTGAGCAGTGAGGTAATTACCATAAAAAGAATGCAGAAAAGCATGCCGTTCCTTTTATGGACCACGGCTCCGGGATTGTCGGGAATACTTGTTACTATGGCGCCCATCGAAACTGCGATGCCGTTTTCTAAATATCCCATTTGCGACAAAAGCAGAGGCGGAAGCAAAACTCCTGCTGAAATACGAAGTCCATCTGAAAAATACTGGCTGAAAATAAAGTTTTTAATCTCGCGAGTCTGGTTCATATATCTGCGTCAAGAGTAACAGCGAAGATAAATATTAGTTGTCTAGATATAAATTATTAACTCTTTGTAACGAATATCTGAATAATCAAGTGACGTACAGTGAAAATATCCATAAAGTGCAGGTTTTATTTCACAAATCACAAAAATGCAGTTATCTTGTTCGGCTTACAGAAACCGTATAAGGTTCGTCTTGAAACCGGGGTATTTTGAAAAGGAATGAGCATCTATGAAAGGATGTTAAATGACGGCTAACAGCTATAAGCGTTTTGATGTAGAAATGAGGATTAGGTTGGTATATAGAGGATAGTTTGATCTTATACTGGAATTAAATAAACACAAAAAGAACTATGAATATTTTTGAGAAAAAGAAAACACAGATCCTGGAACTTTGGGTAAACAGCCAGCTTGCAGATGAAGGACTGCGAGAAGATCTTATCAGTAACGAGGAACTGAGAGGTTCTTCGGAAGAGCTGGTAGATATTTTAGTTTCAACTCTTAATGAGGATAACCTAAACAATGTTTACTCATCTGACTTTGATCCGGTCCTGGAAATACTTGCCGGGATAACGATAACAAGGGCACGACAGGGCTTTAGTCCCCGTGAAACAGGTCTGTTTGTCTTGGGACTTAAAGATGCACTGCTTTCTGTGTTACAGGATATTTATCAGAACGACACCCAAAAATTGTACTCAGAAAGCTTAAAGATTAGCAAGTTACTGGATAGCTTCAGCATCGTAATGTTTGAAACTTTCATAAAAGGACGCGAAGAAGTTATTCTGAGGCAAACTGATGAAATTGCTGAAATATCTACGCCTGTAATCAGGGTATGGGACGGAATATTGGCCTTACCTATTATCGGGACGCTGGACAGCGCCCGCACCCAGATCGTTATGGAAAATCTGTTGCAGGAAATTGTTGAAACCGGCAGCAGCATTGCCATTCTTGATATTTCCGGAGTGCCGGCTGTCGATTCACTCGTAGCGCAACATTTAATTAAAACGGTAAGCGCTACGCGACTTATGGGGGCTGAATGTATCATCAGTGGTATAAGGCCGGAAATTGCACAAACAATTGTTCACCTTGGTATTGATCTTTCTAATATTATCACTAAGGCTTCTCTTGCCAGCGCTTTGCGTTTTGCCTTTACTAATTTGAACCTTGAGGTAAGAAAAGTTGTTAAAGAAAAAGTAAGCCGTTAAGATTAATGGAAAAGATACCTATTCTGAAGATGGGGCCATTTTTGCTGGTTACCATTCAGGTTGATTTATACGACAGGCTCGCTCTCAGTCTTGAAGCCGATCTTGTTCAAATGGTTAATAAAACCGGCGCGAGAGGAGTACTTATTGATATTTCGGCAGTGGCTATTGTCGATTCTTTTATGGGTCGGATTATCGGAAATATAGCCAGCATGTCGAAGATTCTGGACGCAGAAACCGTGGTTGTGGGTATGCAGCCCGCAGTAGCGATTACACTCATTGAATTAGGCCTTCCGCTCAAAGGTGTTTATACCGCCTTAAATGTCGAGAGAGGAATGAATTTATTGAATTCAATGATTCAATTGGACGAAGATGACGAAGGGGAAGAGGAAGATGACGATAGAATCCATTCAGAATGATTATTCCGCTGTCTAAAGATATCATGTATATCGTCAGAGATCAGGACGTCGTTCCCTTTCGTAACCGTGTGAAAGAAAAGGCGGTGAAGATAAAGATGGGATTAGTAAATCAAACCAAGCTTATAACTGCAGCGAGTGAGTTGGTGAGAAATATGTTAAAGTATGCTAACGGGGGAGAGGTTCTGATAGAAATTGTTTCCAAAGGACGCGACACCGGTATCAGGCTGGTATTTAAAGATAAGGGCCCTGGTATAGCAGATATATCAATGGCGATGAAGGATGGTTTCTCGACAGGGAAAAGTCTGGGCCTTGGTTTACCTGGAGCCAGGCGGCTTGTAAGTGAATTTGACATTAAGAGTGAATCGGGTAAGGGAACTACAGTATCTATAATTAAATGGGCTAATGGTTAATGCCACACACGTAAGTTTTCGGGCCGACGACAGAAGTTATTTCTCAATATTGAAAAAGGAAATACACGCAAGGGTACTGGAATCCGGGTATAGTGAGAAGAAGATTGGGGAAATAGATATCATCGTTTCGGAAATGACTTCTAATCTTTTTAAACATGCAACTGGTGGTGAGATTCTCTTTGGGAATTTCAGCGATGACGACGAGTATGTTGAAATTATCAGTATCGACAACGGTCCGGGAATGTCCGACCCCATTAGAATGATAAATGACGGCATATCGTCTACCAATACACTCGGGCACGGACTGGGTAGTATCAAACGCTTATCAGATAAGTTTGATCTTTACAGTCAGAAAGGCTGGGGCACTATTGCTCTGAGCAGGGTTTATAAGAAAAGTTTGTTGAATTCAAAGAGACCCCCGGTTGATATTCGGTCAGTGATTGTTGCCAAACCAGGTGAAACTTTAAGCGGCGACGGGAGTTATTATAAGATCAGCGGTGAAAGTTTAAAACTTCTTGTTGCCGATGGTTTAGGACATGGGCCGGAGGCTAACAGGGCTGTAAACGAGGCTGTCAATGCATTTAAGGCTTGCCCGGCTAATTCACCAGTCGAAATTATTCAGTATATTCATACCTCTATAAAAAAGACACGAGGAATAGTAGGAACAGTGGCTTTATTTAATTTTAAAAGTAAAAGATGGAGTATTGCCGGTATAGGTAATATTTCGACGAAGTTGCTTAATCCTCTTGGATACCGCAACTACATGTCATACAATGGTATTATGGGTCACAATATTCCAAATTCGATGAAGGAACAGGAATTTAGCTCTGAAGATTTTCAGCAAATGATTCTTTGCTCAGACGGTCTAAAAACCAGATGGGAGCCGAAGTTTCCTTCGATTAATAAATACGATCTTTCTGTTCTCGCCGCAGCTCTCTATAAAGACTATGCGCGCAAGACGGATGATATGTCTGTGGTTGTCGCAAAAATCACTTCATGAAATGACAGAACTTGTTAAAGTTACCCTGGAGAATGAGATGGACCTTATTCTTGCTTATAAGAAAGCAATAAGGGTAGCAGAACGGCTTAATCTTACTATTTCAACTCAGACAACATTTGCCACCGCTGTTTCTGAAATATGCAGGGGTATCATCGAAAAAACCGATACAGGAGTGCTTTCTATTGGCCTCGTCAGGGAGGAGATCAGATATTCTTTAGCGGCCCAAATCAGTTTTGGAGAAGATATCGTCTATAATTCTTCCGATGACGGCTTTTTGTACGCACAGAAACTTTTACCCCATCTGGGTATTCATACGATAGACGGGCGGACGACGATCGAACTGAAGATTGGCCTTCCCCGTTCCTCTGGTATTAACAATGCGAAAATTAGCGTTCTCATTCATTTCTTTAATGAGGAGGAGCCATATACGCCTTACGAGGAAATAAAACGGAAAAACAGCCACCTCAATCAGATTGCGGAGGAAAAAGATGAAGAGTTAAGGCAAACTAAGATTATTAATGAGCAGAAAACCGAGTTTATTTCTATTGCAAGTCATGAGCTGAAAACGCCGGTCACGATTATTAAAGCGTATGCTCAATTAGCCCTTTCAACGAGCAAAGGGCAATGCCCTCCACTCATCCAGGCATATCTGAGTAAAATAGAAGCTCAGTCATCGAAGCTTACCTTTCTTATCCAGCAGCTTCTGGATGTATCAAAGATTGAAGCTGGTAAGTTTGACTATAGGCTGGAGCTTGTAGATCTCGACGCCTATTTGAATGAGACTTTGTCACAAATAAAGCTTTCTATACCAAACCACAAGATAAGATGGGAGTTAAACTGCCCGATAAATCTGAAGCTCGACAAACTTAGGATAGAACAGGTGCTTTCGAATATTATAGGTAATGCAGCAAAATACTCGTCCTCTGAAAGCCTTATCGAATTAAAAACATATTGTAATGAGGATAACCATGCTATTATAGCGGTATCTGATAAAGGTATTGGTATATCGGACGGAAACCTTGAAAAGATATTTGAGAAGTTTTTCAGAGATGCCGAAGTGATACAAAAGTATTCAGGACTGGGAATGGGGCTTTATATCTCTTCTAAAATAATACATGGACACGGCGGAAGAATATGGGCAGAAAGCATTCCCGGGAAAGGGGCTACTTTCTGTTTTTCCCTGCCTGCAGAAAGCTGACGCTAAATGTCGTTACTTTCATTCTTTTTTTTCTTTTTAAATAGGTTTAGCCCCTTTTTTAAGATCCTTTTAAAGAAGGATTCTTTCTTTTTAGGTGGTTCTTCTTTCACTTCTTCGCGAACGAAGGGGGGGCAGTCTAACCTCGCCTGCAAGTCGCGTGGTAATGCATCAAACCGACTGGAACGATATCCTGCAAAATCGTCTTTTTTACTTAGGTTAAGCATAAAGTGGGCCCATACCGGAAGGGCTGTACTTGCTCCCTGGCCGGCCTCCAGCGTTCTGAAGTGAACTGCCGGGTTTTCTGCGCCTACCCATACTCCTGTTACAAGGTCGGGGGTAATACCTATAAACCACCCGTCTGCCTGATTCTGAGTCGTACCTGTTTTACCGGCTATCTCCATGCTAAGCCCATATTTAGTTCTTAACCGTACAGCGCTTCCTTCATCTACTGCGCCTTTGAGAAAATCGATCATTATCGCTGCGTTCTGCGGCGATATCGCCTGGTGCGAAACAGCATGATTCCTCTGAAGCAGTATCATGTTTTTTTGATCAGTAATTGAGGTGATATATATAGGTTCTATTGCCTTGCCGCTGTTTGAGAATGTTGTATACGCTTTTACCATTTCAAACAGTGAAAGGGCCGCGGTTCCGAGTGCAATGGAGGGCACTTCCGGAATATCGCTTTCTATCCCCATCCTCCTTGCTAAGGCTATAGCAGGCTTGATACCCGTACGTATAAGTATTTGAGTGGACACAGTGTTAACAGAGTGGGACAGGGCCCCGCGCATAGTATACTTTCCTCCATACTGGTTATCTGAATTTTGTGGCGACCAGTTTTCAAACTGAGGATAGGAGATTCTTACATTGGGGAAGTATCTGCATGGATTGATACCTTTTTCAAGAGCTGCGGCATATACTACCGGTTTGAAAGTTGAACCAGCCTGCCGCCTGGATAGCACGTGGTCGTATTTAAAAAACTGGTGGTTTATTCCACCTACCCAGGCTCTGATATAGCCCGTCCCCGGCTCTATTGAAAGCAAGCCGGTATTTAATAAAGACTGGTAATACTTGATAGAATCCAGAGGGCTCGTTGTTCGTTTCTTATTCCCAGCCCAGGTAAACACCGTCATCTTTACTGGTGTATTAAATATTTCGCGGATTTCCTGACTTGATTTGCCTGCCTCCTTAAGTCGTTTATAACGAAGCGACTGCTGCATCGCCGTTTGAATAACAGATCCGTTATTGCGCCATAGGTTCCGCCCTTTCCAATGTTGGTTAAAAAGGTATTGAAGTCGCGACATTTGAGATTTTACCGCTTTTTCAGCCTCCCTTTGGATCCGTGAATCGATCGTTGTATATATTTTCAGCCCGTCGGTATACAGGTTATACGGCTCCCCATCTGCTTTTATCTGGCTTTGGCACCACTTAACAAGCTCAAGCCGCAGCTGCTCGCTAAAATAGGGCGCGATACCGGCATAGACCGTTCTCCTTTTAAGGTTTAGTTTTAGAGGGAGGTTTTTGATTGAATCGGCTGAACTATTGTCAAGATAGTTGTATTTAACCATTTGATCTATCACGAAGTTACGGCGTTCGAGCGAGCGGGTAGGATAGTAAGCGGGATTGTACGTTGTGTTTGCTTTAAGCATCCCAACCAGTACAGCGGCTTCTTCGATTTTTAGTCCCATTGCGGCTTTGCCGAAATACACTTCGGAGGCCCGTTCTATACCGTAAATATTTCCTCCCATGGGTACAGTGTTCAGGTATAGCTCGAGGACTTCCTTTTTCGAATAGATCGATTCTATGCGTTGTGCAATGATCATTTCCTTGATCTTGTTGATCGGAGTGCTAAGAAAGGGCTGTCTCTGCCGGGGATAAAGGTTCTTAGCCAGCTGCTGGCTTAATGTGCTGCCTCCGCCCGACTGTTCGTCGCCAGCGAGGAAGGTTTTGAAAAAGACACGGGCCAGGCTACGGACATCTACTCCATTATGCTTGTAAAAACGGGCATCTTCCGTTGCAACCAGTGCAGAAATGACGTGTTTGGAGATTTCTTCAAACCGAACATTCTTGCGATCCTGAATATAGTATCTTCCGATCAACACACTGTCGGCTGTGTACAATTCTGAGGCTATACTGTTTTGCTTACTTTTTAACTCATTTTCTGAAGGGATTTTTCCAAAAAAACCTGAGTATATGCAAAAGTAGAAGATGAAAAAGCTCAGAAGCAGAACCAGCGCTATAATGACAAAACTTTTTAAAATGAACCGGAGTAAAGTGATCTGCATCGTGTTCGCGTATTCAAATAATGTTCCTGGTGTACCCGTTGCCGGTAATATACTATAACAGAGGCTTAATACAATAGTAGCCCGATAAAGGCTGATGTAAACCAACTTTTACCAATATACAAAAACTATTGTATTTCGACGGGATTTCGATTTGGAGATAGCAACTGTTGGATAGCAAATTAACGCTGCCCTTATACTTCGAATATATAGAACGGGAATTCGTATCCAGCCTTCATAAGAATCTGCTTTGCCACATTATACACCTTTACGCCACTAGAGGTTGCGCCTTCGAGTTGCCCCACGTGCGCATGCCCGTGGAATGCAGCCACCACATTTCTACGACTCAAAGGTTCTGCCAGTCTCGATGAACCGAGAAATGGGAAGATCTGCTCAGGTTCGCCTATCACCGTATCTTTAATGGGTGCATAATGCAGGATCGCTACTTTTTTTATGTTTTCATGTTCCTGATCCAGGCGTGCAAGGGCCCTGTCAAGGTGAAGCGCTTCATCTACAGCTTCCTGCACAAAGGCTTTCATGGCTCCTTCTCCAAACATCGATAGCATGTGTCCGTCAAACCCCCCTCCAAAACCTTTTACACCTGCGAAACCAATGCCATGTATAACCAGCGCTTCTCCATCAAGAACAGACATGTTGTTGTTCTGAAGGATCTGCCGGATGAGTTTATGCCTGCCTTTTTCATAGTCGTGATTGCCGAGTACGCCAACAACAGGAATAGAACATGCCTTCAGCTCTTCGGCCAGTACCTGTGCTTCGCCTTCGTCGCCGGTATCAGTAAGATCTCCGCAAATCAGGAGCACATCAGCCTCCTGAGATACCCTCTTGAAGTATTCTATCCATTTCCCTTTATCCGACTCTCTTACGTGAACGTCTCCTACTGCAGCGATACGTATTTTTTTATTCTGATCTTCCATATCAAACTGTTTTAATCGTAGTAACTTTATAATCCCATTCTTTTATATCGACCTTATATTGTGTTTGGTCAATAATTGGTCCCCTGCATACTTTTTCTACAGCACCCGGAATATCATATTGTTCGTTTGCCCGCTTCATCAACTCGTCGAAAAGCCATTTAGGTATGATGTCGTGATAATCAGCCGGATATACGAACTGAAATATGAGGATTTGGGCCAGCAACAAATGCCAGTGCTGATCGACCCTGAATAGCAGGTGCTTCCAGTCGAGCTGCTTACCATATTTGAGAAGAGTATGATTGATATCCGCACTGTCGTAGCGTTCGCGGTTCTGCACATATATCTTACACCAGATCAGTTCTTCTGCCGATATGAATTTCACCGGGATTCCCGCAAACTCTCCCTCGGTGGCGCGCTCGTACCACGTGTCGTCAACTGTACAAATGTTATTTACTGTGTCGAAGATTATATCGATAAAATATTCCCCCTTAAATACTTTTGCCAGCCATCTTACATCTGTCAGCTGTGTTTCATAGCCTTTTTCTGCAAAAAATTTCAAGATTTTAGGGTACTCACTGGGTTTGCAAAAAACGTCGAGGTCTTTGGTGTCCCTGTAAAGCCCTGTATATTTAAATAATGCAAACGCACCTCCCAGCATAAAATTTGCGCCTGTTGCATGAAGCATTTCCAGCGCCTCCCTGTAAAATGCATTCGCTTCTCTCTTTTGTTCTTTTGTTTCTATCATATGTATCTGTAAGGGGGCTGTGTATTTTTAAACCCGTAGGCATATAAACTGCAAGATGGATTAATATGTTTTTAACTGGCGTCGGAAATCGGACTTTCAGGGGGAGGATGCTACGATAAAGTATTGCTTTAGAAAGATAAATGCGGATTATTAAGTGAAGCTTCCTATTTTTAACCTCTATATTTAATAATCGATGCCGGAAACTTAATTCCGGATCAGTGACACATGAAGGATTACAAAAAATATTATATCATTACAGCGTCTCCTGAAGAAGTATATCTCGCTTTAACTAATCCTCCTACGATTCATCTCTGGACAGGTGAAGAGGCGGAGATGTCTACAGTTCCTGGTTCGGAGTTTTCATTGTGGGAAGGAAGTATATCAGGAAAAAACCTTGAATTTGAAGAAGGGAAAAAAATTGTACAGCAGTGGTATTTCGGTGATCAGGCAGAGGAGTCTATCGTTACTATAAAACTACATGCTCATAAGAGCGGTACATCGGTTGAATTGCGGCACACCAATATCCCGGATAACGATTACGAAGATATTATTGCAGGATGGGATACATCCTATTTCGGCGCCCTGCAGGATTTTTACGAAGGCTAAAAACAATGGAGGGCCATCGACCCTCCATTAAGCAACTAAACTAAAAACATATATTGGAAAATCATGGTGCGTTGCTGTCCGCAGCAGCCATCGACTTCAGCGATTGAAGCTCGCTTTTGAGTTTTTCAATCTCCGCCTGTTGTTCCTGTATGGAGCCAACCAGCATAGGGATCAGGCTTTCGAGATCCACGTTCTTCATTTCTACGGTGCGAAAAGCATTTTTCCCGCGGGGAATCATTTTGTTTTCGCTTTTAACGATTCCCGGAATTACCTTCTGCACATCTTCAGAGAGGAACCCATATTGCTGTCCTGCAGGAAGGTTTAGTTTACTTATTTGCTCCGGGCTGTATCTGAAGGATAAAGGCTGAAGCTTAGAAATATAAGACAAGGAATTTGTTAAAGGTGTAATCTCCTTTTTTAGCTCTGAGTCGTCGGCTTTTTTAGCCTGTGCAGATGCGTTTGTGTTCATAAATAAAAGGGCAAATGCAAAAACTGCAGTGCTTTTAAAACTGAATAAGTTCATAATTAAAATAATATAGTAAATACAGATATTGTTAAATGGTCATCATGGGTAGCCGTAAATACGAACCCGTGAAAAGGCAGTCTAACAAAAGTCCGGAGGTGGCGTTGGGATGGATGGAAAGAATAGAAGTGCGTAAATCTCCTCTTTAGAGATATGGACTTTTTGTTTATAAGGCAGCAAAGGATCGGGTACCCGATAAAGCAGGCAGCAGGTCCAGTACTCTTTTAATGAAGAATCCTTAATGCTTTCGGCTTCCTTTGCTGTATTTTCTGCTTCCGCGTTAATAAGTTCATTATTAACCGTGGTGCTGGAGATGAGCGTTGAAACTACAGAAACACCAGCCCTTTCAAGTATGATGAAGAGGAAAAGAAAAACAAATATTTGTTTTGCCAGCGACTGCATTTTATTCAATAGATCCTTCAATAATTTATCAGGCTAATTTATAAATAATACTTTAAGCGATAAAATTGTTTGCTCCGTGACAGGGCTGTATTTTCATTTAATGACAGTAATATAACCAGACAGGGTCTTATTATAAACGGGTATATCAATTACATAATAGTAAACGCCTGTGGGTACAGGATTTCCGTTGTGGGTACCATCCCAGGGACTGTCGTAACCTTGCGAAGAGAACAGTTTTGAACCGTAACGGTTAAAAATGGTAACCGACACACCCGGGTAGTCGTCTAGCTCCCGGATATTAAAGACATCATTCACTCCATCATTATTGGGAGTGAAGGTATTGGGTATCTTTATTGGTTTTAAAACTTTGACGGAAATCTGGCTTGTTTCAACGCAGCCGGCTCTTCCTTTCACTGTCAACGTATAAGTAATATCTTCAACGCCCTTCACTGAGGGGTTTCTGATCGTGGAATCGCTAAGATAATTAAATGGAGCCCAACTGTATTCGAGGTTTTCTCCGCTAACCTGAGGCTCTAAAACCACGCTCTCATCTTCAAAAATGTAGATGTCTGCAATGGGGGTGATCGCAGGGGGGCGAATTATGCTGATGTTCAGTTCATCTGAAACAACGGAACAAGCACCATTGCCCGTAGAGGATAGCCGCAGTGTGACGTTACCGGCCGAAATATCTTCCCTGCCAGGTAGATAGTTGGCGTTTAAATCGGCATTTGAGGGGCTGAAACGTCCGGTACCCGAACTGCTCCAAATGGCTCCATATGGTGTGTTTACACTGCCGTTTAATCTTACATCTGGATTATCCGAACATACTTCCTGATCGGGGCCTGCTGCAATCACCGGTGTCGCCTGTATAGTGACCATAAAAGAGGAGGCAACTGCATTACATTTATTATTGGTTGAAGTAAGCGTTAGTTTGATGCTTCCCGAAATTACGTCGGCTGTAGAAGGTGAGTAAGTTCCCTTTAAACTGGTATTACCCTGGGGAAATGTGCCGCTGCCACTTGTACTCCATACGCCAGTAGAGCTTCCTCCCGAAATGGTTCCATAAAGCGCAACGAGAGGACTCGCTGAACATACTGTTTGATCAGAACCGGCATAAACAACAGAGGCTTCACTGATAACCACAATTGTTTCAGAAACCGGACCCGGACAACCGTCAACGGTTATGAAGAGCCGGTAAGCGCCGGCATTTAAGCTTGTTGCATTGAGGACATCCGGGTTTTGTAAAGACGAAATAAACCCGTTGGGACCCGTCCAGTTATAAGATGCGCCCGGCACGCTCGCCGCGGACAGACTTATTGTCCCACCCTCACACACCGGGCCGTTATTGCTTACTGCTATGGAGGCGGGCGTTTCATTCACTTTTACGAAAACCTCTTTTGTAATATTGATGCCGCAGCCGGGAGAGCTGATGATAACACTATAAGTTCCGGTTGCTCCAGGTGTGGCATTATTTATTTCCGGATTACGAAGGCTGGATGTGAAACCCGCGGGACCAGTCCAGTTATATAATGCCCCTGCAAATTCGGTTGCTTCGAAATGAATGGTTTCACCTGCACAAACGGGAGTGGTGGCAGTGACCACAGGGTTAATTGGAGTTGTGTTAATTACTACGGTAACAGCCTGAGCCGGCCCTGTACAACCCGCAATGGTTGTTGTTACATAATAGGTACCCGCATCGGCTAAAGAGGCGGAGTTGATAACCGGATTCCGAAGGTTGGATGAGAATCCATTCGGCCCGGTCCATGTGTATGTTGCGCCGGTAAGAGGTTCGGCTTGTAAGCTTAAGGAGCTTCCTGCACAAAGAGGACTGTTGCTGCCGGCAAGGGGAGCAGGAGGTATTGGGTTTACTACTACGTCTGTTGTGCCGGAAGCGCTGGGGCAGCCATTTACCGTTACAGTTAATGAGTAAGTTCCCGACGCCGCAGAAGTGGCATTGTTTATCTCAGGATTTTGCAGTGAGGAGCTGAACCCGTTGGGACCTGTCCAGTTATATGAGGCTCCGGCGATGCCTGTAGTACTCAGTATAAGGGTGCTGCCTGCGCATATTGGACTGTTGCTTAATGGAGTGGGCGTTGAAGGAAGAGGAACCACGGTGACCTCAGTGGTTCCGGCGCTACTTGTACAACCATTAACCGTTGTCTGTACGGAATAAGTTCCGGCTGCGGCTAATGAAAGGTTCGGCAAGCCCGGGTTCTGCTCGCTCGACACAAAGCCGTTTGGCCCTGACCATAAGTAGCTTGCCCCTGCAACAGCCGGTGTACTCAGAACAAGGACCGAGCCGGCACATACCGGTGAATTACTGGTAGCCAGTGGCGTCGCGGGGATAGGGTTTACCTCAACTACGAGGTTTTTTGTCACTCCCTGGCAGCCGTCATGGAAAGGAGTAATACTATAGGTCAGCGTGCCTGACACAGAGCTTGTATTATTGATCGTTTGAACTGGAATATCTCCGTTTCCGCTACCGGTAAAACCAGTAATTGCGCCGGAGGTGGTTGCTGTCCAGCTAAAGGTAGTGCCCGGTACGTCAGATGTAAGAATTACTGCCGGAAGGGTCTCTCCCGAGCAAATCGTTTTTACAAGATCGGTATTTGTTACTGCGGGAGTGGGATTTACGGTCACTATATAGATAAACGGATCACCGATGCAACCGTTTGCCGTGGGGATAACCTCATAGCTGACAACCACCGGCGAGGCAGTGGTATTATGCAGTGTTTCGGTGATCGCAGATCCGGTTTGCCCCACTGTAGCTGCATTACTGATACCTGGAACCTGTGCGCGGCTCCAGGTGAAGACAGTGTTAGTTACCCCTCCTGCGATGATATAGTTTTGTTGCTCATCGCTGCACACAGTAGCAGATGAGCTGCTGGTAACCACGGGCGTCGGGTTAACAGTGACATTATATGTAAATGGGGTACCTGTACATCCGTTTGCCGTGGGAATGATCTGGTAACTGACGGTTATGGGAGAAGTTGTGTTGTTGTGAAGGGTTTCTGTTATAACATTGCCCGTTTGTCCGGAAACCGCTGGATTGCTAATTCCCGCGACATCTGCCCGGCTCCAGCTGAAACTTGTTCCGCTGACTTCTGCGGTGATAATATAGTTTTGAGGATCGTCATTGCAAATAGTTGCCGATGAACTGCTGCTGACAGAAGGAGTGGGGTTTACCGTCACGGTATAAACAAAAGCATTACCTGCACATCCATTTAGGATGGGGGTGATTTCATAGCTGACGATAACCGGAGAGTCTGTGTCGTTATGGAGCGTTTCTGCGATGATCCCTCCTGTTTGACCCGAAACGGCCGGATTGCTGATCCCCGGAACTGCTGCGCGGCTCCAGCTGAAGGTCGTGTTGCTGACGTCGCTCGTAATTGTATAATTTTGCTGTTCGTCGTTGCACACTATTACAGACGAACTGCTGCTTATCGTAGGAGTGGGATTAACGGTGACCTTATAAATAAAAGGATCACCTGTACACCCGTTTGCCTGCGGTGTAATCTCGTAGCTAACAATAATCGGGGCATTGGTGCTGTTGTGCAGAGTTTCTGAAATAACATTGCCTGTTTGTCCGGCGACTGCGGGGTTGCTGATACCGGCGACGTCTGCCCGGCTCCACGTGAAGCTTGTACCGCTGACACCGTCGGTAATAATATAGTTTTGCGGTTCGTCATTGCACACTATAGCAGCTAAACTGCTCGTTACTCCTGGTGTGGGGTTGACTGTCACACTATATATAAATGGATCTCCGGTACACCCGTTTGCCATTGGGATGATCTGATAGCTGACAATAACCGGAGAATTAGTGTTGTTATGCAGCGTTTCTGTGATGGTATCGTCGGATTGACCCGTAACAGCCGGATTGCTGATACCGGCAGCTTCAGCGCGGCTCCAGCTGAAGGTTGAGTTGCTTACGCTTCCGGTAATAGTATAATTCAGTGGCTCGTCATTACATACCGTTACAGAAGAACTGCTGGTTACAGTGGGCGTAGGGTTTACTGTAACCTTATAGATAAATGGATTACCGGAGCAGCCATTTGCCATCGGTATGATCTCATAACTGACAGTCAACGGAGAGGCCATCATATTATGCAGCGTTTCGGTGATAATATCACCCGGTTGGCCTGTAACTGCGGGATTGCTGATCCCCGGAACCTCTGCGCGGCTCCAGCTGAAGGTTGTGTTACTGACGCCTCCGGTAATGGTGTAATTCTGCGCTTCATCATTGCATACTGTCGTGGATGAGCTGCTGGTAACCGTAGGCGTTGGATTGACAGTGACTTTGTATATAAACGGAGCGCCGGTACACCCGTTTGCCCGTGGGATGATCTCATAGCTGACTATCACAGGGGAGGTTGTGGTATTGTGCAGCGTTTCTGTGATTACACTGCTGATTCGTCCTGTAACGGCTGTGTTACTGATGCCCTGCACGTGTGCGCGGCTCCAGCTGAAGGTTGTGTTGCTGCTGCCTCCGGTAATAGCATAGTTTTGCGGTTTATCGTTGCAAACGGTTGCCGATGAGCTGCTGGTAACCGTAGGAGTGGGGTTGACGGTGACTTGATAAATAAAAGGAACACCCGTACATCCGTTTGCAGTTGGGGTGATTTCGTAGCTTACAATGACAGGAGAAACTGTAGTATTGTGGAGCGTTTCTGTTATGGTACTGCCGGTTTGGCCTGTAACAGCGGGATTGCTAATCTCAGATACTGCTGCGCGGCTCCAACTGAAGGTAGTGTTACTGACATCGCTGGTAATGGTATAATTCTGCGGCTGATCGTTGCAAATTGTCGCGGAAGAGGAGCTGCTGACAACAGGACTGGGATTAACGGTAACTTCGTAAAGGAAAGTCTCGCCTGCACATCCGTTTGCCATTGGGATGATCTCATATGTAACTATCAGAGGATAGGAAGTTGTATTATGCAGAGTCTCCGTGATTTTATCGCCGGGTTGTCCTGTAACTGGCGGATTACTGATACCGCCAACATTCGCCCGGTTCCAGATAAATGTTGTGTTACTTACGCTTCCTGTAATTGTGTAGTTCTGCAATTCGTCGTTGCAGACGGTAATAGATGTGTTGCTGGTAACCGTAGGAGTGGGGTTAACAGTGACCTGGTATATAAAAACATCGCCTGTACACACACCGGCTACAGGGGTAATCTCATATTTGACCACCACGGGGAAGGGCGTGCTGTTATGCAAAATCTCATTAATAACGCCGCTGGTCTGTCCTCCAATAGCGGTGTTATCTATGCCAGCAACGTACGCACGGCTCCAGGTAAAGGTGGTTCCACTAACACTGCTCGTAATGGTATATTGCAGAGGCTCGTCATTGCAGACAGTCAGCGAAGGAGAACTGGTAATCACCGGAGTCGGTTCGATGGTGAGATTCATGGTGTTATTTTGCCCGTCGCAAGGGCCGGTGTCGGCGGTTAGTGTTAGATAAACGTTTGTTTCTCCGGCTGCTGGTGTATAAACAGCATTCAACGCAAAGGGGTCTGAAAAAGTTCCAAGTCCGCCCGACCACTTTCCACTGGTGGCACTTCCACCGATCTGCCCATTCAGTACGACTGAACTGCCCGAGCATATCGTCTGATCCGGACCGGCATCTGCAATGGATTCAGGATTGATGGTGATAATTTGTGAGAAAGAGGCTTCGGCACAGCCACTCGCAGCTGCTATTTGATTCGTAATTGTATAAGTACCTGCCTGGCTTAGGTTCAAATCAATTTCTCCCGTACTTGCGTTTAAGAAAACGAGTCCGGCTGGTGATGCCGAGAAGGTACCGGCGCTGCTTCCTGCTGGAAAGGCCGGTATCGCATTGTTTTGTTTCCTGCAATAAGAACCGTTATAATTAAAGCTCGCATCCGGAGCATTGGTTATAGTAAGACTTACGGTGCTGGCATAAGCACATGGGTTATTTGCAATAAATGTGATTTCATATAATCCTGGCAAACTCGCACTCAAGTCGATTTCGCCTGTGTTTGGGTCGGTAAATACCACTCCGGGGCCGGCGCTGAACGTTCCTGTTTCGCCACCGATGATTGCAGGTGTTGGATCAATGCCCGACACGCAATATGTTCCGGACGCGTAAACAAAGGCCGGATTTTTGGGGTAATTTACAGTTGCTGTGACAGCCGTTCTTGTTCCTGTACAACCGGATGCCGATGTTGCGTCAACATAATATGTAGTGGTATTGGACAAAGGAGGTGTGGTGAACGAGCTCCCTGTTGCCAGCAGGTTACCATCCTCTGGCGCATCATACCACTTATAGATTTCTCCGGCATCCGTGACGCTGAGCGTGGCTGCGGAATACTGACAAATGGTTATGTTGGTTGCTGCCGGAGCTTGTGGTATGGGATTGACAATAACCGCGACGGGCGACCGTGCGCTTGTACATCCGTTAATGGTAGTTTGAACGTAGTAGGTCGTTGTCGACGTAAGAATTGGAGTGAAAAAATCAGGTGTTGTTGCCAATAGTACTCCTCCCTCTGAAGCGCTGAACCAGGCATAGTTTCCTCCCGGGTCGGTGGCTGTGAGCTTTACGGAACTACCGCTGCAGATTGAGGCCCCTGTAGCAGAAGGTGCTGGCGGTACCGGTTTGACGGTGACCGTGACCTTCGTTCGGGGACTGGTACAGTTATTTACAGTAGTTTGTACATAGTAGGAGGTAGTAGTGGTTAAAACAGGGGTGGTAAAAGCTGATCCGGCGCCGAGCAAGGTTCCGCCGGAAGCGGAGTCGAACCATTGGTAAATGCCGCCCGGGGAAGTAGCCGATAGCGTTACCGCATTGTTGCTGCAAATAGCCATGCCCTGCGCAACGGGAGCTGCAGGAACGGGAGTGACGTTTACAGTAACAGGTGTTCGCTGGCTTGTACATCCGTTTACTGTAGTTTGAACGTAGTACGTTGTAGTAGCAGATAATACGGGTGTTATAAAGGAGTCGCCCGTTGATAGTAAGGTGCCGCCTGAGGCTGAATTGAACCATTGATAAGTCCCACCCGGAGACGTCGCCGTTAGAACAGCTGTATTGCCACTGCAAATAGTGGTTCCATCTACAACAGGCGCTGTAGGTGTGGGTATAGCCGTTACCTCGGCATTTTGTGATACCGGAGAACAGTTGGTTGCATTATCAAGAACCGTTACACTATAACTACCGGCAGCATTAACTGTAATAGATGGTGTATTTTGTCCATCGCTCCATGTGTAAGTAAACGGGGGGATACCACCTGTGGTTACAGCAGTTAAAACCGTACTGCCGGATCCATCCGAACAAATTGCCGGATTCGCAGGATCGATGGCGACTGTCAGAGGTGGCGAGGTATAGACCCTGATTGTATCTGTTTTAGTACCGGCACACGCTGCGCCCGGCCCGCTGACCTGATAGTCGATATATGCCGGAGCTCCCGGCATGGGAGTAACGTATGTTGCCGGACATCCGGAGGTACAGCTAAGATAAGAGTTGTACTGCCCCTGAACCCCCGGATAGATGGACGTCCATGTTATATTGGCTGGCTGCAATCCGTTTACAGACATTTCACCCGTACATCCCTGCCTTAGGTTGATATCAGCAGAAGCGCTTACTTCAGTGGACGTCTTTATTGTATAAGTTTCTTCATCCCCTCCTCCAGGTTTACAATAGGTAATGATTACTATGTCACTGGATTTCGATAAACAAGCCGCTGTGCCGCTGGGTATTAAGCTGCCGCAATCAATAGAGTAAAAGCCTGCTCCGGTTATCTTATCCGTAGCAAAACTCAGCAGGTCGGAACCAGGGTGCAGGTATATTTTAAAAGTAACGCAGCTTTTGTCCCCGCAACAATCACCATTTCGTTTCGTTTTGAACGATTTGGACATATTTGGCGACGCTCTCAGATCGACTATGATAGGAATATTACAATCCTGAGCACGACTTTCTGCAAAGAAAGATACCAGCAACACGAGTAAAAGCAGACTCTTTTTTATGTAGCCACTGGTATATGTAATCACTCCCTCTAAGTATGTTTTTAAGACTTAATTGCTTATACGACAAAAAGGTCTGCCGGTTACTTAAAAGTCGTTAAAGGGGGAATGAGCTACAACTGGCTAAGTTGACATTACCGGGAGGAGTGATCAGGCCCTTCGAAATTCGGAAGTCGTATGAAATTCGATATCAGGAAAATCGCGCTTAGCAAGGTTGATAGCCCAGTCATTATCGGCGAGAAAGACGGGGTTTCCATCCTTATCGTAGCTGATATGTGATGCACGTCTTTGTATAATCTCCTGAAGTTTCTTTTTGTCGCTGGCGGTAATCCAGCTTGAACGCGAAAAAGAGAGGGGCCGGAACGCACATTTTGCACCATATTCGTTTTCAAGCCGGAAGTTAATAACCTCGAACTGTAAGGCTCCGACGGCTCCGATGATCTTCCTGTTACCTGGCTGCTGAACGAACAATTGGGCTACTCCTTCTTCTGTTAGCTGTTGAATCCCTTTTTCGAGCTGCTTGGTCTTCATAGGATCACGGTTTTCAACTTCCTTGAAAATCTCAGGCGAAAAGCTTGGAATGCCTTTAAACTGGAGTTTTTCTCCTTCAGTAAGCGTATCACCAATTTTGAAATTCCCGCTGTCGTATAAGCCCACAACATCGCCCGGCCATGCTTCCTCTACCAGCGTCTTATCGTTGGCCATAAAGTCCATGGGATTTGAAAACTTGAGTTTCTTATCCTGCCGGGTATGGTAGTAGAATTTGTTCCGTTCAAACTTCCCCGAACAGATCCTTAAGAAGGCGATCCTGTCGCGGTGCTTTGGGTCAAGGTTGGCATGTATTTTAAAAACAAAGCCAGTGAAGTCTTTTTCATCGGCATAAACCATCCGTTGCTCTGCTTCGCGATGGTGAGGACTTGGAGCGATATCGATAAATGTGTCAAGCAGTTCCCTGATGCCAAAGTTATTGATCGCACTGCCAAAGAATACTGGTGCAAGCAGTCCTTCCAGATACATCTCCTTATCGAGTTTTCCATAAATACCTTCGATGAGTTCAAGATCACCTTTTAGCTTATCGAGAGGCTTTTCCTGCAAATATTGCGACAGAAGAGGGTCGTGAAGATCTTTAACCTGGATAACAGGCTCCGATATTTTTGATTTATCAGCCTCAAACAAATTCAGCTGGTTGCCATAAATATTATATACGCCTTTAAAGGTGTAACCTTGTCCAATCGGCCACGACTGGGGGCAGACACTTATTGTTAACTTTGTTTCAAGCTCATCCAGAAGATCAAAAGCATCTTTTCCCTCCCGGTCCATTTTATTAATAAAGATGATAACTGGAGTGTTTCTCATGCGACAAACCTCCATTAGTTTCTCGGTTTGCTCTTCAACCCCTTTTACGCTGTCGACCACGAGAATGACGCTGTCGACGGCCGAAAGAGTACGGTAGGTGTCTTCCGCGAAATCTTTGTGACCCGGGGTGTCGAGAATATTAATCCGCTTATCTTTATATTCGAAACCCATTACAGAGGTTGCAACAGAAATTCCTCTCTGTTTTTCGATCTCCATGAAGTCAGAAGTGGTATTCTGGTTTGCCTTGTTTCTTTTAACTGCTCCAGCTGTATTAATAGCTCCCCCGAAAAGGAGAAATTTTTCTGTTAAGGTAGTTTTACCAGCATCGGGGTGACTTATAATTGCGAAAGTTTTCCTTTTTTCTATTTCGGGATGACGACTCATAATATATCTAAGTGAAAGAAGTACGGCGTAACACTGCTCTAACGAAGTGCTACAGGAACCTAAGGCTGAAGTATATATAGGTATTCTTCATTCGAGGTGCAAAGGTAGTATTTACAGACTAAAATTCATAGCCTGTAATTTGCAATAGAGAGGTGGTCGTTTAAAATAAAGTCTGCGCTCCACCAGGCTTCATTTTTCCAAGGTGGCGATATGCAAGATCTGTTACTTCACGGCCTCTGGATGTACGCATAAGGAAACCTTCCTGTATAAGGAACGGTTCATAGACTTCTTCAATGGTACCTTCGTCTTCGCCCACTGCAGTGGCAATGGTTTTCAAACCGACCGGACCTCCTTTAAATTTGTCGATAATTGTTGTGAGAATCCTGTTATCCATTTCGTCCAAACCGTGTTCATCCACGTTCAGCGCGTTCAGTGCATACCTGGCAATTTCGGTATCGATGCTCCCGTTGCCCTTGATCTGTGCAAAGTCGCGTGTTCGCCGAAGCAATGCGTTTGCAATTCGGGGCGTTCCTCTGCTTCTTCTTGCAATTTCATAGGCACCCTCATCTGTAATAGGTGTTTTCAAAATGGAAGAGGAGCGGAGCACGATAGTGGTCAGAAGCTTTGCATCATAATACTGAAGTCGTGAGTTAATCCCAAAACGCGCCCGCAGAGGAGCGGTTAACAATCCCGACCTGGTGGTTGCTCCAACCAATGTAAAAGGGTTTAATGAGATCTGGACCGAGCGTGCATTAGGCCCGGTTTCGAGCATAATATCGATCTTGAAATCTTCCATGGCCGAGTAGAGGTATTCTTCCACCAGTGGGCTCAATCTGTGGATCTCATCAATAAAAAGAATGTCGCCTGTTTCGAGATTTGTTAAGAGGCCTGCAAGATCTCCTGGCTTATCCAGAACCGGTCCGGAGGTAATCTTTATGTTAACCCCCATTTCATTGGCGATGATATGGGAAAGGGTAGTTTTACCGAGTCCCGGGGGGCCATGTAAAAGGACATGATCCAGTGCCTCGCCTCTGAGCCTTGCCGCCTGAACAAATATACGGAGGTTTTCGAGTATTTTATGCTGACCCGTAAAGTCTTCAAATGCCTGCGGACGAAGCACTTTTTCTATCTCACGTTCTGCCGGACTTAGCCGTTCTGCATCCGGGTCTAAATTCTCGTTTAACATGCGGCTAAAATACAAAATCCTCTCTGATCTTCTGGTGTGGAACCGATCTTTCTCATAGTTGAGTAGCCTGGGGGGCGGGCGTTGTCCGCTATTAACCAAAAGTAACGACGTGTTAGATAGACGTAGGGAATAAAAAAAATAAGCCCCGAGTTTAAGCAGGGCCTATTTTCTTGTTGTTTAACTGAGGGAAAAAGAACGATTGTATTGTTTTCTTAGGTAAATGTAATTTACAAAAGCCCGGTATTTATCAGGCAACCATTAAGCCGTTGTCTGGTTCCGAGGCTAGTTTCTTTATGATTTTATTTTTTGATGCTTTTAATGAGTCAAGTTCCTGAGAAAGAATACTCAAAAGTTGCCTGTCGAATTTTTCACTTAATTTCGTGACGGAGGTCTTGTTTAGCATTTTCATAACTTTGATTTTAGGTTGATTATCAAATTATTTATTTTCTTCCTCTGGATCAGAAAGATTACTCTTTCTAAGTTCCGCTTCTTTTTTTTGACGCTCTAGCTGTTCTAAATCTCTGGGATCGGACGCTTGCTCAGGGGCGACAGGGTTTTCCCATTCCTGGCCCTCTTTGTTCGTTTCTTTTTCGTCCTTTGGTTCGTTCATCTTGTTTACAACAACCATACTTATTGTCTTTCTGGAAAAATATGTTCCAATATCATACCAGAACAGCCGGATGACCGTGGTTTTAATAATATTCGAATAAAATAGGTGGGTTTTTACTTTTAAAAGCGTTTAAAGAGCTGATCAATGTCTGGTATATGTAAGTATTCCAATACATGCCCTGTCTTTAAAGTGCGACACTTTGAATCTTTACCCGGTCAAACGTGGCCGTTTCAAAAGTTAAAATTAGAGAGCTGCTTTTAAGCTTACAGAAAATCTTATTTTTGCAAATGCAGGGGAATGAGATCAAAGACGTTTCTGTGTTGTATCGTGCACGTCGTATTTGACTCTTAACTTTTAACTCTTTAAGTATGGCAGAAAACATAAATTATAGTGAAGACAGTATCAGGTCGCTTGACTGGAAGGAGCATATCCGGCTTCGACCAGGCATGTATATAGGAAAGCTCGGCGACGGGTCTGCTTATGATGATGGTATTTATGTTTTATTAAAAGAAATAGTTGACAACTCCATCGACGAGTTTGTTATGGGGGCTGGCAGAACTATTGAAATCAGCATTTCTGAGCATAAAGTTTCAATACGCGATTATGGTCGTGGTATTCCCTTAGGGAAGGTTATAGATTGTGTCTCAAGGATCAATACAGGAGGTAAATATGATTCCAAGGCCTTTCAGAAATCAGTCGGACTTAATGGCGTGGGTACAAAGGCTGTGAATGCTTTATCTGCAACCTTCACTGTTCAATCCTATCGTGACGGAAGAACAAAGGTTGCTGAGTTTAGTAAGGGAGAGCTGGTGAGGGACGAGCCTGAGAAAGACACGACCCAGCGTAATGGGACAGCTATTTCGTTTATTCCAGACGATACCATTTTCAGGCACTACCGTTTCATTCCCGAGTTTGTAGAAAACATGATCTGGAATTATGTTTTTCTGAACGCCGGCCTTACTATAAACTTTAACGGTCAGAAGTATTTTTCGGAGAAAGGGCTTCACGACTTGCTCTCCAAGAATACAGATGCCGACCATATACGGTATCCGATTATTCATTTAAAGGGTGAGGATATTGAAATCGCCATGACCCACGGTCAGCAATATGGCGAGGAATATTATTCATTTGTTAACGGCCAGCATACCACGCAGGGAGGAACGCATCAGGCGGCATTTCGTGAAGCTGTAGTGAAAACGATAAGGGAAAGATTCAAGAAAGAATTTGATGCTTCAGATGTTCGGGCTTCGATAGTTGCTGCTATTTCCGTAAGGATACAGGAGCCTGTTTTCGAATCGCAAACAAAGACAAAGCTTGGTTCGCTGAATGTTGGTCCCGATGGACCCTCTGTGAGAGGTTTTATCAACGACTTTGTAAAGAAGGAACTTGATGATTACCTGCTTCAAAACCCGCAGACTGCCGACGCAATGTTAAAGAGGATACTGCAGTCGGAACGGGAGCGCAAGGATATCGCAGGGATTAAGAAACTTGCCAATGAACGGGCAAAGAAGGCATCGTTGCACAATAGAAAGCTAAGGGATTGCAAGCTTCATTTTGAAGATAGCCATGAACGACGTCAGGAGACGACCTTATTCATAACGGAGGGTGATTCTGCCAGTGGCTCTATCACTAAATCGAGAGACGTTATGACTCAGGCAGTGTTCAGCCTTAAAGGAAAGCCCCTTAACTGTTTCGGACTTACAAAGAAAGTTGTATATGAGAACGAAGAGTTTAATCTTCTTCAGCATGCGCTTAATATTGAAGACGGCCTCGATGGATTAAGGTATAACAACATAGTGATTGCTACTGATGCCGATGTGGATGGTATGCATATAAGACTCCTGATGATGACCTTTTTCCTTCAGTTCTTTCCTGATCTGGTAAAGGGGGGGCACGTTTCCATTTTGCAAACCCCTCTGTTCAGGGTACGCAACAAGAAAGAAACAATTTATTGCTACAGTGACGAAGAGCGGCAGCAAGCAATCAGCAAACTGGGGACACGACCAGAAATCACCCGATTTAAAGGACTAGGAGAAATCTCTCCCGACGAGTTCGGTTTGTTTATTGGAAAAGACATCAGGCTGGAACCGGTAATTCTGAAAGAAGCCAACATACATGCATTGCTTGAATATTTTATGGGTAAAAACACGCCCGACAGGCAGCAGCACATCGTAAGAAATCTGCGTGTTGAAAAGAATGATGCCCAAACAGCTGCTGCAGCCGAAACTATTACGGAGGGATCAGCCGCTTAAGTAAGTGATTGTGTAAAAAAAATTGTGTAAAAAAAGAGGGGACATCATGTCGATGTCCCCTCTTTTTTTTACTAATGTTTATCGAATTTAATTGAATACGCTGGAAACATTAGTAATCTTCCACCCCTTGCTGGTGTGTGTGATGGTTACGTAGTTAATCCTTGTAAACACATCGTAGCTCATGGTTACTTTAACAATAGACTGAGAGTCGTTTTGTTCAACCACGGCATAATTTGTTTTGCAGTTCTGCATGATGTTTTCCGATCCTTTAAGAGCGTTCAGCATCTCATTCCTGTTGAAGTTGACAATCTTTTCGCCCTGAGTCATAGTAAACTTCACATCGTTGTCTAATACTTCCCCAAGTGATTTTACCTTTCCCTGAGTAATGGCATCTATATAAGTTTGAACTGCATAGTTCATACTTAGTTTTTGATCTTTAGCTCCGTCATCTTTAGAAAAGGCGCCAAAAGAAAATGTTATACAGAATGCAATAATAATAGTTTTTAAAGCTTTCATAATATTTAATATTTAGGTATATTAGTTTATTACTAAAACGTTTCAGAGGAGCCGAAAGTTGCGTTTTTTGATACCTGAGAGCACTTTTAGTAAATATTTAAACACTCGCTCCCATTGTTAAATTTCCTTTAAAAAAGATGCAAAATACCGCGATCACTTATCGTAGAATTAACAAAAAATAGCAGTTTTAGTATTGTGACTTCCATCACATATTTGCGTTTTAGGGGATTTTAGAGGGATTTCAGAACAAAAACACCTCTGAAATTAACAATTCAGACTAAAGTTTTGTTAAAACTGTATCTGGCAAAATGAAATTTTGTCCGGTGTTACGGTCTTTTTTCAAAAAATACATTTAATTGCTCTTGTACCAACTCGCCCATACTTTGACATTTTTTAAACGAGTCTCTTTTGTGGTAGTCGCTTAATTCGCCTGCCAGCCTCTGTACTTTTTCTTTAGGTGAGATCTCCTGGATCTTCATCACATCCAGCAAATCTTTTAGCCGGTAATGAACCAGCCGCATACGGTTATTTATCAAGCTTCGTTCCTCTTCCTGGTACTGTCGCATGGTAGATTTATCCATGTGCTTAATGCCGAGCAGCACTAGCTTATTGTTCTCTTTGAAAAAATGGGGAAGGTAGAAATTACGGCGGCCTTCATACGACTGCTGGTCAAAGTCTATAGCCCGCATCCGGTACTGGTTTCCCTCTATGTCGGGAGTAATATGCACAACATAGTTGTAAGAGCGCATATCGCCTAAAAGTCTTATAAAGCAGCGCTCATTGAACTTCACAAACTCTTTGCAAATACGAATTTGGTTAAACTTCGATGTATTCAATCGTTGATTAATAAAAACATCTCCAGGCAAACCCGAAATATGCTCTTCAATCAAAGTATCACCATCGGTTAAGTAGGTGATACGGTTTGGGGATAAAATGTGTTCGAGCTCAAGCCCGTATATCCTTGAAGCATCAGCTATCTTGACATAGATATAGTCGTAGTTATCGTTAAACCTGTTGATCACCCTGATGCGAAACGGTTTGGAATTCCCGAAGGTGCAGTAGTCGATCTGGGCAATTGTCAGGTTGTCTGCCACCTGTATATCTCCATCGGCGCACATCAGAACGTAAATATTAACCAGACTGGGAAAAAGTTCGTTCATCTCATGCTGATCGTAATACACAGTTTGCCAGAGTGTGTCGTTCCCGCTCTTATCAAGTAAGGGCGTACTCATCTGGAACCTGAGAAGGTCAGAATATTGCACCGGCAATTTAATTTCCCTGTTATACTTTAAAAGATAATCATGTAAAGGGTCGATCACAGGGTAAAAAAACTTCTTCTTCGAGGGGACGTCCTTGCGTGTTTCGTACTCTGGCATGTATTCCTAATTTATTCTCAAAAATATCTGTATTGTAATACGGCTATAAAGTCCACTGTCCCTTGTCCATCGTCAACTGTCCATTGTCCACTGTCCCTTGTCAATTTTCCACTATTTAAGTATCACCTCCGTGGCGCCATACCCAAATTTCTCTTTCCTGGCATCCATGAACGTTTTAACATGAGGGTTCCGGCCAACGCTTTTATGGATTTCCATTCGCAACGTTCCATTGCCTGCGCCATGTATAAAAATAATGGATTGAAGTTTATGAACGATAGCAGCGTCAAGCGATTTCTTAAAGTGTTCCAGCTGGATCTTTAATATTTCGGTTTTGCTAAGAAACTGGTGGTCGTCGCGCAGTTTTTCGATATGGAGATCCACTTCCTGAAGTGGTTTTGCGATTTCCTTCTTTACTTCGGGGGCTTTGAAAAAGCTTTCCTTCAGTTTCACAGGATCGATAACAAGGTCCTCCTCGTCGAGACGTATAAGCCATGCATCTTGTTTTAACAAAGGGACCGGTTTTTTGGCTCCAGCGAAATCTTTAGCTTTAAATTTTTCTTTAATCTTTAGTGGTTCTGGAAGGGCGATGTTTTGAGTTGTAAAGTAAAGCGCCTGCAAGTGGAAGGTTGGCCACATATCCAGCTCGGATAGCGAAGCTGTAAATATTCTCGTTGATGAAGCTGGATTAATAATACCAGCGAATTCACCTTTCAGTTCTTTTCCTTTTTCAGTAACCAGTGTGATCAGCAATTGAAAAGAAGTGCTATTTACAAGATGAAAGTAAACCACCGAGCCCTTTCGTTGGTCGGGAGCGACAGCGAGATATATACCCTTTGTTTCAAAAGCTGCAGAAGGGGCCACATTTTGAGCTGCATTCTGATCGGTAACTTGCTGCTCATACACATGGCCATGCACCCTGGTCACCTTATTTGCCGGAACCGGAATCTCGAAATCGTCGTCTCCGGTAACGCCAATCATATCATCACTGAAGATGCGTGTAATATATCCTTCTCTCTTTTCGTCCACAAAGCGGACGAATTCACCTAATTTATAATCCATTTTTAAGTTTTAGCTGTCGGTATCTTTTCAACAGACAGTAGCAAAGTTACTCAAATTCCGAGTCAATCTTTGCTTAGCGTGCCGAAAGTGAAGATTAAACGCATTTGAAATTTCAGGGTGCGCTTCGCACCCGCTTCAGAAAGGCTTCGGACAGGAAAGCCACCACTTAGCTACCATGCTATATCGTGTCTTGTGCTTCTTCGATAAATACCTTGGAAGCAACGGAGCGAGCGGCAGTCTGCACCGAAGATAGCCTGGAACGGTTCTGGACAGGTCCGCACGACAATGAGAGCACAGGAAACAAATCTGTTTTTTTAAACGATGTACTGAGATTCATTTGTCGTTTGCTTTTCACGGATATCAATTTGTATTTTGCAATTGTGTTAAAGATAGCTTTTGATCCGATATATGCCCACCCATTGCCTGAAGGGCACCGTTTCCCAATGCTAAAATATGAGCTCATCCCCGGTCAGCTATTATACGAAGGCTTGATAACAGAAGAAAATATTTTCTCAAGTGCTGCAGTTGCCGAAGATATAATCCTTCTAACCCATGAGAAAGAATACTGGGAAAATCTTAGGGATCTTACATTAGGGCCGCGCGAAGTAAGGCGCATAGGCTTTCCGCTCACAGCGCAGCTGGTGGAACGCGAAAGACGTATCGCGCAGGGAACGATAGATGGTTGCATGTATGCCCGTGAATATGGTGTAGCATTCAACGTAGCAGGCGGTACTCATCATGCAGGGTCAAATTGGGGGGAAGGGTTTTGCCTTTTGAACGATCAGGCGGTGGCTGCAAATTATCTGTTAAGCAACCGGCTGGCGTCTTCCGTTTTAATCATTGACCTTGATGTGCACCAGGGTAACGGAACGGCACAAATATTTGAGAATGTTCCTGAAGTGTTTACCCTTTCGATACATGCCGAGAAGAACTTTCCTTTCAGGAAGGAGCGGTCGGACCTTGATATAGGTCTGGATCTGGGTACTGGTGACGAAGCCTACCTGCAAATTCTAACCAGCACGCTTGAGCCCTTGTTTTCCCGCCTGAAGCCTGATTTCGTTTTCTATCTTTCGGGGGTGGACGTGCTGGCTACCGACAAGCTGGGCCATCTTGCATTAAGTCGTGAGGGATGCAGAGAACGCGACCGCAGAGTGTTCGAATTATGTAAGAAGTACGAAATACCAGTTCAAGTGAGTATGGGAGGGGGCTACTCAAAAAGAATAACGGATATAGTAGAAGCACATTGCAATACTTTTCGTGTTGCTCATTCACTTTATTTTTAATTTACCATGCTGACATAGGATTGTCATTGGCCTGGATACTTTTGCATACCAACAAAGAAAGTAATGAATAATCAAAAAATAGGACCTTTTAGTGTTATTGGTATCTCCGTAAGAACGACAAATGAGAATGGACAGTCTGGAAAAGACATTCCCTCACTTTGGCGGAAATTTATGTCGGACGGAATCCTTGAAAAGATCCCCAATAGAATAGATGATACTATTTATTGTATTTATACCGACTACGAAAAAGATCACACGAGGCCCTATACAACTATTTTGGGCTGTCGTGTGGAGAACTTGGATCAAATCCCCGACCAGATGACAGGGAAGGCATTTGAAGAGGCACAGTATAGAAAATTTTCGGCGAAGGGAAATCTGATGCAGGGTGCTGTTTTCGAAGAGTGGCAAAAAATCTGGAGCGCTGATCTGAGAAGATCGTTCACTGCAGATTTTGAAGTGTATGGCGTCAAATCTGTAAATCCGGAGAATGCAGAAGTTGATATATTTATTGCAGTAGAATAACCGCTTATGAGGCTATTGAGATATTCGCTTACTGAAGTACTTATAGCGAATGTACAGCAGTACAGCTGAGGCCAGCAAGCCGAGCGTTAGTCCGGCCCATATTCCGTTAGCTCCCATATTAAGATAGATCCCCATAATCCACCCCAGGGGAATACCGATTATCCAGTAAGCTATAAAAGTGATCACCGTAGGGATGTTTACATCGCCCATCCCGCGAAGAATGCCCAGGCCCACTACCTGGGCACCATCGAAAAGCTGGAATATACCTGCGATTATCAGTAGCTGTGCAGCTACGATGATGACCGCGGAGTCTGAGGTGTAAACCCATGGCAGCCATTGGTTCATCACAACGAAGAGCAGCGCCATGACGGACATAAAGGCGAGAACGATGTGATAGCTGGCGTTAGCCGACATTTTTAACGCGTTAAAGTCCTGACGTCCATAGCTGTTGGCTGTTTGAATCGTCGCGGCAGCAGAAATGCCGCTAGCCATCATGTACGTTGCAGAAGCCAGGTTAATGGCAATCTGATGTGCAGCGAGTTGTATTGCTCCCAGTGTACCCATAAGAATAGCAGCACCGCTGAACGCACTTACTTCAAAGGTGTATTGTAAAGCTACAGGCGCGCCAATCTTCAGAATTCTTAAAGACCGCAGCCGGTCGATTTTTTGCAGGGCAAATGTGCGGAGGTATTTCCTGAAATTGACTGAACGGAGAACATATGTTCCCATTACTACAGCCATCAGCGAGCGGTCAATTAAGGTGCTCCATCCCACACCCTTAACACCCATGGGTTCAATGCCAAACAGCCCCTTTACGAAGGTTATTCCGAGGCATACATTGATTATGTTGCCAACTATAGATATCACCATGGCTTGCCTGGTAAATCCAAGGCCCTCGGCGAACTGTTTAAATGTGTTAAATACCATTAATGGTATGATGGAAATTCCCAGGAGGCCGAGATAGGGCTTTGCCAGTTCGACTACCTTTTGATCCTGCTTGAGGAAATCGATAACAGAGAGTAGTCCAAAGTAAATGAGTAAAAATAATAGAATGGCAGTGATGATATTTATGAACAGACTGTTGATTAACAGTCTGCCGCATTCATCGTAGTCCTTTCGCCCGTTTTCACGCGCAATTAGTGGGGTGAGACCGTAAGCGATGCCGATACCAGCGACCATGATGATGGTAAAGGTGCTGTTCACCAGCGATACTGCCGCAAGAGCGAATGTTCCGGCGAAATGGCCAACAATTACGCTGTCAGCAGTGTGCACAAGCGTGTGGCCAAGTTGCGATACTACAACTGGCATTGCCAGCCGGAGATTGCTCCTGTAATACTTTTTATATTTTTTACCCTTTAGCATGGGGGCGCAAAGATACATAAGCGATTTGACAAAAAAGTTTCAAACCAACTCATGAAAGGTTCTATTCGTTACCGGCAACCGGAATAGTGAAGTAAAAGGAGGAACCTTCATTCTGTACGCTTTTTGCGCCATAGGTTCCTTTATGGTGCCTGATGATTACGGAGCAAATAAAAAGACTAATCCCGAGGCCTTGAAATTCATTGTACGAGTCTTCTGCTCTGTAGTATTTCTGAAAGAGATGCGGCAGCTTCTCAGCAGATATACCAACACCCGTGTCTCTCACTTCAACAGTAAAGCTATTTCCTCCGGTTGTTGTATTAAGGTAGATCTCTTTAGACTGTTGTGAGTACTTGGCTGCGTTAAAAAGAAAATCAAGCACCACTTGCTCTATTTTATCTTTATCAGCGTACAGGGTTTGAGGCAGTTCACCCGATCTGATAATGGTATACTCAGGATAAATATTGCTGAATGTTTCTAGTATGTTCTCTATCATATCGGAGCAGTTAAATGGGGCCATTTTAAACTGCATTTTTCCGGCCTCTATATTCGAAAGATCCAGGATGCCAGCTACCAGCAGATTTAATTTCTCCAGCTGGGTTTCTGTACGTTGAAGGCACAAAATACTGTCTTCTTTTTTTTGAGGATCGGTGGAGAACTTTTTTAATAGCTGAACGTAGCCCTTGGCACGTGTTAATGGGGTTTTCAACTCATGACTGGCGATGCTTAGAAATTCATCTTTTTTTCTTTCTGCTTCTTTTCTTACTTCAATTTCTTTTTCAAGCTCGGCCTGTGTCTTTTTTAATTCCAGGTTCTGTTGTGACAGCTTGTGAAGATTTTTAGCTTTTAGTAATAATATGTCCGGATCAAGAGGTTTTGTGATATAATCGTAGCCGCCGGACAAATATCCGCGCGTAATAAATTCTTTCGTAGTGTTTACAGCGGAAAGGAAAATGACAGGTATATCCTTTGCTTTACTGAAACCAGCAAGAGCTTCAGCAACCTCAAAGCCGTCCATCCCAGGCATTTGAACGTCAAGTATAATGAGCGAATAGGTAGTTACAAGTACTTTTTTTAAAGCTTCTTCACCAGAATAAGCCTCATCTACCTTAAAACCATTCAACTCCAGTATCTTTCTTAGCCCCAGCAAATTTTCTGGGAGATCGTCTACAATTAAAACCATTTCAGGTGATATACTATTACAACGGAAGAAAATTCTTGCCGTATATTCACCATTCAGAAACACGTATTTTTACCAATTGTTGAAATTATATGTATAAAAAAGACAAAAGCCCCGCTTGTGCGGAGCCTTTGTAAGGTTGTGCAATTGTAATTTAAGGATAAGCATTCCTGTTTTTCACAGGTAGATGTGTCTTTAGTTTGCTTTCGTTGTATCTGCTGGAGTACTCGTAGTATCAGTAGTTGTTGTATCGGCTGGCGTACTTGTTGTGTCTGTCGTATCTTGTAAAACAAACGCTGCTTTCGTCGCGTTTACCGGATGACTTACCGAACTGAATGCTGTTACCCCTGCGAAAGCTAATATTGCTGCTGAAAACATTAATTTCTTCATGACTCTGTATTTTAATTTGTTAACGATGACTAGACATAAAGAATAATGATGCCAGGAATGTGTATTTGTGTTAAGTAGTTGTTTTTCAATGTTTTATTTGGTTTTAGAACAAGGCGCCTCAAAAAATATTGTTGAAATATCCAACAGTGTGTAGTGGTTGGAATCAACAATAACCCGATTATCGATTGCAAAAACAAAATAGCGCTGGCCGAATATGAGAATGAATTATTTTTGCAGCAGTATAAAGGTTAGATGACGATGCAGGATGTGAAATTAAAGGACCCGGGGCCACAGTTAACAAAGGCAAACCTATGGCTTATGGCAGCCGGTTCGGGTTTAGTTGTAGCAAATAACTATTACAACCAACCTCTTTTAGGGAAAATTGCAGATTCATTCCATATTTCAGAGGCCAAAGCTTCCTCAGTTGCTGTGCTTACCCAAGTGGGATATGCAGTGGGACTCTTATTTATTATTCCGTTAGGTGATATGGTAAGGAGAAAACGGCTTATTCTTACCGACTTTGTCCTGATCCTTTTTTCCTTGCTGATGGCCGCCATGGCGCCGAATATCCATATATTGATGGTTGCCAGTTTTCTAATTGGTCTTACATCTGTTATTCCGCAGTTGTTTGTTCCGATGGCCGCACATCTTGCTAAGCCAGAAGACAGGGGCAAGGCCATTGGCACAGTAATGAGCGGCTTGCTGATAGGTATTCTTTGCTCTCGTACTTTAAGTGGCATTGTAGGGGAGTACTTTGGATGGCGGGCTATGTTCTTTATTGCTGCCGGGGTAATGGTGGTCTTATGGATTGCTTTGTTATGGCTGTTGCCGGAAGTGCATCCCGATTACAAAGGTTCTTATAAAGAACTGATGATGTCGCTTGTTAAATATATAAAAACAGAACCTTCTCTCCGTCTTGCTTCAATCAGAGGAGGATTGGGATTCGCAGGATTCGGAGCGTTCTGGACCACTCTTGTTTTCCTGCTTCAGGAACCGCCTTTTAACGCAGGGAGTGATGTTGCTGGCGCATTCGGCCTTATTGGAGCAGGAGGGGCTCTTGCTGCTTCTGTGGTTGGCCGGATCAGTGACAGGATGAACAAGCGAAGATTGATAACCATCACAACCTCAATGATGCTTGTTGCATGGATTGTCTTTGGTTTTTCTGCACAAAGCATGGCTGGTTTAATAATAGGAGTGATACTTTTAGACCTTGGCCTGCAATCGACTCATATTGCTAATCAGACCATTATTTTCGCTCTTCATCCTGCAGCGAGGAACCGGCTTAACACGGTATACATGGTTTCTTATTTTATTGGTGGTGCTACAGGGACGTTTGTTGCCGGTCAGGCCTGGCATCTCTGGAAATGGGACGGGGTGGTAGGAGTGGGGCTTGTTGTAAGCGGTCTTACGTTGCTGATCCATCTGCTGGGCGGCAGCGATCAGGTTGAAAGTTGAAAGTTGAAAGTTGTGGGTTGCGTGTTGAAAGTTGGACTTTGCGGGTTGCGTGTACCCAAAGTTAAGCGTTGAAATTTTGAAAACTGTTTATCATCATTGAAAGAAGCTTCTTTTGGCTTTAACCTTAGGCTTTAAATTTTCAACTTTGTACTTTTAACTCTCCACTCTCCACTCTTCTCTCTCTATTTTCAACTTTGTACTTTTAACTCTCCACACTCCACTCTTCTCTCTCTACTTTCAACTTTGTACTTTTAACTCTCTACTCTTAACTCTCAACTTCTCCAAATGCGCTTGCTTCTTTCAAAACACTTTCCTATATTTGCACCTCATTTAAAAAAACATAATAACTAACAATGTACGCAATAGTAAATATAGCCGGACAGCAATTCAAAGTTGCAAAAGACCAGCAGATCTTTGTACATCGCTTACAGGGAGATGAAGGCGCTAGTATTGAATTTGACAATGTGTTGTTAGCTGCAGACGGAAGTGATATCAAAGTAGGTGCTGGTGCATTGAACGGAGCTAAAGTTTCAGCTAAGATCGTGTCTCATTTAAAGGGTGATAAAGTGATTGTTTTCAAGAAGAAACGCCGTAAAGGTTACAAGAAGAAAAACGGTCACCGTCAGCAGTTCACTAAAATTGAAATTACCGGGATATCTTTATAAGATCCTGAAGGTAAAAAGAAAGAGTATTAACCTGAATTGATTTTCAGTTCAAAAAGATAAAAAAGCATGGCACATAAGAAAGGTGTTGGTAGTTCCAGGAATGGTCGCGAATCGCATAGCAAACGTCTAGGTATCAAAATTTTTGGTGGTCAGGATGCTATTGCAGGAAATATCATCGTTCGTCAGCGTGGTACTAAGCACCACCCCGATAAGAATGTAGGTCTTGGTAAAGATCATACTTTATTTGCATTGGTTGACGGAAAAGTTGTCTTCAAAAAGAAAGCAGATAACAAGTCATATGTTTCTGTTCTTCCGGTTGCAGCTCCTGAAGTTGCTCCCGTTACAGAATAAGCTACAATATAGCATAAATAGAAAAGCCGGATCTCACGTTCCGGCTTTTTCTGGTTATGACGGTTTCTGCTAACAACGCCCAACGCTTGTTAGCAGAAGATAGCTCTCAATTTTCTCTGATCAGCAGCCGCTCCGCAAAACTTCTCAACGTATCTTTCCTTTCAGAAGGAATGTCAATCTTTGCCAGGGCCGAGAGTGCTTTTTCAGCAAACTGGCTCATTTGATGTTCTGCCAGCTGCCGTACCCCAAGCCTGTTATAGATTTGTGTTACAGACTGCACTTTTGTTTCCGCTTCTGCGCTTTCTGAACTCAGCCAGTAATTAAGCTCTTCTTTATCAATCCCCTCAGCAATTTCAAGCGCTTTAACAAGAAGGAAAGTCTTTTTATTGGAGAGAATATCTCCCCCAACCTGTTTGCCGAACTTTTCGGGATCGCCGTAAACATCAAGGATGTCGTCCTGAAGCTGGAATGCAATTCCAAGGTTCTCTCCAAATTTATAAAGATAATCAGCGTACTCTTCCGGCGCATTTCCTATCAAAGCCCCTATTTTTAAGCTTCCGCCAAGTAACACGGCGGTCTTCAGGCGGATCATTTCAAGATACCCTGATATATCTACGCCGTTTGATAGTTCAAAGTTCATGTCGATTTGCTGACCTTCACAAACCCCGGCAGCCGTGGTACTGAAAACATCCAGGGCACTCCTTAAAATATTGTCATCCACCCGGGTTAGCAGTTTGTAAGCCTCCACCAGCATAACATCGCCCGCTAGTATGGCAACATTCTCATTCCACTTAACGTGAACTGTTTGTTTCCCCCGGCGTAAAGGGGCTTTATCCATGATATCATCGTGTACCAAAGTGAAATTATGAAATATCTCGATTCCGACAGCGGGATCGAGCGCCTTCATAACGCTTCCACCAAACAAGTCGCAGGCCATCAGAACAAGGGCCGGACGCATTCGTTTACCGCCCAGCGACATAATATACTGGATCGGTTCGTACAATTCCGACGGGGTATCCGGATATTGCTTTTCAGCTATCTGTTTGTTTATTAAATCCTGTAATTGATCAATTGAATACATAAGCATCTATAAGTGCCATTAAAACTTAAAATGATGATTCCTCTCCAGCTTTCCGGTGCAGCAAAGTAAAGTCGATCTGGCGTTTAGAAAGATCTACTTTTTTGACCATAATTGTTACCTCATCTCCAAGCTGGTATTTTTTCTTTTTGCGCTGTCCGATGATACAATAGTTCTTTTCATCAAGCACATAGAAGTCGTCGGTGATATCGCGGAGACGAATCATGCCCTCACATTTATTTTCTATTATTTCGACATACATACCCCACTCTGTTACTCCCGATATTATACCGGTGTACTCTCTTCCAATGTTATTTTCAAGATATTCAGCCTGTTTGTATTTAACAGAAGCCCGTTCCGCATCCGCAGCCTTCTTTTCCATCTGCGAAGTATGTAAACACATCTTTTCATAAGCCTCTTCATTCACAGATTGCCCTTCGTTGAGATAATGTTCTAAAAGACGGTGTACCATCATATCAGGATAACGGCGGATAGGGGAGGTAAAGTGGGTGTAAAAATCGAAAGCCAGTCCGTAATGACTTGATTTTTTAGTAGTATAAATGGCTTTAGCCATCGACCGGATAGCCAGTTGCGTCAGTACGTTCTGTTCCTTCTTGCCTTCAACATCTTCCATAAGGGTGTTGAGCGACCGTGCTATTTCCTTATCTGATTTTGTGTTGATCTTGTATCCAAATCGTGCTGCAAACTGGGCGAAGCTAGCTAAAGTCTGTTCGTTTGGAGCATCATGGGCACGATAAACGAAAGTTAACCGTTTCTTGCCGCGGCCTTTTTTGGCTATAAACTCAGCTACTTTGCGGTTAGCCAGCAGCATGAAATCTTCGATCAGCTTATGTGCATCTTTGCGTTCCTTAACATATACACCTATTGGCCTGCTTTGTTCATCAAGCTTAAACTTCACTTCAGTAGACTCAAAGCTAATTGCGCCATGCTTGAATTTCCGGTCACGAAGCTTATAGGCCAGATCGTTAAGAATGTGTATTTCTTCTTTCAGATCTTCTGAATTTCCTTCAATTACCTCCTGAGCTTCTTCATACGAAAACCGTCTGTCGGAATGAATCACTGTTTTTCCGAACCATTGATTTATTACGTTTGCATCTTTATCAAGTTCAAAGACCGCCGCAAAACAAAGCTTATCCTCCTTCGGGCGCAGCGAACAAACTCCGTTTGAAAGCCTTTCGGGCAACATAGGGATCACGCGGTCTACGAGATATACTGATGTTCCGCGGTCGAACGCTTCTTTATCCAGTGCCGTATCCGGCTTTACGTAGTGCGTAACGTCGGCGATATGAACCCCTACTTCATAGTTGCCATTTTCCAGCCGCCTGAAAGAAATAGCATCATCAAAGTCTTTCGCATCAGCAGGGTCGATTGTGAAAGTAAGCACTTCCCTAAAGTCGCGTCTTTTCGCAATCTCCTCATTCGAAATGTTCTCGGGAATAGAATTGGCTTCGTTTTCAACTTCATCGGGAAACTGGAGGGGAAAGCCATATTCAGCGAGAATAGCATTCATTTCTGTGTTATTCTCTCCCTGAATCCCCAAAACCCGTGTTATTGAGCCTATAGGGTTTTTGGCCCCCTCAGGCCAGTCGGTGATCCTGGCTATCGCTTTTTCTCCATGTTTTGCCCCGTTTAGTTCTCCCAGTGGTATGAAAATATCGTGAAGCATTTTCCTATCGTCAGGGATAAAGAAGGCAAAACGCTCCGACACCTTGAGGATACCGGTAAAGTCCATCTTGGCGCGCTGAATAATTTCGATTACCTCGCCTTCCTTTCGTTTGCCTTTACTTTTTGCAAAGACATAAATCTTTACCTTGTCTCCATTGAGTGCTGTGCGCAGTTTTCGCGGCGCTACATAGATATCTTCCTCAAATTCGTCCTCGGGTATTATGAAGGCAGAACCATCGCTGGTCATGGATACAATTCCTGTTACCAGGGTCTTCTGCTCTTTGAGCTGAAACTTTCCGCGATCCACTTCCCTGAACAGGCCCTTTTTGCTCTCATCCTTTAAGAGCTCCATGATGGTATCTCTCGATTCAGGATCATTAAGGTTTAGTTTCGCAGCTACTTGCTTGTAATTAAGCGGCTTATTTCCGTTTCGCTCAAAGATGTCGCTTAAGAGCTGGTTGAAAACGGTGAGTATATGACTTGATTTTTTTTTTGCCATGTATTTGAAATTGCTCTAATATAGGACTATAACAAGCAAAGCTCTGAGAAAGTTATAAACTTTCACACGATTGCTATATTCTCATCGGCTATCAGGGGTAGCTGTTTGAACCTCATAAGAAGCTGTGCTGTAGTGATAACGTCCTTTTGACAGTAAGTTTTAATGCGTTCAATATTGTGTTCCTCCCAGTAAACCCGGTAAACGTCACTGCCATTAATATCATCTTTTGGAGTGGGGATATTAAAAACAGCGGCCAGCAGATTTAAAGAGGTATAGTTTTTATAGTCACCGAACTTCCATAGCTCCATGGTGTCGAGATGATTTATCTCCCAGGGTTTTTTGCCTCTTATGCGTAATTGTGCAGGAATACACAGCTCGTTTATAAGCGTACGGCGGCAGAGATAGGGAAAGTCGAACTCCTTGCCATTATGGGCACACAGGCTTAAAGATGGTGGTTGCTTGTCGAGCAGCGAAATGAAACCCGACAGAAGGGCACATTCATCGTCACCGGCAAATGATTTTACACGCAGGCCCATTTGGTCGCCCTGGCGGGTAAAGATGCCCACCGAGATACACACTATCTTCCCGAACTCAGCCATGATCCCTGCTTTGGGATAAAACTCTTCGGGCGTTTCACCTTCTTTACGCTGTGGCAATGTCTTTTTCTCCCAAAGCTCCCTGAACACTGGTGGAACCAGATCAAAGGAAGCGTATTGCGGTACTGTTTCTATGTCGAGCACCAGCACTTGTTGAAGATCGGTTTGTTCAAGCATAACAATGCAAACTTACATTTTAATTCTTTTCCTTATCAAGAATCGTGAATGTTTGTTCAAGGCGGTTTCCTTCCATATCAATAAGCGTGATAGTATGTCTCCCTGCTGCAGGGGTAAGAGCCAGCTGATGAAGGTTGCTGGTAGATCCGATGTACTCGTCGTCAAGATGCCAGTAGATGGTTTCACCGGCCTTTCTGTGAGCCGCGTTAAAGATTACCTGCCCTCTGGCTCCGCTTAATTCGTACGGAACATAGATCCGCGCATTGTCCTTTGGATATATCATTTCCATAGGAGAAGAGGCTGAAGCATCGGAGCCTACACAACCCGGCCGGAAAGGCGGCAAGGGCTTATACCGGAAATCTTTGTTTTGATAATAATACTCCATGGCGGGGGGGAGAACAAACCATGCTTTGTGAACCATATCCGACGGCTGGATACAGTCGTCTGTAACCTGCCATTTTTCACTTTTATCCAGATGTATCAAACGATGATAGGGACAAACCGGCGCTTTGAGCCCTGCTTTGGGAACAAACTCAGCCTGCTTATGCACACATAGTTCGGATGCCCTGAACCCGCTTTCGGCGCATGCGTCTATTTTAACCATATCTGCAGCAGGCATAGTAAACCATTTGCCGGCTGATGACGAAAGGAGGCGGAAAATGTCAAATAACACAGGTGCTGCGGCATCTATTCCTGTAAGCCCTGGCCGACCCTCTCCATCAGCGTTGCCGGCCCACACAGCCACCACATACTTTGTGCTTAGTCCAATAGCCCAGGCATCCCTGAATCCAAAACTCGTCCCTGTCTTCCATGCTATCTTTTGAGATGAGTCAAACTGCTGCCATAACTGTTCTTCGCCCGGCCTCATTACTTCATTCATGGCTTCGAAGGTGTTCCATATCGCTCCCCGGTCCAGAAGCATGGCACTCTCATTTGATATGTGATCTTTGTCCTGGGTATCAGCGATGTAGCGAGGTGCATGCCACATCGCCCGGTGCGATCTTTCCTGGGAGCCGAGAATGAGCGTGCGGGCCATCCCAGCGTACACTCCGGCAATGTCCCACATGCTTACCTCACCTCCGCCGAGGATCAGCGAAAGACCATAGAAGTCTGGCGGCTGATTCAGTGTAGTGATGCCCAGCTTTTTAAGAATGTCGTGGAATCGCTCGTACTTGTATTGACGTAACATCCTGACCGCCGGTACATTGAGCGACCTTGCCAGGGCTTTCGACGCCGGCACGGCTCCATCGTACCCGAGGTCGTAATTGTTAGGCTGATATCCGGCAATCTGAGTTGGGATGTCCGGCACAAGGCTGTTTGGGAGCAGCATTCCTTCACTAAGCATAGAAGCGTATAAAAGAGGCTTAAGGATGCTGCCCGGACTTCGTCTTGCCTGAATAATATCGACATGACTTTCGATCTCTTTATTTTCCGGCCTGAAAATGTTGCCATTGTATGCCAGTACGTTACCTGTTTCTATATCGAGGATCAGGGCAGCTAAGTTATTTACTCCGTTGGCAAGCAATCTTTCGTGATGATTGTTGAGAACGCCGTCAACCTGCTGCTGAAGCTGCAATGAAACGCTGGTCTTTATCCTGCTGCTGTTCAGCTTTCCAGCGTGGTAATCTTTTTTCGCTAAGGCGAGCAGGTGCGGCGCAAGCTGGGGAAGAGGTATCGGCTTTTGTGGCACAGGCTCGAGCTTTGCCAGTTTCTCTTCTGTACTGTTTATAATGCCTTTCTGCCGGAGTATGCTGATAAGCCGGTTCCTCTTCTGAAGCAATACCTTCCTGTTTCTGCCGGGGTGAACAAGCGATGGCGCGTTTGGCAACACTGCCAGTGCGGCTGTTTCGCCCCAGGAAAGCTGATCAGCGCCGCGCCCGAAATATCTCCATGAAGCGGCCTCCAGTCCAACTACGTTGCTCCCAAACGGTGCATTCGAAGCGTAGAGCGCGAGAATTTCAGACTTTGAGAAGGCCATTTCCAACCGCACTGCCCTGATGCTTTCGAGAATCTTATTGGCTACTGTTCGCTTTGAGCCTGTCGCCAGTCTGATCACCTGCATCGTGATAGTACTTCCACCACTCACAACCCTGCCTGCAGCTATGTTTTGTCGTATTGCCCTTGCCAGGGAAAGCAGGTCAACCCCCGGATGTATATTGAAGCGCTTATCTTCGAACGCTGTAATACATTTTTTAAATTTATCAGGCACTGAATCGGCCAGGGGAAACCTCCATTGACCGTCTTCAGCAATCGAAGCTCCCAGTAACTCGCCTTTATTATCTTCAATAACAAATGAAACCGGACGGGTGAACAGTGGATCAGGAAGGCAAAGCCAAAAGGCAATGAGGCAGGATACAGATAACCCTGCCATGATCTTATTTCTCAGGGTTAATTTTCCGGCAAAACCTCTACCCATTGTCCCTTTACTGAAGCGTTAATGCTGCCGTCGTACATCGCTTCGCAATAAACGGGGGCAAGATAGTACCTGCCAGGATACGAAGCATTCAGCAATACAAAATAAGTAAGCTCCTTTCCCTCTTCAATGCTGAAATAAGTATTCACTCTGTCGTCGCGGATATCCCGGTAGTCGGCGGGTGATGAGCTGAAAATGCTTTCCTGATCCATCAGCCGGGTATTGATGATTTCCCAGCCAGAAGGAAAGATCTGGGTTAAAGCCATATTTGTATATTTTCCGCGTTTACCGGGATTATAAATATTTACCTGCGCTACGAAGTCTGTGCCTTGCTTCAGTTTTGAGGGGTCAGTCAGTTTTCCGTTAAGGCTGAAATAGCTAACCCGCATCGTTAACACGTCGGGATTGTTTTCGGAAGGTGTTTCCTGACCTATGCCTGGTTTTCCCTGTGTAATCAGGCGTACAAAAAGCCGGTTTCTTCCCTTGTTTCGTATCGCTACGTTGTTTTTTGAAGTGTTCAACACAGCCGGCTGCTGCCAGAGGAACGACTTCGTATCCACGTTTCCTTTGCTGTTATTTAGTCCATAAGCAAACTGAAGTTTTGACCCGGAAGTATTGTTGCCGCAATACTTAGAAACAGCAATCAATGCATACGCAGTTGATTGAGTGCTGTACCAGCTTTGCTGCGAAAGCCGGGCCGCAATAGAACGTACCAGAGCAGCCGACTGCCGTTTCATGTTCATTAACGTAAGCGTTTCCAGGATCATGGCTTCATCTCTGAGATCTGACCCGAAGGTGCCGTATGACTGCCGGTAAGGCTTTATCGATAGGGGCAACCCTTTTATAAGAGAAGCAGCGATTTCGGGTTGTCCGGCGATCCGGTATGCCGCAGCTAATCGCCATTTAGCTGCTGGTGAAATGTATTTGAATTCACGCAGCCGGTTCATGGCGCCGAGCTCGGGTGAACGGGCCAGGGCAAGCAGATAAAGACGATAAGCCTGCAGCAAATCGCCGCCATAGAAGTCGGTTGTTGAAGGCGCCCAGGATACAGCTTTAGACCTCTGGAACTTTTTCCACTGCGGAAGGAAAGCTGGCGGAAGTGTATAGCCCGCCGTTTCTGCTTCGATCATAAAATGACCGGAGTAGCTTGTGCTCCATTCATCTGCGGTTCCCGAACCTGGCCAGTAAGACATGCCACCATCTGGCAGCTGGAATCCAGCCAATCGTAAAATCCCTGCCTTAATATTACGGGATACCTCCGCCTTTCTCACAGATGAAAGATCTGTAAGACTGGAAAGGTATAATTGAGGAAATACCGAAGAGGTTACCTGTTCCACACATCCATGCGGGTAGCGGATAAGATAACCCAGCCGCTGCTGAAGATTAACAGGAGGGATGGACGACACTTCAAGTGATGCGCTGTTTGTTCCGGCAGTTCCAAATGTATTAAAGGACGTATTCCAGGATGCTCCTGCGTCGAGGATTTTCTCTGTGACTTTCGTTATCAGGGGATTCGGATTCCTTACATCAAGTTCTACATCATAAGCCGATGTTTCCCTTCCGCTGCGGGCAGTTATCTTTACTTTTCCAATACCCTCAAAATTTCCTGTGTTTATATCAAAGTATACCATTTGTTCGCCCGGCCTCGCGAAGTGTATTGTTTTCGTTGCTTTAACAGGGGCGAAAGCATTAGATTGCAGCTGAACAGTAACGTTCTTTACAGAATTTTCAAGCGCAAAAACGGTTACAGGAAGCTTGATCTGTTCGCCGGGGGCAAGTACCCGGGGCAGGCTTGCAAGTACCATTAAAGGTTTCTTCACCTTTACTGTCTTTTCAGCAAACCCGTAAGCGCCTTCTTCTCCGGCAATCACCATTGCTTTTACCGAGCCAATATATTGAGGAAGCGTAAAATGATGGGTTTGCTTTTCCCCGCTTTTAAGCCTGAATGGCCCAAGAAATTTAACAACGGGCTTAAAGCGGTTGGCCATAGGATTCTTGTTTGCTTTACCCGACTGGCGGTCGCCGCCGATGCTGAGTATCCTCTGCAGTTCGCCGCCGTAGGCGCCTATCACATAATCGAACAGATCCCATGTCTTTACACCAAGACCCTCACGGGCGTAAAAGGCAGCATGGGGATCGGGCGTCTTAAATCCTGTAATGTCAAGAAGACCTTCGTCTACAAGTGCGACTGTATAGGTCATCGGTTTACCTGCCGCTTCGGATATGCTGATGGATGAACGTGTTTCAGGCCGGATGATTTCGGGCATAGCGATCAGCGGTTTTAGCTGCGTCGAAGGATCTTCAATTTCCAGGGGAATAACACCATACATGCGGATAGGCAGGTCGTTCACTGTCTGAGAATGCGGCTGTAGCATGGTAATGTTTACAAAGACATTGGGCGTCATTTCTTTCTCAGCCTTAAACCTGTATTGAGTCTGGCCTTTCTTAGTATCGATCCACCAAGTTTTAATTACCTTACTTCCGTTTTCAATACTCACCAGAGCCCGGCCATTGTTTGCTGTGGGAATGGTTAAAACCACATCTTCGCCCACACGGTATTTCTCTTTGTCAGATGTAAACGACAGCATTGCGGCCTCGGTAGGATTTTCGTTTTGCAGACGTTCCGACCAGTTTGGCCAGTCGGCATATACGATCTTTCCAGTAGCATGCCCGGTTTTCGGATCTCTTACCCGGATAAGGAAACGGCCCCAGTCGGGTTCATTCACACGGAAGTTCCATTTACCTTTTCCATTTACCAGGCGGATTGTTGAGGTGCTTATAAGCTTGTTATATTGATCTTGTGTGAAATTACTAACAGAATTTTCGTCTTCATCCCACCACCAGCGCCATTGTATTTTGTACAGTTCCACTTCAACATCGCGGATTCCCTGCACGGAATTCCCCGATGGATCTACGGAGACAATGTCCAAAGGATGATCCTTGCCGGTAACAAGCATTCCTGAAAAACCTTGCCCTTTCGGGACCCTTATCCCTACATAGGATGGATAAGGACTGTATGGCAGCGACACCTGGCTGATGCTGAAATTGCCGCCCGGCTCAAACACTTTGACCATAAAGTTAAGGTCCAGCATGCCAGGCGATGCTTGTTCCGTACTGATATTGGGATTGAACGCCGCCAATCCTTTTTCGTTCAGGTTCCCGTCATAAATATTTTGAAGTTGCGAATTGAAAGGCCGCGATGGGTCATCAAAGGAGAAATCTTCGAGTTTCGGGAAAGAGGTTTTATCAGCACTCACAAAGGCATCGACACGTGCTTTCAGATTTCTGGCGGCGCCGCCGAACAACCACTCTGATCTCAGGGTTGCGGCGAGCCCTTCATCTTTCCGAAGTATCTTTTTCCCTCCGAATGACAGATCGATTTTCAGCCGGTTGGGCATAATCGTCTCTATTCGGATCCTCTTTTCAAATACCGCACCCCCTGCTTTTATTTTGGCCTGCCAGTTACCGGTTGGTGAGCCCTGTTCTGTAGCTGTTTTAAAAGCATAAAATCCATTAAGACCTTTGTTCCTGATCAGACGTTTATAGAGCTGACCCTGCGGTGTATAAAGCTCGAAACTCACGGGATGCCCAACTGGAAGTTTGTTCTCCCTGTCGTCGAGTATAAAAGTAATATTCAACGAATCGCCTGGCCTCCATACACCTCTTTCTCCATATATGAATCCCTTTAGTCCCTTTTGAATTTGTTCGCCTCCCGTGTTGAAGCGGCTTAGTGGTAGCGAACTTCCATCATCCAGCTTTAAGTAGGCTCTTTCATCACCGTTCTTTGCCACAAGCAGATAGGGTTTACGTTTAAGAGCAATTGTAACGATGCCGTCGCTACCCGACTTTGCTTCGCCTATGATCTGCTGCTGGTAGTCGAGGAACTGCAATGTAACACCACCTTTAGGCTCCGCACTCAGAATATCGGTAACTGCGACAGTAAGGTTGTTATTGCTTCCGTTCTTAGCGATAAGGCCGATGTTCGATGCCAAGACACTTCGTGAAGCCCATCGGTCGCGATTATAATATGAATTGCTGCACGGATCTTCCCGCTCGTCCCAGTTGTATCCATAGGGATAATAGTTGTCGTACCGGCTCCAGAACTCATCGTCTTCATCGATATTCGCCTTGTAACCCAATTCATTCTCATCGTCGCTTAATGTTCCGCCACTTCCTTTACACGAGTATACCGAATAGGAGGGCCTGAATCCGATCATAATTCTGTAGATAGCGCCGGGCTCAGTCCTTAAAAGTTTGTCGATATCCAGCATGAAGCGTGTCTTCTTGTGAAGGTTTACACTTTTGTCGTCATCAAGCCGGATGCTTACCTGCTTTATCGGTTTTGCTACCTGGCGGAGGTTGACATCGCCGTCAAGTGAATTTTCCTGCAGGTATTGTGGAATGTTATTTCCATAAATCTTAATGATGGTTACGTCAACAGCTTTCAGATTCACAGCCTCGAAAGGCATCATCAGTTTGCCCGAATGGGGGAGGATCACACCTTTTCCCGGGATGGTCACTGAGGGCAGCCGGTTTTCGAAAAATACATTGGCATTGAAAGAACGGGGGAGTTTCTTTCCTGAGAAATTTTCAATCCCTTCGTTGACAAATACTCCATAGTTCCCCTCAAGTCGTTCCGACGGGTAAAGCTTTACCTCGCTTCCCTGGATGGTGTAGGCTGGCATTTCGGAATTGGTGATCCCGAGAAGTCCGTTTAATTCCTGTCCAATTCGCAGCGGGTCTGAAAACTGTACGAGAACGTACTGCTCATTATCCTGAATGGCACGAATATCCAGGACTTTAAAATCGCCGACAGCCGGAATTTCAAATTTCTTTTTTCCGCTTTTGTCAATATCCAGGGTGCTGCCGTCCCACAATATTGATATGGCCTGGGCTCTTTCGGCTCTGGTTATATTGTCGATAGTAAACTGGTGAGTTCTCGATTCATTATTATGCTGCCATGTCACTGTTGTCTTATACGGACTTTCCACTTTAAGAAGCTGCTCCACTTTTGTGTCCTCCTCTGTATCCGACATAATGAGCGTTCCCGAAAGTTTCATTTTATCGGGCGAACTGTTACTGGCAGATCGAAGTCCCGAAAACTCTATTTCGTAGTCGGGCTTGATGGTCTGAAAATCGAATGAAAATTCGTCCATTTCGCCAGGCACTTCCATTACCTTATCAAGATGGAACGTTACGTCGTATTTTTGATTTGGGTCGAGCTCAGAATCCGGCTTAAACTCCAATGTTCTTGAATCAATCCAATAGACCTTTCCCTTCACGTCCGGAGAAATTTCTATCAAGTCGTCTCCCGCCGGCTTTCCCGCCGAATAGGTATTCTGAATATCACTGGCCAGTCTTATACGTATCGCACTTTCGCGCGATACGATTCCACTGGTAAAGCTCTCAATGTATTTACTGTACTCCACATAATTGCTTTTTTTATAGCGTTTTAAGTTCCAGTAGGTAATGCCGGCAATGGAAAGCACGGCAATGAAGGCAAGAAGAACGGTGATCTGTTTCTTTGTGAAAGATTTTTCGGAAGGCATATAAAAGATTTTTGTGAATTTAAGAAGATTTAAATTCATAAAAAAAGATTTCAGGCGCTCTTTACCTGATCATTACTCCCGGTTTATTAACGACGGGTATCCTGATGATGTTCGATTCAACGATGCTTTCGGGAAGGAAGATGAACTTTTTATCGTATATCTGATCTTTTATATAATAGCTGAGCCAGTATTCATTTGTAAGGCCGAATACCTGTTCGTCTATAGCTTCAATCAGGGCATAACTGCCGCTTTCAACGGTGCCTATAGAATGGCGAAGTATAGATGTTTTTACATCTTTGCCATCCTTTTGTCCGTAGCCCTTAGATGACACAAGTACCATATCAATCTGTTCAGCCTTCAGATTAACGAGATAGACATTCCAAACTTTTGCTTCGGGACTCTCTCTTTCAAGAACCACAGCAATAGCTATATCTTCAACAATATTTTCGGGCAGATCTTTTTTCATATCTTGGGTTGTTAGATATTAGTATTTTTCTCAAATCTCCTGTCTCAAATCTTGATACTCATATCTCGATACTATTTATCCCTTCTTTTTCGCAAACCTTCCACCTTTTTTCTTGGGTTCTTTCTCGGCGGCTTCTGCCAGCGCCTTTACTTCCTCGAATGTAAGATCTTTTGCTTCCTTCCCTTTGGGGATTTTAACGTTCTGTTTGCCGTATTCAATATAAGGCCCCCAGCGACCGTTTAAAACCTTAACGGCAGGATCTTCATCAAACGTTTTAATAAGCTTCTCCGCATCCTTTATCCGCTTATTCTTTATAATTTCTATCGCTTGTTCTTCTGTGACACTATGCGGGTCTACATCCTTAGGCAGGGAATAAAACGCACTGTTGTGCCGGATATAAGGACCGAACCTGCCGATAGCCACAGTCATATCTTTATCTTCGAAGGCACCGACTTTTTTTGGCAGATTAAAAAGTTCCAGTGCATCTTCAAGGCTGATTGTTTCGATCATCTGGCCGCTCCTAAGGCTTGCATAGCGCGGTTTTTCCTCATCGTCAGCCTCTCCAATCTGGACGAACGGTCCAAACCTTCCGATCCTGACGGATACCTTTTTCCCGCTTGCCGGATCAATGCCAAGATCGCGTTCCCCTCTGGCTTTTTCAGCGGTTTGTATGGTATTTTCTACTTCCTGGTGGAAGGGGCTATAAAATGACTTCAGCATTTCAGTCCACTCTTTCAATCCGTGCGCTATTTCATCAAATTCCTTTTCAACATTGGCTGTGAAATGGTAATCCACAATCCCTTTGAAATATTGAATCAGGAAATCGTTCACTACGGCACCGATGTCGGTAGGGAAGAGCTTCGCTTTTTCAGCTCCGGTAATTTCAGTCTTTGTGTCTTTATTTATCTCTCCGTTCTTTAAACTGAAAACGCAATATGTTCTCGACTTCCCTTCCCTGTCTTCTTTTACAACATATCCGCGGTTCTGTACAGTAGAAATAGTAGGAGCGTAAGTGGAAGGACGCCCTATGCCCAGCTCTTCAAGTTTCTTAACGAGACTTGCTTCCGTATATCTCGCGGGAGGCCGGCTAAAGCGTTCCGTAGCTGTAATTTCCTGGGCCTTCAGATCCTGGCCTTTGCTTAACGGCGGCAGGATAGCATTGCCGCTTTCATCATCCAGGTTTACATCCTGATCTTCGTCGGTCGACTCGATATATACCTTTAGAAAGCCATCGAATTTCATCACCTCGCCGTTTGCTATAAACTGTTCAGCGCGGGTAGAAATCCCGATCTTTGCAGTTGTTTTTTCAAACCTTGCTTCACTCATCTGCGATGCAATAGCCCTTTTCCAGATAAGCTCATACAGTCGTTTTTCAGAGTTATCACCCTCGATGCTGTGCTGATCGAAATAAGTAGGACGGATCGCTTCGTGTGCTTCCTGCGCCCCTGCCGATTTTGTCTTAAATTTCCGTAACTGGTGATATTGATTGCCGTAAGCTTTGTTAATTTCGTTTGAAGCAGCGTCAAGAGCCGTTTCCGAAAGATTAACCGAATCAGTACGCATGTACGTTATCTTTCCCGATTCGTATAGTTTTTGGGCAACAGTCATTGTTCGGGAAACCGAAAAGCCAAGCTTTCTGCTAGCTTCCTGTTGTAATGTAGAGGTAGTAAAGGGAGGGGCCGGACTTCTTTTTGCCGGGCGTGTTTCAAGACTTTCTATTTTGTATGCAGCATTCTTACATGCCTGCAGAAACTCTGTCGCTTCTGCTTCGGTATCAAACCGCTCCGATAGATCTGCCCTGAAAAGCTCCTTTTGTTTTCCGGTAGAAAATATGGCTACTACTTTATACGCAGCAGTTGTTTTAAATTTATTTATCTCTCGTTCCCGCTCTACGATCAGCCGCACCGCTACAGATTGAACGCGCCCGGCTGAAAGTGAAGGTTTAACTTTTTTCCATAATACAGGAGAAAGCTCGAAGCCCACCAGCCTGTCGAGAACACGGCGTGCCTGCTGTGCGTTAACAAGATTGTAGTCTATTTTACGCGGATTATCAATGGCCCTCAGTATCGCCGGCTTGGTGATCTCGTGAAATACTATCCGTTTAGTTTTATCCTCCTTCAGTCCGAGTGTTTCAAAAAGATGCCATGAAATAGCTTCTCCCTCGCGGTCCTCGTCCGATGCAAGCCAAACAACGTCTGCTTCTTTCGCTAGTTTCTTCAGTTCGCTTACTACCGCCTTCTTGTCGGCGGGAACTTCATATTTCTGGGTAAAGTTATTAAGAACATCGATCGCGTCGTCAGTTTTTACCAGGTCGCGAATATGTCCGTAACTCGATTTAACCATAAAGTCTTTTCCAAGGTAGCCTTCTATGGTTTTTGCTTTTGCGGGTGACTCAACGATTAGTAGATTTTTTGCCATTAAAGGATGCGTTTTTTGCAAATAAAGGCATTAATCACCCCAATGCAAAATCCATTTGCTTTAAATTTTTGTAAAGTGAATGAAATAAGTGATGTGTAGCGGATTAGATTTTGAATCACTTAAAGCAGGAATCCGCCACCCAGGAGGTCGTTATCCTCGTAAAAGACAGCCGACTGACCTGGTGCAATTCCGGAAACAGCATGATGGAAATTAACTTTCATTAATCCGTCTTCTTCAACGATAGTGCTCATGGTTCCGGAATCTTTGTATCTTATCTTTGTTATTGCTTCCAAAGGCTCCGTGATATGGTCGTATTTAATAAGGTTAAGTCCTCTTACCATGGCGGTAACCTTTTTTAATTCATCCTGTGTTCCAAGAACTACAGTATTGCTCTCGGGCATAATCTCCTTAACGAACATAGGCTGGCCTAAAGCAATGCCTAGTCCTTTGCGTTGGCCTATAGTGTAAAATGGATAACCTTCATGTCTCCCTACAACCGATCCGTCGCTCAATATAAAATTGCCGCCCTGTACCTGTTCGTCCAATCCCTCTACGCGATGGCGTAAAAAGGCGCGGTAATCATTATCGGGAACAAAACAGATTTCATAACTCTCACTTTTTTTAGCAAGTTCTGCCTGCCCCATGTCGAGCGCCATCTGCCGGATCTCTGCCTTGGTAAAACTTCCAAGCGGAAACTTCGTTCGCGCAAGATTTCTCTGGGATACACCCCAAAGAACGTAGGATTGGTCCTTGTTTTCGTCTTTCCCTTTGGATATAACATAACGCCCTGTATTTTCAAGGCGAATATTGGCATAGTGGCCGGTGGCGATAAATTCGCAGTCAAGCTTGTCTGCCCGCTTAAGCAACGCTTCCCACTTAATGTGAGTATTGCAAAGCACACAGGGGTTGGGCGTGCGTCCGGCAAGATATTCGGCTACGAAATTGTCGATCACAAAGTCCCCGAACTCGCTGCGGATATCCAGTATATAGTGAGGAAATCCATAAGCAACGGCGAGCGAGCGGGCGTCGTTAATGGAGTCGAGACTGCAGCAGCCAGTCTCCTTCGAAGATGATCCGGACGATGCATAATCCCATGTTTTCATGGTAAGCCCAATTACTTCATACCCCTGTTCGTGTAACATGACAGAGGCCACGGAGCTATCGACCCCTCCACTCATTGCAACCAAAATTCTTCCGTGCTTACTCATAACAAAGTACAAAGATACTTCTTCCCCGCCGATTTTTGTTTTAGGCAGGTCAGAGAGTTGTAAAACTTCCCATATACCGCGAATTACTGTTCTTTAATCTGTCGCAGTTTCCTGAATTTCCTGCTAAGCGCAATCCATGCAAGCAATCCGAAAAAAATGCTTAACCCAGCGAGGTATAAAACCGGTTTTTGTACCAGGTCGAACGTTCCATTTTCTACCATCAGGATCCTGTAGATTTGAAGAAAGTGAGTGAGCGGAATGGCATCAGCAAGGATCCTTACACCGATAGGCATCTGGCTTAAAGGCCATGTAAAACCACTGATCACGAAGCTGGGTGTGGCTACGACCATCAGGATCTCCGTGGCCTTTAATTGATTCGGAATCAGAATGCTCACAAGAATTCCCATCATACTTACCGCGAAAACAAACAAACCTGCAAGAAGCGTGAGCAAGCCCATGTTATATTGCATGGGTATTTTAAACCACATATGCATGAGTCCGTAGGATAGCCATATTAAAAACGACATGAGAAAATAGGGAGTGCATTTGGTAATAATGGCAAGCAGGGGAGAGCCTGCCTTCAGGGCAAGATCTGTCATTGTATTCTTTTCGTACTCAGCGGCAAAAGTGATGGCAAGAGCAAGGAACAATACCTGCTGAAGTATGGTTGCCAGCATTCCGGGCCATAAGAAGTACATATAATTGCTCCCCTTGTTGTAGTTCCTCAGTATAGTGGCAGCAAATGGTTCATATTGTTTTTCTGCGAGAGATTGAGGTACACCTGTCTTTTTAAGCGCTTCTATTTGTATTCCGGCTTTAAGCGTTCCGGCAACCGTCTGTATCGCTCTTGAGGCAAAATTCGCTGTGAGGATATTATCGGCATTTACATATACAAGCATTTCGGGATACCGCTTATACTGTATATCTGCTTCGAAATTTGAAGGGATAATCAGGATACACGCCGCCTCATGTTTGATAGAGAAGTCTTTAATTCTGTTGGCTGAGGGTAGTATGGCTGCTATTTTTACAACTTCGTTGTCGTCCAGCATATCAATCATACGGCTGCTTACCGAAGAATGATCTTCATCAACCACCACAATCGGCAGATCGGTTACCTTACCTTTTTTATACGTATACCCAAAAAGAATTCCGTATGTAAGAGGTGCCCCGATAAAAAGGAGAATCAGTACAGAATTCGACCTGAAGAGTTTGAATTCCCGAAGTACGAGATCAAAGAAAGTTTTCATGTATTTTCAACTAAATATATCCGCGTTGGCAACAGGAGATAGTAAAGGCTTTTTATAGTGAAGCTTGTCATTTCTTTGATAGTTCCAATGTTGCCGTCGCGTTTGCCAGAAGCGTGTTTGTTTGCGCAGGATTGACCGGCCTGATTTTCACTTCATACAACGCTTCGCCCATCTCAAAGTCGGGGTACGCCGTAGTAATGTCAGCATAGTGGTTAAGTTGGCTCACAGATGTTACTTCGCCCTCAATGTCCGTTTTATTATAAGGTATATGGACTGTATACCTTTGTTTCTTCTTAACCTTTGCAATAGCTGATTCGGGAACTGAAAAGCGGAAGTACGTAGTGGTGTTCAGATAGCCTGTGAAAAGTGCATAGCCGGGTAAAGCAAGTTCGCCTTTATGCAGTGTGATGCTTTCTATGCTCATATCCTGTGGCGCGATAACATAACGCTCAACGGAGGCGGCACCTGCTTCTTTCAGCGCTCCTGCTGCGCGGTCTTTCTGCCCCATCGCCATAGTCTGCTGCTCTGCCCGGGCGCCGTCCTTCGCTTCTTTTATCTGTGCTGTAACAGCATCTAATTGTGCTTTAGCACCCTGCATACGAGTGTATGCTTCATCATATTGCTGCTGGGCGATCAGTGAATCTTTCAGCATGTTTGCCAGGCGGCCAACAGACGTGCGGGCAAATTGATATTGATCTTTAAGGCCCTCATATTTTGCATTTAACTGTTGTAACTGCAATGCAGTAGCGCCGTTCTTTGCCATTTCATATTGGGCGTCGGCCGATTTAACAGCCCCTTCTGCCTGCGCCATTTTTGCGTCTACTTCTGGCAGGTGAAGCAGGGCAAGCGTGTCGCCTGCTTTAACATTGTCTCCTTCTTCAACAAAGATCTTTTCTATCCTTCCCGCAACTTTTCCGGAAACAGAGATCGTTTCTCTCTTTATCCGGCCCTCAATAACGCCGGACGGTTTGTTGTTACATGCCGTAAATAAAACGACTGTAAATGACAGGGCTATTACTGTTCTAATATCGTTCATTCTCATCTGAATTATTGCTATTTTGTTGTAATGAAAAGTTTCCGCTTGCTTTCAGGTATTGAATAGCAGCTTTACGCTGATTATATATCGATTGGAGATACTCGAGCTGGGCTTGCTGCATGCCGGTTTCTGCCGCCAGCCTTTCAGATACCGGGAGCAGTCCCTGCTGATAGCTTTTAACAGCCAGATCCAACGTGCTTTCTGCCAATACTTTTTCTGCCGACTTCAAACTCATTTGTTTTATAGCAGTCCGGTATTCTGTACGCGATTTTTCACGTAACAGATCAAGCTTTTCACTTATATCCTTTCTCCTGTTTTCCGCAATTGTCTTGTCCATATAAAGTTTATTCAATTCCCGGGTTCGGCTAAATCCGGAGAATATATCCCATTTCAAGCCAATACCCGCAATCCAGTTGGGATATAATTTAAGGTTATCTGATTTTATAGCAATATCCTGTCCGTTGAGTGGATTTGCAAACGGAGTCCTGATGGTATTGTTGAATAGATTGACATATCCGAAGCTTGCCATCCCAACCACCTGTGGAAGTACCTTGGCTTTCTGCATTTTAATCTGGTAGTCGGCTGCATGTTCTCCGGCTTCCAGCGCAAGAATCTCCGACCTCGGTTTTATATCTTCTTCTGCCGCTGCATTCAGCAGCCATGGCTTTAAGCTGACTACTAATTGCTCAAGCTCAGACATGGGATGTGCCGTGAGCATCTCAAGTTTCGAATAGAGGAGTGCCTTTTTTCCCTCATATTCTTCCTGCCGGGATGCAAGCTGATTCAGTGCCACTTCGATCTTTTTACGTTCATAAGGAGTAGCCAAGCCATTTTCGATAGCACGGTTTACTCTTAACACTTCTTTGTCAAGCCTTACGCGGCTTTCGTCAAGTAAAACTTTAGATTGCTGCAGCAGTGCAATCTGATCAATAGTATTAATTACATCTTCAGCGATATCGAGTCTTTTGGCATCGCTGAGATGTTGCTGTGCTTTCTTTTTTTCGTTTAACGCTTTACTGCCATAAGTAACCTGCATTCCGGAAAATAACACCATCTGGGTGTTGAGAGCTGCGAGTCCGAGATTACTGGTGTTGTGAAAGGTCTGATCGCCCTGGGGTAAAGGGAGGTTTAAACCAGGTATCTGGATTGCTGGCAGATCGATCGTGAGCTTATTGTCCAGGTAAGCATACGCTGCCGTGGCATTTACTTTGGGAACGTAGGTCTCATGTGCTTTTTTTATGTCCTGATCTGTTTTATTAATTTCCAGTTGAGAGTTCGCCAGTTCATAGTCTTTATGTATAGCATCCTGTATGAGCTTCATCGTCCCCGGCGAAATGTTTGTTTGCCCCAGAACGGATAAACTTAAAAAACTAAAGGCGAACGAAAGTATTCTTTTCATAATACATAATTGATAGTTACTTAGGTAACTTTATTTTTTCACCAGTATTCAGATTGTCGTAGATTTTGGTAAGAACGCATTTGCAGACGAGCATGTCGTCGTCGGATATCTCTTTTGCTGCTTGCTTATACGTTTCTTCTACCACCTTGTTCGCAATTTCTTCCATCGCTTTTCCCTTGGCGGTGAGATGAATGAAACGGATCCTGCGATCGTTTCGGTCGGGGATTCTTACGATAATGTTTTGCTGTTCAAGCTTATCCAGGAGTCTGGTTGTGGCGGCCTTTTCCCTGAAAGTGCGTGTTCCTAATTCCAGCTGAGAGCAGCCATCCTTCTTCCATAAAATAGCCAGCACCGACCATTGTTCCATCGTGATATCAAGATGATGTTTCCGGAAATTCCGCAGAAGGGCGCGGTTAATAACGATAGTCGTCCGCCCTATGATGAGGTTGTAAATATCTTCTTCTAATATTTTCATAAATTGGTTTCCTATGCAACTACAAATATACGTATATGTTTAATAAATAAAACATTTTTTAATAAGCGTAATGCAGAATTTGAGTCCGGTTGCACGAGTTCTTTTAGTTGATAGTGGAACGGTTTTTGAACAATAGATGCCAGTAACAAAGAATAATTTACCTATTAAATACATCATCATGAAAAAGTCACTGTTATTGATGCTGCCATTTGCAGCGATCGTATTTGCGAATGCAGCAGTTAGCAACGCGGAAGGATCCCGTTCTTCATTGAAAAGTTATAGCGTTATACTCCGGGACACCGTTGATTCTGTGCCAACACCGACGCCAACGCCCACTCCCACACCCACACCAGCTCCAACTCCAACGCCAACCCCAACTCCAACACCCACACCAGCTCCGACTCCCACACCAGCTCCGACTCCGACACCCACACCAACTCCAACTCCAACTCCAACTCCAACGCCAACGCCAACCCCAACTCCAACGCCTACTCCTACACCAACACCAACCCCAACACCAACTCCAACACCAATCCCGACCCCAACTCCTAAACCAGCTGGCTAGGGTAATTTATTAATGAAATCAGCTGATATGATGTGCAGAACTATTTATTAAATTTACATCATGTCAGCCCGATTTCTTTTTTTCGTTTTTAGCCTTTGTTTCACCATTTTAGTAAATGCAGGAGCCCAGGATTTGCCACCCAAAACTACGTGGGAGGGTAAACTGGGAGCGATACGATTGATCCTCAGGATAAATGAAGATAGTGTTTCGCATAAGCCAACAGCCGTTTTTGACAGTCCTGATCAGGGTGCTCTTGGCTTAACAGTATCAAAGCTTCATATAGCAGCCGACAGCCTGGAGGCATTTTCTTCATTGATACAAGGCGGTTTTAAAGGCAGTTTCAATGCTGATAAATCTGTATTGAACGGGATATGGCAACAGGGGGGAGCAACGATCCCGCTTATACTAAAGAGAACTGCCAACAGGGAAGGACCAAAAAGGCCTCAAAATCCTAAGCCACCTTTTCCATACAAAGCAGAAGATCTGATTTATTCCAATAAAGATAAAACCATACAATATGGAGCTACTCTCACTCTGCCGGTTTCAACTTCGCCCAGTCCTGTAGTGATCTTAATCACCGGCTCCGGCCAGGAAGACAGGGATGAAACCGTATTTGGACATAAGCCCTTCCTTGTAATAGCAGATCATCTAAGCCGGAATGGAATAGCCGTATTAAGAGTTGACGACCGGGGAGTTGGAAAAACAACAGGCGATGCGAAAAATGCCACTTCAGAAGACTTCGCGCAAGATGTCCTTGCAGGCATAGCTTATTTAAAAACGCGAAAAGAGATTGATCCGGCAAGGATCGGACTAATAGGGCATAGTGAAGGTGGAATAATCGCTCCAATGGTGGCATTGCGTTCCAAAGACGTGTCGTTTATTGTAAGTTTAGCAGGGGTAGGAGTAACAGGAAAGGAATTAATAAAACGGCAGGTTGAACATTCATATACACGGATGGGCTTTGACCAGGAAGGGGTAAAGCGGATCCTCGATATGATGGATGTTTTGATAAAGCTAAGTGATGAATACCCTGATGAAGCCAAACTGAAATCCGAATTTAAGCCGGCCTTTCAAAAGTGGCTGGATCAGCAGCCCGAAGATTTTCTCCGGAAAGCTGGTTTTAAAGGACCTGACGCTGATAAAGCAATTGGAATGATGGCTAACAGAACTTATTCCCCGTGGATGCGCTATTTTTTTAAATATGATCCCGCTACCACGTTGACCAAAGTTAAAATACCTGTTTTAGCGATGAACGGTGAAAAGGATACCCAGGTTTCTGCAAAAGAAAACCTCGAAGGGTTTAGAAAATATCTTACGCAGGCTGGGAACAAAGATTTTAAGATTGCATTACTCCCCGGTCTTAACCATTTATTCCAGACTGCAGATACGGGCGAAGTAGGCGAGTATGCTGATATCGAAGAAACATTTGCGCCCGAAGCCTTAAAGGTCATGACAGACTGGATACGAGGGCACAGTGAAAAATAAGACGAACTAATTATCTAAGTTTTGATTTTCAGATGCCCTGTTAAATCATGAAAATATTGAGGTGTCCAAATTTCTAAAACTTTAGGATCCGGAATAAACCTGCTGATATCTGCCTTTATCCGGTTCAAATCCACACTATCAATTTTTGCATGTAACAAATCCTGAAATTCTGCCGATGTAATTAACTCGTCTTTCCTATCGCCGCTATCTTTTGCCCGAAGTGCGAAGTGTTTGAGATTAAGCGGAATCCCTTTCTTAATATACCATTCCATATCGTACCAATCCCGGCCTTTAACATTATCCTTCCACTTGCGGAACAACAAGGCATGCATCTTACCGGCAAAAAGATCCGAAATAGTAAAGCACTTTACGTAAAAAGAAAATGGTTTCAGTAACAGTTTTTCTTCCGTTTCGAAACCCGGTGGCGGCATCGTATCTACTTCGAGCTTAATTTTAATATTAGCTTTCTGCTCCAGTCCACTTTGAGGTATCACGCCTTCTAAAACCAGCTCCCTCCATATGGTTTCTGATTTTAAAAATGCCGACTCGATGTTATTCTGATTGGTTTTTTGTTTTTCCTTCACGGATACGTGCATGCCCAGTGAATCAAATTCGGCGAGAATGGAACGTAAATATTTATCCAGTGAAAAATCGGGATTAGCTTCTAAAAGTGAAAAATCCAGGTCTTCCGAAAAACGGTTAAGACCGTAAAAAATTCTTAACGCAGTACCGCCATAGAAAGCTGCCTTTTCAAAGAAGCCAGCTCGACATAGCCCTGCAAGCGCAATTTCCTGCATGATTTCACGCAGGGCCTGCAAAGCCTCCTCCTTATTGGAGGGTTGGTAGGAGTCCAGCCATTCCTTTATCATAATTTTTCGATCATTTTTATTGCCATTGATAAACTGTCTTTTTTAGGCGCATCCGGTAGCCATGATGACATCATCCTGGTATTTAATCCCCTTAAAATATCCTCATCCATTCTCAGGTCTTCAATCAAATAGGCGGCAGCACTTTTCGTGCTTCTAAGTATTATCCCTGCAGTTGTCGCGACTTTATCAAATAGAGCCTTTTCCGGCGATGCTAGCATTACATGTTGTTCATCTGATAATTTCGTCTGCTGTATTCCGAATGCATAGTATGGCAGATCCAGATGTGTATAGGTAAAGATTCCGGCTGGTGTGGTAAACTTGCAGGAAGCTTTAGTTGTCATGGATGAAATTTCAAATACCCGTTCCGGTATTAAACCATGATAAGACAAAGCGCTGTCTAAAGAGACGTAGCTCGGTCCTGAAATATGATTTGCAAGAAGAAAAGGTTCCGGCTTAGTGCCCTTAAATGATGGACCAGCAATATATAATCCTTTCTTTATAGACTGCAGTATTCCTTGCTTTAACAATTCGTGTACCTTGTCGTTAGGCCTTCTATAGTCCTTCAGCAGAGACAGTATTAACTGACGTGTCAAGGGGTGCGTCATATATGACCGTACAGCAGGGCTTAAATCCATATTCAAATGTATAATTTTTAGCAGATAATCGGAAATAAACCGATTATCTTAGTGGCAATTTACATTATTTGTACATGCAAAATATTTCTATTATAAATTGATCCGTAATGAATGCATTGTTTTGAACCCATTATAATTTGACTGCATAAAAAAGAAAATTGAATGGGCATTGTCACATTAGAAACGACGCCATGTTTTGTTTCCGGCAGCGAAGGTGGTGTGAGACCCCGTAACTTTCAACCCAGTGCCTGCAACGCACGACCTTCAACTCACAACCCATCCCGCAACCCACTTCCAAGTGACATCTTTGGCATCTACTTCTTGGAGAAAGGCTGGATCGCCTATGTGGGGTTTGTGGATGGGTGGACAGAAAAGTATCACTTTGAAGCACCTGTGTTAATTCAAAAAATTCTAAGATGCCTTTCGGTAATAATATACTCGCTAACTGTAGGTATAGATCTTGCAAGGATTACTCTTTTTACGTGTTATTAACTCTCCGCAAAAAAACAACTTTTCATTGTATCCCCCAAGTATTCCGCTTGATCCCCGATTTGGTTGATTCTACCTGAGCTTCTTTGAACTGAAATTTTTGAGAAAAGGGGCTTTTTAACGAAAAAAGCCGCTTTTTTAAGCGGCTTTCTACTTGTTTGGAGGTTTCTCCGTGATCCCGCTGGGATCGCATATTTTTATCACATTCTATTGAATGTCAGTTATTTACAAAGCCTTTTAAAATTTAGGTAACCGAATTAGTAACCTTTTTCTTTGTATTTGTTTGATTCTGTTTAAAGAACGATCTCGTTATGCAAATATAGGGAAATAGCTTTAGATGGATAAGAAAACGGAAAAAATTATTTTCCTCCTCAGTTGATCAGCTTGATGACAATGAAGTAAGCTCCGTTGGTAACGTTATTGAATTTGAAGTAGCAATTGATGTGAATTCTTCCCTTTTAGATTTACTAGTTGTAAAAAGCTCATTTAGTTGATCTTTTAAGAAATAAGAATGCCAGCTCTTACTAAACTCCTTACTTAACAGCTTTACGATCTCCAGGTCCAAAGGATAAAATTCGATGTATTGCCTGTATACAATATAGTGGTCGTTCAAATATTCCCAAAACTTGAAATGTTCGGTGTTGGCCTCAACAAAAAGTTTACTATAAAGCACTGTCCCAAACCCCGAATCTCTAAGTACGAGATGGTCCGTATAGTCATTGGTGTACTTCATTTTACTAGCAAAGAGCTTATTGGCTTCATCTATTTCTTCTTTAGGGATAAGATTATTCCTAAGCATTGAAGAATAAATTTTTAAGAAGTTATTCCTCGGCAGCACCTTTTTACGCCAAAACTGCCTTGTCTCTTCTGGAGAAAGCTCTAACGTAGTAATTATTTCAGGATGTTCATCTACGTAAGGCAGTAGGTAGTCTTCATTTGCTTTAAGGAATGCGAGTAAGGACGATGACATCAACTCATTTTGAATTGACAAAACGGATTTAATAAAGTTATTTGATCTTTTAAAATACCAGTCTTCTGTATTATCTATTACTTCGAATGCTTTCTTCCAAAAATTTTTCATTTCATTTTTTTCGACAGCACTTGGTATCAGCTGAAGAATGGGGAGGATAGATGCATTCGGAGGGGTTTGATTGGGGTCATAAAAAGTTATCAATTTATTGATTAAGGTTGCAACGCCTCCTTCAATAGTAAGTTTTGGCAAATTACTTATTAAAAAGCTCCAAAAGGCCTCTACATGAGCATTAATAATAAGATTGTCCTTGTTATGAGCACAATCATTTCGTCGGTCCTTCCAATACCTTATCTGCAATCTTACACTGTCGTTAATTGCAAAAATTGGATCTTCAGTCCTTGCTTTATCAGGGGGAGGGCCAATTACCTCTTGTTTTTGAAGCGCATCGAAAACAGCGGCCTCCCACTTGTCTTCGTTTATCAGCTCCTTGAGCAAATTGTTCCATTTGTAATCCGGTAACAATGACGGTTTATTGCCCATCATTATTCTACCTTTAATGAGCGCTAAGAAGCCAAGATAGCTCATCAAAAGAGATGATGTAAAGGCACCTGCTTTATAGCAGATAATTGAATCCTTTAGGAGGTGGGTAACTTCGCTTGGAAACTTGTTGTGATCTAACCAGTTTTCTATTGGTAATTTCATTTAAATTAATTTGCAGGCAAAAATAACCAACCTTTAATTAAACTTCTCCTCCAGCCTTAAAGAATATCTAAATTTCATTATTTACCAACTATTCTGATAGCAACTATTTGCATCCACGTTTATCACGGGATAAATCAATTTCTCGTCTTAAAAAACACGGTGCCAGAGAACCGAGAAAAATCAAAAATAATTGTGCTACCAATAACATCAATTGTCCCTTGAAACGAACTAAAGCTGCAAATAGAATTAGATCTAGTAGTACAAATAACTATTTTCCCATCGGAAAAAAAGTCATCAATCTGCCCGTTTCGCTAATTCTTAAAGTATAATAATCACCATTGGATATACCAATTAAAGTGTCCCCCGTTCGCCACTGCAAACTGTCCCCTCAGAGTTGAGGTTTGAAAAGAACAAAAGTTGTTGTACAGATTGGCACTTTGAACTGATGCTTTTAGTCCGGTTTAACAACTATTATTTTTACAAAAATACATTTTCCGGTTTGGATTTTTTTCTCCTTAGAGATTCTCCAAACAATTCGACTCTTAAAGAGTGGTGAACGATACGGTCAAGTACCGCGTCAGCGATTGTCTTTTCACCAATGATATCATACCAATCCTTAACCGGAATCTGCGACGTGATCACCGTGGACCGTTTTTGGTGCCTGTCCTCAATGATATCAAGCAATGCAAGTCTGGATTGAGGATCAAAGGGCTGCAGACCAAAGTCATCCAGGATGAGCATGTCCAGACGCTCTATCCGCTTGAGTTCTGCCAGCATAGTTCCTTTTGCCTTAGCCAGCTTTAACTGGCCCATCAGCTTAGCTGTATTTACATACATGACTTTATACCCGTTCTGGCATGCATGATACCCAAGAGCGGTAGCCAGGTAACTCTTGCCGGTTCCTGTAGAACCGGTGATAAACAGGTCTTTGTGTTCTTTGATAAAGTCCAGTCCTGCCAGCCGGTGCACCTGGTTTTTATCCAGTCCGCGGTCAAAGGAGTAATCTACCTGTTCCAAAGATGCTTTGTACCTGAAGTTAGCTGTCCTGATGGTTCTTTCGATGAAGCGGTTACGTCTGTCGTCCCATTCACTGGCCACCAGCAGGGAGACAAACTGATCGGCCGTGAGGGATTCTTTCACTGAAGTCTCCAGATTTGTTTTAAAAGCATCATACATGCCGTAAAGGCGAAGCTGACGCATCTTCTCTAGTGTTTCGTTGTTCATTATTCTTTATAATTTTATAGCTGGTTACTGATAATATTCTTTACCCCGGATGTTGTTGTGTAGAGGAATAGTGGCCGGTTCATCTTCAGGGGTAAGCTGGTCCAGGCGTTTACGGAGGATCTCCTCTATGACCGGATAGTTGTACTGTCCAATGTTGTCGGCCCAGCGGCAGGCGCCGGCAAGGCGGTCGGAGCCTACCCGTCTGGCAAAGCTCAGGATACCGGAACATGATTTATAAGCCTGCTCAGGATAGGCTTTGTGCTCCAGTACCTGGGCGATATATCGTGCTACATCTTCATGGATCTGTTCCGCTTCCTGTATAAACTTTTCGGGTGTCCATTCGGTTAAAAAGCGGTGCTGTGAGGCCAGATGCTCTTTGTCAGTAGTATAATGGTACTTGATCCGGTTGCGCTTATGGGCAGCAACCTGCGTGTAATGGAAATAGATCCGGACTATAGCAGAGGTATAAAGTACTTTTACCTTCTTACCAATATAAGTGTAGGGCACGCTGTAATAGTGAATATCTTCGCCTAAGCGCACATAACCGTTCTTCATCACTGTTGCCATGACTTGTTTGTGCACTTCGTACCGTATTGGGTTAAGTGTGCCAAGGGCTTCCCGTTCAATCTCTTCAAACTGTTCACGCCTCGAATAGCTGCGACCAGAAAAAGGTTTGTTGTTATGAATCTCCAGCGCCGGACGTATGGCAGCGTTCAGCGATTCCAGGTCACTGAACCTGCGGCCCTCCAGTCGCTGGTAAATACTCCGGTAGATCAGTTTAACAGCCCCTTCCACCAAAGACTTGTCGCGCGGCTTATAAGCTCTTGCAGGAACTACAGTTACCGAATAATGCTCCGCAAAAGCTGCGAACTCATCATTGAGCACTGCCTCATACTTGCTCCCTTTGGTTACCGCTGAACGCAGATTATCTGGAACGATCGCCCGGGGCACACCCTCGAAATAGTGCAGGGCATTCTCGCAGGCCCTGATCAGATCTTCCTTGCGCTGGCTTTCCACAGCTTCCACGTATGTAAGCTGGCTGCAGCCCAATATGGCTACAAACACCTCTGCATCACGTTCAGGACCATCAGCAGGATGAAATTGAAGTTTGCTCCCGGCAAAGTCGATATACATCTTATCACCTGCTTTGTGATCAATATGCATCACAGGTTTGGAAAGCTGAAGATAAGTATGGATAGCATTGTTAAAACGGGATCGTCCGTAACCTCCAGGATGTTTCGCTAAGTATTCCACATGCAATAGCTCACGGGTTACACCCTTCTTTTTTAGTCTTTTACAATACTCAGGAAGCAGTAACTCAAGTTCCTGCCGCCGGGGACTGTTTACAGTCTTGGCTGCCGAAGTCATGAAAAGTACCGACAGTTCACTATCGCTCTTGGCACTGAATTCTTCGTGGGTAATACCAAGCTGATGCCACACGCGAACATACTTTTTTACGGTAGTACGGGAACTGCCGACCATCCCATTAATGGTCTTGGTGCCGGTTCCCTGGCAATAAAGACGGATAATCTGCCTAAGTTTATTCATTTGAATTGGTTTATTGGACATTGGCATCAAGGATTTGTGTTTAGCGAAAAGCTAACAAAAACCCGGTCCATAGAAACCTTCGGAACTAAACTTTATGTTCTTTTCAGGGGATCACTTTGATTTGGCCAAAGGGGGACAGTTTACTTTGGCCGAAGGGGATCACTTTGCTCTGGCAGAGGGGGGCATTTTCAATTGGCCAAAAGGGGTCAGTTTGGTGTGTTTTATCCACAGTATCAGATAACTATAAAATTTTTAAGCAATGGAAAATAAAGAATTTCAATTCAAGACAAACATCAATTGTGGCGGATGTATCGCATCAGTAAAGCCTCACCTGGATAATGCAGAGGGCATCTGCCATTGGGAAGTGGACACAGCCAATAAGGACAAAGTACTTACTGTGAAGTCAGAGGGCATTACAGAGCAGGAAGTGATATCGACGGTACAAAAGGCAGGCTTCAAAATAGAGCCGTTGAATGCCTAAGCATAAAAAGGGGAAAATGCCCATTCTACCACTGATTGTCAAAATATTAGGTTTTCAGGTAAGGGCATTTTTTCCGTATTAAAGAAAGACAATCAGCAGGGTAAGTAATTTTTTTGGTTTGTATAACAAAAAGATGTAAAACGGTAAAAAAAACGAATCTTCTTTGTAACTTTGTGGCGTTGAAAAATTTGAGGATACATATAGGCATTTTAACACTGTTGTGTTTGGGTTTCTTTCTGATGCCCAATCTAAGTTATGCCTGTCCCAAAAATGCAACAACGGCTGAGAAGGCTGCCTGTTCCAAGAAAAAGTCCGCCAAAGCAGAACACCAGGCAGGTTGTAAAGATAAATCCTGTAACAAATGCAAGCATGGCAAAGGCTGCGGGGGCAATTGTAAACATAACTCTTGCAGGTGCGGCGCTTCCGTAACCTCTTTAACCATACCAACTCCCATCGACTTAAAAGCAAAATATCCTTTTGCAGCAGTTAAAAAGCAAAAATTCGGTTTCAAAGAAGCCTATTATTCTTCGGGCTATTACTCCATTTGGCTACCGCCTAAAATAAGCTAAACCTATGGCCTGATAGCCATAGGTGTGCCCTTTCAAAAGCAACTCTCCGCTTTTGAACTTCCCTATTTGTATCATTTATTCAAAACTTTAACCAGGAAAGGGGTTGCTAATACCTCGTTTCTAAAAAAGTAATTATTATGAAATCATTATCGAAAATGGTGATGGTAATCGCTGTATTACTATCATCAATTAACGGTTTTGCACAGATCAAGAATGCGAAAACGGAAACCGTAAAGATCTACGGTAATTGTGAAATGTGTAAAACCACCATCGAAAAAGCAGGTAATGTAAAGCAGGTAGCCAGCGTGGATTGGAATAAAGATACCAAAGTGGCTACACTCACTTACGACAGCGACAGAACAAACCAGGATGAAATCCTGAAGCGTATTGCTTTAGCCGGGTATGACAATGAGAAGTTCCGCGCTCCCGATGACGTATATGCTAAACTGGCTGGCTGCTGCCAGTATGATAGACCCTTGAAGACGGTTGCCAAAAATAAAGAGGCGGGTAAGGATATGGCGGGTATGGATATGACCGGCATGAAAACAGAGCACGGCAATCATGATCACAGTAAAATGGATGCCTCAGCTAAAATGACGGACCCCCAGGATCAGTCACCGCTAAAACCTGTATTTGACAGCTACTTTTCAGTGAAAGATGCCCTGGTAAAGACCGACGCTGCTACCGCAGCCGCCAAAGCCACAGAATTGGCAGCAGCCATCAAAGCGGTAGATATGAATAAGCTGTCGGCACAGGAACATACGGCCTGGATGAAAGTAATGAAAGACTTAGCGGCCAATGCAGCGAGTATTTCAGCATCAAAAGATGTAGCAAAACAAAGAAATGGCTTGGCAGCACTTTCAGGTAATATCTACGAACTGGCGAAAGTTTCCAAGCAGGACGTTCCCGTTTACTACCAGCATTGCCCTATGTATAATGGAGGCAAGGGAGCCAATTGGCTGAGTAAGGAGAATGGAATAAAAAATCCATTCTATGGCTCACAAATGCTTAGCTGCGGCAGCACGGTAGAAACCATCAAATAACAGATCTGAACGCTATGGTACAGTACGATGACATGGTGCAGGCGCTCAAAGAACTGAGACAACGTGGGTACAGTATGGACTTTAGTCTTTTACCGGACTGCCTGTACTGTGCATCAAGGAGCCTGAAGCTAAAACCGGAGGATTTTACGGTAACGGAAACACATAGGTTTGAAAGCCTCGACAGCAGTCCTGATAACAATGCAGTTGTGTACGCGATATCGTCCAATGACGGTAAGAACAAAGGGGTACTTGTTGATGCCTATGGTACTTATGCCGGTGTGATGACCCATGAGATGGCAAAAAAATTAAATGCACATAAATTTTAACCCCCCTTGTTATGAATAAATACACTTGTCCGATGCATCCGCAGGTGCTAAAAGACGAACCGGGCAAATGCCCGCTCTGCGGTATGACATTGGTGCCAGTTGGCAGTACATCAGCTTCTCATCAGCATACATCAGGACATGGGCATGCTGAGCATTCTTCTCATGATCATGAAAAAGAGGGCTTTAATAAGCATGCAGGGCACCATACCGGGGATTTCCTGAAACGCTTTTGGGTAAGCCTGGTCATTACAGTTCCAATCCTGCTGTTATCACATATGATACAGCAATGGTTGGGTTTCAGCCTTGCTTTCACCGGCGATAAATATGTATTGCTGGCACTCGGAACAGCCATTTATCTCTATGGAGGCTTACCCTTCCTGAAGGGAATGATGGGCGAGATGAAGGCAAAAGCCATAGGGATGATGACACTTGTTGCCATTGCCATATCCGTAGCCTACATCTATTCGGTGGCCGTTGTGTTTGGCCTGCAGGGCATGGATTTCTTTTGGGAACTGGCAACCCTTATCGACATCATGCTTTTGGGGCATTGGCTGGAAATGCGTTCCCAGATGGCTGCTTCCCGGGCATTACAATCACTGGTGGCCTTACTGCCAAACGATGTCACCGTTGAACGAAACGGAGAAGCCGTAAAAATAAAGCTCGAAGAGCTGCAAAGCAATGAAACGGTCATCATAAAACCGGGGGAAAAAATTCCGGCCGACGGCTTGGTACTGGAGGGCGTTTCTTACATCAACGAAAGTATGCTTACCGGGGAAAGTGTTCCCGTAAAAAAGGAAACGAACAGTAAGGTGATCGCAGGATCTATCAATGGCGACGGTGCGTTGAAGGTAAAGGTAACAGCAGTAGGAAAAGACAGCTACCTGAACCGGGTGATTAACCTGGTCCAAGAGGCACAGGCTACTAAGTCCAATACGCAGAACCTTGCTGACAAAGTAGCCAAATGGCTCACTTTTATTGCCATTGCCGTTGGCATAGGCACATTCGTTTATTGGTTTGCCAGCAGTGGTGATACTGCCTTTGCCCTGGAAAGGATGGTTACGGTCATGGTAACCGCCTGCCCGCACGCATTGGGTGTGGCTATCCCGTTGGTAGTCGCCATTTCCACCACACTTTCGGCGACTAATGGTCTGCTCATTCGCAACCGGACGGCATTTGAAACAACCCGGAAGCTATCTACCATCATTTTTGATAAAACCGGAACGCTCACCAAAGGTTCCCATGCAGTGGAAAAAGTGATCCCGTTAACGGACGAGTATAAGGCTGATGAAGTGATCCAGTATGCTGCCGCAGTACAGCAAAATTCGGAACACCATATCGCAAAAGGCATCATGGCAATATTAAAAGAAAAGGGCCTTGCCTTATGGAAGTCTGAAAACTTCAGCTATATGCAGGGCATCGGTGTTAAAGGTGTTGTCAAAGGGAAAAATGTAGTAGCTGCGGGGCCAAATTATTTCAAAGAAAACCGCCTTTCCTTGCCGGAAATTCCAGCAGAAATCAACCAGGAAGCCGAAACGGTCAACTTCGTTCTCATCGAAGATCAGGTAATCGGCATCATCACTTTGGCAGACAGCATCCGGGAGGGTTCCGGACAGGCAATTGATGAACTCAAAAAAATGGGTATTAAGTCCTTTTTGCTCACCGGGGACAATGACAGGATTGCTGCTGCGGTGGCCGGAAAATTAGGAATGGACGGTTATTTGGCAAATGTGCTGCCCCATAACAAGCAGGAAAAGGTAAAAGAGTTCCAGGATAAAGGTGAAGTGGTTGCCATGACAGGTGATGGTGTCAATGATGCACCTGCACTGGCGCAGGCAGATGTCGGTATTGCCGTAGGTTCCGGTACGGATGTGGCTGCCGAAACAGCGGACATCATATTGGTGGACAGTGATCCCAGGGATGTAGTTAAGCTGATTGACTTCGGTAAACTCACCTACAAAAAAATGGTGCAGAACCTGATATGGGCGGTGGGTTACAACGTTGTGGCGATTCCACTTGCAGCAGGTATCCTCTATCCAAAATTTATTTTAAGTCCCGCTATGGGTGCTGTGCTGATGAGCGTAAGCACCATTGTAGTGGCCATTAACGCAAGTTTCTTAAAAATCAAAAATTGAAATCTAAAATGAAAAACATAGCATTTTTAGTAGCAATCGCTGCCGTTTCCTTTACCACTTTGTCCTCTTGTAACAAAGATGACAAGGGAGATATGTCAATGGACAAAAATATTGATTACCCCGCAGCATACGTGGTCAATGGTGAAAGCGCCACCGTTTCAATTATCAAGCTAAGCGATAATACCGTGAGCGAAACCTTTGACATCATGAACTCCGGTGGTAATATGATTATGTGGCCGCATCACATTTATAACCATCAAGATCACTTAACCATCGGCGTACCAGGTATGGATTTGAGTGCCGGTCATACTGGCGGTATGGCAGGTATGAAAGGGCGTATCCTGATCCTGGATGCAAAGAAAGGAACCATTTTAAAGGATATCGAAACACCGGCAATGAATCACAATGCCGTTTATTCTCCGGACGGTACAGAAATATGGACAACGCAAATGGCGATGGATGGAAAGGTGTTGGTTTACGATGCCACCACCTATGCTGTCAAAAATACAATCTCCGTAGGTGAAGATCCGGCGGAAGTAACCTTTAGCATGGATGGCACAAAAGCCTACGTGTGCAACGGTGGCAGTGGTACAGTTTCAGTGATCAGTCCTTCTGCAAAAACCGTGGTAGCTACCCTGACCGTAGGCGATGATCCTGTCGGAGCCTGGCCTGCGGGTAACGGCAAAATGTATGTGGACAATGAGGCTTCACAGACCATTTCAGTGATTGATGTAGCGACCAATACGGTAAGCGAAACTGTTAGTTTAGGTTTTATGCCCGGATTTGCCGCCCATAACGCGTCAAAAAATGAACTATGGGTGACTGACCCTATGAATGGGAAAGTTCATTACTGGACTTGGGACAATGCCATGAGTATGTGGATGCACGCGGGTGTATTTAATACCGGTGCAGGAGCGCACGCCATTGTATTCACACAGGACGGGAATACCGCTTATGTCACCAACCAGGAAAGCAATACGGTTTCAGTAATCAACGTATCATCACATGCCGTAACAAAGACGCTTAACGTTGGTAAAAAGCCCAATGGCCTCGTGATAAAAATGTAAAAGAAAGGTGGCATAGATACTATTATCTATACCGCTAACAATAACTCTTACCGGTTGCCGGTACTGCATGGTACGGTGGTAACCCTAACTTAAAATACTTATTCAATTTAAAAATTAATAAAATGAAAAATTTCGCATTATCAGTCTTCGCAGTTATCATAACATTTATAGCAGTATCCTGTACTGAGTCTTCAAACAAAAACCAGTCTGGAACGGATACCACTGCCGTTTCTGAAGGGCAGGCGACTTCCCAATCAAATGATACCTTAACCGCCCCTGCCGCTACCGATACATCAAGCGGTAAACAGCCAGGCGAATCAGTAAATGCCGCAGCCAAAGGATTTTCCATTGCGCCCATCATTACCGGCTACCTGTCATTAAAGAATGCTCTCGTTTCAGACGATGACAAAGCTGCTGCCGGAGCAGGTAAAAAACTCTTAGCTGCTTTGAACCAGGTAGACATGAAAGCCATTCCCGCCGATAAGCATAAAAAATACATGGACATAGCGGATGATGCAAAAGAACATGCGGAGCATATCGGGGAAAATGTTGGCAACATCCACCACCAACGCGAACATTTATCCTCGCTTAGCGAAGATTTGAAAGACCTGATTGATTTGTTTGGTTCATCACAAACATTGTATCAGGATCATTGCCCGATGTTCAACGACAATAAGGGAGCTGTTTGGTTCAGTGAAAACAAGGAAATCAAAAACCCTTATTATGGCTCGAAAATGCTGACCTGCGGTAAGGTGCAGCAAACAATTAACAGCAAATAAAAATCAGTTATATGGAAAATATGGAAAACAGTCACCATGCACACCATGCTTCAGCGCATGGTGTGCACAATTCAAAACATGCTTCTGGCATGTACAAACGCTTTGCGGTGATGGCTGTCGCAATGTTCGGAGTTATGTATTTTATCATGTACGCCATGATAGACGGGTGGCAGAACCTTCTACTCAATATCAACAATTTGTATATGACCTTGCTGATGACCTCGGCAATGTTGCTTATTGAATTATTGATCATGAAAATGATGTACCCCAACAGGAAGATGAACTGGTTGATAGCAATAATTTCAGTCGCCGTTGGCATTTTTTCATGGTTTGGTATCAGGGAACAACTCAATGTCGGGGACAAGCAGTTTGCAAAGGGTATGATACCCCATCACGCAGCAGCCATACTGATGTCTGAAAAGGCTCACCTGACCGACCCGGAACTGATACAGTTACAAAAAAACATACTTAAAACTCAGGCAGAAGAAATTGAACTGATGAAGCGCAAACTAAAAGAGTTTGAGAATGATAAATAGGACGATGATAAAATTCAAAAAATAATTCAACATGAGCAAAGTATTAATCGGCTTGCTTTCCCTGTTAACCCTGCTATGCACCGCTTGCGGGCAGACAGGGTCTGATAAGGCGGAAGCAACACACCATCACCCGGAGGCAGTCGCAACAGGCCACGAACATAGTATCCAAAAAGGCGAATTGGTCCCCTCAGATGAAGTCTGCATGGTCAACGATGCCTATATGGGCAAAAAGCAGTTTGACGTAAAATTTCAAGGTAAAACATACTACGGATGCTGTGAAATGTGCAAAGAGCGCATTCCAAAAGATGCCAGCGTTCGGGTGGCAACGGACCCGTATTCCCACAAGCAAGTGGATAAAGCTGTAGCGGTGATTGCCGTTACGGGGAACAACGGCGAAGTATCCTACTTTGAGAGTAAGGATAATTACGACAATTATTTTAAAAAACAGTAGTCACATTTTAAATGAAGCCACAATATTATGTCCTTAAAAAAGAAAATCATATTGGGGTTGGCTGTTATCTTAATCGGCATACAGTTTTTTCAGCCGTTACGAAACCAGTCGGATGAAGTAACCGCCTCTCATATTGAAAGGGTTTACAACGTACCCCAAAACGTAAAGGCCATCCTTACCCAATCCTGCTATGACTGTCATAGCAACAATACCCGCTATCCGTGGTACAGCCGTATCCAGCCCGGGGCATGGTATATGGCACGGCATATCAAAAAAGGCAAAGAGGAACTCAACTTTAGCACCTTTGGCGAGTATTCAGCCCGCAAGCAGCGAAATAAGTTCAGGGCAATGGCGGGTCAGGTCAAGGACGGGGAAATGCCGTTGTCGTCATATACGTTGATTCATCGCAACGCAGTATTATCACAGCAGGATAAGCAGGTTTTGGTTAATTGGTTTGGCACAATGGAAGACAGTATTAAATAAAAATTTCAAATAATGAATAGATATAAAGACATACCCATAAAAATACTGCAAACAGTACTGATACTGCTTTGCACGCAAACCCTGTTTGCACAGAAGGTAGTGCATTACGAGCTGTATGTAAAAGATACCCTCGTAAACTATGCAGGAAAGCAAAAAAGAGCGATTGCGGTAAACGGGCAAATACCCATGCCCACGCTTACATTTACCGAGGGAGACACTGCCGAAATTGTAGTACACAACCTGTTAAAGGAAAATACATCATTACACTGGCATGGCGTATTCCTGCCCAATAAAGAAGATGGTGTACCCTATCTTACGCAACAGCCGATTAAGCCCGGTACTACCTATACCTACCGTTTCCCAATTATCCAGCACGGTACACACTGGTATCATTCACACTCAGGATTGCAGGAACAAATAGGAATGTACGGCAGTTTTATAATGAACAAGCGTGCGGACGATAAGACCTTTAGAAAAGGAATCGACGATTTGCCCACCTTACCCATTGTCCTGAGCGAATGGACAAATTATAACCCTAACAACATTAACCGGATGTTGCACAACGCCAACGATTGGGCTGCCATTAAAAAGAATGCAACGCAATCATACGTTGAAGCTATCAAAGAAGGAAAATTGGGCGTAAAAGTAAAGAATGAGTGGAAACGGATGCTGGCAATGGACGTAAGTGATGTGTATTATGATAAGATCCTTATGAATGGCAACAATTCGCCGGAGTTAAAATCGGTGGATGGAAAAAAATTGAAGGCTGGGGATAAAGTCCGTCTTCGTATCTCCAATGGCGGTGCATCTTCTTATTTCTGGCTGCGTTACGCCGGTGGTAAAATTACCGTAGTGGCAAACGACGGTAACGACGTGGAGCCAGTTGAGGTGGACAGGTTAATTATTGCCGTATCAGAAACATACGATATAGTGGTCACTATTCCTGATGATGGTTTGGCGTACGAATTTTTAGCGACAACCGAAGACAGGACACAATCGGCAAGCTATTTCATCGGTAATGGGGTAAAGCAGCTTATTTCACCGCTGCCGAGACTGAAATACTTTGAAGGGATGAAGATGATGAACGATATGATGAAGATGAACGGCGACCTGGACGACATGGGTATGAAGATGAGCCTGAACCAAATGGATATGAATGTGGTCATGTACCCCGAAATTACAGGAGAAGCAGGAAAAAAGGCGGACCATAGTAAGCATGGCGGAATGAATATGGATAATGACCCCAACCGTTATAATGCGAATGCTTTGGGAGATATTGTTACTTTAAATTATTCCATGCTCAAATCTCCCTACAACACATCACTACCTAAAGATGCACCTGTAAAAAACATAAAATTCACCCTTACCGGGAATATGAACCGCTATGTTTGGAGCATGGACAACAGGGTACTTTCTGAAACGGATAAAATACCTGTCAAGAAAGGTGAAATACTGCGCATTACGATTTACAACAACTCCATGATGCGCCATCCCATGCACCTGCACGGGTTTGATTTCCGGGTGCTAAACGGAAAAGGTGAGCATTCACCGCTTAAAAATATCATTGATATCATGCCGATGGAAACAGACACCCTTGAGTTCGCGGCAAATACGGAGGGCGACTGGTTTTTTCACTGTCATATTTTGTATCACATGATGTCGGGCATGAATAGGGTGTTTGCTGTAGGCGATTACCAAAATCCCAACTTACCCGATAAGGCTAAAGCCTATAGAACCTTACAGCGGGAAAGCAATATGCCACATTTCATGGCGCAAAATGACTTTGCCACAAACGGAAATGACGGAACGGCAATGCTGCAAAACACGAGGTGGAACCTGAGTTCGGAATGGCGTTTAGGTTACAATGATATGCACGGCTACGAGGTGGAAACACATTTAGGCAGGTATTTGGGCAGAATGCAATGGTTTATGCCATTCATAGGTTTTGACTGGCGTTACCGCAGACTCGGTATTGATGAGCACGAAAAGAATTTGTTTGGGCAAAGAAATGAGAAAGACACCCGCAGACAGTTTAGCTTAGGATTTATCTATACGCTGCCGATGCTGGTTAACTTCCAGGCAGAGGTATATCACGATGGAATCGTCCGGTTGCAAATGACGAGAGAGGATATTCCTATATCCAAAAGATTACGTGGTGGCTTTATGGTGAATACGGACTTTGAATACATGGGGGAACTTAGTTACATCATCAACAAAAACATCGGCATCCGCACTCACTACGATAGTGATATGGGATGGGGTGTCGGATTATCATTGACCTATTAAGATGGATAAACATAACGATGATATTTACTGGTCTGATGCGTAATCTTCTTACCGAAGAGATTAGATCCTTGTAAAATAATATAAAACTGTATAACCAATATTTATGAAAAAGGCAAATTACACCCACAAGAATTTAGTTATTGAAATTCTTGCATCGTCATTTGACACCAACGCAAGTGTTAACTACATTATTAAACAGGATAAACATAGAGAGAAACGAATACGTGCACTGATGGACTATTCTTTTGACATCTGTATGATGTTCGGGGACGTTTTTCTTTCTGATGATGAGAAAGCTTGCGCTTTAATTGTTTATCCAGAAAAAAAGAAAAGTACTTTTCGTTCATCAGTGTTAGATTTAAAACTTATCCTTCGATCTGTAGGAATAAGTAATATAAACAAAACCTTAAAGAGGGAGAAACTCATAAAGAACATTCAACCCAAAATAATCATGTCTTATCTATGGTTTATTGGAGTTGATCCTTTGGTACAAAATCGGGGTATAGGAAGTAAGATGCTCCAGGAAATAATCAATTTCAGTAATTCTTCTAATCGTCCTATTTATCTGGAGACATCAACAGTCAAGAATCTGCCGTGGTATGAAAAATTTGGATTTGAAGTTTATAATGAACACGACCTCACTTACCATTTGTATTTTTTTAAAAGAGATGTAAAATAACTGGCAATGTTGGTATTTGGAACACAAATGCACATCGTCACATTTCTTTTCGTGAGTGGATATACCAATTAAAGTGTCCCCCGTTCGCCACTGCAAACTGTCCCCTCAGAGTTGAGGTTTGAAAAGAACAAAAGTTGTTGTACAGATTGGCACTTTGAACTGATGCTTTTAGTCCGGTTTAACAACTATTATTTTTACAAAAATACATTTTCCGGTTTGGATTTTTTTCTCCTTAGAGATTCTCCAAACAATTCGACTCTTAAAGAGTGGTGAACGATACGGTCAAGTACCGCGTCAGCGATTGTCTTTTCACCAATGATATCATACCAATCCTTAACCGGAATCTGCGACGTGATCACCGTGGACCGTTTTTGGTGCCTGTCCTCAATGATATCAAGCAATGCAAGTCTGGATTGAGGATCAAAGGGCTGCAGACCAAAGTCATCCAGGATGAGCATGTCCAGACGCTCTATCCGCTTGAGTTCTGCCAGCATAGTTCCTTTTGCCTTAGCCAGCTTTAACTGGCCCATCAGCTTAGCTGTATTTACATACATGACTTTATACCCGTTCTGGCATGCATGATACCCAAGAGCGGTAGCCAGGTAACTCTTGCCGGTTCCTGTAGAACCGGTGATAAACAGGTCTTTGTGTTCTTTGATAAAGTCCAGTCCTGCCAGCCGGTGCACCTGGTTTTTATCCAGTCCGCGGTCAAAGGAGTAATCTACCTGTTCCAAAGATGCTTTGTACCTGAAGTTAGCTGTCCTGATGGTTCTTTCGATGAAGCGGTTACGTCTGTCGTCCCATTCACTGGCCACCAGCAGGGAGACAAACTGATCGGCCGTGAGGGATTCTTTCACTGAAGTCTCCAGATTTGTTTTAAAAGCATCATACATGCCGTAAAGGCGAAGCTGACGCATCTTCTCTAGTGTTTCGTTGTTCATTATTCTTTATAATTTTATAGCTGGTTACTGATAATATTCTTTACCCCGGATGTTGTTGTGTAGAGGAATAGTGGCCGGTTCATCTTCAGGGGTAAGCTGGTCCAGGCGTTTACGGAGGATCTCCTCTATGACCGGATAGTTGTACTGTCCAATGTTGTCGGCCCAGCGGCAGGCGCCGGCAAGGCGGTCGGAGCCTACCCGTCTGGCAAAGCTCAGGATACCGGAACATGATTTATAAGCCTGCTCAGGATAGGCTTTGTGCTCCAGTACCTGGGCGATATATCGTGCTACATCTTCATGGATCTGTTCCGCTTCCTGTATAAACTTTTCGGGTGTCCATTCGGTTAAAAAGCGGTGCTGTGAGGCCAGATGCTCTTTGTCAGTAGTATAATGGTACTTGATCCGGTTGCGCTTATGGGCAGCAACCTGCGTGTAATGGAAATAGATCCGGACTATAGCAGAGGTATAAAGTACTTTTACCTTCTTACCAATATAAGTGTAGGGCACGCTGTAATAGTGAATATCTTCGCCTAAGCGCACATAACCGTTCTTCATCACTGTTGCCATGACTTGTTTGTGCACTTCGTACCGTATTGGGTTAAGTGTGCCAAGGGCTTCCCGTTCAATCTCTTCAAACTGTTCACGCCTCGAATAGCTGCGACCAGAAAAAGGTTTGTTGTTATGAATCTCCAGCGCCGGACGTATGGCAGCGTTCAGCGATTCCAGGTCACTGAACCTGCGGCCCTCCAGTCGCTGGTAAATACTCCGGTAGATCAGTTTAACAGCCCCTTCCACCAAAGACTTGTCGCGCGGCTTATAAGCTCTTGCAGGAACTACAGTTACCGAATAATGCTCCGCAAAAGCTGCGAACTCATCATTGAGCACTGCCTCATACTTGCTCCCTTTGGTTACCGCTGAACGCAGATTATCTGGAACGATCGCCCGGGGCACACCCTCGAAATAGTGCAGGGCATTCTCGCAGGCCCTGATCAGATCTTCCTTGCGCTGGCTTTCCACAGCTTCCACGTATGTAAGCTGGCTGCAGCCCAATATGGCTACAAACACCTCTGCATCACGTTCAGGACCATCAGCAGGATGAAATTGAAGTTTGCTCCCGGCAAAGTCGATATACATCTTATCACCTGCTTTGTGATCAATATGCATCACAGGTTTGGAAAGCTGAAGATAAGTATGGATAGCATTGTTAAAACGGGATCGTCCGTAACCTCCAGGATGTTTCGCTAAGTATTCCACATGCAATAGCTCACGGGTTACACCCTTCTTTTTTAGTCTTTTACAATACTCAGGAAGCAGTAACTCAAGTTCCTGCCGCCGGGGACTGTTTACAGTCTTGGCTGCCGAAGTCATGAAAAGTACCGACAGTTCACTATCGCTCTTGGCACTGAATTCTTCGTGGGTAATACCAAGCTGATGCCACACGCGAACATACTTTTTTACGGTAGTACGGGAACTGCCGACCATCCCATTAATGGTCTTGGTGCCGGTTCCCTGGCAATAAAGACGGATAATCTGCCTAAGTTTATTCATTTGAATTGGTTTATTGGACATTGGCATCAAGGATTTGTGTTTAGCGAAAAGCTAACAAAAACCCGGTCCATAGAAACCTTCGGAACTAAACTTTATGTTCTTTTCAGGGGATCACTTTGATTTGGCCAAAGGGGGACAGTTTACTTTGGCCGAAGGGGATCACTTTGCTCTGGCAGAGGGGGGCATTTTCAATTGGCCAAAAGGGGTCAGTTTGGTGTGTTTTATCCATATCCTTAATAGACAAGGAATTGAAGCCCAAAAAAAATGGGACAAGTCGTTTGAATTTTGACTTGTCCCATATGGTGATCCCGCTGGGATTCGAACCCAGGACCCCAACATTAAAAGTGTTATGCTCTACCGGCTGAGCTACGGAATCTTTTATTTTTAACGTTTAATACTTTTTGAAGTGTTTAACCGTTTCCGATAAAGTGAGGCAAAGATACGGCTCTGATGTATATTCTGCAATACCTTGCTGTGGTTTTTTTTGTTTTTTAAGTTAAGGGCTTAAATTTCAGCTGAATTAAATTTTAAAAGCCTGCCGGGCCTTAAAACAGTTGTAGTATTTCGGGCTTCTGAAGCGGGAATTCTTTTAAAATGTTCCACCTATGGCCGTCGTGCTTCAGTAACGTGAATTTGTCGATAGTAAAACTTCTCCTGAACTTCTTGTTTTTATACTCTTCCCAGATGCCCGCGAACACTTCCGGCGATACGTCGCGGTAGGCCACGGTTACATGTGGATTAAAGCTGGTGTTTCCTTTCATTTCGGGCGGATCGATCTTATTTTTATTGAAAACCGCTGATATGTCTTTTTGCAAAGCCTGAAGGAGGGCGCTTTTCGGCACTCTGATGTATACCGTATGGTTGTTGAATGAATCATAGTTTTCCAGCTGCTGTTCAAAGGGATTGTGCAGATGGCATACCGGCTTGAGCCATTGTATGAGATATTTCTCAATGTCGTCGTCTATATTAACGGGCCGGAAAAGGGTGACATGTACCGGCGGCCTCAGTGCTTTATAAACGCGGTACTTTTCGGAAATTTCTTTGCGGATCTCATCGATCTCTTCTGCAAGCGGGGCAGGGGGCAATATAGCGGTAAGATATAAACTCATATTCAAATATAAACAAAATACTAACAATATTAGCAAAATACTTACTTTGATCAGCGCGACTGCCATCCGCTTCGCACCCGCTTTTGAAAAGCTTCAGAATGGGAAGCACTCACTTAACGACCATGCCTTGTCTTCCTTCTGTGCTTCTTCGATAAAAAACAGAAGAAGCACGGGAGCGAGCGGCAAGATGCTCCGAATCCGGATAATTATCTTTCTGTAGGATTTCCGGTCGCGGTTAAAACCCATGCCTCGCCCGGGTTACTAAAAATTACCGCTCGTTTGGCATGCTTTTCGTAATTTCGCAGCAATGACTAAAAAAGAAAAACCTACGATCCTCGTTGTTAATGACGATGGTATTGATGCTCCAGGGATTAAAGTGCTGATAGATGCAATGAAAGACCTTGGAAGGGTAGTGGTGGTTGCGCCAGATAGTCCGCAATCGGCAACCGGGCACGCTATTACCATCGCAAGGCCGCTTCGTCTCGACCGGGTGCATATATATCCCGACGTTGAAATGTATAAGTGTTCGGGCACTCCGGTTGATTGTGTAAAGTTAGCTGTGAATAAAGTTTTTCACGATCAGAAGCCTGCTATTTGTGTTTCGGGTATTAATCATGGTCTCAACCATTCGATTAATGTGATCTATTCCGGAACCATGTCGGCAGCTGTTGAGGGGGCTATTGAAAGCATCCCTTCCATTGGCTTTTCATACGACGATTTTTCGTACGATGCCGATTTTAGCAAGTGTGTTCCTTTCGTGAAAGCGATAGCCAGGCAGGTGCTTGAGCATGGCTTGCCTGTGGGTACTTTGCTGAACGTTAATTTTCCGAAGGCTGAGAAGATGAAGGGGATTAAGATCTGCCGCCAGGCGAACGCTAAATGGGCGGAGGAGTTTGACGAACGTACCGATCCTCATAATCGTAACTATTACTGGCTTACCGGCGTGTTCCAGCTGAACGACAAAGGCGAGGACACCGACGTATGGGCCCTGAAAAATGAGTATGTTTCGCTTGTTCCGATTCAGTTTGATCTGACGGCTCATCATGCGATTCCTGTTTTAAATAACTGGCAATTCGATGTTCAAGAGGGATAATGTTTGGCTCGGGGTTTTACTCGGACTGGTGCTTCCGGGTATAGCCGCTTTCTTTGTGGAGGTTTTGAAAAAGAATGTGCGCATTCTGGAGAAAGACGATCTTCTCTATATTGGCTGCGCTGCGATTAACCTCATACTGGTGAGGATCTTGTTCAGGCAGTATAAAGAGAATACCGCTAAAGGGGTGGTTGCTTCTACCTTTATTTGTGCCTTTATATTTTTCTATTACAAGATGCATCAATAATTTTTAGAATGAAGTACTACCTCATTGCTGGCGAAGCTTCAGGGGATCTCCATGGAGCGAATCTCATGAAAGCGATTAAGAAGGCTGATGGTGATGCGCAGTTTAGGTTCCTCGGCGGTGATTTGATGATTGCCCAGGGCGGAGAACTGGTAAAACACTACAGCGACATGGCTTTTATGGGCTTTGTGGAAGTGGTTTTGAATCTGAGGACGATCATGAAGAACATGCGTCAGGCTAAGGAGGATATGCTGCGGTTTAAGCCGGATGCTTTGGTACTTATAGACTTCCCCGGGTTCAATCTCCGGATTGCTGAGTTTGCGAAACAGCATGGCATCAAAGTTTTCTACTATATCTCGCCGAAGGTGTGGGCCTGGAATCAGAAAAGGGTGCTGAAGATCAAGAAGGTGGTTGATCACCTGTATTGTATCCTTCCGTTTGAGGTCGACTTTTACCGTTCGTGGGGCATGGAGGTGAACTATGTGGGAAACCCGCTGCTGGATGCTATTGCTGATTTCCATCCGGATGATCAGTTCAGGCAGAAGCAGCAGCTGGATGAGCGGCCTGTGGTAGCGCTGCTGCCGGGAAGCCGGAAGCAGGAGATCACCAAGATCCTCCCCGATATGATTCAGACTGCGGCACGCTTCCCGGAATACCAGTTTGTGATTGCCGGGGCGCCAAATTTTGATGCCAGCTTCTACGATACTTTTATGCCGGGAAAGAAGTATCCTCTTGTGTTTAACAATACGTACAATCTTCTGAACATTGCGGAAGCTGCAGTGGTTGCTTCGGGAACGGCCACGCTTGAAACGGCCTTGTTTCATGTCCCCGAGGTGGTGGTGTATAAGGGCAGCGCGATCTCTATCGCTATCGCCCGCATGGTGATCAAAATCCGGTTTATCTCTCTGGTGAACCTTATAATGGACAGGGGAGTAGTTAAGGAACTGATCCAGCAGGATTGTAATCCGGATAAAATTTCGGATGAACTGAACCTGATCCTTAAAGATAGCAATTACAGAAATGAGATGCTTGAAAACTACCGTACTCTTTCTGTGAAAATGGGCGAGCCGGGAGCTTCGTCACGTACCGCGGAAATGATCGTTAGACAATTGACAATGGACAGTTGACAAGGGACAATGAACAATGGAGAATTGACAATTTAATGTATTAGTCGGCTGATGGCTGACTGCTGATAACTGATAGCTACAAAATGAAAGCAATACTTTTTGATTTGAACGGTACAATGATAGATGACATGCGATATCATACCGAGGCGTGGTACCGGATCCTTGTGGATGAACACGGCGCTGATCTTAGCATGGAAGAGGTGAAGAAGGAAATGTACGGCAAGAACCAGGAGGTGCTTGAGCGTGTGTTCGGCGAGAATCATTTTACTGCCGAAGAGATGGAAGCGCTTTCTATCGGTAAAGAGAAGCAATACCAGGAGGCTTTCAGGCCTCATCTTAAGTTGATTGAGGGCCTGGATCGTTTTCTCGAAAAAGCGCATAAACAGGGGATAAAAATGGCGGTAGCCTCGGCTGCAATTCCTTTTAATATTGATTTTGTGCTGGATGGCCTCGACATCCGTAAATATATTTCGGCCGTTGTGAGTGCTGATGATGTTAAACGCAGCAAGCCGGATCCGGAAACTTTTGTTATGGCTGCGGAGAAACTGGGAGTACAACCTGAAGACTGTATTGTCTTTGAAGATAATCCAAAAGGGGTGGAGTCTGCTCTTAACGGAGGTATGAAGGTAGTGGTGATCAAGACCGCCCACGAGGAGCATGAATTTGAGGGTCTTTCTAATATCCTGCGGTTTATTGATGATTACAATGATCCGTATCTCGAAGATCTGCTAAGAAACTAAAAAGGTCCGGATATTTCTCCGGACCTTTTTAGCTTTTAGCTTTCAGCTATTATTTAAACGCTGCTTCGCTCCATCTCAGCTCATTTTTAAGCTGGTAGAGGGTGGTATCTTTACCAATCTTCACAAACTCAATTCCGGCCATTTCGGCGAAGTCCTGCATATGTTCTGACGTAAGGTTCTGACTGTAGCAGGTGTGATGTGCTCCTCCGGCAAGGATCCAGGCTGCACAGCCGGTTTTCATGTCGGGATATGGCTTCCAGAGCACGCGTGCAACAGGAAGATTTGGAAGTTCGTGCTGAGGCGCGATGGCTTCTACTTCGTTCACCAATAAACGGAAGCGGTTACCCATATCAATAACAGAAGCATTTATCGCAGGTCCTGCGGCTACATTGAATACCAGGCGTACGGGATCGGCTTTTCCGCCTATTCCGAGAGGATGGATTTCGCATGAAGGTTTGCCGTCGGCTATAGATTCGCAGATTTCAAGCATGTGTGATCCGAGGACCATGGGGTTAGAAGGATCGAAGTGGTAAGTGTAATCTTCCATAAAGGCATTACCGCCTTTTAATCCGCTTCCCATCACTTTCATGGCACGTACCAGGGCTGCAGTTTTCCAGTCGCCTTCGCCCGCAAAGCCGTAGCCTTCGTTCATTAGTCTCTGGGCTGCAATCCCTGGCAATTGTACCATTCCATGCAAGTCTTCAAATGTATCAGAAAATCCCTTAAATCCACCATCTTTTAAGAAAGTTCTGATACCTATTTCTATCTTCGCTGCTTCGCGCAACGACGAGTATTGTGAGCCTCCCTTACGGAGTGCTTCTACAACCGCATATCTTTCTTCGTACTCGGCAGTGAGCTTGTCAACTTCATTGTCGCTGATCTGGTTAATAACGGCAACGAGGTCGCCAATGCCGTGGGTATTTACCGAGAAGCCGAACTTTAGTTCCGCTTCTACTTTGTCGCCATCGGTTACGGCCACGAAGCGCATGTTGTCGCCGAAGCGTACAAATTTAGCACCTTGCCAGTCGTACCAGCCAGCAGCAGCGCGGCTCCAGGCGTTGATCTGCTCAAGAACGTCGGTGTCCTGCCAGTGACCAACCACTACCTTGCGCTCAATGCGCATCCTCGACATGATAAACCCGAATTCGCGGTCGCCGTGAGCGCTCTGGTTCAGGTTCATGAAGTCCATGTCGATGGTGCCCCACGGAATATCTCTGTTAAACTGCGTATGCAGGTGCAATACAGGCTTCTGCAAAACCTTTAATCCGCTGATCCACATCTTGGCAGGGGAGAAGGTATGCATCCAGGTGATCACCCCAATACAGTTTTCTGCAACGTTTGCCTGCTGACAAATGGCATAAATTTCTTCCGTTGTTTTAACAGTGGGTTTAAAAACCACTCTCACCGGAATCTGCGAAGCTCCGTTTAAGGAGTTTGCAATTTCCTGCGAATGCTGAGCTACCTGCTGAAGGGTTTCTTCTCCGTATAAATGCTGGCTTCCTGTTACAAACCAGACTTCGAATTTTTTAAGATCTATCATTTTATTTAGTTATAAGTTGTAAGTTTTATGTTATAAGTTGTGGGTTGTGAGTTGCGGGTTGTATGTTGTGAGTTGTATGTTGTGGGTTGCATGTTGTGAGTTGTGTGTTGCATGTTGTGGGTTGCATGTTGCGGGTTGTATGTTGCGGGTTGTATGTTGTGAGTTGTGAGTTGTGTGATATGAGTTTTATGTTGTGAGTTTGTATGTTGCATTAATTAGATATTATGAATGCTAAGCTTTAATCTTGAAACCTGGAACTTATTTCCTTCAACTCTTCACTTTCAACTCTTCACTTTCAACTATTCACCTTCAACTTTCAACTCTGAACCTGCAACCCACAACCTGCAACCCACAACCCACAACCCGATTACTGCCCGTAATACGAATTAGGGCCGTGTTTACGCTCGAAGTGCTTCTTTATAAGAGAGTCTTTGAGCCTCGGTGCCTGTGGATTAATTTGTTCGGTTAGCAGGGCCATCTGGGCAACGGCTTCGAGAACAGCGCTGTTATACACTGCCTTTTCTGCTGTTTTACCCCAGGTGAAAGGAGCATGGTTTCCTACCAGCACCATTTCTACCTCTTCGTAGCTCAGCCCCTTTTCCTTAAAGCAGTCCATTATCTGGAAGCCCGTTTGGTACTCGTAGTCCCCTTCGATCATCGCATCATTCATTGGGGGCGCACATGGCACATCGACAGTGAGATGGTCGGCATGTGTTGTGCCGAAGATCGGAATATCCCTGTGACTTTGTGCCCAGGCTGTAGCGTAGGTGGAATGAGTATGAACAATACCACCAATCTTCTCCCAGTATTTATATAACACGGCGTGGGTGTTGGTATCCGATGAGGGCCGAAGTGAGCCCTCCACGATCTTGCCGTCGAAATCTACGATCACCATTTTCTCCGGAGAAAGTTCTTCGTAAGGTACTCCGCTCGGTTTAATAGCAAACACACCGGCCTGGCGGTCTGCTGCGCTTACATTACCAAAAGTAAACAGCACCAATCCCAGTTTGGGAAGCTGCATGTTGGTATCGTAAGCCGTTTGTCTGATATCTTCGTAATTCATTTTTTAGCTCTTGGCCCTTGTCCCTTGTCAATTGTTCCCTGTCAACTGTCAATTGTCAATTGTCCCCTGTCCATTGTCAATTGTCCCTTGTCAATGCTCCATTGTCAATTTTTCAATGACGGCTCCTGCCTCGGAGTAGCGTTCGTACCGTTTTGCATAGATTGCTACGCGTTCGGAATCAGGAAGATACTCTGCGTCGAAGCCCTGGCCCATGGCAGCCATCGCGTCTTCCACCTTAGGGTAGATGCCTGCGGCGGTAGCAGCGAACATCGCAGCGCCGATAGCGCAGGTTTGTTCAGACTTGTGAATCCTGATAGGCATGTTCATCACATCGGCCATCATCTGCATGATGAAAGGCGATTTTTTGGCCACTCCGCCCATGCCAATGAGTCCTTTAACCGGCACACCCTGCTCAATAAAGCGGTCAACTATCTTCCTTGCACCAAAGCAGGTTGCTTCAACCAGCGAGCGGAACATCTTTACGGCATCGCTTCCCAGATCAAGTCCTAGGAAGGCGCCTTTCAGAAGCTGGCTGGCATCCGGCGTACGACGTCCGTTCAGCCATTCAATGGCAAGTTCTCCGTTTTCTTCCAGGGGAAGCTGATCCGCCAGGCGGCTTAGTTCAGGGATGATACGTCCTTCGATATCTACGATCAATTTTGCTGCGGTGTCAGCATCAATAATGTCCGATTGTGAAATGAGTTGTTTTACCGGCCACATCAGTACATTCTTAAACCATGCGTATGCATCGCCGAAAGCCGATTGTCCGGCTTCCATTCCGATCATCCCAGGAATAATCGATCCGTTCACCTGTCCGCATATTCCTCTTACCAGCGTTCCCTTCACTTCATCTGCAGGAGCAACCAGCATGTCGCATGTGGATGTTCCCATCACCTTACTAAGGTAGTAGGGCTCTATTTGTCCGCCTACCGCGCCCATATGGGCATCGAAAGCTCCAATGCCTATCACAACGTCTTCAGATAATCCCAGCCGTTCTGCCCATTCGGCGCTTAAAGTACCGGCAGCCTCTGAAGAAGTATACGTTTCGCCAGGCAACTTTGAAGTAAAACCTTTCAGAAGAGGGTCGAGGGTAGCGAAAAACTCATCAGGAGGGAAGCCTTCGAATTCTTCAGACCATAATGACTTATGTCCGGCTGAGCAAACCCCCCGTTTAATTTGTGTTGCATCTTTTCCTCCTGTTAGCAGGAAGGGAATCCAGTCGCAGTGTTCAACCCAGCTGTAGCAGGCATTTCTTACCTGCGCATCGGCGCGGAATACATGCAGCAGTTTTGCCCAGAACCATTCAGATGAATAAATCCCTCCAACAAACTGAAGGTAGTTTGTTGCGAAATTCTTAGCGTGTTCATTGATCTCTGCGGCCTCCTTAACGGATGTGTGGTCTTTCCAAAGCACAAACATGGCGTTGGGATTTTCTGCAAACTCCGGTAGTAAAGCCAGGGGAGTTCCGGTTTTGTCTACAGCTACCGGGGTAGATCCTGTAGTGTCCACCGAAATCGCCTTTATATTCGCGGCAACAGCTTCACCTGCCTGCTGCAGACACTTTTTGATCGTCTGCTCCACACCTTCAATATAGTCGAGAGGGTGCTGCCTGAACTGATTTCTTTCGGGGTTACAATACTTGCCTTCCTTCCAGCGGGGATAGTAAAAAACGGATGCGGCAACTTCCTGTCCGTTCTTCGTATTAACGATTACTGAGCGTACGGAATCCGTTCCGTAATCTACTCCTATTACAAAGTGTTCTGAGTTCATAACTGGTATTCGTGTCTAAATAACACTTATCTGTATCAAAAATAGAAATTCCTTTTTAAAAAGCATATTTTTTAAAAAAGAAAATTATCGGGATTGGGGACGAAGTTTAAAAATGAGTGAAACTTATCCTTATACTTTGATTTGTCGATCACATAGTAAAAGGCTCCTTTTTTAGAGTTCTCTTTGTCTTTTTCTTTCTGCTTGATAAGCAGACCAGTGGAGAGTACTTTCCTGCTGAAGTTTCGCTTGTCGAATTCGGCGTCGTAAACACCGGTATACAGAGCCTGTAACTGGGGGAGAGTGAATTTTTCGGGCAGCAACTCAAAAAGGACAGGATGTAACGCAGCTTTATAGCGAAGGTCCTTCAGCGCTGCGCGTACCATTTCCTCATGATCGAAAATGAGCTGTGGCATATCTTTAAGGAGAAACCATTCGGGCTGGTACTCATCACTCAGCTGTTCCTTATACTTCCGGATATCAATTAAGGCAGAGTAAACAATGCTCACCACGCGTTCTATGGGATCGCGGCTGGGGTTTCCGAAGGCCCTGAGCTGGTCCATGTAAACACCTTCCAGTCCGGTAAGTTGTTTCAGGATTCTTCCGGCTGCAGCATCGGTACTTTCGTCGGGCTGAACAAAACCTCCCATCAGGCTCCACTTGTTTTTCTCAGGCACGAGAGCCCTGTGGATAAGTAAAAGTTTCAGGTTCTCGCCATCGAAGCCGAAAATGATGCAGTCGATTGCAATAAGAAAGCGGGTTTGATTAGGGTACTTGTTCATCGAATCGTGCTACAATTATAAATGATGAAAATTAACCACGCAAATATATTCTTATCTTTGCCATCTATGTCGCAACAAGTAACTCCCTACAAAGATAAAAATGCTTCGAAAAAAGAGCAGGTAGCTGATATGTTTAATAAGGTTTCGGGAACATATGATTTTCTGAATCACTTTATGTCTCTTGGGATCGATATTATCTGGAGAAAAATAGCAATAGGGGAGCTGAAAAGTAACAAACCGGAATACCTGCTTGATGTGGCCACCGGAACAGGCGACTTCGCTTTCGAGGCTATCCGTATGCTGAAGCCAAAGAAAGTGATCGGTGTGGATATTTCGGAAGGTATGTTAGGTGTTGCCGCGGAGAAGATAAAGAAACGGGGACTTGGTGATGTGTTTGAAGTGAGGATGGGTGATTCTGAGAAGCTCCTGTTTGAAGATAACACATTCGATGCGGTTACTGTAGCATATGGTGTTAGAAATTACGAAGATCTGGAAAAGGGCCTTGGAGATATGCTGAGGGTTTTAAAGCCCGGGGGTAAAATAGTGATCCTGGAGTTTTCGAAGCCTAAGGTTTTTCCGGTAAAGCAGCTGTATAACTTTTACTTTAACTCGATCACCCCGGCTATTGGAAAGCTTTTTTCTAAAGACAATAGCGCTTATAAATATCTGCCTGAATCTGTCGCTGCTTTCCCGGAGGGAAAAGCGCTTACTGATCTGATGGAGAAAGTAGGGTACCGGGAAACTAAAAGCCGGCCGCTGACGTTTGGCATTAGTTCGATCTATACAGGTGTTAAATGAGAAAGTGTATAGGTGTTTTCGTTATATTTCTCTTTACTGCTCTTGGGGCGTCGGCACAGGACAACTGGGGCGGGGGAGTTGATGACGAGGTGCTGCACTTTGGTTTTACCTTTCAATATGTGAATTCTGAATTCAAGGTGCTGAAGACCCCGCAATGGAGAACGCCTTTTAGCACTTTATACCCCCAGCTTCAGCATGATCCTTCTGAAACGATCCTTTATGATACCTTATATAGTGTAAGCTCTTCCGGAAGCCCCGGCTTTGGACTTGGGTTTGTGAGCAACCTTCGCCTGGGGAACAATGCCGATCTGCGCTTTACGCCGACCCTTGTATTTGCCGACCGCCTTGCTTATTATGAGTACCGCTATACGGGCCAGGTTTTAGAGAAGAAGGTTCAGTCGTCGGTGATTGATCTTCCGCTTGGTATTAAGATTAAATCCGACAGGCGGAAAAACTTCAGGGCTTATCTCCTGGCTGGCGCAAAGTACTCCATGGATATTATTTCTAAAAAGAAGCTGGATGATGAGAACAATATCTTTTCGGAGAAGCTTCTGAAAAATAAGAAGAACTACCTTTCGTATGAGGCCGGTATCGGTTTCGATCTCTACTTTGAATATTTCAAGCTGTCGCCCGAGATCAAATTCTCCCAGTCGTTTAATGATGTGCTGAAACATGACGTCACTCCGTTTGCCAGTCCCGTTGATAAACTTTATTTAAGGAATATCCAGTTTAGCCTGTATTTTGAGTAAGGTTGCGGGTTGTGTTTTGTGATGAGTATCAAGTATCAAGACGCAGGTATCAAGACAAGTGGTTGCTTGAGACTAAAGCTGCGGGACGGTTATAAGTTATGAGTTGAGTCGATTGGTGAAAGCCAAAAGTCAATTGCCAATAGCCAACTGCTAAATAACATTGGGATAATAACGGAAGTTATTACTAATTTCGCCATCAAAATATTAGATATGCCTAAAATTGCTCTTATAACGGGAGCTACTGCTGGAATCGGCGAAGCCTGTGCGAGGTTATTTGCCGCACAAAACTACAATCTCATTCTCACAGGCAGGCGGACGGAAAGGCTGGAATGTTTATCCTCCGAACTGCGCAGTACTCACCACGTTCAAATACAGATCCTCACGCTCGACGTACGCAGCAAAACTGAAGTTGAAGCGCAGCTTTCGTCCTTACCCGAAGAATGGAAAGCCGTAGATGTATTAATTAATAACGCGGGTCTTAGTCAGGGGCTCGATCCAATCCATGAAGGTAATACGGACGACTGGGATACGATGATTGACACGAATGTCAAAGGCCTTCTTTATGTTACCCGGGTGGTTTCGCCATGGATGGTAAAGCGGAAACACGGTCATATTGTAAACCTGGGTTCTATTGCTGGTAAAGAGACCTATGCCAACGGCAATGTTTATTGCGCCACAAAACACGCTGTCGACTCTCTGAACAAGGGGATGCGCATCGACCTTCTGCCTTACGGAATTAAAGTGACCGCCGTCCATCCGGGGGCTGTTGAAACAGAATTCTCTGAAGTGAGGTTTAAAGGAGATACCGGCAGGGCAAAAAAGGTGTATGAGGGCTTTGACCCGCTGGTTGCAGAGGATATAGCCAATACAATATGGTATGTGGTGTCAACGCCTCCGCATGTGAACATTAACGAGCTGGTGGTTATGCCTGTGGCGCAGGCCGGAGCGTATTACTGGCATAAAGAGAATTGACAATTGACAGTTGACAATTGACAATGGAAAGTTGACAGTTGACAATGGATAATGGGCAAGGGTCAATTGACAGTTGACAATGGACAAGAGCTGATTGCTGATAGCCGATAGCGAATAAAGCAGCAAACAAATAGAATTTTAATTGACAATGCTGATGCCTGAAACTATCACTAAAAAGCTGATAGCTGAAGGCTGAGAGCAGAAAGCTTAAAAATATGTTACAACAAAAAGTAGATCAGGAAATTAAAGCAGCGATGCTTGCAAAGAGTGAAGCCCGGTTACGGGGACTTCGTGCGATTAAGGCAGCCATTTTGCTGGCTAAGTCGGAAAAAGGAAATTCTGAGGGCCTCACCGAAGAAACGGAAGTGAAGGTGCTGCAAAAGCTGGCCAAACAGCGTAAAGAGTCTGCCGATATTTATAAAGCACAAAACAGGGACGACCTTTACACCATCGAGATGGAGGAATTGAAGGTTATAGAAGAATTCCTTCCCCAGCAGTTAAGCAGAGAGGAAATTACTGAGTTAATAAAGGAGGTAATAAAAAGTACCGGCGCCAGCTCGGTGAAAGATATGGGCAAGGTGATGGGCGCTGCTAATAAGGAACTTGCGGGTAAGGCAGATGGTAAGACTATTTCTGAAGTGGTAAAACAACTTCTTTCCTGATTGTTTATTTTTCAGCTTTGTTGCGATTAGTTTATAAAAGCGTACTTTTATTCCTGATTGTGCATATAAATTGCGCCTCAATTTAATTTAGCTAAACACACTCGTTTAGAACTATGAGTTATATCGTAAAAGAAGAAAACGGATTTAAGTATATTGAGGAAGGAGAAGGTGATACCTTATTACTGCTTCACGGCCTGTTCGGCGCGTTAAGCAATTGGGAAGACGTTACTGAAGCCTTTAAATCTCAGTACAGGGTTGTAATTCCGTTATTGCCTATTTATGAGCTTCCCCTGCTTACTACAGGTGTAACAACACTTGCCAAGTTTTTGCTGAGGTTTGTGCGGCATAAGCAGTTGAAAAACATCAATCTGCTAGGCAATTCCCTGGGAGGCCATGTCGCTTTAATATTTACACTCAGCAATCCCGAATATGTGAAAGCCCTTGTATTGACGGGCAGCTCGGGCTTATACGAGAATTCCTTCGGCGGATCTTTCCCCCGCAGGGAAAGCTACGACTTCATCCAGGAAAAGGTGGCCTTTACTTTTTACGATCCGGCAATGGCTACAAAAGAACTTGTAGACGAAGTTTTTGCCGCTGTTAACGACCGTAATAAGGTGATCAGAATTTTATCTATGGCTAAATCGGCCATCAGACATAATATGGCAAAGGATTTGCATAAGATCACTATACCGGTTTGCCTCATTTGGGGGAAAGATGATAAGGTAACACCTCCTGAAGTTGCAGAAGAGTTTTATCATCTGTTACCTAATTCGGAGCTAAACTGGGTAGATAAATGCGGACATGCTCCGATGATGGAGCGGCCTGCAGAGTTTATTGAATACTTACAAAAATTTTTAGACAGAGTACTCCTGAAGTAATATGTTAGCGAAGGAACTTATATCTGATGCAATACCCCCTTTAACGCCTTCCGATAGTATTCAGAAGGCGTTGGACCGTATGGCAGAGTTCCGGTTGAGCCATTTGCCCGTAGTAGATGAAGTCCAGCTTCTCGGAGTGCTGTCTGATGACGACCTTTTCGAAACCCCTGATTTTAATACGGTACTCGCCGACTCAGGATTGATGCTAAAGAAAGTTTTCATGGATCATGAACAGCATGTTTATGAGGTGATCCGAATGTTTCATGAAAGCCGCCTCAGTGTTGTACCTGTACTGGATGAGAATAAACATTACCTGGGTGTAATATCCATAAATACGATGATGGAATATATTGCGTCTATAACTGCAATGAAGGAGCCGGGAGGGATTATCGTTCTAGAAATGAACAACCGCAATAGTTCTTTATCGCATATCGCCCAGATTGTTGAATCGAATAATTGCCGGATCCTCAGTTCTTATATTACATCCTTTGTCGATTCAACCCGTACTGAAATTACTCTGAAATTGAATCGCAGTGATATTACTGCTATCGTTGCATCTTTCCTTAGGTACGACTATACCGTTATTGCAACATTTAATGATATTAAAGATGAAGCGGGCAGCTCCGACAGGTACGAACAACTGATGAACTACCTGAGTTTTTGATCGGAGATGCGACTGCCCTTCCATCGGTTATGCCAAAAAGATGAAATAAAATGAAGATTGCAATTTACGGCAGGGAGTTTAGTAATACTACATTACCTTTTGTTCAGGAGGTCTTTGATTGCCTTAGGAAGTTCGATATTGAGCTTTATATCTACGAAAAGTTCAATAAGTTTATATCAGGCCGGATTTATTTCCCCCGTAAATTATGGGTATTTAAAGATCACCACGAAATCAAAGGACTTGTCGACGTAATGATCAGTCTCGGTGGCGACGGAACGATGCTTGATACGGTGACATTGATAAGAGATTCGGGCATCCCTGTTATCGGTATCAATTTCGGGCGTCTCGGTTTTCTCGCCAGTATTAATAAAGGAGATATCCTGCCTGCTATTGAGAGCCTGGTGAAACGCGAATACACCATAGATAGTCGTGATTTATTGCGGGTAGATACAGATAATGAGATCTTTGGCGACGAGAACTTCGCGCTGAACGATCTAACGGTCCATCGCCGCGATAATTCGGCCATGATGATCATCCACGCTTACCTCAATGGGGAGTTCCTCAATTCATACTGGGCCGACGGCCTAATTGTGGCAACGCCCACCGGCTCTACAGCCTATTCCCTCAGCTGCGGAGGTCCGATCATTTTCCCTCAGTCCGAGAATTTTGTGATTACTCCCATCTCTCCTCATAATCTGAATGTACGACCTGTGGTGATCTCCGATGCGTACACGCTCTCGTTTGAACTGGAAGGCAGAAGCTCCAAGTATCTGCTGTCGCTCGACTCGCGAACAAAAATAATAGACTGCTCTCTGAAGTTCAGCGTCCGCAAGGCCGACTTTCAGATCAACCTGGTGAGGCTTAATAACGAAAGCTATCTGTCGACTTTAAGGAATAAGATGCTCTGGGGCATCGACACAAGGAATTATTAGCAGAATCACAACAACAATACAAAAATGACTCGCCACTGTAACAAGCAAAGAGCGCTTTTTAAACAATTTAGTAGTTTTGTAAACTGCTGTAACATTTTAACCGCTTAACAGGTATCATCAGCGGCGCAACATAGGGCTTAGGGCTTGATTCATGAATTTAAAGAGTATCAAAATCCTTTTACTGGTTTTTCTGACGGCCTGCAGCTTTCATGCAGCGCTGGCCCAAAGCTGGGAAATAGGGGCTTTTGGTGGCGCCGCCGGCTATATGGGCGATTTAAATCCGGTTAAACCTTATTCTGTGAACAATATGGCTTACGGAATAATAGCGAAAAGGAATTTTGACGGCTACTGGTCGCTGAAACTTAGTATCCTTCATGGTAAGATCAGCGCTGCCGATTCTGTGTCGGATAATGAGCAGCAGAGAAGGAGGAATTTAAGTTTTTTCTCGCCTCTTACAGAAGCCGGGCTGCAAATTGAGTTTAATTTCTTTAATTATATCCCATCGTTAAGCAGAAAACGCTATTCGCCATACCTGTTTGCAGGAGCGGGAATTGTTTTGTTCAATCCGAAGGCGAAATATATGGGCGAGACGTACGAATTAAACACGCTTCGGACTGAAAATCAGGCTCCCGCCAGTCCTTACCGGAAATATGCTTTGTCTGTGCCCTACGGAGCCGGATTTAAATATAATATTTTAAGGAACTGGACGCTGAGCGCTGAACTTGGTTACCGCACTACATCAACGGATTATCTGGACGATGTTAGCGGCCGGTATTACGATCTTTCCCGCCTCGATCCTTCGAACCCGCGGGACGGGCTGCGGATAGCTCTTTCTGACCGCTCGCCCGAAAAAGGATTTCCTGCTAATGATCCCCGTACACAACGCGGAGATTTCAGGCCCAGGGATACCTACTTTTTTACCGGTTTTACGCTCACATATACTTTTCTTGGTAGTAAATGCCCCCCAGTTCAGTAGGGGCACACCCGGATACGGTGGTTAATCGATCGGGTTTGATTGACCGCTATCAATTTTTTTATACCTTTGACACCCAAATGCCCGTTTGGGCTTTTAATTTTACTGATGAGTTTACTGGAACAAATTGATAAAAGCAGATTGCCTGAACATATAGCTATTATTATGGATGGCAACGGACGATGGGCAAAAGAAAAAGGCAAGATGCGCTTTTTCGGTCACCAGAGTGGTGTTTTATCTGTCAGGGACGTGGTTGAAGGTGCCGTGGAGGCTGGCATTTCGTATATCACCTTATATACATTTTCAACAGAAAACTGGAATCGGCCCTGGATTGAGGTGACTGCGTTGATGGAACTGCTCGTTTCTACTATCAACAAGGAGACAAAGACACTAATGGAGAACGGAGTTCGTTTAAATGCTATCGGGGATTTGAAACAGCTGCCTTCCAGGTGTGTAAAACAGCTTCAGCAGGCTATAGATAAGACATCATCGAATACAAAATGTACATTAACGCTTGCTTTGAGCTATAGCGCCCGGTGGGAAATCGTTGAAGCGGCCCGGCAGCTCGCAGAACAGGCAGTGCAGGGCAACATAAAACCAGAAGATATTAATGAAGAATTATTTGCAGGGCGACTTACGACAGCAGGGATTCCCGATCCCTCATTGATGATCCGGACCAGCGGCGAGTACAGGATCAGCAATTATTTATTATGGCAGCTTGCGTATGCAGAGTTGTATTTTACGCAGAAGCTGTGGCCTGATTTCAGAAGGGAAGACCTTTACGCTGCAATAATAGATTACCAGAAAAGGGAGCGTCGCTTCGGGTTAACCAGCGAACAGGTTTAAAAAAATACCTTTTAACAAAATTTAACAACTGATTGCGTTATTTTAGCAACGTCAAAAAACTAAATGAACAGATTTCTTATAATAATATTTTTTCTTTGTGCTGCTACTTCCGTAATGGCTCAGATAGGCAGGCGGCAATCAGGCCTCCAGTTACGTTCTCAGTCGGGAGATGAACTAAGTTATCTTAATCCTAAAGAATACATTGTTGGGGGAACCACTGTATCAGGTGCCCAATATCTGGAAAAAGATATTTTAATACAGATATCCAAGCTTATTACCGGCGAGCGTATTACCGTTCCGGGAGATGCTACAGCAAATGCTGTGAAATTTTTATGGCAGCAGGGCTTGTTTGATGATGTTAAACTGAGCGGTACTGTAAAAGGGGATACTATCTTTTTTGACATAGCTGTTGTTGAACGCCCGCGGCTTACGCGTATGGAGTTCAAAGGGATGAAGAAAGGGGAGACTAATGATATTAAGGAGAAGTTAAAGGACCGAACAGGTAAAATCGTTAATGAGGCCCTGAAGAGTACTACCACGGCGATTATCAAAAAGTTCTTCAACGAAAAAGGGTTCTTGTTTACAGAGGTAAAATATGAACAAAAGAAAGATACTACCGAGGCGAATAACGTTGTTCTGATAGTTGACGTTGATAAGAAGACGAAGACCAAGATAGACGATATATCCTTTGAGGGAAATAAAGATTTTAAGGATAAGCATTTACGTAAGTTCCTTAAGAAAACTAAAGAAAAGTCGACTTTCAATATTTTCAGATCGGGTAAGTTCCTTCAGGATAAGTATGAAGAAGACAAGCGTACCATGATTGCCAAGATGCAGGAAAAAGGTTACCGTGATGCAGAGATTGTAAGCGATACTGTAATTAAAAAGCCTACCGGAAGGGTGGATATTAACATTCACGTTTACGAAGGGCCGAAATACTATTTTGGAAATGTAACATGGGCAGGTAATGCGGTGTATACAACTAAAGCCCTTGCAGAAATGCTGGCTATAGAGAAAGGCGACGTGTTTAGTGAGGAGAAACTGGAAAAGCGGCTTAGAGGCAACCCTAATGGCGAGGATATTTCGTCGTTATACCTGAACAATGGTTATCTTACTTTCAACGTTGATCCGGTACAGACCAAAATATACGGTGATACCATAGACCTCGAGCTTCGTATTTACGAAGGCCCTCAATATACGATCAATAAAGTAACTGTTAAGGGCAACGACATTACCAACGATAAAGTGGTAATGCGTGAGATCCGCACAAAACCAGGTCAGAAGTTCTCAAAGGAGCTGGTTGTACGTACTACCCGTGAAATTGCCCAGCTGGGTAACTTTGACGAACAAAAAACGGATGTTCATCCAACTCCGAACCCTGCCGACGGAACGGTAGATATTGAATATGTGGTGGCAGAAAAGCCTTCAGATCAGATTGAATTATCGGGAGGTTTCGGCGGTGGCCGTATCATCGGTACGCTGGGTTTAACCTTCAATAACTTCTCGGCCAGAAACCTGTTTAATCTGAAGGAATGGAAGCCGCTTCCGAAAGGCGATGGTCAGAAACTGAGCATCAGGGGACAAACAAATGGTAAGTCGTACCAGTCGTACAGCTTCTCTTTCTCCGAGCCCTGGTTAGGTGGTAAGAAGCCGATCTATTTTGGTATCAGTGCCTTTACTTCTTTAAGTTCAAATGATGACTATGCCAGGTATTACAACTATACCGATGAGCAAAAATACCGTATCCGCTTAAATGGTGTTACCTTCAGCTTAGGTAAGCGTTTGAAGTGGCCTGATGACTATTTTAATCTGAATCACTCTATTAACCTTCAGCAGTATAAACTGAAGAATTATCCTGGATTCCTGTTTTCGACAGGTACCTCGTATAACTTTAACCTCACGGAAGAGTTGAGCCGTAATTCTATCGATGCGCCAATTTATCCTACTTCGGGTTCGCATATCAGATTGACTGTACAGCTGACGCCTCCATATTCGTTGTTTAACAATATTAATTACAAGACAGCGGTTGATCAGGACAAATACAGGTTCACGGAGTATCATAAATGGAAGTTTGAAGCACAGTGGTATCAGCGGATTGTTGGTAAGCTGGTTCTGAAAACGCAGGCGCAGTTTGGCTTCCTCGGACAGTACAACAATGCTGTAGGGCAGTCGGCATTCGAACGCTTTAAGCTTGGCGGCGATGGATTGCAGGGATTTGATTATCTTCAGGGATCTGAAGTTATATCGATGAGAGGTTATGAAAATAATAACGTAACTCCTCTGGGTTATGAGGCGAACATAGCTCGGTATTCGGGTAGTCCTATCTTTAATAAATACATTGTTGAAATGAGATACCCTCTGATGAACAGTCAGCAGGCAACAGTGTTCATGCTTACTTTCGTGGAAGGTGGTAATACCTGGAACCATTTTAAAGACTTCAATCCGTTTAATGTACGCCGCTCGGCAGGTGTGGGAGCGAGGATCTTCCTTCCTATATTTGGTTTACTGGGTATCGACTGGGGGTACGGATTCGACAAAGTATACGACACTACAGACAACATGCTGAGGAAATCAGGCGGAAGATTCCAGTTCAGTATTGCACAACAACTTGGTGGTGGATTTTAATTGTATTTTATATAAGTTTGTGTATCGGAATAGTCAGGTTGTTGTAGAGAAGATACTTTGTTGACAATACTTCCGTTTGATTAAGAAAGATAGAATAATGAAAAAATTGCTGTTAATTATTGCGTTTGTTTGTGTTTCGGGCCTTTCAGCATTTGCTCAGCGTTTTGCTTATGTAGATAGCGAATATATACTGAAACATATTCCCGAGTATAATTCTGCCCAGAAGCAGCTGGATGCGCTTTCGCAACAGTGGCAGAAACAGGTTGACGACCGGCTGGCCGAAGTAGAAAAGCTGTTTAAAGCGTACCAGGCCGATCAGGTAATGCTTACTCCTGATATGCGTAAACGCCGGGAAGAGGAGATAGTGGAGAAGGAAAAAGCTGCCAAGGAGTTTCAGCGCCAGAAGTTTGGATTTGAGGGAGAGCTTTATCAGCAACGCATCAAACTGATTAAACCTATCCAGGAACGTGTAGCAAGGGCCGTAGAAGCCGTTGCTGAAAGCAATCAGCTGGATATGATCCTCGATAAAAACAGTCAGGTGATCCTTCTGTACGCAAGTTCGCGTTTAGATAAAAGTAATGAAGTTATTACACGCCTCGGATATAAACCGGGAACCGTAGCACAGTAAAACACGTATAAAAACCCATCATAATAAATTTTAGTATCAGAATGAAAAAACTAGTTAAAGTAGCAGTAGTAGCGGTAGGATTATTTTTAGCAGGAAATACAGTGAACGCTCAGCAGAAATTTGCACATATCAATTCAGCGGAGCTTCTGCAATCAATGCCGGAAATAAAAGCAGCAGATACACAAATGCAGACATTTCAGAAGCAAAAACAAACAGAGCTTCAGCAAATGGGCGCGGAACACCAGAAGAAAGTACAGGCCTATAATGAGAAGGAGGCTACTTTAAGCCAGGCTAACCGCGAAACAGTGGCTAAAGAGCTGGAAACTATGGCGAAAGAAATAAGGGATATGGAGCAGAGAATGCAGGAAACCAACGACAAGGCGAGACAAGAAATTGCTCAGAAACAACAGGAAGTATACAGTCCTATTATGCAGAAAGCTGAAACCGCAATCAAGACAGTAGCAAAGGAAAAAGGATTTGCTTATGTTTTCGATTCTTCACAGCAGTCGTTGGTTTATGTTGACGGCGGTGAAGATATCTTAGCCCTTGTGAAAACTAAATTAGGTATATCTGCAACTACAGCAGCTACTCCTAAAAAGTAAAAGAATAACAATTTAAAAGAATATTTTTAAAGGGTGAAGCCAGAAAGCTTCACCCTTTTTGTTGGGTGTTTTATCATTCTACTTTCATAAATTATAAAATGCAGTGTTTTTCGGCTCTATTTTATAAGTTTGCAGGATACTACTGTTACATTGAATCTCTATATAATATATATACTTATTGCAGTCTTGCTTTTCTCGTTTACTGCAGCCTTTGCTCTTTTCGGTGTGTATGCCGAGAGAAAAGTAGCTGCTTTTATTCAGGATCGCCTTGGTCCTATGGAGACCGGTAAATATGGGAGCCTTCAAACTATTGCCGATATACTGAAAATGCTGCAGAAGGAATTTATCGTGCCTGGAGCAGCGGACAAGATATTGTTCGCGGCGGCACCGGTGATCATTTTCCTTTCAGTATATATGGGTTTTGCTGCACTTCCCTGGGCTCCGGGTGCAGTTCCCGCATCTCTCAATATCGGGGTGTTTTATGTTTTTGCTATCATTTCTGTAGAATCCATTGGCATCCTGATGGCCGGCTGGGGTTCAAATAATAAATATTCATTGCTTGGGGGGCTGCGGTCAGTAGCGCAGGTGGTTTCATATGAGATACCTGCCGGAATTGCACTGGTGTCGGTGGTGATGATTGCCCAGTCGCTCGACCTTCAGGTTATTGCAGTGAGGCAGGGAGTAACGGCGACGGAGACTATTAAGTTCTTAGGATTTGGGGATGTAAGCAAGACGGGCGGTTTTCTGGCCTGGCATGTTTTTCAGGCGCCCCATCTGATCATTGCTTACATTATTTATTTCATAGCCTCACTTGCTGAATGTAACCGGGCGCCTTTTGATATTCCGGAGGCTGAATCAGAGTTGGTGGCAGGTTTTCACACCGAGTATACCGGTTTACGCTTTGCATTCATCTTTCTGGCAGAGTATTCGATGATGTTCCTTGTTGGCATGGTTGGGGTAATTCTCTTCCTGGGCGGATGGAACTCGCCTTTGCCGAATATCGGTGCACTTAAGCTGGCCGACTGGACCACAGGCCTTGCCTGGGGGATCATCTGGACGCTGCTGAAAGTGTTACTTGTTGTGGGGGCGCAAATGTGGATCCGCTGGACGCTGCCGCGTTTACGCATTGATCAGCTGATGAATCTTTGCTGGAAGGTATTAACACCGCTGGCATTTCTATGTATGCTGATCTCAGGTGTGTGGCGCTTGATGGTGATGTAGGCAGCTGGCGCTGCGGCAGTTAGCTATTGGCAATTAGCTTTTGGCATTAGGTTAAGGACTAAAAAGATTGATGCAGGACATAGAGACAATATCAATAATAAGAAATTTGCAGGAGGTCAATAGCCAACTGCCAACAGCTAATAGCTTAGAAATTTGATTATAAAAAAAACCATAAACGCATTAAAGACTTCGTGGAAGGGGCTTTCCCTTACGCTGAGGCATCTTTTTGCTATAGGTAAGCGGCGTAAAAGTATTGATATTAAGTCGGATAACTATTTCGAACAGCAGAAAGGCCTTGTTACAGTGCAGTTTCCTAAGGAGAAGCTGCCGGTTCCGGAAGTAGGGCGGTATCAGCTTCATGTAGAAATTGATGATTGCATTGTATGCGACCTCTGCGCCAAGATCTGTCCTGTCGATTGTATTGAAATCGAAAGTATTAAAGCTACCGGGCCGATCGGTCAGACTTCAGACGGCACAACCAAGCGGCTGTATCCTGCGAAATTTGATATCGATATGGCTAAATGCCTTTATTGTGGCCTCTGTACGGTGGTTTGCCCCACGGAGTGTATCACGATGACCGATCAATACGACAAGAGTGTAACAAATATAGCTGATCTTACATATAAGTTCTCGGACATGACCCCCGCGGAGGCAGAGGAGAAGAGGCAGGAGCTGGCAAAACAGCAGGCAGAGAAGCAGGCTGCTAAGGAAGCAGCCACGAAAGCAGCACCAAAAGATAACCCTAACAAAGGAGAAGCATAACAGGATGGAACAATTGGTATTTTACGTATTTGTCGGGATAGTGCTTTTATCAGCGCTGATGGTAGTGGCGATGAGAAACCCTGTCCGTTCGATATTTTTATTTTTTGTAACACTTTTCTCTATGGCGGGACTGTTCATATTTGCTCTGGCCGATTTTATAGCTGTTACTCAGGTTGTGGTTTATGTTGGCGGAGTGCTGGTATTGATGATCTTTACGTTTCTTTTATCCAGCCGCGAAATATTGAATATTCCTTTGCCCGGGAAACGGGGAATTATCGGACTTCACCAGCTGCCGGGGATAGCTGTTGCCCTCATCTTTTTTGTAGTTTTAGCGGTAATGGTATATCAGGCGAATCCCGACCAGATAGAGTGGGTAAAGCAGGCTCGCGAAAACACGCTTCAACCAACTGATAACACAATCCATTATATCGGTATCAACATGATGACCCGCTACCTTGTACCTTTTGAAGTGGTTTCAGTACTGCTCATGGTTGCGCTTGTGGGCGCAGCACATTTAGCCAGAAAGGAACGTAAAATATGATCCCTCTTTCACACTTTATGTTGATCAGTGCGGCTTTATTTTGTATAGGGCTGTACGGAGTATTATCAAAGCGGAACGCGATCATGATACTCATAGGAATTGAATTTATGCTGAATGCGGCCATACTTAATTTTGTTGCCTTCAGCAGGTATGATAAATTTGCAGCCGGAGGACAAACATTTGCCCTTTTTGCTATAGTGCTTGCCGCCGCTGCTGTTGCCGTGGCGCTTGCTATCATTTTAAATGTTTACAAGTACTATAAAACGATTGACCCAACCCGTATTGACCAGTTGAGAGATTAGCATTGGATACACTGACACAGGAAAATATAAGTATACTGGCTTTGGTGGCTGTCTTACTGCCCCTGCTTACATTTTTTACAATTCTTTTTATTCCCGGAAAGGCAAGCCGCGGCGGATATATTGCTATTGCCAGTATTGCCGCGAGTTTGATCATTTCTATCTTTCTTTTCAGTGTGGTATGGAACCGGCAACCGGTTCACGAGCAGTTCGAATGGTTCACGATAGCTGGCCGTACCTTCCAGGCAGGTGTTCTGCTGAATAACCTGTCGGTATTGATGATGGTACTTGTATCGGGCATCGCCCTGCTGGTGCATGTTTACTCTACGAAGTATATGCAGGGCGACCCTTATTTGTACCGTTATTGGGCTTATCTGGGACTTTTTTGTTTTTCCATGCTTCTGCTGGTGATAGCAGATAACCTTCTGCTGATGTACATGGCATGGGAACTGGTTGGTTTTTCATCTTATCTTCTTATTGGATTCTGGTTTACACGCCATACCGCTGTACTGGCTAACCGCAAAGCTTTCATCATGAACCGGCTAGGCGACCTGGGATTCCTCACCGGGATCATGATCGTCCTGAATCAGTTTAATACGCTCGATATTACCAGCCTTTTTGGCGACAATGGTCTTGTTGTGAGCGCTGTTGTCGAAAATGGCTTTTGGATAAATGGCACAAGCAGCATGCCTGATGTGTGGCTTAACGTTGCAGGGCTCGCCTTCTTCCTCGGCGCCGTTGCTAAATCAGCTCAGTTTCCGCTTCATACCTGGCTGCCTGACGCGATGGAAGGCCCTACATCTGTATCTTCCCTCATTCACGCAGCAACGATGGTGGCGGCCGGCGTGTTCCTGCTCGCCCGTATCAATCCACTGTTCAGCGCCGATGTGCTTACAGTGATCGCTGTTATTGGTGCCTTTACAGCTTTTATGTCGGCGAGCATTGCATTGGTACAGAACGATATTAAACGCATCCTGGCATTCTCCACTATTTCTCAGCTTGGATTTATGATGCTGGCTATGGGAGTAGGTGCGCAGTCGTCCGCTATATTTCACCTGGTTACCCATGCCTTCTTTAAGTGTTTACTGTTTTTGGCAGCAGGTGCTGTGATTCACGAGATGGCGCACCTTCGTGATAAAAACAACCTTCAGTTTGATACGCAGGACATTCGTTTGATGGGCGGCCTCAGAAAAAGAATGCCGGTGACCTTTGTTTGTATGCTTGTTGCTTCTCTGGCGCTTGCCGGACTTCCTCTTACTTCGGGCTATCTTTCAAAAGATGCTATCCTTATCCAGTCTTTTGAATGGGCTGAGGGCAGAAATGGCCTTTCGAAGTTGATTCCTTATTCGGCATTAATAACTTCTTGGTTTACAGCCTTCTATATTTCGCGGCTTATTTTTAAGGTGTTTTTTGGCGAACTCCGTATTGAGAAGCAGTTTGCGATGAAGTTCTCTGTGCATGAAGCCCCGGCAGCGATGAAAAATGTACTTGTTGTTTTGGCTGTTTTGTGCCTTTTCCCCGTGTTTTCATCCCATCCGCTTCTTTTTGAGGATGCATGGCTGTTGAAGGGACTTCCTGTAGCCGATACGATGACACGCGTCAATGCTTTTCATACCATTGTTCCTGCCGCCGTGAATATTATGGCTGTGCTGCTGATCTATCTGGCCTACCAATGGTACGGACGACAAAAGAAAATGCCGGCTTTTTCGAACACGGCACTCTTTCGTTTTGCCGGGAATCAATGGTTCTTCGATAAGGTTTATGATAGTGTGATCGTAGATGGCATTGTGTTAATTTCCAGAGGTATTTATTTTTTTGACAAGGTGGTAGTTGATGGTGTGGTTAATTTAGTGGGCAGAGCGGGAGTAGTTTTGTCGTATCTTTCCCGTTGGACCGACCGGAATATTATTGACGGGATAGTTAACGGCGCGGCTTACTTAACGGGCCAGACCGGCAGGTTTTTCCGTCATTTCCAAACGGGACGGCTGCAGCACTATTTTGTTACCATGCTTCTGATTTTATTAGGGTTTTTTATTTTTAAATATTACAGCGGAGCGATATGAGTTTGCTTTCTACATTGATATTCCTTCCTTTAGTTGCCGGACTGCTCATCATTCTGATGCCTTCAGCATGGCAGAGCCGGTACAAATATGTTGCGTTGGGGGTTATTGCTATTCAGGTGATTTTAAGCGCTTATATATATTTAAACTTTAATGCAGGAACGTTTACAGGTATTGCCAGTCAGAACAAGTTCCAGCTGGTTGAACGCCTTCCATGGATCAATATCAGCCTTGGAACGCTCGGCAAGCTCCAGATAGACTATTTCTTAGGTATCGACGGACTGTCAATGCCCTTTCTTGTGCTTACATCCATTGTGATGCTGGTGGCTGTACTGGCCTCATGGGGTATTAAAACCAACCTGAAGGGGTATTTCGCTTTGTTCCTGCTGCTGGATACCGCTGTGATGGGTGTATTCGCATCGCTTGACTTCTTCCTGTTTTATATTTTCTATGAGCTCATGCTGCTGCCTCTGTACTTCCTAATCGGAATGTGGGGAGGCGTAAGACGGGAATACGCTGCGATCAAATTTTTCCTGTATACGCTGTTCGGCTCGGTGTTTATGCTGCTGGTTATCATTGGCCTGTACTTTTCGGTAACCGATCCGCAAACCGGCAACCATACCTTTAACATGCTGGCGATGATGGATCCGGCGAATTATACCCAGGGATCAATCTTTTCGGCCTTAGCGAAGCAAGAACTGTTTGGCATCTCTGCCAGGCTGCTTGGTTTTATTGTATTGTTTATTGCCTTTGCCATTAAAGTGCCCATAGTGCCTTTACATACCTGGCTTCCGGATGCCCACGTAGAAGCGCCTACTCCCGTATCTATTATCCTTGCAGGTATTCTATTGAAAATAGGGGGATACGGTATTCTGAGGGTTTGTATGAGCATATTCCCCGACGCTGCCCTTCAAAGTGCATGGTGGCTGGGCCTGATAGGAGTGGTCTCCATTATTTACGGGGGACTGAATGCGCTGGCTCAAACAGATTTAAAGAGGCTGATTGCTTATTCTTCCGTATCGCACATGGGCTTCGTTTTGCTGGGTATCGCCTCCGTTACTGCCGAAGGTATTTCCGGAGCAATGATGCAGATGATCAGCCACGGGTTTTTATCCTCCATGCTGTTCTTCCTGGTGGGGGTGCTTTACGACAGAGTGCACGACCGGCAAATTCCTAATTTCAGGGGACTGGCGCTGATCATGCCGAAGTATACGGTATTTATCATGATTGCCTTCTTCGCTTCTTTGGGACTGCCCGGATTCTCTGCATTCATCGCCGAAGCATTTAGCCTGATAGGCGCTTTTACATCAGAGAGCATCAATGGACTGTTACCCCGCTGGATGGCTGTTTGCGGATCGGTAGGGATACTGCTGAGCGCCAGTTATCTGCTCTGGACACTACAGCGAATGTTCTTCGGTGAAACCCGCCTAATGGGAGGGGAGGCATGGAAGAGCGCTTTAACCGACGTAAACGGCCGGGAGGTTCTGGCCTTGTCAACTCTTGCTTTATTTGCGCTGGTGCTGGGCATAATGCCTTCGCTGGCTTTTGATAAAATGAATTTTTCAGTACTCGAATTAATTCGTCTTGTAAACCAGAAATAGGATGAACGAATTATTGCCAACGCTGCCGGTATTTATAAAGGATGTTCTTTCGGGCATGGCTTATCTCATACCTGAGATAATTCTGGTCGCCACCTTTATCGTTGTTCTGCTGGCCGATCTGTTTTTCCCCGGCCGACGCTCGTCACTGGCATTTTGGCTATGCTTAACCGGCATCACTGCTTCGGTGTTGTTTGTGGCTTTTAAAGTGCCGTCTGTTAAGGGACCCGCACTTCTTTTCGGAAATACCCTTGTTTCCGATGCCATGAGCTCGATATTCAAACAGATCTTTTATGCCGTAATCGTTCTTTTTGCAATTTTCATCCGCTGCAATCCCCGGGTTAAACAACATAAAAAAGGCTCAGGTGACCTGTATATTTTACTGCCCGCTGTTCTTCTTGGCCTCAATCTGATGTCGATGGCTTCCAGTCTGCTGCTGATCTATCTCTCTATCGAGATGATCTCTATATCCTCTTATCTGATGGCGGGTTATGTATCGGGCGATGATAAGCAAACCGAGGCGGCGATGAAGTATGTGCTCTTTGGCTCTGCATGCTCGGCGATAATGCTTTACGGTATGTCGCTTTTGTACGGGTTTACGGGCACATTGACTATTACAGATCCGGAGTTTTTGCTTGGACTGGGAGAGATGCCACGGTCGGTTGTCGTTATAGCTGTAGGCTTGGTACTGGTTGGAATTGGTTTTAAGCTATCGTTCGTTCCATTTCATTTCTGGAGCCCCGACGTGTATGAAGGTGCGCCGGTTCCGGTTACCGCTTTTCTTTCTACCGGTCCGAAAATCGCAGGCTTTGCCATTCTCATCCGCTTTTTAGGAGGGTTCAGTCCCCAACAAGGCATGGGCTCCATATCTGTTTTCGATTTCGAGGGTGTTTTATCTGCTGTCGCTATCCTTTCTATGGTGGTCGGCAATTTCGTAGCCATCTGGCAGGACAACATAAAGAGGATGCTCGCTTATTCTTCGATCGGACATACCGGGTTCATTCTGATGGCTGTGGTAGTAAGCACAGGTAGCGGATTAAAGGCGATGATGTTTTACCTGCTCATATACGGGCTGATGAACATGTCGGCCTTTATGCTGGCCGGGAAAATCGAAGATCAGTCCGGCGCCGTTAGTATTAAAGATTATAGGGGACTGGGACGTTTCCTGAAGATAGAGATGGTTTGCTTTGTAGTGGTTTTAATGTCGCTTACCGGCCTTCCTCCGCTCGCGGGTTTTATTGCGAAGTTTCTTGTGTTCTCAGCCGTCTTCGAAAGTTACTCCGCCGGTCACTCCATGTGGATGCTCGCCCTTCTCGTCACCGGTGCCATCACCACAGTAGTTTCGTTGTTTTATTACTTCAAGGTACCCTTAAACGCATTCCTCCGTCAGTCGGAAACAACTCCTGTTATTACAGCCCGGCGTGATATCCTGACTTATATTATTATTGTCCTGACCTTCCTTATTTTGCTATGGGGCGTGTTCCCAGGATTGCTTATTTAGGTTGCAGGTTGTAGGTTGCGTGTTGTGAGTTGTCGGCTGTGTGTGGTGAGTTGAAGGTTGCGAGTTGTGTGTGGTGAGTTGAAGGTTGTAGGTTGTGAGTTGAAGGTTGTCTATTGAGCTGCGTATTGTAAGTTGAACAGTGAGCTGAAAGTAAACGTATCTTGTCTTACCCTCTTAAATCTTTTTCGGCTTCGGCTTTTAACGGTCGACTTTGGACCTTCAATCTTTACCCTTGAGCTTTAGCTTTTCAACTTTCAACTTTGCACTTTAACCTTTCACCTTTGTCTTTAGCCTTTGGGCCTTCAATCTTTACCCTTGAGCTTTAGCTTTTCAACTTTCAACTTTCAACTTTCAACTTTGCACTTTAACCTTTCACCTTTGTCTTTAGCCTTTCAGCTTTAACTTTCAACTTTCAACTCTTAACTTTAACCATCAACTTTCACCTTCAACCTGCAACTCACAACCTGCAACTCACAACCTTCAACTTTGAACTCTTAACCCAATAATTCCGACATCAGATTTCAGACTATGCATAAAAAGTTCTAATTTTGCGTGCTTAGTGATAATCCATGAGTGAATCCATAAAACATGAGTGCGGTATCGCTCTCATTCGTCTATTAAAACCCCTCTCTTTTTATCAGCAGAAATATGGTACAGCCCTTTACGGCTTAAACAAACTGTACCTGTTGATGGAAAAACAACATAACCGTGGTCAGGATGGTGCGGGTATAGCAACAATTAAACTGGATGTAAGTCCAGGTAACCGGTATATCAGCCGTTATCGTGCAATGGGCTCTACCGCTGTTTCCGAGATTTTTGAATACGTACAGCGAAAGTTTGCCGATGTTCAGCACTTTCCCGAATTTGAAGATACCAAATGGCTGAAGGAGAATGTGAGTTTTACAGGAGAGGTGCTTATGGGACATCTACGGTACGGCACCCATGGAAAAAACAGCATTGAGAACTGTCATCCCTTTCTGCGACAGAACAACTGGATGAGCAGAAACCTGGTGATCGCCGGCAACTTCAACATGACTAATGTCGACGAGCTTCTTGAACAGTTGTTTGAGCTGGGTCAGCATCCGAAAGAAAAGGCAGATACGGTAACGGTACTCGAAAAGATCGGGCACTTCCTGGATGCCGAAAACCAGAACCTCTTCGATAACTTTAAGGCCGAAGGATTCAGCAACGCTGAGATCAGTCATCTCATTGCTGATAAAATCGATGTAGCGAAAATACTAAGACGATCAGCAAAAACCTGGGACGGCGGATACACTATAGAAGGTATCTTCGGCCATGGTGATGCTTTTGTGATGCGTGATCCTTCAGGTATCAGACCGGCGTATTATTATTACGATGATGAAATTGCCGTAGTAACGTCCGAAAGGCCTGCTATACAAACCGCATTTAATGTTCCTTTTAGTGCTGTAAAAGAGATAAAACCAGGACATGCGTTGATCATTAAAAAGAATGGTGAGATTTCGGAGGAGCAGTTCAGAGAGCCTGAGGAACAGAAGTCGTGCTCATTCGAACGGATCTATTTCTCCCGTGGAAGTGACGCCGCCATATACCGGGAAAGGAAACACCTCGGCAGGCTACTTTGTCCTCAGATCCTCGAATCAGTGAATCATGATCTGAAAAACACCGTGTTCTCGTTTATTCCGAATACCGCCGAAGTAGCGTTTTACGGAATGGTGGAAGGCCTTCATAAATATATTAAGCGGTTACAGAAGGACACTCTTTTAAACAGGGCAGATAAGATCTCCGATGCCGAACTCGAAGAAATGCTGAGTATGGCGCCGCGGGTTGAAAAGATTGCTATAAAAGACGCGAAGCTGCGGACATTCATCACACAGGATGCCGACAGACAGGATATGGTGTCGCATATTTATGACACTACCTATGGCGTTGTTAATGCAGGGCAGGATAACCTGGTAGTAATTGACGATTCGATAGTGCGAGGAACGACCTTGCGGCAGAGTATCCTGAAGATCCTTGACCGGCTTAACCCTAAGAAAATCGTCATCGTATCCTCTGCTCCCCAAATCCGCTATCCCGATTGCTACGGTATAGATATGTCAAGGATGGGCGAGTTCGTGGCTTTTGAAGCGGCTATATCGCTTCTGAAGGAAACGAACAGAGAACATATCATCTGGGAAACCTATGAGAAATGTCAGGCATCGCTTTCTATGAATAAGGAAGAGATAGATAATTATATCAAAGCCATTTATGCTCCGTTTACGGATGAGGAAATAGCGGATAAAGTAGCACAAATAATTTCTCCGAAGGATATCAGGGCCGAAGTAAAAGTTATTTATCAGACGCTTGATAATCTTCACCTGGCCTGTCCCGCTCACCTTGGTGACTGGTACTTCTCCGGTAATTATCCTACTCCAGGTGGAAATAAAGTGGTCAACAGAGCCTTTATGAACTGGGTAGAGGGAAAGAATCAGAGGGCATATGTGTAGGTTTGGGTTGTGTGTTGTGAGTTGCAGGTCGTTTGGGACTTGATTTAGCTAATACTCCTGATCGTCCGGCCCAGCAGAGACTAAACTGTACCTGCTCCTGCCCCTCGCTGTACCATGTTCTCCATGAGTCTTTTGTGTACCCATAGTGCGAGCATAGAGAGTCCACGTCTAAAGGTTTTTATGTGGACTTTCTATGGGTTAAATAAAGGTTCTGTAGACTTTCACAGATAAGAAGGCTCAGAGAAGGGACGGCCATGACGCAGGGCAGCTCAGTAAGATACAGGAAGTAAAGAGGGACGACTGGAAACAGGAGTTGCGAAGTCTTCCTGATCCCGTTTCTTTGGTTGAAGGCGAACCTTTATTCGCCATTTAGGGTTTTAAGTTCGTACTTAACCCGGATCATAAACCTGCAACTTCTTTACAAAGTTACAAAAACAAGCATCAATACGAGTGGCACAACAAAATGAAAAAGTTGATATATATCAACTTCTAATTTGAAATATTCTTGCAAACTTTACTTAAGTAAACCCTTTCAGCTCCCGGCCATAAAATCTTGTCATACTGATGGCTGACCGCTGAAAGCTGAAAGCAAAAAGTAAAGACAAAAAAGAATGGCAACAATAGACAAACAAGGGCGGGTGCATGGTAAAGCCGGCCCGCTGGTGTACCGCACCATCGGAGAGATTAACGTTGTGCAGAGCAGGCCACGACGGTTCAAGCAGACACAGGCAACGCGCGAAAGCGGCATTGAGTTCGGCCTGGCGAGCAATACAGCACGGATAATGCGTGAGGCGCTCTGGCCTGTTTTTTATTCGCCGGATAAAGGGATGGTGAACCGCTTCACCTCCAGGATACTTAAATGCATCCGCGGAAGCCAGACAAAGGGCAGGGGAGAGCGTGACCTTCACGACGGCGACCTGAACTACCTGGCAGGGTTCCAGTTCAATAAGAACTCGTCCTTGCAGCAAGCACTTCAGGTACGGCCGGAAGTAAAGGTAGGAGCAGACGGCAGGCCGGAGGTACGGGTACCGTCCTTTAACAGCGACCACGACATCCGCTGTCCGATGAACCGCTACAGTGGCATTACACTGCGCTTAACGGCCACGGCCTTTCATTTCCGTGCAGGATACTACGAACACCTTGCCAGCCGGGATGTCTGGGTAGATTACGGGGCAACGATGCCCGGGCAGGTATGGAAGGTAGAGAAGGAACTGCCGGCAGGCAGCATTGTACTGGTGACGGTGTCGCTGATCATGTCGATGAACAAGACCTTTTCGGACCAGACACTGAACACAAAGGACTGGAGCCCTGCGGAGATCCTCTATGCGGTGCAGGTACCACAGGGGGAGGAAGAGGTTCAGAAACCGGAGTTCACGTATACAGGAGACCCCTATGAGAAGAAGCCGCTGAACGCCTACCGCGGAGAGGCAACTCTTTCTTTGATCCAGCGTATCCGGGAAAAGGTGCAGAAGGCCGAGGTAAAGAAAGATGCGGCCCTTTATGAGAAGGTAGAAAAACTCCGACAGCAGATCCTTCAGGAATCTCCGCCATCTGGTCCTCCGGCTTTGCCCGAAGGGAAGATCCGGTTTTAAAAGAAGACTCTGTTGTTGCTCTCCTTTGAAGTAAAGTTTCCAAAACATACAAGATGAGAAGATTCACAAAGCATAATAGAGGAATGGGGCTTGAAATTATGTGAATAGATCGGCTATGAATTTGAGTAACGAACTTTATAGGATGAACAATATAGTGCTCTTTTTTAGAAGACTTAGCAGAAGATGGTATAATGCTATTAAATATCTGAGACAAATAGTTGAATCTTTGAGATGAATTGATGAAATGAGTTTTGTGTTTGCTCTTAAATTTACGTCAGTATTCAGGCCTTATGTACTATAAATATAATCACCAATTAACTAATTAAATTTACCACTTAAAGCCCTAAAAAGAATCAAAATATCACTAAAAAGAGTCTTGTTCTGTGATTTTGAGCGACTATCATCGCTCGAAGTCATCTGATTTATTCGTGGAATTTGGTGTTCAGATGAACCATTTGTAATGACTATGCTTTCTCACCAGCCCGGCGTTCAATAATATCAGTTTTAACCTCATTGCGAGCTCGGACGGTGGACGTTGTAATGCATATTTATTACATCGACTTTACCCGTTTACCCCAAATAATTCATTATTCAATAACATGCTAAATGCTATTCAAATTACCTTATACCATATTCTTTCTAAATGAAAAAAGGTTTTTCAGTAATTATGCCTACTTATAATCAAGCGTCTTTTATAAGGAGGGCAATATCAAGTTTGCAAGGGCAAACATATACAAATTGGGAACTTATCATTATAAATGATGGTTGTACCGATGAAACCGAGTTCTTTATAGCCGATTTCTTAACAGATTCGAAGATCAAGTATATTAAGAACGATCGCAATGAAGGACTCGGGTGCGCCATTAATCAGGGGTTTGAGATTGCAGAATACGAATATATTGCTTATCTGCCATCCGACGATTTTTATGATAAAGACCATTTGGAATCTCTTAGAGAAAAGTTAGATGGATCAGAAGAAATTGTTCTCGCATTTAGCGGAGTAAGATATGATGAATCTGAAAACAAGGGTCTTTTGCTATACAAACAAACTGAAGGTTTAAGACCGAACTATAACCTGCTTCTTGTGCAAACAGCGCATAAGAGAACTGAAGATAGATGGATCGAGCGACAAGAATATGTGTCGGATGATTTGTTTTTTACTTTTTGGAGAAAATTAACAGACAAAGGGGTGTTTGTCCCTACTAAAAAGATAACTTGTGAATGGACTAATCATCCTAATCAACGACACAGAATTACCAGTGAAAGATTTGGAGGAGGGTTAAATCGGTACCGCCGGTATTATAAAGTGCAGACTCCTATTAAAATGCGGGCTACTAACTACAAGACGATTGATGAAAACCTGATATATAAACCATTTAAAGAAAAGAAGAATTTATCTATCAATTCTTTAAAGATACTTTTAGTCGGAGAACTGGCTTATAATCCTGAACGGATATATGCTTTTGAAGAGGCTGGCCATAAGCTATATGGTTTGTGGGCTAATCCCGCTTTTTGCTTTTCAACTGTTGGTCCCCTGCCTTTTGGCAATGTTGAAGATATTCCGTATGAAAACTGGAGGGAGAGACTTCAGGATATAAATCCTGACGTAGTTTATGCTCAGTTGAGTACCGGTGCTATTGATATTGCCTATGAGGTGATGAAGTCCGATACAGGTATTCCTTTTGTGTGGCATTTCAAGGAAGGACCTCATGAAGCAATGAAATCAGGACTATGGAGTAAGTTAATAGACCTCTATACATACGCTGATGGTAGAATTTACCTTAATGATGAGATTAAGGAATGGTTTGAGATGTTCATCCCATCGCAGGCTGTACCTCGCCCTGCACTCGTCTTAGATGGAGATTTGCCAAAAGGGAATTGTTTCAACAGCGAATTTTCAAAAAAGTTATCTAAGAAAGATGGAGCATTACACATTGTTAATATAGGCAGATTAATTGGAATTAGCCCCGCGGATGTACACCTTTTAGCAAAGACTAATATTCATGTACATGTATATAACGAAAATCACATATCTGAAGAGGCGATATTGTTACAGTACAGAGAGGCCGCTCCTAATCATTTTCATGTGCACCCACATTGTTCGCAACTAGGGTGGGTTAAAGAGTTCTCTAAATACGATGCCGGATTACTGCATTCATTTAATAGCCTTAATTGTGGTTCTTTATATAGGGCCGGGTGGTCGGATTTGAATCTTCCAGCCCGAATAAATACGTTAGCTGCAGCGGGGATCCCTATGATTCAAAAAAGCAACCCGGATCATATTGTTGCTATGCGAAGCTATGTAGAGAAGTATAACATGGGTGTATTCTACAAAGACATCAAGGACCTAGTAAGCCAGCTAAAAGACAGGAAAAAATTAGAAGAGATTGAACAGAGCGTTCGCGAGCAAAGATTGAAATTTACTTTTGATTACCATGTTCCTTTTATTATACAATTTTTTAGGGAAGTAATAAACAAGACTAATGAAAAAAGAGCTGAGGAAAATAGCAAATACACTTTTGCTATATAGTTATCATATCGAAGATGCCGGGCTGCTTAACGGCAAGATGGCAATAATCTTATATTTATATCAATATGGTCGATATGCGAACTGCAAATACTATAGTGAATTTGCGGATGATCTCCTAGATAAGGTATTGGACTCTATAAAGCATATTTCACCTGACTTTGAGAACGGAATTACCGGCGTAGGATGGGGGATAAATTATCTGATTAAGAATAAATATGTAGAAGGTGATCCCAATGATATATTGTTGGATGTAGATAAAAGGATCTTCTCTCAATGGAGTTGTAATCCAATTACTTCGATGTTAGGGCAAGGGATATATTTACTACAGAGATTAGAGGATAATAAATCCAATAGCGACTTCGAAAAATACATAAATCAACTTTTAGATTTTTGCAATAGGGGAATATCTGAATATAAAGGACAAACTTCACTGTATCATATCAATTCAGTTTTATTTTTTTTAATACAAATAGACAGCTTGGAAAACTATCAAGAGAAGGCTGCTCAAACAAAGAAGCTACTTCCGGCGGTTCTGAAAAAAACATTTGAAGATAAATTATACGACAAGGTAGACCTCTATATTTTTGGTCGTTTGCTGTCGAAGCTTACTCCACTGCAAAGGAAAAAGTGGAAAGATATTGTTTCTTTCAATTCGAAAGACGGTGTAAAGGATTTTGATATAGAGGAGATAATAAAATTATCGTATTTGGAAGGTCTGTACATTGGAGTTAACACAATGAAACCGATTTCGTTAACTCTTGTATCGAACTTCGTAAAACAAAAACAAATGAGTTTAGAAAAAAGGGATTTTCTCTTTAGTAAAGGCTTGGCCGGACTTGGCAATGCAATATTTGCTACCAATCTGTCAAATCTTTGAGATGAGCAGAATGTTGGATTTGGAGGTCTCTATTGCAATATATTTAATGTACACTGAGTCCCGATTTAAAAAAAGCTCTTTGAATACTTAAAGTATGCCCCTGAAATTGAACCGTTCGCCGGTTTAATTTAATAATAAAATGCACTTGGGTTCTGCGGAATCCATAAAATTAAAAACAAGTAAATTAAAAATTAAAATCATGAAAAAATTAAGAAGAATTTTATTTGATGATTTCGAGCAGCTATCACCATCAGAAGCTGCTCAATTTGTTGGTGGAGTAGGAGGCGGTCCTGATGATCCACCGACAGGTGGCTATTCTTCGACTACCGAGCCCTGGAACACCTACAATAATAGTTTTCCTCAAATAGGGGGCTCAATCAGTAGTAGTTGGTATGGAACCACTGCTACTTTGACTCTAACTGTCGATCCATATACTTACGGCACATGGTTAGCATCAACTCGCACGGGTTACGAAGCGGGTGCAACTGCAAGCTATAATACTGGTAACCCTGGTCCTTATGGTATTGTGGGCTATGGAAGCAATAGTTGGGGTGCTACTGGAGGCTATAATAGTACTAGTGGGGTTTCTGGATATATATATACTGGTAGCGATGGCGCCGGGGGAGGTATAGGTTATCACAGTGGATCCTTCACGATTTATGTAGATTATAATGCTTCTAGTGGAACCATCAGCACTGGTATGAAATACGGCTTTTAGCTACAGTGATTTTTTCTTATTCCTATCAGAAAGAAGCTATAGGGGTACCTTCTTTCTGATTAAGTTTTCATTTTAATAATCCCGTTTGCCGATAGCTAGCTAGTTATTTAATAACATACTAAATAAATACTCATAACATTACGTGTTTAATTACCTAATACCATAAGCTTCTAAATGAAAAAAGGCTTTTCCGTTATTATGCCTACTTATAATCAAGCGTCTTTTATAAGGAGGGCAATATTAAGTTTGCAGCGACAAACATATCAAAACTGGGAACTTATCATTATAAATGATGGCTGCACTGATGAAACCGAATTTTTTATAGCTGATTTCTTAATAGATCCTAGGATACGGTATATAAAAAACGGTAGCAATAAAGGACTCGGACGGGCCATCAACCAAGGGTTGGAGCTTGCGGAGTATGGATATATCGCTTACCTGCCATCTGATGATTTTTATTATAAAAACCATTTAGAATCACTCATGAGCGTATTTGAAAAGTATCCGGAGACATTTTTAGCCTTCAGCGGTATCAGAACTCAAACGGGCGACACAATGGTTAACGCTCCGGATAAGGAGTCTGTGGTGTTAAAACCAGGACATACATTACAGCTTGTACAGGTAGCTCACAAAAGGAATAAAGAACGATGGGTCGAGCGTGGTGAGTGGGTTTCTCATAATTTACTCGACATGTATTGGAGGAAACTATTGACGAGTGGCAGCATTGTGGCAACTCACGAGGTATCATGCTTCTGGACTGATCATCCTAACCAAAGGCACAAAATTGCCGGTGAGAGATTTGGTGGGGGACTTAATCAGTACCGGGCTTTTTATAAAGTGAAAAAGCCAATAAATATGAGAATGTCAAAGTATAAAGAAATTGATGAAAATCAGTTATATAAAAATTTCAGAGATAAAAACCAGGTTAAACCTGGCTGTTTAAAAATACTCATTGTGGGAGAGCTTGCTTATAATTCTGAACGTATTTATGCTTTAGAACAGGCAGGACATAAATTATATGGCTTATGGATATCAAAACCTGGTTATACTTTCAATACAGTCGGTCATCTGCCTTTTGGTAACGTAACTGATTTGCCATGCGACAACTGGCAAGAGAGTATAAATGAGATTAAGCCTGATGTTATATATGCGCTTTTAAATTTTGTCGCAGTTGATCTCGCTTATGATGTATTAAAAGCTAACCCTGATATACCATTTGTTTGGCACTTTAAAGAGGGGCCGTCAATCTGCCTGAATTTTGGCCAATGGGACAAATTAATATATCTATATACATATTCAGATGGTAAAATCTATTTGAATGAAACTGCTAAAAAGTGGTATCAGCAATTTACCCCTCAAATGGGTCTGGATTATATTATGGATGGAGATTTGCCAAAAAGCGACTATTTCAAAGATGACTTTTCGGAAAAGCTTTCAATAATAGATGGACACGTCCATACTGTTATAGTTGGACGTATGATAGGTATAAGTCCGGCAGACATGAAAGTACTAGCCGACAATAATGTTCACGTTCATTTATACACAGAGAACTATCATAACTGTAGAGAAGGATTTAACAACGAAATGGCGAGGGTTGCCCCAAATCATTTTCATATTCATCCACATTGTTCTGCTCAGGATTGGACAAAAGAATTCTCCAGATATGATGCAGGCTGGCTGCACTTTTTGTCCAGTGATAATAATGGAGAGTTACTGTTGGTGTCCTGGGATGATTTAAATATCCCGGCGCGTATTAGTACATATGCTTCGGCCGGTTTGCCTGTTATATTGAAAAACAATGCACAGCATACAATAGCTGTTCAAACAAAAGTCAGAAGCCTGGATTTTGGGTTCTTTTTTAATGACATGGGAGACTTAGTAAGTCAATTATCTAATAAAAGCAAAATCGGCTGTTTAACAGAAAATGCAATAAAATCAAGATATCTTTTCTCTTTTGACCATTATACAGAGGATCTAATATCGTTTTTCAGAAAAGTAATCAGCTTTAAAAAAGATAAAAATGAAAAAAAGGATCATTAAGCTATCTAATATTTTCGTAATGACTGAAAATTATGTATCAAATATTGGTTTAACAAGTGGTAAAATGGGCATTATTATGTTCCTGTATTATTCTTCCAGGATAGTGAACTGCAAGTCATATCAGGATTTGGCAGATAGCCTGATGGACAAGTTATTTGAAGATATAAAGTCAAATACAAACTTTTCATTTTCTAACGGTTTAGCCGGGCTTCCTTTTGCTATAAATCGTCTCGTTAAAGATAAATTTATAGATGCTGATCCTGACGACATATTTATCCAGCTGGATAAAAAAATCCATTCAGGGTATGAAAGAAGAAATATAAACGATTTTGCGGAGGATTTCCCTCTATTCTCGTATGGGTTATATCTTCTTGAAAGAAACATTTATAATAATAACGAATCGGAAATGGAGGAGGCCGGAAGGCAAGGAGTAGACGTGGCATTAACTATTTGCGAAGAAGTATACAATTCCAACTTTGTCTTCAATAACAGAACTTTGGCATATACAAATTCCGTATTGTATTTTCTGATAAGGCTGAATGGGAATCAGCACTATTACAAACGATCAAATTTAATTATTGAATTGATAATGTCTAAGATAGTGATGTACTAGCCCCCTAAAAGACTGGACTAAATTTTAAAAACAATTTAGAACGATTAAATTAGGGAATCATGAAAAGAGAAAGAAGGGCGTTCACCCCTGAAGACAGGCTTTCTATCATTCAAGAAGGCGAACGAGAGGGAATCACATCCACTTGCCGTAAGTATAATTTAGCACCCTCACTGTATGCCAGATGGAAGAAGAAGTATCAGAGTAAAGGCATGGAAGGTTTGAAGCCAGCCTATCACCGGGTGGATCCGGAGGTAAGAGCTCTGGAAGAGGAGAATGAGCGGTTAAAACGGATCATTGCCAGACAGGCCCTGGAGATAGAAGTAAAATCTGAGCTTTTAAAAAAAACTCCCATTCAAACCAAGACAAGAAGATGATCGTCTCTCAGTTCAATCATATGGTTCCTTCCAGCACGCTTTTATCCTGGATGGGTATGCCTGGCAGTGTGTATTATTATAAAAACAGAAACGGTAAGCGGGGTGCAAAGCCCAGTACCCATACTTTTAAACTAGATGGCTCCAGGGTGGAAAACCAGGTAGTAGTTGAAGAAATAAAAGACATTTTATCGCAGGAATTCTGTTGTTACGGTTATGAAAATGTCACCCAGGAGTTGCGTAAACAGGAATATTATATCAATGAGAAAAAGGTCTACCGGTTAATGGATGAACAGAACCTCTTATTAGGCAAAGTGATCCGGACAAGCGGAAAACGCAAGTTCGTTCAGCACCGTAAGATTCAGGCCTCTTATCCAATGGAATATCTTTGCTTGGATATTAAATACATCTATGTGCATGCCGATAAACGAAATTATTACCTGTTAACCATTCTGGATGTATTTTCCCGAAAAACGGTTGATCAGATCTTTCAGAAAAGCATCCGGCAGTTGGATGTAATTAACGCTTTCAGAAGAATCAGGCAGCAATACGGTATCAAAGGAGTTACTATCAGAAATGATAATGGATCCCAGTTTATCGCTAACAGCGTGAAGCAATACTTAAGAGCTGCCGAAGCTAATCAGGAGTTTACTCACATTGCTACACCAGAAGAAAACTCTTATATCGAGGCTTTCCACAGCATTGTTCAGCGGGAAGTGGTAGACCGGTTTGAGTTCGACAGCTTTTATCACGCAAAGCACACACTTGCAGCGCACCGCTCCTGGTACGATAACAGAAGAAATCACCGAAACATTGGTATGACCCCGTTACAGAAGTGGGAACAGAATATTCATATAACCGAAAAGAAAAGGGCAGAAAGAACGGAACTACAAGATATCAATAAAATGGCCTCCGAATTATCCCCAGATATAAACAAATATTACACAACTAATTCATTATTATTGTCCAACTTATAAGGGGTCGGTACAGTGATTGCGCTGAGTAATGATGTGGAATTGTGGAATTCCATGGAGGTGACGCAAAGCCTTGGAAATATGATTGACAAAAAAAATATTATTTCCTCCTTCTTTTTATCCACTGCAAACCAGTTTTCGTGTGAAAATAGGCTTAAGAGAAAGAAAGATAATTCCAATTTGGATATTAATAACGCATGGCTGAGCATACTAGTTTGTCCTTCATGTTATAAATACCATTTCGACCCCGAGATGATCGATGATTGGATTGACGACACGGATCTTTTCTATGACAACAGTAAATTAATCAATAACGACTATAGGTATTTAATAGGCGGGGGATTACAGTTATTAAAATTAATATAGTATGCTGTTGAAATCTTTTCCCCACGAATTTCAGATGGACGCTAAAGATTGCGGTCCTGCCTGTTTGAAGATAATTGCTAAATACTATGGTAAATATTATTCTTTACAATATCTGAGAGATTTATGTGGAATTACCCGGGAAGGTGTATCGATGTCAGATATCAGCTATGCCGCTGACAAGATTGGATTGAGGACTGTGTCTGTTAAGGTTACAATTAAAGATTTAGTAACAAGAGTGGTTTTACCGGCAATTGTTCACTGGAATAACGATCATTTTATTGTCATCTACCGGGCTACAAACAAAAGAATATACGTATCCGATCCAGCGAAAGAGCTTATTTCATATTCTCACGAACAATTCAAAGAAAAGTGGTATAAAAGCGAGGGCTCTTATGGGGTATTAATGATCTTAGATCCTATGGCCAATTTTAAACAGATTGAAGCCCATGAAAAAATAGAACGACTGAAAAGTTTTGAGAACCTGCTTGGTTATTTCACTCCATACAAAAAAGCTTTTGGTACCCTGTTCCTGATTATGTTTATAGCTACGATATTGCAGGCATTCCTGCCGTTTATCTCAAAAGCTGTAATTGATACAGGAATCCGTACACGAGATGTAAATTTTGTGTATATGGTACTTGTAGCCAATATTGTTTTGCTGCTAAGTATTACATTGTCAAATATTCTGAGGGACTGGGTGTTACTTCATGTTACCACCCGTGTCAATATTTCATTAATTTCAGACTATCTCATGAAACTTATGAAGCTGCCAGTCTCTTTTTTCGAGAACAAGCTGGTGGGGGACATATTGCAGCGGGCATATGACCACGAGCGTATTCGCTATTTTATTATGAATAACTCCCTGGGCATGGTATTCTCTTCTATCACTTTTGTTATTTTTAGTGCCATCCTAATGATTTTTAATAAGACTCTTTTTTTTATGTTTTTAGGCGGGAGTATTGTGTATGTACTGTGGTTGTTCCTGTTTCTAAAGATAAGACGTAAGCTAGACTGGGAGTATTTTGATTTATTATCCAAAGATCGAAGTTATTGGGTTGAAACGATCGAAAATATTCAGGAAATAAAAATTAATAACTACGAAGATCAGAAGCGCTGGAAATGGGAAGCTATACAAGCACGTCTTTACAAATTAAATGTTAAGATATTAAATATCAATAATGCTCAAATGCTGGGAGCGCAGTTTATAAACAACTTACAAAACATGGCTATCACGTTTTTCTGTGCCATCGCAGTAATTAATGGTAGCATTACATTCGGGATTATGATATCTACCCAGTTCATTATTGGTATGCTCAATGGCCCCATTGCTCAATTGGTAGGATTTATACAGTCGGCACAGTATGCAAAGATCAGTTTCATGAGAATCAACGAGATTCACCAGCTAAGAGATGAAGATGATATGGTATCGATATCCGCCAATAGTATGGAGCTACCTAAAGATAAAAGTATTATCGTTAAGAATCTTTCATTTGCTTATTCTCCTCATGCTCCGCTGATTTTGAAAGGAATCTATTTAACTATACCGGCAGGAAAAGTAACAGCAGTAGTAGGCGATAGTGGTTGCGGAAAATCCACTTTATTAAAGCTTTTGCTACGACTTTATCTCCCCTCCTTTGGAGAAGTTTGTATTGGGGATATGAATATCAACAATGTAAGTTTGCGCCAGTGGAGGGCAAAGTGTGGAAGTGTGATGCAGGACGGAAAGGTATTTAACGATACCATTCAGAACAATATCGTTCTGAACGACGAAAAAGTAGATTATGAAGCTTTACAGCGCGCTACTGATATTGCCAACATCTCAAAAGAAATAGAAGCTATGCCGCAAGGGTACCAGACCATGATAGGGGAAATGGGGCGTGGGTTGAGCGGCGGACAAAAGCAGCGCCTGCTGATAGCAAGGGCATTATATAAAAACCCCGACTATCTTTTTTTAGACGAAGCAACTAATGCCCTGGATACGATTAATGAACAAAAGATAGTAACTGCCTTAAATAATGTATTTAAAAACCGGACGGTAATAGTAATTGCCCATAGGCTGAGTACAATTAAGAAAGCTGATCAAATTATCGTGATGAAAGCTGGTATGGTTGCAGAGGTGGGCGACCACGATATGTTAATGAGTAGACATGAGCACTATTACGAATTAATTCAAAGCCAATATGATCTGGAACCTGTTAAAATTGCGGCCGAAGTCGAGGGATAATACGAAGCGAAGCGAAGAAGTAAGTGATATTATAGATCGGATGCCTACGGCTTTCAGCAATTGGGTAGCTCTTGCAATAATTATTTTTTCTATCCTTCTTGTTCTATTTGGCTGGTTGATAAGATACCCGGATGTTGTAACAGGACAGATAAAAATAAACTCCAATACAACGTCAGTTAAATTGCCTGCAAATACATCTGGTAAAATAAAGATCTTTGGCTTTGAAGCTCAGGACGTCGTAAAAGAGGGTGATTATTTAGCCATTATCGAAAACCCGGCGAATACTTCAGACGTTCAATTTCTAGCATCTCTCGTCCGGAAATTCGATCCTAATAATACAGCGCTACATACTCGGTTCATTAAGATTTTCCCGGAAAAGGTTTCATTAGGGGAACTGAATTTGAAATATTATACATTTCTGTCTGCTCTGAAAAATATGGCAAACTATTATAAAGACAATGTTTATGAGCAACAGCGCACTAACCTGGAGGGAGAAATAAAATGGAAAATCAAAATATTGGGCGAGACGGAGGGGGCCCTTGCAATTTCAAATGATAACCTGGATATTACAGAAAAGTGGCTGGAAAAATATAAATCAATAAATAAAAACACTGTTGCTGCTACTGAATTTGAAATAGACGAACGTAAAACGGCATATTTAGCAGCTAAACGGAGTGATCAAGACTTGATAAAGGAGATAGCTTCAATACAGTTGCAAATAGCCGAAATCAAAAACAGACTATCTCTATTAACCGTAGAAAAGAATGAAAAGGAAAGACAAATACAGCTGGATCTGCAGGCGTCTTATCACGATTTGAATGACCAGATAACTCACTGGGAACAAACTTATGTTTTAAAAGCGCCCTTTAACGGGCGGGTAGAATTCCTGAAATTTTGGGCTGAGGGGCAGTTCGTGCATGCAGGTGAAGACGTATTTAGTATAGTTCCGAAGGAAAATAAGATCCTGGGGCAGGTTTTGCTCCCTGCTATAGGGGCTGGAAAAGTAAAAATTGGCTCTAACGTATCAATAAAACTGGACGACTACCCTTATGCCGAATACGGGGCGGTAAAAGGTGTTGTTAAATCGATATCACTGATAACCAATGAATATAAAACAACCCAAAGCAATATTAATACCTATCTGGTTACAGTGGATATGCCAAACGGACTGCTTACAAACTACGGAGATAAACTGGGTTTTAAATATGAAATTGGAGGACAAGCTGATATTATTGTAAAAGATCGTAGGCTTATAGAACGATTGTTCGATAATATAAAGTTTAATACAAAATAGATTCAATAATATAAAACCGTAAGTTCAAAGAGTCTAATTATTACAAAATTTAAATCAAATAAATGAAAAAGCTCATTTTAACCATAGCATTATCTGTTTCTGTTATTTTGTCATCCTTTGCCCAACGTAATTATGCTCAGGAGCTTGTTAATCTTCTTCAACAGGGCAGATGTTTCGAAGCAATGGAATTCCGTACAAAAAATGCAGATAAGCTACCGGCAAATGACAGTGCATTCAATGTATTGTATAAGGCACACATGGCCTTGTTTTTTAACAAACCGGATAGTGCAGTTATTTATCTGGAAGACTTAATTGCTAATCATGAACTTAAAATAGGTCCTGGGATCTCTTCCTATTATGGAAAGTTGTTGTCTGTTCACGGGAGTAAACAACAATTCAAAGAGGGAATAAAGGTGTGCGACAAATACATAGAGCATTTAAGAATAAACCCATTTGATCAGGCTCAGGACTTTATTCATAAAGAGATGAGTTCTGTAGAGAGTATAAAAAAGGCTCTCCAGTCCAGAGATGTAAATGAACCCAGGATTAAAATTAAGAGAGATAATTCCAGTAAATATAAAACAATAAGGATTAGTGACATGGGCTATATCCGGTTTAATGCTAAGTACAATGATATCACTGCCGAAACATGGTTTAGTACAGGGGCGACGGCTTATTTTATGTTAACAAGAAGTTTAGCAGATAAAATAGGTACGAAATTGGTGGATAAAACTCAGGATAGCATACAAATAGTAAATGATATTCCAACGAAAGCGAGAATAGAAGTGATCGACCAAATAAACCTTGGCGGGGTGAAACTTTATAATATTCCTGTATTAGTTTTTAACGACCGGCTTGTTCCATATACGACAGATACTTTGAATGTAAAAACAAAATCAAAGGACAAAGCAATAGCTAGTGATCGGCAAATCATAATGGGGTTGCCAGCAATGAAAATGATAGGAATGATCGACTTTGATTGGAAAAATCGTACAGTTTCTTTTCCAGTGAAAACTGAAAACATTGTTTCTAGTGATTCTTCAAGGACGTATTTATTAGAAAATAGTCTTTATATAGACTTAAAAATTAATGGGTTGAATTATGTCGGATATATAGATACAGGGTCTGATGATTTTTTAAATATGACTTATTCATTTTATATGAAGAATAAAAGCCAGATTGAAATCGATTCGACAGCACAAAAGAAACCATTTCAACGTCATACCATGGCTGGGAGCTACTTTAATATTCCGCACGAACTTGTGAAAGGAGCAGATGTTTACTTAAATAGTAGAATGTTAAATCATGGAGACGGCGAAGTTGTCGTATCGGACAGAAAATCTCATGCTACTATTTTTGACGGTGTTGTCGGCGTCAATTTCTTTAGAAGACTGGGGTCAAAAATAACCTTCGACTTCGATAATATGAGGGTGAAAGTATCAGATTAGTTTTAAATGGACAGGCAGAATTTTACAACCGAGATACCAGTAATCATTATAAATAGAATCAGACTGGACATGAAAAGACTTCTTTTAACCTTATCATTAGCTTTTTCCTTCATTTTAACCTCTAACGCCCAGCGTAATTTTGTTTTATCTTCTAACGCCCGGCGTGATTATGTTCGTGAGCTTGTTGACCTTATGCAGCAGGGCAGATGTTTTGACGCTAGGGAATTTCGCGAACAATATGCAGACAAGCTGCCGGTAAATGATAAAACATTAGATGCCTTATATAAGGCACACATGTCGATGTTTTTCAATAAACCGGATAGCGCCGCTATTTATATCGAAGATTTAATCGCCAATCATGAACTTAAAATAGGCCCTGGAATTAGCCCTTATTATGGAAAGCTGTTATCTATTTACGATAGTCAGCAGCGATTCAGCGACGGGGTGATCGTATGCGATAAATACCTGGATTATTTAAGAAGAAATCCATTTTTCCGGGACCATGATTTTATTCGCAATGAGACGAATTCTATAGAAAAGACCAAAAAAACATTCAAATATAGGGACCTAATTGAACCGAGAATCAAAATCGAGAGAGATAATTCCGGTAAAGGAAAAACAATAAGGATTAATGATAGTGAGCTTATCCGGTTTAATGCTAGCTACAATGGTGTTACTGCCGAAACAACGTTCGATACAGGATTTTCAGCCTATTTTACGATAACACGGAGCCTTGCTGATAAACTAGGCACTAAATTGGTAAATAAAAACCAGGATAGTGTACAAATGTTTAATGGCGTCCCCAGAAAAATGCGGGTAGAGGTGATTGACCAGGTAGATTTTGGAGGGATAAGACTGCACAATATCCCTGTAGTAGTTTTTAACGATCCATTTACTTCCCGTTTATCTGATACTTTAAATGCTAAAATGAAGTCGAGTGTCGAGAAAATATTTAACAACGACCAGGTAATAATGGGTCTGCCAGCAATGAAACTCGTCGGCAGATTTGATTTTGACTGGGAAAAGCAGACAGTTTCTTTTCCTGTCAACAATGAAAAGACAGGACCAGACGATTCTTCAAACATTTTTCTCATAGACAATAATCCTTTTGTGAAATTGAAAATAAACGGACTGAGCTGGACGGGGCATTTGGATGTAGGATCTAATGATCTTTTGACCATACCATTTTCATTTTATAACAAGAATAAAAAGATGATAGAAATAGATTCAGTAACACAAAAAAAGCCATACGAATATCAAACATTAACAAGTAGTGGCTTTAATATTCCACATGAGCTTGTAAAAGATGCAAATATTTACCTCAATGGCAGACGGATAAATTACGCTGTTGGTGAGGTGCTCGTACTAGATAGAAATGTTCATTTTAATATTTTCGACGGTGTTGCCGGAGTCAAATTATTTAAAAGATTGGCACCAAGAATAAGCTTCGATTTCGATAATATGAGAGTGACAGCCTTAAATTAATCAAACCACATAAATGAAACAGTATGATTATCTTATAGTAGGCTCAGGATTATTCGGCGCAGTCTTCGCTCACGAAATGACTAAAGCCGGGAAAAAATGTCTGGTTATAGACAAACGTAATCATGCAGGAGGAAATATTTATTGCAAAGAGATAAGCGGAATTAACGTTCATTGGTACGGGGCCCACATATTCCACACAAACGATAGAAAGATATGGGATTACGTCAATCAATTTGCCGAATTTAACAGATATACAAATTCTCCCCTCGCAAATTATAAAGGGCATTTATATAATCTTCCCTTCAATATGAATACGTTTTACCAGCTTTGGGGAACGAAAACTCCTGAAGAAGCAAAACAGAAAATACGTGAACAAATCGGAGGGCTGAAGATTAAGGATCCTAAAAACCTCGAAGAACAAGCTTTGCTACTGGTGGGAACTGATATTTATGAGAAGTTTATAAAACACTATACTGAAAAACAATGGGGGCGAAAAGCCATTGATTTACCAGCCTTTATTATTAAGCGGCTGCCCATAAGATTTACTTACGACAATAATTATTTCGATGATACTTATCAGGGGATACCAATCGGTGGGTACAATACAATAATAGAGCTGTTGTTGGAAGGTGTAGAGACGCGTTTGAATACTGACTTTTTCGAAATGAGAGAATCTTATGAATCGCTTGCCCGGAAAATAGTCTTTACAGGAAAAATAGACCAGTTTTTTGATTACAAGTTTGGGAGTTTGGAATACAGAAGTCTCCATTTCGAATCACAAACCATAGATATGTCCAACTACCAGGGGAATGCTGTTATCAACTACACAGATAAAGAAACAAGCTATACTAGGATAATAGAACATAAACACTTCGAATTTGGATCCCAGCCCTGCACTGTTATTACATATGAACACCCATTAAACGGAACTAATGGAGAACCCTATTATCCCATTAACGATGAAAAGAATAGTGTGGTTTTAAACAGGTACAAAGAACTGGCAAAACAAAATGAGGATATAATTTTAGGAGGTAGACTAGGTGAGTACCGCTATTATGATATGCATCAGGTTATTGCCTCGGCGCTAAACAAAGTTCAACTGGAATTACAAAGAGGAGATAAATAGATATAACATATGACGACCGGCGCAGTCCTCCACTAATATTAAAATCCCTCACATCTCATCAGTCTCAATTGATTCGAACCCTAGATCTTCTACACCAACGGCATATTGAACACCAGGTTGTAGATCAGTTTAAGGGCGAAGATGATGATGAGGGTTCCGGCGACGCGGTTTAAGAGGGTTATGGTGTTTTCTTTGATCCGGTATCGCAGTTTGTTTGCATAGTACGCTTTTAAGGTGTCCATGCTGAATTGGGTTGCGAGGATGGAGCCGAAGAAGGGAATGACTTGCTGTGCCTGGATTTCTCCTGTGACTGAAATGATTCCGCTGGTTACACTCACCCAGTATAATAACAGGGAAGGGTTGAAGATGCACATCAGGAAGCCCTTGATGAAATAACCCGTATTTCTTTTTGTGGAGGTGGTATTGTCGTAGTTTATTTTAACTTTTTTGAATAAATAGTAGCAACCAATTCCCATCAGGACGACGCTTCCTGTAATTCCAATGGGCAGTCGGTATTCATTTTCAAATTTTATGAAGGATGAGCCATATAGAGCAAGTCCTACATAGATAAAATCGCTGAGTACAACGCCGGCGGCGAGCCACATACCGGCATGAAAGCCTCTTTCAATGCTGGTTTTCAACAGTGCAAAGAAAACCGGGCCTGTTACAAATGAAAGCACTATTCCAAGTCCTACACCAGATATAATTGTTTCAAGCATTTAATTCGCAGTTCGGAATGTGCGAATATCTGATTTTTACAATAAAAAACCTTAAATAATGAATTATAATAATATTAACTGACGTTTCAGATTTCTTGAAAAAATACCTATGTTAGGCGCTTTAATTTATTATTTCCATGCAAGCAAACGAAAGTAAAAATTATGGATCGGCGTTATATACGCTGGTTATGGTATTCTTTTTCTGGGGCTTCGTCGCCGCCAGTAACGACATTTTAATTCCTGTATTTAAAGATCATCTTCACCTGGAACAATGGCAGTCCATGCTGATTGCCTTCGCATTCTACGTAGCGTATACGGTAGGGTCACTGATCTATAATTTTATATCTAAACTGACTGGTGGAGATATATTGAACAGAATAGGGTACAGAAACGGGATCGCAGTGGGGTTGGTTATATCTGCGCTGGGAACTCTTCTTTTCTATCCTGCAGCTGAATCGGCTTCCTTCATTCTAATGATCTCGGGTTTATTTATCGTGGGATTAGGCTTTTCACTGCAGCAGACTGCTGCTAATCCGCTTGCTATCGCAATGGGTGATCCTAAGACAGGTGCACAGCGCCTGAGTCTTACCGGAGGTGTAAATAACTTCGGAACGACTATAGGTCCGATCCTTGTAAGTATGGCGATCTTTGGTTCTGTCAGCACCACCGGAGCTGCCAGTGTTGCAAGTATTTCAATGGTGAAAGTGCCTTACCTTATCCTGGGGGCCCTTTTCATTTTGGTGGCTGTTATTTTTATGTTTTCTTCTATCCCTAATAAATTGGATACGCAGGAAGACGACTCATCCGCAGGCACAGTATCGAATGTATTACATCACGTTAAAAAATCGGCTCTGGATTATCCTCAGCTGGTGATGGGTATGATTGGGATATTTGTGTATGTTGGTGTGGAAGTATCAACGGCTGCAAATCTTCCGGAGTTTATGAAGCAACACGTTCATACGAAAGACGGTTTGCCTTTCCCAACAGAGAATATAGCGCCTTTCGTGTCTCTATATTGGGCCAGTTTAATGATAGGCCGCTGGACTGCTTCGGTTGGCGCCTTTAATTTATCTGACGGAACGAAGAAGATTATGAGGTTTATAATGCCTTATATCGCTTTTGGAGTATTCCTGTTGATTAATAAACTAGCTAGTCATGATATTACACCGTTCTACGTGTATGGTTTAAATATCGTTGTTTTGATCATCGCTGATTTGTTGAGTAAAGGGAATCCGGCAAGGCAGTTGCTGATCTTTTCTTCAATCGCCATCGCAGCGCTGTTCTTAGGAATGCTTACTGAAGGAATGGTAAGTGTTTATGCCTTTATCAGTGTCGGGCTGTTTTGCTCTACTTTATGGCCTTGTATCTTTACTCTTGCTATTGCAGGACTTGGTAAGCATACAAACGCCGGATCGAGCTTACTTGTGATGATGATTATGGGCGGCGGTATTATCAGTTTACTTCAGGGTTACGTTGCCGATGCTTTCCTCGGAATTCAATGGTCGTACCTTGTAGGCGTTTTATGTTTCGCATATCTTGCATTTTACGCATGGCGTGTTAGTGGTATCCTGAAAAAACAGGGTATTGATTTTGATAAAACTGTTGCCGGAGGGCATTAATAATTTTTATGATTGCTGAAAAACCAAGTTTTGAAAGCATATTTATGAACCTGGCTTCCGACCTGGCCTTACGCTCACATTGCGTAAAGGCCCAGGTCGGAGCCGTTCTTACCAAGGACACGCGGATTATTTCTATTGGCTATAACGGCCCGCCGGCAGGTACTCATAACTGCGACGAGGAGTGGCCCGAAACCGGTTGTCCGAGGGATGCAAGGGGGAGTTGTTCTCTTGCGCTGCATGCGGAGGAAAATGCAATCCTCTATGCTGCAAAGAATGGGGCTGACCTGCAAGGCTCTACTTTATATGTTACCTTATCGCCATGTCTTCCCTGTGCACGGCTTATCTTTTCGTCGGGGATAACTAATGTTATTTATAAGAGCTCTTACGCAGAGTACAAAGGCCTGGCTTCGGATGAAGGTGTTGATTTCCTGAGACGTTTTGGTGTGGAGTGCAGTAAGCTGGGGACTTAGTATCAAGTATCAGGTATCTAGTATCAGGTATCAGGTATCAGGTATCGGGTATCAAGTCTCGAGTATCAGGTATCGAGTATCAAGTATCAAGTATCAGGAAGCAAGATTCAAGAATCGGCTGGCAATGGTCGGATTGTAAAAGTTGACTGCTAATTTCTGACTGCTGATAACCTTCTTATTCCACATCTTTCAATTCATCAAGTAAGGTTAAGGCTGTTGCATTGATCGTTTGGGCTACGATATCGTCGGGGGATCCTTCGAAGAAGAAGCGTCGGCTCCAGGGTTTGTCCTTTATGATGCCATGAACAAACATGGTTCCAACGGGTTTTTCGGGTGTTTCGCTGCCACCAGGCGAGGCTAGTCCGGTTACTGCTACAACGATATCTGCGGGCAAAAGATCCCGGAGGTTTTCTGCAAGCAGTTGCGTTACTTCTGCTGATTCGGCTGAATGTTCATCAATGACTTCGGCAGGGATTTTAAAAAGTTCTTCCTTAACACTTCTGTCGTAACAGACGATGCTTCCTTTGATGATGTTACCGCAGTTAGGTACAGACGTGAAATCGTATATCAGTCGTCCGGTACTGGCGCTTTCGGCAAAGGATATTTTGAGGCCTTTTTCAAGTATTTTAATACAGCAGGCTATAACGGATGGTGCAGGCATATGATTATAAAGTGAAATTGGCTAACGTTTTAAATACAGATAATGTTTTGAGGTTTCATGTTGCTTTTCCTTTCAGCTCCCAGTGATCTTTGATGATATTTCCGTCTTTATCCTTCTTCAATGTGCGTGCGTACCGTTCGCCTTTAATCGTCCCCTTCTCAGTGGCTTTTCCGATGAATAATAGCACAGCGTTGCCCTCGGTATCCGTTTTAAGAGCTATGTCATTGCCTTTATAACTGCTATTGATCATGCTCGAGGGCTCATACATCTTAGCGAGGATCTTTATTAATGGTTCACTTAGTTTCATGTTGTTATTCTGCCAGAATTCTGATATGTTTGATATTGAACAAAGCGCTTTCTTAGCAATAAACACAAAGGAATAACTGAAATTGTTTTTTGCTACGGGAGATTCGATCCACCGGATTTGAAACACTTTATCATTATTTTATATCTTTATAAAAACCAATTCTTTATGAAAAAAACCTTGTTCGTTCTTATGTTTTCTGTAGCCTGTATACAACTTCGAGCGCAGCAGCTACAGAAATTGGGCTCTCTACCTTCCAATATGTTTTATAAGAAACTGCCGAATGGCCTGGAGTTAATGGTGATTGAAGATAATAGCGTGCCCCTTGTAACGATAGAGATTGCTGTAAAGAATGGCGCTTACACCGAGCCTCCTGAGTATAATGGCCTGAGCCACCTTTATGAGCACATGTTTTTTAAAGCAAACAGGGATTATCCAAGTCAGCAGGATTTTATGAACAGAGTGAGGGAGTTAGGGATTCTCTTCAATGGCACCACCTCAAATGAACGGGTGAATTACTTCTTTACTCTTCCTAAATATAACTTTCCTGAGGGCCTGCGATTTATGAACTCGGCAATCAGATATCCGAAGTTTGATGCCCAGGAAATGAAGGGCGAAAATGTGGTTGTGGACGGAGAGTTTCAACGGAATGAGTCGAATCCATATTTTTCCTTATACGATGCAATGAATCGTCATATGTGGGGCGCGTTATATAGCAGGAAGAATACAATAGGGAACCATGACATTATCCGGTCTGCAACTCCGGCCAAGATGGATACCATCAAAAATAAATACTACTGGCCGAATAATTCGCTTTTAACAGTTGCCGGAGATGTGAAGCATGAGGAGGTTTTCAGTCTTACTGAAAATGTACTGGGAAGCTGGCAGCGCTCTGGTTTTGATCCAGCTAAAAGATGGCCGGTTCCCGAATTCCAGCCATTGAAGACGACAGATTACTTTATTGTTGAATCAGCGCTGGCTAAGGTTCCCCTGGTAATGTTTAACTGGATGGGGCCCGACACCCGTACCGATATTCCAGCGACCTATGCCGCCGACGTCTTCTCATTTATCATTAACCAGAACTCTTCTAAATTCAGCCAGGCGCTTGTAAGCACCGGGCTGGCTTATCAAATTAGTATCGGTTACCTGACACAAAAGCATACGGGGCCCATCAGTGTTTTCGTTGTTCCAAATCCCGCAAAAGCTGAAGAGTGTATAGCTGAAGTAAAGAAGCAGGTAGCGTTATGGGACTCTGCTGATTATCTTACAGATGAACAGATCGAGACTGCTAAAAGGCAGCTCGAAATCAGGCAGGTAAAAGAGCAGGAAATTACAACCAATTATGTACATACTGTATCATTCTGGTGGGCTTCAGCTTCTATTGACTACCTGACTACGTACATCGATAATCTCAGAAAAGTAAGCAAGAAAGACCTGCAGCAATACGTTAGAAAATATATTAAAGACAAGCCGTATTGCGCAGGTATGTTAATTAATCCTCAGATGAAGGAGCAGCTAAATCCCGGGAAGTTCTTTGTGTCTAAATAATCTATAGTATATGAAGCGTATTGTATTAACTATTTTATTCTTTATTCCTGGCATCATCGTTTATTCTCAGCAGGCGGGGACTAGCTCCTTTGATGTGGCTGGCATTAAAGTGATACTGAAACCTACGATTAAAGATATTGTCAATGTGAGTATGTATTACAAAGGTGGCGTAGCAAATTATACCGATGATTTAGCAGGTATAGAGAATCTCGCGCTTTTGGCAACAACTGAATGTGGTGCGGGGAAATATACCAGGGACATGTTTAAAAACAGGGCTGAATCTTACGGAATTGAGATCACCGGTTCATCTGATTACGATTTTGGTGTTATCAATATGAACTGTATATCTCGTTTTTTTGATCAGGGCTGGGATCTGTTTGTTAGCGCAGTGTCGAGTCCTGTGTTCGGCGAGAAAGAATTGCAGATGCTTAAAGAAAAAGTAGTATCAGGTATCCGGCAGTCTGAATCTATTCCGGATGGAAGGATCAACCAGTTAACTATGCAGCATGCATTTAACGGTACGCCCTATGCCAGGAATCCCTCGGGTGAAGAAGCAACTATCCGGAAACTTACTGCCGCCGATGTGAAGAATTATTATTACAACCAACTGGTCAACAAGAACAAGATGTTTATTGTTGTGGTAGGTAAGATAACAAAAGAGGAGATCTCAAAAAGGATTCAAGCGGCTTTCGCTTCGCTGCCTGTCAAGCCCTATAAACGTGTTGTATATGCAGCCCCTGCTTTAGAGGATAAAAAGCCCCTGTTAGAGCAACGGCAGTTGGCTACAAATTACATAACGGCTTCCATCAATGCGCCGGCTATGACGAGTGCTGATTATATGCCTTACAGGCTTGCTATTGCTGCGTTAAGTAATAAGTTGTTCATTGAGATCAGAGCAAAAAGAAATTTATCCTATGCTCCATATGCTTTTGCTACTACAAGGCTTATGCCTTTTGGAGTTATGTATGTAAGTACAACCAACCCTAAAGCTTCCACAGAAGTGATGTTAGATCTGCTGAAGAAAACAATGGAGAACGGCTTCAGTTACGAAGAGCTGGTGTCTTCAAAGAGCGGGTTCATAACCAACAATTACATCAAGGAACAGAGCACTGCTGCTATTGCTGCAAGCCTCGGAATTGCGGAAGTAATGGGCGATTGGGAGCTTGCTGATAAAGCTGCCGAGTTGATTAGAAAGGTAAGGCTGGAGCAGATGAATGCCGTCCTTAAAAAGTATGTAAACAACGTTCAGTGGAATTATCTTGGAGATTTAACGCTTGCCGGACAAGAAGTATTCGGTTCTGGGATTTAATGTATCTTACGGGTTGTAATTGTATTCAATGGCAACAATATTAGCGCCGCGCTGTTAAAGGGTATAAAATGCAATGCCATGAGTTATCAGAAAATTCTTGATCTTTTAGGCGACAGCGCTGAAACGCTTTTGCTGCATGAATGTAAAACCATTTCGAAGGATCTTTTGCACACGCCTTCACCGGATTTTATCGATAAAGTATTTGCGCAGTCAAATCGCAATCCGCAGGTGCTGAGAAACCTTTCCTCTATTTTTAATCATGGGAGGCTTGCGAGCACGGGATATATTTCTATTCTTCCGATTGATCAGGGGATTGAGCATACAGCCGGTGCATCGTTTGCTCCGAATCCTATGTATTTCGATCCGGAGAATATTATCAGGCTCGCAATGGAGGGCGGGTGTAATGCTGTGGCCACAACTTTTGGTAATCTTGCGATGATGTCGCGAAAGTATGCGCATAAAATTCCTTTTATCGTGAAGATAAACCATAATGAGTTGCTTACTTATCCGACTAAATACGATCAGATTATGTTTGGGTCGGTAGAGGATGCCTGGAATCTGGGCGCTGCGGCGGTAGGAGCAACCATCTATTTTGGTTCGGAGGAATCGAGCCGGCAGATCGTTGAGGTTGCAGAAGCTTTTGAGCGTGCACATGACCTGGGGATGGCCTGTATCTTATGGTGTTATACCCGTAACAATGCGTTCAAAAAGGATGGTGTGAACTACGAAGTTTCAGCGGATATCACGGGGCAGGCCAATCATCTGGGTGTGACGATACAGGCGGACATTATTAAACAGAAAATGCCTGAGAATAACGGTGGTTTTACGGCTATCAATTTTTCTAAAAGCCGTCCTGAGATGTATACCGAACTTGCCTCTGACCATCCTATAGATATGTGCCGGTACCAGGTGGCAAACTGTTATATGGGCAGGGCCGGACTGATCAACTCGGGCGGTGAATCTAAAGGATCATCTGATCTTGCTGAATCAGTGAAGACTGCGGTTGTAAATAAAAGGGCAGGAGGAACGGGGTTGATTTTAGGAAGGCGGGCTTTTCAAAGGCCGTTTGCTGAAGGCGTTTCTTTTTTACAGACCATGCAGGATGTATATTTGGCAAAAGAAATTAACTTAGCCTGATGATAAAGAATATTCTAACCATAACGCTTAACCCGACCGTTGATAAAAGCAGCGCCGTTGATAAAATTACTCCCGAAAGAAAATTGAGATGTGATCCTCCTAAATACGAACCCGGAGGCGGTGGTGTTAACGTTTCAAGGGCACTGAGCCGGCTGGGCATTCAGTCTGACGCGTTTTTTCCTTCGGGGGGCAGAACGGGAAAGTTGCTGGAGGAGCTGCTCGAAAAGGAAAAGGTATCGATCTTGCCCTTTGAACTGGAGGACGAAACGCGGGAGAGCTTTATTGTAGTGGAAACATCCACCAATCAGCAGTACCGTTTTGGAATGCCGGGATCTGCGATTCCTGAAGAAGCTCAGGAGCGGATATTTACAAGTATCATGAACCTGTCGCCTTTTCCGGATCTAGTAGTGATCAGTGGAAGTCTTCCTCCTGATATGGAAGCATCTTTTTTAAGACGACTCATTAAGTCGCTTAAAGAAAAACAAGCGAAGGTTGTTCTCGACACTTCCGGCGAAGCGTTGGAGGAGGCTGTCGCTGAGGGCGTGTTTTTGCTTAAACCCAATATAGGAGAGCTTGCTAAGCTTACCGGTGCCGAATCGCTGGATAACGAATCGGCCGACGAGGCTGCAAAGGAACTGATTACCATGGGTAAGGCGGAAGTAGTTGTGGTATCCATGGGGCCACAGGGCGCTCATCTCGTAACAAAGGATATGAACAGGCATATTCCTGCTCCGTCGGTAAGAAAACTTAGTACAGTAGGAGCAGGGGATAGTATGGTTGCCGGTATGGTATCTGTGCTGGCTAAAGGCGGCGACTTCTGTGAAATGGCGATGATGGGGGTTGCCTGCGGGACTGCCGCTACGATGAACCCTGGTACAGGATTGTTTAAGGTGGAAGATGTAGACAGGCTTTACAAATGGCTTCTGAAGTCGACGGTAGGATAAAGCATTGAAAATGGCATATAGGGCAGAGAGTATTACCCTCTGCCCGTAAAAGTGTCGATAATTTTCATAACATCTACACCGTCCTGCGCGGTGCATGGGTTAGGGCCGGTTCCCATAAAGTACTGTACGACTTCTTCAATCATGGGTTGTTGGATGTGCTGGGGCAAAGCGAATACGGTACGTTCTTCTTTTCCATTCTGATGAAGGACGTAATGGTCGCCAAAGACCGAAAAGCTTATTTTCCCTTCAGATCCGACAATTTCACAGATGTCCCTGCTTTCTTCCGGCAGGACAGTAAAGCACCATATCCCTCTAAAAAGGATATTATTGTCAAAGAGCAGTTCTCCTGATACAAGGTCGTCTGCCTGATACGCTTCTGCCTGATTTAAGGAGAATCCTTCTGCCCGTTTTACTTTGCCAAAGAACCAGATCATCAGGTCGAGCTGATGAGGAGCGAGGTCGTGAAAGAGGCCTCCTCCGGATATATCAGGATTCAAGCGCCAGTTCTCTTCCGTTTTTGCAATCATATCTGATTGCGGAGGTTGCAGCATCTGCAGACTTACAAACCTGATATCTCCTATGACACGCTGCTGAAGCAGTTCTTTAATCTTTTTAAAGAGCTGCAGTCCGCGACGGTAATGCGCTACGGTCAACCGGGTATTATACTTTGCCGCTGCGCCGGACATCCTTATCGCCGATTCCTGTGATAATGTAAAGGGTTTCTCTACATACACGGGTTTTCCAGCTTCCAGAGCTGCCAGCGCATACTCTTCATGTGATGCAGGAGGAGTGGCAACATAAATGGCGTTTACGTCAGGATCCTGAATCAGTTGCCGCGCATCGTTATACCATTTTGGTACTCCGTGCCGTTTTGCATAATCTTCGGCTTTTGCTCCGTCGCGACGCATAACAGCCACTAAGGATGAGTTCGGTACTTTATTGAAAGCCGGGCCGCTTTTTACTTCCGTTACATTGCCGCAGCCGATAATTCCCCAGTTGATTTTGCTCATGTGAGTTGGTATCAAGTATCAAGTATCAAGTATCAAGTATCAAGAAAAGTGTTGCGAGTTGCGTGTTGTGGGAATTGCGGGCTTTTTTAGTTATGAGTTATGGTTTGTGTGTTAATCAGGCTTATGCTTAAAGGTTCTCTAAATTCATAACTCATAATTCATAACTCATAATTTGCCAGTCGCCTGCAACACGCAACCCACAACCGATCCTTATTTAATCATTCCGAGTCCCTTCAGCCAGTGCTCTACGCGGTCCGTCCAGTGATCGGGGGAGCGGTTCGGACGGATTCCAAAACCATGTCCTCCTTTTGGATATAAATGCATTTCGGCGGAAACGTTGTTCTTTAAAAGGTTTTCATAGAATACGAGGCTGTTTGCAATTTTTACAGTCTTGTCATCTGCTGAATGAATAAGCATGGTGGGTGGAGTCTGCGGCGTGATCTGCAGTTCGTTTGAAAACTCTGTTATGAGGCTGGCAGAAGGATTTGTTCCGAGGAGGTTATCTCTCGACCCTTTATGCATCAGGCTATCTCTGAGGCTGATCACGGGGTAAACAAGGATCATAAAGTCTGGACGAAGGTTGGTTTTTTCTTTATTCTCTGTGTATGATTTGTTGAAATGGGTACCTGCAGTAGAGGCCAGGTGCCCTCCTGCAGAAAAGCCGATTATTCCTACCTTATTAATATCCACCGACCATTCTTTAGCTCTGCTTCTGACTACCTTCAGAGCCTGCTGTGCGTCCTGTAAGGGTCCCGTCGTTTTATCTTTCATTATCGCATCCGATGGCAGCCTGTATTTCAATATGAAGGCAGCGACGCCCATTTTGTTAAATTCGGCGGCAATATCGGTTCCTTCGTTTGTGTAGGAGACAATATGATAGCCTCCTCCAGGGACGATCACTACGGCTGCTCCGTTGGCTTTTCCAGCCGGAGGCAGATGGATCTCAAGGGTAGGTTCTGAAACTTTTCCATATCTTATCATTCCCGAAGCATCGGTGTTCTTTTCTTCTTTTTCGTTTCCTTTTATTGAGCCCGGGATCTCTCCGTTATAGAGGGCGATAACTGTCTGGGTGCTGCCTTTCATTAAAATTAGAGTACAGAATAAAGTAAGGATAATCTTATACATTGATTTACTTTTTTACGCAATATAGTGATTGTTTGTGTTTTGAGCCAATTGATTCTGCAACGCTTTGAGTGACGCCAGCTTACCGGCTGAATATTCTGAAGCGTGTATTTGGTTCCCCGCTATTTCCCAATATTCCACAGGTTTCTGTAATCCGAAGTTGCCGTTCCTGTCATTAGAAATATAATTCATGTGTTTTCACAGGTGCAATTGATCTTTGGGGAATATGGCCAGCCTTTGGCTTTTTTTTTGCCTTAGTATCAGTATGATGAGATATTTACTTCTATTTACCTTATTTGTATCAGGCGTTTCTGTTAAAGCGCAATATCTTAGCTGGTACCTTTCTGCGCAAACGGGCAGTTGTAATTATGGTTCGCCGAACATGAACGGTGCGGTACTGGCGGGGTTTAAAACAGAAGCTGGACAGCAGTTATCTTTTGGTCCTGTTGTTAAAAGCTATATGTCTGATCAGAAGTTTGGGAATTTAGTAGGGATACGCCTGTATTCTCAAACAAGCGTTTCGGAAAGGGTAAATATCTATATGCAGTGTGATGTTTCTAACGGAACGCAATTCCAGGCAGTAAGTATGAAATCGCCGCTACGTTTGGAGACAGGCGTGGGAATTAACTATATGATCGGCGAAAAGATCGGTGTTGGAGCTGGTTATAATTTTGGAGACTATAATCCTTTGAATAACATGAGGAAAAGCAGTCCATCTCTAAAATTGATTTACCTTATCCCTTTCAGAAGTAATAACTGGTATTAATTACTCAAGCTTTTTGAACCCACGATGCGAATGCCTTAATTGTGGATTCGCGTGTTTACTTTCCTCTATCGTCTAACAAAAGCATATTGACTCACGAAAGTTAATTCTTAACTTTATGAGATATGATTGAAAGACGATTTGTTGAAATTAACGATCTCGAAGTTTCTTATCTCATAAAACCATCGGATAAGCCTAAAGTAACCATTGTGTTTATTCATGGATTCCCTTTTAGTTCGGAGATCTGGAGGAAACAGCTGGAACCGCTTGACGAAAATGTTCAGGGTATAGCCTACGACATTCGTGGCTTTGGGGAAAGCAGTACCGATCATCCATTTTTTAGTATCGATCTTTTTGCAAGGGATCTTTGCCGTTTCATAGAAACACTATCTCTTGAGAATGTGGTTTTATGCGGCGTCTCCATGGGCGGATATATCGCATTAAGAGTAATAGAGATCGCGCCGGAGCTTATTAGCGGCCTGATATTATGTGATACCAATGCTTCTTCAGATTCTAATGAGGGCAAGTTAAAACGTTTTGCCTCTATTGATGAGATAATGCGAAATGGGACTGATAAATTCGCTGAGAATTTTGTCGCAAACCTGTTCAGTGATCATACTCTGAGATCAGGCTCCAAAGTGCCTGAATTTATACGCGAACTCATTACGAGTACTTTACCCCAGGTAATTTGTTCAACGCAGCTTGCTTTAGCTTCGAGAACAGACAGCACCGGCGTGCTCCAGGCTGTCAAGGTGCCCGTTTTGGTTATAAGGGGCGCCGATGATCGTCTGATGACGCAGGAACAGGCTGATGTTTTAAAGGACAGCGTCAGGGACTCTGAACTTGAAATTATCCCTCATGCGGGGCATCTTCCTAATTGTGAAGCTCCTGCTGTGTTTAACTCTAAGCTTAAAGATTATCTAAGCAAACATTTTTTATCCTGATTGTTTAATTGAGCAATGACAGAGACAGAACAATTGCTCGAGGAAAATAATCTGGTTTATGTGAGCGATACTTCCCCCGGAATAACAAGGAAAGCCGCTCGGGACGGGTTTGTTTTTTTGAACAGGAGGGGAGAAGAGATAAGCGACGAGAGGACGCTTGCACGCATTAAGAGGCTTGTGCTTCCGCCAGCATGGCAAAACGTTTGGATTGCTGAAAAGGCAAATGCCCATTTGCAGGCAACAGGAATTGATCAGGCAGGCAGAAAACAATATCGATACCATTCCAGCTGGTCGGAATTAAGGAATGAGAACAAATTTTACCGGCTTCTCGAATTTGGAAGAAAGCTCCCTGAGTTCAGGCGCAACCTTCAGAGGGATTTGAGGAGAAGGTCGCTGGATCAGCGCAAAGTTCTCGCTATTGCTGTTAATTTTATGCAAAAGACGCTGATCAGGGTTGGAAATGAATCTTATAAACAGCTATACGGATCTTACGGACTGAGTACTCTTCGCGACCGGCATGTAAAGATAGAGGGCAGCCGGATGAAACTTTGTTTCAGGGGAAAGAAGGGGGTGATGCACGAGATGAATCTGACAGACAGAAATCTCTCTAAACTGGTGAAGAAGTGTCGTGATATACCCGGTCAGGAGTTGTTTCAGTATTATACTCCCGATGGTGAACGCTGCCCGATAGATTCAGGGATGATAAACAGCTATATTAAAGAAATCACGGGTTGCGATTTTACTGCGAAGGATTTCAGAACCTGGTCGGGGACGATGGAGGCCTTAAGGTCTTATTCAGAATATGAATTTCCAGAGTCGGAAACGAAACGGAAAAAAATAACGGTTGCTGTACTTGATTCGGTAAGCTCTAAGTTAGGTAATACGCGTTCTGTTTGCAAAAAGTATTATGTGTTTCCTGCTTTGATGGAAGCCTATGAGAACGGTTCGCTTCTTCCTTTTCTAAAGAAGGTTAAGAAGAATGGTCTTTTAGCTCCCGAGACGGGATTAAATGCCGACGAAAAGGTTTTGTTGTCATTTCTTAAAGCAGAACGAAACAAGAAAAGCGGTAGTACATAACAGACACCACTGCTTATAATCTGAAATATACCTGCAGGAGTTGTTGTACGCCTCCTACTACTGTCCAGACTTTTACCTTAAGGCGGTTGTAATTTTTCATAGTTTCATGGATATATTGTTCAGATAGAAAAAATCCTGCCAAAGTCTTCTCACGAAAGGAAATCAATGTTTTCTGAAGTAAATAGCTGTATTTCGTGTTGAATCGCGCTCATCGTGCAATTAAAGTGTCTGTTTAAGTATACGGTGATTTTTTTTGTGATAACGATCATCCTTTTTTGTTGCCCTTGTAAGTAACTCTGAGTTACCCTTTTCCGTTTAATTCTTCAGTTGTTTTCTGAAAAGGGGTTAAATGATACGATTAAAACCGTCTGCGAGCCTACGCGAAGCTGAGGTTCAAAAGGGGCTTAAACTGGTAGTTGCAGAAGGGCTTGCAACAGAATCGATGGTTGCCTTCACGGGCGGTGCATTCCTGGTGGCGATGGCCCTGCATATGGGCGCCAGTAATTTTCAGCTTGGGATACTCGCCGCTTTGCCAACCTTCAGCAGTATTTTTCAACTGGTGTCTATCTGGTTAGTCCAGAAGTTTGCCAGTCGCCGGGTAATAGCTGTTGTGAGTAATCTTTTTGCCCGCTTTCCTTTAGTGGTTATTGGCTTGCTGCCGCTTCTCTTTACAGGCGGGACAAGTGTAAAGGTTCTGATATTCCTGCTTTTCTTTCACTACTATCTCGGTTCTATCGCCGGTGCGAGCTGGAATTCGTGGATGAAGGATTTGATTCCGTCGAAACAACTGGGTACGTATTTTTCCCATAGAAGCAGGCTGACCCAGTCGCTAAGTGTGATCTTAAGTTTGCTCATCGCTCTTTCCCTGGATTATATAAAACTGCATTATCCGCAGTATGAAATGATTGCTTATTCGGTAATGTTTCTGATTGGCGGTTGTTTCGGAATGCTAAGTGTGTATTTGCTGGCAAAAACGCCGGAGCCTGCATCTCTCCTTATAAACGAGAATATTGCAAAGCTGCTTAAAAGACCACTAAAAGATAAGAACTTCAGGAGCCTTCTTAAATTCAACGGCTTATGGGCTTTTTCACTTAATCTGGCGACTCCGTTTTTTTCGGTCTACATGCTCAAAACAATAGGTTTGCCTCTTTCCTATATCATATGTCTCGGTATACTGTGCCAGATAAGCAGTATCTTTTCAATTAAGATGTGGGGAAGATATTCTGATCGCTTCAGCAATAAAACGATCATTAATATTTGCGCGCCGATATACATCCTATGTATAATCTCCTGGGCCTTTGTGAGTATGGCGCCTTCTATGCTGCTGGTACTTTGCTTTCTTGCTGTGATCAATATTGTTACGGGTTTTTCTACGGCCGGAGCGAATCTTGCTATTAGCAATATCAGTATTAAACTGGCGCCGAAAGAGGAGGCGATCGTTTATCTCACGGTTAAAAATATGACGATAGCCCTGTTCTCAGCGATAGCGCCGATGATAGGCGGATTAATGGCCGATTTCTTTTCGTCACATCAACTCACGGGTGGATTCTCCTGGAAGGGTGATGGACATACTTCACTCTTTAATTTTGTGAATTTACAGGGCTGGAACTTCTTCTTTATCATCGGCGGCTTATTTGCTATGTTTTCGCTTAGGTTGCTAGCTGAGGTAAGAGAAAAAGGCGAGGTGGGCAAAGATAAAGTTGTGGTATATATGCATGCCCGTTTCAGAAGAAATATTACGCGCGAAGTTAAAAGGGTAGGGAATTATAGTCCCGCTTTCTCAATCGGACTGATGAAAAAGATGAGGCAATTGTTTCATTGAAATAAAAGCCCTATATTTGTCCGGCAAATAATAAAATTTATTTGCCAATGCAACTTGATCCCGAAAAGTTCGTAGCTGAAGGCCTTACCTACGACGATGTCTTATTAATTCCCGCCTATTCTGAAGTTTTACCACGCGATGTTGATACCAGCACGTATCTCACCAAAAAGATCCGGCTAAATGTTCCTGTTGTTTCCGCTGCCATGGATACGGTTACGGAGGCTGAACTTGCCATTGCTATTGCGCAGGCAGGTGGTATAGGCATTCTTCATAAGAATATGACTATACAGCGCCAGGCAGAAGAAGTGCGCAAGGTAAAGCGATCTGAGAGTGGAATGATTCAGGATCCTATAACCCTTCATGAAGACGCGACTGTGGGCGATGCGTTCAAGATCATGAAGGATTTCAGTATCGGAGGAATTCCGGTTGTAACAAGAGAAAGGATCCTTGTAGGTATTATAACCAACCGCGACCTTCGCTTTCAGAAGGACGCTGCTCTCGCTATCAGTAAAGCGATGACGAAGGAAAACCTTATCACAGCACCTGAAGGAACCACGCTTCTTCAAGCTGAAAGCATTCTTCAGGAGTACAAGATAGAAAAGTTACCGGTAGTTAACGAAGCCGGAGAGCTTGTTGGACTTATCACCTTTAAAGATATTCAGAAGTTTAAAAATTTCCCCCTGGCATGTAAAGATGAGCACGGAAGGTTAAGAGTTGGCGCTGCGGTAGGCGTGGCTGGCGACAACCTTGAAAGGGTGGAAGCACTTGTTAATGCGGGAGTCGATGTGGTGACTGTAGATACAGCCCATGGTCATTCAAAAGGCGTGATTGACATGGTTAAACTTATTAAACAAAACTTTCCGAAGCTACAGGTAATTGCAGGAAATATTGGTACGGCGGAAGCGGCAATAGCTCTTGCTGATGCTGGAGCAGATGCCGTGAAAGTGGGAATAGGCCCTGGTTCTATTTGCACCACCCGGATTATTGCGGGAGTTGGAGTGCCTCAGTTGTATGCTGTATATGAATGCGCTAAGGCGTTACGGGGACGTGGTGTCCCGGTTATTGCGGATGGAGGTATCAAGCAAACCGGCGATATTGTAAAAGCGATTGCAGCAGGTGCAAGTACCATTATGGCTGGTTCTTTATTCGCGGGGGTTGAGGAGTCGCCAGGTGAGACCATCATCTATGAAGGTCGTAAGTTTAAATCTTACCGGGGAATGGGATCTGTTGAAGCCATGCAAAAAGGATCGAAAGACAGGTATTTCCAGGATGAAACTGACGTTGTTACCAAGCTGGTGCCCGAAGGCATCGTAGGTCGCGTTCCATATAAAGGAACACTCTCTGAGGTGATATACCAGTATATCGGAGGACTCAGGGCAGGGATGCACTATTGTGGAGCCGCTACCATCGAAGATTTGCAGAATGCCCGTTTTGTAAGAATAACTGCGGCAGGAATGCGTGAAAGTCATCCTCACGATATTACGATAACTAAAGAGGCTCCTAATTATACCAGCAGCAGATAACGGTAGCTGAAGAATAGAAGAAAAAGCAGGTATGCGTAATTGCATGCCTGCTTTTTTTTTGTCTGGTTTACAGTGGTTTGACCAATTGTTATAAAAAGAATGAAAATTAAATTTGGAAGATATTGTTTAATGTACTTACTTAGTCTATCAAATAAGTAGACTAATATATCGTAATGTGCCTCATAACTCGTTTTTCCCGCCATGTATGCTGTTGAGGCAAGAGTCTTTTCCTTTTGATTTTATTTTTTAACAATATCCAACCAAACTCATGCAATTTAGAATACGCGTAATTACACAACTTTTCGGATGCTTTATCGCTCTGCTGCTGTCCTCCGTTAACGTTTATGCACAAGGGAACAATCTGATCCTTGTGTCTGGTCACATCATAGATAATGATAATAAGCAATCATTGGAAGGAGTAAGTGTCCATGTAAAGGGAACAGTAGGAGGGACAATAACTAATGCACAGGGGGAGTTTAACCTTAAGACCAAGGCTAAATACCCTTTCTCCTTAGTTTTTTCAAGTGTTGGTTTTCAGACGCAGGAATTTCTTGTTACAGGTCCGGAATCCAAGCTTAATATTGCTTTAGTAACCCAAACCATGTTAGGGAAGGAAGTGGTTGTAACAGCATCAAAGGTAGAGGAGAGTATTTTAAGATCTCCGGTAGCCATAGAAAAGCTCGACATCCGGTCCATCAGAGAAAGTCCGGCCCCTGGTTTTTACGATGCCCTGGAGAATATGAAGGGGGTTCAGATGACCACCTCCAGTCTTACGTTTAAGATCCCTAACACCCGGGGGTTTAACATTCCGAGTAATTATAGGTTTATGCAGCTGGTTGACGGCACGGATATGCAGGCTGCTACATTAGGGGTGCCGCTGGGTAATGCAGTGGGCCCTACCGAGCTGGATATAGCAAGTGTGGAGATCACCCCGGGTGCTGCGTCTGCTTTGTACGGTATGAATGCCATTAATGGAATGTCAAACCTCCTCACAAAAAGCCCATTTCTGTATCAAGGCTTGAGTATTTACCAGAAGACCGGGTTTAATCATACAGGCGGTACGGGGAGAGAGTTAAGCAACCTGACGGAAACTTCTATCAGGTATGCAAAGGCATTTAACAATAAATGGGCCTTTAAAATTAATGCCAGTTACCTAAGGGGAACCGACTGGCTTTCGGATACGCGACTGGATCAGAATCCGAATAGCCTGAAGACGGCTAATCCTTCCTTCCCTGAATTGAACGGGAGCAATAATGCAGTATTTGATGGCTGGAACAAGTACGGGGACGACGCGCTTGCGGGAAGCAATACCGTTTCAGTCACTGGCTTAACTATAAACGGTCAAGCGAACCAGACGCTTACAGTTGCCCGTACAGGCTACTGGGAAAAAGATCTTGTCAATCCGACGGTGGATAACCTGAAGTTCGATGCGGCCTTGCATTACAGGCTAAACGATCGCGTTGAGTTGTCGTATAGCTACAGAGTTGGCAAAATGGATGGGGTGTTTCAGAGAGGCAATAAAATTCAGCTGGACAATGTTGTTGTTCAGAACCACAAGCTCGACATAAAGGGAAGTAACTTTCTGATCAGAAGTTATATGTCTATTGAGGATTCGGGCGACTCTTATAACGTAAAGCCTCTTGCCGACAATCTGGATCTTGCCAGCGGGGGTAGCGGCAGCGTATGGAGTGCTAAATTTAAGACCGCCTTAAATGCGTATGCTACTGCTAACGGCGGATCACTCACTTCTGAAAACCTCGCTGCAGCTACGCAGTACGCCAGGCAGGCGGCTGATGCCAGCAGGGTAGAACCGGGGACAAAAGCTTTTGACGACCTTAAAAATATCATCAGGCGCACGAATAACTGGGATATTAAGTCGGCTCAAATTCCGGATGCGCCAGAAACAGGTGGTGCCGCCCTTGTTCAGAACAGTCGTTTATATCATACAGAAGCACAATGGGACTTGTCGGAAAAGACTAAGGTTTTTGATCTGTTGATAGGCGGCGATGCCCGAGTTTATGAGATCATTCCCGATGGAAATAGTTTTGTAGACTTTGATCGCCCAATCGAAGAGCGGAATAAACAAAAGGAAGACGGCAGTTATGGAGATAACGTTTACTATAAGAAGTTTGGTGCTTTTACGCAGGTGACGAAGACCCTATTCGATGACAAGTTAAAGCTGTTTGGTTCTGTTCGTTTTGACTATAATCCAGAGTTTGACCCTAAATTCACTCCAAGACTGGCGGCGGTTTACACATTAAAAGAAAACCATAACTTTCGCTTTACATTCCAGGAAGGATACCGGTTTCCAGCATTGTTTGAGGCGCTTTCGTACGTGAATAACGGGCGGGTGAAACGCGTCGGCAGTCTGTCGTATATAAATGAAGGTCTGGGTTATCTTGACAATAGTTATACTCAGACGTCTGTTGTTAATTTTAATGCAGCTGTTAAGGCAGCCGGGAACACAGATGCGGCCGCTCTGGCGAACCGTGCATTGCTGCAGGTGGCAAATCTTCCTAAGGCGCGGCCTGAGCGTATCGTTTCATTTGAAGCAGGGTATAAGAGCATTTTATTAAATAATAAGCTCGTGCTTGACATCGATGCCTATATGAATGAATACGATGGGTTTTTAGGGCAGGTGCAGGTATTTGTTCCGAAGGGCGAAACTGTGGGCTCTGACGCTGCCGTTATTGCTATGATCGACAGAAATCGCGATGCCACTACAGCCAGTGGAGCAAACGCGGCAAGCAAAGGGCAGGATCGGTACAGGGTTTACACCAATGCAAAAAATACCTATCATAACTACGGCTCTGCATTTTCGACCACTTATAATTTTTATAAGAAATACACGGTCGCCGGAAATGTAAGCTTCAATAAAATGAAGGCTAACGAGACTTCTGATATTTTCGTAACCGGTTTCAACACTCCTGAATGGTCGGCGAATGTTTCTTTTGGAAACCGCGAGATTGTCAAAAATTTAGGTTTCAGCATTGTGTACAGATGGCAGCAGTCGTTTTTGTGGGAGAGTCCGCTTGTTACCGGAGAAGTAGCTGCAGTGAACACGTTTGACGCTCAGACATCCTTCAGGATTCCAGAAAGCAAAGCTACTATCAAGGTAGGGGCCAGCAACATATTTAACAAAAAATATATACAATATGCCGGAGGCCCTACGCTTGGAGGTTTATATTATGCTGCTATCACTTTCGATGGACTGCTTACAAAATAGGATATAGCTTTTTATTACTTTTGGCGCATGGAACTGAAAAGCATATGCGTGTACTGCGGCGCCAACTTTAATGGTGATCCCAGGCTTAAAGAGGCAGTAGAGAACCTTGCTGCTGTATTTGCCGAACGGAAGATCAGGCTTGTTTATGGCGGCGGAAGCGTCGGAGTCATGGGTCTCCTTGCAGATGCAGTGCTTCAAAAGGGCGGTATAGTAACCGGTGTTATTCCACAATTTCTGATGGATAAGGAGGTTGGGCACAATAGCCTGACGGAAATGATCATCACAGAAAATATGCACCAGAGGAAGAAGAAAATGGCTGATTTATCTGATGCCTTTATTATCCTCCCCGGAGGCTTTGGGACGCTCGAAGAATTTTTTGAAGTCTTAACCTGGCTCCAGCTGGGTTTGCACAATAAAGCTATTGGCGTATTGAATGTTGCCGGCTTTTACGATCATCTGTTTGCACAAATGGATGTAATGGTAGAACAGCGTTTTTTGAAGGCTTCTAACCGCGCGCTGGTATTTAATGAAGGTAATCCTGAAGAGCTTGTGGAGAAAATGACAAAATTTGACACGGTACCGGATGAAGTATGGTTTAAAGACAGAAATCTGACCTGAACTGCTCTTGTAATGGCTGAGTTAAACTCGTAAATTTGCAGACTAAATAATTTTTATGTCCCAGGAAACAGAACATGTACAATGCCTTATCATAGGTTCAGGCCCGGCAGGATATACTGCAGCAATATATGCAGCCCGCGCAGATTTAAAACCGGTTTTATATACAGGAATTGTACCAGGAGGACAACTCACCCAAACTACTGACGTTGAGAATTTTCCGGGCTACCCTGAGGGAATAATGGGTCCGGAAATGATGGAAGACTTCAGGAAGCAGGCAGAGCGTTTTGGTACAGAGATCAGGTTTGGCTACGTTACATCTGTTGACTTTTCAGGGCCACCGCATACCGTGGTGATTGACGAGCATAAAACAATAACTGCCGATACTGTGATCATCGCTACCGGAGCTTCAGCAAAGTGGCTTGGACTGGAGAGTGAACAAAAGTATAATGGCTTTGGTGTTTCGGCCTGTGCTGTATGCGACGGCTTTTTCTTTAAAGGCGAAGAAGTTGCAATAGTCGGTGCCGGTGATACAGCTGCGGAAGAGGCTACTTATCTCGCAAAACTATGCAGCAAGGTTCATATGCTGGTAAGGCGTGACGAGTTCAGAGCTTCAAAAGCCATGCAAAACCGGGTATTGAATACTCATAATATTGAAATTCATTATAATACCGAAACAAAGGAGATCGTTGGAAACGGCCAGAACGTAACGGGTATCCGGGTTTACAATAATAAGACCACAGAGGAATCTGTAATAAACGTAAGCGGATTTTTCGTTGCTATCGGACATAAACCCAATACAGACATTTTTAAGGGATGGCTTGATATGGACGAAACTGGTTACCTGATTACCAAACCCGGTACCGCAATGACTAATATCGAAGGTGTATTTGCCTGTGGCGATGCGCAGGACAAGATTTACAGACAAGCTGTTACAGCTGCAGGGACAGGATGTATGGCAGCACTGGAAGCTGAAAGGTATCTTGCTGAAAAGGAATTTGCTGAAACTGAGTAAAGGGAAGGCCGGTTTAGGGTTTTAGTTTGTTAAAACATTTTTGGCCTTTATTCTGTTTAGTTATCACTTAAATATAAAACTATGGGAAAAGGTGATATTAAATCAAGAAGAGGAAAAATTACAAACAAGTCGTTCGGAAAGAAAAGGCCACATAAGCTTGCTAAACCGTTGGACACTGTTCAGGAAGAAAAAACTTCAAAGTAAAAGTGCCATAAAGGCACTTTTTTCGTTTTATAGATATGGCATCATCTCTTAGAATCCGTACAGCTATCATTCTTATATTTTCTGTATTCACCGTGCTGTTTCTTGTGTTTCTATTCTTTTATGTGAAGCGCGGCTTTCAGCAGACAAGAACCGAGATAAGTGAGGATGTGATGGTTGAAAAAATTACGGATATCGGTAAACTTGAACTGGTGAAGTATACAATGAAAGACGTTCTGGAGAAAAAGGAGCTGAGACTTATTTTACCTGACAAGAGGATCTTATTTGTAGCTGCAGGCGAAGTTACCGGATGTATCGACCTTAGGAAAGTAGGGAAGGAGGATATTGTAAAGTCGTCGGCCGATTCCGTTACTGTTTATCTTCCTCAACCTGAGATTTGTTATGTGAAACTTGATCATAAGCGATCGAAAGTGTATGATGTTTCGGGCGCCTGGTTTCCTGCAGATACTAAAGAGATGGTAGAAGGGATTTACAAACTGGCCGAACAACGGATATTACAAAATGCAAAGGAGATGGATATCTTAGGCAAAACACGGCAAAATGCATTTGTCATCTTTAAACCCATGCTTGAGAATATCTCAGGTAAGAAAGTTGGAATTAAGTTCAAGTGATTGGGTTAGTAGCGTGCCTGCGACTAAATTATCATAGTGATTTTATTTTCTTAAGAACCTTTCGTATTATTGATCCCTCTCAAACCATATGCAGATGAGTAAATTGATCAACTACGTAGCAGTTCTACCTTTTATTCTTTCCGTTGTCGCCTCTTGTACTTCAGTGGAGGAGAAGACCCCGCAAAAGCCGGATGTGAAGGTTGTGCTTCCCGAGCCATTCCATTTTCACAAGGCGATTGAAGTGAAACCAGGACTAACCTTTGATGTGGTAAGCTGGGGAAGAGGATCTGAGCTTGAGAGTGCCTTCCTTATTCTGCGTTCTGATTCGTCTGGAATGAAATATCGTTCGACCTCCGGGGAGCTTGAAGGCAGAATTAATGATGCATGGAACATGGATATGGATTCGGATGGTAATCCGGAGATCTTTATAGAATCAAAGGGGGTAGAGAAGGGCAATTACCTGAACATGTACGTTTATGAGTTTGACGACAACGGTACATCACGTGAACTTCGGTTTCCTGACCTCACATCCTCAACAAAAGAAAATTACCGGGGGAAAGATTCTTTGTACGTAAAGGAGGGTATCCTATATCGTGAGTTTCCATTGTATGACGTAAAGGATACTGCTGGTGTAAAGCCCACCGGAAAAAAGATCCTCGAGTACAGTTTGAGAGGGAACGATTTTTCTGTTAGCACTAAAACTCCCTGATGCAGTTTTACAGAGTATCGGCGTCTGGTGAGTTTTTGGAACTAAACTGTTTTTGTAATCTTTCGAGGTTTTCGATCATTTCATAGAGCCGTTCCTGTTCTCTTCGGATATAAATCCGCATTAACCGCCAGGAGACAACAAACCAGCCAATCGTGAATGCGATGCCTCCTGCTGTTTGCCATAAGGGGGCGATGAAGTATAGCTCTATAAAGTAAAGTGCAAAGGCGATCCCAATGAAAATGCTGTAAATGGAATATTTTCGTGTGTTTAAAACATACCGTTTATGTCTGTAGTCTTTCAGGTATCCGATATACTCCTCCGGCTGCTTTAAAAGGGATTCGCTATTGGAGATGCTGCGGTAATCTTTTATCTGAATAAAAATGTAGTATATACAACAGATTATCAATATCAGAAGGGATAAATGGGTAGTCCACATCATAAACGGATTGCTTATCCATACCCAAACGAACACAATAACTCCTGCAAGCATTCCTGCGGTTTCAAATAACAGCTTATTGCCAAAGGTGTTTTTTGACTTCTTCAGGCTCTTTATAATGTCGTCGCCGCTGATCTTTGGCTCTGATACCTGACCGCTCCATATACCTTTCAGTGCTTCAAAATCTTTCATAACGGTTATATATTTCAGTCAGCTTGTGTTTTATCCTGTGTATTTTAACCCTTAGGTTCCCTTCGGAAATTCCCGCGATATCGGCAATCTCAGCATAGGGTAGCTCATCCAGTACCATAGTAATTATTAAACGTTCATTTTCTTCCAATTGCGATATACATTTATAAAGTAAGGCCACCTGCTCATTTTTTTCAGAGAACTCTTCTTTTTTGTTTTCGATGATGTTATCCGTTAGTTCTTCTTTGGCCTGTCGTTTTTCTACCCGAAGCCAGGAGAGGCAGGTGTTTACAGCTATGCGATATATCCAGGTAGAGATCAGTGCCTGATTCCTGAATTTATCAAGGTTTTGCCAGACCTTCATAAAGGTTTCCTGCATCAGATCATTTGCGGCATCATTGTCGCCTGTATAACCATAACATAAATGGAAAACCCTTTTGGAGTTTGATTTAAAGATTTCTTTAAAAAGAGCTTCCTTAGTTGCCATTGTTGTTTAGATGAGAGTGGGGTATTATTGTTACAACTCGAATTCGCCCGGTTTAAAATCCCTGATCTTATCGTTTGCCATGCGCACAAGCATCTGAAATTCGTCTTTATAATCGCTTTGCAGATCCTCATGGAGCTTCTGGATAAGCTTTTTTGTTTTTTGAAGCTGCCGGATCAAAAGCAGGTATAAGGCTTTTTGCGAAGTGCGTATGCCTGCGTACTTGAGAAGATTAGCGCTATACCACATCAGAAGCTCAGCCTCTGCTCCGGCAGAGCCAATATATTTAACGTGTTTGTTTAATATCCGTAGAATTTTTCGGAGTTCTTTGGCTTTAAGGTATGAGTTAGAAGAGAGATTTTGGAAGGATGGCTGTAAAAATATTTTTACAGAGTTAATATATCCAGCTGAATCAGAGGATTCAAATAACAAATAATGAAGGAATTCTTTATTGTCCTTTTTATATTTAGCGAGTTTAAGGCAGATTTCAACTAGTTCTGCGTTTTCAAGCAATATCAGCTCTTTTTTAATTTCGCTTAATCTTTCGGGCTTCATTTATGAGCAATTTGGCTGGTAAAGCTAATTATTTTACCTTTGCTCGCCATTAAATTGTTTACATGAAGTTAAAACAAGCAGGTTTTACTGCTCTAATTACAGTTACAATAGCAGTTATCCTTCTTTTTCTCAATCATTACAATATATCTACTGTTCCTCCGCTTGTTCTTGTTTTCTCAAGATGGTTGGCAATAGCTGGACTAGTTTTGTTTGGACTGAAAAAAAAGTCGCTTACCGCATGGATATTGATAGCGATGGTAGTGGGCGCCGAAATTGGCCACGACTATCCTGATGTCGCCATGAAGTTGCAGGTTCTGAGCAAGGTTTTTCTGAAAATGATAAAGACTATCGTAGGCCCTTTATTATTTGCAACCCTGGTTTACGGAATCGCCGGTCACGCGGATCTGAAGCAAGTGGGGCGAATGGGTTGGAAGTCGATCTTATATTTTGAGGTAGTAACCACTATCGCGTTGTTCATAGGGCTTGCGGCGATAAATATTTCGCAGGCGGGTGCCGGGATCAAAATCCCCCCTGCTCAGCATGAAGCTCTGCCTGATGTTCCGCCTCAGTCGACAAATGATATCATTCTTCATATCTTTCCGGAAAATATTGCCAAGTCGGTAGCAGATGGACAGATACTTCAGATTGTAGTTTTTAGCATCATATTTGGTATAGGACTGGCTATGGTACGTGAGGACAAACGGCTTCCGATGCTGCACTTTGCAGAGAGTCTTGCCGAAGTGATGTTCAAATTTACCAATATCGTAATGTATTTTGCTCCTATCGGTGTTGGCGCTGCCATTGCTTATACAGTGGGTCATATGGGGCTCGGTATTTTGGTAAACTTGTTTCAGCTGCTGGCTACTCTTTACGTTGCGCTCCTTGTTTTTCTATTTGGAGTGTTGTTGCCAATAGCCCTGATTGTTGGGGTGCCTATCAAGAAATTTATTGCCGCTATCGCTGGTCCTGTTTCTATTGCATTTGCTACGACAAGCTCTGAAGCAGCTCTTCCAAGGGCTATGGAGAATCTTGAAAAGTTAGGGGTTCCCAGAAAGATTGTAGCGTTTGTGATGCCTACTGGTTACAGCTTTAACCTCGATGGTACGACGCTTTACCTGGCACTTGCTTCTATATTTGTGGCGCAGGCTGCTGGAATGAACCTTAGTTTAGGACATCAGCTGTTGATTGTATTTACCCTGATGTTAACCAGTAAAGGCGTTGCCGGCGTACCCCGTGCATCATTAGTAATTCTGCTCGGAACAGCATCTTCCTTTGGAATGCCTACCTGGCCGATATTTATCATTCTCGGGATAGATGAATTGATGGATATGGCCCGTACATCCGTCAACGTAATCGGCAATTGTCTGGCTACTGTTGTCGTAGCAAAATGGGAGAAAGAATTTCACCCCAGTGAGGCGGAACAGAGTTTTGATTAATCGTTTGCGAAAAGTCAATTTACTCACAAACCAGGACGTATTTCACATATTTAGTCATAAATCGTTAATTTAGTCTGATGGGCGACAAAGGGAAAAAAATATTTCTAGCGTTAAGTATAGTAGTGCCGTTTATGATCTATTGCGTCTATTACTATGGCATGATGGTTAAAAACGCACCCTATAAATTTGCAGAATTCGAATCGCTGAACTTCAAATACGGGATAGGAGATAGCCTGATTAATCAGTATGACTCGAAAACCATGCACTATCAGTATTTAAACGACCGGGATTCTTTAGTTAAAAAGCAGGTTAAACTTACAAAAGACGATTTGTTGTATCTCCACAGAAAAGCTGCAGAGCTGGGTTTCTGGGACTTCCCTCAGGATATGACCGGACCTGCTTCTGCAAATGGCGCCAAATCGCCGCGGTATTACCTGGAGTTTAAATACCAAAGGAAAACCAAGAAGGTGGTGTTCGACCTGAACTATAATGGTAATACGAAGTTAAAAGATGCTGTAAGGCAGCTTATAGAAACTGTAAGTAAATCTATTAATACTGCCGAAGCACGAGGATAGTAAGCACTTATGAAGGCATTACTTCTGATCGATCTCCAGAACGACTTCCTTGAAGGTGGATCATTAGCCGTACCTAAGGGTAATGAAGTAATCCCGATTGTTAACCAGATACAGAGCAGGTTCGACCTGATTGTTGCTACCCAGGACTGGCATCCTGCCAATCATAAAAGCTTTGCTTCTAATCATAAAGGGAGAATGGTGTTCGAGAAGATTGATCTGAACGGACTGGAACAGGTACTTTGGCCGGATCACTGTATCCAGGGAACTGTGGGAGCAGAGCTTTCTGATCAACTAGATGCAAGGCCTATTGAAGTGATCTTCAGAAAAGGAGTAGACCCCGATATTGACAGTTATAGCGGATTTTATGATAACGGACACCGGAGGTCTACTGGGATGGCGGGGTATTTAAGAGACAAAGGAGTAACAGCGCTTTATGTTGCCGGGCTTGCTGCCGATTACTGTGTTTATTATTCTGTATTAGACGCTATTGCCGAAGGGTTTGACACGTATTTAATAGAGAACGCAACCCGGGCCATTAGTGATGAGGGTTTTCAGCTGGCTAAAAAGGAGATTATAAAAAGATCAGGAACGATCGTCAGTGTACTATAGCTGATATTTATCCGAACAAAACCTTCGGTACAATTGTAGCGTCTCTATGAAAAACGACATTGTATTCGCAACTATAACCTCCTATTCTATCTGATATGAAAATACTTCTTCCGTTGACTGGAAAAAACTGTTCGGGTGTTTCTGTTTCAGATTTTGATAAATATCCTATCCCCATTCCTCCCTGCAAGTTTGAAGAAAATAAAGATCATCTTGAGCTGTCTTTTGCAGATGCCGAAGAAGCTATTAAGTATGCTTTGCACCTCGGTGATGTCTATGAAAGGATGAAAGGGAACACAGAGCATGACTGTGCCCGAAAGAAGATCAAGGTTATTATTTCGTGTATAAATGAGCAGGCAGATTTCAGCTCATTGAACTTTTGAGCTGTTTACTTTCTTCAGGTACATAAAATTTATAATAGATAAGCCCTGTTGCAGTTAAGGCAATGCCCAGTAAAGAGGGAATGAAGGCCGTTATCAGCGTTACAATCATAAACGTCAGCTGAATCAAGATCACAATGATCAAAGTAATTGGATAGCCAAAAGTCTTATAAGGCCGTGCAATATCCGGATACTTCATTCTCAGCACGAATACCGATGCAAAAGTAAGAACGTTGAATACCGATGAAGTGAACGAAAAATAATCTATAACGGCTTCGTAATTACTTTTTGCCGTTGTTGAGAAAAGAATCAATACGGAAGCCCAGACTGCCTGTGCATAAAGAGAGTAGTTTGGTGTTTTATAGCGGGGATGAACTTTTGAAAGCGGCCTGAAAAAAAGCTGATCTCTTGACATGGCAAACCAGGTGCGGCTTTTAACAAATATTTGTGTATTTACATTGCTGAAGGTATTCACCATGATGGCTATTATTACAAATAAAGCGCCCGCTGAACCTATGGCGATCTGCATGGAATCAACGGCAACTGAGGTCGAAGTACCCATTTTAGCAGGTCCCAATAAATTTATATACGCCGAATTAATAAGCAGATAAAGGAGCATGACGATGCCGATGCCTCCGAAGAGCGATAATGGAAGATTCCTGGAAGGGTTTTTAACCTCCTCTGCGACATAAGTAGCGCCTTCCCATCCGCTATAGGCGAAAAAGCTGTATCGCATAGCTGTGAATATAGCGATCACGGCCGCCCAGCCAGACGGTCCTGCTGTAGCTGCTTCCGAAGAAAAATTGGCCGTATTAATGCCTGAAGAGAAAGCGGTCGCAACAATCAGAACCAGTATGGCGATTTTCGCAAGTCCGAAGATGTTCTGCAGTGTGCCGCTCAGTTTGATACCATATGAATTAAACAAAGTAAGCATGAATACAACGGCGATGGCAATGAGCGCGACTGGATATTTAGCAGGACCTGTGTGGAAAAGGGACACTGCATTTTCGGAAAAGAAGAGGGCTACTGCAGCAATGGCGCCGGTTTCGGAAACAAAAAACATGGCCCAGCCCCGTAAAAAAGTAACAACGGGTGGGAAAGCTGCTTTCAGGAACACGTAGGGGCCGCCTGCTTTGGGCATCATGGCCACCAGCTCGGCATAGCATAAAGCTCCCAGGATAGTGGCAACGCCGCCGAGTACCCATACTCCATAAAACATGCTCACCGAAGCCGTTATGAGCATAATAGGCGCAGGAGTGCGGAATATCCCGGAACCAATAATGCGGTTTATTACGATAGAAAGCGTTTCCGGAAGCCCGAGCTGCCTTTGGAGTTCCGTTTTTTCTTGGAATGGCTGGTTATTGTTTTCCATTGAGGCAACAATATAGCAATATTGTGTTAATTGTAGCCCCGCATCTCCCGGTCATCGCCCGCTCTCTTCAAAAAGACGGTCAGGTACCTGACTGCATATTAACAGCTGCTGACAAGGAAAGGTTGAAGGAGATATTGATGAGACACAGGGATAATATTAGCAATTACGGGCATTGGGGCCGGATCGCCCGGAAACCCCAGGCAGGCTTAAAATCATTTGCTAAAAAAATCAAATGAAATGAAATAATATCAGGCTTTTAACTATTTTTAGCGGCAGAATTAAGGAGTCGGAATGGCTTCTGATAGAGTATTTAGCCGTATATATAAGATGAGATAGCCATGAGCGCTTGCAGAAGTTCACAAGCTGATCATGAAAGCTTCATCGCTTTTAAAAACAATTTATTCAAATGAAGATTTTAAAATTTGGAGGGACATCAGTTGGTAGTCCGGAGCGATTGAAGAAGCTCCTCGATATCATCCGCCCTGAAGAAAAACAGATTGTAGTATTGTCAGCTGTTGCAGGAACGACCAACAGCCTTGTGGAAATTTCAGATGCTTATTTAAACGGCGATAAGCGAAAGGCTAAGCAGTTAACTGATAGTCTTTTTGATAAGTATAAGACTTTTGTTAATGAACTTTTTACCTCAGATGAGGGACGCAATAACGGGAAGGAACTTATTAACTACCATTTTACGCAGATAGGCTCATTCTCTACCGACTTATTTACGCCTGTTGAAGAAAAGATCATTCTGGCCCAGGGCGAGCTTCTATCGACAAGCTTGTTCCATTTTTATCTCACTGAAATCGGGATACGTTCGGTATTACTGCCTGCACTCGATTTTATGAAGATTGATGAAGACAATGAACCTGTAATTGAATATATAGGATCAAGGTTACAGCCTTTGCTTGATGAGCGTGCAGATCAGACGTTATTTATTACACAAGGGTACATTTGCCGTAATTCGTTTGGGGAGATAGACAATCTTCGTCGCGGCGGCAGTGACTATACCGCGTCGTTAATAGGAGCAGCAATAAGGGCAGATGAAGTTCAGATATGGACGGATATTGACGGTATGCATAATAATGATCCACGGATTGTTAAAGGTACTTCTCCTATTGCGCAGCTATCATTTGATGAAGCGGCAGAGCTCGCTTATTTCGGTGCGAAAATTCTTCACCCCCAAAGTGTTTTTCCTGCCCAAAAATATAAAATACCGGTACGCCTGTTAAATACTATGGAGCCTTCGGCACCTGGTACTTTGATTACTAACGAAAGCGAAAAGGGGAAGATAAAATCCATTGCGGCAAAAGATGGTATCACAGCTATTAAAATACATTCGAGCAGAATGTTGTTAGCCTACGGTTTTCTGCGCAAGGTATTTGAGATCTTTGAACGCTATAAAACTCCGATAGATATGATCACTACATCGGAGGTAGCAGTATCGGTTACGCTTGATGACACTACGTATCTGACTGAAATATTGAAAGATCTTCAGGACTTTGGAACAGTGGAGGTTGAGAGTGGTAAGACCATTGTCTGTGTAGTAGGTGATTTTTCTTTTGAATCGCATGGCTTTGCTGCCCGTGTTTTCGATTCACTTAAACATATTTCAATAAAAATGATCTCTTATGGAGCCAGCAACTGCAATATTTCTTTGCTGGTGGATTCTGAGAATAAGACAGAAGCTTTAAGAAGCCTGCACGATCGTTTATTTTAGTAAAGTCTTCCCTTTTAAGGGAAGACATTAATTTTTAAGATGTTTTTTCAGGATATAGTAGGCCGTTTTGAGTCTGAACAGACTCCTTTTTACCATTATGATCTCAAGTTGTTAAGCCAGACACTTGAGGCTTGCAAGGGCGCAGCTGATAGTTATGGTTTTCACGTTCATTATGCAATGAAGGCTAATTTTAACCGCCGTGTCCTCGAGCTTATCAGGGACGCCGGGTTTGGAGCTGATTGCGTGAGTGGAAATGAGGTAAACAAAGCAATAGAAATAGGATTCGCTCCGCAGAGGGTTGTATTTGCCGGGGTTGGAAAGTCAGATAAAGAAATATCGGAGGCATTAAGCCACAATATCTTTTGCTTCAATGTTGAGTCAGTTCAGGAACTTGAAGTGATTAACGATTTAGCATTAAAGGCCGGAAAGAAAGCCCGGGTGGCATTGAGGATCAATCCAAACGTCGACGCTCATACACATCACAATATAACCACCGGTCTTGACGAAAATAAGTTCGGCATCAACCAGTGGGAGTTATCGGCCTGTGCCGAACTGCTTACCCGCGCCCAGAACTTGTGGCTGGAAGGAATTCATTTCCATATTGGATCCCAGATAACGGATATGAATGTCTTTAAAAGTCTTTGTATCAAGGTTAACGAGATAAAAACCTGGTTTGAGGAGCGTGGTTTTAACCTGAACGTTTTAAACGTAGGGGGAGGGCTTGGAGTAGACTATTACCAGCCTGACAAAAATCAGGTTGCTGACTTCAAGGCATATTTTGATATTTTTAATCAATTTCTTGAAAGAAAGCCGGGACAGGAGGTTCATTTTGAACTTGGCAGGGCACTGGTAGCACATTGTGGCAGCCTGATCAGCCGGGTGCTGTATGTTAAAAAGGGAATTAAAAAGAACTTTTTGATTCTTGATGCGGGGATGACAGAGCTGATGAGGCCGGCTCTTTATCAGGCTTATCATAAAATTGAAAATATCTCCAGGCCGGATAAAGCCTCCTCTGAGCGGATAAAGTATGATGTTGTTGGACCAATATGTGAATCTACCGATTGCTTCGGAAAAGAAGTTGAGCTACCTGATTCTGAAAGAGGTGATTTAATAGCAATCAGGACGGCTGGGGCTTACGGAGAGGTTATGGCATCAAGGTATAACCTTCGGGATGAAGTGAGAAGTGTTTATTCAGAATAAGCAGCAGTATCGTCGGACAGCTTATTGATAAAGCCAGCTATTTGGTGACTGTCGAGCACATAGTCGACGGCTAAGGCACCAAGAGCCTGCTGAGGCATATATGGGATTTCGGCAGTAACGGGGTTCTGTACTACGGTTATTCCACCCAGGGAACGGATGACTTTTAAGCCTTCAGACCCATCTGCATTGGCTCCGGAAAGAAGGATTCCAACTGCGGCTTTCCCAAATGCATCTGCCGCAGTTTCGAAGGTAACGTCAATTGAAGGCCTTGAATAGTGTATCTTTTCGCTGTAGTCGATTGATAAAGTATGATTCGCTTCTACGAGTAAGTGATAATCGGCGGGAGCTATATAGATGATCCCTGGTTTTAATTCCTCTTTTTCCTCCGCCTCTTTTACGATGAGGGCAGTTTTGCCAGCAAAAAGATCAGTCAATGCAGAATCAAAAGAGATTTTTCTGTGAAGAACGATTATCAAAGGAAAACGGAGACCGCCGTTTAGAAAAGGCAGCATCTGCAGGACAACATCGAGGCTGCCTGCAGATCCTCCTATGACCACCAGACCTACAGAACGTCCTATGCTATTTTTCTCCATATTTTTTCTTTATCTATCTGTTTAAACCTCTGTGATATGTTCGAAAAACGTAAAGTTTCTTTCGATCCCAGTGCGAGATATCCTAGATTTTCGAGACTGTTTTCAAAAAGATCAAATACCCGTGACTGCAGATCCTTATCGAAGTAGATCAGAACATTGCGGCACAAGATCAATTGAAATTCGTTGAAGGAATGGTCGGAAACCAGGTTATGACTAGAAAAGATCATTTTTTTGCTCAGGCTTTCATCTAATTTAACCTTGTCGTAACTTGCTGTGTAGTAACTTGAAAAATCCTTCTTTCCGCCTGATAGAATATAGTTTTCCGAGTATTGTTTCATCTGGCTCAGCGGGAATATTCCCTTTCTTGCTTTTTCAAGTACCTCTGCGTTGATATCGGTAGCATACAGAAGGGACTTATGCAGAAGATTAGCCTCTTTGAGCAGAATTGCCATGGAATAAACCTCTTCTCCGGTGGAACATCCGGCGTGCCAGATCCTGATGAAGGGGTATGTGCCGAGCACCGGAAGGATATGTTCACGCAAGGCTCTGTAAAACAAAGGATCTCTGAACATTTCAGTGACGGTAACGGTGATTTGTTCCACGAAGCGTTTTAAATAATCAGGGTCGAATCGTAGTCGGTACCTGAATTCAGCAAAGCTTAAAAAACGATCAATAGTGAACAAGCGATTTATTCTGCGTTTGATAGAAGCTTTTGAATAGTCGGTAAAATCGTATCCATAAACTTCACACAGATCATTTAGTAAGATCTCAATATCACTATCCTGCAGAACACCTTGCTCCATTCAATTTTTATAATACTGCTTTAACAGACTTACAAGTACGTCGACATCAATCGGTTTTGCTATATAAGCATCGACACCAGCATCTATACACTTCTCCCTATCGCCAACCATAGCCTGGGCCGTTACAGCTATCACCGGCGTGTTTGCTATGGTTTGTTCTTTCCTGATATGAGCAACAGCCTCATATCCATCCATCTCGGGCATCATCATATCCATAAGAACTATGCCAATATCCTTTCTTGAGCGAAGAATTTCCAGACCTTCTGATGCACTGGCAGCGGTAAGGCAGGGATATTTTCTTGCTTTCAGCACTGCAACAAGAGCAAAAATATTGCGGGGCTCATCGTCGATGATCAATACGTATTTATTCATATCCTTCATGCTTTACATGTACTTATCATAGAGCCATACTCTTAATAGAGAAATAAGCTGGTCAATATCTACGGGCTTCGAAATATAGTCGGATGCTCCAGCCCGGATGCATTTCTCACGGTCACCGATCATCGCCTTTGCTGTTACTGCAAGAATCGGAAGTTTTTTAAAGCGGGGGTTCATCCTGATACGTGTGGTACTTTCATAACCGTCCATTTCAGGCATCATCATGTCCATCAAAACGACATCCGTTTGCGGATTTTCTTCAAGCACCCTAAGTGCTTCCTTGCCATCGGTCGCTGAAATAACCTTCATCTTAAGCTGTTCCAGCGCTTTGGTGAGAGAAAAGATATTTCTAACGTCGTCGTCGGCTATTAATACGGTTTTGTCTTTTAAAACTTCATTAAGTACAGGGTTTTTTCTTTTGTAGTCTTCTTTCGCAGGACTTTGTTTTTCTTCAACGAGGTGCAGAAATAAAGCTACTTCATCAAGGATACGCTGGTAGGAGTGGGCCGTTTTCATTACGATGCTGTCTGCATACTGTTTTATGCGGCTCTCTTCAGCTTTTGAAAGGTTTTTGCCAGTAAAAATGATGATCGGAAGATTCTCAAGTCCCGGGTTTTTCTTAACTGTTTCCAAGGTTTCATAGGCTGATAAATCGGGAATTCCCATATCAAGGATCACGCAGTTTATCTCTTCTTTTTTAAGCGCGTCTACACCTTCGGCAACAGATCCCTTTATTTCTGAATTTACGTTCGACGATTCCAGAAAATACGCCAGCGCCTGGGCATGCTTAGGATTCTCTTCGATAATGAGAACTTTTTTGGGATGGCGGTTTAATGCATCTTCTATCTTGATGAACATCTTTTTCATTTGTTCTATCGCAACAGGTTTATTGATGAAATCGACGGCCCCCTTTACAAGGCTCTCTTTTTTTACCTCCATAGACGACATAATATGTACCGGAATATGCCGGGTTAAAGGGTCGGCCTTTAGCTCTTCCATTACTTCCCATCCGTCTTTAACCGGTAACTGGATGTCGAGTAAAATAGCGAGAGGTTTATACTGCCTGGCCATTTCAATGCCAAGATCGCCCCGTACAGCTACCAGTCCTTTATAGTTGTTTTTATGGGTATATTCCAGTAAGGCTTTAGCAAAGTTCGTATCATCCTCCACGATGAGGATAACCTTGTCGTCGTCCTTTACATTTTCCCTGTCATCTTCTACTTCATGAGGTATCAGCGGTACTACATACTTCTTCTTTTCGGGAATTTCGAGTGTGCTCTCCACCGGAAGCTGTGCTGTGATTTCCTTTTCAGAAAATCCCAGTTCTTTTTGTTCAGCAAGTTCGGGGGCAACCGGAATCGTAACAATAAATTCACTTCCTTTATCAAGCTCGCTGCGCAACTGGATGTCGCCGCCGAGAAGTTTAGCCAGCTCGCGGCTGATAGAAAGTCCGAGGCCTGTGCCTCCATACTTTCTCCTCGTAGAGCCGTCTGCCTGCTGAAAGGCTTCAAACACATGCTCTTGTTTTTCTGCAGGAATCCCTATCCCGGTATCCTTTACGGAGAACTGAATATAGTTTTCTCTATCAGACGCAGCGACTAACAGGCTAACGTTGCCTCTTGCTGTGAACTTAAGCGCGTTAGACAGCAGATTCTTTAATATTTGTTCCAGTCGCATTTTGTCGATGCGAATAGTGTCAGGAACATCTTTACTCAATTCTGTCTTGAATTCAAGATTCTTTTCGCGAGCAATAGGTGCAAATAAGGGTTTCAGGTCGGCTATGATGCCCCTTACAGGAGTATCGGCATACTCCAGGTCCATTTTACCTGCTTCTATCTTTGACAGATCAAGAATTTCGTCTATTAGCGTGAGAAGTCCGTTGCCGGAACTTTGAATTACACGGGCGTACTCAATCTGTTCGTCGTTCAAGTTGCTGTCGTTATTCTCCGTTAAAAGCCTGGACAGAAGCAGTATGGAATTAAGGGGAGTGCGCAGCTCATGAGACATGTTAGCCAGGAACTCCGACTTATACCGGGTGCTTAATTCGAGCTCTTCAGCTTTTTTCTGGATGTCGAGATTTCTTTCGACTATAAGCTGATTCTTTTCTTCCAGTATTTTGCTGCGTTCTTCCAGTTCCTTGTTTGCCTGCAGCAATTCTTCCTGTTGTACCTTCAGCTCTTCTTCCGAAGCCTGTAGTTTTTGAGCCTGTGCTTCAAGTTCAGTGTTCAGGTTCTCCAGTTCGCTGTGCTGTGTTTGCAATTCTTCAGATTGGGCCTGTGTTTCCTCCAGTAATTCCTGCAAACGCCGTCGATTCTGTGCCGTGTTGATTGCAATTCCGGTATTATGTGAAATGCTTTTAAAATACTCGAGGCTCAGGTCGCTAAACTTTTCTATAGAACCCAGTTCGATCACCCCTTTAAGATTGTTTTCAAATAAAACGGGTATGGCAATAATGTTCCTCGGTTTAATTTCGCCTGCAGAAAGGCTGATAAAAAGGTGTTCTTCTTCTACTTTTTGGAGTAGAATGTGCTCCTTACTTAAAGCGCATTGCCCCACTAAACCTTCTCCTACTTGCACTACCATTCGTTTTTTGTCGGGTGGCAGGGCATAACTACTGCTTAATAATAGGTTTTTTTCGTCCTGGAGCAGATAAAAGGCGCCTATCTGGCTTCCCGTATATTTTATGATAAAGTTTAATGTATTACTGGTAAGCGGCTCCACGTCGGTTGCATTAATCATTTTGTCGTTTAATCCCGCAATACCAGCCTGTAGCCATTCTTTATCGGAAAGAAGGTTGAATGAGTAATCCAGCGATTCGGCCATCTTATTCAGAGACAGGGCCAGACTACCCAGATTGTCTTTTTCCGTTTCATCAATAACACGTGTCTTATAATCCCCTGCCGATATTTTATCAGCTATACCCTCGATGATGTTAATCCGACGGCTTATATCCCTGTCTTTTTCCTGTAATTCATTATATAGTTCAGCCCTTTGGTCAAAATCTTTCCGGGCTCTTAAGTAAGAATATATGGTGATAATAAAAGAGAGGATTGCTGCCAGAATTATTAAGATGGGAGTATAGCTTGCAAAAAGATTCATCTTCTCAGTTCTTGTTACGAGAAATCGTTGTTCAATTTCTGCCATCCTCTTAATTATCCGCCTTGCATCATCCATATAATTTTTTCCTTCAAGCAGATCGTTTGTTGAGACCGTTCTGTTATTCCGCTTTTCCTGAAGCAATTGATCGAGCCGTTTGAGTCGTTTCTCAACGATGTTCTGAAGTTCATCAGCGTTTTTTTGCTGGATGGGATTGTCACGGGTCATCTCCCGGACGGCATTGATTGAGCTGATGGCACGGTCGTACGCGCCTTTGTAAGGGTCGAGGAACTGGTCAATCCCTGTTAATAAATAACCCCGCTGGCCCGTTTCTGCGTCTTTAAGCACTGAAATAGTATTTTCAAGCTCAAGCGTCAGCTGGTTGGTGTGATTCACCATTGACGAACTTGTCAATAGGTTCCGGATGCTGAAATAAGAAGCTGCAGAACTTAAAAGTAACAGAATAAGTGATAAACCATATCCTATGCGGAGGTTTCTGGTAATTGTGGTTTTCATACTGGACGGTAAATTTTATATGAATATCTTAAACGGCTTTATGAATATTATTCCGGATTTTTATAAACAGGGACAGTGAAATAAAAGACAGATCCCTTTCCTTCCTCACTCTCCACTCCAAAAAATCCATTATGCCGTTTAATGATTTCAGCACAAATATATAATCCAATTCCCAATCCCTGAAACCGGTGAGATGTTTCTTCAACCCTGTAAAATTTCTTAAAAATGTTGTCGAGCTTCTCAGCGGAGATACCTACTCCAAAGTCTTTGACGCTTACACGAAGCTGCCCATCGTTTGTAATGTGGCTTTCGATATAGACATCTTTATTCTCTGGGGAATATTTGATTGCGTTTGTAAGGTAGTTTATGATTACCTGTTCAATGCGGATGTCGTCGCCATAGATCTGTACGTTGGCAGATCCTCTCCTGATGATATTGAAATCTTTGTTAGTTTGTCTTATAATATCTACTGTATTTTCAATCACCGGTTCAAAGTCGAAAACTTTTTTGTTGAATTTCAGTTTGCCGCTTTCAATCTTGGAAATATCGAGAAGATCGGCAATCAGACTATGAAGCTTGTCAATTTGGAACAGAGTTCGTTCAAGGTATTTTCCGGTTTCGCCCGACCCCGGCGACTGCGCGTCAAATGAGCGTTCCAACAGCTGCATGTACGCCTTGATACTGGTGAGAGGTGTTTTTAGTTCGTGACTGGCAATGCTTAGAAACTCGTCCTTTCTTTTTTCAGCTTGTTTCTGTTCTTCTATATCGGTAAAAGTACCTACCCATTTTACTATTTCTGTCCCTTCCATTACCGGCATTACCCGAAGCAGGTGGCAGCGATAAACATCCTCATTTAATTTCTTGATGCGGATCTCCATTTCGAGAGGAGTTTTGTTGGCAATAGTCTTATTCCATTGCGTGCTAATGTTTGCATCATCGGGATGGGTTTCAGGAAAGGTTTCTTCAGAATCTGAATAATTAAACCAATGCTGGTTTACGAATTCTATTTTACCGTTGCTTTGAGCTGTGAAAGCTATTTGAGGAATACTTTCAAGTATAGAACGTAATTCCTGTACCCGTTCCCGAAGTTCTGACTGTGCATGTTTCCTGAATTCAATTTCTGCCCTGAGCGCCAGCTGAATTTCGTTTAGCTCTCTGGTTTGCTCATATAATTTATGAAGCGTTTTAACTTTCAGGATCAGAATGTCGGGATCTACCGGCTTCGTAATATAATCAATCCCGCCGGAAGCATATCCTTTGGTAATAAACCTTTTGTCGGTGTTCACCGCGGAAAGGAAAATAATAGGAATGTCTTTTGATTTGCTGTAGCCAGTGATATTTTCGGCTACTTCAAAACCATCCATCCCTGGCATTTGAACGTCCAGTATGATTAATGCGTAAGAGTTTTTTAATATCTTTTTCAGGGCTTCTTCGCCTGACAGAGCAGAATCCACCTCAAAATTATTTATCTCTAATATCCTTCTTAATGAAAAAATGTTTTCTGGTTTATCATCAACAATTAAAATCATTGCGGCCAAGTAAGTTCAGTTTTGTCAAATATAGCTCTAAATATGCAAGCTATAAACATAACGAATGGTTTCGATAAATCGACATACGGCCGGTGACAAGTTAGAAATGGAGGCTATTTTCTTTTAGCCTTCTCCCAGGTTGCGCTCTGCTGTTTGCGATAATACCGGATAATTCCGGCAAGAACTGCATAATTCATGACGCAGAAATAGTAAGGTATAAACAGAACTTTTATCCTGAGCTGTTTTTTCTCCAGGAGGAAGCCTAGGAATGCCAGGAAATAGAACAGGAGTTGAGCGATTAATAAAAGACTGTAAGACATCTCCGTATCTATGGCAACAATAGCCACGTTGAGCAAAAGTGCAAGTATCAGCAGGACAGGAGTGATCGTCCATCGTAATACACGATGACTAATGTACTGGAAGCTGAGTGTTCCGTATTTGAAGAAATTCAACAATGGCTTAAGCCACAGGATCGACTGTATGCCGCCAGCGGCGATTCTAATTTTGCGTTTAAGTTCTTCCGATACATTTGCTGAAGCTGTTTCGGTTGCATAAGCATTAGGCTCGTAAACAATCCTGTATCCTTGTGCTGCAATTTGCATAGAAAGCATAAAGTCATCTAAAATTGCATTGCCGCCAACTGCTTTATAGAGATGCCGCCTGATACTGAAAAGTTCGCCCGCCGCGCCAACCACGGAATAGAGCTCAGCATCTAGTTTTTTTAAAGCTGATTCATATTTCCAGTAAAAACCTTCGCCGGCAGAACTGGCATCGGCCTGCTTTTCCGAAAGAACTCTCTTTTCGCCGGCAATTGCGCCTACTGTATTGTCTGAATAATGCCTACAGATGTTAACGAGCGCTTCCTTGTTCAACAACGTATTGGCGTCGGTAAAAACTATAACTTCAGATCTTATTTGCCCGACTGCACGATGTACCGCCGCTATCTTTCCATTGCGCTGGGGTTGATGTAATAAAAGTAACTGAGGATATTCGGCTATTATATCAGGAGTACGGTCTGAGCTGCCGTCGGTAATAAATAGAATATTCAGCTTTTCTTCAGGATAACAGAGTTCAAGCGTATTAATTATCTTTTCTCTTATGAACTCTTCTTCGTTATAAGCGGCTACCACAAGGGTACAAGTGGGAAGCTGATCTATCGCGACTTGTGGTACATTTCTCTTTCCTTTAATGATGCGGCGTATTCTGACAAGAAGGTAAAGAAGTATGCCATAGCCGGCGAAAGTATAGAAAACAATAAAGAGGGACGACCAGAATGCAAATTTCATTAGATTTTGTTAATTGGAAAGCCAGAGTTTATACTATCGGTACTGTTCTTCAGATTCCACCACATTGCTTTAAACAGCCAGGGTATTAAGTCACTTCTTTTTTGAGAAATATAGTTTATAACGTTTCTTGGGGTTACCAATAGGCAAAAGTGAAGAGTAAAAATGATCTTTGCTAAGAAAGGTGCATTCTTCCTGATAAATAGAATGCGGTTCCGGTTCATAAAATATTCTTTTAATGCACTCTTGCTACCTACAGAAACCGACTCTTTATGATAGATCAGTGCCCGGGGTTCTATCCATATTTCGAATCCCGCTCGCTTTATTCGCTCACACCAATCAATTTCCTCAAAATAGAGAAAGAAGTTTTCTGCCATGGGGCCTGCTTTTTCTATCGCTGTACGCCGTACCATCATAGCTGCGCCATGGATGTAACCTGTTTGGCCCGCAGCGCTATCGTACTGGCCCTTGTCCTCTTCGAAATGCCCGATACACTCATTGCGGCAGGTGTAGAAATTCATTGATGTAAATCCAGCATACTGTATCAGAGAGGGTTGGTCGTAGTACCTGATTTTAGGTGACACCATTCCCACAACAGGATGCCTGTCGAGAATATTAACAAGCTTTTCGACCAGACCTGATGTGACCTCTGTATCGTTATTTACGAAAAACAAATAATCTCCTTCGGCCTCAGCTAAAGCCAGGTTATTTCCTCCAGCGAAACCGAGATTTATTTCCGACCGCATGAAATTAACGTAGGGATATTTTTTAATCCATTCAGGAACATGATTTATTCTGCTGCCGTTATCGACTACAATAATTTGTAGTTCGTCAAGGTTTTCGTTTGCCGCTATGGAGTCGAGAAAAGCTTCTGTTACAGAATGTTGATTAAAATTGACAGTTATGACAGAAACCTTTTTCATTACAAACAAGTAAACAGAGAATTTAGAATTTGGAAAAAATAATGATAATTTACACGTTTAGCTAAAAAAATCAATAGCGGGTACGAAAAAGGTTATATAAAAGTTGCGGTTTGAAAAAAAGAAAGAGATTGGACGAAGAGTTGAGCCGTTTTGAAAAGCTTGACCAAGCGGAACTTTCGCTTGAGCAAAAGCTCGATGAATTAATAGTTTTGCTTGAGGAAAGTGGTCTTGACAGCGAACGCGTAATAAAACTGCAGGATAAATTTAACAGGGCCGTTGATAATAAGATATTAACAGCCAATGACATAGAGGAATTTCGAAAGTTTGATGACAGCAAGTCGTCGAGAATAGAAATAGCCGACGATCTTGAGGTGCTGCTGTCAACGTATAAGTTTGACAGTACATCCTCGAGGAAATTGATTATAGGCTTAAGGATGAAGAAAATAGTGATGGCAATTATTTCTGCACTGTTAATAACGTTAGGCTTTTCTATGATCATTCTGCCGGCTCCTCCTTATTTTGAAATGTTCACTATATTTTATTTCACGCCTGATGACGGGGTTACATTGATGGATCTGATATCATTGTTAATTGTTTTTTCGGGTGTATATTTGTTGTTTACTTCCTTTACCAGCGCTAAATTAAAGGCGCAGTAATTCTATATGCCGGACAGCCTAAAAAAGATCCTTCTGGTCGACGATGACCGCTTTATACTGACTCTCATCTGTCGGATGCTTTACAGAAAGGGCTTTATATGTCGTAAGGCCGACTCTGTAAAGATGGCATTGCAGATGCTTGAGAAAGAAACGCCGGATATTATACTTTCTGATTATAGCATGCCTGTTATGGACGGTTTCCAGTTCAGGCAGATGCTTCTGAATGATAAACGCTGGAGGAATGTTCCTTTTGTCTTTTTTACATCCTTTGCCGATCAGGAGCTGGCGCAAAAAGGGCTGGACCTGAAGGCGATAGACTATATTGATAAAAATACTCCTATCCCTCTTGTGGTTTCGAAACTAACGAATATACTTGATACCATAAGGAAACAGCATGAACAGTCTATTCATGAAATCGGGGCAGCTGCGAGGGCACTTAATTTACGGTCGGTACCAGAGCGGGCCCCCGAGAATGAAAGCTTTAAATTCGACTTCCTGCACCAATCTTTCGAAAACTATCCTGGCGGGGATTTCATAGATTTTATAACAACCGGCGACGATTATACCTTTATTATATTGGGGGACGTTATGGGAAAGAAATGGGGCGCCTGGTTTTTTTCTTTTAACTTTTTAAGTTATATCCGTTCTGCCATTCGTTTATGCGTTTTTGAAGGGGATATTTCTACGGCAAGCATTGTAAACAAGATTAACAGGGTTGTTAATTTGGATCCCGTTTTAAGTGATGTGCTATCTACTTTGTCGTTGGTAATGATCAATCATAAAACAACCGAAGTCCGCTATACCGGGGCCGGCGACATGCCTCCCATTTATTACAATCGGGCTGCGGGGAGTTGTTCGCAGGTACAATCTTCGGGTATGTTACTTGGTGTGATGCCTGACGGTCAATATGATGAGCAGATTATAGATATGCTCCCCGGCGATCAGCTTATTATTGTAACAGATGGTATGACTGACTTTCGTAATAAGGGGGGGACGAAAACAGATTACCGGTTATTTGTAGAGAAGGTTGGTCCGCTGCTGGGCCAAGAGAACACAATGGAGTTAATAAAGAAGGAAACTTTTTCTGAGCAGGCAGACAGCGAGGTGATTGACGACAGAAGCTTGTTGTTTATAGAGAGAAAGTGACGAAAAATATATGTTTAGTATTAAGATATTATGGTAGAAGTGTATAAGCGTAATGATTATTACGTTGCTAAGATTAAGTATCCAGAGGCCAACCTGGAGTCTGCTGCGAAGTTCAAAGAAAGCATCATTAGCTTTGCCGATAAAGGATATAAGTTTATTATAGTTGACTTTAGCGAGGTTGTTTATATTGATAGTACTTATTTGTCGGCTTTGGTTTCGACCCTGAAATATGCTATCTCAAAAGATGGAGATATCGCTTTAACGGGTCTTAACAAAGATCTTTATAACCTGTTTTTGATGGTACGGCTGGATAAAGTTTTTTTGATTTACGATGAACTGCCTGAATCTTTTTCGGGCTCATCTTTAAGAAAGAAGTAGAACTTATTTTTTCAGCTTGTGATCAGGGACTATTTTTTTCATAACACTACCGGGGAAATATACCCTTTACTGAATGAGGTTATTTTGGATATTGGGCGTTACTGCCGCGGTGGCCTGCCGGCATATAAAATAAGTGCATGCAAACAACTGGTAATAGAGCTTCTTACTAATGGCGTGAAGCATTCGGGTACGGGTCTTAGTTTGATTACAATTAAGTTCGATTCTTCTTCTATTGTGATAAGTAAATTGGATGGAGGCAATGTGTTCAGGTTAAATGAGCATCAGGAATGGCCTCTGAGCAATTTTAAGGAAGGGGAGAGGACCGTTATCTATAACTGTGATTTCTACGCTTTGAGTGCCGTTATACAGTCGGAAAATCAGTTGAGTTTTGAGGTAGAAGAATATCCGGTTGAAGACGTCCACTCTTCTTCATCCATTCCCGAACACTACGGTTTGTTGATACTTACCAAGTTATCCTCTGTTTTTACCTATGAATATGATAGCAATAAGAAGATTAACAAATTTAGTGCAACGGTTAATCTTAATAATTAGTCAACTAAAAGATTAGAATAAAGGAATTACCTTGTTTCTTCAATGTTTTCTTTGTAAATTGATGCTTAGAAAAGGGTTTAGTTTTATTGCCGGAAAGATCCTATATCTGATCTGGCATCTATTTTTTAGTAATGCATTTTGGGAAAATTGTAAAAGGAGTGGCCCATGCCAAGGGGTATTCGGCTGAAGAACTGGCCGTATTGCTTGGGCGCACTGGAAGGGAAGTATTAGAACTTTACGAACAAGAGGAATGGACTTCAGGGAACATCAAGGCTGCTTCAATGGCGTTGCAGTATAATTTTGGTAAGTATTTAGACAGCACACTTTCGTTTGATTTTATGAGTGGTTCGCCGGACAATGGTTCGGGAAAGAGCGAATATTTAATATCAGTTAAATATCCTGTCGGAAAAGAACAGTTACTTAAGTACTGGCTTAGTAAAATGAGTCTTGTAGCGAAGGCAATCGGTCTTGAAATGAAACGCTGAAAGACAGGTTGGTTGAGCCGCTTGAGTGTGTGAAGAGAGCTTATCTATTCTAGCGAATATTTATTCAACCAAACAGTAAGACGTGACTAGCGTCATATTTACTTTCTTCATGAAGACCTATAATTGCACAGGTATAATTTTTATTAATGAAATATATAATCTGTGCAACGTTAACTGCCCTTACAATGGCAGGAAATCTTCAAGCTAATACAAAGACATCCCCCGACTCTACCATCTTAAACTATTCAACTTTTAAACGCAGCCTTGTTATGTCTGGCATGATGCAATTGCGTTATGTGTATTCTCTTACAGATAATGTTGATATAAACGGCAAACATTATAACGAGACAAATGATGTAGTACCTAACACGAATAGCTTTCTATTGAGGAGAGTCAGATTAAATACGAGGGCAAACATCAACGATCACTTTGATGCTGCGATTTTGTTGAATTTTGCTGAGTTTTCGGGGAATACCGCTAATAAAGTGCTTGAGAACGCTTTTATCAGGTACCATAAAAGTAAGGCGTTTAATATTCAGGTAGGGCAGTTCAGGCCTTTTTTCGGTCCGGAGGACATGCTACCGGCAGACATCATTAAGTCGCTGGATTATTCAAATCAGTACAACCTTTTTGGTGCAAGCGGATGGCAGAGCTTCCAGATGGGAGGCGCTGTATATGGAGATTTAAATACGAAGGGGAAAGTGCCGTTTCATTACTATGCTGGTGTATACAATGGAAACAACCGAAACCAGACTATAGATAATGATAACCGGAAAAACTACTACGGAAGAATAGAAGCTGATTTAGCAAAAGATTTTCGTTTAGGGGTTAATGCAGCCAAGGGAAGTTGGGTTAATCAAAAGGGAGATGCCTGGGGGGCTGATGTATCAGCTGTTTTCCCTTTATGCAATAAGCTGAAACTCGAGCTTATCAGCGAATATAAGCAGGGTACTAATTTTTCGGCGTATGCAGCAACGCCTGATCCCGAGAAAAAAGGAATAGATCAGTATCGTAACAGAGGATTTTACGTATTTCCGAACCTTCGTTATGAGTGTCGTTTGCCTCGTCTTCGTTCTGTTGAATTTTCATCCCGATATGAGTATCTGGACGAGAATTACAAGATAAATGAGAACCTCCGGCAGACCATTACGCCAATGGTTAGTTTTGAATTTGCTGACGATTATTGCGCACGCCTGGAAATTGGCTGCAGCATGGATATGTATAAGCATGATATACCGAATACCGTCCAATACTCTCATAATACAGGGGTTGTGCAATTGCAGGTAAGATTTTAGGAATAAATAGCTAATAATATGAAAAAAGCACAGCGTACTATTATGCTGTGCTTTTTTTATATTGCCGTATGGAGCTAATGCAGCTCTCCTGTCTGTGGTTAGATCAGGTGCACACTCCGTTTAACGAACTCGGTCAGATCGGCGCCAGTTAAAAGGCCTTGCGAGAGTAGCGCGAGGTCAAAAGCCTGTTTGGCAAGCTGACTTTGTTCTTCCTCATTTTCGGTATTAACAATGCGGCTGATCAAGGGATGATTGCCATTAACGGCAACTTTATAGTTCTCTGGCAATGAACCATAAAAGTTCATCCCACCACCCATTTGCGCCATATCTTTCATCCTTCGCATAAACTCATCCATGGTGATGTGTACAGGCAGCTCGTCAGGACTAAGGCTTTCTATTTCGACCTTCATGTTTGGTTTCTGAATTGCTTTTTCAAAAAGCGATTTTACCTTGACTGATTGCTCTTCAGTAAGTACATGAGGTGGATTGTCTTCCTTGTTGATAAGCTTGTCGGTTACATCCGCATCAACCCGCTTAAGAGATGTTTTCTCGAGCTTTTGTTCCAGTTGGTTAATAAAGTGATTATCTATAGGAGAATTCATCAGCAATACGTCGTAATCCTTTTTGTTTGCCGATTGAATGAACGTATCCTGCTTTGCGGCGTCGTTAGTATAAATATAGACTACCTGACCGTCTTTGTCGGTCTGCTGAGCCTTTACCTTATCCCGGTACTCATCGATGGTATAAAATTCATTCTTTGTATTTACCAGGAGAGCAAAATCTTTAGCCTTTTCGTAAAACTTGTCCTCACTGATCATTCCATATTTAACAAAGAGACCGATATCCTGCCATTTTTCTTCAAACGCTTTACGGTCTTTTTTGAAAAGCTCGGACAGCTTGTCGGCTACCTTCTTCGTGATGTAGTTGTTGATCTTCTTTACGCTACTGTCGGCCTGAAGAAAGCTTCTGGAAACGTTTAGAGGGATATCTGGTGAATCAATCACACCGTGAAGAAGCATGAGGAATTCGGGAACGATATCTTTTACCTCATCTGTAATAAATACCTGGCGCGAGAAGAGCTTTATCTTATTGCGCTGAAGCTCAAAGTCGTTTTTAATCTTAGGAAAGTAAAGAACTCCTGTTAGGTTGAATGGATAATCCACATTCAGATGTATCCAGAAGAGCGGATCTTCAGAGAAAGGATACAGTTCTTTATAGAAAGAAAGATAATCCTCATCTTTTAATTCCGTCGGCGACTTAGTCCAGATAGGCTGAGTGTTATTGATGATGTTGTCAACCTCTACTGATTTATATTTGGGTTTTCCTTCCTCATCTTCGCCATCTGGCTCAGATTCTGTTTTGGTACCGAATTTTATAGGTACAGGTAAGAACCGACAATATTTATCAAGAATTTCCTGTAATTTGTATTTGCTCAGGAATTCCTCTGAATCTTTATTGATGTAAAGAATAATATCGGTTCCTCTTTCTGTCCGCGTTCCCTCTAAGATCTCGAACTCTGTGCTGCCATCGCAGATCCAGCTGGCCGGTTCGGCACCTTCCTGATATGAAAGAGTCTGAATCTCGACTTTGTCGGCCACCATAAATGCTGAATAAAAACCAAGTCCAAACTTTCCTATAAGCTCATTTGCATCTTTGGCGTCTTTGAACTTTTCAACAAATTCAGTGGCTCCTGAGAAGGCTATCTGATTAATATATTTTTTTATTTCTTCAGCAGTCATACCAATTCCTCTGTCGGAAATGGTTAGCGTTTTCTTTTCTTCGTCGAAGGCGATTTCTACCTGCAGGTCACCAAGCTCGCCCTGATACTGGTTTAAAGAAGAAAGTCTTTTAATCTTCTGTGTAGCATCAACTGCATTAGACACCAGTTCTCTCAGAAATATTTCATTATCTGAGTATAAGAACTTCTTAATAATGGGGAAAATGTTTTCGGTGTGAATCGAAATGGTTCCTTTTTCTTGCATAGTATATTGAAATTTTACTTTCTGTTTGAGTCCTTATTATCAAGGGGTGTTCCAAACTTGGAAGATTGCCATTTTGACAGAATAATATTTGCTCCTTTAGGTGATGCGACAAATGATGCGGTTTAGATACGAACGTAGTTTTATGCTTTCGGACAATCCTTACAGCGTTTGCCTTTTTTATATTTCTTGCAGCACTTTTTATATATGCAGCCAGTGCAGCATGCGCTTACACCCTTATTACAGATAGCAGCGGTATCGCTCTTTTCCATTCCACACAAATCAAATTCCCTTTTGTACATGCACTTAATATAAATATAAGCTTTTATTGTATGCCTGGTGTTACATGAAGTTACGGTTCCGAAAGTAGTATCTTTGTTTTTAGCTCATTTGAAAGAGTTTCAGTAACTGCAATAATATCATCGGCAACATGCGTGTTATTGAGAATGACCTTATCTGCAGTGCCCTTATATGGGAGCAGGTAAGCGTTATATGCAGGTAATACGTGGTTTACCCATTGATACATGATCATATCCTGTGTATATCCCCTTTCGGCTGTATCCCGTTTAATCCTTCTGTTTAGAGTAATTTCCTCTTCTGCATCCATGAAAATCCGCATATCAAAAAGGGCAGCTATCTTACTGAAATGAAAAATAAACAGGCCTTCTACAATGATAATTGGCGCAGATCGGATGGTTAGCATCTTCGCTTTATCCGCAGAGACATTAAATGTATATTCTTTTTTCTGGATTGTTCCGCCCTGCAGAAGAGTATTCAGATCATCAAGCAGCTTTTGATCATCAATACATTGAGGAAGGTCGAAGTTGACCCATCCATTTTGATCTATGGGTTGTTCTTTGAGGGGTTTATAATAATCATCCTGGGATACCAGGCATATTTGATCATCAGCGAAATAGCTTAAAAAACATTTTAGGAAAAAAGTCTTTCCAGAGCCGCTTCCCCCGGCAATGCCAATTATAAAAGGTTTATTCATTTGGCACACCGTAATCTATATTAACCTGAAATCTCTTGTCTAATGCACCCAGCAAATCGGCGGTAGCTTTTGTGATAACGATAATAACGTCTTTTGTTGTCTCGTTCTCGGTGTACTTGCCTACAACTTTTGCAAAAGTACTTTTCCCACTCATAGGGTTGGTTATTTTAATGACAGTACCAATAGGAGCCGTTCGGTGTAATGCCAGCATCTTCGTAGCATCAAGGTGTTCGTCGCTAATCCATACCGCTGCGCCACGCTCGGTTTTTTCCGTTACTCCGTACCTGTTTGGGTGTATCCTCGTATTATCGGCCGCAGCAGAATCAGAATCTGCTGGGATTATCGCAGGTGAGCTGTCTGACGCCTGAGGGGTTGATACGGGAGGGGGCACTGACGAACCGCCCTGTCTAACCTTTATAATCTGCCCGACGCTAAGGTTATTGCTTTTGAGGTTATTAATTCTTTTAATCTCGTCGATATTTGTATTAAACCGTTTGGCGATCGCAAATAGAGTTTCTTTTGGTCCCACCTTATAATCTATCAAATCTTCAGCTGGCAAGGCTGCAGCAGCTTTTGGCTGAGTCCCCGGCTGAATATAATCTCTGTTGGTAGGGATCCTCAATGTAATTCCAGGCTGCAGCGTTTTAACCTTGTTCAAGTCAATAATATCTTTAGGAAGAACATGATATAAACGGCTGATTGAATAATAACTTTCTTTGGCTGCTACGCGATGTAAGACTACCTGTTTGCCATTGACGTTTTCTACGCCTACTGAATCTCTTAAGTTGCCAAAAGCACTTGATGTAAAAATAATGCAAAAAACTGCCAGTATAGAACGCATTTGTTTTTTCTCTTATTTAAAGGTTGCAATTATACTAAATACGAAACAAATTCCTGTTTGTTATTGCGTATACAGAATAAATGATTGTGTTCAATAAAAAACGCCTCTGGGTTGAACTTTTGTATGTTAATCGCAAGAAACTCGTTTAGTATGATGTTATCGTGTTCATATACAACTAGTTTCTGTGAAAAAGTATTTCCGTTGACCATATGGAACGAAAAGATATCCTTGCCTTTTAATTGCGCAAAAAGAATGGGACCAGCTATGTTTTCGGCCAGTGATTTGTCTGGTAATGCATCCTGGTTTACGACCTCAGGGACAATAATATCTCTGTGAACAGAATTATACTCCTTTATCCCATATTTAATCATTTGCCCGTTTTGAGGTGAGAGTAATTCAAGCATCCGTGGCTGCACGGAGGGGTTATACGCAATTAACCCTTCCTCGCCGATCGTATAAAGCGTTTTATTATAGTGCTGCCATGCTACTTCTCCAAGCTCATTAAGCGCAATAATCCCTTTATGTTCGGGACTTTTTTCTGATATATATCCGTGGACAAAGATTATACCCGAAGTCACGCGGTCTAGCCCCCAGTTCCAGCTGTCTTCAACCTGCAGTTCTTTGAAAAGGCATCGTCCGGTACTGAAGTCGAAAGCCGAAATAGCAGTGGTGTGACTTTCTGCGTCTCTTGTTTCGATAGCAACTATATTTAACTTATAGTCTGTTTCAACTTTCCAGATTATTCCTTTAAACTTTTCACAAAGGGTGAGTTTTACTGTATATTTATTTGTTGAAGACATTTTCAAAAGTAATAATTATGAACCGCTATTGTAAAGGCATCCTCTTAATCTGTTTGTTTTTAATGAATGTATTACCTGCCTTAGCTCAAACAAGGGGTAAAGTGTATGTTTTTGATATGAGGGAGGAAATAGGACCATCCGCCTGGCGTTTAACGAAAAAGGCTTTTGAGAAGGCCTCCGAACAACAGGCTGGCACTGTTCTGATAAGGATGAATACCTTCGGAGGAATGGTGGACTATGCTGATTCAATAAGGACCGCTATTTTAAATGCTCCTATGAAAACCCTTGTTTTTATTGATAATAATGCGGCCTCTGCAGGGGCTCTTATCGCCCTGGCATGCGATCAGATCTATATGAAAAAGGGTGCTGGAATTGGTGCCGCAAGCGTTGTGAACCCTCAGGGCGAGGTCATGCCAGAAAAATACCAGTCGTATATGCGCGGGCTTATGCGGGCAACAGCCGAGGCGAAAGGGAGGAATCCACGCATAGCAGAGGCTTTTGTTGATCCTGATGTTGATATCCCGGGTGTAGTCGCAAAAGGGAAGGTGCTTACTCTTACAAGCGGTGAAGCAGTAAGAATCGGTTTTTGCAAAGCAGAGGTATCAAATATTAATGAAGTGCTGTTAAAAGAGGGGCTTGATAATGCAGATGTGATCACACATCAGGTTACTTTTACAGATAAGATCATTGCTTTTCTTATTTCTCCTGCTGTAAGCGGGATATTGATCCTTCTGATTATCGGGGGAATTTACTTTGAAATGCAGGCACCCGGTATCGGTTTTGCACTGCTTGTTTCTATCACCGCTGCTTTGTTGTTTTTTGCTCCTCTCTATCTGGAAGGCCTGGCCGCCCACTGGGAGATAGTCTTATTTATAGTTGGTGTAATCCTTATTGTTCTGGAAGTCTTTGTAATACCAGGTTTTGGAGTTGCCGGTATCCTCGGGATCCTTTGTGTTATTGGAGGTCTGGTGTTAAGCCTTGTTACGAACGATTTCTTTGACTTTACTGTAACCGGGTCAGAGCAGTTGAGCCGGGCGCTATTGCTTGTTGTTGGTTCGATGGTAGGGGCAATTGTTATATCTGTGCTTCTTGGCAAATCTTTATTGAAGACTCCGGTCTTTCAGCGGCTGGTATTGCAGGATGAACAACGCTCGCAAATGGGCTATGTTAGCGGGAGACAAAAAGAAGACTTGCTCGGCAAAAGCGGTATTGCAAAAACGGATATGCGGCCATCGGGAAAGATTGAAGTAGAGGGCAAATGGTATGATGCTGTAGCGCTCGACGGATACATCGTTAAAGGAAGTGAAGTAAGTATAGAAAAGCAGGAGAACTATAACGTCTTTGTAAGGAAAAAAAACGCTTAAAACCTTATGTCGTATATTTGGGTTTTAGGTATAAATATTAAAAGTTATGAAAACAGAAGAAATCGGACTTGACGAAGTGAAAGTACGACCCATAGTCGATCAATTGAATGATTTGCTGGCAAATTACCATATTCATTACCAGAAACTAAGAGGTTGCCACTGGAACGTAAAAGGCAAGAGCTTTTTTACGCTGCACGTGAAATTCGAGGAGTTATATACAAATGCCATAGCCACAATCGACGAGCTAGCTGAAAGGATATTAACACTTGGTCAGGCACCTTTAAGTACCTATAAGGATTATATCGATACGGCCCGTATTAAAGAAATTAATACAGTGGGCGTTCAGGATGTAAAGTTGGTACATGCCATACTTGAGGATTTCACTACTCTGATCGAGATTGAGCGGGAGATAATGGAGTCGACAGCCGAAAGTGGTGATGATGGAACTAACGACATGATCAATAAGTTTATGCAGTTTAAAGAAAAGAACGCCTGGATGTTGAGGTCATTCTGCGGCACTGATTAACAGATAATGTGGTTCTTAAAAGCAAAAGGCATCAGATTTTCTGATGCTTTTTGCTTTTAAGAATATCTTAAGCCGCTGTTCCTTAAAGAACACCGCAGTTTCTGTTTTGCCCTGAAAAGCTTGGTTTTTACAAGATGAAGTGGAAGGTCAAGCTTTGTGCAGATTTCCTGATACGTCATCTCCTCCTTGTAGAAATAAATAAGGATTTTATTTGATATAGTATCAAGCTTCGCGATCTGCGAATACAGTATGGTACTTACTATTTTCCTGTCGAGAATTTTTTCAGGAGAGAGGCATGAAGTGTCTCTTATTGTTAATTCCCCTGATTCATTCTGGCAAGCAGATAAAGAATAACCATTCAGTTCAACCTGCCGCTGAAGTTTTCTGTAATTGTCAATAATCAGATTGTTTGCAATCTCACATAAAAAGGAGCCTAGCTTAATGTTATAGTGAATATTGAAGCGTCCGGCGTATTTGTAAAAGTTCACAAAGGTCTGAGAGGAGATATCACTGGCAAGACCTTTATTGTAGTTCAGCCGTTTGGATGCGAAGTCGTAAACGTATGTATAATGCTTATGGTATAAGTAATTGAAAGCTGATTGATCGCCCTCTGTAAATGCCTTAACCGCATCAATATCCGAACTGAATTTATCTTTCCTTTTCATATCTTTTTTTTCTTTCGGAATCATTTATTCTAAGTGATTTAGATAAAAGTATCTACTAAAAAGCAGGTCGTAAATACCCGTAGTATTTAACATTGACGGTTTTGTAAACTACAAGTGGTTTGTAGTGAGATACACATGTTCGTGGTTTAGTACACAGAAAGATTCTCTTATTATTGGATAATTAGCTCTGTTGTTACAGTTCTTAAATTTTTTCAGATATGATTATCATACTAACCTTCGTAATACTGATGCTGTCAGTTGTCGTATTTTCGGGACTGGTTATTGGCTTTATTGCGTTTTCTGGTTCTGTTCTTCCTAAGGAACAAACAATATCGAAGGATAAGTTTTTGCATTCTTCGAGAGGGAGGACGTTGATAGGAGTGCTTACTGTGTTATTCCTTTTCCTTGCAGAAGGTTCGTTTTTTTACTTCTTAAATCTTTTATAAGATAACCATGGAAAAGTCGCCAATGCAGGTGTATATCGTTGAAAATGACGCTATTTGGGCTTCTTTTTTGAAGGGTTTACTCGAACGGTCCGGGTATGAAGTCGTTGGTACTGCCACATCGTACAGGCAGGCGGTAAGGGATTTAAACCTGAATAAAGTTGATCTCCTTTTGTTAGATATTCAGTTGGAAGGAGAGGAGACAGGTATCGACCTTGCCGGTTATATTAACCAATATCTTAGTATTCCATTCATTTTCCAGTCTTCAGAAACAGATGTTGTTGTTTTACAAAAAGCGATCAATACATATCCTTTAGACTTTCTTATAAAGCCCTTCAGGAAAGAAAAGTTACTTGATGCGCTGTATGCAGCCCACGGAATAATAGATTATAAACGACAATATCAAGTACAGAATTTAGTGGCTGTATAGTGAGGTGTGGTGGTAAGATACATGGTTTTGTGGTATTATACTTCTGTTGAAAAAAAGTCCTTTTGTAGGATCTGCGTCGTAAGCAATAACTATGCCATGTTTTAGTTGGAAAATTAGATTTGGTTACCCTGTTTTCATTTGTATCAACGCTTAAGCTTTTAGAATCTTTATAAGTTAGGTTGAAATCAGAACAGGTTGAGAGGTCGGTATAAGACCGGTAGCTGTCGATGCCATATTTAAGTAATAGTAGGTTGTATTAACAAAAATTGAAACATTGCCCGGTAGGCTTCGTAGAATGTTCTTATAGTTCGCGTAATGAATTAGGTATATAGCATGATTTTTATTTAAGCACCTTGTATGAATCAGTTTTATGATGTTTTTATGCTGGGTGGGGTTTTTTGCAGCTTTATTTGCAGTATAATATTGTTCAGAACAAAGAGTCAGGTTCATACTAACCGTCTGTTAAGCGTTATACTGTTTTTAACTGCCTGGTATGTATTGTTGTTTCTTTTAGTGCTGACAGGTAGAATAGCTCAGTTTCCATACGGATTTAAAATAACCGGGCACTTTTACTTCCTGGCATCGCCATTGAGCTTTCTATATATAAGAGGAATTATATATAACGAAACTGGCTTCAGAAAGACTGACTGGATACATTTTATCCTGGCCGGCCTCATTTTCCTGGATTATATTCCCTATCTTTTTGCTGCCCCCCAAGATATAGAACGACTCGCGGATGCAGTAGTTCTTGATATGAAAACGACGTATAAAGCTGATGCAACAGTGATTTCTCCGTTTTTATATTATAAAATTCGTTTAATTCAGGGAATAGTCTATATGTTCCTGCAATGGTATCTTATTTTCCGAAGATCCACAATACGTAAATATTCTGGTTATCCTCACCTCCGGCCCATATATACCTGGATCATTGTATTTACCGTATTTAGTTCGCTTTTATATATAGCGCTTCAATCCCGCAATATAGCGTCCCTATTAGACCTCAAAATAGATAGCAGGCTTATCTCAATTTCGATAATAAGTTTTTGCTTCTTTTCTCTCAGTATTTATCTTTTTTTTAATCCCAGAATACTTTATAGCGATTATTACAGAGAGTCTGTTTTTTCGCCAGAGGCAGAATTTGATGACTTCTCATTAGTGCCGGCTGAAGATCCGACTCCTTCGTCATCTGTTGTTACACCTGCCGGCGTTCATAAAGATAGCTCTTACGCCATGGGAATTGCCAGAGAGTACATGACATCCGATTTGCTTGCTTCTTATGCCAGAAAGATTGAAGAATATGTTATCTCAAATAAAGTATTTCTAAAGCCCGGCATAAGCATACATGAACTTGCTTCGGGGTTGAATATTCCGGTGCGTACCCTTTCTTATATTTTAAATCATCACTACAAACAACGATTTAACGACTTTATTAACAATTACAGGATAAGTTATATTGTAGAACGCTTTGATAACGATAACTGGAAAAATCTAACCTTTGAAGGTCTCGCCAAAGAAGCTGGATTTTCGTCGAGAAGTACGTTTTTTTCTGTGTTTAAGAAGCTAAAAGGCCTTACACCTTCCGAGTACCTTAATCAGACCAGTAAAGGTTCTGAAGTATTTAAATGATCGTATTTAAAGCTTCGAACTAATTCCTTACTAATTTATATATCTCTTAATAATCGTCAGTATTAATTACCATTGTTGTGTAAATAGTACTAATTGTGAGGAATTGTGTTGATTAAATTCTACACTCCTCTGTTTATCAAAAAACTGACCAAAGTAGTGAAAAAAAAGTGACCGGTGTCACGTTTGGTGGTATACGCGTTTTGTACGCTGAATAATAGGTCTCATTATCGGATTTTTGGACTTTATCAATCGGTTTTTTACTATTCTATTGTCTTTTTTTGTGGTGTAAAAAACGCAGTAAGTAATAGATTGGTTTTTCACTTAGAATAAAGTACTATATGAATTCGTTACAAAAGAACAACGTTCATCTTGGAAGAAATGTAAGACGGTTACGTGAAATAAAGAATATCAAACAAGAAAGCCTGGCCTTGTCCTTATCATTAAGTCAGCAGAAGATTTCGAAACTCGAACAGTCTGAAACTATAGATGACGATACCTTGAACAGGATTGCTGATGCTCTGGAGATCAGTGTTGATGCGATTAAAAACTTTGATCATGAAGCTATTATAAATAATACGAGTAATAACACGATGAGCTCCGGTACAAATTTTAATGCTATTGAGAAGATTATAGAGTTATACGAAAGGCTGATTGAGAGCGAGAAAGACAAAAATGCTATTCTTTCGTTAAATACCCCCTTGAAGCTAATTAATGAAGAAGACACTTTGGGAAGCTATCTTAAACAGCATACCAGTACCTTAAATAAAAGGAATGATTAAGTGATCTTGATAGAGCATAAAAAAACCGGTCATGCCGGTTTTTTTTATGCTCTATTGTAAGTTATAGGATGGGTACGGTACCATTAATACCGGTTAATGGAGTGTTTCTGTCAACCACTTAAAGAATTCCCGTTGCCATACGATCGCATTTTGTGCTCCTACGACCCAATGGTTCTCATTAGGGAGATAAAGCAGCCGACTTTTAATGCCTTTAAGCTGCGCAAGTTGAAATGCTTCGAGCCCCTGTTCTACAGGAACACGGTAGTCGGTTCCACCCTGAACGATCATAATAGGAGTATTCCACTTGTCTGCATGTTCTATTGGACTTGAATGCTTATAGCTGTCAGGCGGATTTGGCCCCCAGTATGGCCCTCCTATATCTTTGTTTGCGAACCATAGTTCTTCTGTGGTACCGTACCAGCTACGCAGGTCAAAGAGACCATCGTGAGCAATAAAAGTTTTAAAGCGGTTTTCATGAACGCCTGCAAGCATATAAACAGAGTAACCGCCATAGCTTGCACCCACAGCTCCGAGCCTGTTTTTATCTACATAAGGTTCTTTTATAATATCATCGATCGCCGACAGATAATCACGGATTGGCTGGCCTCCCCAGTCGCCGCTGATTGCTTCATTCCATTCAATGCCATGGCCGGGCATTCCGCGTCGGTTGGGGGCGATAATGATATAGCCGTTGGCCGCCATTAATTGAAAGTTCCACCTGAATGAATAAAATTGGGTTAAGGCCGATTGCGGCCCTCCCTGGCAATATAGCAGGGTAGGATATTTTTTGGAAGGATCAAAATCTGGCGGATAAATTACCCACGCCAGCATGTCTTTGTTATCAGTGGTTTTGATATGCCGTTCTTCTACTTTACTTAAAGAAATACTGTCATAGATATCCTTGTTGGTAAAGGTGAGCTGACTGAGTGTTCCCGATCTTAAATCTACCCGGTATAATTCAGCAGCATGATTCATGTCGGTCCTGCTTACAATCAAATTATTCCCAGACTGACCAACAATGCTATTGATGTCGAAAACTCCTTTTGTAAGCTGTTTAAGGTTTTTTATGTTGTATTTATTCAGATCAGAAATGCCACTTATTTCAAATAACTGTTCTGTTCCTTTTACGGCAGCCAGGAAGTAAATTTTGGAACCATCGTTACTCCATTGCCATGAGGCTACAGTACCATCCCATTCGCGGGTGAGATTGTGCGTTTTAAGTGTCTTAAAGTCATAAACCAGAATGTCGTTTTTGTCTGATTCATAACCATCCTCATTCATGCTCAACCAAGCCATGCGTGAACCATCTTTATTAAATGATGGATTTGTATCATAACCTCCAATTCCTTCGGTAAGGTTAGTAGTCCGCTCTGAAATCAGATCATAGAAATAGATATCTGTATTCGTGCTTTTTGCATATTCTTTCCCCAACTTCTTTTTTGCAACATAGACGATGAACTTTCCATCGGGACTCCATAGTGCATCTTCGCTGCCTCCGAAAGGCATCTGAGGACAATCATAAGGTTCATCTTTCATGATGTCCTTAGGCAGACCAATCTTTCCGTCGTTAAAACCCGCATAAAATATATGCTGAAACTTGCCATCTTCCCAAGTATCCCAATGGCGATAAGAGAGATCATCAAACACGAAGGCTTCGGACTTGCTAAGTTCAGGATAGCGGTCCTTTCCTAGAATTTTAAGTACCTGCACCTCTGCAGAGAACAGGATATGTTTACCGTCAGGAGAAAACCTGACATTGTTCAATCCGCCTTCATGGTTTGTGATCTGTTGCTTAGAGGTACCATCGGCATTCATCTTCCAGATCTGCCCCTTATAGAGATAAAATAGCTGCCCGTTTTTCGCATCGGTGTAAACGATACTTTCTCCTCCAGCTGCATTGGTGAGTTGTTTGACACTGCCACCATTCACAGAAACAGAATATAAGTCGCGTTCGCCTTTATTCTCGTTCATGTTATACCTTGTAACGCCAAAAAGCACACTTTTTCCATCGGCGCTGATAGTCTCTCCCGAAACCCTGCCAAGTTTCCATAATAACTCCGGGGTCATTCTATCCTGTCCTTTCACCATACAGAATGCCAGGATAAGACCTGTACTAAGCATTTTCTTCATTTTATCACTATAATATCTCTTTTAAACGGTAAATGTTTCTTACTAAAAGAGCGTCTGATTTATTCTTCGACGGGGTCATTCTCGCGCACAATGCCCAGCAACAGGTATTTAGCAGTGGCCGGGTTTGTAGCCAATGGAACATTATGCACGTCGCATATCCGCAGCAACATCTGTACATCAGGTTCGTGAGGGTGTTTCCCCAGAGGATCCCTGAAAAAGATGATAGCCTTTATATCTCCTTCGGCTGCCATTGCTGCAATTTGAGCGTCTCCGCCCTGTGGCCCGCTAAGTTTGCGGACTACCGGAAGACCTGTCTGCTGAATGTAGGAGCCCGTAGTGCCTGTTGCTACGAGGTTCATTCCCTTTAGAATATCGTAGTGATCTTTTACAAAAGCCACCATTTCGGCTTTACGCCCATCATGTGCTATAAGGGCAATAGTATGTGTTGACATATAATATATAAACTGAGGTTATCCAAAAAATAAATATGAAATTAATATAGCTGCGATCACTCCTGCGAGGTCGGCAAATAATCCGGCTGTTATAGCATAACGGCTTTTCTTTATCCCTACTGATCCAAAATACAAAGCCACAATATAAAAAGTGGTATCAGCAGAACCATTAAAAACGCAGGCCAGCCGTCCCACAAATGAATCGGGATGGAAAGTAGTCATAGTTTCGATCATCATAGCCTTGGCCCCCGATCCGCTTAAAGGCTTCATAAAGGCAACCGGCAAGGCGTCAGTGAAACGGGTATCCATATTAAAGTGACTGAAAAGATATTTGAACCCATCGACAATATACCCCAATGCGCCACAGTTCCTGAAGACACTTATTGCAGCCAGCATGGCAACCAGATAGGGAATAATCTTGACGGAGGTTTCGAACCCACCCTTTGCGCCTTCAACAAAAGCATCAAAGACATTTACCTTTTTCCTTAAGGCACCTAGAATAAAAGTTATTGGAATGAGAAATAACAAGACGTTACTAACAACTTTTGATACTTCGCTGATCTGGCCCTTGCTTAGGAACACCGTGAAATACCATACAATAAGACCAATAAAAGCGGTAAGGCCCACCAGCCAACTTATTATTACCGTATTAAATAAATTGATTTTTTGCCAGATGGCAACTATCAGCAGTCCTGCAACTGTGGCAACATAGGTGGCAATGATACATGGAATAAATATGTCCGTTGGGTCAGCTGCATTAAGAATTGCCCTTTGAGCTATAATAGATATGGGCAGTATCGTTAATCCCGATGTATGCAAAACCAGGAACATGATTTGGGCATTTGACGCAGTGTCTTTAGACTTGTTTATCTCCTGAAGACTTCCCATTGCTTTTAATCCAAGAGGAGTTGCCGCATTGTCGAGGCCAAGAAGATTTGCTGAAAAGTTCATAAGCATTTGTCCCGTGGCAGGATGGTTTTTGGGAACTTCGGGAAATAAACGGCTGAAAAATGGACCTACTATCCGGCTTAAAAAATTTATAGCTCCGGCTTTCTCTCCTATGTTCATTATGCCCAGCCAGAATGCCATTGTTCCCGCCAGCGGCAGGGCAATATCCATTACAGAAGATTTGGTAGTATCAAACAAGCTTTCTACGAGTTTCTGAAAGATCTCTGTATCTCCGAAGAATATAAGTTTAATTAGGGCGACAATAAATGAAATGATAAAAAAAGCAATCCAGACGTAGTTCAGAGCCATAAACCTCAACGTTTTTTGTGAACGTTTTACAGGCGGACAATTTACATATTTTATATGAATGTTCCCGTCTGTTTGGAAGCAGGGAATACAAAACGTTTTTTCTGAGTTAAATGGCATTATACTTACTTTTCGTTCAATTAAAAGCTGTACCTTCGCAAAAATTTTAGTTTTTTAATGAAGATATTTATTGCAGGTCTTCCTTTCGAAGTAGAGGAAGCAGAATTAAGAGCGGTCTTTGGAGATTTCGGGTATGTAAAATCTCTTAGAATAATAAAAGATCGCGAAACCGGCCGTAGCCGTGGTTTTGGTTTTGTTGAGATGCCCAATGATGAAGAAGCTAAAGAAGCAATTCTGAACATGAATGGTGGCGATTACAATGGAAGCAAAATCACCGTTAAAGAAGCCGAAGATCGTCCCTCAGACGGCCAGAATAAAAGCTTTAGTCGCGGTGGGGGAAGAGGTGGGTATAACCGATAGCTTTCCTATCATAAAAAGGGCCGGCTCTAAATGCCGGCCTTTTTATGTTAAAACATTTCACTTCTGTTCCTGAGAAAAAACCTGAATTGTCAGGTCATCATTGCTTTGATGTGATCTGAGCCTTGTCTTACCCTTCCAAAATCCCTTATCTTATTATATACTGTTCCTTGATTGCTAGAAATAAAATTCAACAGTCATATATCAGGTTAAAAAAAACATTATTTTAGCCAAAAGATGTTGCGCTGATGAAATTGCCTTATTGAGCAGCAGGAAGGATGTCGTTTCCTCCCTCTTGCTATTATTTCATTTAGGTAGTAATCCTCGTAAAATAAAAAAGAATGAAAAAATCAGAAGATGAGATGATGGGCAGTACACAATCAGTTCAGCAATTACAAAGGACAACCATCTTATATATAAATCTATATTAACACTAGCTCATCACTGCAATTGAGATAAGGAGCTGTGATATGATAAGTTAAATATATGCGTTAATATTGTTTGATGCATATATAATGATCTGTAGTAGTACAGATGAGTCATTTAATTGTTCATGAATGAAGGCATTCTTCACACTGTTTGCTTTACTGCTTCTTAACGGCTATTTGTATTCTCAAGGCAGGTACGAAATAAGAGGTATGGTACTAGATACTTCCGGTATAGGAATTGGAGGAGCGACAGTTAAGCTTACTTCAACCAATGATTCAGTATCAGTGCGAACTTCTGATGACGGAGAGTTTGTGCTTCCGGGAATTATCTGGCCCCGGTTTCTGCTCACTATTAGTAATTTGGGGTATCAGACAATTGAAAAGGATTACGACTTTGATGGAAGCAGGTGTGTATTTTTACTGGAACCTCTCATTCTTCAGTCGCAGTCCTATGAGCTCGACCAGATTTCGATTCTCGCTAAGCGCGCTGTCATTATAAAGAAAGATACCATAGAGTACCAGGCCCGGAATTATCGTTTGAGGGAAAATGCCTTTACAGAAGACCTGCTGAAGAAATTGCCAGGCATTAGTATCAGCAGAGATGGAAATCTGATTGCCCAGGGGAAAATGGTAACACGGGTGAAGGTAAACGGGAAAGATTTTTTCGGAGGAGATGTCGAAACCGCCATAAAGAATATTCCAGCAAATCTGATCGAAAAGATACAAGTTATAGATGACTATGGTGATAAGGCCCGGTTAACTGGCGGGACTGACGGGCGATATCAGAAAATAATCAATATAAAAACGTGGGCAAACCTGCGGAAGGGGTATTTTGGAAATGCTTCTGCTGGCAATGGTAATGAAGGGAGATATCAGTTTTCTGCTTTGGGGAATTATTTCAATAATAATCGGGAAACTGCGTTTTACGGAAATCTGAATAACAATAATGCGGGGATGCCAGGGGCCGAATATGCCCTGAATTCTGCGATGAATGGTCTTACAACCGTCAGTGCGACGGGATTTAATTACCGGGAGAAATATAACAAAGCAATAAGCTCTTACGGCAGCTACAGCTTTTCGAAGATAAGGAACGATCTCCGGTCCGAAACTTTCAGGCAGAATATCTATCCTGATAATATATTGATATTCAACAACGACACTACAAACAATAAGAGCGTAGCATATAACCATATATTCCAGTGGACTATGGAATATGAAGACAGCTTGAACTTCATACAGGTATCGCCGGTGTTTAATTTCAATAAAAGAAATACGAACAGAGATGCGTTTTTAACTCAAAGTAAACAAAATTACTTTCGAATAACCGATAGTCTCGAACAGTTTACCCTGGAAAGAATGTCGTCTTCAGCTCCCCTTATCAGTTCCAGAATAGTGGGCAATCATAAATTCGGAAAATCAGGAAGGAACCTTTTCGCCGAAGTAGTCCTAAGAAGCAGCAATAATACATCTGAACAGAACACGAATGCCATGATGCTTTTTTATGACAAAACCGGTAGCTTAACACGTGATTCGGTACAGCGGCAATTTTTGAAAAATGAAAATCAAAGTTTTAGTACAACAGCCCGGCTTTCTTATATAGAACCGCTGAATAAAAACTCGAGGATAGAGCTGGGATATGCTTTCGGTTATTCGAATTATATAAATGACAGGGAAGCTCATAGAGCTGATATAAGGAGAAAGATTGACTCTTTGAGCAATCGCTATGCTTATTCGTTTACCACTAATACTGTAAGCCTTTCGTTAAGACATAATGGAGCGAAACATTCATACACCGTAGGTGTAAGTATACAGCCAACGCTTCTGGAAGGTGAGTCAATCAGCAAGAACATCGATATCAACCGGGAGGGGCTGAATATAGTCCCTGAGCTTAGCTATGGTTATCTCATATCAAATGAGAAGTCATTTAGTATAAACTATGCTGCCAGTAGCAATCCGCCGTCTTATCTCCAGTTACAACCGGTGACAGATGTCACCAATCCGCAGTATCCGGTAACAGGCAACCCAACTCTTAAATCGGAATTATGGCATAATGTTGATATTAGTTATAACAGCTTTAACATCGAAACAGGAAAAACCTTATTTGCCAGCGTGGCCGGAACTTTTATCCAGGATCAGGTAGTGGCAAATACAATACTGGTTAATAAAGACGATAATATTATTTCGCAGGAAACGCTCTTTGAAAATGTGAACGGGAGCTTTATGATCGGGGGCTCTTATAATTTTTCGTTACCCATCTCCGAAAGGAAATACGTTGTTGACCTGAATGGCTCGGTAAATTACAATCATAATATTTCAATGAGTAATTCTGAAAAGATCGGAGGCCGTAATCTGATCATGTCGCAGGCAATGAGAATGCAGATAAATCCGGGAGATCATCTTGAGTTTTACCCTTCAGTAGTTTATACCTATAATATTAACAGGTATTCTATGGGTACTTTTAATAATTTTTATATCGATCAATATAACAGCAAAGAACTCTCCACCTGGGCTCTTGGCGCCAGTGGAAGATTGAATCTATTGTCAGGATGGATACTGGGTATAGAGGCGGATAAGAACATTAATAAGGGATTTTCGGGAACGGGTAAAACAAACCCGTTCATTCTTAACACCTATATTGAAAGGCGGTTCTTCAAAAATAAATCAGGTGCATTGCGATTTACGGGCTTTGACATGTTTGATCAGAACACCAGCGTGGGACGTACTATTCTCAATAATGCGATCATGGATAACCGGAGTAACCGGCTTGGAAGATATTATATGCTGCTATTTACTCTAAACCTCAATAAGTTTGAAGCCTGAAAACAAAGTTGGGCACAAAACAAAAAGCCCCTGCATGATGCAGAGGCTATATATATAAGGGATGTGATTTGATTACTTTGCCAGTAACACGTTGTTAATTACATGTCCAACACCATTAGTGCCCTGTAAATCAAAAACAGTTACAAGTGCTGTGTTGCCGGCGGAATCTGATAACTCAAGGTTCTTTGAAGCATTTACCTTTAACGTAAGTGTCCCGCCATCGATGGTTGTCATAGTTGCTGTACCCTTACCAGCTGTAAGCGCTTTTATAATATCGTCTTTTGTGTATTTTCCGTTTACTATATGTCCTCTTAAAACCGGCGTCAGCTTTGCCGGATCTTTTAAAAGGCTGTCGGCTTTGGACCCTGCACTAAAAGCTTGGTCAGACGGTGCAAACACAGTATATGGCCCCGCGCCGGTTAACGTACTTTCAAGCCCCGCAGTGGTGATGGAAGTCCGGAAAATTGTATTGTAACCAGATTGGGATATTGCCTGCAAGACGTCACCTGAAGCAGCTGGCTGCTGTGTTGCTGCTGCACTTTGAGTGGCTGAACTATCCGTAGTTTGCGTTTGCGCGTAAATCGCCGAAACACTTGTCATTGTTAGTAAGGCGGCTGATAAGACTATTTTTTTTATTTCTTTCATAGTTATTTGTAATTAATATTCTATCAGATATCCATAGTCCTGCCAGTAATTACCTTTTTTTGTAATTTGCTGATTGTTAATTTTTTAGTATGTATTTGCTTGTTCTGTAGGCTTATAAATGTGTTGAAAAAAACAACAACCTGTAGTGAATTTCAGCCGGTGTAGAGGCGCAACGCCAGTATATTGTATTATTGAGCAAGACGAACAATGATACCCTCATTTCCATTAAGGTTAATTTTTCCGGATATCATTCGACCTTCAAGGTGCGGAGATGTTGCAATATTAACGAAGCCATTAATCCTTCTGTTCTCGTTATTAAAGCATGCCGAACCGTTACTAAGATTAAGTAAAACAAAGAACGCCGAATGCCCCGATTCTCTGCGTATATAAGCAATGGTTTGTTCATTACACTCAACTGGCTCATATGCTCCGGTGATCAAAGACTGTTCTTTCTGCCTCAATTCTATGAGTCGCTTATATAGTGAAAGCATCGAATGCCGGTCTTCTCTCTCAACCTGCACATTCTCACGTTCAAAGGCCTCGTCAACTCTCAGCCAGGGCCTGACGCTGCTAAATCCACCGTTTGCACTGCAATCCCACTGCATGGGGGTTCGTGCAGGGTCTCTGCTGAGGTTTTTATCCGGCATATTTAATCCTTGCGGATCCTGAATTTCTTCAAATGGAATCGGTACATCACGCATGCCTAGCTCATCGCCATAGTAAATCGTCGGAGTTCCCCGGAGGGTGAGTAGCAGCATCGCCGCTATACGGGCCTGTTCAATTCCAACCCTGGTAGCAATGCGGGGCCGGTCGTGATTTCCTAACACCCAGTTGGGCCAGCCGCCGGGAGGGAGAGCTGCCTCATATTCGTCAACAGCACGCGCAATCTTCTGCGCAATCCATGGCAAATCGATTAATTGAAAATTAAAAGGCAAATGAGCTCCTTTATTATCTACACCATAATATAGCATTAATTTTTGTATGGGCAGATAGATTTCTCCAATCATCAGCCTGTCGTCGTAACTGTCGAGTAAGCTGCGCATTCGGCTGATAATGTCGTGAACTTCGGGCTGGTCCGTTGAATATACCGGTAACAGCTGGTCATAAGTCGGCATATGTGCCTGATAGTCCGGGTTTGGAGGGTTATCAGGGTACTGCTGATCTTTAATTAAGTGCCAGAGCACATCTACTCTGAACCCATCGACGCCCTTTTCCAGCCAGAAGCGCATCACTTCCAACATCGCATCCTGTACTTCTGGATTCCGCCAGTTCAGGTCGGGCTGTTCTTTTAAAAAGCCATGATAATAATACTGCCTGGTCTGCTCATCCCACTCCCAGGCACTGCCGCCAAATACACTGAGCCAGTTATTAGGGACCGAACCATCATCTCCGGGATCTTTCCATATATACCAGTCACGTTTTAGGTTATCTCTCGACGACCTGGATTCCACAAACCACGGATGCTTATCCGAGGTATGATTGGGTACAAAATCGAGGATCAGTTTCATGCCGCGTAAATGGATAACATCTAATAACTCGTCAAAATCAGCCATGGTTCCGAACAGCGGGTGTATGCCGGTATAGTCAGAAATATCATAGCCGAAATCAGCCATGGGAGACGGATAGACAGGGGAGAGCCAAATAACGTTCACTCCCAGCCATTGCAGATAATCAAGACGTTCAATGATACCGCGGAGGTCACCTATTCCATCCGCGTTGCTGTCCTGGTAAGAACGCGGATATATTTGATAAATAATTCCTGTATGCCACCAGAGATATTGAGAAGCGTTTTTCATTGTCGTTTTTATGATAAATGATATCTAACCTTTTTTGTTTTTTAACTGCTAATCCCACAGAGCTCTTTGGCTTGGATATTGCATTAAGATAAATACAATCACAACTATGAATAAATATACGAATACAAAGGATAAGCAGAGCATGAAGGGAAAAACTGTAGTGATTACAGGAGCATCGGGGGGCGCCGGCCGGGCTATAGCTGTTGAATTTGCGCGGGCCGGTGCTAAACTTGTACTTGCCGGCAGGCGATCCATGGCTCTGGAAGAGGTTGTTGAGGAATGTAATGAAACAGGAGCAGAGTCGGCTGTTGCAATAACGACAGATGTAACGGATGCCGCCGCAGTACTTCTGCTTGCAAAAACAGCATTTGAGATATATGGTCGTATTGATGTCTGGGTTAACAATGCCGGGATTCTGGCCGCCGGATCGTTTACGGACACACCGATAGAGATATTAGACCAGGTAATTAAGACCAACTTAATGGGGTATCTTCACGGGGCTCATGCTGTCCTGCCTTATTTTATAGGTCAGCAACGTGGTATTCTTATAAATAATATTTCAATAGGCGGATGGTTTCCGGTGCCCTACGCAACAGGATACTCGGCCAGCAAGTTCGGGCTTAGAGGCTTTTCAGAGGCATTAAGAGGGGAGCTTACCAAGTGGCCTGAAATTTATGTTTGTGATGCGTTTCCTGCCTTTTTAGATACTCCGGGAATCAGACATGCAGCTAATTTTACGGGTCGGTACCTAAAGCCCGCACCTCCTGTTTACGATCCGCGGAAACTGGCAGTGGCTATAGTAAAGCTCGCACATAATCCAAAGCCGTCGGTTACGATCGGGAGTATAGCCACATTCTTAAGGCTATCCCATTTTTTGTTTCCTGCTCTTAGCCGCAATATCACTGCTAAAGTTATTGAGAGTTATCTAAAAGTAGCGGATCATGTGCCTTTAACAAATGGCAACGTATTCAGGCCCCTAAAATATGGCTCAGGCGTGTATGGGGGGTGGAGCCGGTTCTCTCCTCCGTCAAGGAGGAAGACAGCAACTGTTTTGCTGTTTACAAGTGCTGCCGCCTTATTTCTGTTAAAGATGACCCGGCGGTAAAACTAACGCTTAGTTTTTGCCTCTACGGATCAGTACCAGAACAGTAATCGCACATGCCGTTAGAATTACTTTAGTTATCATGAATATTAAAGATAATTAATAATAGTTTACCCGTGCTTCATCTCCTCATTTTTTGTTAGAAGCGGAACTATAATACTCGTAATTGCAAGTCCAATAAAGGTATTTCTCGCTTTTTTGTTGCCCGCAAAATCGAAGAGCAAAGGCGCGGCTGCTATAATAATTCCCATAGAGATATCGGTGAGCAAGTGTACCTTAAATGGTACAACCTTTAACATTCCCCATTCAGCTTTGGTTGTAAGTGCAGATGCGAGCACTCCCGCACCGATAAGGCGGCATAACGTTTTTGCTTGTTTTACCTTCCTAAACCCGAATAGTTCGGGTGCCGCAAACGACAGGGGAACGTAAGAATAGTCGGCAATACCATGTAGCTGCCTTGAAATAGGTGATTCCATAACGTAGGTATAAGATGTTCTATATAAACCGGCATTGTTGCGAACAGTTTTATCTGACGATGTATTTCCTGAGACACGTCAGGGTCTTTCAAAGAAAATTGGTTGGAAGTTGATTATTTTTACTCCAGTCTTTAAAAGGAAGTAATAAAGATTAAATTTGCTGGCAACAGGTACATTTTTTACAATGAATAAGAAAGCAGTTTTTATAGCTTGTCTGGCCTTATTATTTTCAGGAAGCGGCAAAGCACAGGACAAAGCAGTTCAATTTTACCTCGATAATTACGCGATACCATTTACCGGTAAAAATATTGCGACGATAGTAACAAAAGGCGGAGCTGATGAGAAAGCTATTCTTTTAAAGGATACATCCGGCTTATTTGCCGTAAGTAAGGACAATGTGCTGAGATTGAAAAAGAAAGTCGAATTAAAGGGTTTAAAATATAATATTACCATTCAGGTGGGTGATGATAAAGCTGATTTTGTCATTGTGAAAGACAACTTCATAAAAAACAAAGTGATAGCTCACCGTGGTGCATGGAAGAATACAGGCGAGACTGAAAACTCAATAGGTGCATTAAAAAAAGCCATACAAATGGGTTGCGAGGGTTCAGAATTTGATGTGAGGATGTCTGCCGATTCAGTACTATTTGTTCATCATGATCCCGATGTACAGGGTATCCGGATTGAGAGTACCGCCGCTTCAGAATTACATAAGGTTAAACTTTCTAATTCTGAGCCGCTGCCAACATTAGATGCCTATCTGAAAGAAGGGATCATTCAAAACTCAACCAGGCTCTTTCTGGAGATCAAGCCATCTGTTATCAGTCCCGAGATGACTATTGCTGTGACAAACAAGACTGTTTCAGCCGTCCGCGCGCTCAAGGCTCAGGCATGGATATATTATATCAGCTTTAGTTATGATGCTTTAAAACGAGTGAGGGAGTTAGATCCGGCTGCTAAACTGGCCTATTTAGGTGGCGACAAGAGTCTTCAGCAGTTGAAAGCCGACGGAATAGATGGACTAGACTATCACTACAGCATTTTCAAAAAAGAGAATAAGATGATTGACCAGGCAAGGAAATTGGGCTTAAGTACGAATTGCTGGACTGTCGATGATATTAACGACCTCCAGTTTTTCTTGAAGGAAGGGGTTGATATGATTACTACAAATGAGCCGGAACTTCTTATGGATGTTATTAAAAGGAAATAACTGCTAAGTAAGAATCATTTCTAAAAGTTATACGATTCAATTTTTTCAGCGAGGTATTCGAGTATTTCGTCGTCAACGCCACCGGGATTTTTACATACATGTAGCAAGCCTCGGGAGTCAGGTTCAAAGCTTGCTACAAGCCTGTTGTTTTTGAATACTTCAAACTTGCATCTGTTATCGTCGTCATGAGCATAATCTATGACATCAAATGATACTGTGCTCCCGCCACTCGGTACGTCAATGCTGAATCTATCCATAAGTTAATATCTGATAAGCAGATAATGAAAATATCGAATATTTGTTTGCTTTCGGACTATTTTAGCGATGCGTAGTTATAAAACGTTATTTTGCCGGTTCCTTCCACGGAGAAGTTCTTTATTTCTTCTTTACCATGGGCATCACGTAAAAATATTTTGACGTCATTTTTCCCTTTTTGAAGCGGGATGCGCGCATAATAGATAGACGATGGAAGAGTTTGCCAGTTTCGGGTGTCGGCCTTTTCAGAAAATAAACTATAAAGGTCTATTGCTGCAGCGATGCCTTCGCGCAGCTCCTTGTTCTTCTTGTTATCGTCGTCCTTCCCCTTTATAACCATCTGTGCTGCCTTTTTAACGGCCATCCGGCTTAAGGCAAGAGAGGCTTCTTTTACAAAACGCTGTTTTAATGTCGATATAGCCAGCTCGTTAATATCTTCGGCCTTCTCAGCAACAACGCTGTCTTGTTTCGTCTGGATGGTGGCAATTTTAAACAAAGGGGGGCGGGGAGCATATCTGGGGAAAGCTACTCTGAAATTGTTCAGATCGGCTGCCTCTAAGTGATCGGCATTAAAACTTACTCCCGAATCAAAAGGTATGTTGTTGCCATTCATGTCAACAAAGTAAAACCCCGAAGTGCCCTTTGTCAGGCTGAAGAAAAAGTCTTGTTGTTCTTTCACCGGGGCAAGACCATTTTCCCAAAAGACTACGAGAGAACCGCCTTCCGCATCTTTATGCACCTCATATTTCATGTTCAACAGCTTCTCGAAGCGTCCTACCTCATCGTTGAAGCCATTCTGCGAGGCTGTCCTTAAAACGTCTTTCTTTAGCTGTTCGGGCATTTTAATCCCATAATACTCTTGATTCTCGCTGTTTAAATAAGCCTCGGCAGCGTTTCGGTAAGCAATAAATGCGTTATTGATATCTGCCGCCGACTCGTAAATGAGTCCCTGTAGCATGAAAGAAAAAGGATCTTTTGAATATCTGTTGTTTTTATCGTTAAACTTGTCGTTTAACTGCTGATTTTGCAAGGTGATTCGACGTGCTTCTACAATGGCTTCTTCACTCTTGCCGAGATACAGGTAATTCAAAGCCTTGTAGTAATGGATCATAATCTTCTCGAAATCCTCTCCTTTATACTTTTGCATCATGGGATTAACAAGTGTGCCTGCTAAAGCATCTCCTGCATCCGTACGGACTTCTTCGATATATTTATCAGCAAGGTTGAAATAGTGGTTACTGGTGTCGTATTGAGCCAGTGCGTGAGTAGTCCTGCCTTTCTCTAAGAGGTATAGCAGCCTGTTTCTTGTTTTCTGCAGAAGCTTGCTTTTCTCGAGTTCGATGTTTGCTTTAGCATAATCCCCTTCAGAAATACTTGAATAATAGTTCTTAATCTGCTCGTGGTAAGTGGTACAACTGCTTGTCAGAAGTAACAGGGCGCTAAAAATAACTAAGCAAAGATATTTTGCAGGTGCTTGGACCATAGTGGGGAATAATGCATGGAACAGCCTAAAATGTTCCATGCACCATGATAATGATTAATTCTTAACGTACTTAGTTATTTTCTTGTCGCCAATCCATACAACCTCGTTGCTTTCGATATTGGTAAGCTCAAGATTTACTTGATAAGAAACTACTTTTTCTCTTTTATGGGCATCAACGATAGAGTTTACAGAGCCCTGAAGAATATAGTCAGCACCGTTTTCCAGCCCGAATTTTTTCATAGTAGAAACCGAAGCGTTTGTTTGCTGGTCAGCTTTTTCACCGCGCAGTTCTTCACGCTTCTTTCCGCCCTGAACCAGTCTGATTTTCTGCGAACTGATAAAAGAGCGTTCTACATCTTTAGTAAATGTCTCGGCATCGATGTGCTCATGTGTCTTGTTTTGTACCATTCCAACTATAACAACAGGCTTTTTTCCGGCTTTTTGTTCTAAATGATCGTTCAGCCAGCTGGCATTAAGAATGGTATTAGTCATTTCTTCAGCGACCATTCTTGAGTCGGTGTTATTCCAGCCTCCGCTAATATCAATTTGCTGGTTGTTATCAATACGGGTAACTGTTCTTGAACACGAAGAAATAAACAGGGCAGAGGCCATAAGACCGCCGATACAAAATGTTTTAAGAAGATTCATATGATGTGTTTGTGATAAAAGATTATTCTTTGGAACATAGGATTTATCTCCAGTGTCCTCTGCCGTTGTTCCATCGGAAATACAACGACGGTTGTATATAAAAGCCCGAGCTTCTCCAGTTATATGGATTATAGTAACCTTGCCAGTAGTTATTATAGTAATAACCATTATTGAGGTTTTCCTGATGCCGCCATTCGCGGTGTTGCTGTCTCCTTTCAAGGCGGGCTTCGTACCAATCGTAAGCTTTATAGGTTTGCTGAACCGTAGTGCCCTGATTTTTGGTAAGGGAATCAGCGTTTTTCATATATTGTTGCTGGCTTTCTTTATACCTGGGATTTTGATCGGAGGTAAGATTTGCTTGCTGAGCCTTCACTGACAGTGTCAGGATAGCCAATAATGACAATAAATATAGCGATAGTGATTTCATTGTACGATACTCAAAACTATATATAAATAGACGAATCGTCGTGCTGTAAAGTTACACTATCTTTAAATTTTTTAGGGAAAATTTTATTGTAGCCGCTCTGTCTCGATCTGATATTGGAGCCGCTGGTTTTCAAATTGGATATCTTTGTATTTTATATAGAAATAAACAGCTAAAAGAAGGAAGAATTTCGACAGAATAAACACTACAACAAATATCAGACGCCAGTATTTCTGAACGGTTATTTTTTCAGACAAGGCATTTTTATTTCTGTAATCCAGGGAATATTCCGCACCGCTCTCGTATTCCGGGAGCTCTTCTTTAAAATTATCTTTTATCGTATTACTGACCGTCTTTTCCAGGGAATGCAGGGCCTCTTCCGAAAATAATGCAGTTTTTTGCTCAACCCTTTGTTCTATATTCATCTTTTTTAGGTCTGTTCAATACCTTTAATTGTTCAGGATCATTATATCGTTGTATTAGAACCCCTGTTGTAAACTTATTCGCAGTATTGATCAATACCTTCCTGTTATCCAGGCATTCGTTCAAAGGGATGTTTTTTATACAATCGAAACGCCGCCATTGTTTTGAAGATTTTTTTATTATGGCGCTGGAAGTGAAAAGAAATTTATATTAGCGTTAATCTTTACCAGAACGATGGTATGAACACCTTAAGGGCTTTGTTTTTAACGATAATGCTGTTTACTGTATTCGCTGCCTCGGCGCAGAAAAAGGTAACCATAAACGGCTATGTTAAGGATAAAGAGAGCGGTGAGAGTCTTTCAGGTACGTTGGTTAGCGTGGTTGAATCAGGAGGGGAAGCCTTGTCAAATGAATACGGCTTTTTCTCTCTTACTGTTCCGGCAGGCGAATACAGGTTTCGTTTTTATTATCTGGGATATGAAGGAAAGGAGGAACGATTGCATCTGGAAAGTGATACTGTTTTGAACATTGCCTTAGCAATGTCCATGACTTTAATGAATGAGGTTATGGTAAGTTCAATCCCAGCCGATCGTAATATCAACAAACCTGTTCATGCCTCACCGCTTTCGATTGGCTCCGTCAGACTGTTGCCGTCATTTTTAGGGGAAGCGGACCTTATACGATCGTTCCAACTGTTACCCGGAGTAAGCTCAGTGGGCGACGGTGCTTCGGGATTCAATGTAAGAGGTGGAGGAATTGACCAGAATCTTGTAATGCAGGATGAAGCTCCGCTGTATTTTACCTCTCATCTGTTCAACCTTTTTTCCGTAGCAAATCCGGACGCTGTGAAAGACGCCAGCCTTTATAAAACGGAGATGCCTGCCCGATTCGGTGGCCGTTTATCTTCCGTACTGGATACACGATTAAAGGACGGAAACGACAAGGAGTGGGGCGTGACCGGAGGTTTGGGGCTGATAGCGAGCAGGATCACCTTAGAAGGGCCTGTCATTCAGAATAAAAGCTCGATGATTGTGAGCGCCAGACGTTCATATACCGACTTAATTACAAGGCAGTCCTCCGATCCGGATATCAAAAATAACTCTATTTATTTTTACGATCTGAGCGCGAAATTTAACCTGAGCATATCAGAACGCGACAAGCTTTTTGTTTCAGCCTATTTCGGAAGGGATAAAATAAAGGCGAATACGATATTTAAGCTCAATTGGGGAAACGGTACCGGTGCTTTGCGATGGAATCATGTGTTTAATCCAAAGCTCTTTCTAAACACAAGTGTAATCTATTCCGAATATAAATATAGTCTCGGCTCGGAAAATAGCCCTTCAAATAGTTTTGTCTGGAATGCTGGTATCAACGATTATATTCTGAAGAGCGGATTCAACTGGTACCCCAATATAGAGAATACGGTCTTTATGGGAGTCGAAGGGACATTTCACCAATTTATTCCCGGCAAAGCCGAACCGGTGGGCGATGAGTCAATTTTCAGGCTGGTAGAGATGCCTGGTCAAAGATCAGCGGCGCTTAATTTTTATGGCGACCATGAGATTCAATTTTCGGAGGTTTTTGCTGTAGAATACGGATTACGGTACTCGATATTTCAAAGTATTGCAGACGGGGAAACGACGGTTTACGACTATCGGGGGCTGCCCGGAGAGCGAAAGGAGCCTGTAGATCCACGGGTATTCAAGGACTGGGATAATATAAAGACATATCACTATCTTCAGCCGCGGATATCTCTCAAACTGCAGGCCGGCAGATACGCGTCGTTGAAGATCTCGTACAACCGTACAGCGCAGGATCTTCATCTAATGTCGAACACCATGTCAGTAAGTCCGTTGGATATGTGGGCCCCAAGCTCTTATAATATAAAGCCGGAAACGGCAGATCAGTTCTCGGCTGGATATTTCAGAACCTTTAATGAAAACAGATACGAAACGTCTGTCGAGGTGTATTACCGGAGGCTAAACAATCAGATTGATTTTATAGATGGCGCAGAAACAGTAATGAACGAAAATCCGGCTGCCGATATGTTATTTGGTAAGGGGAGGGCTTATGGGGCCGAGTTGTATGCAAAAAAACACTTTGGAAAACTAAATGGATGGCTTAGTTACACTTTAAGCCGCACGGAAAGGAAATTCGACGGGATTAACAACGGACAGTATTTTCCTGCCAAGTTTGATAAAACCCATTCTTTGTCAATGGTTGCTGTATATCAGTTAAACCCATCTGTAGTGTTTTCAGGCACTTATAGTTATGCTTCAGGAACTCCGGTGACATTGCCCGCTGACCGCTTTGAAGTACAGGGTTATCCCGTTCAATTTAATTCCGGCAATTACAGGAATAACTACCGGATACCGTCGTATAAACGGGTGGACTTGTCGGCTACGTTCAGGCGTAAGGCCCCCCGGGGCAAAAGATATTACAGTGAATGGGTGGTATCACTTTTTAATGTGCTGAACCGGCGGAATGCTTTTTCTGTATATCTTAGGCAAAATAACCAACAACCGTCTGATTTTGAAGCTGTACGTTTTGCCATGTTTGGGACTGTTATTCCTTCTGTAACCTGGAATTTTAAATTTTAATCATGAAGCTCTGGCTTTCTTTACTTCTGTTAATTGTATCGTTTCTGGCTCTTTCCTGCCAGGATGTAATTGATATAGAAGTCGCTGGTGGTAAACCTGTCCTGGTGGTAGAAGGATGGCTTACAAATAAGCGCGAAACGCAGGTTGTCAAACTTTATTATACCAGGGGTATTTCTGATTCGACGGGTTATCAGCCTTTAGAAGGCGCTCATGTGATCCTCAGTGATAATGAAAATCATAAAGAGCTACTCAAAGAACAGGCACCCGGGCGGTATTCTTTTACTCAGATCAGGGCAATAACCGGCCGGACTTACACTTTGAGCATCGATACAAAAGATGGCTCTTATGAAGCGGTCTCTACAGTGCCGCGTCTGGCCTTCAACCCGGATACCGTTCTATATAAGTACCAGGATAAATCCCTGATCTATAAGAATGCCGGGTATTATCCATTAATCTGCGCTCAGGAATCAGAAGGGAAGGGCGACTATGCGCAAATAAAACTATATAAGAATGGCGTTTATCAAAATAAGTCGGATGACCTGAACCTCTTTTCTGATGAATATGCCGACGGATATTATATAAAAAATCTCGAGCTGAATATTGACAGCCCTTATGTAAGAGGCGATCTTATCAGAGCCGAAGTGTGGTCGTTAAACGAACAGGCATACCTCTTCTGGCGCGATATAAGGAGCCAGCTGCATAATGCGCAAATTTTTGCTGCCCCCTTCATTAACGCCCGGAGTAACATAAAGAAAATAAAAGCATCATCGAATGATGCTACAGGCTAATTCGGAACCTCTGTAGTGAAATTTAAAGAAACACGCGTTGAATAGGTTCAAGTTAACTGAGGACTTCGAAGCTTTACAGAAATAACTGAGAGTATCTCTTCAATCCGGTTCTTTAAAGAGACGGGTTCAACCAGTACGGCTTCATCGGCAAACATCAGAAACCATCTTGCAAAGCCTTCAGGAAAAGCAGTAAGAAATGACATCTCAATACTATCATCCTTCTCGGTTTCGGATATAAAGCCGTTATAATATTTTTGTTCTGCCAGATGCCGGGCGGCTTTTTTATTTACTCTAATGACTACAGACAGTAAATCGCGGCATTTATATTCTTGCTCTGTATATTCTTTTAATGAAATATGCTGATGCTGATATGGCTCGTTTGTTAACGATAAGCTTCTTATGCGGTCCATTCGAAAATCACGATAGTCCTCTCTCATATGACAGAAAGCAACCAGATGCCAATAATTATCGAGATAAAAAACACCGATAGGCTCAATCTGGCGATTAGTGCTTTCTTGTTTATAATGCGCAAAATAGCATATGTCAACTACCCGTTTATCATTTATAGCTTTTAATATTGTCTGAAGAATGTTAAGTCCGGGCTGACTAGCTTGTTTTTGTGGCCGCGTTTGCAGCACTTCTATGTAGCTGTCAAGGTTTTCAAGTAAGTCTTTTTCAGGCTTGCGCAGCACCGCTTTGATCTTATACATCGCGGACTTGTAAATAGCTCCGTTCGAGGCGTCTGTGAGCTTTTCTACCAATTTTTCGGCAGTAAGCAATGCTGTGGCTTCCTCTCTGGTAAACATAATTGGAGGAAGCCGATACCCTTCCATTAGCGAATATCCAACACCTGCTTCCCCAATGATCGGGATACCTGCTTCTTCCAGGGCCTTAACATCACGGTATACCGTTCGTAAACTGATGTTAAACCGTTCTGCAATATCAATTGCTTTTACAACCCTCCGGGATTGTAATTGTATAAGAATTGCTGACAGGCGATCTATGCGATTCATCGACAGCAAATCTGGTAAAAAAGGATGAAAGGAAAAAGTGTCTTAATCCCAACCTGTGCCTTTTTTAGCGTCTCCGTTTTTGATATGCTCTTCGGCTTTAGCTTTTCCTAAAATTGCGGCCATTTTATTGCCTTCGCTATCCTTTCCTGTTGCGATATAGCGGCCTGATTTTATATCAATGACCGGATCGATCATCGGAACATTTTTCGTTTTGGTCTTAACAGAATATGCAGTGATACCACCGTTGCTTTCGTTTTTCGATTTTGACATAATAACGTAGTTTAAAAGGTTTGTGAAATTAACCTTGTTTCTTGCGAATTGTTTATCAAAACCTGTATTTTTAATTGATTCTGAAAAACAAGGCCGTTTTCAACATTTTATACTGCCTGATATGGCTCCTGATACAATAGACCTGCTATTCAAATGGGATGTGATTTATAGGACTTCCTGTTGTTTTTGTAAGTGAGCCGAGGGTATATGTTGGTAACGACATAGGATGTACGGCGGTGAGCTACTCATTTTATCTCCAGTATCTCTTTCGCCAAATGTATCATCTTTTGATCGCCGGTATACTTTCCGCGCTCATCGGAGAGCTTCACCACAGGAATCCATGGTTGATTTTCCGGAAACGCTTCAGTCATCTTAATCACAATATTTAGTGGTGTTACGCCCACATCGTTCGTGAAGTTTGTTCCAATACCAAATGACATTCCTATTTTACCCCTGCAAAATTCTGTAATATGCGCTACCTTATCATAGTTTAGTGCATCTGAAAAAATAATGGTTTTAGACATAGGATCGATGCCCATGCTTTTATAATGCGCGATTGTTTTTTCTGCAAATACAACCGGATCACCGCTGTCATGACGAACTCCATCAAATAACTTTGAAAACTTCTTGTCAAACTGTTCGAAGAATATATCCGTCGTGTAGGTGTCGGAAAGCGCGATGCCAAGGTCTCCGCGGTATACGTTTGTCCAATGTTCCAAGCCAAGAGAGTTGGCCATTTTGAAACCGTATTTAGCGGCGTGAAACATAAACCACTCATGTGCATGAGTACCTATTGGCTTTGTGTTATACTTCATAGCCAGATGAACATTACTCGTACCCACGAATGTGTTTCCTCCGTACTCTTTCAGAGCTTCAACCACCAGGCTATGCACTGCATATGAATGCCTGCGTCGCGTGCCAAACTCAGCGATCGTTACTCCAAGAAGGCCATATTTTTCGATCTTCTCTTTGTTTATTGCGGTGATCTCTTCATTGCTTATATGCTGAAGATGTTTAAGCTGATAATACAATTCGCAGATCATCGCCATCAGTGGAACTTCCCATAGTATCGTACGGTACCATAGTCCTTCTACATTGACCGATAAGTCGGTCCCATGTTGTTCAATTTTTACCTCATCAGGGTTGTAACGATAGCCTTGAAGGAAATCCAGATAAGTAGGATCAAGATATGGGCAGGTCGCAGCAAGATATTGCTTCTCATTCGCTGTTAAACGCAGATTAGCCATGCTATTTACGGCATTCTGCAGGGCTGTAGCAAAGCCCTCAGGAAAAAGATGCTTTCCCCTGTTTATGAACTGGTATTTTGCTTTTGCATGGGGAAATAGTTTTATTACGCCATGCTGCATTGTGAATTTATAGAAATCGTTATCTAATAATGAAGGAAGAAATGTGGTTTCAGTTTCTTTCATATTTGCGTTAGCAAACCCATACTTGTGTTCACTTATTACATTATTTAGTACAAGATATTAAAAATTATCCTGCATGCAGCACGGACGGATTTTTCGTTCTATTTTTTTATCAAACCCTCTACAAGACTTTTCCATTGAGCTTTGGAAAAACCAAGCATTGCACCAATGGCAACCATCGCATTTCTTATTTTATCAGAAAAGTTTTCTGATTCAGTATTAGGCGCTTCGTTTCGACCATGTACCGATGCTGTGATTGTACAACCCTCACGTTTTACACGAAAAGTACTGCTTGCTTTATCTTCAAAAAAGTGGGAGACGTCAGGGCTGCTGTTCTGGGGATTGCCAGAGGGCTTTACTTTTATCGCAGTTGCTTCCATCTGCTGTGAAGGTTCATCTTGTTCTTCGATTTTCTCAATATGGACCCAGTCATAACCTTCGCCGCTATCTGTAGACGGAGCAGGAAGATTTATTTTGAAATAATCACCTTCTCGCGCTGGCCTGTTCACTTCCGCGCCGGTGTTATCTATTAACTGAAATCCTGATGAACCTGCTTTGCTGATTTCTTTCCAGCCCGAAACGTTTAATAGTCTGCGTTTAACCACCTGGAAATGCTGTTTAGCTTCCGCTTCGTTTTCCAATGTTATCGTCGATTCCGTATCTGTTTTTATACCTTCTTCATTGCCAGGTATTATTCTTTTATCATTTTCCATAATAGATCTGTATTTAGTTTAATAAGACTGTTGGAAAAAGAAAAGTTTTAAAAGATTTACGGAAGTATACTTTAGCGCTCGTTAAATAGCCTATTGAAGTATTAGCATTATTCTACTCAAAAATGATGGTCTTATTTCCATTAATAAAAACCCTGTCTTCAAAAACGAGTTGCATTGCCCTGCTTAATACCGCTTTTTCAATTTCTTTACCAGCCTTAACCATCTCTGCAACCCCAAATGTATGATTTACAGGTATGGTTCTTTGCATGATTATAGGTCCTTCGTCAAGGTCGCTTGTTACAAAGTGCGCTGTCGCGCCTATGAGTTTTACACCCCGTTCAAATGCCTGCCGGTAGGGACTGGCTCCAATAAAGGCGGGTAGAAAAGAGTGGTGGATATTGATAATCCTTCCCCGGAACCTGTCAACAAATTCAGGAGATAGTATCCGCATGAATTTTGCAAGTATTACATAGTCTGGCTTATAGGGTGTAAGCACGTCGAGCAGTTCTTTCTCAAACTCCTCTTTTGATTTATTTTGATGATCTACATGATGAAACGGCACATTGAAGCCTTTTGTGAACGACTCAAGATGGTCATAGTTTCCTGCAACACAACATACTTTTGCTCCCAGGGTGTTGAAATGGTTACGTACCAGAGAGTCGGCCAGGCAATGATATTCTTTTGTAACCAGTATAGCTATGCGTTTTTCCGGATTTGGATTGATAACAACCTCTGAAAGTTCTGGTAATTTCTCCCGTAATGCAGCGTACAACAGCTTTTCTTCGGGTACTGCTCCCACACAGTCTATCCGGGCAAAGAAGTGATTTGACGTTTCATCCACAAATTCCCGCATTGCTGTGATGTTTAGATGATGATGTGCTAAAACTCCGGATATTAAAGCAACCAAACCTACTTCATCTCTGCACTGGATGAGTATTAGTGATTTATTCATGGCCTAAAGATAAGTTTAAGCGGCCAGTCGTCAACTATTTGCTTTTAGCTTTTTATTTCGGACCGCATTTTTGTCCTAAATAACGACCACAACAAACCTTCCTCATAGTTTATTGTTAGAAGGGAAATATTAAAACTTTTAAGTATGAAAAAAATAATTTATACGCTTTCTCTCGCCACTGCTCTTATGCTGGGTGTATCATCTGGTTCTGTTCAGGCTACTGAAAAAGTCGGGAAGGAACTAAAAACAGAAGTAACGTTGACAGAAGAACAAAAAGCGCAGCGTGTGGCAGAGATTAAAAGAAGAGTTGAAGAAATTAAGGCGATGGACAAGTCGCACCTGAGCCGCCAGGAACGTAAGGAACTGAGAAAAGAATTAAAAGAGATGAAAAACGCCGCACGTGCAATGACCGGAGGAGGTGTTTATCTTTCAGTAGGAGCGATCATCATTATTATTCTTGTGTTGATTTTGATCCTTTAAATCGTGTTATTTAAAGTCTGCCTATAAGCCTGTATAGTTTCTATGCAGGTTTAGTACATCATGCCTGAAAAACACTGAGCTCATCAAACCAAACTCACGACCATACAAAATCCGGAATGTACAGCAGCCGTCTGCATTTGTCCGGTGTTAAGTCGTAAACTGAAACCTATTTTAGAAGCCGCAGAAAGCGGCTTCTTCTGTTTCTTGATTACTATCCAACTTTGTAATTATTGAACGCCCTTACCAGGGGCCCCTGAAAAATTTCATTGAATGGACAGCACCCGCTGGGAGAAATACCTTGTTAACCCGAAAAGGTATTTAAACATTAAATTATAAGCCCTGGCCTGAATCTTTTAAGATGTTTTCGAGATCTGCAGGCGTATCAATTGCTTTGGTTTCAATATCCGTAACGGCTACTTTAATTTTATATCCGTTCTCAATCCATCTAAGCTGCTCAAGCGACTCTGCTTTCTCAAGGAGTGACACCGGAAGCTTCGTTATAGCTTGCAAGGTATCCCTGCGATAGCCATAAATCCCGATATGCTTATAAAAAGTATGTTCATTAACCCAATCCTCATTTCCCTTACCGCGCATATATGGAATTGCTGCTCTGCTGAAATACAGGGCTTCGTAGTTTTTATTTAATACAACCTTAGGCGAATTAGGATTATTTAATTCTTCAGCCGTTGTGATATTTTTTACAAGTGTTGCCAGCTTCGTTTCGCTGTCGGCAAAGCAACTTGCAAGAAGATCTATCTGCCGGCTATCGATATAAGGTTCATCTCCCTGTATGTTGATGATAATATCAAATCCCGGTAACTTATCTGCTGCTTCAGCGCACCTGTCGGTACCGCTTTGGTGAGCTTGCGACGTAAGAATAGCCCGTCCCCCAAAATCATTTACATGCACCAGAATACGTTCGTCATCCGTTGCAACTACAACCTCATCCAGCTTTAACGACTGCAATGCTCTTTCGTAAACGCGCTGTATCATGCTTTTTCCGTTAATGTCAATCAACGGTTTACCAGGAAAACGGGTCGAAGCAAAGCGTGCCGGAATAATACCCAGTATCCTGGTTAAGTTATTCTGCACTTCAGCAGAGGCATGACTATTTGTGTCCATATTTTACTGTAAAACTTTTATTAAAGACGATCTAGAAAAGCCCGTACAATTCGCGCTCTATACTGTCAATTATAAAGCCGAGATCTTCAGGATTATTGGCAAAATCGAGCTTGTCTTTGTCGAGGATCAGCAATTTACCTTCTTTGTAATTATCAATCCACTTTTTGTATTTGTCGTTCAGCTTAGAAAGATAGTCGAGCCGGATACCCGCTTCATACTCACGACCCCGCCGCTGGATATTATTTACAAGCGTAGGAACCGAAGCTTTCAGATAAATGAGAAGATCGGGGGCGTGAATGAACGACGTCATATTATCAAATATTGCCCTGTAATTTTCATAATCACGGGTTGTCATCAATCCCATCTCATGTAAATTTTCGGCAAATATGTAAGCGTCCTCGTAAATAGTGCGGTCTTGTATAATATTCAGCTCCTGCTTCTGGATCTCTTTAATTTGGTTAAAACGACTGTTTAGAAAATATATCTGTAAGTTAAAGCTCCATCGCTTCATGTCACTATAAAAGTCTTCCAGATAAGGGTTGTTATCTACTGCTTCATAGTGAGGTTCCCACCCAAGGTGCTTTGACAGTAATTCCGTTAATGTTGTTTTTCCGGCTCCGATATTTCCTACGACGGCAATGTGCATTTTACAATAAATTAAAATTAAAACTAGCAGGCACTGAACAGCTTAACCTAAGTCCGGATACTGCCCTCAATCAGTTAAAAATGCTTAAATCCAATAATCTCCCTTACTTCCTGAAGCGTTTTTGATGCGCTTGCCCTGGCCTTCTCAGCCCCGAGCTGTGCAACCTTTCTTAAGTACACGGTATCAGATGCAATATCGTTGATACGCTCCCGTACGGGATTTGTTGCCACAATCATGTCTTCAGCAAGCTGTTTTTTCAAATCGCCATACCTTATCTGGCATTTATTATAGAGCTCATCGAAGTGCTGATAGGTGTCTTCTGAAGAAACGACTTTCATGAGATCAAACAGGTTTTGAATGAAATCGGGCTTTTCCTGAAACTCTGCGGTGGGACCGCTATCAGTAACCGCCTTCATTACTTTTTTTCGTATTATTTCAGGACTGTCTGAAAGATAAACAGCATTATTCTCACCCTCTGACTTACCCATTTTACCTTTGCCATCGAGCCCGGGGATCTTTACCAGCTTTTCAGTAAAACTGAAGGCATATGGTTCGGGGAAATAATCGTGACCATACATTCTGTTAAACCGGTTCCCAAAAGTACGGGCCATTTCAAGATGCTGCTCCTGGTCTTTTCCTACAGGTACTTTTGTGGCTTTATGAATGATAATGTCCGCTGCCATCAATACAGGGTAAGTGAGCAGCCCTGCGTTTACGTTATTTGGATTTGCCCGCACTTTATCTTTAAACGAAGTGCTTCTTTCGAGCTCGCCCATATAAGCGTTCATATTTAAAAATAAATATAATTCGGGAATTTCAGGAATGTCCGACTGGACATAGATAGTAGCTTTCTCCGGATCTATTCCTGCCGCCAGGTATTCTACCAAAACCTGTTTTACATTGCCGTGAAGGTCTGCCGGAGTAGGGTGTGTGGTTAAAGAATGATAATCTGCAATAAAAAAAAAGCAGTTATATTCATGCTGCATCTTTATGAAGCTTTTAACTGCTCCGTAGTAATTACCTAAATGTAGTTTTCCGGTACTTCGTATACCGCTTACAACTGTTTCCATAACTGGACGAAAGTAAGGAATTTTTATATTTTTCATTTATAAAACTGTTTTCCACGCGGGAATAAACTGAAAGAGAACATCGTCCGATGGAAGGGCATCTTTCCGTTGCGTTTAATCGTTGGAATTGTCAATAGTCTTGCCTGGATAGAGCCCCAGACCACATTAGAGCATACTGGTTCAGAACCGTATGGAGCTAGCTTCGATGCAGACTGCCGCTCGCTCCGATGCTTCCCGGGTGTTTATCGAAGATGCACAAGAGACGACAAGAGGAGGTCGCTGAGTGCTCCCTTACCACTCCGAACCCTTTCAGAAGCGGGTGCGAAGCGGAGGTGAGATTCTCAAATGCAGTTTATGTATTTTGCAGATAAAAGCAATTTATCTAAGTTTGAACCTTAATGAAGAGATTTTTAAAGCAGATACATCGATACCTCTACATAGGCAGTGTGGTCTTCTTTTTTATCCTATATTATCCCTTCCTTTATTATTATTCGCGGAAACGTGAGCGCTTTACAGGGCTGAATAAAGTACGCCGGTCACTCGGCTTCGTAACTTCGGCCGCGGTCGGGTTTTTCTATCGCTTTTCGTTTGAGAAACCAATAGACTGGTCGGGGAAATTTATCATCTGCGCAAATCACTCTTCAATCCTTGATATAACGGCCATCACGCTGATGGTAAGGTCAAATTTTGCATTCCTCGGCAAGGAAGAGCTGCTGAATAACCCGGTAACAGGGCTGTTCTTTAAAACTGTAGATATTCCATTAAACCGTGAGAGTAAAATGTCGTCGTTCAGGGCATTTAAAAGAGCTGATGAGTATATCAGAAACGGAATGAGTCTGGTGATATTCCCCGAAGGGAAAATCCCTGATACGTATCCGCCGCAACTGAGTACGTTTAAGAATGGTCCCTTCAAATTGGCAATAGAGCATCAGATACCTATTATACCCGTTTCCATAACTAATGCGTGGGAAAAAATGTGGGATGATGGATCGGAATATGGAAGTAGACCGGGAATTTGCCATATTTGTGTACATTCTCAGATAGAAACAGCCGGATTAACGGTTGACGACGCTGACTTGCTGGGCCGGAAAGTACACGACATTATAAAGGGAAGATTAGAAAAGAATGAAACTTGATAAAGAAACAATAGCGAAAATCGCTCATCTCGCCAGACTTGAGGTAAACGAAAGTGAAGAAAAATCCTTGCTGCAGGACATGAACAATATCCTCAGTTTTATGGAGAAGCTCAATGAGCTGGATACTACCGGCGTAGAGCCTCTTATTTATCTTACCGATGAGGTTAATGTTTTTAGGGACGACAAGGTGAAGATGGATATTACAACAGAAGAAGCTTTACAAAACGCTCCGGTGCACGATGGGCAATACTTTAAGGTTGCTAAAGTGATTGATAAATCCTGAATTCAGCATTGTAACAAAAGTCAATCAGCCAAATCTAATCTATATGCAACAACAGCCCCTCATCTCGATTACTGACGTAGGCAGGAAGTATGTAATCGGTGCAGAAGTAATTCATGCTTTAAAATCAGTAACGTTACATATCGAAAAAGGCGAATTCGTAGCCCTGATGGGGCCCTCCGGCTCCGGAAAGTCTACACTAATGAATATATTAGGTTGCCTCGATACCCCTACAAAAGGTGAGTATGTGCTTAATGGCATCCGGGTGAGTGAAATGAGTGATAATGAACTCGCCGAAGTGAGAAATAAAGAGATTGGTTTCGTATTCCAAACCTTTAACCTTCTGCCACGGTCAACGTCGCTCGATAATGTGGCTCTTCCGCTTGTTTATGCCGGAATTCGCAGGAGTGAACGTGAAGAGCGTGCCAAAGTTGCTCTTGAAAACGTTGGTCTGGGAAATCGTGCTGAGCATAAGCCCAATGAGCTGTCGGGAGGGCAACGCCAGCGCGTAGCTGTGGCACGTGCACTTATAAATAACCCTTCCATTATTCTCGCGGATGAACCTACAGGTAATCTTGATACTAAAACATCGGTAGAAATTATGGCTCTGCTTGAGGAAATCCATTCAAAGGGAAATACAATTATTCTGGTGACCCACGAAGAAGATATCGCTCAGCATGCTCACCGCATAGTCAGAATGCGCGATGGCCTTATAGAAAACGATTATCCTAACGAACATATCAAACTAATCTCTCCCCGGTTAAATAAACTGCGTGATAGGGGGACTGATTTTGAAGGGATATAGTCCATGAGTTTCTGTATGCTTACAAAACCTATTAATGCCTGCCGGATATAGACGCTAGAAATTAACATTTATCTATTTTTCCACATTTATAAAAAAGGGGGCGAAAGTTCTTTTTTTTGCATCAAGCTCGTATGAAAATTTATACTAAAACCGGAGATAAGGGATATACCTCTTTAATTGGGGGAACAAGGGTGCCTAAATACAATTTACGTATAGAGTCGTACGGCACTATCGATGAGTTGAACTCTTATATTGGTCTCATTCGTGATCAGCAGATTTCAGATCTTCAGAAAGAGGTTTTGAAAGAAATTCAAGATAGATTATTTACCATTGGTTCAGCTCTTGCTGCCGACCCTGAAAAGTCAAGGATGAAGGTTCCTGATCTTTTATGGGAGGATGTAGCTTTGCTCGAATCGCAGATAGATAAGATGGAAGAAAGTCTGCCCGGCTTAAAACACTTTATACTGCCAGGAGGTCTTACCGTTGTATCGTTTTGCCATATCGCGCGATGTATTTGCCGTAGGGCCGAACGTGTTACTGTTAATTTGTCAGAGGAAAGTGCAGTTAATGAAATAATTTTAGTATATCTTAACCGTTTGAGCGACTATCTTTTTGTGTTGGCACGAAAACTGTGTGCAGACAACGAAATCGAAGAAACTAAGTGGGTTCCGAGATATTGACATCAGTAATTTTTATTTTAAAAGCTTATTATTTTTATTATACTTTTGCGAAAATTTAAAAATCATAAATTCTAAGAAATATGTATTGGACATTAGAATTAGCATCGCACCTGGAAGACGCTCCATGGCCTGCAACTAAAGATGAGTTGATAGATTATGCGATCCGGTCAGGAGCTCCTGTTGAGGTGATAGAAAACCTGCAGGCGCTTGAAGACGACGGTGAACCATATGAAAATATTGAAGAGATCTGGCCTGATTATCCCACGAAAGACGATTTCTTCTTTAACGAAGACGAATATTAAAAGCCCCGCCCTCTGGCAGGGCTTTTTTGCTTGTAGCTTAATCTTCCCGAAGAATTTTCATTTATTATAAACAATTAGTTCAATTTTATTATTCTTATGATATAAAATTAAATTAATAACGAACTAAAACATAACACTATGGGAAATCTACTTTATTTAATCGCAGTTATCCTGGTAATTATCTGGGCTGTGAGTTTCTTCGGAGGATATGCTACAGGCGGCATTATACATATTCTGTTAGTAATAGCGATTATTGCTATTTTACTGCGTGTTATACGCGGCGCAGCGTAAGCCTATAAAATACAAGCACAAAAAAATCAGGCTATAAACCTGATTTTTTTTGTGCTTGTATTTTTAGAAAAAGTGACGCCACTTCGAGATCTTCAGGATAGGTAACTTTTATATTTTTAAAGTCGCCGGATGTAATGTGGATCTTCCCGCCGGCTTTCTCAACAACAGAGGCATCATCGGTAAAATCTTTTGAGTAATTCTGCTCATACGCCCTTTTTAGTAAAGACGACTCAAACACCTGCGGCGTTTGTACAATTAGAATATCTTCCCTCGCAATTGCTGAAGTAGTTTCTTTGTTCTTTTTTCGCAGTGAATCCCTGCTTTCAATTACGGGAACTACAGCCTTGTGGATCAGAGCTTCGCTGAAGCAGCGCGTAATTAGTTCATTGTCAATTACAGGCCTTACCGCGTCATGAATAGCTATCGCAGATTCATCATGTATCATATCTAAAGCATTCTTTACCGAATAAAATCTTTCCGTACCTCCCTCTATTACCTTATGCGGAACTGAGAAATCATATTTCCGGCAAAGCTCATCCCAGAATGAATGAAAGTTATGATTTAATACCAAAAGGATCCGGGGCTTCAGGTCGGAATAATAGAATGCCTCAATCGTATGCATCAAAACCGGCTTTCCAAGAAGCGGGATGAATTGTTTAGGTATTTCTGAATTCATCCTGCTGCCCGAACCTCCGGCTACGATAATCGCATAAAACTTCATGAGGGTTTAAAGACGCGGCTTTATACTATATGATCAGCATAGCATCACCATAACTGTAAAATCTATACTTTTCTTTTACAGCTACTTCATACGCATTCATAACATTTTCATATCCGCCAAAAGCACAGATCATCATCAACAAAGTTGATTCCGGCGTGTGGAAATTAGTGATCATGGTATTAGCGATACTGAAATCATACGGAGGGAAAATAAACTTGCTTGTCCAGTCGTTTGCCGCTTTAAGGGTTTTATTTGCCGAAACCGCCGACTCGATAGCTCGCATGCTGGTAGTTCCAACAGCACAAACGCGTCGTTTGTTCTCAATAGCATTATTAACTAAATCAGCCGACTTCTGTTCTATAATGAACTGCTCTGAATCCATTTTGTGCTTGGTCAGGTCTTCTACTTCGACTGGACGGAAGGTACCAAGTCCCACATGTAGCGTAACCTCGGCAAATTCAACGCCTTTCAACTCAAGTCGTTTCATCAGCTCCCTGCTAAAATGCAGGCCGGCAGTAGGGGCTGCAACAGCTCCTTCGTGTTTAGCAAAGATGGTTTGATACCGCTCTTTGTCTTCGGCTGTAGCCTTCCGTTTGATATATTTTGGAAGGGGTGTTTCACCGAGAATTTCAATGTTTCTGCGAAACTCTTCATCTGTGCCATCAAAGAGAAAGCGGATAGTACGCCCACGCGAGGTTGTGTTATCAACCACTTCGGCGACCAGAAGATCATCATCACCAAAGTATAATTTATTTCCGACGCGGATCTTCCGTGCAGGGTCTACCAGTACATCCCACAAACGGAGTTCTTTATTGAGTTCTCTCAGGAGGAAAACTTCGATAGTTGCTCCTGTTTTCTCTTTGTTGCCATATAATCTGGCCGGAAAAACTTTTGTGTTGTTCAGGATCATTACATCCTTCTCTTCAAAATAGTCAAGAACATCTTTGAAAATCTTATGTTCTATAGCTCCCGTGTTTCGGTCAAGTACCATTAAACGTGCTTCATCGCGCTGATCAGAAGGACTATGAGCAATTAAAGAATCTGGTAAATTGAATTTGAACTGGGATAATTTCATATATATAAAAAATATTTTAGGGCGCAAAGTTAGTGAAAATTAATTCTAATACCTTAACTTACCCGAGTTTGTTTTTGTTGATCGCAATCATGGTAAAAAGTACCACTTGTGTAACATTCTTCGATTCCTGCAATCTTAAGAAAGTATGATATTCCTCAGGCTCTTAGGTGAAAGTTTTAGTTTTGCTTTTTCGTCGTTAAGGCAGAATAAGTTGCGTACATTTTTATCGTTAATTGGTATCACGATCGGTATCATGACGATAATTGGTGTTTTCTCGGCCGTTGATACCCTCCGTAATAACCTTCAAAGCAGTGTCGATAAGCTGGGCAGCAATACCATTTATATCCAAAAGTGGCCATGGCAGTTTGGTGGCGATTATGCATGGTGGAAGTATATGAACCGCCCAGTACCCACTCTCCGCGATTTTGCAAAAGTGAAAGAAAGGGCTACCAACGCCGAAGCTGTATCTTACTGGGTTTATGCAGGTAACCGCACTATTAAGTTTAAGAGTAACACAGTCGAAGGTGCACAGGTTTCTGCCGTCACCCACGAGTATTATAAAACATGGAACTTCGAATTGGAAGAAGGCCGTTACTTCTCTGAATCGGAGTCGAAGAATGGTAATGCCGTTGCTGTGATCGGTCACTCGATTGCCGAGGGCTTGTTTCCCAACCAGCTGGCCGCCGGAAAGGTCGTGAATGTTATGGGCCGTAAAGTAACGGTCATTGGTGTGTTTAAAGAAGAAGGTGAGGATATGTTGGGAACTTCGGCCGATAAGACGGTTCTCTTGCCGTTATACTTCGCACGGAACATCATCAATGTTCAGGATGCGAATTACAATCCCGAAATTTCTGTTAAGGGGAAACCCGGAGTTCCGGTTGATGAAATGGAAAGCGAACTGAGGGGAGTGATGCGTTCCGTCCGTCGGCTTAGCCCTACTCAGGACGATAATTTCGCTTTGAATAAATCGACAATACTCACAGCGGGGCTTGATGAAATGTTTAAGATCCTGAATACCGCAGGTGCGGCGATCGGTATCTTTTCAATCCTCGTGGGAGGCTTTGGTATAGCCAATATCATGTTCGTGTCTGTAAAAGAGAGGACCAATATCATTGGTATACAAAAGTCGCTTGGCGCTAAGAACTATTTTATTCTTCTCCAGTTCTTGATAGAAGCAGTTTTGTTATGCCTTATGGGCGGCTTGATTGGTCTGGGAATTGTTTATATGCTGGCCTTTATTCTCAAAATGGTGGCCGACCTGACCATCATTGTTGACGTTAGTAAGGTTATTCTGATGTTTATTCTCTCCACTTCAATAGGATTGATCTCTGGTATTATACCAGCCTTTATGGCCTCCCGCCTGGATCCGGTTGAGGCAATAAGGAGTAAGTAAGTTTTGAGATGTGAGATATGAGTTTTGAGGGGTTTAGACTATTCTTATAGAAAGAAACATCAGAGATCTCGTGTGGATGCTATTATAGTCTCAGATACTATTACCTCAAATCTCAAAACTCAAATCTACTCAAAACGCCTTATCCAGTTCCTTTAGCAGCCGTTCTTTGCTGATGGAGACCACGCCTACATGCTCACATACAAGTCCACCTGCGAGATTCGCTATAGCAGCTGTTTTAAACTCATCAAGGCCTGCAGCCAGACAAAGTGAAGCAGTTGCTATCACCGTATCTCCGGCGCCTGAAACGTCGGCAATCTTCCGGATATGCGCAGGGATGATTCTTTGTCCGTTTTCCGACATGATGAAAACACCAAGCTCGGAAAGTGTAACCATGATCATCCTGCTGTTCAATTGTTCACGCAGGTTTACAGCGGCTTTTTCAAGGTCGCCTGCTTTGGCGGTGTTGACGTCTACTTTAAGGCCCTCTCTTAACTCTTTCAGGTTTGGTTTAAAAAGGGTGACACCCTTATATGACAAGAAATTACGCTTTTTCGGATCTACAACAGTGATGATATTTCTTCGTTTCGCCTCGGATACCACACTGCTGATCAACTCTTCCGTAATGGCGCCTTTATCGTAGTCTTCGAAGATTATAGCATCAATCTTTTGTTTATTCATAATTTCCAGGACCTTCGATAGGAGTGTCTGAGTCTCCGGAACCATCAAGGCATCATCTGTTTCCGCGTCGATGCGAAGCATCTGCTGATTATGGCCAATAACGCGGGTTTTTACCGTTGTAGGTCTGCTGTCCAACCTGATAAGACCCTCGGACGACAGACCCTGTGCTTCCATTAGCTGTAAGAAGCTATCGCCCTCGCTATCTGTTCCTATAACAGAGCATATGAGAGGCGTCGCCCCCAGGGATTGAACATTCAGCGCTACGTTAGCGGCGCCACCTAACCTGTTTTCTTTCTTCTTAACCGAGATAACCGGAACAGGAGCCTCCGGGGAAATGCGCTCTACGCTTCCCCAGAGGTAAGAATCCATCATTACATCTCCGATTATCAGGATATTGAGTCCATCAAACCGGTTAAACAAGTCCTTCATTTAAGCTTAGCTAGTGCATTTTTAATTCGTAAAGCGGCTTCTCTCAGTTTATCTTCCGAAGCAGCGTATGAGATCCTTATGGATTTAGGATCACCAAATGCATCTCCGCTCACTACAGCGACATGTCCTGTGTTCAGAATATATAATGCAAGGTCGTCCGAATTTTGAATAACTTCACCATCCTCGGTTTGTTTGCCGAAGAAAGAGCTCACATCAGGGAAGAAATAGAAAGCACCGCCGGGAAGATTAACTTTCATTCCAGGGATTTCCTTCAAAAGGTCGAATACCAGATTACGACGTTCGAGGAAAACTTTTTGCATTTCATGTACACTGTCGAGACTGCCGTGATAGGCAGCAACACCAGCCCTTTGGGTAATGGAGCATGTTCCTGATGTTACCTGGCTCTGAAGTTTATCACATGCATTGGCAATTTCTTTGTTGCTGGCAGAAAAGCCAAGTCGCCATCCCGTCATTGCATACGCTTTTGAAAGCCCGTTTATAATAATAACGCGGTCTTTAATACTGTCAAACTCCGCAATAGATACATGTCTTCCGGTGAAGTTTATATGCTCATAGATCTCATCAGAGATAATATAAATATCAGGATACTTTTCAAATACCTTTACCAGAGCCGCAAGCTCGTCGTATGTATAAACAGTTCCCGTCGGGTTGTTAGGGGAGGAGAACATGAATAATTTGCTTTTTGGCGTTATTGCGGCTTCAAGTTCTTCAGGAGTGATTTTGAAATCACTTTCTATCGTTGAATCTATAAATACTGATTCGCCTTCTCCAAGTTTCACAAGTTCAGAATATGAAACCCAGTAAGGAGTAGGAATAATCACTTCATCTCCCGGGTTAACCAGGCAGAGAATAACATTGGTAAGGGCCTGTTTAGCACCCGTAGAAACAACGATCTGGTCAAAGGTATAGTCGAGGTTGTTTTCGCGCTTCAGTTTTTCAGCAATAGCCTTTCTTAAATCAGGATAGCCAGCTACAGGCGAATAGTAAGAATAGTTCTCGTCAATTGCCTTTTTCGCAGCATCTTTTACAAAATCAGGTGTGTAAAAATCTGTCTCTCCTAAACTAAGGCTGATTACATCAACGCCTTTAGCTGCTAATTCTCTACCGAGTTTTGCCATTTTAATGGTTGCAGACTCAGCCAGGTTGTTAATACGGTTTGATAAAATGCTCATAAACGCAAATATAACAAGAATTGAAAATTGAGGGCTAAAAATTGAAAATGAATCAGGGTAAGCCTGTTAAAACTTTGAAGCTGCCTTGCAGGAGCAAGAAAAGATTAATATTCCGGAAGGGGATATCCTTATTTCATTACCGAATAAAGACAGAACGGTAGGATGATACTTCTACCCTTATTCTGGAAAGCTTCGTAGTGAGTGCACTGTGCAGGCACTGTGCACTTATCCCGAACAATTCCCAAAGCGTATTACAATAAAGGTTATACAAGTCTATACGTTCTCTTGCAATTGTACAAATGAGTGTTACAAAAAAAAGCGACCGTAGTAGTCGCTTTTCTATTGTGGTAACCAATTGAGTTATCTAATTCTGATTTCCCGCAGGTTTCTCCGTGCTGGGACGGCCTTGTCCGCCTCTCATTCTTTTTTGCCTGTCTTCTATTACCTGCTGATATTGTTTCTTCTGATCGTCTGACAGGAGTGCAGTGATCTTTTTGTCGTGTTCCTGCTGCAATAACTGCATTTTAGACCACATGGCCTGGCGGTCTGTTCCTGCGTTTCTAGCTTCTGTACGCAGGCTGTCCATCGCCTTAACCTGTTCAAGTGCGATCGTGTGAATCTTAGCCTTTTGATCAGCCGTTAAGCTAAGTCTTTTTTCAAGCATTTCAACGTTGCGCGTCGCCCTTTCTTCGGGTGTAGTACGTTGTTGTCCGGGTTGCGCCAGGGCTAAAGATGCCGTTCCGCATAATAAGGCAATGAATAAAATAATCTTTTTCATTTGAGTATGAGTTTATTGTATTAGACCAACTTTTGTCGAATAGTTTAAAGGTAAGCTAATTTTTATCCTGCTGAAGTTGTGAAATTGATTTTTGCATCTGCGTTATCATGGAAGTAAGGTTTTCCATGGTCGGCTCAGGAGTAGGCTCAGGGAAGTTAGTGGAGATATAGGCCTTTCCTTTCCATATTTCCAGAATATCTTCAGCCTGTACTGTATAAGGATCGTATACGGAATTGTCGGAAATTAATTTTAGCGACTTATTCTCTTTAAAGCGGTTGCCCGCACGTTTATACACTATGCCATCCGTTTTAGTAATAAAGATGTAAGTTTCTCCAGGCTTTACATCGATCCAGTTTTCCAGGTATTCTCCGATAACGATGGTGCCAGGTTGCAGCGGAAGCATAGAGTCCCCTTTAATTTCGAAAGCACGGTAAGTTCCCTGTTTTAAAATTGGAAGGCTGAATTTGGGGAGCTCACTTATAAATTCAGGATCGGCGTAGCCATTGAGGTAACCGGCACTAGCCTTCACCGGAACAAGTTCAATGTTCTCCCGGTCCTGCGAATCAACAGAAATACTTAACACGCGAATGTTGGAAGCATCGGCTTTCGAACGCGGCTTCCACTTGTCATTTATCTTTTCATTGATTAAATCATCTATGCTTAGTTCGTAGAACTCTGCGAATTTTTTTAGCAAATCGTAACGCGGCTCCGCACGGTCCTCCTCGTAAGCTCCCACTAAAGATCTTTTAATATCCATTAAATCAGCAAATTGCTGTTGTGTCAGGCCTTTGTTTTTGCGAAGGTAGCGCAGGTTGTTGGAAATGTTACGCATTTTAAAATAAATTTGTATTTGCTAATATTGTTAGTATCTTTATGCCAATAAAATTAGTAAATATTTTCTATATATAAAGATTTTAGTTATGAAAAGATATGTTTATATAATTACCGACAGGAACCGCAGTTCTCTACACGTAGGAATGAGTGCAGATCTTCTCAAAACGATCAGTTTTTACAGGCAAATGCCCAGCCTGTTTTTTGACAGTCCGGGGCAGTTAAGCAGGCTGATCTATTTTGAGGAGCTAAGGACCGAAGATGCGGCTCTTCAGCGCTTCAATCTTATAAGTAAATTTACCCGTGCCCAGAAAGAAAAGTTAGTGAGAGACGTAAATCCTGACTGGTTAGACCTAAGTCTTGGCCTGGATTATGAAAAAATGATATTATCTGCAAGTCTGCCTGTGCGAATAAAAAAAGCGGCATAAGCCGCTTTTTTAACATTTTTTATTTCCGGGCTTACCAGCCTGGTGCAAAGGTCAGACCAAATACACCGCCATTAACATCCTTACGCGAAAATGGGATGGCAAAATAAGGCTCCAGCACAAAATATCCAAACATGTTTACGCGGAGGGACACGCCGGCGCTCATAGAAGGAGCACGGTTAACGATGTTAGTGGAAGATAAACCTCCTCCGATACCCGAAACACCTCCGATACCTCCAACATTTCCAATGCCTCCATTACCTGGATTCGCATTCTCATCAACATCTGTTGTCCAATGTATTTTGGAATTGCTGTTATAAGCTAATCCAATATCAAAGAATAAATTTAAGTCGCTAAAGAGGAATTTCGACGGAAAAGCAGCAAGCTTCTCGGGGCCTGTAAATGGCAGCCTTACTTCAAAGTTCCCTACGGCTATTTTCGACCCGCTCAATTGATCAATATAGGCAGAAGAATTTACAGACCCGCTTCTATAAAATGAATTGGCTTCATACCCCCTTATAAGGTAAGGGTAGCCGATAAACAAAGGATATAGTGCTTGTTGGTCTTTTCCAAAACGTGTATAACTATAAAGCCTTGCAGCTAAAGTGACAGGTTTAATTCTGGTATACTTTCTAAAGTCGGCTGTAAGAGCATTAAAATTATAATCACCGATATAGCTTTCTATACCTAGCCGGAATCTGAAACCACTTAGGGGAGAGGTTACACCAAAATAGGAGTTATCTCCAACAAATGCAGCGTTAAGCTGGTAAATGGTAAAGGCATTAAAGCTGGTTCCATAATATGCCTGAGCATCACCCTTCGACAGTTTATGTTTGTCGGAGTCAAAGGGATAGTAATCACTTCCCTGGTATGTTTTCGACCCATCGGGATTTTCAGTAACGTAGGCCTGGTAATAGTCGGCCCAGCGGTCAATCCTGTAGCTGTAATAGGAAGCCCCGGTTCCTGCCTCAAAACGGAAGATGCGGGAGAACGGATAAGCTGCAAATGCCTGGACCTGATCCTCAAATGTTCTGATGATGTCGTATCCGTTTACGTAGTTATAGCCGGTTCCACTTGGGTTATTGCCTTCTTGTATCTGGTTAACATAGTATCCTGACACATAGGGGATGTGCGACACCGCACCTCCATAATTAATGCGGCTTTGCTGGTTGACATAGGCTACTTGTCCGCCGAAATCATATATTTCACCATTCACTGCAAGTGTTGCGAAGATCTGGTTTCGCCCGAGGATATCACTAAAGATGCCCTGGATGCCACTTGATAAACCTGTTCCAAACCTTCCTACTGATGCGCCCACTCCGTTACTTGAAAGATAATCAAGCTTAAACTGCGGGCGATACTTTGCAGGGTTTATCTTGTCATCCGTAATCGTTTCGAAACGCTTAAAATTATTCAGGTTGGCATTAATAAGGTCTACTCCTGTTTGTTTAATAGGAGGGAGGGTTCCCGCATCAAAATTAACGGCGTCTGCAGCAACTGGTACTGGCTTGAAGTCACTGCCCTTCGCGTTAAAGATGGTGTACTTCTGATACCTGTAATACGAATACAGAACGTCGTCATTCCTCGAAACACTTAGGGCGGGTGAATATTCGGTAATACCGCTGATTCCGGTGAAATAGTCGGTAAGCTGTTCGATCTGTTTGCTCTCGAGTGTATAGCGATACAAATTGCGGAATCCATCGCGGTTGGATAGAAAATAAATTTGCCCTCCGGAAGAGGAGAACTGCGGATTCATATTGTTAGCCCCGTTAAATACAGGAATATCAGTAACTGTCTTCGTCGACAGGTCCATCACTGCAAGATTATAAGTAATGTCCACGCCTTTGGCTTTCTCAAAGGTCGTCCGGTCGCTGGTAAACACCAGGTAACGGCCGTCGGCAGAAAAGTTAGGCTGATAGTCGGAATACTTGTCGTTTGTAAGTTGAGTAACCTGTTTTGTACGCGTGTTGAAGAGATATAGGTCGCTGAAACCTTCCTTCAAGCCGGTAAGTGCGATATCTTCACCATTGGGCGACCATGCAAGATTGCTGAATTCCCTCACATCGCCTAATCCCTCTGTCATCAGCACCTTTCCATTGGAAACGTCCACAATGAGCAGCTTGTTTCTCCCTTCGCTGTATATGGTAAATGCGAATTTCTTGCTATCGGGCGACCAGGCTCCGGCCGATTCGATAAAGCTAAATTCATCAATGTGCGTATTGGTTGTCTTACTCGTGAGCTTTCGTATGATTTTACCCGTGACTGCATCGGCAAGGAAAAGATCTATGCTAAACAGCTCTTTTTCTGAGAGAAAAGCAACATATTTACCGTCGGGTGAAATGGCAGGGGCAACGTTCATATCGCCGCCGTTTTTACTGTCGATAAGCTTGCGGCCCACAGGAACCTGTGAAGTATCTTTCAGCAAGGGTTTGTATGTGTTCTCAATGCTTGTTCGCCATAAATTAGACAGCGTTCGTTCATCATAACCAAACGTGCGGCGTATCGCCATCTGATATCCAAACTTAGCAGTTGCTTTAAACAAAGGAACAATAATTGTATCCCCATAAGTCGACCCTATGTATGTCCAGAAAGCCTGTCCATAACGATAGGGGAAATAACGGTTGCTTTCGGTAAGGTCACGTAGTGTTGGAATATCTTTATTCAGATAAGCATCACGCATCCACATCGCTGTGAAAGCGTCAACTTTTCCTATGGAGAGGTATTCTGCCATTCCCTCCACCATCCAGAGCGGAAGATTGCCGATATTCTCGAGGTTGGTTGAATCACCCTCAATGAGTGAATGGTATTGAAAAGCGTGGACCAGCTCGTGTCCTAATACATGCCTGGTTTGCTGATTCAGTTGCATCATTGGCATTACTACCCGGTTCTTCATGCCCTCAGTAACACCGCCTGTACCCACACTGATATCGCCGTCAATGGCAGTTGTTTGCTGAAAGTCGGCGTGGTTATTATAAACGATTAATGGGTTTTTCTTTGAAAATGTATCCCTGAAAACCTGCTGATGCAGATCATACCAGAGCTCACTTTCCTGAAGCATACGCTTAACCAGGCTGTCGTTCTTTAAGTAATAGTACAATTCGAAGTGCGGACTTTGGTTTACCTTAAATTTAAGGTTTTTGTAACGTACCTTATTCTGCCCAAAATATTGTCCGAACGACGGGCTTGCCAACCCGCTCAGGAAAAAAACAAGTACAAAGCAGAATAATCTGTATGCTGTGTTTTTTCTTAATAAGTCAAAATATCTCATATGTGGTGGCTTAGAATATTCTAAAATACTTTATATTATTGTTAGTTAATACATACTTAGCTTTAAAAATGCTACAGATATACGTGAAAATGCGATAAACCCTGTTTTACTGCTGCATAACGAGGATTTATGTAGATAATATATAAAGTTATTAATTGTTTTGCTGTTCTTTCTTTTGTCGTCTGGCCTCCCGTCGTTCCTCCCTTTTTCTTTTACGCTCCTCTTTGGGGTCTTCTTCAATTTCAATTTCAGCCGGTTTCACAGCCGGTGCCATGGTAGTTGGCGGTGTTCTCTCTACAGGACGCTCTAACGCTGGTTCATCAACCCTGATAGTATCACCTATGGTCAGCGAATCGACCTGCAAACTGTCTGTCGCAATTGTATCCACCGGAGGAGGAGGGGTTGGACATTTGTAATCGCGCGTGATTTCCACCTCAGGACCGGGGAATGGTCCGTAAGTATAGCCTGTTGAAGCGTCGTGGTATACTTTTTCCATGAACTTACCAAAAATGGGTAATGCCGTATGGGCTCCTTCTCCTGTACCCGATGATCTGAAGTGAACACTTCTTTCGTCGCAGCCTACCCATACTCCCGTCACCAGGTCTTTCGTAATACCCATATACCAGCCATCCACATAATCAGACGAAGTTCCCGTTTTACCGCCAATTTGGTTGCCTTTCTTCCATAGATCCCATTCCCACAGCGAGCGCGAAGTGCCTCCAGGCTCTTCCATGCCGCCTCTGAACATATAGAGCATAAGCCAGGCAATCTCTTCGCTGATGCTTCGCTTTTTTTCGGCCTTAAACTCCTGTATCATATTGCCATCATGATCAGTTATGTGTTTTACAAGAATAGGCTCGGTTTGCGTTCCTTTATTCAGGAAGGTACCGTATGCCCTCACCATCTCGAATACTGACACATCATTTGATCCGAGGCTTACAGAAGGAACCGACTTTAATTCACTCTCAATTCCACATTCGTGAGCATATTTCACCACATTGTCCCATCCTACTTTTTCTGTAATCTGAGCAGTAATTGAGTTGACAGACTTACCCATCGCCCAGCGAAGGCTCATTTCCCGTCCGGAAAAGCTGTAATCCGAATTTTTAGGCTCCCAATATTTAGTAGAATCGTCTTCTACGTAAGGGATTTTTACAGGCTTATCTATAAATTTATCACAGGGACTCATTCCGCTTTCCAGTGCCGCGAGATAAGCAAATGGTTTGAAGGTCGAGCCGGCCTGACGCTTCGCCTGATTAACGTGATCGTATTTAAAATGGTTGAAATCAATTCCGCCGATCCAGACTTTAATATGTCCGTTAAAGGGATCCAATGTCATCATCCCGGTATTAAGGATCTTGGCATAGTATTTTATTGAATCTATGGTTGAATATTCAACAGTTTTGTCGCCGTTCCAACTAAAGATCTTCATCTTTTTGGGCTTGTTCAAATAATAATCGATGGAGTCCTGATTATTATTATATTTCTTCTTCAGCAAGTTATATACGGGAAGGCGTTGCGCTGCCTTTTGCGGAAAATCCTCAATTTCCTTTCCGTCCGAATTCCTCCAGGGATTTTCATTGCCCCATGCATTATTCAGCCTTTTCTGCAAGATTTTCATGTGATCTGCAACCGCCTCTTCTGCATATTTCTGTAACTTAGAATCGATTGTAGTATAGATCTTCAATCCCGATTCATACAAGTCATATCCATTTTCGTCACACCATTTATCAAGATAACGTGCTACTGCAGAACGAAGGTAAGAGTCGCCGCGGTCCTCTTCTGTAACATCACCGATATGGATTTCGATAGGGCGGCGGCTATATTTATTATATTCTTCGGGCGAAATATATTTGTATTTCTCCATCTGCGAAAGAACTACATTTCTCCTTTCGAGTGCTCTTTCCGGATTGTTTTGAGGATCGTATGTGGTGGTTGCCTTGAGCATTCCCACCAATAAGGCAGATTGTTCTACTTCCAGTTTATCCGTCTCCTTATTGAAATATTTTTTTGCGGCAGTCTTGATACCAAAGGTGTTATTCCCGAATGGGACGGTATTGAGATACATAAGGAGGATGTCTTCTTTTGAGTATTGTCCTTCCAGTTTCAGTGCAGTAAGCCATTCTTTCAGCTTATACACTATTGTTCTTACCCCTGGGATGTATTTTATAAGGCCCTGTTGTTTGTTATTTCGCGTTCTGTAAAGATTTTTTGCGAGTTGCTGAGTAATAGTACTCGCTCCCCTTTTATCGCCTGAGACAGTAGATAACGCGCTTGATAATAACGATCTGATATCAATTCCCGAGTGGCTGAAGAAGCGTGCGTCTTCTGTCGCGACGAGTGCATTCACGGTCGATTTGGTTATCTGGTTGAACTCTACCGGTGTGCGGTTTTCTTTATAGTAGCGGCCAATAAGCTTACCATCCGCTGTATAGAGCTCAGAGGCGATTCTCATATTGGGAGCTTTAATATCTCTGATGGTCGGCGAGTAGCCGAAAAGCCCCAGAAAATTTAACTCAAGTGCGCAAAAGAAAATTATAACGAAATATAGAAAAATGGCAGTATACCGAAGAGGCCTGTTTTTAATTTCTTTAAACATATTTTAAATAAAAACAATATCCATGCATTCCTTTGTTAGATCTAATGAACATTGTGAATAAACGAACAACAATAAGAAAAATTTTCTTCAGAACGAATTGTTTTTAGAGGCAGCAGTGCTAACCCAAAGCCCTCCATCTGTTTATGTTTCGCACGAACAGGAAACATTTAATGAGCAGAAAGGTTTAATGGGCAGATTGTCACCCGCTTGTGTATTGATCAAATATAGAGAATGGAATCTTTTATCAAGAAATTTAAAATTGAAGAGGGCAAGGACTTCTCACTTAAAAAACTCGATCCTTCATATACCGGCGAATACCGGAAGGACGGATCAAAAGAACTTCTTGCCTCTTATAAAGAGCAGCTTTCATCACTTCAGGACAAATTCTATGCAGAAAATTCCCATTCTCTGCTGGTGCTGTTTCAGGCTTTGGATGCGGCTGGTAAAGACAGTGCTATAAAACATGTGATGAGCGGCGTAAATCCGCAAGGCTGCCAGGTGTTTAGCTTTAAACAACCCAGTTCTGAAGATCTTGAACATGATTTCCTTCGGAGGCATTATAAAGCTTTACCCGAAAAGGGAAGGATTGGTATTCACAACCGTTCGCATTATGAAAATGTGCTTGTATGTAAAGTGCATCCGGAGCTTGTTTTAAAGGAGAATCTGCCTGGTCATACCAGCCTTAACAAAATAAATAAAAGCTTTTGGGATAGCCGATATAAAAGTATCAATCATTTCGAGAAGCATCTAAATGATAATGGAACCGTCGTTCTTAAGTTTTTTCTTCATCTGTCAAAGGAGAAGCAGAAAGAGCGTTTTCTTAAACGTATAGACGACAAAAAGAAAAACTGGAAGTTTTCGGCTGGTGATATAGCGGAGCGGGCTTACTGGAACGATTACATGAATGCTTATGAAGATGCTATTTTAAACACTTCCACCGAAAATGCACCATGGTTCGTCATTCCGGCAGATAATAAATGGTTTACGAGACTTGCAGTTATCAGTATAATTACCGAAACGCTTGATTCATTGTCACCTCAGTACCCGGTTTTGCCTGATTCGGCCTCCAGCCACCTTCAAGAGTATAAAAGCCTGTTAAATGCTGAGCGTTAAATCAGGTCTACAATAGATCGAACGGATCGGCATCTTTAAGAAAAGGCAACGCATTCCTTGTTTTGCTCACCTCTTCTTTTGATATGGAGAACGTGTAGAGGTCTTCATCATTGGGTTTATAGTAAACAGTCTTGCCATTCGGATCGATGCACATCGAATCACCAGAGTGATATATCTCATTGCCATCGTGGCCCACTCTGTTTACTCCGATAATAAAAGCCTGGTTTTCTATAGCTCGTGCAGCTATTAGCGTCCTCCAGTGCTGTGCCCTGCGTTCAGGCCAGTTAGCTACGATCAGCATAAGGTCATAACCGGACTCTTCATTCCTCAGCCATACAGGAAAGCGAAGATCGTAGCAAATTACCGGACAAATCTTCCAGCCGTTAAGCTCTGTAATTAGTTTTTCTTTTCCTGCCGTGTATACCAGATCCTCCTTTCCAGGCCTGAATAAGTGCCGCTTATCGTATTTTTCGTAAGTGCCGTCGGGCCGCATCCAGATCAGTCTGTTATAATATTTCCCTTCTTCCTTTATTGCAAGACTTCCAGTAACAACACATTCAAAGCGATTGGCCTGTTGTCTCATCCACTGCATTGATTTACCGCCCATTTCTTCTGCAAGAGAGGAGGCATTCATAGTAAACCCCGTATTAAACATCTCAGGCAAGATAATGAGATCCGTTTTTTCGCGAATGGAAGAGAGCCGAAGGGCGAGATTATTAAGGTTTTTTTCAATATTCTCCCAAAACAAATAAGCCTGGAAAGTAGTAACTTTTAAAATGCTCATTAATTGAGTTTTTTATGTCAGGTTATATTATTGTAATAACGCTTGTTTTCCTGTTTTTTGTTTTCGTAGGTTTAATTTATTTCTCCTTACTAAAATCAAGCGGCCTTCCGGGATATAAACTGCGTCCCTTTTTACGGATACAGGCGAATAAAGTTGCATTAAGAATGAAGTTTAGCAGAGCTTTTTTGTCGGCAATCAGTAAATTATTCCAAATGAATTTCTTCTTGTTGCTATAAAAGGCGATCTTGAGGTATATTCTCAATAATATGACGTTCAAAAGTGCTGAAAGCCGGCTTTTACTCATCCTAGCAACATTCTTTGTAAGCAATGCTCTTCTTTCTGAATTTATTGGAGTGAAGATTTTTACAGTAGAAGGTTCACTGGGTATAAATAAGCTTGATATTGACTTATTTGGCGTTCCCGGATTGTCTTTTAACATGTCGGCGGGCGTACTCACCTGGCCGCTTGTTTTTATTTCTACGGATATCATTAATGAGTATTTTGGACTGAAGCAAGTACGTTTTCTCTCGTTGCTGACGGCGATATTGATTGCCTACGCATTCCTGATTATCGCGTTTGCTCTTCAACTTGTTCCCGCCGATTTTTGGATTAACCAGGAAATTGATGGGAGTACGTTAAATATGAACCTCGCTTTTGCAGGGATTTTTGGTCAGGGCATGTGGATCATTGTTGGCTCTATTATTGCTTTTTTGTTTGGACAGCTTATCGATGTTCTGATATTTCATCGCATAAAGCGGATAACGGGCGAGAAATCTTTATGGCTTCGGGCAACTGGTTCTACTGTTGTTTCGCAATTCGTAGATAGCTTTGTCGTGATATTTATTGCATTTTATCTGAACCCCCAGTATCATTGGAGCTGGAAGATGGTAGCCGCTATCGGCCTGGTAAATTACAGCTATAAATTTGTTGTCGCCCTGCTAATGACACCGGTATTATACATCGTTCATTCAGTAGTCGACAGAGTCCTTGGTAAAGAAGTCTCGCATAAATTGAGAGCTGAAGCAATTTCCGCTTAGCGGGTTGCGAGCTCTACTTCAAACCAGGAGACTTGAATTTCTTTGTCTCCAGTTTCCGGTTCCTTACCTTGAGGACAAACGAAACTGTTGTACTCTTTTCGGGGGATACATCCACATACTGCTGGCAATTCAGGCAGTCGATTTCCGCTCTTAAGTTCTCAGGGTTTATGCTGGCTGTGAATTTGCCGGCAGGAAGATAAAAGCTAAACTCGCCGTCCTCATTCGTTTTCGTGTTATATGAGCGTCCCTCTTTGTCTGTTACCGTGATAACCACCCCGGCCTTACTGCGTGGTATCTCAAAACTGAGTTCTGAAAACGAAAGCGTAATCTGTCCTCTCAGCGCTCCTGTCTTTTGAAGTGCTATCTCTGTTCTGGTATCTTTGTTTAAGTAAATCCTGCTGTCGGCTGCGTACCAGCCCTTTAAATAAGGGGTCGAGATAGTATAGGTCTCTGCGGGAAGGTTTTTATAGTGAATATTCCCGTCTTTTCCGGTAAGAAACATGATCTGATTGATGAGCAGTGGCTGATTGACTGCAATCGAATCCCCTGCGTCATACGTATTATTCTGATTAACGTCCTTATATAGAAAGACATCCAGCACATTCGTCTTTAAAGCGATACCAGGAGTTGGCAGCTTTTGTACCAGACCTAATTGAAGGTTATTCGTTTGATAATGGTCATTGTTGTATGAAAGCCTGTTATAGGCCAGCCCTGCGAATAAACGGGTATGCTTCAAAACGTCATATTCTACTCTGCTGTTTGCTGCAAGACTGCTTCCTGAAATGTTACTTCTTATGTAGGAAGCAGAAGCTGTCACCATACACTTTTCATGAAACAGGTCCTTCTGGATTGACGGACCAATACTAAGCATCGTATAGTCGTTTTTATTCATAGAATAAGCGTTAACCAGCTCTCCAAAGTAGAAGGCTCCCTTTTGGAATGAAGAAAAAATTCCGAGCTCTTTGTACCTGTAATTTACATTAGTCTTAAGATGATATTTCATCCCGGGGCTGTACGATGAACGATAGATCCCTGATTCGGAATTCAAAGAAATATACTGATTCGATGAAATAACACAGTTGAGGGTGGTGTTAAGATTCCACGATTTTAGCGATGAAGCTGTATTTTCGTTGCCGACGAAGTACGAATTGCTTTTATCCTGTGCATAAGCCGGTGCGAAAGACAAGGTCACGCCCTGCGAAATCGGACCTGAAATCCCCATCTCCGTTTTCAGGTTTTCATACCTGGGACTAAAGGTGTTGTTTGAGGGATACTGCGGAGCAAATCGATTATAATTCAAGTTTCCCCACACTGAAAAGCTTCCCGACATCCAGTTTACGCGCTCGGAGAGGGATGTGGTGCCCTTGCGCATTCCGGGGTAAGATGGAAGACTTAAGAAGTTACTGCTGCTAAACTCAAACTTTTTGACTCTGCCGTTCACTAAGATGTCGCCCGCTGCACTGATCTTACTCCGTTCGTTTATCAGCGAATAATCGGAATACGCGCCATGAAGGGACGCCGACATTCTAAACTTGCCCCGTACCTGATAAATGGCCGTATTACTTGAAAGGATACTCTTTGAATAAGTATACGGACTGTTATCGTACATAAGAGAGCTGTTCAAACGAAACTTGTCCTTATTATGACTAAATGATAACCACCCTGCGTTTCCCGGAGCAAGTCTTCCCTTGTTTGATATCCCTATAAGGTTATAGTTCTTCTCGACATAGCCAGCTTCAATGGTGTTGGTGTGCAACGAATCGGAAATAAAGAAAGACGCTCCTCTGCCGTTCAGATTTATTTCAGCGCTTTTGTCTATATTACCTGCTTTTAGTCCTACTGTTGCCGTCTGATAGTTTATCCATGTATTGCGAAGTAAAGGAGTATTGCCCGAATTTCGCCATGTAGTAGCATTAAAACTATACATAAACTTTCCTCCTTCGGTCAAAGCGCTCCCATATGCTCCAAGGACATACGACTTATATGGGTTTAATGTGTTTTCTGCACTGAGTGATAGATAGTTCCCGTTAAACGAATCCTGATATTCACTTTCATTAAATCGTCTCACTACCCGCGGGCTCTGTATCTTTATGCCTGATACTCCGAACAGTTCACCGTTAGTATAGAACCCTTTAATAGAAGCGTCGAAACCTTCGGCCTGCAGCATCCTTCGAGTCACTCTTTTTCTGAAGTAAACTAACGTATCACTAAACGCTGCTATGTTAAATTGCCGTGTAGCATAAAATGCGTCTCCACCTGTGGTGTAAGGCAGTGAGCTTATCACGGTTACATTTTCGGCTGTATTCCCGTTATTGACAACCCTGACCGGTATGATCAGCGAATCAGAGTTGTTTTCGAGTTGGATGGCTGTACTCAATGCATAGAGCGAAACGCTCCTTTTGGTGTTCATCATGACGCTGCAATGTCCCTCGCTTAGAATTTGCCCGCTGCTTTGTTCTTTCAGAGAAAAACGGACGATATATTCTTTTCCTGCTCTGATTTTCGACGGGGCATATATTTTCACGGGAACAAATATGCTGTCGGTGGCTGGAATTGTCACCCGTATGCCCTGTCTGGTTATTAATGATAAGCCTTTTTCGGGGAGTAAGCAGTTAAGGGTACCGTCGATGGCATTTTTCCGCTGATTCTTTATTTTTAATATAAAGGAGATAACTTCATTTCCGGCTGTCTTTGTTATCGCATGATCAGGAATAATAATAACTTCGTCGCCTGGCTGTGCGAAGAGGCTGCACGTGCTTATCGGCAGTATGCAACTCAGAAAAAGTCTCCTTGCAATCTTTTTCATCAGGAGTAACCCATCACTGCGGAACTATTATAAACAATACGTTACTTGAGTAGGTACCCTCCGGCACCGACACAATCCTTGAATCTAAAGGGTCGGTAAAATACCTAAGATTGTACTGCACCACCTGGTAAGTCGAACTACTCATTGGATTAGAAATGAATACCTGCCCGGTTGGCGACAAATTATGAGTATAGCATGCAATATCGGCATATCCGGCAGGAGGGGTGACCTCAAGTTTAATAACTTCTGCAGGGAGAATATAGGAGGAAGAGCCCGAACTGTATCCTTCTGAAGATGTTTTCACAATCACCTGGTAGGGCGAGTATCCCGTGATCTTTAGTCCGTTTAGCTTGGTTAAAGAAATTCCGTTAACAATATCTGATGTTGTATTGAAAGCAAGGGAAACCTGATCTGCTGTATTTTGAAGCAGAAGAGTAAAGCTATAGTTCATTGTCGACTGGACCTGAAAGATTGCTCTCACTTGAGTTTCAGAAACTATCTGGTTGTTTTCATTATACAACGTAAAAAGAAGATAGGCGGAGTAAGCGCCGTTGGATGCTGTAAGTAAATGATTCCCGCCCTCTACAATCATATCAAACGTATGTGTCGTATAGGTTTTCTGGAATCCGGCCTGTGAATGATCAATCAGGGTAACGTCTGATGTGCTTAAGGCTACCGGATTTGTAGAAACGCCGATAGCAGAAGCCGACGGTCCGCCGCTGCTTACCCTGTTAAAACGAAGCATCACATGCTCCGGTTCGATTTGATAGCTTCCGTTGCTGAAACTGCCGAGAGCCCGCACTTTTAAACTCCATCCCTGGCATGTAGAATTCGAAGCTCCATATTGAACAGTAAGATATTCCTGCGCCGTCTTTCCTGCCATTAGTTCATTGAGAGTAGAGAACGAGACCTGGTTACCAGAGTAAGACCCTAAACTAATTCCGGAACAACTGTTATTGTAATTAATTACGAATGATATAAGGAAGTCCTTCGATGCAACTGTTTTATTTCTGTCGTCAACTACACTGAAGGTGATAGTGGTGCTATAGGTTCCCGGTTCAACAAGCAAGTGGTTTCCTCCCTGCAGGATCATATCAAACACATGTTCCGTATAGCTATTCAAGGGAGCGGGGGACCGATTGATGACAGTAACGTCGGAAGTACTCAGGGGAAGGGGATTGGAAGATACTCCCATCGCGGATGCTGATGGATTTCCGGTACTCACCCGGTTAAACCGCAGGGATACATATTCAACCGGAACGGAATGTTTGGCATTGGTGAAATCGCCCTTTGCTTTTACCTTTAACGTCCAGTTTGAATAGCTCTTGCCTGTACCGAAATTATACTGAAGGAAGATATAGTTATTGGCCGTACACGGGCTCATAATATCCGCGTATGTTTCCAGCGTACACGGTGCACCCAAGTATCCGGCGAGGCTTTGAGCGTCAGTTTTTGAAGCAAACAAAAGCATCTGGGCCACTGCCAGATATGCCAGGCATGGCTGACTGATCTTTGTGAAGAAGCGTTTTAAAGTTTTCAATAATCAAATTCAAGTTCTGCCACTTTCAGTTCATCGCGTTCGCCGTAGTTAATGATGGCAGTTGCATTATACCGTCCTCTCTTTAAGTCTCCCGGAAGTACTTTTCTTACTGTCCGCTTGTCGCCCGGAATAGAATAAAAATCGAGAGGTTCTAATTTTGTCTTATCGCCGGTTTTTTCATCGAGGAGTTCCCATTTTATCTTTCCTTCGATCCACGTTTTTCCCGTGTTATTGAACAAAAGATCAAGGCATCTCAAAGAGGGCGTCTTTGTTTTATTATCTGCGGCTACGGTTTTGTCAGCGAAATCAATTATTTCAATATCACGATTGTCTTGCTGTTCGAAAGAGTGATATAGTTTAACGCCCATCCTTACGGTGATGTTAATTGAAGCACCGTTTATATTAGAACCTGCACTCGACGGATTCAGTTGCGTAATATAGAGCATTGCCGTATGAACGGGAACAGATACATCGGCATCTGCCGGTACAGAAAGCATGATGTCCAGATTCTGTTGCTGGTTTGGAGGCAAAGAAAAATACGAGCCAGGCATCACCTGAATCCATTGAGAGCACGATTTAGCAATGGAGCCTGCCGGATAACTTATATTATTGCCCAGCGAATCATAATCCCAGTCGCCTATCGAAATGCCTATCTCAAGTTCCCTGGTTGTGGGATTGCCGACATTGATTTTCTGGGAACCCCGGCTGCCGGGCGGCAAACGGTAATACAACCTTCCTGGGCTTACTGTAATTCCCACCTGCGAATGGGCGGGAGATACAAACCATAAAGAAAAAAAGAGCAGTAAATAACTAGTCTTCCAGCTTGTGAGCATATAAACGCAATATAGCTTTTGCAACCTGTCCCAGGCTGCAAAAGCTTAAGCCAGATAAATTTAAAGAGGTAAGATCTCGTATGTTACAGTAGTACTGTAAGTACCGGCAGCCTTGCCAATATAAGCTCCGCCTTCGGTCTTATATTCCATATTGAAGGAGATTGGCATTGTACCTTTTGTACATTTAATGATCTGCTGATTTGCTGAACTTAATTTCTGAGAGAACGAGGAAAGTTCTGAAATAGCACCAGTACTCAATGTAGGCGTTACAGTAATGGTATTCGCCGGAATTAAGTCTGCTCCAAGAGAGAGGTTATCAGTTGCACTTTTTACGTTGACCTGAAATGATCCCGAGCTGATTACACGAATTTGGTTTATTACGTTCGTGGTGACACCATTTTCGTAATCAGATGTGGACGCGAAGTTCAGATCAATTTTGTTGTTGGTAATCGCTATGGCTCTTGCATCGGCCAGTTTAATATTTAATGTTGCGGTACCAGTAGACTGGGCAATTAACTTCCCTGAAAAAAGAACTGACAAGGTAAGAACGACTGCTGTGATTAATGTCTTTTTGTTCATTTTGATTATTAAGAAATAATTTTGCGCAAAAAGAACGAATCATACAGAGATAAAAAAGGTTTGTTTGGGTGTATCTTACTCCAAAATCGATGTAAAATACCGTGGTACTACGCGGTTAGGGCAAATGTGCGTAATTAATTAATCTCCACCTGTTTTTTATAAGTCTGTATCGCCTTTAAAAGGCAGGTAACAATCTCATTTTGTCCGTTCTCCGAAGTCATATATTCTTCTTCTTCGGGATTGCTAATGAAACCAATTTCTGTCAATACAGCGGGCATCCCAGCCTTGGCAAGCACAGCGAGACTTTGTTCTTTAACTCCCCGGTCTATCCGCCCGGTTGCTACATACTCATTTTGAATCATAGTAGCCAGCCTGATGCTTTGATCCCTGTACGCATTTTTAAGTAAAGAGAAAATAATAATACTTTCCGGGTCTTTAGGATCGTACCCTTCATAATTTTCCTCATAATCTTTCTCCAAAAGAATGGAAGCATTTTCAAGGATCGCGGTGTTCTGTTCCCCCAGTCGTCCAAAACCCGAAACAAAGGTTTCTACACCGCGTGTGGCGGTCCTGTTCCTCATACTAGCAGGCATAGAGTTGCAATGAATAGAAATAAACATGTCTGCTTTTAGCTTATTGGCAAGTCCGATGCGCTCATATAAAGGAATGAAAACGTCTTCTGTTCTGGTATATACAACTTTTATATCCGGAATATTTTCTGAGATTGCCTTGCCTAAACGGAGGGCCACCTGCAGTGCAACATCCTTTTCCCTGGCTATCAGTCCGCGTGTAGCGCCATCTTTTCCGCCATGTCCTGCATCAATAACTATGGTCTTTATACGATAGGGGGGGATTTCAGAGTTATTAGTGAATGAAACAAGGGCAAAAACAAGAAACATAGCTGTCAAACCACAAACTAATCTTTTCAATGGCATTATTTTCATTAATTTTGGACTGTAATATATCATTGCAAAAATAATATTCATCATCAATTTTGAAATCAGTCAGAAGCTTTTTTGTGCAAAATACATTTCTGGTTTTGTTATTGTCTGCGGCACTAAATCTCGCAGCTCAGCAAACGCCATCAAGATTAAACACTTCCATCACTGATACCATAAAAACAGACTCTGTTAAAAGAGATACTGCTGGAATGGATTCGGTTTCTGTAAAAACAGCTACGGGCCTGAATTCTGAGATCAAGTATACGGCAGAAGATTCAATAAAGTTTAGTATTGACGGAAGTATTATTTATTTGTACGGGAAAGGGCGGATCTATTATGAAGATTTAGAGCTTGATGCCGATTATATCCGCATTGAACAAAAAAGTAAGATGCTTTTTGCCAGCGGAAAAAAAGATAAGTATTCAGTATATCGCGGTCGGCCTATCTTCAAACAGGGGAGCGACGCTCCGGTGACCACGGATTCACTCATTTTTAACTTTGAAACAAAAAAAGGAAAAGCGTTTGGCACGGCAACTTCAGCAGATGAAGGATATATCCAGGCCAGACAGTTTAAAAAGAATGAGTTCAACGAAGGTTTCCTTAAAGATGGTATTTACAGCACCTGCAGTTTACCCGAGCCATATACCCATTTTGGTATACATATAGATAAAGGTATAATTACCGAGAAACAGGTTATTGCCAAATCGGCATACCTGGAGATAGAACATATTCCGATCTATTTCGCCTATCTGCCGTTTGGATTCTTCCCTAAAACCAATAAACGTTCTTCGGGTTTCAGGTTTCCTACCTTTGGAGAAGATGCCACCCGTGGCTTCTACATGCAGGGCATAGGATGGTATCTCGGGATAAATGATTACTGGGACGCCGATATAACCGGGACCCTATACAGCAAGGGCTCTTATGATATAAGCACTGTAGGAAGATATAAAAAGAACTATAAGTATAATGGCAGCCTGACTTTTAATTATGCATCTACAAAAGATCCGAATGGCATTGAGGGAACTCCCAGTAATCGGGCTAGCAAGGATTTTAGAGTGAGCTGGCATCATACACAGGATCAGGCCGCCCGCCCTGGTTCGAACTTTGGGGCTTCCGTCGATTTTGGAACCAGCGCCTATAACACCAACTCCCGGGTCGGTGGAACGTATAATTACGGAAACCTTGTGCAGAATACCATGTCATCAAGTATCAACTATTCCACCAACCTGTTCGATGGATTATTTAACTTTTCTACCTCGTTGAGTCACAGACAGGATTTGACCAGTAAAACCGTTAACTTAACATTACCCCAGTTTAACCTCGGTTTGACGCAGCAGATCAACCCATTCGACTCGAAAGACCGCGTGGGTGAACAAAAGTGGTACCAAAAGATTTCTTTTAATTATAGTTTGGCTGGTGAAAATACTTTTAATGGACAGGAAAGCGATCTTTTTAGTAAAGGAACCTTAAGCAAATTTCAGAACAGCTTCAGGCATGCGATTCCGGTAAATCTGACGCTGAACGTACTGAAAGTGTTGCAGTTTAATACTGGTGTGAACTATAACGAGTTGTGGACCTTTCAAACCATGCGGAAAACGTTCGATCCCACGGCTTCGGGCAACGTTAGAACAGACACAGTTCAAGGGTTTGCAAGAAATTATAACTATAGTGTATCCGGAGGGTTTTCCACCAAAGTATATGGAAAGGTGAATTTCAAAAAGGGTAATCTTGTGGCTCTCCGGCATGTAATGTCTCCTTCTGTTAGCTTTAACTACAGCCCGGATTTTACTAACCCCAGGTTCGGCTTCTATCGCGAAATAGCAAATCTTCCCGAAGCTGGTAATAAATACGGTGACTCTATCCGATATATTATTGGCAATCCCAAGTATTCGATATTTCAAAGCGGCGGAGGTGGAACGCGTCAGGCGGCTATAAGCTTTTCCCTTGACAATAACATCGATGCAAAGAAGCGAACAAAAAGTGATACCAGTGCTTCTACGGAGAATGTTTCGATTATTCAGGGTTTGAATTTTAGAGGGAATTATAATTTCGCTGCAGATTCCATGAAGCTCTCACCAATCAGTTTTAGCGGAAGAACAGCCTTCTTTAAGCAGAAGATAGGTCTGAACTTCGGTGGAACCTTCAATCCCTATCAGGTTGTGAATGTCAATGGGACAGGAAGGCCCATTAACCGCTTTACTTTTGAAAACGGGAAACTCGCCAGGCTTACCAACCTTAACCTGTCGACCGATTTTAGCTTTAATTCGGCGGCATTGGCAAAGAGGAACGAGGAGCTCAGAAAAAAACAGGATGATCCAAATATTTCGCCTGCACAGCAGCAGGACATCAGAAGTATACTGATGAATCCCAATTATTATGTCGACTTTAATGTGCCATGGAACTTCAGTGCCTCCTATAGCTTCAATTATTCCAGCGATGGGATAAGATCAACAATTACAAATACTTTGAATTTTAATGGCGATTTTAGTCTGACCCAAAAATGGAAGATCCAGTTTAACTCGGGATATGACTTCCGGAGCAAAAAGATCAGTCAAAGTCAATTCTCCATTAACAGAGACCTTCATTGCTGGGATATGGCCGTGTCATGGATACCCTTTGGGACCTATAAAAGTTACAATATAAATATCAGGGTAAGGGCCTCCATTCTTCAGGATCTGAAGCTGAGCAGAAGGAGTGCGTCGATAAATCCATATGCTGATTAAAGGCATGAAATCATAATAAAATGTTAACTGAAATAATAACTATCGGCGATGAAATTTTAATCGGACAGATAGTGGACACCAATTCTGCATGGATTGCGCAGAAATTAAACGACAACGGAATCAGGGTGAAGCAAATCACGTCCATTTCCGACGATCGTAATCATATTCTGGAAGCCCTTGCCGCAGCGGCAAAACGCGCTGATCTCATTATTATTACGGGAGGACTTGGTCCGACAAAAGACGATATTACAAAAAAGACCCTCTGCGAATATTTCGGTGCAAGGTTAAGGAGAGACAGCAGCGTTCTGGAGCACGTTAGAAAGCTGCTGTCTTCCCACAACAGGCCGATACTCGAAATCAATGAGCAACAGGCGGATGTGCCTGAGAATTGTACTGTTTTACAGAACAAGAATGGGACGGCTCCGGGGATGTGGTTTGAACACGGTGGTAAGGTATACGTTTCAATGCCTGGTGTGCCTTTCGAAATGATGTATCTCGTTGATGAAGAGGTGTTGCCGAGACTGAAAAACTACTTCAGCTTGTCTGCAATTGTTCATCATACGATCCTTACGGCGGGCATTGGCGAATCATTTTTGGCCGAAACTATTGCTCCTGTAGAAAGTGCACTTCCCCCGTATATTAAGCTAGCTTATTTGCCAAAATTAGGACAGGTACGCCTTCGTCTAAGTGCATATGGCGAGGATGAGGGAACCCTCCAAGAAGAAGTTGAATACTATGCCGGACAGATCATATCCCTTATACCAGAGTTTGTGATTGTAGCCGGGGACAAACCTTTAGAAAAGGCAGTTCTCGATTATATGAAAACACTCGGATTAAAACTTGCCCTTGCTGAAAGCTGCACAGGAGGGTATCTTTCTCATCTGATCACCCAGCACGCGGGGTCGAGCGAGGTTTTCCTCGGCGGGGCGGTAAGTTATTCTAACGATTTAAAGACACAGATGCTGGGTGTTTCAGAAGAGACGCTGGCTTCCTATGGTGCTGTAAGTGAAGAAACGGTGATAGAGATGGCAGTGGGTGCCCGGAATAACTTCCATGCTGATTACGCAGTTTCTATCAGTGGAATAGCAGGCCCCGGCGGTGGTACCCCCGATAAACCAACCGGCACGGTATGGATAGGAGTAGCAGGTAAGAATAGAGTAATAACCCGCAAATTCGTTTTTCCCGGACGCCGCACACAGAACATCGAGCGCGCCGCTGTAAACGCGCTGGTGTTACTTCTTAAATTAGTACGCGAAGACCATGCTTAAGTGCTAAAAAGCTTTACTTTTGCAAGGAATACCAATTAATATTGTATGGCTCACTTTGAATTATTACTTCCCAAAATGGGTGAAAGCGTTGCGGAAGCCACCATTACCAAATGGCTTAAAGAACCCGGCGACACTATTGAGGAAGATGAACCGGTGGTTGAAATTGCCACTGATAAGGTTGACTCTGAAGTTCCATCCCCCGTATCAGGTAAGTTAATCAGGCAGGTTATTAATCCTGACGAGGTTGCCTATGTAGGATCTGTTATCGCTATCATTGAGACAGATGAAAGCACTGCCGGTGCATCACAATCTGTTACGGAAGCAACAGCTCCTGGAACAGCAGGCATTGAGCCTCGATCCGAAGCAATCCCGGGCATTGAATCCCTGGAAAATACTACAGAAAGTGCAGGATTTCGTAATACAGATCAGCAGAGTTCCCGCTTTTATTCGCCGCTGGTGAAGAGCATCGCCGCTGAAGAGGGCATATCTGCAGACGAACTTGATCAGATTTCAGGAACTGGAGCGGAAGGCCGTGTAACTAAAAAAGATATTCTCGACTTCATTAAGAAGAAACATCAGGGACCGGTGGCAGCATCATCCAAAGAGCCTGTTTCGGTAGTAAATACATCAGGCGGTGTTTCAGCAGAACAACCACAACCAGCTTTCAAACAAGCCCCTCCATCGGTTTCTGCCGGCGACGAAATTATGGAAATGGATCGCATGCGGCGGATGATTGCCGATCACATGGTAATGAGCAAACACGTAGCGCCACATGTTACTTCTTTCGTTGAAGCCGACGTGACAAATATTGTTAAATGGAGGGAAAGAATAAAGGCCTCCTTTGAAAAACGTGAGGGTGGAAAAATAACCTTCACACCGATATTTATTCAGGCTGTAGCCAAAGCGATAAAGGATATGCCGATGATCAATGTATCTGTAGACGGCACCCGTATAATAAAACACCGCGACATCAACATCGGAATGGCCGCTGCCTTACCTTCCGGAAACCTGATTGTTCCGGTGATAAAGAATGCTGACCAGCTGAACCTCGTTGGCTTAACTCGTGCGGTTAACGATTTGGCACTAAGAGCAAGAAACAGTAAACTCCTTCCTGATGAAGTAATGGATGGTACTTTTACCCTCACCAATATCGGATCATTCGGAAATGTAATGGGGATTCCTATTATTAATCAGCCCCAGGTGGCCATTTTAGCTGTAGGAGCTATTCAGAAGAAACCTGCTGTTATCGAAACCGAGTATGGCGATGTCATTGCTATCAGGCATAAGATGTTCCTATCTATGTCCTACGATCATCGTGTTGTCGACGGAGCCCTGGGCGGGATGTTCGTAAAAAAGGTAGCTGATTATCTCGAATCCTGGGACGTTAATTATAATATTTAGTAAATATGATCTTCATCAAAGTATTTTAAGCGCATAATTCTTTTGTTTGCACCCGAAATACTAATTACACGATGAGAATTAAATACTTTTTAGAAAAAAGATCAGTGGCCGCATGTATCATTCTGCTGGCCACTGCTGTTTTTACAAGCTTTGGTTCATTCGCCCAGGAACATTCAGAGGCGACAGAAGAGTCAGAAAAAGGAGCCCACAAATTCACCCTTTCTATCGGGCATGCACACGTCCACGAGGGGATAGAAAATGGTGAAAAGAAATGGCTTGTTATGGGAGCCTGGGGTTTCAATTATGATTACCTGATCAATTCGAAATGGTCAATAGGCCTTCACAACGATCTGATCCTTGAAGATTTTACAGTAGAAAAGCAATCAGGAGAGGAGGAAGAGATAGCCATTGAACGCGAGCGTCCGCTTGCTACCAAGATTATTGGGGCCTATAAATTAGATAAACATCTAAGCATTATGCTCGGTGCCGGCGACGAAATTGCCAAAGGGGAAAATTACTTCCTGTCGACTATTGGTGCTGAATACGGTCTTCATATCCCCGGAGGCTGGGAATTTGGAGCAGAGCTAGCATACGATGTAAAATGGAAAGCATATGATACCTGGATTTTAGGCTTTGGAATAAGCAAGGTTATCTCTGGTCATCATCATAAACACCACAAGAGCTAAGATTGTTCGTATAATACCACAAAGCCGGAAATTTATTTTTCCGGCTTTGTGGTATATATATTAGTTTGTTTTTTCGAATACAGCCACCGATCTTGCATCCAGTATGATGAGATCCTCAGCCTGGCCGGCAGATTCCGCGGTGGTCTCAATCGACGTATCGATCACCCTTTTCCACGAACCCTGTTCCATAAACTTAAATTTCTGGCTTTCCCAGTTCATGTTTACCATTACGTAAAGGTCGGTTTCATTAAACTTTTTACCCGACAGGAACCATGCAAAGCATCTCAGTTCGTGATCGAACGAAATGTTGCCACTGCAGCCAAACCATTTCACGTCCTCCCTCCAGAAACGGCTTCTAGCTATGGCAGTATGCCTTTTTCTGAAAGCGATAAGCGTTTTTACAAAATCGAAATGGAGGCTCATCTCCTCCCTGCGGTGCCAGTCGATCCACGTCGTCTCGTTATCCTGATTATATGGATTATTGTTCCCCCTCTGAGTATTTAAGAATTCATCGCCGGATAATACCATCGGTGTGCCGTTCGAAAGCATCAGGAGGGTGAAGAAATTACGGGTTTGCCTTTTTCTTAGCCTAAGGACGTCGCAGGGGACATTACCGTCACCCTCCCAACCGCAGTTCCAGCTGTAATTATATTCATGACCATCCTGATTATTCTGTCCGTTAGCAAAATTATGTTTCCGGTTATAGGATACCTGGTCATACAATGTAAAGCCGTCATGCGAAGTAAGATAGTTGATACTCTGATAGGGATGATAGGCATTAAACGGATCGTCGGGAAAGAGGTCGTCGCTTCCATAGATCCTCTGAACCGCTTTCGCTGCAAACCCTGCTTCACTTCTCACAAACCGTCGTATGTCGTCTCTGAATCCCCCGTTCCATTGATACCAGCTGATACCCGGAAACGCTCTGCCAAGCTGGTATAGTCCTCCGGCGTCCCATGGCTCTGCGATTAGCCTGACGTTAGAAAGATACGGTTCCGCAGCAATCTGATCAAAGATGGGGGAAGACCCTATCGTCCCGTCAGTTTTACGACTGAAAACAGAAGCAAGGTCAAACCTGAAGCCATCCACGTGCATTTCCTTCACCCAATACCTCAGGCTGTCCATGATCAGCTGCTGAACAGCAGGATGATCCGTCCGTAAGGTATTACCTGTACCGCTGTAATTTAGATAGGGGTTTTCTGCATGATCCTGCATGAGGTAATACGTTGCATTATCAATACCCTTAAATGAATAAACCGGACCAGCAATATCTCCTTCAGAAGTATGGTTAAATACCACGTCGAGAATAACCTCCAGGCCTGCTTTGTGCAACTCCCGCACCATTGTCTTAAACTCCCTGATGGCGCCGCCAGTAGTCGTATCCGACGTATAAGCATGGTTCGGAGCGAAGAAATTAAGAGGCATATAGCCCCAGTAATTTTTTTCGGTTGGGTCAAACTGATGAACGGGCATGAGCTCTACGGCTGTTATTCCCAGTTCTTTCAGATAAGGGATCTTTTCAATGATACCAGCGAAGGTCCCCTGTTTCTCTTTAGAAACGCCTGAATTCGGATTTTTCGTGAATCCCTTTACATGCATTTCGTAGATGATGAGATCATGTGCATGTCTTACAGGTTTATCGTCCTGCCAGTCGAAATACTCTTCGGTGCTGATCATTCCAAGCGGGGCTTTCCCGGCGTTGGATCCTGATTCTTCGGCTGCCTCCCTGCTAAATGCTGGCGGAAATATAACTTCTTTGGCATAAGGGTCCAGCAATATCTTTTCCGGATCAAACTGATGCAGGTAATCCGGTTCAGGTCCATGAGGCCCATCTACACGATAGCCGTAAAACGCGGCGCCCTGGAGTTCCGATTTCTTGACCCGGCAATGCCAGATCCGCTGCGACTTGTTTTTTAGTGGATCCAGATGGATCGTTACCACCGGCTCATCATATTCGTTCTCTCTATAGAGCAAAAGATCAATAGCTGAGGCATTTTTTGAATACAACGCGAAATTGTATGCTTCTTCATCGGGGATAAAGGATACACCCAGGGGATGAGGAGCGCCTTCTTTAGAATACCATAAATTCATTACAGATACAAAAATAGTAATTAATGCATTACGCAATAAAAGAGAATGGGTTGCAATTAATTGTCATAGACCTATAAGTTGATGAATAAAGAACTTCTTTTATGGTTATCTGTTAATCCAATACAAGTCGACTTTTACCATGAAAAGCAAAGCTCATATTAAAACACATCCCTTACATCCTATCCTGATTTCCTTTCCTGTAGCCTTTCTTTCGGGTACACTTCTCTTCGATCTTCTCGCGGTCGTAACTGGCAATATGAGCTTGTGGCAAGCCGGTAGTTATCTTGAATTGGCGGGTATGATAAGCGCGGTAGTCGCTGCGGTGCCCGGAATTATCGATTTTAAATATACGGTGCCACCAGACAGTTCTGCAAAGAAAAGGGCGGCAAGGCACGGCTTGATGAACTCTGCTATGCTCATCGTATTTTTAGCTGCTTACATACTTAGAAATAACGAATCAGCTGATTTATCGATCCTGGCGCTCGAAGCCGTTGGGACAGCTCTTCTGGTTACCGCAGGGTGGATGGGCGGAACTCTTGTACATCGTAATCACATTGGTGTTTATAACCGTTACGCAAACGGAGGGAAATGGAAGGAAGCGCGGCTGAATGTCTCTGACGGCCTCATCGAAGCAGCAGAAGAGAGCGAATTGAAGAAAGACCAGATGAAACTGCTTCTGGTTGGAGATAAACGTATCGTATTGGGAAGATCAGAGAACGGCTATGTGGCGTTTGACGACAGGTGTAGCCATAAGGGAGGATCGCTTGCGGACGGAACTATGATTTGTGGAACGGTACAATGTCCCTGGCACGGCTCTCAGTTTAGCACAGAAACAGGAGAAGTAAAGGCCGGGCCGGCCAGCCAGAAAATTAATACGTACCCAACAACGCAAATGGGAGGAAAGATCTATGTCAGGTTCCCGGAACCATAAAATGAAGTATTTTGCCTTCAGAGCTTAGACTAATCTCTTTGATTTCTTTCATCTCAATGAGCTCGTCATCTACATGAACAAGATGCCCTTCCCATTGGATTTTTACATTTCGGGCCTTTAAAGTTTTACATTTAAGGAAGCTTTCAACGCCCGAAATCCTGTTGCTGATATATCTGGCCAGTTCACCTTTTTCACCTTCCGCTATCAGTACTATCTCCATATAGCCATCACCGGGATTGGCTTCAGAAGCCAGAACAAGGTTTGGTCCGATACATTGCATGTTCATGATTTCGACCATAATATAATCGCCTGAATAGTCTGTACCATCGGCAATGACGATACAATGATGCGGCTTATAGCTAACTGTGATATCATGAAGTGTACCTAGCGCGACCTCCATCCTTTTTTCAGGCGAATCCGACAGTTCTTCATCATGATGCCGCATTTCTGCAATGAGTTGCGGAAATACGCCGAAGCCAAGTCCTTCACAAAAAAAACGAGCACCGGGAAGATTATCCACATCCCAGATATCGATTGTCCTTGGCTGCATGGTCGCCCATTGTCTGATGATCGTTTCCGGCTCTCCCGAAATACCTAAGGTTCGGGCGATATTGTTTGCAGTGCCCATAGGTAATAAAGCAATAGGAAGATGGCTGGCGGGACTCTTATCAAGCAATAGCTGTTTGGCAACTTTCCTTACCGTTCCATCTCCCCCGGCAATAATAATAAACTCAGTATCCTCATGAATGAGGTCCAGCCCTTGTTCCTTCACCGAGGAATAATGACACTTATATCCCCGGGACTCTATTAAGGCAATCAGTTTGTCTTTGGTATGGGCTTCATCACCCGCAACCGGGTTATGAAGAAGGGTAGCTATCCTCATTCAGCAGATCAAATAATTTTCTTAACAAACATAGTATGGCTTTTTTGGTTGGCATTTATAAATATTATTTTTTGCGATGAGAATATTAATAACGAACGATGACGGAATATATAGTCCCGGAATAGCAGCATTAGCACGAATTGCTTTACGTTTCGGAGAAGTAAGGGTAGTAGCACCAGACGTTGAACAGTCTTCTATGGGGCATGCTGTAACTCATTCAAGACCTCTAAGTTATAAAAAATCACCTATCGAGTTCGACGGAATTGAAGCGTACAGGGTGAATGGAACTCCAGCCGACTGCGTTGCGCTGGGCACTCACTTATGGACGAAAACCGATGTTGTGCTATCGGGCATAAATATGGGCCCCAACCTTGGTAACGGCATGTGGCATTCCGGTACGCTTGCTGCGGCAAAGCAGGCCGTGCTGCTCGGAATAAAAGGGATAGCTTTAAGTACACCGGTTGGAAAAACAGAGCCCGATTTCGCTGCTCTTGAACCGTTTGTTGAAGAAACACTAGGTATTTTGCTTAAGACACCAGGACTTTCTCTATTTAATGTCAACTTCCCCGAACAACCCAGGGGGATGCGCTGGACCCGCCAGTCAGTTCGTTTGTACGACGGGAAGATAGTTCCCGGCACTGATCCGATGGGCCGCAAACATTACTGGTTTACTGTTACTCCGCTTGAACCTGCCGATGAAGGCACCGACAGGTGGGCTGTGGAAAACGGATATGTTTCTGTTACGCCATTGCGGCTCGATCTCACAAACGAAGATGCATTGAGATCTGTGCAGCAACAAGTATAAAAAGTAATTAAGCCGTATGACGATTCTGGCACGGCTATTGGTATAATTCTGATTATGAAGACAATACCTAAGAAGATACTGGCAGTTGACGATAACCCCGCTATACTTGATGCGCTGAACGATATATTATCGTTTGAAGGATATGAAGTGGTGACACTTTCGGATGGAAGTTTTATTTTTGAGGCTATTGCAGAATCGCATCCCGACCTGATCTTATTAGATGTGATGCTGGACAACCTCGACGGCAGAGATATCTGCCATGCTATTAAGGACGACAGAAATACAAATCATATTCCTGTAATCCTTATTTCGGCAACGCATAATTTACAAGACACGCTAAAAAACGAAGGGGCGCCAAACGATTTCATAGCTAAACCATTCGATATAGATTTTCTGTTAACAAAAATAGACACACAGTTACGTCATGCTGCCTAACAAAAAGGCCACATAAATCGCGTCACTCTTTCTGGAATTTACGTTATCTTCACTATATGAAGTGTACCGCTGATATTTTTTGTCTCTTATCTCTGCTGGCCTTGTCTTTTCGTTCAGTCGCGCAGGCGCCTGATATAGATCCGTCATTTCCTGTTGCCAGGAACGGGAAGCTGCAATTAATATCAGATCAGTTCAGCTTCACGGAAGGACCTGCTGCTGACGCAGGCGGTAACGTTTTTTTTACCGATCAACCCAATAATAAAATATGGAAATACGATACGAATGGAAGCCTTACCGTCTTCATGGACAATGCGGGCCGCGCAAACGGGCTTTATTTTAATAGGAGAGGCGAACTGATCGTATGTGCTGACGAAAATAATCAGCTATGGTCGTTGTCGCCCGGTGGCAAAATCTCGGTGCTGATCTATGATTTTCAGAGTAAAAAGCTGAACGGTCCTAACGACGTGTGGATTAACAAGAAAGGGGATATGTATTTCACCGACCCCTATTATCAGCGCGAGTACTGGAAAAGAACCAAACCTGATTTGAAATTGCAGAGCGTTTATCTTTTGAAACAAGGCTCGCACAACCTGGTAAGTGTAGAAGACAGCTTAGTGAAGCCGAACGGAATTGTCGGCACACCGAATGGTAAATGTCTATATGTGGCCGATATTGGAGCCAGTAAAACATACAGATACACCATAAATAAGGATGGCACTTTGGGTGAAAAGAAGTTGTTTGCTGAAATGGGATCGGATGGAATGACGATCGACAATCAAGGTAACCTTTATCTCACCGGCAACGGCGTGACTGTTTTTAATAAAGACGGTGTTCGAATAAAACATATACCAGTTCCTGCTAAATGGACAGCGAACGTGTGCTTTGGAGGAGAGAACAATGACTGGCTTTTTATAACTGCAAGCGACAAGTTATTTAAAATAAAAATGCAGGTAAAAGCAGCAAACTGAGCCCCGTCTGTACTTAATTTATTACTCTCTGAATGAAATTCTATCTTTGAGCATAATAAGAACCAAAACAAGTTAGAACATGAATTGGACACCCAATCCTGAACGTTACGAAAAGATGAAATATAACCGCTGTGGTAAAAGCGGGTTAAAGCTACCAGCCATATCCTTAGGTTTATGGCATAATTTCGGCGACGATGTCGCCCATCAAACCAAGCAGGCAATCTGTCGTCAGGCCTTCGATCTTGGCATAACACATTTTGATCTTGCAAATAACTACGGTCCGCCGCCGGGAAGTGCAGAATCTGCGTTTGGAAGGATATTACGCGAAGATTTTGCCGGATACCGCGACCAGTTGATCATTTCATCCAAGGCTGGTTACAATATGTGGCCGGGTCCCTATGGAGAGTGGGGAAGTCGGAAATATCTCATTTCCAGCTGTGATCAAAGCCTGAAAAGAATGGGGCTGGATTATGTTGACATATTCTATTCTCATCGCTTCGATCCTGATACCCCGCTTGAAGAAACAATGATGGCCCTCGACCATATTGTGCGCTCAGGAAGGGCTCTTTATGCAGGGATATCGTCCTATAATTCCCACCGTACGCGAGAAGCAGCAGCTATATTGAAGGAACTTGGTACGCCATGCTTAATCCATCAGCCCAGCTATTCCATGCTAAACCGATGGATTGAAGAAGATGGGCTACCAGATACGCTGGATGACCTGGGTATAGGCTCTATCGTATTTTCGCCGCTTGCACAAGGAATGCTCACTGATAAATATCTCAAAGAGGTCCCTGAGGGAAGTCGGGCGACTCTCGGTAAATCACTCAGACCCGAATTTCTGAATGAGAAGAACCTTGCAAATATCCGTGCGCTGAATGCAATTGCTCAAAGAAGGGGACAGACACTCGCACAAATGGCTATTGCCTGGGTGCTGAGGAACGGTCGTATTACCTCTGCGCTCATAGGCGCAAGTCGGCCTGAACAGGTGGTCGACAGCGTCAGAGCCATTGAGAATTCAAACTTTACGGAAGCCGAGCTGGCTGAAATAGATAAATATGCGCGGGATGCATCTATAAATATCTGGGCTAAATCAGCCGAACTTTCCTGATAAAATTTGAACCCGATCCTGATTTAAAAAGGCATTGGGTTCATTTACTTAAGTAAACATGCATCTGGTCCAAATCTTAATCCCCCTATACAACAATCAAAAAGAGCCTTTTCCTTCTGAATATTATTCTGAGATCAGAATCATGCTGACTTCAAAATTTGGCGGGGTTACCGCCCATTCAAATTCACCAGCTACCGGATTATGGAAGGAGAATGATGAAAAAATAGTTAAAGACAAGATCATCATTTATGAAGTGATGGCCGACGATCTTGACAGAATGTGGTGGGCCTTTTTCAAAGGCCACATGGAAAAACTATTTCAGCAGGATGAAATAGTTATAAGAGCTTCGCGGATAGAATTAATGTAGGCTTAAGACGCCCGGAAGAGAACTTTTTGTTCGTTTTCGGGCGTTTTTATTAATGGGTCTTTTGGTAATGTATTGATTTTAAAGTGATTAATTTTGGTATCCTGTTGGTATATACCATGATATCATATGGACAAAATTATACCAAAAGAAGTTCTGATCCGGCGAAAGAAAAAAGGTTTTCTAATAGCCCTAATAATCTTTTCTTCAATAGCTTTCTTCTTTATTCTTTTCAGGATATGGATAAAGCCGTCAGTCAACAGATCGACGATCATTACATCGGTAGTAGAAACCGGATCTATAGAAAATACCATTACTGCTTCCGGCGAAATCCTGCCCGAATTCGAGCAGGTAATCACAAGTCCCATCAACTCGTCCGTTCAGAAAGTATTGACCGAAGCCGGTACGGCAATAAGTCCCTGTCAGGCTATTTTAACGCTTGACAAGTCATCTGCTCAAACCGAGTATGAAAAACAAAGATTTCAGCTTGAATCGAGGCAGAACACCATCCAGAAACTAAGAATTGAGCTCGGTAAGAGTTTCTATGATCTTAAATCGAATAATGAAATAAAGGAACTGAAAATCAATAGCTTGAAGGCTTCGCTCGAAGATTACAAACGGCTGTTCAGAGCAGGCGGAGCGACCAGGGAAGACGTTGCGAGGGCTGAGCTGGACCTAAAAGTAGCACAACTTGAAAAGAAACAGCTGGAGAACGAAATAAGGAGTAAGCAGCAGACAATGAAATCAGAAATGCGTGAATCTGAGATTGCTGCCGCTATCGAAGAGAACGGCCTTCGCGCGCTCAAAAGGAAACTATTACAAGCCGACATTCTGGCCAGCCGTTCGGGAGTGGTAACTTATGTTAACAAAAATATAGGCGCGACAGTTACTGAAGGTGATGTTCTTGCACGCATCGCTGATCTCAACAGCTTTAAGTTGTCGGGAACTATTTCCGACAGTTATCTTGATCAGCTTCGGAGAGGAATGCCTGCGATGATCCGTATTAACGACAGTCTGCTACATGGAAAAGTGTCGAACATCAGTCCCGGAATACAGAACGGCCTTATTTCATTCGATGTGATGCTGAATGATAAAAGCAACAAGGTATTAAGACCTAACATGAAAGCTGATGTCTACCTCGTAACAGATAGTAAAGACAAAGTACTACGGGTAGCGAACGGACCGGCATTTAAAGGCAACGGTGTACAGGAGATTTTTATACTGCAGGACGGGAAAGCAATTAAACGAGCCGTCCATACCGGAATGTCAAATTTCGACTATATAGAGCTAAAGGATAATGTCAGGGAAGGAGAGATCGTCGTGATATCAGACATGAGCGACTTTAGGAATGCGAAGGAAATAAATATCATGAAATAGGTTATGAGGTTACTTGTTTTCATATTTATAGTGCTTTTTTCGGTACCGGCAATCGGCCGGCAGAGCGGAGACACCCTTCGGTTAACACTGCAGGAAGTAATAAAGATGGCAAAGGAAAAGTCAATTCCAGCCAGACAGGCCTCAACAACAAAAGAGACAAAATTCTGGGAATGGCGAACCTTCAGGTCGAATTATCAGCCGCAGCTGACTTTAACTGGTATATTGCCCGGTTATAGCAAAACCTTTGCAGAAGTATTGCAGCCTAACGGAACAGTAGATTTTCAGCCTGTGAGAAATAATAATTCTTTGGTCAATCTCTCTTTTAGCCAGAGCATAACCGCTACCGGAGGTTCGGTTTTTGGCACTACCGAAATACAGCGTTTTGACGACTTTGACAGAAATAACGTCCTCTACAATGGCGTTCCTTATGCCTTGGGGTATAGCCAGCCTCTCTTCGGTTTTAACAAGCTCAAATGGGACCAGAAAGTTGAACCGCTCAGGTTTAGAGAAAGCAAGCAGGAGTATTTCGAATCGATGGAGCAAATCGCCATCAATGCCAGCTCTTATTTTTTTGACCTGCTGCTGGCCCAAGTTAACCTGAATATAGCAGAAACAAACTATAGCAATACGGAGAACATCCTCAAGGTAGCCGACCTTAAGTTTCAATTAGGCAAAATAACGAGGAATGAAATACTGCAACTGAAGCTCGAAAAATTAAAATCGCAGAAAGCCGTGGGCATAGCAAAACGTGATGTAGAGGTAGCTACTCTTAACTTACGATCGTATACTGGCTTAGGGGACACGGGCATCATCCTGGCTCCTCCAAAGTGTAGGATCGATACAAAGATTGACGCCGAAAAGGCACTGTTAGAAGCTTATGCAAACCGCTCCGACGCTATCGGCTTTGCCCGACGGATAGCGGAGGCAAAAAGAGATGTTGCAAAAGCAAAAGGTGAAACCGGGATTAACGCAACACTCACGGCCCGGCTCGGATTTTCGAAGAGTTCACCAACATTTGCAGGAGTTTACCGGTCTCCGCAGAACCAGCAGTTGCTGCAGGTTGAACTTAGTATTCCGATACTCGACTGGGGGCGTTCACTGTCTAAAAGCAGAACTGCAAAGGCCAATCTGCAACTGTCAGAATATTCGGTAGAGCAGGACAAGCAAAGCTTTTCGCAGGAGATATCTACCGAGGTGGCCCTATTTAATATGATGAAAGATCAGCTGGTTTTATCAGCCGAGGCGGACAGTATTGCATCCGACAAATTTTTAATTGCAAAGGAAAGGTACCTGCTGGGAAATTTAAGTATAACCGATCTTAGCATCGCATTTCAGGAAAAAGATCAGGCAAAAAGAGACTATATTTCGGCACTCCGGGATTCCTGGGGGGCCTTCTTTAAGCTCAGGTATTTGTCGCTATACGACTTTGACAAGCAACAGAAAATCACATACGAATAAACAAAGCACAAATGATACATTTAGAAAACATCGAAAAGCTGTATCGTACCGATACGATAGAAACAATTGCACTCGACAAGATAAACCTCACTATAGAAAAAGGCGAATTCTTATCGGTAATGGGCCCTTCAGGTTGTGGCAAAAGTACTTTGCTTAATATTATGGGACTGCTGGATGCTCCAAGCAAAGGGGAGATTAAAATAGACGGCCAAACCTTAACACATCTGTCGGATAAGCAGCTTGCCCGGTTCCGTAATAAAAAAATAGGTTTCATTTTCCAAAGCTTTCACTTGATCAATGACCTGAATGTGCTGGATAATGTGGAGTTGCCGCTGCTCTATCGTGATACGACAGCAAGAGAAAGGAGAAGACTCGCTTCGGAAGCACTAGAGAAGGTTGGACTCAGCAACCGTATGAAACATTTCCCCACGCAGTTATCAGGCGGACAGAAACAAAGGGTTGCCATAGCAAGAGCAATCGTCGGACAGCCTGAAATTATCCTGGCCGACGAGCCTACAGGCAACCTCGACAGTGTAATGGGAGCAGAGATCATGAATATTCTTCTTCAGCTAAACAACAGTGAACGAAGTACCATCGTAATGGTTACTCACGACGAACTAATGGCAAAAAAGACACATAGGCTCGTCCGTTTGTTTGACGGATCGCAAGTTCAGTAACAGCTTAATATAAAAGATAATGCTAAAAAACTATTTGAAAATAGCCTTCGCCGTTTTACGCAGGAGAAAGTTTTTTACTTTCATCAGCCTTTTTGGGATCAGCATCACACTCACCATCCTCATTGTGCTTGCAGCCTTTCTGGATAAACTGACAAGTCCCGGATACCCGGACATGAAGAGAGACCGTTCTCTATATATAAACACCATCGTTCAGGAGAATCCGAAAGCCAGCGGGATGATGAGAGGTCCGCTAAGCCTCTACTTTTTCCAGCATTACGCGGGGGTGATGAAAACACCTGAAAACATAGCCGTTTCGTCCATTTTTACTGCAACGAATACGTATGTGAATAATAAAAAGCTGGTTATCAATGTAAAATACACCAATGGTGCATGGTGGGATGTACTTGAATACGATTTCGTGGAAGGCAAGCCATATTCACTGCAAGATATAAAAAATGCCGAACGGGTTGCCGTGATCTCTGAAGATGTTAAAAAACAGTATTTCGGCGATGCAGGAAAGGTAACCGGCAAATATATTGAAACTGACAATGTACAATATCGGGTTATTGGAGTGGTTAAAAGTGTTCCAATCACAAGCCCTTTTATCTACGCTGACCTGTACCTGCCATATACATTATCCAAATCAGATTACAGGGACCGTTCGATCTCCGGGGCATACACAGGCATTGTCTTAGCTCGTGATAAATCTGACCTTGCCAGGATTAAGGAAGAGTACAAACAGATCGTCGCTAAAGTCCCTCCGCAAAATAAAGACTATACCATATTATACAGCCACGCAGATACATATGTGGAAAGTTTTACCCGGATGTTCTCCAGGGATCAAAACAGTTCAGGCTTAGGTATTTTATTGGCAGTGGTAGCTATTACCGTGTTTCTACTGATGTTACTTCCTACTATAAATCTCGTGAACATAAACGTAAGCAGGATCATGGAAAGGTCGTCAGAGATCGGCGTCCGAAAAGCATTTGGTGCGTCGTCGGGCACATTGGCAATGCAGTTTATTGTAGAGAATATTATACTCACCCTTCTCGGTGGCGTTATAGGAATCATCTTCTCTTATATTATTCTCAGTACGATAAATCATAGTTCTCTGATTCCAAATTTTACATTATCGATAAATTTCACTGTGTTATCATATGGAATTCTCGCCTGTCTGCTCTTCGGCCTGCTTTCGGGAGTATATCCCGCATGGCGGATGTCGCGGATGGAAGTAGTCAATGCGTTAAAAGCATCCTAATTTTTACCACTCAAAAAAAAGATATGTTAGTTCATTTATTCAAACTGATATGGAACAAAAAAAGGCAGAATTTTTTACTCATGCTTGAGATGTTTGTTTCATTTATTGTGCTCTTTGTAGTGTTTACGCTCTCTGTGTTTTATTACAATAATTACAGAAAACAGCAAGGTTTCGAGTATGAGGATGTTTGGGCCGTCAATTACGGACTGCCACCCGGAATCACCAGCAAAGATTCTATAAATATGCTTGTCGAATCGTTACGGAATATGATCTCTTCTATGCCCCAGGTGGAGCAACTTAGTTTTACTGGCAACAATATTCCCTATTCAGCCAATATTTTCAACACATCAATAGATTATAAAGGAAAAGGAGTAATATCTGATATTTATACCGCTGATACCCGGTATGCAGAAGTTTTAAACCTGACTATGCTTTCTGGGAACTGGGGGTTTAAAAAAGGAGAAAGAAAGCAACGATCAGCGGTTGTGGTCAATACAACGTTAAAAGAAGTCCTTTTTGGCCAGGAAGAAGCTATCGGAAAGCGGGTCAAAGTTGATAATGAGGAGTTAGAAGTAACAGGAGTGGTAAACGATTTTAAAAGTAAGGGTGACTATCAGGAACCGGGTAATGGCCTTTTCAGGATACCCGATTCGATAGATCACCAGGCACAAAGTATGATATTACTGAAAATCAGTCCCGACGCAGACGCCGCATTCGAAGCAAAGTTATATAAAGCTGTTTCCAACTTTAGTAAGAATACCAGTGTTGAGATTGAGCACTTAAGTAAAAAACGGGAGGCAAAAAACCGGCTTACGCTTATACCTATGCTTATATTATTTACGGTAGCATCGTTTTTGATTATTAATGTTGCGTTAGGCCTCTTCGGAGTGTTATGGTATACCATCAACAGAAGGAAGCCTGAGATTGGATTAAGAAGAGCTGTGGGCGCCAGTGGAACCGATATATCTGGCCAGATTTCGGGTGAGGCTCTCGTGTTAACCACAATTTCGGTTCTTGCCGGTTGTTTCTTTGCTGTACAGTTCCCGCTGCTGAATGTATTTGATCTTCCGTCAAATGTTTATTTTGCAGCGATATTATTATCTGTTACTTTCATATATCTTTTAGTAATAATATGTTCGGTATACCCGGCCAGGCAGGCGGCGTCTATTTATCCTGCCCTTGCCTTGCACGAAGAATAACAGAATTGAGATTATGATATTGATTATTGATGACGATATTGCCGTAAGGACATCTTTATTGCTTCTGTTCAAATCAGAAGGATTTAAAGTTGCTCAGGCTGCTTCTGCTGATGAAGCATTAAATGTCGTCGCAAAGCAGGATGTTTCGCTGATTATCATGGATCTTAATTTTACAGCTGATACTTCAGGCAGGGAAGGGATGAACCTTCTGACGAAGATCAAACAGCTTAAGTCGGCTGTTCCCGTCATCCTAATCACAGGATGGGCGACGATCAGTCTCGCAGTTGAGGGTATGAAACTTGGTGCCAGCGATTTCATAAATAAACCGTGGAGCAATGAACAGCTCATCAGCTCGGCAAAAACGCTGCTCAATCTGAGTAGTAAAAAAGGAGAGGTGTTGAGCAGGAAGCAACTGGATAAACTGTATCAGTTTAAAAAAATCATCGGCGAAGATGCACGTATGCTCGATTTGCTTGACATAATTGGGCATGTTGCCTCTACAGATGCTTCTGTATTGATTACCGGAGAAAGCGGCACCGGTAAGGAACTGATAGCCGAGGCGATCCACGAAAACAGTCGACGCAATAACCGGCCTTTTGTAAAGGTCAATCTGGGCGGCATATCAAGTTCGCTGTTTGAAAGCGAAATGTTCGGGCATGTCCGTGGCGCTTATACCGATGCCCGTACCGACCGCACCGGCCGCTTCGAAATGGCCAATAAGGGCACTATCTTTCTCGATGAGATAGGTGATCTGGACCTTAATAGCCAGGTGAAGCTTCTGAGGGTATTGCAAGACCGAACGTTTGAAGTGCTGGGCAGCAGCCGTACTAAAACTATCGATGTTAGAGTGGTTTGTGCTACTAACCGTGATCTCGCGGAAATGGTACGTGCCGGGACGTTCAGGGAAGATCTTTTATACCGGATCAACCTTATCACCGTAAAGCTTCCTGCATTGAGAGAACGTCCGACGGATATACCGCTGCTGGTGAACTTCTTTATAGATAATCTGAAAGAAGTCTATAATAAGCCGGATCTTTTGGTCAGCGCCGATACCTTGAGCTGGCTGCAGCAGCAATCGCTTCCCGGTAACGTCCGGCAGCTTAGAAATCTTGTAGAACGTACGGTGCTTGTAAGTAAAAAAGATCGGTTGCAGGTAAAGGATTTTCAAATGCAGTACGAAACATCAATGGCTAAGAAAGGGACTATGCAACTACCGGAAGTAGGTACCCTTACCCTCGAGGAAGTAGAGGTGATGATGATCAAAAAAGCCATGCAATATCACAGGAATAAAATTTCGAAGGCGGCTTCGTCTCTTGGAATAACACGTAACGCTCTTTACAGGCGGCTTGAAAAATATAATATTCCTTACGATGAAACTGAGGACTAAATTTCTTTTGTTTGTAGGGATCCTGCATCTGCTTACGCTGTTTTTATCTTTTTTGATATTTAGGGAGAATAAGATCGTATTTATTCTTTCAGAGGTTTTTATCCTCATATCGCTATGGATAGCTACGCGATTATACCTTCAGCTCGTACAGCCTTTAAAGATGCTTGTTGATGGAATTAATGCCATTAACGATCAGGATTTTAATGTGAAGTTTCGCGAAACCGGAAAACCTGAAGTGGACCAGTTGATAGGCGTTTATAACAAGATGATCGACAGGCTTCGTGCCGAGCGCACCCTCCAGGAAGAACAACATACCTTTCTTGAAAAACTTATTAATACTTCGCCTACCGGAGTAGTACTTCTGGATCTCGATCAGAATATTGACCATCTCAATCCAAGGGCTATGCAGCTGCTCGAAATAAATGAAAATAACGATCTGGCAACCGAAATTGCAAATTGCAGACACCCCCTGATAGGAGAGATAAAAGAACTTAAAGCGGGCGAGTCTAAGGTGGTGAGTATGAGTGGTGTAAAAAACTATAAGTGTCAGAAATCATTCTTTATAGACAGAGGGTTCCATCGGTATTTTGTGATGCTTGAGGAATTGAGCCTTGAAATACTGCAAACCGAAAAGAAAGCATATGGGAAGGTGATCAGAATGATGGCCCATGAAGTAAACAATACGATAGGGCCTGTTAATTCCATTATAGATTATGCCATTTCGAAGCGGGGGTTGCAGCAGGATGCGGATGATGATCTACGGGAAGCTTTGAAAGTAGCCATAGATCGCAATAACAACCTCAATATTTTTATGCGCAACCTGGCGGATGTAGTAAGACTCCCTCAAGCCAACAGGCAAGCCCTTGACGTAAACCAGCTGCTTACATCGATAAGTAAACTGTTTGAATTTAAAGCTCACGAAAAGTCAATTCAGATAAGGCTTTCCTTAGCACCTAAGTCCCTTTTCATTAATGCTGATATCCAGCAGATGGAACAGGTACTCATCAACATTATAAAAAATGCGATCGAAGCAATAGACAGTAACAGTGGCGGAGTAATTACCTTAATAACGCTGACTGATCCTGCAAGAATTATTGTCAGGAATACGGGAATAGGGATACCCGACGATATTCAGGTTAATCTGTTTACCCCTTTTTACACAACAAAAAAGGATGGACAAGGGATCGGTCTGACCTTAATACGTGAAATTCTAATAAATCACGGCTTTGAGTTCTCTTTAAAAACCAACACTGAAGGCTTCACCGATTTCGTAATTTTTATAAGACTAATCTGAATTGATTGAATACGGTTCCCTCTGTATCTATAGGGAACTGTGGTTAGCCGCAACCATTTTGCCACATATTCGTAAACAACGAATATATCGATCACAGAGCCATGAATAAGAAGAGAAACAAACAGACATTGGGACTGATAAGTCGCGACGGTTTTTTCCAGCCCGTCAGTACACTAAGCGTAGCTGGTTTAGAATATGCTTCTAAATCAAAAGCCGAGTTAAGAGAAATTTTAGAGGAAAAGGTTAGGAATGAGCAATACGAAGACTGTGTACTTATCAGGGATGAACTCATCAAGCGGAGCTAGACCATTGAGGGGTGCAACCCGGTTTTGAGAGGTTCTCTATATGATACTTTTGATGGAAATGCGCTTTCCATTAAAAATAACAACATCATTTTCTTTATGGTTCTGCATTGCTTTTGCAACCGGCGAGGCGCTTGAAATTACGTGATACGATACCCCATCAATCGAAAGAGGAGTAGCACTTACTGCAATGAAAAAATTGCCTATATCGGTGTAGACCAGGCTTCCCGTTTCTGCAACGGTACATTTTCTTGAAGGGTTTATAAGGCTAAGAGCATATTTTAGTTTCCGTGCTTCGTGTAGCTGAACCTGGTTAAACGAAATTTCGTGCTGCATCATTTCCCGCGTGGTTTCATATTTATCGCCGGCGCTGCTCTTGGTGTCGTTTTCTGCTGCTTCTTTCGCTGAAATGATGCCTTGTTCGGCCGTTCTGATACGTTCGCTTATATATTCCATACATAATTGAAAAAGCTTTTCCTTTATTCGCGACATGGTACAAAGAAAATAAAAGTTAAGCACTTTATTTGCTCGGGTGGGTGCAGGTTAGTATTCTTCTGCTTTAGGTGGAAATCCTTCGGGCCACTTGCCGTATACATCATAATAGGCGCGGACCATAGCCGAAGGATGCTCCTTCTCATGTTCCAGTTCCTCCTGGAAATTTAAAAAGCCATGTCCTTCAAAGTCCTCGTCGCTTTCTTCTTTAAAAGAGGCTGCTTTAATCTGATTCAATACTGCTGATTCTGCATCATACGTTTCAAAGTCTCTGCTTTCTTCATTCTCAAGTTCTGTTTCCAGCCCTTTTAAAAATATGAGATAATCGGGATGAAAGTGCCAGTCTGCCTTCTCCGCCTTAAGAAATCTGAAGATACAGTAATATACATGGTAGTAATCATAATTCATGTAGTTATCGGTGGTGGCGAGAATCTGATCATTTCCAGGAGTGGTCTCGTCGATGAGATCAACATAAGCATTATAAATGATATCGTTTCGTACATTCTCACTCTCATTGTGAAGATAACATTCTCCCCGGCGATTATGCACGATACCCGAACTACAGCATACCTCTTTTATTTTCATACCAAGAAGTCGCAACATTTCCCTCCTTGGATGTGCAGGTGTATGAACGTATGTCTTAGCGAAGTCGTCGAAGCTTATTAAAGGCTGAAATTTATACCTCAATTTAAGCATTTTGGCCACCCTGTAGTTTTTAATCCGCATACATCTGTACTCAGTATAAGCTTCAGGAAGAGAGGGGTGATGAACATAGTAATAAATTGACCGTTCAAAACCATTTGGGGCCAGTTCGTGTAAAAGCTCCTCGTGTGTTGCAAACAGTTTCCTTAGAAAAATTACAGTCTGGTCCCTTGGAACAGAATTGTACAATTTCGCTTTGTCTTTCATTACCTACCAAGAGCATTTAAAGTTAATCAATTTTCTAATAATACAAACCGCCGTTACAACCAGCGTTTTTAAAAATGAGTTAAGGGTGTGTTTTCGGCTGGTTCGCCTTAATACGATCTGAAACAGCATGGCTTTTGTTAAATTTTGTTAAATCCCTTGCAAATTCCTCGCCAATCATAAATTTTTGCCTGCCGGTTTTCCGACTTAAAATAGGGTTGGTTCCCGGTATTGTTGTTTAATATGTACTTGTTAGCTCATTAAAATCTATGTCAGTTTTTACTACGAGGGCACGTGCAAGAAAAATTTATACGTGCTTACTTATCCTGCTCGTTGCAGGTATGATCGGCAGCTCCCGCTGCGTGGCTCAAGGAGTAACACTTTACACTCCTTACACTAAAATTTCTGTACCGCCAGGCGAATCTATTGGCTACGACATTGACGTCATCAACAAGAGTCGCGCTGTGTCAAATGCCGCTATTGCTGTTACAGGCCTGCCCAAAGGGTGGTCCTATACGTTGAAGTCCGGCGGATGGACGGTAGGCCAGGTCTCGGTGCTACCAAACGACAAGAAGACTCTTTCGCTGCAGGTGCAGGTTCCGCTGCAGGTTAATAAAGGGACGTACCATTTTATGGTCGTCGCTAAGGGAGCGGGCCGTCTGCCATTAACCGTAGTGGTTTCACAGCAGGGTACCTTTAAGTCGGAGTTTACTACTGCCCAGTCGAATATGCAGGGCGCAGCCAATTCAACCTTCACTTATACGGCTACTTTAAGGAACGGCACCGGCGCGGATCAGGTGTATGCCCTCAACGCAAATGTTCCTCCGGGATGGAATGTTGCCTTTAAGGCCGATTACAAGGAAGTTTCTTCAGTAAGCGTTGAAGCGAATAAAACCAAAGAACTTACCATAGAGGTAGATCCACCCGATCAGGCAGCAGCCGGCGACTATAAGATTCCGGTAATTGCAGCAACAAATGCCACCTCGGCAAACCTTGAACTCGATCTGGTGATCAAAGGGTCCTATGCACTTCAGCTTAGTACGCCGAACGGACTGTTAAGTACCAGTACCACCGCAGGCGATGAGAAGCGGGTGGAACTGACGGTGAATAATACCGGGTCAGCCATGTTGAAGAAAGTTGAATTGCAGGCCACTGCCCCCACAAACTGGGAGGTTTCTTTTGAACCAAAAAATATTGAGAACCTTGGCCCCGGAGGTACAGCACAAGCTTTTGCTATCATTAAAGCCGACAAAAAGGCTATAGCAGGCGACTATGTAGTTGGCCTGGAGGCAAAAACCCCGGAGATATCCTCGAAAGCCGATTTCAGGGTTGCTGTAGAAACTTCCTTGCTGTCGGGATGGCTCGGCCTCTTCATTATCCTGCTGGCGCTGGGCAGCGTTTATTATCTGTTCAGGAAATACGGAAGGAGGTAGCCGTGAGTACGCCCATTATTGAATTGAGGGGATTAACAAAACGGTACGGCGATTTCTTGGCTGTAGACGGACTCGATCTCACAATCAGGAAAGGAGAAGTCTTTGGTCTGCTCGGCCCGAACGGCGCCGGCAAATCTACTACCATACTAATGATGCTTGGACTGACCGAACCATCTTCGGGTTCTGTTGAAGTTTGCGGCATCGACGCAACTGTAAATCCCATTGAAGTAAAAAGACGTGTAGGTTACCTTCCCGATGATATCGGCTTTTACGAAAGCTATAACGGGATGGACAATCTTTTGTATACTGCCCGCCTCAACCGGATACCCGAAGATGAGGCGGTGGCACGGGCGCAGCGTCTGCTCAGCAGGGTAGGTCTTGCCGGTGAAGCTGCTAAAAAGACCGGAAAGTATTCCCGCGGTATGCGTCAACGGCTGGGACTGGCAGATGTGCTGATTAAGAATCCGGAAGTAATTATTCTCGACGAGCCAACGCTTGGTATCGATCCGCAAGGGGTGCGCGAATTTCTCGAACTTATCGTGCGCCTCAGCCGGGAGGAAGGCATCACCGTGCTCCTGTCTTCACATCATTTACACCAGGTGCAGCAGGTTTGCGATCGCGTAGGCATCTTTGTCGGCGGCAAATTACTCGCTGATGGAGATATCCCAACCCTGTCGGCACAGCTCTTCGCCAACGAAGCTTTTAAAATTACAATAAGAGTGAAGTTTAGCGAAGGGAAGCAGGATACCGAAAAACAGAGGCTGATGCAGGTGGTTCAGTCTGTCGAGGGCGTAACAAGTGTCCAGTTTGATCAGGATGATATCCATATTTCCTGCTATAAAGACGCTACACCCCATGTTGCCCGTGCTGTTATTGAAAACGGGTTTGATCTTATTCATTTAAACCATAAAGAACACGGATTGGATGAAATCTATCATCGTTATTTTGAAGGAGGGAAAGCTGATGGAAAAACTAAATAAGCCGGCGAGACAGCCGCTCCATCCTTTTTGGGTTATAGTACAGAAAGAGATCAGGGACCACGTACGCAGCTGGCGTTTTCTTGTGCTGTTATTCCTGATCCTGCTCACCTGTTTCGGGTCGCTTTATACCTCCGTAAGCAATCTTGCCAAATCATTGAAAGACAACGATCCGCAGGCGGGTTTCCTTTTTTTGAAGCTGTTTACCCTGTCGGATGGCTCACTGCCGCCTTTTCATGTATTTATTGGCTTTTTAGGACCGCTGCTGGGCATTGCATTAGGTTTTGATGCTGTTAACTCAGAGCAAAATGCCGGGACACTGAGCCGTGTTATGGCCCAGCCGGTACACCGCGACTACCTCATTAATGCAAAATTTACCGCAGCGCTTATTGTAATCAGCATCCTGTTCTTTGCTTTAGGTTTCCTGGTGATAGGGCTGGGTCTGATAATTATAGGCATACCACCTACAGCTGAAGAGTTTATGCGTGTGGTTTTCTTTCTGGCCCTGAGTGTTTTATATGTAGCATTCTGGCTCAATCTGTCTATCCTGTTCTCGATCAGGTTCAGGCAGGCTGCAACCTCTGCATTAAGCGCTATCGCCGTATGGCTGTTCTTTACTATTTTTTATCAGATCATCATCAGCCTTGTGGCGAAGGCGATTATGCCGGGGCAGGCCGCGACACAGGAAGAAGTGATTCATTACCAGAACTTCGTACTGAACCTCCTGCGTCTTGTTCCCAGTCAGTTATTCAGCGATGCCACCACCACGCTGCTGATGCCAGCCGTGAGAAGCCTGGGGCCTTTGTCTATGGAACAGGTTTACGGAGCTATACCCAGTCCTCTGCCACTTGGACAGAGTCTGCTGCTGGTATGGCCTCAGCTTACCGGGCTCATTGCAGCTACGGTATTGTGTTTCGCACTCTCTTACCTTTCTTTCATGAGGAAAGAGATCAGGTCGCGCTAAAAGGCCGGCATCATATATCGTTGCAGAAAATATAAAAGCACCGCTAAAAGGCAGGTGCTTTTATATTTTTTTCCTACTTTTACCTTATAACGCAGCAATCCGTATCCATCAACATGCTAAGACCAGTTATTCTATCCGTATTACTCCTGACAGCTTCGGCAGCTCTCTACGCACAGGATTTACCCGACTATGGATCAATACGGCTTGAAAAGCAGGCGGATTATTCGCTCGCTGAAAATACGGCCCTTCAGGCATCAAATTATTTGTTGACAACTCCCATTGCAAAAGATAATCTTTACAGGCTAAAGACAATGCAGTTTTTGATCAAATGGATGGAAGGAACACCGGATTACACTTTTAGCCTCGACGGGCCGATCACCAGAATTTCTGAGAACAGCGCTGATATTATCGCCGTGTATATGGCCGCAATGGTTAAATTCTGCCTTGAAAACAAGCCGCAGTCAAAAGACATGAAAGCAATCAGGTTGAACGCTGTAAAAAGCCTGATCGCTTACTGTTCTGACGCCTCGAACGGAGTAAAAGTAAAAGGAGAACTTAAAAGGCTAAAAGAAGCGGACGAAAGAGGAGTACTTCAAAAGTACGTAGGTAATTAATTGGCACTCCTCTTTGTCGTGTTTCATGGGAGCGTGTGATTGGAGTTATCTTTCCCAGAATGGAGGAGGTTCCACTCCAAGGGCACGGAGATACACATAACCCTGACCGCGGTGATGTATTTCATTGTCAATGAAATATTGAATACTATAGATCACAGGCGCTTCGTACATCCCAAAAAGATTGAACGTTTCATGAAATCTCTCCGGAGTGATTTGCGGAAAGTATTCATTAACCACAGCGTTTTCTTCATCCCATTTTTCCAGAAGCTGCGCTTTGGTAGTAATATTGTCAAACGATTCGTTCAAAGGACTGCTTTGGCCTGAAACAATTTCTTTTAAACCGGGACCGGCTATACCAAGTAATTCCATAACGATCTTTGAGAATGGACGCATTCCGCCTATCGAGAACTCAAATAACTCCTTTTCGGGAAAGGCCTCAATAACCCTGCGTGTTAATGTTCTGTGCCCTTGCCAATGAGCTAATAAAGCTTCTGCGCTGATGATCTCTGTAACTGTTTCCATAATTCATAAATTAATTTGATAAAGCAAATCTAGGATCGGGGGATGACAACGGTATGTCAGCAGTGTTTTGAAAAAAATTATTGACGGGTAAAGTCTCTGGGATACTGGTTATCCCGCAAAGTGACAATAGGGACTTAATACGCTAGTGAAGTGGGCCTTTTACTGCAACTTGGGCTGCTTGTGATAAAAAAACAATAAACGAGGATGATAGCGTCACCCGGAACTACAGACATCCCTTGCACAGAGAAGCAGCCTATAGGAAACCTATAATTACAACGCTGACATACTCGAAAAGATTAGCTCTAACCCTAAACTCGTATATAAATCTTTCTTTTGTTAAGAAACCACCCCACGCACCAGCAGGCCAGCATAAAGAAGATCGCGAAGAGCAGGGATCCAAACGCTCCGGGGGTAATAACCTGGAAGAAATTCGTGTTGATGTATTGATACAGGCTAACACCTTTATCGACTTCAATGAGATAAAATGAAATAACGAGGATCTCCGAAAGGACATAAATAGCCAGCGGATTCTTCCCGAAAACGGAAAAGAAGTCGGTCCACGCGTACCTTCCCGGGAAACGGATTGCCGTGATATAGATTAACGCAGGTAAGATGATCATATCAAGGCCGCTGGTAAGTAACACAAAAGAACTCGTCCAAAGTTTTTTATTTATCGGAAATACCATATGCCAGCATAAGGCCATGAAGATAAACAGGGCGCCAACCAGGAGCAGCTTAGCTATCGTCTCAAACCCCTGACCTTTTTTCTGAATGAAACGTCCCGTGTAGTAGCCTGCGATCACATTCACAATAGCCGGAATCGTGCTGAGCACACCTTCAGGGTCAAAAGCGATGCCTTCACCGTGATAGAGATGAGAATCGCCGAATAAGAACTTATCGAGATAGAGTCCCGCATTGCCGGTCATGCTCAAAGGATCGACGGGGTTGCCAAAAAGCAACAACAATATCCAGTAGAGCGAAAGGAGGAAGACGCTGATAATAATAACTATACGGGTAGAAAAAAAGCGGATGAGCAGCGATGCAAAAAGATAACAGAGGGCGATGCGTTGCAGCACTCCCATGATCCGCGTATCACTGATAGGAGAGAGGGCAAGGTGTCCTTCTTCATTCGTCCGGAAGAACGGAAACCAGTACATCAGGTAACCGATGAGGAATATGAGTATCGCCCGCTTAAAGATCTTCGCCAGTACCTGCGAATCAGGCAGATTTTTGAATTTCTGCATAGAGAAGCTCATGGCGTTCCCTACTGCAAAAAGGAATGAAGGAAATACAAGGTCGGTAGGGGTAAAACCATGCCACGAAGCATGGAGCAATGGCGAATACGGAGTCGCGCCGCTTCCGGGCGTGTTCACGATAATCATAAAACAAACGGTCATTCCCCTGAAGACATCAAGGGCGAGGAACCTCTCTTTTGCAATGCTGGTCATTTTAAGTTTAGATTTTAATAAAGAAGAGGGCCGGAGCCCTCTTCAAACTTAAATAAAATTTCAATTATACCCCGGATTTTGTTTAAGAACCGGGACGCCACCTGAAAGACTAAGGTCTATCTGACGCTGGGGCACGGGGTAATATTCGCTTTTCCCCTTTGTAAAATGTCCCCTCCTAACGTCGCTCGTTAACTTTCCCTGGTAGTTAAAGTAGTCATTCAGCTCTTTTTCGGCTGTGCCCCAACGTACCAGGTCGAAGAAACGATGTCCTTCCATGGCGAGTTCAAGTTTTCTTTCATAGTAAATTGCTTTCAATGCAAACTCTTTTCCTCCGGAAGTAAAGGTGCCTGCAGGGTATGTTCTGATAAAGTAATTGGCAGCAGGTTCATTTGAAAACCCCTCCATGGGAGCAGCGTTGTTCTTGTATTTGTACACCCAGCCGACCGGGTCGGCTGCTCTGCTCCGCACCCTGTTCACATATGTTTGCGCCGTTTCGAGACTTCCTGCCTGGGCTTCGCATTCAGCAGCCATAAGCAGGACATCTGCGAAACGGATGACAAGGTAATTGATAGAGGTGCCGGGAGCCCATGAACTTAAGTCGGCGTCTTCTTCGTGACTCTCCTGCCAGTAGATGTTTTTCTTGGGTCCGTAGGGTCCGCCGTAGGTTTGGTCGCGTATCCAGGGTTCGCCCGGATAAATACCCCAATCGAGGAAAGGAATGCCCCGGCGTGCGGCAGTCCAGTCAATTCTCGGATCGAGGGTTCCTTCATCGGGAGTAAAGGGAGTATTGCCCTTAACTCCCATGTCGTTCTTCACAGGATGATCGTTGTAGGTGTCAAGATAAGGGAGGCCGGTTGCCTCGTTGGTCCGGTAGTGATTCACTAAATCAATGGAAGGTTGAAAGAAGCCGCAGCAACCAAAGGGGCTGTCGCCATAAGGAAAATTAAGCATATCGCCGTTGTTTGCATTAGAAGGCCCCGCCGGATCGACGTTAGATGCCATCTGAATCGCAAAAACGCTTTCTGCGTTATTTTCCTTACTGGGCCTGTAGTTGTCTTCAAATTCGGCTGTAAGGTTGTATTTGGTGCCTCCACTTGTAACGCCGTTATTGATTATATCAGTGAATAGGTTTTTTGCATCGGGATAGTTATGCTGGTAAAGTAGTGTCTTTGCAAGATAAGCCCCCGCAGCCCACTTGTTAGCTCTCCCTATCTGGGACTGCGTAGGGGGTAGATTTTTATACGAGTAGTCGAAATCGGCAGTGATCTTCGGCCAGATATCCTCATTGTTCGGCGGATTGAAAACGGTTGTCGTTTCATCGATCCACGGAACCATGTTCCACATCTTTTTTAGCTCGAAATAGTAATGGCCACGCAGAAAACGCGCTTCTGCCGTGATCCTGGTCCTGTCGGCATCACTTACATCAGTAGCTTTGGCGAGGATGGAAAGCACATTATTGGTGCGCGTGACGCCTTCGTATAAAGCTTTCCATTTGCTGTTAAAGTAAGCGTTGTTAGCGTCGGAGTAGAAATTTGCGATCGGGTCGATGGCCGGCTGGTCGGCTCCATCGCTTCCTTTCGATGCGTCGCCGCCCGCTACAGAGCCAAATACCCATCCCGTAGGTGAGGCCTGCCAGGCTTCGCCGCCGCCGAGGGACTGGTCAGACCCCTGTTGTCCGTCGAGTGCCGCATAGGCGCCGATCAGCAGAAGTTCGACTCCTTTTTTATTTGCAATAATATCAGGTGAGAGGGTACCGAGAGACGGCTGATTGAGTTCATCGGTGCAGGAGTTTAAGAACATCCCTATGATCAAAGAAAGAGCTGGTATAAATCTTGATGCTTTCATTTTGTCTTTCATTTTTTCCTTAAAACGTGAGATTAAGACCTAACAGAAAAGTGCGCTGGCTCGGATATGAGCCATCATCCACGCCATACGCAGTCTGACTGTCCGTCTCGCTTGACGTGCCGATCTCAGGATCCACGCCTGAGTACTTGGTAACTGTGAAAAGGTTTGCCGCCGACAGATAAACCCGGAGCCTGCTTACCCCAAAGCGCTGAAGAGTTTTTACAGGTAAAGAGTAGCCGATCTGAGCATTCTTTAACCGTAGGTAAGAACCGCTTTCAACAAAATAGGAGTTAGGTACCGCATTGGTACTGAATGAATTTGTTTCTTCCTGTATTGGTGCAGAAGCGTTGTGGTTCTGTGGTGTCCATGAATCATACAGGGCGGTATAACTTTTTGCTCCGTTAAAAGAAGGGTAAAAGTCGGTCCACCACTTTACCTGGTTCCAGATCTTGTTGCCCTGTACGCCGTAAAAGAACATACTCAGGTCGAAATCCTTGAATGTTAGTCCAAGGTTCAGGCCGTAGCTGAAGTCGGGGTTAGCATTGCCGAGAAAAGTGCGGTCCAGGGCGGTGACACGACCGTCTCCGTTCACATCTTCGTATTTAAACCTTCCTAGGCCTATATCGGTTTGATATTCAGCCATAGCGTCCCCGGAAGCTTCTTTTGCCCGGGCATTAGCCTGTTCTATTTCGTCCTGTGTATTCCAGAATCCGGCCACTTTATAGCCGAAAAATTCAGCTATGGAATGCCCTACTTCATTCCGGATAATATTGCTGCCATCGAAGCGGCGGCCATCCTCGTCGTAATAGTTAGCCGAAGAAGAGACCTGCATGATCTTATTCCGGTAGGTGGTTACTGTCGCCGTTGCATTCAATTTAAGCGCAGGTGTGATATTAGTAATGCCCGTCAGGGAGATATCGAAGCCATCGTTCTTCATCTGCGCGATATTAATATAAGGCGGGATGGCGGTTCCCTGCGTGGCGATCATTTCGGGGTTAAATAAGAGGTCGCGGATATCTTTCCGGTAATAATCAGCGGTAATCTCCAGCTTTCCCTGGAATAAACTAGCGTCGAAGCCAAAGTTCGAGTTGATGTCTTTTTCCCACTTAGCGGCAGGGTTTCCCAGCTGGTTCTGGTAAAAGCCGGTTACTACCGAATTTCCGCCGTTAATTGGGTAAAACGACTGACCAACGGCGCTGCTGTAGGTACTAAACGAGTTGTCGCCCGTAACATTCAGCTGATTACCCATAATTCCCCATCCACCGCGGATCTTGAGATCCGAGATCCATGCAATATCTTTTAAAAAGGGTTCCTGTGAAATACGCCATCCTGCACTTACCGAAGGAAACCAGCCGTATACATTCTCCAGGAACTTTGATGATCCGTCGCGACGGATTGTGGCGCCCAGGAGATATTTACCTTTATAGTTATAATCTGCACGGCCTATCAGTGAGAATAGCGCATCTGCTTCGCGGGTGCTGTAGTTAAAGATCCCTTCGGGCGAACCGGAAGAAAGCGTTGTATAATTCGGGTCGAAGGAAAAATATCCTTTACGGCTTCCGCCCATGGTATTGTAACGGTTCTTATAAAACTCGGTTCCCGCAAGCACCTTTAAGTTATGTTGTCCAAAGTCTTTATTGAAACTTAAAGTGTTTGTCCAGGTAAAGTTATATCCGTTATTTGAATCCTCATTATAGCTGTTTGAAGTGCTGTTCTCGGCGTTTTCGTACTGCGGAAAAGTAAAGGAGCGCGAGTTACCTGAGTACGACTCACCACCAAATACCGTGCGCAGGGTAAACATCTTCAGTATATCGGCTTCAGCGTAAACGCTACCAAAAAGCCGGTTATCCTGCGTTTTATTGTTGCGGGTACGTTCGAGCATCGCCACCGGATTATAGGCATCGCCGAGGTTGCCGCCATAAGAACCGGCATAATTTCCCATGATGTCGCGCACCGGAATGATCGGTTGTTCTCTGAAAGCATGACCAATGGCGTTGTCGCCGGTCAATCCGGCAATCTGGGGATTATTAACAATAGAATATTCGAGGTTTTCGCCGATCCTGATATTCTTACCCACTTTATAGGAGGTGTTCGCCCTGACTGAGTACCTTTTGAAATAGGTTTCCAAAAGCGTTCCTTCCTGGTTAAAGTAGTTCATCGAGAATAAATAACTGCCCTGCTCGGTGCCGCCGCTTACTGCAAGGTTGTGGCTGGTGAGTGGTGCGGGGTTAAATATCTCATGATACCAGTCGGTGCCCGTTTTGTTTGCCTTTGTGATCCGGTTAAAGGCGTCGTATTCTGCCTGTTGGGTGAAATTAGGGTTTACATTGTAGAGCGCCGGGTTTGTTCCGGGATCGCCTTCCGATGCCCCTTCGGGCAGAATGTAATCGGGTAATACATAGGTCGGTCCGTCGCCATAAAGGTCGTCGTCAAATACGGTTTTTCCGCTGTTGGTTTGAGCCAGTCTTTTCAGGTTCGCCATTTCCTGCGGCGAAAGAATGTCCCATACATTGCCACTCTTAGGCCGCTGTGTCCCATAGTAGGCATCGTATTGAATCTTAACTTTACCGGTTCCGCTTTTTGTAGTGACAATGATGACCCCGTTTGACGCCCTTGAACCGTAGATAGATGCCGAGCCGGCATCCTTTAACACCTGCATAGATGCTATGTCGTTCGGATTAATATCCGAAACATTTTGCGTAGGAACCCCATCTATTACGAACAGAGGGGTATTGTTTCCAAAAGTGTTCAGTCCGCGGATCCTGATCTGGGGCGCTTCGCCGGGCTGCCCGGAACCCAGGATGGTCACTCCGGATGCCTGGCCCTGCAGCAGGTTGCTTATGGAAGGAGAGGGCTGTTTTGTCATTTCCTCCACGTTCACTATGGAAACTGCACCCGTCAAATCCTTTTTCTTCTGCGACGAATATCCCACGACCACAACTTCATTCAGAGAGGTCATTTCTTCTTTTAGTACAACATGAATATTAGTCTGCCCGCTAATAGTGACCGTCTGACTCGCAAAACCGATAAAACTAAAAAGCAGCCTGTGGCGGTTGTCGGGAAGGGCGATCGAGAAGTTGCCATTTAAATCAGTGCTGACACCAATGGAAGTTCCTTCCACCTTTACGCTAACTCCGGGCAGGGGCGCTCCTTTCTCGTCGGTGACCTTTCCTTTCACGGCTATCTGCAGGCTTGGAGGCGCCGGTTTATTCGTGATCGCCGGCTGTTCCTTCTGTTTTACAATAATCGTTTTATCGATAATTTTAAAGGTAAGCGCCTGTTCTTCGAAGCATTTTTCAAGGATATCCGACAGGGGAGCATTCTTGAAATGGACGCTAACAGGTTTGCTGTTCTTCAGCATCTCGGTGCTGTACAGGAACTTATATCCAGTTTGCTTGTTTATCTCCTTAAATACCTGACGAAGCGTAATATCATTCTGGCTAATGCTTACTTTTTGAGCATAGCCAACGCCGTGAACCTGCAATATGGCGCTTAAAATGATAATCAACGTTAGTTTCATTGTGAGCAGAATCTTAAACCGACCGCAATACAGAATACTGCGATTCGGAGAATCGAAAAATTTCATACATTTGAATGTTTGGGTTATTGTTCGGATTGTTAGCAGCAATTTTTTCAAGGGTAACCCGAAATTTCCGGGAGTGTAGCAAGCACTTCCGGATTTTTGAATTACCGGGCAGACGCAGGGTTTATGGCATAACGGTAATCCTCCTTCCTTCTATTTTAAAATGAATCACGCCGGTTGATTCAAGCATAGCAAGTACCTGAGATACATTGTCGTATCTTGAAACGGATCCGGCAAATTGTTTTCCTTTCACATCACCCACGTACTCTACATCCACATTATACCAGCGGCTTATCTGGCGCATAATGGTACCAATGTCGGTATCGTTAAACGTCAGCAATCCGTTTTTCCAGGCAATTGCTTCCGTGGGATCGACAGTATGCACTGAAAGCGAGTGGGTATTGGGATTATTAACCGACTGTTCCCCCGGTTTTAAGATCTGAGATCGTAGCGCATTGGATTTTACTGCTGTTTTTGGTGACACTCTCACGCTTCCTTCGAGTAAAGTGGTGCGGATATCTTTCTCTTCGGGATAGGCATTTATATTAAACTGCGTTCCTAATACCTCAACATCCTGTCCTCTGGTGCTAACAATAAAAGGTATTTTTTTGGCGGCTACTTCGAAATATACTTCCCCTGTCATTTGTATTTTCCGTTTTTCGGGGCTAAAAACCGTAGGAAAACGAATACCCGAAGCGGCGTTTAACCATACTTTCGTGCCGTCGGGCAGGATCACCTGAAATTGACCTCCAGCGGGTGTAGTGATAGAATTATAGTGAACCTCCTTTTGCTGACATGGTTTATCTGGTCCCGCGTTTTGCATATTGTAGACGATCTGACCGTCGGCCGTTTTGGTGACAGAAATGCCCGAAAGCTGAACCAGTTCACCGGTCTTTGCATCATCAAGGGCAATCTTTTTGCCATCGGCCAGCGTCAGTACCGCTTTATTAGTGCCCGGCGGGATGTCGGCGGTCTGCGCCTTCTTGTCACCCCCGGTGGGTATCGGACTCGTTGTCCGGTTCCATAGATATAAGCCGGTTGCGATGAAAATGATTGCTACTGCCGCTGCAGCACTGACATGCCATCTGTTCCATTGGGCTATACGCCCTTTCCCGGAACTTTCCGTATTAATGGTTGCTGATATCTGCCGGTACAGATCCTGCATTTTAGCTTCTTCTTCCGGACTCTGTGTTGATGAATTAACGTTTTGATTTTCAGAGTCTTCCTGCGGTTCTATTTCGCGCATAATCAGAAATCGCAGTTCCTCTTCGCTGGAGGTACGGAAATAAGTAAACAGTTCTTTAAGTTCCTTCTGAGAACTTTTATTTTCAATAAACCTCTTAAAAAGCCTGTTAATTTCTTCCGGGCGGTCCATAAATAGCTGCTTTATTCCCTGATATGCTTCAGGGGAAAAAACACACTACTCTCAGTTAAAATAAAATTAATGTTTATTTAATATAAGGAAAATACAAGTGCTATGTTAAAGGTAAAACGACTTGTTGTTTTTTAAGAACGAAGACAATCAGCATATTTATACTTGAATCTTACGGCTTATTACGTATAACTTAATACTAGTGAAAGACCGATTGTTGTCTAACAGAAAAGGGAGAATTGAAGGTAAAAAAAGGGCAGGATGAGGGATATATGTTCTCTTCCTGATTCAAGGATATAATTTCGGATGCTTTTGCCTGCCTTTACCAGGTGATTGCTTACTGTAGAAGGTGAGATACCGAGGAGACTGCCGGTTTCCTCGTAACTTCTGCCCTCGATTCGGCATAATGTAAAGACCTGGCGGCATTGCTGAGGGAGCATTTTCACCGCGCGGTGAAGCAGCTCATTGCTTTCTTTGAGAAGGAAATTTCCTTCGGTTGGGGAGTGACTTTCTTCGAACGTTTCGATAATATACTCTTGCAACTTCCTGTCGCGGGCCAGCTTACGGTAAAACATATAAACTTCGTTTTCGGCAACACGGTACAACCAGGCCTTGAAGGGAAACTCTTCGTTTATAAGCTGCCGCTTTTCCCAGACCTTCACAAAGGTATCCTGCAGTAACTCTCCCGCGATGATTTCCGATTTGGTAAGCTTGAGGATCTTGCCGTAGATACGGGAACTGTAAAGCTGATAAAGGTGCTCAAAAGCCTTTTGATCGTCGTTTTTTAACTGAAGAAGCGATGTTTTTTCATCATTAGGGTAAAGTTCGCTCATAGGTCTCCTCCTTAACTTGGTATAAAATTAATAAATATTACGAAAGAGGAAAGATTTGAGAGATAATTTTTCGCCTTGCTGATTTCAGAAACCGAATCTCTTTCCGATTACAAAAGGAGTATCTTCATGGCTGGCCGGCTTTTGCCGGGTTCCCCCCGGATCCCGTTCTTCAGAGCCACCCCCGGATCGCTTCCCCCGCCGCTGTTTCTTCTGACCTGCAGCCGCCAGTTCTGCCAGTTCGGCCATTTTCACTAACAAGGTGTTCCCGTTGTACCCTTCCATCATTGAATAATCGTCCCAGGCCTGCTTCTTTGCTTCTGCCGATTGACCCATAGGCGTCGCCTCAGCGATTTGAAACGCCGCTAAAATGGCTGCCGGACTGAACGAGAGGGTATTGATCAGCTCGATGCTATTATCCGTACTATTCCGCATCAGGCATTCCAGCGATAAGGTTACCAACACCATACATCCCTGGGGAATAGTTCCTTCCATTTCGAAGTCCTGTGCCTCCAGGGCCATCCCGTTGATCACTGTCACATCCTTTACAGCCACATACTCATAGTATTCGCTGCGGAAGTTGAGGGCTGTGACCAGAAAGCGCAGCCGGAACCTGCCGGTCATCTCCCTGAACTTTGCCGGTACCTTCAGGTCTGTATTGCTGTGTAGGGCATCCATCTGGATGCGGATCCTGCCTTCAGGGCTAAGGGATACCACCTGTTTTACCTTCAGGGCTTCACTCAGGGGACTTTCAGCATTGAATTCAAAACCTTTCAGGCAGTCCAGGTCGCCATCGTGCAGGTCACGGTTGCCCCGGGCAGCGGTTCTGCTGCCTAAGATGCTGTGGTATACCGCACTGTTGAAGCGGTTCACCATGGCCCCGTCGTGACGGTTGCGGAAGACAGGCTTCAGGGCATCGCGGATAGAGGCCGCCGAGGTGCTGGCCAGTCCGAACTCGCAGGCGCTGGCGCGGCTGGCCAGGGTCTGTCCTTTCTTTCTCTCGGGAAGCTTCTGCACTACCGTATGGGTACGGAACCTTCGGAATACTACCGTCCCTGCCGTTCCGCGCAGGGCACCATTTTTCTCTAAAATTGCCATAATCGTTATTAAAGGGCTAACTGAAGCGTCGTTAAGGCCCGGGGGAGAATGATTGAATCGAAGGTCCAGAGGGTCATGGGCGCCGGAGCTGCCGGTTTGCAAAGTAAAGTTGAGATAATACAACAGAAAGGTCAAGACAAATTCGCAATTTAAACACAGTATAAAGAAGACAACCGGATTACTGGCTAAATCGTGCATAAAGTCCGCCTTTATATACAAAAGGCGGGCTCTGGGCGGAACATAAGCAGTGGATTAGTGGGAATAATAAAGACCAGATGTTAGCTCTTTGGACGGATGACCAACCGATAGATTCACATAGCTGTTAGTTATCGGGTTGCCTTTTACCAGAGGTGAATATCAGCATCGAAGCCTTCCTCAATACGGAAGGCCCTTCTTCACTAACCTGAATAAGGTTTTCGTCGATAAAAACCACATCGGTTTTTTTGTTAAGATCTGACTGTAAGCTGTGCCGATATCGGTAGATGATCCGAGAAATTCAACTGATAAGAATGGTGGAGTACTTGCAGTCAGGGAGGTTATCGTAGAACTATCTCCCAGGATATAATAATTAAGCACTGAGGTAGATTCAAAAGGTAAATTGTTAATGTCTAGATTTTAATAAGTTTTAAATGCCTCTGATCGTAAGATTGTTATAATTATAAGGTTAACTACAACTAAGGTAAATTTTTTTTTGTGTGATATACAATAAATTGATTTGTAACATTTTTGTCTCAAAATTGGAGCTCATAATAATTCCTGATTTACCATTCGTTCCCAATTTTGCTGAATGTCCTTTATCTTTTCACGCAATTGATTAGAAATAGTTTCGCTTTGTACAAACGAGTGAGAATGTTTCTTTTCTCCCAATATCTATACAATGACTCTAGAGATGTCGATATATGTAACAAGTTTGAGACAAAAAATCGAAGTTTTGAGATAATATGATGTATGTTCGGCTTGTAAATTCCTTTCCTTTGAAATACAAAATGCTACCTGGGATCTGATCCCAAAACATTATTAACCAACTATGAAAAAAAATTACATCATAACCGTCGAACTATTAATCCTGTATTTATTCGTTAACAGATCTCCGCTGGTTCTCATCCCTGCTATTACTAGTTCACGAGCGAAGTGCCTTAGTTCGTCGAGCTAACGCTTATATAAGTTTTTAAGGATCAACCCGTAAAGTTGTGGACTAAGCATAAATTTTCATCAGACGATACATAAAAAAGTCGACGTTTTTCACTCCCCTGAATTGACTTCTAAGTGCTTTGATTTTGGCGTTGAAGGACTCAGCAGAAGCATTTGTGCTTCGGTTGTCAAAGTAATTAAGGATAGTAATGTAATGATTTTGGATAGTTCTTCTAAGCGATGAGAAGGCTTTGATGCCAGCCTTTTCCACCTGATCGTACCATTGGGCCAGGCGGGTATACCCCAGCTCCTTCTCTTTGGTAGATGAGAAGATATGAGAGAGGTTACGGCTCATCCTGTAGGCCTTTTCCAGATCGGGGTAAATACGGAAAAGGATTTCAGCCCGTTGTCGCTGAGAGGGTGTCCAGGCAGTTTCGTCTTTGAATAACAGGTACCGGCTCCGTGCCAATAGCTGCTTTGGAGTATCGCCATTCTCCAGCAAATCCGGAACATACTCTTTGTGAAGTTCTTTAGCCAGTTCTATTTCCAGGTTCTCCTGATCGATGGCCTGCCATCGATGTTCAATACGCAGCTGCTGAACGGCATCGGTAGCCAGTTGCTGAACATGAAAACGATCGGAGACCAGTTTAGCCCGGGGAAAGCTGCGGATAACAATACGTTCCATGGTGGCAGCCAGGTCCAGGGTTACCTCCTCAACCATATAGCGCTTACGGCGGGGTATCTTCTTCAGTATCTGAATGATCTGATCACTCCTGACACCTTTGACAATGGCTACCAGGGCACCTTTACGTCCTTTTGCCTGCTTGTTAGTCACCACGGTATAGAGCTCTCCCTGTGACAGACTGGTCTCGTCAATACTTAGATAAGGTCCAACGTTCTCAGGGAATAAGAGCCAGTCAGGGGCATGTTCCCGTGCTTGCCAGCTCATAAAATCACTCAGGTGGCGCACGTAATGTTCTTCCAGTCGCTTGCCCTCCAGTCCAAAAAGTTTGGCAATGGTTTGGATACCCAAGGGATATCTATCGATCAAATCCTTTTAAAAAAGCGGCAAGCTCGGTGGTCATTCGAGTGCCTTCAGCTACCTGGTTCCAATCGTGGAAGATGACTGTACCGGTGCTCTTATCCACCCATTTACGTCGTTTCAAATGCAGAAAACAGGCTTTGCCGCGAAGGGGGAAATCACGCACGGTGATCTCATCGAAAAAGCCTTTGGATAACAAACTGCCTTCATGACCTGCAGGCGGTGTATTCTTCTGTGATAAGTACAAATGGATCTGGTCTTCTTTTTTCTCGATCCGATCTACATCGAACAACTCGGTCAGACCATCAGGCAATAACAGGGATAACAGTTCTTTCTCCAAAGCTCTTTTTGCCTTCAAAGTTATTTATTTACCTCTTAGTCCACAACTTTACGGGTTGATCCGTTTTTAAAGACGGTATCAATTCTCTATCTGCCATTTTCAGGATAATCAAATATCCTGAGGGGATTCTATTTTTTTGCTTTCTACCGGCTAATGATCCTGCGATGGAACTATTCTAAAATTGCATTATATGAAAAGCTGTTTTAATTATTCGGAAGCCGTAAGAGGCCTGCATCGACGCCTCTTTTTCATGCGGCAATCAACTGTTATCTTACTTGTTCTTTTATTGTCGTGTACCGGTCAATTCGTACACGCACAGTCCGTAGCGGTGAGCGGAAAGGTGACAGATGAAAAGGGTGAGCCGCTTATTGGTGTTAGTGTTCGATTAAAAGGCACCAGGACTGCGACGAGCACAAACACGAAAGGGGAATATTCACTCTCCTTGCCAAATGGCTCGGGAACTCTCACTTTTACTTATATCGGTTTTAACACTAAAGAAGTTGCTGTAAATAATCGAACGTCCGTTAACGTTACACTTGCGTCATCAGAATCTGCGCTTGAAGAAGTTGTCGTAGTGGGTTATGGTACTCAGAAAAAGGAATCGGTAACGGGTGCCATTGCCTCAGTCACAAGCAAGGACCTCGATCGGGTACACGGGGGTTCTACTGTTAGTTCGGGGCTTGCCGGAAAGTTGCCGGGCGTATCGTTCCGTATGGCAGATGGTCGTCCTGGTGCGAGCGCCAATATCCAGATCCGTAACCTCGGAAATCCGTTGTATGTGATTGACGGCATCCAGCAGGACGCAGGTCAGTTTAACAATATTTCTCCTACGGATATAGAGAGCATCAGTGTTTTGAAGGACGCTTCTGCCGCCATTTATGGGGTTAGGGCAGCGAACGGCGTCGTTGTGGTGACTACCAAGCGTGGGAAAACGGGAACGCGCAATACAGTGAACCTCGATGCCTACACAGGCTGGCAGAACTGGTCGAGGTTCCCGGAAACAGTGAACAGTTCGTACGACTATATGCTGGCTAAGGCTGACGCGGAAATGAACTCTCTCAGCCATTCTACCAACATTACACTCGCAGAGCTTGAGAAGTACCGCCAGGGCACTGAATACGGTTATCAAAGCTTCAACTGGAAGGATTTTATCGTAAAAGGAAATGCGCCGCTTACGTCTGTTAACCTGAATGCTACAGGAGGGTCTGACAAGATCAACTATTATTTATCGGCAACCCGTCTGGATCAGCAATCCGTTCTCGGGAGAGAATTTACCTTCGACAGGAGCAACATTCAGAGCAATGTCGACGCAAAAATTGCTGAATCACTCAAGGTTGGCGTTCAGATCAACGGAAGGATTGAAACCAGGGATAATCCGGGAGTACCCGGAGGGGATGATTACTGGCAGCCGCGTTTCGCAATCCTGCGGAATCTGCCTACCGAGCGACCTTTTGCAAATGATAATCCGGCTTACATAAATGATATCGGGCATAATGAAACGAACTGGGGTTACCTGAACAAGGAGCACGCTGGCTATTGGCGTGAAGAATGGAGAGTGCTTCAAACGAACTTTAATGTTGATTATCAGGTGCCCTGGGTGAAAGGGCTTACGGCGAGAGGGGTGTATTCCTATTACATCGCTGATAAGGTTATGAATGGTCACGAGTATACTTATGAAACCTACACCTATAATCCTGCAGATGATACCTACAGGGTGACGGGTGGCAGTACCAATCCATGGAGAGAACGGGGAACGGAAAAGAAGATCACGAACACCTATCAGGCTCAGTTAAATTATAACAACACCTTTGGGAAACACACTGTTGGTGCAACCTTCGCTACTGACTGGATTGAAAGGACCGAACTAAGCACCTGGGTGCACGCAGTGCCTGCTACAAACGTTCTCCCTCTCATTTATTTTACGACCATGGACCGCTATGACGACGGCTCACTGGAAGAGGCCCGTATAGGTTACATTGGCAGGCTGAACTACAGCTACTCCAATAAATACTATTTCGAGGTTTCGGGCAGGCGCGATGCCTCCTGGAAGTTCGCACCCGGCAAAAGGGTAGGCTATTTTCCCTCGGTTTCAGCGGGATGGAGGGTGACTGAAGAAGATTTCGCTAAAAAGATCCTGGGAGATGACGGCATTCTGAATGATTTGAAATTTCGTGCTTCTTACGGGGTGATGGGAGATGACGATATTGGAATAGGCCCTTATGATTATCTTCCGGGTTACAATTATGGAAATGTGGGAACAGTGGTACTTAGCGGAAATGCTATTATCACAGCGAGGGATAAAGGAATTCCCGTTAATCAGATTTCGTGGTTTAAAAGCAGAATGTTTGATATCGGGGCAGATTTTTCGCTCTTAAATAATAAGGTGACGGGTGTTCTGGATTATTTTTATCGCAAGCGGACAGGGCTTCGGGGACGGAAATATGATGAACTGGTGCCGTCGGAAATAGGGTATTCACTTCCGGAAGAGAATGTTAACAGCGACGCGGTGACGGGGTATGAAGCGGCCTTGAATTACCAGGGGAATTCTGGTGAGGTCAAATATACCCTTGGAGTTAACTTTTCGTTCGCGCGTCCAAAAAGTCTTAATACCTATAAGCCACTCTGGGGTAACTCACTGGAGCATTACCGGACTTCTGTTGAGGATCGGTGGAGTAACATCATGTGGGGATATGAAACGGCCGGGCAGTTCCAGTCGCAGGAGGAGATTAATAACTATCCCGTTAATATAGACGGAAAAGGCAACAGTACCTTGCTGCCGGGAGATCTGATTTATAAGGATCAGAACGGCGACGGAAGAATAGACGGATACGATGAGCGCCCCATAGGATATACTCCAGACAGGAACCCCGTTATAAACTATGGCCTGAGTTTTACTTTGGGATGGAAATCGCTCGACTTTAGTGCCGATTTTTCGGGTGGCTCACTTTATACGTTTACTCAGAACTGGGAAATGCGCTGGCCTTTCCAGAACAACGGGGCATTGCTGAAGCAATTTTATGAGGACAGGTGGCATCGGGCGGATCCTTTTGATGTAAACAGCGAGTGGATTCCCGGAAAGTATCCGGCGTTAAGGTACAACGACGGAGACCATAGTAATTATAACAGGCTATCAACCTTCTGGACGACAAACGTATGGTACCTGAGGGCCAGGACTATTGAGCTTGGCTATACGCTTCCAAAGGAATGGATCCAGAAAGTAAAAATACAAAGGGCCAGGTTTTATGTGAACTGTTATAATCTTTTCTCTATCGACAATATGAAAAAAGTGGGCGTTGAGCCAGAGATTATCGATCCTAACGGACTGCAATATCCGCAGAACAGATTTGTAAACCTGGGAGTAAACCTCTCTTTGTAAGTTAAATTTTAATATTATGAAAAAGATATTTAATGCCATCATATTCCTGTTTTTATTTCTGGCTGTGAGTTGTAATGAGGACGACTTCCTCAACCGGCCTCCAACGAGCATTCTTGAAGAGGAAACAGTTTGGAAAGATCAGATTAGCATTCTGGCTGTGCTCGGCGACTTATACAACCGGTATTACGATTTCGGATCCCTGGAAAACTGGCAATCTCTCTCCGATGCCGATTTTAATGAGTCTTTCCCTTCTGCCGCCGGTGACTACGGGATGGTGCAGAATAACGACTATGGGTACGGCTGGTGGAGCAGCTGGGATTATGGCTATATCCGCGACCTGAACTTGTTTATTCAAAAGTGCTCGGCAGCCACAGCTATTGAAAGCTCACTCAGAGATCGTTTTGTTGCAGAAGCAAGGTTCCTTCGCGCTTCTTATTATTTCGAATTGGTAAAGAGAATGGGGGGCGTGCCGTTAATATTAGAACCTCTGGAGTACAACTATAGCGGAGATCCTACCTATCTGCAATTCCCGCGTTCTAAAGAATCGGAAATTTATGATTTTGTTATCAGTGAGGCAGAAGCAGTAAAGTCGGTGTTGCCGGTTGATATAGAAGAGAAGTCGCGGGCAACCAAAGCCGCCGCCCTGGCTATGGAATCAAGAGCCGCGTTATACGCAGCTTCAATTGCTAAATATGGTGTAAATACTCCGCAGGTATCCTTGCCGGGGGGAGAAGTAGGAATTCCTGCTTCCATGGCAAACTCGTATTATGAAAAAGCGCTGACTGCGGCCCAGGAAATTATTAGCGGAAGCGCGGGCACATATTCCCTCTATACCAGGAAGCCTGATCTCTCTGAGAACTTCTCCAGCTTGTTCTACGATAAGAACAGTAACCCCGAACCGATTTTTGTAGAGGACTTCAGACTCAAAACGGCTAAGGTGCATGGTTTTACAATCGTGAACCAACCTCGTTACCGGGCAGAAGAGGAAGAGGGCGGAAGGATCAATCCTTCGTTAAATCTTGTGGAATCTTTTGAAAAACTGGATAATACCTTCGCTCCCCTGGATATTTCTAAAAGTTATGCGGGACCGACCGATCTTTTTGCCGGAAGGGACGCACGCTTAGGCGGAACGGTAATATTACCAGGAACATCGTTTAAAGGCAGGCAAGTGGATATCTGGGGAGGATTCCAACTGGCTGACGGCAGCATCGTAACGGCGTCCCGGAGAGGAGGAGAGGCTCAGCTCCCCGGAAAAACGGGCAACGAGCAGGTTGTAGGATTCGATGGCCCTGTGGATGGTGAAGAGTTTACGGCTCAAGCCGGATTTTATCTTCGCAAGTATCTTGATCCTGCCAAAGGTTCAGGCCAGCGTGGCGTTCAAAGTGAGGTATGGTTCATCCGTTACCGTTATGCGGAAATATTGCTTAACGCGGCGGAAGCAGCCTTTGAGCTGGGTCGCCCCGCTGTTGCCCTCCCGTATATTAATGAAGTAAGGGCAAGGGCCGGTCTCACGACACCGCTCACCACAGCCGACTTATCCTTCAATCGTATTGCGCATGAGAGAAGGGTGGAACTTGCCTTTGAAGGCCACTATTTCTACGATATGAAGCGCTGGAGGCTTGCTCATATTATATGGGACGGAAACGCCATGTCGGCAGCAGAGCTCACAACCAATATTGGAGCTGCTACTAAACGAAATACGCAACCCTATGGTTTAATCCCCTATAAAATATACAATCCTTCATCGACTGAAAACGGCCGCTGGGTATTCAGAATCACGCGACCTGGAAAGGTGACGGGGGCTGATCGTTTCCGGCTGGGGAATTATTACTCCTATATAGGAGATGATGTGATTAATAATAATCCTAAGATCGTGAGAAACCCGAACCAATAACTATATCGTATACTCAATGAATGAATTATGAAAAAGGAATTTAATTATATACTGGCGGTATTATTAATAGTCCTTGCCTCCTGCGCAAAGGATAATTATGACGCACCCTCATCGACTTTCCAGGGAAGAATTACCTATCAGGGAGAGCCTGTAAACGTGGAAGAGGGCCAGGTGCGCTTCCAATTATGGGAAAGCGGATGGGGAAAACTGACAGCGATAGATGTAGCCATTAAACAGGACGGCGGATTTTCTGCACTTCTTTTCGATGCTCAATACAAGCTGGTCTTCCCTTCAGGGCAGGGGCCTTTTATGACCATGTCTAACGGCGCCTCAAAAGATACCACAAATTTAACTCTCAATGGGAATCAAACGATGGACATTGAAGTTATTCCTTACTATATGGTAAGGAACGCTCAGTTTACGTACAACTCAGGAAATATTACAGCGCATTGCCGTATTGATAAGATTATAAGCGATGCAAATGCCAAAGATATAGAAAGAGTGACTTTGTATATCAATAAAACTCAGTTCGTTTCTGGCGGTACTCAGATAGCAAATGCCGACCTTGCTATAAGTCCTTCTACCGACTGGACTAACGTGAACATGAGTGTGTCTGTACCGGCCATGGTACCTGCACAGAATTATGTGTTTGCCAGGATTGGCGTGAAGATAGCGGGTGTTGAAGATCTCGTTTTTTCCCCCGTTATGAAGGTTGAATTTTAGAGCGTCCGGTTATTGGATGGTTTATCTTAGTAAGCAGACTTTGGTCTGCTTACTTCTATCGGGATGTCGCCTAATATACCTGGATTAGAACATTAGCCGGTATGTGCAGCACCTCGTTTAATCTTCTGATCATAGCAAGGCTCAATTTTCTCTTACCCGACAGGATTTCGGATTTTCGGGAGCGATAGCCTAAAATATCGCCCAGCTCTTTTTCAGACATGCCCATCTGATCGAGACGAAATTTAATAGCTTCCAATGGATTGGGAGAGGATAGGGGATAATGCACCAGCTCATATTCTTTAATTAGAATACTGAGCACCTCAAGTTCATCTGATGCTGAAGATCCTTCTTTTATATCAGTTTGCATAAGCTCATAAACGTGAGCCAACGCATCATTATATTGTTCCTCTGTTTTAATTGGCTTTAACATAGCTTACTGTTTTTGCATCTATTTGGTCATATTGCTGGTGCGTTCCAAACCATACTATAAATATTATTTTAAGTCTATACTCAATATCCACGATCAGGCGGTAGCTATTACCATGAATATTAAAAACGACTCTTTTGTTCGTAAGTATGGATGCATTCCGATACTGTGCCTTTATTTCATTTGGACTATTCCACGAAGCTGCCGAGGCTTCCTGGTACCAACTTAACAAAGCTTGTTCTGCCTGGTGGTAGCCGGTTGAATAGTCCTTTAAAGTTTTAACAGCTATAACGCGCATCGTTTGTACAAATATAAACAAATGTTACCAATATGGTTACATCTGTTTGTTGATTAGTTCATACCTAAACGACACTGTTGAGTTTTTATTAATTGTTTTTTTGACATTTAAAGAAATGGTTTTTATCTTTAGACCTGTTATCTAAGTATAACCAGACTAATAGCCATTAAAAACCATACTCATGAAGAAACTCTTTATTTTTCTCTTCGCGTTAATTACAACTTCCTTTACGGCATCCTTAGCACAAAATTCAATTTCCCTGAATTTAAATACCTCTGGTGCAAAAGAAACAATCAGCAGACACATTTACGGACATTTTTCGGAACACCTGGGCCGCTGTATTTACGACGGCTTCTGGGTTGATGAAAATATGAACGTCCCTAAGCAGGGAAGGATCCGAATGGATGTGGTAAATGCATTGAAAAAGATCAACATCCCTAACCTGCGCTGGCCGGGAGGATGTTTTGCCGACGAATATCACTGGCGCGATGGAATTGGTCCCCGCGAGCAGCGTCCCAAGATGGTGAATACCAACTGGGGTGGAGTAACAGAGGATAATAGTTTCGGTACGCATGAGTTCATGGAACTCTGTGAACTGTTAAACTGTGAACCTTATATTGCCGGCAACGTAGGCAGCGGAACAGTTGAGGAAATGGCTAAATGGGTAGAATACTTCAACTTCGATGGAGTGAGTCCGATGGCCAACCTCAGGAAACAAAACGGACATGAAAAACCATGGAAAGTATCCTTCTGGGGAGTAGGAAATGAGAGCTGGGGCTGTGGCGGCAATATGACCGCCGAGTTTTATTCTGATCAATATAAACGATATGCTACTTATGCCCGTGATTATCCGGGATCTCCGCTGAAAAAGATTGCCAGCGGCGCCAGCGACTGGAACACTAACTGGACGGAAGTGATGATGAAGAATGTACCGGCCAGTCAGATGTGGGGACTTTCACTTCACTATTATACAATCCCTACAGGTAAATGGAGTAAAAAGGGTTCTGCAACGCAGTTCGATGAGAAGGAATACTTCAATACGATGAAGAACTGCCTTGCGATGGATGAGATTGTAAAACGGCATTCGGCAATAATGGATAAGTACGATCCCGAGAAAAAGGTAGCCCTGGTTGTGGATGAATGGGGAGTATGGACAGATGTGGAACCAGGAACGAATCCCGGATTTCTGTATCAGCAGAATACAATGCGTGATGCGCTGATCGCAGGTTCAACCTTGAATATCTTTAATAATCATTGCGAACGGGTAAGGGTTGCGAGTCTGGCTCAGACGATCAATGTTTTGCAGGCCTTGATCCTCACCGAGAAAGAGAAAATGCTGCTTACCCCAACTTATCACGTATTTGATCTTTACAAAGCACACATGGATGCGAAATTGATACCTGTCCAGTTTACCAGTCCGGATTATACATCAGGAAATGATAAGATCCCTGCAGTCAACGCTTCTGCATCCATCGATTCTAAGGGGGTAATTCATATTTCCCTGGTAAATCTTGATCCGTCAAAAAAGATCACTGTAAGCTCGGCTCTTGAAGGTGTTAAGTGGAGCAGGGTAGAGGGGCAAATTGTTACTTCTGAGAGGTTTAATGATTATAACAGCTTTGACAATCCGGCTAAAGTTGCTCCGGCTAAATTTAATGGAGCTAGCAAAAAAGGCAGTCAGCTAAAGGCAGAGCTGCCACCGCTTTCTGTAGTGATGCTCGAGCTCAAATAAACGGAAGATTCTACCAAACGTTTTGTATATGAAAAGGACATTTTTGCTTGTTGTTTTTTCTGGCATGCTATCGGTGTATGGCCAGCAGAGGGATTATGCCATACAGGCTATACCATTTACGAGTGTAAAACTGACAGACCAATTCTGGCAATCAAGAATTGAGACGAACAGAACAGCCACTATTCCCGCCTCATTTGAACGCTGTGAGAATACCGGGAGGGTTAAGAACTTCGTAATGGCTGCCGAAAAGAGCGGAAAGTTCTGTACTACGTTTCCTTTTGATGATACTGATATTTATAAGACGATAGAAGGGGCTTCTTATTCGCTGGCTGTACATCCCGACAAAAAACTTGATAAATACCTGGATTCTCTGATCGTTATCATATCTAAAGCACAGGAGCCTGATGGCTATCTCTATACAGCGCGGACGATCGATCCGCAGCATCCTCATTCCTGGTCGGGCGACGAACGCTGGGTAAAGGAACATGATAATAGTCACGAGCTTTATAATTCGGGACATATGTTCGAGGCCGCTGCTGCACATTTTTTTGCTACAGGTAAGAGAAACTTCCTGAATATTGCTGTAAAGAACGCCGACCTTCTGACACGAACTTTTGGTCCGGGCAAGCGTTCGGTGGCTCCGGGACATGAGATTGTTGAAATGGGACTGGTGAAATTGTATCGCATAACCGGGAAGAAGGACTATCTGGAACTGGCTAAATTCTTTATTGACCAGAGGGGAAAGAGGGAGTATAAGAAAAAGAGTGGCAATTCATGGGAAAATGGCAACTACTGGCAGGATGCACGGCCAATAACACAGGAGAACGAGGCTTTGGGACATGCGGTAAGGGCAATGTACCTATACTCTGCGGTAGCGGATGTAGCGGCGCTTACAGGTGATAAAGAATATCTGCAGGCGATTGACCGGATTTGGAATAATATGGTAGGCCGGAAATTATATGTTCAGGGCGGTATTGGTGCCGTGCCGGATGGCGAACAGTTCGGAGCTGACTATGAGCTTCCAAATGAAACGGCATATAACGAAACATGTGCTGCTATTGGCAATGTGTACTGGAATCAACGTATGTTTCAATTGCATGGCGATGCAAAATATATTGATGTCCTGGAGAAGTCGCTGTATAACGGATTAATTTCGGGAGTTGGACTCGATGGAAAATCGTTCTTTTATACCAATGCCATGCAGGTGAAGAATACATTTCATTACCCGCGACTGGAAGCTGAGAGATCAGGTTGGTTTGAATGTTCCTGCTGTCCAACCAATGTAGCCCGTTTAATCCCCTCAGTTCCAGGTTATGTTTATGCACAAAGTGAAGACGGCGTTTATGTAAATCTGTTTATTAATGGCAGTGCAAATCTCGTGGTAAATAAAAAACCGGTGCAATTGATCCAGCAGAATAATTATCCCTGGGAAGGAGGACTGCTCTTCACTGTTAAGCCAAAAAGCACGGCCGATTTTAAACTAAGGATCCGTATCCCGGGATGGGCACGTAATGAGGCAGTTCCTTCAGACCTTTATTCTTTTCAAGGAAGCCAGTTAGCTTCTGTCGTACTTAAAGTAAATGGTGAAGTAACCAGCTACAGTCTAGAGAAAGGGTATGCCGTAATAAACCGTAAATGGAAGGATAATGACAAGGTTGAAGTAAGCCTACCCATGGAAGTAAGAATGGTAAAAGCATCGGAGAAAGTAAAAGACGACCAGGGAAAAGTGGCTATTCAACGGGGACCACTGATTTATTGTGCAGAATGGAAGGACAATGACGGACGGACGAGTAATATTATTCTGCCCGAAGAAACGGTGTTTAAACCAGTCTTTCAAAAGGATCTTCTGAACGGCGTGACTGTATTGAAAGGAGAAGCTTTGGGCGTAAACGTTTCTGCAGATGGCAAAAGTATTCATACGGTTAACAAGCCTGTGACTGTAATTCCTTACTATGCATGGGCCAACCGTGGCAAAGGGGAGATGACCGTCTGGTTTCCGGCCCGCGTTAAAGAAGTAGATCTTTTAACAAAATAGCAACATGCAAATGAAAAAAAGATATATCAGTTTATGTATTTTAAGCCTATGTGCTGTAGCATTCACAGGCGCAGTAAAAGGACAGGACAAAAACGTTTTTACAGTCAGGACAAACGAAGTAAAAGCAACTATACAGCCCACCATGTGGGGGATCTTTTTTGAAGATATCAACCTCGGAGCCGACGGAGGCCTATATGCTGAGTTGGTGAAAAACAGGTCGTTTGAGTTTGACAACGCTTTAATGGGCTGGAAAGAGCAGAAAAAGGAAGGAGCTGTTGGCAGTTTAGTGGTTAATAATTTAGCAGTTTTTGATAAAGCCAACCGCCGCTATATACATCTTGAATCGAAAACCGAAGCCGGATATGGTCTTTCGAACGAAGGGTTCAGGGGAATGGGAATAAAGAAGGACAATGGGTATGATTTTTCGGTATGGGCCCGGCGGCCTGCAGGAAGTAAGGTTACTCTGAAGGTTGAGCTTGTTGGTTCTCAGGGCGCTGTAATAGGTGAAGCTACTGTGGTTCCCGAGGGCCATGATTGGAAAAAATACGCAGTAAGCTTCAAAGCGTCGGTAACTGATCCGAAAGCACATCTGAACGTTTGGCTGAATGGTATGGGAGCTGTGGATCTCGACATGATCTCTCTTTTTCCTCAAGATACCTGGAAGCAGAGGCCCGGTGGCCTGAGGGCTGATATGGTGCAACTGCTGGCAGATATGAAACCTGGTTTCCTTCGCTTTCCAGGAGGCTGTATCGTGGAAGGCCGTAATATCGACGAACGTTTTCAATGGAAAAAGACTATAGGGAAAGTGGAGGATCGCGATCTGTTGATTAACCGCTGGAACGTTGAGTTTAAACACCGCCTTACTCCGGATTATTATCAGTCGTTCGGACTGGGTTTTTTTGAATACTTCCAGTTATGTGAAGATATTGGAGCGGCGCCTCTGCCAATTTTAAACTGCGGGATGGCGTGCCAGTTTAATACCGGAGAAGTTGTCCCTCTTGACCAGCTAGACCCATTTGTTGACGACGCCCTTGATCTGATAGAGTTTGCTAACGGTCCTGTTAATTCTGAATGGGGTAAAAAGCGTGCTGAGATGGGACATCCTGCTCCTTTCAATATGAAGATGCTGGGTGTTGGGAATGAGAACTGGGGCCCTCTTTATATTGAACGCCTAAAAGTGTTTACCAAAGCGATCAAAGCTAAATATCCTGAGATTGAAATAGTGAATAGTTCGGGTACGGATCCCAACGGCGACCGTTTTGACTACCTCAACAGGGAACTGAGGGCAATGAATGCCGACATTATTGATGAGCATTACTACCGGGCTCCTAAATGGTTTTTAGATAATGCGAAACGCTATGATAGTTATAACCGTAAGGGTCCGAAGATTTTCGCCGGTGAATATGCAGCGCAGAGCGTGAATATTGCTAGTCCGGATAATAAGAACAACTGGCAGTGCGCTCTCGCTGAAGCGGCCTTCATGACCGGTCTGGAACGTAACGCCGATGTGGTGGTAATGGCATCGTATGCACCCTTGTTTGCCCATGCAGAGGGCTGGCAATGGACGCCCGATTTGATCTGGGTGGATAACCTTCGTTCGTATGGAACCGCTAATTACCAGGTGCAGAAATTGTTCTCGGTAAATAAAGGATCTGTTGTTGTTCCTATGCTTTTCGGAAATGAGGCAGCTGCAGGACAGAAGGGGCTGTATGGTTCGGCCAGTTTAGATAAAAGAACAAATGAACTGATCCTGAAAGTCGTGAATACTTTAGGTAAAGCCCAGGATGCAGATTTCATAATAGAGGGTGCAAAGGGAAGCAGAGGAACTCTGACCGAGCTAAGCAGCAACAAGCTTGATCAGGTTAATTCCTTTGAAGAACCTCTGGCGATAGCGCCCGAACAAAAGGCAGTACAAGTGAAGGGTAATAAATTGGATATTTCTTTAAAACCGTATTCTGTTAATGTGATCAGGATAAAAGTGTCTGGATAATAGTCATCAGTATAGATTTTATTCTGGATGAACGGGCACGTGAACTTATTACAGGAGAAAACGAAGGATGAAATTTAGGAATTAAATTCGGAAACTGTAATTTATGTGTCGGTGAATTTTTTTACTTCTGGCGTGATAAAGCGGAATGAAAAGGAAATTTATAGATAATGGCGCCTATTTATATCCTTTAGAAATAAAGGCTGGAAGAACAGAGCCGGTATATGAGAGAATCTATCAAAAATACCTGCATCTTGTTATTATCGTTGTTTTTATACTGCAAGTGGGTTGTACGCCCGGAAGTGACTCCTCCATGCTTATCTTAAAGAGAGATAAGGAAACGTCTCTCTATGCGTATTTTGATGAAAAAGGTAACAAAGTTTTAGGCGATTATTATGCTGCTTATACCGACACGATTACAGAATACGGAATTGTTGCAGACCCTGATTTCGTATTAATTGACAAAAAGGGCAATCATATTTATAAGATATATCCTTTCGATAACGGACCGGATTATACCAGCGAAGGAATATATCGAATAGTAAAAGACGGGAAAATCGGATACGCTGATTCCCTAACATCCAGGGTTATAGTTGAGCCTAAATTTGATTGTGCTTTTCCTTTTGAAAATGGGAAAGCCAGGGTCAGTATGAAATGTAAAGAAGTATTCGCCTTTCCCGGAGATGAGCACCCTACCTGGCAAAGCGATGAATGGTATTATATTGACAAAAAAGGAAATGTGATTGAGAATAACGGTAAATAACTGAATCGAAAATTGCTTATGTAAAATGGGTGTTCATGGAAAACTTTTCTCCTGGTGAAGGCCATATCATCTCTCAGTTAAATAAGTGTTGTTGTGGGGTAATTAATAAGAACTATTATTGTAAGGTCGTACCTATCTTTATTGTGATATTTAATGCCTGAATACAATGAAGAGACTTCTCTATATATTGCTTTTATCTCTCACTATTTACCTGTTTTTATTACTGCAAACGCGCAGCAGTCTGACGTATGCAGCCATAAAACCTTTGATGCAAACTGGGAATTTAGTCCTGATAGCGCTGGAAATTCTAAGTGTCATCGCATCTTCTTTAAGTTTAAAACAGCGGTACTTCCAATATTGCAGCGAAAATCGTATATTCGTTGCTCCATATTATGACCTGATATTGTGCTAATGATGAAGAAAATTTACTTTCTCTTTTTTTTCTTGTTTTTGTCTATAAGTGTTAAATCGACGGTTGCACCGGAGCTGCAATATCTTGGTATTGAGCACGGCCTCTCGAACAATGCTGTAACCTGTATTTTCCAGGACAGCAGAGGGTTTATGTGGTTTGGTACCTTTGACGGATTAAACCGGTATGACGGGTATAGTTTCAAAGTTTTCCGTAACCGTCTGGACGATTCTACGTCTCTTATATATAACTGGATTACTGCCGTTAACGAAGACAAGAAGGGAAATATTTTGGTGGGGACGGGGCAGGGGGCAGTAATGTTCAGTAATATCACTGCATCATTCTCTCCTCTATATTACCGTCCGCGAAACGCATCTCATGCTTTAAAGATCTCAAACCCTGTAAGTAGTTTTGAAACCAGTAGTGGCGGAGATATTTTTATCGGTACGGCGGGCAAAGGACTATTATTGTCAAAAAAAGGAGATATAGCGGTTCAGGTTCCTTTAAAAACCATGCAGGGGCTTATCACTGATTATAATGTTCAGGGAATAAAGAGGGATGCCTCCGGGAGGGTATGGTTGTTCATTCAGGGCGAAGGCATAGCGGTTTTTGATGAGAAGCTTAGTGCCGTAAAACTGGTGGATAATCAGATCAGGACCGGGAAATGTATTCAGCCTGACCTGATCGGAAATATCTGGATAGGCAGCGAAAACGGGCTTTACCGATTTAATATCAGGAAGAAAACTCTGACAGAACATACCTCTGCTGCGGGTTTTTCGCCGGGAGTAACCGTAACCAACCTTTTCCTCGGTTCGAAAGGTAACTTATGGATAGCTACGGATGGAGAGGGAATAGATATTCTAAATGTCAAATCTGGTAAATTTAACCGTCTCAGGCCAGGAAGGCATAAGGGTACACTTACCAGTGCTGCCGTATACGCTGTATTTCAGGATAAAGACCTCAGGATGTGGATCGGGACTTTGCGGGGAGGAATTAATCTGATGGATCAGAAGAAGAACCGATTCATGACGGTATCATATGATCCGCTTAACACCAGGGGCATTAATAGTAATTTTATTCTGTCGTTTTGCCAGGATGGAACAGGTAATCTTTGGGTGGGTACAGACGGAGATGGGTTAAGCTACTGGAACAGAAGGAAAAATGTTTTTAAAAGCTATATTCATGAAGCCGGCAATAACAGGACATTAAGCAGTAACTATGTTACCCGCATCGTCAAAGACAGCCGTGGTGTTATATGGGTTGCTACTTATGGAGGCGGAATCAACAGATTCAATAATAAAGATAATTCGTTTATACATTACCAGTGTTATAATTCTGCTTACGGGTACGAAGACCGGAATGTGTGGACGCTCTACGAAGACAGCAAAGGAAATTTATGGGCCGGTACCTGTACCAATGGAAGTTTATATCGTTATAACAGAGATAGCGACCGTTTTGAGCTTTATGATGCGAATCTTAAAAATGTACTTACCCTTTTTGAAGACAGGGAAGGATCTCTTTGGGCCGGGACATTTGAAAGTTTAATAAAAATTAACTTTAAGGATAAAAAGCATAAAGTTTTTCCAATTAAGTTCGCTGTCAGAACCATCCTGGAAGACTCGAATAAAAACTTCTGGATCGGTACAGAAGGAGGGGGGCTTCTGAACTTTAACAGGCGTACCGGTTCGTATATCCGTTTTACAGAAGCAGAAGGCTTGCCGGGGAACGCCGTATTAAATCTTCTGGAGGATAACAGCGGGAACCTCTGGCTGAGCACGTTTAGCGGTCTCTCGAAGTTTAACCTCCGCAACAAAAAGTTTAAGAACTTTTATGCATCGGACGGGCTCCAGAGCAACGAGTTTAATTATAATGCTGCTATCCGACTAAGCAGCGGCGAATTTGCCTTTGGTGGAATAAAAGGGTTTAATATCTTTTATCCGGGAAAGATCACTGCCAATAAAAGTGTATCTCCTCTGCTTATTACAGGCGTCAAAGTAAATAATATCCCGATTGAAAAAGATCCTTATCTTAAACCGGCAGAGGGTATTTACTCAATAGAAAAGCTTAAACTGCCCTATGACAAAGCTGTGCTATCGGTTGACTTTGCAACCTTAGAATATACCGCCGCTGATAAGATCAGATACGCTTACTATCTGGAGGGATGGGATAAAGACTGGAATTATAGCGGTAATAACCGGACGGCTAACTATTCCAGACTTCAGGAAGGGCATTATCGTTTGAGGATTAAGTCTACAAACGCAGAAGGCTTATGGGTTGGAACCGAACGCGTATTGGAAATAACTGTTTTACCGCCCTGGTGGCGTTCATGGTGGGCCTACTTGTTTTACGCAGCGGCCTTTGTGTTGTGTATTTATGCTTATTTGCGATATCAAAAGGAACAAGCTCACCTGTTATATGAGATAAAGCTTGCCAATCTACAGGTTGAGCAGGAAAAGGAACTGAACGAAAAGAAACTATCGTTCTTTACTCATGTTGCGCATGAATTCCGTACTCCGCTTACACTCATTATTAACCCGGTAAAGGAAATGCTTTATAGCCAGGGAAGGATGATTGATAGTGGAGAGCTGACGGTGGTGTATCGCAATTCAAGACGGCTTTTAAGTCTGGTAGATCAGCTTCTTCTTTTCCGCAAAGCCGAGAGTGAAGAGGACAGGCTGAAGATTGTAAGGCTGAACTTAGTTGATCTCTGTAAAGAAGTGTTCCTGTGCTTTAGTCAGCAGGCAAATTCAAGGAAAATTAAGTACGAGTTTTTATCAGAACAGGGGGAGATCGACATGTACGTCGACCGCGAAAAGATGGAGGTTGTGTTATTCAATTTGATTGCAAATGCTCTTAAATTTACTCCGGATGGAGGTAGTGTATCTGTAGAAATAAAAGATGATGAACCAGATCTCAGAATTATTGTAAAGGATACAGGATGCGGAATTCCCGGGAATGCCAGCGAAAGGCTCTTTACCCCCTTTTTTCGGGTCAAAGAAAATAGCCGGAAGAGTGGCTTTGGTATCGGTTTATATTTGGTGAAAAAATTCGTGAATGCACATTGCGGCTGCATTTCGTATACAAGCAGATTTGGTGAAGGTACACGGTTTGAACTTGCTCTTCGGAAGGGGAGAACTCATTTCAATTCCTGCTATGTCTTTGAAGATGTTGGCGAAAGCTCGGCCTTTTTGGAGGAACTGATACACGATGATTCCCGTGAAGAACCTTCAGAAATAATCCCCGGAGAGCGACCGGAGGCCTCAGAAGAGCTGGTCTCAACTCAACCTGTAATGGTGGTAGTAGACGACAATCCGCAGATAAGACACTATATATTACAAATATTCGAAAAAGAATTTCAGGTCTTTGAAGCCGGGAACGGTGATGAAGGTCTCGCTCTTATAAAGAAATTTCAGCCCGATATTGTAATATCCGATGTTGTAATGACCGGGATGACCGGTATAGAACTCTGTACAACTATAAAAGAAGATCCTTCTCTCAATCATATTCCCTTTATATTACTTACCGCAAGTTCCTCATCGGAAATAAAACTAAAGGGAATTGAAGGGGGAGCAGATGACTACATCACAAAGCCATTTGAAAAGGAGCTTTTGGTCGCCCGTGTGGCTGGAATTTTAAAAAGCAGAAGTAATCTGCAGAAATATTTCTTTAATGAAGTGACGTTACGGTCAAATGACTTTCAGATATCATCGGAGTATAGCACATTTCTAAACCGTTGTATTAAAATTATTGAAGATCATCTGGAGGATCCCGATTTCAATATTAAAGTCTTTGCGTCAGAAATTGGAATGAGCCATTCTAACCTCTATAAGAAAGTTAAATCGATTTCCGGCAGGTCTGTCAATGAGTTTATGCGGTTTATCCGTCTCCGAAAGGCTGCTGAATTATTAATCAACAGCAACTGCAATGTCAATGAGGCGGCTTTCAGGACAGGCTTTAATGATATTAAGTATTTCCGTGAGCAATTTTCTAAGCTATTTGAAATGAAGCCGTCTGAATATATGAAAAAATACAGAAAGGCCTACAGCAAGAAACTAAAATTGAACGACAGATTGATTAAAGAATAATATGATCTGAGCTTACCAGGCATTAGTTTTAGTTAGTTAGGTTAGGGGTTCCAATAGTATTTGGACGAAATGTATCGCTAAGAGATTTCCAGTAGTAAGTCAACTATTAAATGATAATCTATTTCCAAATGGGTCAATTACATCCATACATAAGTTTTTTGGTTTCCAAAGTGTTTTTTCGAGTCCTGGTCTATTGAATTTATATGGTTTACTCAAAAGTTGTTTATGGAAATCTTTGAGATTCTCAAACTTATCAATATAAGCTCTTGCGCCCGGTGAACAGTCGCTGTACTAGCCCCCTAAAAGACTGGACTAAATTTTAAAAACAATTTAGAACGATTAAATTAGGGAATCATGAAAAGAGAAAGAAGGGCGTTCACCCCTGAAGACAGGCTTTCTATCATTCAAGAAGGCGAACGAGAGGGAATCACATCCACTTGCCGTAAGTATAATTTAGCACCCTCACTGTATGCCAGATGGAAGAAGAAGTATCAGAGTAAAGGCATGGAAGGTTTGAAGCCAGCCTATCACCGGGTGGATCCGGAGGTAAGAGCTCTGGAAGAGGAGAATGAGCGGTTAAAACGGATCATTGCCAGACAGGCCCTGGAGATAGAAGTAAAATCTGAGCTTTTAAAAAAAACTCCCATTCAAACCAAGACAAGAAGATGATCGTCTCTCAGTTCAATCATATGGTTCCTTCCAGCACGCTTTTATCCTGGATGGGTATGCCTGGCAGTGTGTATTATTATAAAAACAGAAACGGTAAGCGGGGTGCAAAGCCCAGTACCCATACTTTTAAACTAGATGGCTCCAGGGTGGAAAACCAGGTAGTAGTTGAAGAAATAAAAGACATTTTATCGCAGGAATTCTGTTGTTACGGTTATGAAAATGTCACCCAGGAGTTGCGTAAACAGGAATATTATATCAATGAGAAAAAGGTCTACCGGTTAATGGATGAACAGAACCTCTTATTAGGCAAAGTGATCCGGACAAGCGGAAAACGCAAGTTCGTTCAGCACCGTAAGATTCAGGCCTCTTATCCAATGGAATATCTTTGCTTGGATATTAAATACATCTATGTGCATGCCGATAAACGAAATTATTACCTGTTAACCATTCTGGATGTATTTTCCCGAAAAACGGTTGATCAGATCTTTCAGAAAAGCATCCGGCAGTTGGATGTAATTAACGCTTTCAGAAGAATCAGGCAGCAATACGGTATCAAAGGAGTTACTATCAGAAATGATAATGGATCCCAGTTTATCGCTAACAGCGTGAAGCAATACTTAAGAGCTGCCGAAGCTAATCAGGAGTTTACTCACATTGCTACACCAGAAGAAAACTCTTATATCGAGGCTTTCCACAGCATTGTTCAGCGGGAAGTGGTAGACCGGTTTGAGTTCGACAGCTTTTATCACGCAAAGCACACACTTGCAGCGCACCGCTCCTGGTACGATAACAGAAGAAATCACCGAAACATTGGTATGACCCCGTTACAGAAGTGGGAACAGAATATTCATATAACCGAAAAGAAAAGGGCAGAAAGAACGGAACTACAAGATATCAATAAAATGGCCTCCGAATTATCCCCAGATATAAACAAATATTACACAACTAATTCATTATTATTGTCCAACTTATAAGGGGTCGGTACATCGCCATGATGTTCTGTCAAATGAAGAATAATACCATTGAGTGAGATTTGCATATAAATTGGCGTATTGTCCGGTTTGTCTTCCCAGTCAATTTTAAAACCCAGCCAGTCTATATAAAATTCAACTGCCTTGTCATAGTCGAACATTCGGAATATAGGTGTTATTGTAGCCATGATTGATTTTTAAAATGATTGCCCTAGTATAATGATTAGTTAAAATTAATTAATGAAGCCCACTATATCGGGTTGAATGGAAATAAAATGAAATCTTATTAAAGTATTTGCTTAAATAATGAAATAATATTTATACCTTTGTCTTAATGGAAAATCAAAATACATGTATACGAGTCCTGGCAGACGCCAATCAGATAAAAGAGTGTAAAGAACTTTTAAGTACTAACCAAATCGTATTTACAGGATTAAGCAACATTCTGGCACTTGCGGGAAATGAAGCCAGGCTTAAAATTCTTTTCCTTTTGGAGGAAGAAGGCGAGCTATGTCCTTGCGACCTGGCTGATATTCTTAGCATGAGCATTCCGGCCATTTCACAACATCTACGAAAAATGAAAGATGGTAGAATTATTAAAGCCCGTAAGGTAGCTCAAACGATATTCTACTCTATTGAGCCTAAGCATCTGAAATTATTAAAGCCCCTATTTTCACATATAACAGAGTCAAGCAAAAAAGCAGAACAGATATGAAAACAGAGAAATCAGGATTAGTGGGAGCTGGATTGTTAACAGCTGTAGCAGCATCGCTTTGTTGTATTACCCCAATTTTAGCCCTTGTTACGGGAGTTTCCGGTGTAGCTTCTACCTTCTCGTGGATGGAGCCCTTCAGACCGGTATTAATTGCCCTTACCCTGGCCGTGCTTGCTTTTGCTTGGTACCGGAAATTGAAGCCTAAACCAGTGAACGCCGTAGATTGTGCCTGTGAGGATGAAAAAAAACCTTCCTTTTTACAGTCTAAAAAGTTTCTTGGTATTGTTACGCTCTTTGCGGTGGCCATGCTTGCTTTTCCCAATTATGGGCATGTTTTTTATTCTTCAAAGGAGATTAGCAAGGTGAACACTTCGATTAATATAGCCCATAAGAATTTTCAGCAAGTAAGTTTCAAAGTAAGGGGTATGACCTGCCAAAGTTGTGGAGAGCATATCGAGCATAGTGTTAATCAGCTGCCCGGGATAAATCAGGTAAACGCTGATTTTAAAGAAGGTACTGCCGCTGTCCAATTTGACCCTGCTAAGACCAACAAAGAGCAGCTGGTACAGGCAATTAATTCAACAGGGTATAAGGTACAAGCTGAAATTAAATAATTCTAAAAACGAAAAGTGATGATAAGTAAAGCAATTTTAATAACGGTTGTTTCCGGACTATTCTTTGCCACCTCTCAAATGTGCGGTTGTGGTTCATGTGAAGCAAAGGCATCAGAGACCCATGCCAATGTTCGTAAAACAGAAGTATTACGGTTAAAGCTAACAGGTATAACTTGCGCAGGCTGCGCAAGTCACGTATCCAAAGCTTTAAAAAGTCAATCGGGTGTACTCGAACAAACGGTGGAGTACCCGGGAGATATAGCTGTAGTAAAGTATGATCCGGAAAAAACGAGCCCGGAGCAAATTATAAAGTCGATAAAAAAGGCAGGTTATAAAGCTGTGACAGTTAAATAAATCATCTGGAACTCCGGTTATGGAAAATAGAAAGATAGAAGTCGATATCACAGGTATGACCTGCAAGCATTGTGCTGTAAGTATCGAGAGCCTTTTGAAGAATAAGGAAGGAATAACGGTTGCCTCGGTAAACCACGAGTCCGGAAAAGGAGAAATTACCTTTAATGGGCAAATGACAACCGATGAAGACATTATCAGTACGATTAACAGTACGAAAAAGTATCAGGCCCGTGGTACAAGCTCGGTTCTTAATGCTCCTGCAGAACCTACCTTTTATGACCTGATCCTTATAGGAGGTGGTTCATCTGCTTTTTCGGCTGCAATTACAGCCCATGAGCTTGGTTTATCAATTTTAATGGTAAACGCAGGATTGCCATTTGGTGGAACCTGTGTAAATGTGGGTTGCGTACCGTCTAAAATCCTTATCCGGGCAGGAGAAACGGCTTATCATGCTTCTCATTCCAACTTTGATGGAATAAATCCCTACGGAGCAAGCATTGATTTCGCTAAAGTCATCCGGGAGAAAACGGAAATGGTATCCCGGCTGCAGCAGAAAAAATATATGGATATCGTCAAAGACTTTGATAATTTCCGGATGGTTGAAGGATGGGCAGAATTCCTGGACACCAAAACCATTGTTGTAAATGGAGAGACGAAATATTCAGCACTGAAATTTATCATTGCTACCGGCGCCACTACCAATATACCCAATATTGAAGGATTGCAGGAAGTAGGTTATTTGACGAATGTATCCTTGTTTGAGCTGGAGGAAAAGCCTGAAAGTATAACCATAATGGGCGCAGGATATATAGGTCTTGAAATTGCAATGGCTTATTCCCGCTTGGGTGTAAAGGTTCGAATTATTGAGTTTACAGACAGAGTACTTCGGTCGCAAGCTCCCGATATCAGCCAGGAACTTCAAAAGCAAATGCAGGGGGAGGGCATTGCTGTTTTACCAAATGTTCGGGCACAAAAATTTGAAAAAAAGGATTCTTCAATATTGATTCATTGCAAAGATCCGGATGGAAAAGAGATTACCCTGGTTGAACCTGGTCACCTTGTAATAGCAACCGGTACCCGCCCGAATACAAGCAAGTTAGGTTTAGATAAAATTGGTTTAGAAACTACTAAGAATGGACATATCGTAGTTAATGCGATGATGGAAACCAACGTTTCCGGCATTTATGCAGTAGGTGACGTAATTAATACGCCTGCGTATGTCTATACTGCCGCAACCGAGGGCAAGATGGCTGTAGAGAATGCTTTTAAAGGAGCAGGAAGTAAAGCTGATTATTCTTCCTTACCCTGGGTAGTATTTACCGACCCACAAGTAGCAGGTGTTGGCCTTGATGAAGTGGAAGCAGCGGCACTTGGTTTGCCTTTCGAAGTAAGCAAGATGCCCTTAACGGAGGTTCCAAGAAGTCAGGCTGCAAAAGATACCCGTGGTTTTATAAAACTTATAAGAGATACCCAAACAGACAAACTGATCGGGGCCAGGGTCGTAGCTCCCGAAGGTGGAGAGCTGATCATGGAGCTCACCTTAGCCGTCAAATACGGAATAACTGTGAATGAACTGGCAAAAACCTTTCACCCTTATTTAACCCTTAGCGAGGGAATCAAACTTGCAGCTATCGCCTTTGGGAAAGATATTGCAACCCTTAGTTGCTGTGCCAGCTAAGTATTATTTGCAGACCACCCCCAACAGCCACTAAACTTGCCTTATGGATATGCTACCTAAAGACTTAACACGAGATGTTAAAAATAGACTGAACACCATTAAAGGGCAGGTGGAAGGCATTGTCAAAATGCTAGACGAGGATAAAGACCCCCAGCAAATCTTAAATCAATTTAAAGCAGTTACAAAAGCCCTTGAAACAGCCCAAACTCTTCTTGTTGATGAAGCTTTTCGAAAATCATTGGCCGCTAAAATTTCTGAAGTGATACAGGCCTGCCCGGGTAACTGCGGTCAGGAGCAAACGATAGAATCTTTGAGACTACAGTTTCCAACACTAGCTGAAGAGGAATTAACCCAAAAAATGAAGGAAATTCAATCTGCTTACGATCTGATGAATATCTTCAAAAAAGATTTGGAGACCTCCCCCGGTACCACCCGACCTTTGATCTAGATATTTTAAGGTATTATGAAAAGAAAGATAGAAGTATTTACAGCAGGTTGCCCGGTTTGCAAGCCGGTAGTAGAATTAGTTCAGTCGATGGCTTGTAGTAATTGCGAGGTAGAAGTTTATGATTTATCTAAGCAGACAGACCCGGAATTTTATACAGATAAGTTAAAGCAATATAAGGTAACCGTGCTTCCAACCGTTATTGTAAATGGACAGAAGGTAGATATCGCTGAAGGCGGTATTACCAGGGAGCAATTAAGCCAGGCAGGAGTAGGACAATTAATATAAATATATATGAAAAGGAAAGTTTTAGGATTAGTAACTGCTGTAATGTTTTTTACAGGAGGGTCGATGTATGCTTTTAATCCCTTACAGGATAAATGCCCGGACAAAGGAACAGCTAAGTGTAAACTGGTAAAGAACTGCCCGGATAAGGGTACTTCGAAGTGTAAGCTTGCAGATCAGAAGAAAGTAACTCTTCCTTCTTGCTGTCAAAAATCCCAAGAGACAGCTTCGCTGAAAAAAGCTTCTTCAAAGCTTTAATCAGGAAACAAAATTCATTCAAGATATAGCCCGAAAAAAAACTTTTTTCGGGCTTTTTTCATCATCAGTTGATGAGAGTAAAACGGTCGTTAAAGTATACCTATAAACGGAAATCAGAAATTTTCGATAAACGCCACTGAAAGGCAAAATTTAAAAGAATCGGCTTTTCTTGATAAGTATAAAATATTAGTATATTTAATTAATATACTAATAAGACGTTTTATTAAACTTATGATGATTGGCTATGCCCGGGTTTCGACCCAAGACCAGAATCTAGACCTCCAGATTGATGCTCTCAAAAAAGCGGGATGCGAAAAAATTTATCAGGAGCAGTTAAGCGCTTCACTGGAGGAACGACCCAAATTATCAGAAATGGTTTCTAACTTAAGAAAGGGGGACACCATTGTCGTATGGAAACTTGACCGTCTGGCCAGATCCCTAAAACACTTGCTTACGTTGGTATCGGATTTCAAAACAGCAGGCATTGGATTTCTTAGCCTTCAAGACCAGATTAATACCACTACAGCCCAAGGCCGTTTGATTTTTAATATGTTCGCTTCGCTTTCTGAATTTGAACGGGAAATAATCAAAGAACGGACGCTCGCCGGGTTGGCGGCAGCACGGAGCCGTGGGAGGGTCGGAGGCAGAAAGAAAGGCCTGACCAAAGAGGCAAAGGTAAAAGCTGCTGCAGTAAAGCACCTGTATCTCGATGAAAAAAAATCTATCAATGAAATTTGTGAGGCAGTAAGCATCAGCAGGGCGACCGTCTATCATTATCTTGATTATTTAAACGTAGACCGGGCCGTCAGAAAGCCCAAGGCAAAACAAGAATAGTTAATAACTGATCCTATGGCCGGCCAGTTCCTTACACATACAGAAAGAGAACGCTATGAGTACGTGCCTTCTTCCATTTCTCCGGAAGATCTGAACCGGTACTTTTATTTATCAGATAGCGATATTGCATTAATTAAGGAACAGCGAGGAAATGAACAAAGGCTGGGCTTTGCATGTCAGCTTTGCCTGATCAGGTTTATGGGTTTCCTTACCGATGAGTGGGAAACGAGTATGCCCAAACTTGTTCTTGAACGTTTGTCTGAACAACTACAGGCTCTTCCGTCCGACCTGAAAAACTATAGCACTAGAAGGAATACCCGTGCGGATCACTTGCAGTCTATACTAAAACACCTCCATTTTTCAAGATTTGCGCCCATGGATGCCGTTCAGCTTGAGGCCTGGCTTCTGGAACGTTCGCTGGAACATGATAAACCGACCCTGCTTTTGGATCTAGCTTGTGAAAAACTTATCCAAAACCGGATATTGAGGCCCGCAATTGGAACCCTTGAAAGAATGGTGGTCTCCGTGCGTGGCCAGGCATATACAGAAACTTACACGAGGCTATCCGTAATTTTAAATCCTGAACTAAAAATACGGTTAGATGCTTTGCTCATGATCGAAGAAGGAAGTTCTTTCACCTGTTTTGGCTGGCTAAAAGAGCCTCCCAATTCCAATACCCCTTCTACGTTGAACAATGTATTGACGAAATATCAGTACCTTATTAATATAGGTGTAGCAGATTGGGATCTAACCGTACTAAACCCTAACCGTAAAAAGTTCCTTTCCCAAAAAGCCCGCAGGTCTACCAATCAGGAAATCCAGCGGATGAACCCTGAAAAGAGGTATCCAATTCTAATTGCATTTCTTGCCCAGAACCTCATCGACGTTACAGATTCGGTTTTAGATATGTTTGAAGCCTATCTCGACGACGTGCTCCATAAATGCAGAAGGTCACTTGAAATCTATCAACAAGAGACCGTAAACGCCAAAGATAATGCGATGGCTACCCTAAGCTTTGTGGCAACCATGGTTGCCGACGAAAAAATCCCTCCGGAACAAATCAGGACAAAGGTATTTAGCAATATCTCAAAAGTCGAGCTTGACGAAGCGATCTCCGTTACCCAGGAAATCTTAAAACCTGCCAGGAGCAATTTCCTCTCCTTCCTAGACAACCACTTTAACCGGCTTAGACAGTTCAGCGGAAACTTCCTTAAAACGCTGGCCTTTTTTTCTGGAATCCGGGACGATAATTTCTTGTACGCAATCGAGATTGTACTTGGCCTTCAAAACGGTTCCCGTAAGAAAATACCAGATGACGCCCCCTTAGATTTCATAACCCCCACCTGGGCAAAGTATGTTTTTGACGATAAGGGGGAAGTAATCAAACAATCATACGAATGGTGCGTGCTTTTTAAGCTAAAAGACAAACTCAACTCCGGTGACGTTTTTGTTTCCAATTCCCGCAGGTATGCTGATCTTGATGGGTACCTGATCCCCAAAGAACAGTGGAAAATCAAAAAAGAGGAGCTCTGCGGCCAGCTGTATATTTCCCCGGATGCCTTGACTCATATTAACGGTAAAATCAAAGAACTCGAAGATTTGCTGCCTTTGGTAAATGACCTGTTGGTCGGAACCGATGAAGTCCGGCTTGAAGACGGCATACTTGTAGTCCCCCGGTTGCAGGCACAGGAACTTCCGGATTCCGTATATGAGCTTGAAAACGCTATTTCTTCCCGTTTGCCACTGGTAGACCTTCCAGAGATTTTAATGGAAGTCAATTCATGGACAAATTTTACTAATCACCTTACTTCGATACATGATGGAAAGTGTCCGGAGATTGGTCAGATACACCGTGTTTATGCCTCGCTTTTAAGCAATGCCTGTAACATACCTTGGGTGGATATGGCCCGGAGTGCCAACATCGAATACTATGATCTGTTGTGGTCGATCCGAAGTTATCAAAGAGAAGACACGCTAAAACTTGCCAATAATCATTTAGTAAACTATCACCACAAACAATGGCTTTCTAATCTTTGGGGAGGCGGTACCATTTCTTCTTCCGATGGACAGCGTTTCCCCGTAAGCGGTAAAATAAGAAATGCAAAAGCCCAACTGAAATATTTTGGGTATGGCAAGGGGGTCACGTTTTATACGCACACCGCAGACCAATATTCCCAGTTCGGAAGTAAAGTTATCGCCTCGACTGAAAGAGATGCCATGTACGTATTGGATGAAATCCTAAATAATGAAACTGAACTTAATATTTTGGAACATACTACAGATACATCCGGTTATACAGACCTGGTATTTGGGTTGTTCGATTTATTGGGAATGCAGTTTTCACCGAGGCTAAGGGATATTAAAGATCAAAAACTTTCTAAGATCAAAGGCAAGGATTTCGAATATCCCTCCTTGAAATTTACCGGTGTGGTGAATCCGGATTATATCGCAGGCAGATGGGACGATTTGTTAAGGTTGGCGGGTTCCATGAAATCGGGATATGTTACCTCTTCGTTGTTTATAGGCAAGCTCCAGTCGTACCCAAGGCAAAATAATTTAACATATGTCTTGCAAGAATACGGCAGGCTTATTAAAACCATTTTCATACTGAAATACCTGTTAAGCCAGACTTTGAGGCGAAAGATCAATACGCAACTGAATAAAGGTGAAGCTCTGCATTCCCTACGAAACTTCCTCTGGTTTGGAGGGGACGGCAAAATCAGGAAGAAACAAGAAGAACAACAGCAAGAGCAGGCGTTATGCCTAAATGTAGCCACCAATAGTGTTATACTTTGGAATACAATTTACATGCAGGAGGTCTTGAATGAATTGCAGAAAGAAGGATTTAATGTAAACCAAAATGATATCGTTCATTTGTCCCCCGCAAGGTTTTCGCATATCAACAGGCTCGGAAAATATTTCTTCGATTTTGATGAAAATGGCTTGAATGGGAACTTGAGGCAATTAAGGGTAAATGCTTAGCGATACATTTCGTCCAAATACTATTGGAACCCCGGTTATAGATTATCAGATCTTCCCCCTTTTTGTGTGATTTACCCCCCCCGGGCGGATGCAACCGCGTGCCTAAATTTGATTTCTAATTTCAAATTATAAACATTAATAACCATATGATGAAAGTTTTACTACATGTTATCGTCCCGCCGGGTTTGGCCGGACTGTTTTGCTTAGAGTCGTTATTATGCGTTCGAAAACCTAAAACTAGTTAAGATGAAATGCTCGTTAGAAATTGTCTGTACCTATGTAGGGCGGTTGATTCCCGCAGTAAGGATTCGCCTCTTATTATTGTTTCTCTGCTGCTTGGTTTCTATATCCGCGTTGGCTCAAACAGTACTAATGACCGGTCGGGTTTTGTCTTCAGATGACAGTGCTCTAGTTAGCGCTACTGTCCAGGTAAAGAATACCAGTATCATAACCCAAACCAATGAAACGGGCCGGTTTTCTATCCGCGGACCACAGAATGCCGTCCTTGTGGTACGTTTTATGGGATTTGCCACTAAGGAGGTTTCAATGGGGACACGGACTAATATTACGGTAAAACTTGAGCCTCTGCCGTTCGGTTTAGCAGACGTGGTGGTGGTTGGCTATGGCCAGCAAAGAAAGCCTACCGTTACCGGGGCAGTGGGTGTGATCACCAGTAAAGAACTTACCCAAACACCAGTAGCAAACATCTCCAATATGCTGATAGGCCGAACGTCGGGTATCAGCGGTGTGCAGAATGGAGGAGAGCCCGGACAGAATGCAACCACTATTCGTATACGGGGCATAGCGACATTGAATGGTGCCGATCCGCTAATCGTAATAGACGGAATTCAGCAACCTGCCGAACAACCCTACATTGTGCTGAACGCAATGGACGCGAATGAAGTTGAGAGTATAAGCATCCTGAAAGATGCGTCCGCTACTGCAGTGTACGGGATAAGGGGGGCCAACGGCGTGGTCATCATAACTACGAAAAGAGGCATGGCAAGCCGCCCCCAGTTCAGTTTTTCTGTTAATGAAGGTTTTACCAAAGCCAACTCCATTTTTGAAACGGTAAATTCTTATGATTTTGCTGTACTCCGGAATGAAGCTATTCGAAATGCGCAGTCATCCGGTAATCGTTCTTTCGATGCATTGTACTTCTCAGACGCCGAGCTTTGGAAGTTTCAGAACAACCGCGACTATACACCGGAGGAAGTGGGAGCCATGCTTATTACTAATGAACAAAAACAGGCACTACTTAACAGCCCTGCTCTTTATTACACAGATAATGACTATTATAAGGAACAATTCGGAGGGACTGGAAGACAGCGCCAGTATAATCTGAACGTTTCGGGAGGATCGGCCCGGGTAAAGTATTTTACTTCTCTTGGTATATTTAATCAGAACGGTATTTTGTCCAATACAGAATATGGCGGTGCAAATACGAATCCTGAGTATACCCGATACAACTTCCGATCTAATTTCGATATAGACATCATTAAAAATTTCAAATTAAGCTTCAACCTGGGTGGCCAGTCGTCAGTTAACAAGATCATCGGTACAAGTTCTTCACCTAATTTCGGGGATCGATACCAGGCCATTATACAAAGCATCCTCGAGAATAGTCCCTTTGTGGGTCCGGGTATCGTAGACGGACGCCTGATAACAGGTTATATAGGAGAAGCCGGATCATTTACCAATCCGCTCGGGAATAAAAGCGGTAGCGGAGCTTCGCCGCTTGCTGCCTTGCTAACCGGTGGCAGCCGTCGTGTCAATACTACAACATTAAGTAGTGTGCTTACTCTAAGGCACACTATGAGTTATCTCACGCCGGGCCTGGAATCGCATGTCAGGCTGGCTTATGATGACAGTTATGTTAAAGGCTTTACTCAAACCAACAGTATTCCGACTTACAGTGCAATGAGAGATCCCTCCGATCCCGCACGTATTATATATGTTGGAGGTATCGTTAATCCAACTACGGCAGCTGACAATCAACAGAATTCTACGTGGCGTAAACTGTATGTTGAGGCGGCGGTAAATTATTCCCGTCGCTTTGGTGATCATAATGTAAGCGCCCTTATACTGGGCAATGCACAGCGATATACAGCCAATGGTCAGGCCTTTAATACCCCCTCGGGACTTATGGGTTTGGTAGCCCGAACTTCTTATGATTTTAAAGAACGATATCTTATAGAATTCAGCTCTGGGATAAATGGGACGGAGAACTTTGCAAAGGGGAAGCGGTTCGGCTATTTTCCAGCTATATCCGGTGGATGGATAATATCCAATGAACCGTTTTTTAGAAAGAACGATGTATTATCCTTCGTCAAGATACGTGGTTCTTATGGCGAGGTGGGTAACGATCAGATAGGGGGAAGGCGTTATTTATTTCTTCCTAACACATGGGGCAGTGCCGGGGGATATAACTTCGGTAACAGCAACGGGACGAGTGTGAATCCAGGAGTCGGAGGAGCAATTGAAGGCGCTCTGGGAAATCCGGAGGTTACATGGGAGAGGGCCAGGAAAACCAATGTTTCTGTTGACCTTAATTTCCTTGGAGACAGATTAACGCTCGTCGGCTCCTGGTTCCAGGAAAAAAGGAATAATATCCTGGTAACATCGGGTGTGATACCGGGCACATTTGGTGTAAACCAAAGTAACACAGCTCCGTTGAACCTGGGCAAGGTGAGTAACAAGGGTTTTGAAGCGGAAGGCGGATGGAACGACAAGATAGGTGCCTGGGGTTATTCCATAAGAGGAAACTTTTCGTTTGCAAAAAACAAGATCGATTATCGTGCCGAGGCACCCTTTCCTTATGAATGGATGAACGAGACTGGTTATGCTATCGGCCAATACAAGGGTTTGCTTACCGATGGGTTCTACAATACACAGGAAGAGCTGAACAACCGTCCTTTCAATAGTTTTGGCAACCAGGCAAGGCTCGGAGACCTGAAGTTCAGAGATGTTACTGGTGATGGAACCATTAACGAACAGGATCTTGTACCTGTAGGTTATTCCAACCTGCCGCAGATAAATTATAATCTTAACGTGGGGTTCTCTTATAAAGGGTTTGACATCTCAGCTCTGTTCATAGGCACGGCCAGAGGTTCTTTCCCGCAGTACGATTATATCATGAGCACACCTTTTGCCCAGAACCGTGGTGCGGTACTGCAATATATGTTTGACGGACGCTGGACGCCTGAGAAAGTTGCCAATGGGGAGCCAATCAGCTACCCTGCGATATCGATGTCGGGCGGCCAGTCGAATAACGTCAGGTTAAGTGATTTCTGGTTAAAGAAAAACGATTTCCAGCGGCTGAAAAACCTGGAACTGGGTTACTCGTTCCAGCAGGTGAAATTCCTGCGAAGCGCGGGCATCAAAGCTCTGCGTGTATACGCTAACGGAAATAATCTGGTGACCTGGGGATCTGACCTGATAGACGGCATCGACCCGGAGCAGGCCGATACGGGCAAGAACAGATCGGGTTATCTTTTTCCGCTTACCAGAACCTATAATTTTGGTGTTAATGTCCAGTTCTAACAAATGCTAACAACGAGCATCATGAGGATTAAGAGTATTTTAATAATAGTAACTGTCATAGGACTAATTACGACTTTCATAGCCTGCCAGAAGGACTTTTTGCAGATCCCTGCTGTTTCAGGCTCTACGACCATAGATTCAACATTCGGTACAACCGAAAAGGCGCTTCTTGCTGTAAGAACTGCTTATAAGGGCTGCCTTTCGCAAGGCCTGCCTTACAGGAACGATCCATGGAATGCCATGATCCAGGACAATATGACCGGCAGCCTTTTTTATGGGCACGCCTGGGGTATTGCGCGGAATATCGTGATCAGCGGACTGAATTCGACAAGTACCAATGAAGACATGGAAGGCTTTAATTCCAATTACAATTTTATCCGGCAGGCAAACCTGATCAGGGAAAATATTAATAAGGTCAGAGACATGAGCGATGCAGACAAGGCGATAATTAAAGCAGAAATGAAAGCACTGATTGCTTATCGTTATTGCCAGATGTTTATTATGTACGGAGGAGTGCCAATTGTAAGCCACAGCCTTACAACCACCGACGACCTGGCTATTCCGAGAAGTTCGGCAAAGGCTGTTTTAGATTCGGTGGTAACCTGGTGCGATGAAGCGTTGCCAGTGCTACCTTCTGAATGGCCCGGAAACTGGGAAGGCAGGATGACCAAAGCTGCTGTTTTGTCCGTTAAAGCTAAAATTCAGCTGTTTGCTGCACGCCCGTTATTTAACACCGCCAGTCCTTATCTAAGTCTGGGGGAAAGAAACGATCTCATCTGCCTCGGAAACGTTGATCCTGACCGATGGAAAACTGCGGCACTTACAGCTGAGGCTGTTATCAGAGAGGCTGAAACAAATGCAGCTGCTTATATTATAGACACTAATAATCCGCTTGACGATTATGGTACAGCGACCTCCACTCCCAGTAACCCTGAAGTGCTGCTTGCCTTTAAATTTGTAAATACATCAGGCGATAACGGGGGCTGGAATACATTGCCTATGACGGCCTTCTATTATCCGCGGATCAACGGCGAACACTCTTCAGCTGCAGGTTTTACTTTATTACCGTCACAACTGGAGAATTATTATAAGCAGGATGGCACCGATCAAACCTGGCCCGCACTGGACGCTATTACGCCCTTTGCCGATTATCTGAAGCGTATGGATGAAATGGAGCCACGCTTTAAGGCTGACTTTATGCCTTACGAAAGGAGTGCATGGAATAATCCGGGTGATGCAAACTGGAGCAATACCAGCATCGGGCTTGGCTATAGTAATGGTGCTGCCCGCAGTGTAAAGTTCTACTATAAGGCTGGTACCAGGAGATGGTTCGAGTTTCCTATATTCCGGCTGGCATTTGCTTATCTCGCCGCCGCCGAGGCTTATAACGAAATGGGCCAGGCAACTGATGCCCTGCTTAAGCTCAATAAGATCCATGAGCGCGCCGGGCTACCCGCTATTACCGAAACAGATAGGGACAAACTCCGCCTGCTAATCCAGCGGGAATGGGCCATTGAGTTTCATAAGGAGAACTTTCGACTGCATGAGATGAAGCACTGGAAACTACCCAATATTGGAAATGGTTTAATTGGCGGCCCGGTAAGGGGATTTGGTTATAATAATAATACCACCCTTAAAACAACAGGTAATACCAACTACAGTATCCGGATCATCTACCAGGGCTTCTGGTCGCCGAAGCAATATCTTAACCCTTTTCCGCAGTCTGAAATAAATAAAGGATATCTGATTCAGAATCCGGGATACTAATATCATTAACCCATTAATAAGATCATATATGAACATATATAAGCTAAGGGCGTCTGGTGTATGGTTGCTGCTGTTCAGCATCTGTTATTGTACCAGCCAGGCTTTTGCCCAACGCCCGGCAGATACTACACTTGTTCTGCCTACCACCGGTTCTATGCCTGCGCCGTTCTTCCAGGTAGCAAAAGAGAGGGACGTGATGCCTCCTTCAACTATCAACGGGAGAATACTCGAAAAAACTCCGGTTGCCAACATTACCAATACTTTATATGGCCGGTTGCCGGGACTCACAGTGAGGCAGGGATCAGGAGAACCGGGATATGATAATGCGGCTCTATTTATCAGGGGGCGCGGCAGTTTTGACAATGCCGGCCTTATTATTTATGTCGATGGATTTCAGGTATCCAGCTCTTATTTTCAATACCTGTCTCCTTCAGAGATCGAAAGCATTTCTGTGCTGAAAGACCCTGTAAGCCTGGCTACATTTGGTATGAGGGGCGCCAATGGGGTGCTATGGATTGTTTCGAAGCGTGGATCTCCAGGCCGGCCGAAAGTACAAGCCCAGCTACAGTCGGGTATGCAGTCTGCAATAGACATAAACAAACCTTACCGGTCTTTCGATTATGCAAGGTTGTATAATCAGGCCGTCAGCAACGATAATTATTCCTTAAATGCCTACAAGTTTAACTGGACACCAGCTTATTCAGAAGCCCAGCTTAATGATTACCGGAACGGAACAGGGGCCGATGTTGACTGGTATGGCGAAGCGCTCAGGAAAAACAGCCCCTATACCAATGCAAATGTGCTTTTAACTGGAGGTGATACCGTTACACGATATTCGGTGGTACTTGACTATATGAATCAGGGTGGCTTGTACGATATTAAAAGTAATGACTTTCAATCGAATGCAGAGATCGACAGATTTAATATCCGCTCAAACCTGGATTTTAGATTTTTTAAGATATTCGAAGCAAAAGTCGATTTGGGCGGGCGGATAGAGGATCGTCGTTATCCAAACTACAATGGGGGATCGCTATGGGCCGATATGGGTAATTATCCTGCTAATATTTATCCTATAAAAGATGTTACGGGCAACTGGTCGGGTACCTCATTATTTCCAAATAACCCGATTGCTTCTTTGAATGCGCTCGGCTGGACTTCCACGCATGATAGGACGCTTCAGGCTAATTTTAATTTAAAGGAGCGGCTTGACTTCGTTACTCCTGGTCTTTATCTGCGGCAGGCGGTCTCCTTCAATACCTGGACCCGGACCAATTCAAGTAAGACAGCTACCTATGCACGGTTTTTTAATGGTGCAAAGACCACAACCGATCTTACAACTGATATTGTCTCTAATGCAACCAGCCCTGTTAACCAATACGATTGGAAGCAGATTAATTTAGGGGCGGGGTATGACAGGACATTCGGTGGGCATGCCGTTACTGCGGCGATTAATTATTGGGGCAGTGATTATACGATAGATCAGGGACAGAATACTGCCGGCCAGAATACAGGCCTTAATATTTTCTATCATAACTACAATATCGGCGGCCGGCTGAATTACGCCTACGACAAACGGTATATTCTGGATCTGGGCTTTGGATGGAGCGGATCGGATAACTATGCTCCCGGTAATAGATGGGGATTCTACCCGGCGGCAGGTGCAGGATGGGTGATCAGTAACGAGTCTTTCCTGAGCGACAATAAAATGATTACATTTTTAAAGCTTCGCGCCTCGGCAGGAAAATCGGGTAACGATCAGACTTTTAGCGGCCGGTTCTTATACCAGCAGTATTTTATCAGCAGCGGTACCTATTATACTGGCAATAACTCTCTAACCGGTATAGGAGGTATAGTGCCCAATTATGCAGCCAATCCTGACATCTTAGCTGAAGAGAGCATGAAATATAATGCCGGCCTGGACCTCACAATATTGAACAGGATTTCGTTATCGGGCGACGTGTTTCTGGACAAACGTTCTGGTATTGTAGTACAGAACAACGAGCTCTCGGCACTGTATGGTGCAGCGCTGCCCTATGCTAATCTCGGGAAGGTAACAAATAAAGGCTTTGAGCTTGTTGTTAACTATCTGGCAAAAGCAGGCCCCGTTGCAGTAGATGCTGGCGCTATGGCTGCATACGCGCGGAATACTATTGATTATCAAGCTGAAATTCCCCCGGTTAATTCATTCAGCAGCACTACGGGTCTGCCTATTGCGGCACAAATGGGCCTTGTAGCAGATGGCTTATTCGATATTGCTGATTTTAATGAAAACGGGACACTAAAGGCTGGTATCCCTGTTCCTAATTTTGGTGCGGTGCAGCCTGGAGACATCAGGTATAAAGACCTCGACAATAACGGTTTGGTAAATCAGAATGATATCACCAAAGTTGGTAATTCCAATCTGCCCACGCTAACCTATTCGTTCAATTTAGGGCTGCGTTATAAGAATTTTGACTTTTACACCTTATTTCAGGGAGTGTCTGGCAATGATATAGATATTTTATCCGCAGCACGCGGGCAGGTAGTGGCTTTTGTGAACAATGCCAATATATATCCGATAGCAGGTAACGCCTGGGCATATTATCCCGATCAGGGCATTGATACCCGGGCTGCTGCCGATTACCCGAGGCTGACGACTAAAGGCAACGAGAATAATTATCGTAGCTCATCTTTTTGGATCAAGGACGGCAGTTTTCTGAGGCTGCGTAATGTTGAACTGGGCTATAGTTTCCCGGCCGGCTTGTTACGTAAGGCCCATGTTGAGAAGTTAAGAGTGCATATTAGCGCTGTGAACCCGGTAACCTGGTCCTCGTTAAGTAAGAATTTTAATATAGATCCTGAAACCACAACTGGTTATCCTGGCCTTAAGTCATTTAATGCAGGTGTTTCGTTAACCTTTTAATGAGCTATTATGAACGTACAACGTATATATATCAGTATTCTCACAATTGCTGTGGCCATAGGAGCGATAGGCTGCGGAAAAGATTTCCTGGATACCAGGATAGACCTGTCACAAACAGAGGAGACGCTGAACACTAACTATGCTACCCTCACGTCTCTTGCCAATGCGCCTTACAGCAATTTGCGCAACGAGTTTACAATGATCGATAATAATCTCTTTGCGGCGGTTTCGGATGAGGCCGTCCAAACGTCTCCAGCGTCAAATGTAATGCTCTTTAACAATGGCAGTTGGAATGCAATTAATAATCCCGATAATTACTATGCTGCTTATTATGTAGGGATCCGCTCTGCGAATTATTTCCTCGAGCAGTCCGGCAACTATAAGACCTTTTTGGCGCTGAACCGAGATACTGTTTCTGCCGTAGGGAAGGAGAATTATCAGAACGATGTCCTGAATCTCGGGTGGTACAGGGCCGAAGCGCATATACTGCGGGCATGGTATTACTTTGAGCTGAGTAAGCGTTATGGCGGGGTACCTCTTGTGACACGCACCCTGGATGCCAAGGAAAATACCTTGTTGCCAAAAAATACTTATGATGAGATCGTTAGCTTTATTGTCAGCGAGGTAGATGCATATAAAGACAGTTTACAGGTAAACTGGAAAACCTCCAGGTTCGCCAACAACGACGGCCGGTTGACAAAAGGCGCTGCACTTGCGTTAAAGGCTCGCGCATTGCTGTATGCAGCCAGTCCGCTATACAACACTACCGGTAATATCGATAAATGGAAGCAGGCTGCGGCTGCGCTGAACGATGTAATAGTATTTGGCCAGGGAGTGGGAGCTTATGGCCTTCATAGTGATTACAGGAATTACTTCCTCGAATCCAATATGCTAAACAGTAGTGAGACCATCTGGGCTATTCGTTATCCTGCCGACAATAATCTGGAGAGAAGGAATTATCCGATTGCAACCGCAGGTGGGGCGAGTGGTGTTACACCGTCCGAAGACCTGGTATCGGCCTATGAGTACAAGGGGACACCAGATCCTGCAAATCCTTATAATAACAGAGATCCCCGGCTGTCTATGACGGTAGTGACCAATGGTAGTACCTGGAATGGACGGGTGATCGATCAGTCCCAGGGGGCTACGGATGATATGCGTAAGCCTAACGCTAGCAGAACAGGATATTACTTAAAGAAATTTCTGGCAGACGGGCTTAACCTTACAACGGGCACGACTAAAACGCATAATTTTCCTGTGATTCGCTACGCTGGTGTATTACTTGAATATGCCGAAGCGATGAATGAGGCATACGGACCGAGTGATTATAACGGTTACGGGATGAATGCTTTACAAGCTGTAAACATGGTAAGGGCAAGAACTGGAGTGGTTATGCCGGCTCTGGTGACTTCCGATAAGGCTACTTTGAGAACAGCCATTAAGCACGAGCGGAGGATAGAGCTGGCTTTCGAGAACTATCGTTACTGGGACCTGCTGAGATGGAAAGATGCCACCGCGGTTCTAGCTCAGCCGATAAAGGGGGTAATGGTGACAAAAGACGCTGGCCAGTTTGTATATACTCCTGTAGTAGTGGAAAACAGGGTGTTTGATGCATCCAGAATGTATTTTTATCCGTTCCCGCAAACAGAAGTGATCAAATCGAAGGGAGCATTGGTACAAAACAATGGCTGGTAACGTTCTATTAATTCCTAAAAACAGTATTATGAAACTAAAATATCCCGCAGCCATGCTGCTGCTTTTATACTTCGCTACTGGATTTGAAGCGTGCGATAAGGCCGATTCAGACCAAGCATTTGGTATAACCGGCGTTTATATGCCACAGGCCAATATCGGATCGGGTGGTGTAGATAACAATTATTTAGTACCTGCGGGTACGGATACTTCTACTTATAATTATATCGTTGACAGGCCAGGAAAGAAGATTCATATAATAATGGGTGCTTCCCTGACCGGTTCGGAAAGCGGACCGTATTCTGTTGATATCAGTGTAGATAACGATACTACGACTAAGATGCTTTCGAACGGAACCTATGATCGCGCTTTGTATAAACAGATGCCTGCTTCAATGTTCACATTGCCTGCGAAGCTGGAAGTAGCCGCAGGGCAAAGAGGTGCGACCTTCCGGGTATCGCTGAATATAGATCAGCTGAAGCTGACGGAATATGCGGGTAAAAAGTTATTACTAGCTGTGAAAATTGCGAATCCGACTCACTATACCCTTATCAGCAGGTTGAGCACAACCATCATGATCCTGGACGTCAATGCCCTGGTAGTAGGCCCGCGTAAAGATTGGGTGGGCAGCAGCTATCTGAAAAATCCTGGAAATCCGTTTGCTGCTGCGGCCCTGCAACCTGGTCAGACACGATGGGGCACATTAGCCGATTGGAAAACAAATGCTTCTGTGTTGAGTCACGGTGGGTATGGTGGGTTCTCTTCGGGACTTTTAAATATGGAATCGGGATGGGGATCGCCGCAGATATTAAATGGTAAGATCTATCAGACTGTTACTTTGCCTGCGGGTAATTATTACTACGATTTGTCTGGTGGCGATTGGTCTGGCGGTGAGCACTTCTTGAAAGATCCCGCGTACTCGGTAGTTGCGATGAATGTTGATTCCTTGCCGGATTATAAGGATATAGCAGGAAATCCGAACATCAAGTACGTTTTGTTAACCAAAGCACCTCAACAGATACTCAATTTTCAGCTTACAGAAACGACCAAAATTACACTGGGTTCTGTAATCAACTATATCCAGAATGAACAGGGATTTAAGACCAAACAGGTTCTTCTGTATTCCTATCCTCAAAGTTTGTAGGGTTGTATATGGAAATATATATAAGGGCCATTGAAGTGTAAATGAGGTTTGTAATTAAAAATGCGAAACAGGCAATTTTGGAAAATAGTTAAAATGACATCATGATAAAAAGGTTAAATCTTTTGTTGACTTGTGCTTTAATGGCCCTAACTACAGAGATGATGTCCCAGAGTTTGAACCCTGCAGTCACCGTTACGGACGATGGGTACAAGTTGGTATGGGCTGACGAATTTAATATTAAAGGTATACCTGATCCAGGAAACTGGGAATTTGAGAAGGGCTTCGTACGAAATAATGAATTGCAGTGGTACCAGAAGGATAATGCTTTCTGTGATTCAGGTTTGCTGATTATCGAGGCGCGCAAAGAAATGTTTCCTAATCCCCGTTATAGTGAAAGCAGAACCGATTGGAGGTCTGGTCGCAGAAACGTTGAGTATACCTCCTCGAGTATAAATACAAGAGGTCTTCATAACTGGAAGTATGGAAGGTTTGTAATGAGGGGCCGCATAGATATCAGCCCAGGGATGTGGCCTGCATTTTGGACTTTGGGGATTAGCCGGCCATGGCCCTCAAATGGAGAAATTGATATTATGGAATATTACAAAGGCAATATCCTGGCAAATATTGCCTGCGGAACCCAGGTGAAAAATAAGGCAAAATGGTATAGCAAAACCAAAGCTGTAAAAGATTTTCAGGATCCCTCGTGGTCCTCTAAATTTCATATCTGGCGTATGGACTGGGATCAGAATAGTATCAGCTTGTTCGTTGATGATGAACTGCTTAATAAAGTGACTTTGGATGATCTCGTTAATGTCGACGGCAGTGGATTTAACCCTTTCAGACAACCACATTATATTCTTTTGAACCTTGCTATCGGCGGGGATAACGGTGGTGATCCCTCTGGAACCATATTTCCACGCCGGTTTGAGGTCGACTATGTTAGGGTGTATCAAAAATGATGGAGGTTATTGTCATGAGGGGTATTAAAATTTTTTTAACTCTGGGTATCGCCTGTATTGTCGGTGTAGCTACAGGCCAGGTAATCCAGGCAGACAGTATTTCACGTTTGAAAAAAAACGTGCATGGAAAGGAAGTCTTTCAGGTTAATAACCCCGATCGAAAAAAGAGCCCCTTTACCGGCATGACAAGAAGACACTGGAAGGAAGCAGGCCTGTACTTATTGTCGGGCGCTTTTAGTTATGTTCATCAACTTAACGATCCGATGAAGTTTCCGAAGCAGCCCGGAAAGAGCTATCCCCGAAATACCGGACAGGTAGCTGTAGAGAAGCTTGAGGGGCTGTGCCGTACGATGTTCATTGCAGGTCCGCTTTTGAAGGAGCAACCTGATTTGGAACTGAATGGAATAGAAGTGGGCGATTACTACCGGCACCAGTTATCGATGCTGGTCGACCCGCAGAGTGATACTTACATAGCGCCACGTGCTGCGAATGGCGGGCCCAGCCAGACCCTGGTTGAGTTTGGAGGTTTAGCGGCGTCCTTGCTGACATCACCTGAAATCTTTTGGGACCCGCTTAGCGGAGAGGTGAAGGAAAGGCTGGCAAAAACCATGCTGAGCTATGGTGATGGCCCAACTATCGGGATGAACTGGCGCTATTTTAATATCCTGATCCTCAGCTTCTATAAAAGCCGAGGGTACACTGTTAATGAGAATCTGCTGAAAGACCTGGTAGAGAAGTCTTTGTCTCAGTATGATGGACAGGGCTGGTATAACGACAGTCCTTATTACGATTATTACAGCATGTGGGCTTTCCAGATGTACGGGAAAATATGGTCTGAATATTTCGGAAAAAAATATTATCCCGAATATTCGGCACGACTGGAGAAGAATTTTAATGATCTTCAGGATAATTACCCATTCATGTTTTCAAGAAAAGGAGAAATGATCATGTGGGGACGCAGTATCTCCTATCGGATGGGAGCAGCTGTCCCTTTTCCCTTAATGGGGCTTAGTCCCCGTCCCAACGTTAACTATGGATGGATGAGGCGCATTGCTTCAGGTACAATTCTTCAGTTTCTTGAAAGGCCCGGTTTTCTCCAGGACAGCATACCAACCCTGGGTTTTTACGGAGCCTTTGAACCGGCTGTTCAGTCCTATAGCTGCAGGGGGAGTGTGTTCTGGTTAGGGAAATTATTTCTTGGATTGCTTATTCCTTCACAAAGCCCTTTTTGGACCGCTGCAGAAAATGAGGGCGCATGGCAGGACGAACTACAGAAAGGAAACGTTTATAACAAATATGCAGATAAATCGAATCTGCTTATAACAAACTACCCTGATATCGGAGCATCTGAAATACGGGCATGGTGCTTCAGCAAAACAGTAGGAGTGTATCAGGGCACGGAGAATTATACAAGATTATCCTATAACAGCGCGTTTCCATGGCAGGCCGATGGCATAAATGGAGAAGTTTCCATGGCATATGTTTACAAAAGTGGCCAGACCAGTTGGGAAGCATTACGTATGTACACTTTCAAGAAATACGCAGATGGTGTTTATTACCGCGATGCAGTATTTGCCTCCAATGAAAATGTTAAGTTAAATCTGGCTGAAATTACTCTGCCCAATGGCATATTACGGATAGACAGGAATACCAGTTCTGTAGCCAGTCAAATCCGGTTGGGACATTACGCACTTCCGGCAGTTTCACAGGCTCTTAAAGAACGAACTCTTAGTGTAAGGGGATACAAAGTTAAGATTGTCGATAATGGAATTTACCAGCTGGCGCTGGTTCCGCTCTGTGGATGGAATAAATCCGAGACGGTTTATTCAAAAGGACTGAATCCCGTATCCGACAAAAGCGTGGTGATCAACGTTGAAAACACTTTTGATCCGTCTTCAGATAGAGACGACATTTATGGAACCTTGATGTTGTGGAAGAAGTCAGGTGAAAAATGGAAAAACGACGAACTGGTGCCTGTTACCAATATTAACTATAGCAAAGGATCGGGAAAAGTCGTTTTAACTTTTGTAAACGGGCAAAAGAAAACTATAGAATTTTAACAATACATACACTTAAAAATGAACTCTACTAACTTCAGAACAGCATTGTTAGTTTTTACGGTCCTTTTTATATCTTCAGTTTCACTCACTGCTCAGGACAAGGACGGAAAAACCATATATCCTGGCGCCGTATGGCCGGATGACCATGGTAACCATATCCAGGCCCACGGAGGAGGAATCATTAAACTAGGGGCCACCTATTACTGGTTCGGCGAATACCGGGCAAAAGATAACCTTCCGGAGTTTCGGTATGTGGGGTGTTATTCATCAACAGATTTAGTGAACTGGAAGTTCCTGAAAAAGATCCAGTTTCCTGATCCCGAAAACCTTGGTGCAGGTTGGGTACTCGAGCGTCCCAAAGTGTATTATAACAACAGAACGAAAAAGTTTGTGATGTATATGCACCTCGACGACAGGAGTTATAAGTTCGCGAGAGTGGGCGTCGCCGTCAGTGATAAAGTGGACGGGGAATACAAATTCGTCAAAAGTTTCAGGCCACTCGGGTTGGAAAGCAGGGATATAGGACAATTTATAGATGATGATGGCACCTCTTACCTGGTGTTTGAAAGCCGCCCGACAAGAGGTTTTTATATCGCAAAGCTTTCTGATGATTACCTGAACGTTGCCGAACAAACCTGTTTCATCAGTGCCCCATTAGAGGGTGGTGCGATCGTTCATTATAATGGCTTGTATTACGCAATAGGATCAGCATTGACGGGCTGGGATCCCAATCCTAATAAATTTGCGACTGCTAAATCTTTAGAAGGCCCATGGTCTGAATTTAAAGACATTGCACCTCCGGAAAGTAAAACCTATGGTTCGCAGTCGACTATGCTGATAAAGGTGGCGGGATCAAAAGATACAACCGTGATTTTTATGGGCGACCAGTGGCGCCCGTCCTCTCAGTGGGATTCAAGGTATTTATGGATGCCTGTTGAAATCGGGGAGGGAAAGCTGAAGTTACCCGAACCGAAGCCCTGGAAGCTGAATATTAAAACAGGGCAGGTAAAAGTTGAAAATAAATAAAATCTTAACTCTTATGCAGCTAGAGGCTTTTATTATATTAGCTGCTCATTATTGTCAATCTTACCCTTCATGAAAAGAATTCTTTTACTTCTTTAAACAATGATAAGAATAAAACATATTGCCCATCTTCTCCTCTTTTCGGTACTGACAGTTCAGGTTGCCGCACAAAGCATACGAAAAGAATATCTTCTGGATAAGAACTGGAAGTTTAAGCAGGGGGATTATCCCGATGCCGTAGAATCCCGCTTTAACGATTTGAAGTGGAAAACGGTGTCTGTGCCCCATGACTGGGCTATAAAGGGCCCGTTTGATGGGAATAATGATCTGCAGAAGGTGCGGATAGAGCAGAACCTTGAAAAGGAAGCTAGTGTTAAGTCGGGCAGGACAGGGGGACTTCCTTTTGTCGGAACCGGTTGGTACAGACTGAAATTTATGGTGCCAGGTTTCCTTCCCGGTAAAAAAGCTGTCTTATTATTTGACGGTGCTATGAGCAACGCCCGTGTATATGTTAACGGGAAAGAAGCGGGCTTCTGGCCCTATGGCTATAATTCCTTTCACCTGGATGTTACATCCCTTCTGAATCCGGCCGGCGAAGTAAATACGCTTGCAGTGCGACTCGAGAATTTTTCTCAGTCATCAAGATGGTATCCGGGAGCGGGTATTTACCGTAATGTTCATTTGTTTGTAACGGAAGACGTACATATTCCGGTATGGGGCACTTATCTTACCACTCCAGTTATAAATAAGGAATTCGCAAAAGTTAACTTAAAGACAAAAGTGGAGGCGCCCGCCGGAAAGGCGGCAGATCTGCGTTTGGAAACAGAGATTCGCGATGCCCGTGAAACAGTGGTTGCTTCGTTTACATCGAACCTTAAGGAATTTGATGATCTTGAGTTCGAACAGAACCTGGTTGTAAAGAATCCCTTCTTGTGGTCACCTGAAACACCGGTGTTATATACGGCTGTCTCCAGGCTTTACGAAGGAAAAACGCTCAAGGACGAGTATAAAACACGTTTTGGGATCAGGTCTATTAAATATGAGGCCGCCAAAGGTTTTTCCTTAAATGGAGAAATAAGGAAATTCAAGGGCGTATGTAATCACCATGACCTTGGTCCTTTGGGAACGGCTGTAAACACAGCTGCCCTCCGCCACCAGTTAACCCTGCTAAAAGACATGGGCTGCGATGCTATCCGTACCTCTCATAATATGCCTGCACCTGAACTGGTGGCTTTATGTGACGAGATGGGATTCATGATGATGGTGGAATCGTTCGATGAATGGAAAACCCCTAAGGTTAAAAATGGCTATAGCCAGTATTTCGATGAATGGGCTGAAAAGGACTTGGTCAATATGATCCATCGCGATAGGAATAGTCCATCCGTTGTAATGTGGAGCATCGGGAACGAAGTGCCCGATCAAAGCGCAGAAGGTGGAAATAAAATAGCCAAGCGGCTTCAGGATATTTGCCACAGAGAAGATCCTACCAGGCCTGTTACTGTAGGTATGGACCGGATTAACGACGCCCTGACAAAGAACTTCGCAGCGGTACTGGATATTCCAGGATTCAATTATAAGCCAACATGGTATGAACGTGCTAATAATGCTCTGCCGCAGGGTTTTATTCTGGGGACCGAAACCGCGTCGACCGTGAGCAGCAGAGGTGTATATAAGTTCCCTGTCGGGTTTCAGAAGATGAAGCAGTATGATGATAATCAAAGCTCTTCCTATGATTTTGAATATTGCAACTGGTCGCAGGTGCCTGATGACGAATTTGTAAAACAGGATGACCTTCCTTTTGTGATCGGGGAGTTCGTGTGGACTGGCTTTGATTATCTCGGCGAACCAACGCCATACGATTCTAAATGGCCTTCTCATAGCTCCTATTTTGGGATCATAGACCTGGCAAGCATTCCAAAGGACCGTTTCTATCTGTACCGCAGCAAGTGGAACACTAGCAAGCCAACCCTCCATATCCTTCCGCACTGGACCTGGCCAGGCCGGGAAGGCGAAATTACACCGGTTTTCTGTTATACGAATTATCCATCAGCTGAACTATTTGTAAACGGGAAGAGTATGGGCCGGCAAAGTAAGAGCAATACGAATAATCAAACACGTTACCGCCTGATGTGGAACGACGTTAAATATGAGCCCGGCGTTATTAAAGTGGTTGCTTACGATAAGGATGGTAAAGCTGTTGCTTCAGAGGAGGTTAAAACTGCCGGAAAACCACACCATATTGAGCTGAGTGCAAACAGAACGGAAATCATTGCTGATGGCAAAGATCTTGCCTACATAACCGCGAAAGTTTGTGATGCCGAAGGGAATCTTTGTCCCCAGGCCACCAATTTACTGCAGTTCAAAGTAAAAGGAGATGGCCGCCACAAAGCTGCAGCTAATGGAGATGCTACCAGCCTTGAGTTATTTCATCATCCGCAGATGCATGTCTTCAAAGGGATGCTGACCGAAATTGTCCAGTCTTCGGAAAAATCAGGAGCAATGCAGTTAACTGTAAAATCTAAAGGACTTAAAAGTGGCACCCTTACAATAAGAACCATTAAATGAGATGAGAGGTCTTCTTTGTATCGTGCCTTTGTTTCTAGTGTTGGCCGCAGCTCAGGCGCAAGGCCTGCCGGCTAAAGTGAGGTTGGTAGATGTAGGCGAGGCGTGGGCAAGTAACTCGGTTAATGCAGTGATATTCAGAAGAAACTCGCTTGTTACTTTTAGGGATACTCAATATATCGCTTATTATGACAATGATGGCTACGTTGTGGTTGGAAAGAGAAAGTCAGCTGATACAAATTGGACGTTAAAACGAACTGAGTACAAGGGTAAAGTAACAGATGCTCATAATACCATTAGCTTAATGGTGGATGGCTCTGGATATCTTCACGTTTCCTGGGATCATCATAGTAATGCCCTCCGGTATTGCCGGAGCGTAAGTCCCGGTTCTTTAGATCTTACACCGAAAATGCCGATGACCGGTATGCTTGAAGAAAGGGTTACTTATCCGGAATTTTACCGCATGCCAGACGGGAACCTTCTTTTCCTTTACCGCAACGGCCAATCAGGGCAGGGGAATCTGGTGATCAATAAGTATGATATAGGGACTCAGAAGTGGAACCAGTTGCACCGTAATCTTATTGACGGGGAAGGACGGCGAAATGCCTATTGGCAGTCTTATGTAGATGCCGCTGGTACGATTCACATTTCTTGGGTCTGGAGAGAAAGTCCCGACGTGGCGAGCAACCATGATATGTGTTATGCCCGTTCCACAGATGGCGGCAAAACATGGGAGAGGTCAACAGGTGAGAAGTATATTTTGCCAATTACGGCGGAGAGTGCCGAATACGCTTGCAAAATACCGCGTCAAAGTGAGCTAATCAACCAAACATCTATGTGTGCCGACAAAAAAGGAAATCCTTTTATTGCTACGTATTGGCGTGAGCCAGGAACAGATATACCTCAATATCATCTGATTTATAAAGAAGGAAAAAGTTGGAAGACGCTGTCACTCGACTTCAGAAAAAAACCATTCAGCTTAAGCGGCGTGGGCACTAAACGAATTCCCATATCGCGACCGCAGGTAATGGTGAAAGGCACTGGCCGGAAAGCTTCGTTATTAATGGTCTTTCGCGACGAAGAGAGAGGAAGTCGTGCGTCCGCTGTAACAATTCGGTCATTAGGGAATGCTAAATGGAAAATTATCGATCTTAGCCAGGATTCTTTAGGCTCATGGGAGCCAGGTTATGATACGGAGCTATGGAAGGACAAGCAACGGTTAAATCTCTTTATTCAAAAAGTGGAACAAATAGATGGAGAAGGAAAGGCCAATGTTGCGCCTTCAATGGTCAAGGTTCTCGAATGGAGCCCATTTAAAAAGAATAACCAATATAGAAATAAATTATGAAGAGAGCACACTTACTAATTACTCTTTGCCTGTTATCTGTTTTAACAGCCTGTTCAGTAAATAAACAACTAAAGCCAAAATCTGATCTGGTTCAAACGATCAATAAGAATTTTCAGGGCGCTTCTGCTCAATATAAAGTAATGATGAAGAACCTTCCGCCCGACAGGTTTCCCAAAACATATTTTCCAGCTACCGGGAAGTTTGAAACAAGCGGATCCGGCTGGTGGTGCAGTGGTTTTTATCCGGGAACACTGCTGTATCTTTATGAGCAAACAAAAGATCAGACTCTATTGACGGAGGCTGAACGTGTACTCACTGTTCTTGAGAAAGAACAATATAATAAGACCACGCACGATCTGGGCTTCATGATGTTCTGCAGCTTTGGCAATGCGAATCGCATTAATCCAAAGCCGGAGTACAAAGATATTCTGATCAACAGCGCGCGGTCACTCGCCAGTCGTTTTGATCCTAAAGTAGGTTGTATCAAGTCATGGGATTCAGAAAAGTCTGATTATCTCGTTATCATAGATAATATGATGAACCTTGAGCTGCTCTTTTGGGCTACAAAAGTGACCGGCGACTCTTCATTTTATAACATCGCGATAACGCATGCAGAAACGACAATGAAGAATCATTTCCGCCCTGATTACAGCTCCTACCACGTGATCAATTATAATCCTGAAACAGGCGCGGTACAGAAAAAGAGAACAGCACAGGGTTATGCTGATGAGTCGGCCTGGGCACGCGGACAGGCGTGGGGTTTATACGGTTATACCGTGATGTATCGCGAAACGAAGAATAAAAGATATCTTGAACAAGCCAGGCATATTGCTGAATTTATACTAAATCATCCTAATCTGCCTGCCGACAAAATACCTTACTGGGATTTTAATGCTCCTGATGTTCCTGATGCGTTGCGCGATGCATCAGCTGGCTCGGTGATGGCTTCTGCGTTGCTTGAGCTCTGCTCTTATGTGGATAAGAAAGAAAGCGCAAAATACTTTAACGCTGCAGAAACGATGATCACGACCCTGTCTTCCAGCCAGTATAAAGCTGCGCCCGGAACAAATGGCGGATTTATTCTGATGCACAGTGTCGGGCACCTTCCTCAAAAGTCGGAGGTAGATGTTCCGCTTACTTATGCCGATTATTATTTTGTAGAAGCAATGGAACGCTATAAAGCGATGTCAAAATAGAAACATATTATCTTAGCCCCTTAGTGCCTCTATCTCCTGAATGGTTTTAGCTAAAGGTTTGCCGAGAAGCTGCGCGCTGCCATCGGTTATAACGTAGTTGTCTTCTATTCGTATTCCCCCGAAATTGCGGTATTGTTCGAGTTTAGTATAATTTATAAACTCATTAAAGCGCCCTTCGGCTTTCCATCTGTCAATTAGTTCAGGAATAAAATAGATTCCGGGTTCGACCGTAAGGACGAATCCGGATTGCAGCTCCCTTCCTAATCGGAGAGACTTTAAACCGAATTGATTGGTGTTTTTCCTGAGGTTATCTGTATAGCCAACGTATTCTTCGCCCAGGTCCTCCATATCATGTACATCAAGTCCCATCATGTGACCTGTGCCGCATTGAAAGAACATGGCATGAGCTCCGGCTGCTACAGCTTCATTCGTATCGCCTTTCATTAACCCTAGTTCTTTGAGCCCGTTTACAAGCGTTTTGCAAGCATGCAGGTGAACATCAAGGTACCTCATGCCTGGTTTCAACAGAGCTGTGGATGATTCGAGGGCATTAAGAACAATGTTGTAAACTTCTTTTTGCGCTTCAGTGAACCTCGTCGATACAGGAAATGTGCGGGTAAGGTCGCCTGCGTAACCCATAGCTGTTTCAGCCCCTGAATCGTTAAGTACCAACTGCCCATCCTTCAGGATATTTTCATGATGATGGTTATGGAGAATTTCACCATGGACCGTCAGAATAATAGGGTAGGCGATGTTGCCTCCTCCGTCCAGGGCTTTGGCATGAATGGCAGCAGCAATTGCGTTTTCGCTCATTCCGGCTGCAGCCACTTTCATGGCAGTTAAATGCATCTCCCTGGTAATGTTCACTGCCTTTTCTATCTCGTTAATCTCTTCAGAAGATTTTATCGAACGTTGCGATATTACAGCTTTAATAAAATCAAGTGAGGCGTTCTCTTTGCAGGAAGCCGGTTCGATGCCGAGCAGGTGAAGCAATCGAAGAACATTTTCAGGCCGGTAGGGAGGTAGGTAATGAATGCTCCGTTTTTGATGTCTTATTTTTTGAAGGAATGTATGCAGGCTTTCCAAAGGCAGCACCTGTTCCATGCCAGCTTTCAGGCTTTTTTCTTTCAACGTTTCCTGCCTTCCCATCCATACAATTTCATCGAGAGTCATTTCGTCGCCAAATAGAATTTCCTCTCCGCTGTCCAGGTCTACCACTGCCGCGAGCTTCGGCATACTAATCCCGAAATAGTACAGGAAGGTGCTGTCCTGCCTGAAGCTGTAGGCATTGTCAGCGTAGTTCATAGGACTTTCGTCGTTTCCCGGAAAGAGCAGAATGCCTTCTTGTACTTTATTCTTCAGTTCTTTTCTTCTATGGATATAAGTCTCCTTTGAAAACATAGCAAAACTGTTTTTTTGAGTAAAAGTATTAAAAGCACCCGGGAACTGGTAAAAATGATAAAAAATGAAATGAATTGGTGAATAACCGCTAATTAATCGTGTAATATAAGAACCATTTTTATGAGTATGAATCATACCGGAAAAAAGGCAGCAACGTATCCCGCGAGTATTCCTTTTATTATTGCTAATGAAGGCGCAGAGAGATTTAGTTTTTACGGTATGCGGTCTATCCTGGCTACGTTTTTGGTTGCCCAGTTTTTTAACCCGTCTCTTAACCCTGGATTACAAAACGTCGCCGAGGCTAAAGCGAATGAGATTACGCACCTGTTCGTTTCGCTGGCCTATGCCCTGCCTTTCGCTGGCGCTATTGCCGCCGACTGGTTTTTTGGGAAGTACCGGGTGATCTTATACGTTTCGATCGTTTATTGTCTGGGGCATCTTTGTCTTTCGCTCTTTGAGGACGATCTGGATAAGTTCAGGCTGGGACTCCTGCTTGTTGCGGTGGGTGCCGGAGGTATAAAGTCCTGTGTGTCTGCTAATCTCGGCGATCAGTTTAACGAATCCAATAAACACCTGATGGCGGGCATGTATGGCTGGTTTTATTTTAGTATTAACTCGGGTTCTGTTTTGTCTACTATCATGATTCCGTGGGTATATGCTAAATATGGTCCTTCATGGGCATTTGGTATTCCGGGATTATTGATGGCCCTGGCTACTGTGATCTTTTTTAGTGGAAGAAAAAAGTACGTAAAGATCCCCCCTTCAGGTATTAACAAAAACAACTTTCTGTTTATTTCAGGTTACGCTCTGATCAATTTTCGCCGCAGAAAAAAAGGTCAACCTTTATTGGATGTGGCCAAGGGGAAATTCGACGAACGTAAGGTGGAAGATATCAAATCGGTCTACAATGTAATGGCAGTCTTTGCTTTTATTCCGGTCTACTGGGCTCTTTGGGATCAAAGTTTGTCGGAGTGGGTGCTTCAGGCAACGAAACTGGACCTAACTATTTTTAGTTTTCAGGTTCTGCCCGAACAGGTACAAACGGTTAACCCATTTTTTCTGCTGCTGTTCATTCCGGTATTCAACTACTGGATTTATCCTTTTTTCGATAAGATGGGCATAAAGACAACTCCCGTAAGGCGAATAGGCGCAGGACTGGTCGTAACGGCCATATCATTCCTAATCATAGCGCTTATCCAGGTATCTGTAGATGGAGGAGCGAGGCCTTCGATATGGTGGCAGATCCTCGCTTATGCGCTGCTGTCAGCATCTGAAGTGCTCATATCGGTAACGGGTCTGCAATATGCTTACACGCAGTCGCCTCCCTCAATGAAAAGCACAATGGCTGCTCTCTGGCTGATGACGACAGCGATTGGTAACTTCTTTACAGGCATGGTAAACCGCAACATCGCTCAGGATGGAGTGTTTTCGGGGCTTAAAGGCGCAGATTATTACTGGTTTTTTATAGGACTGCTGTGCGCTTTTATAATACTGTACTTTTTTGTCGCGGGAAGAATAAAGGAACGCAGCTATATTCATTCTCCTGAAGATGAATTATTAGTGGCCAGCCAGTCACACGGGCAGTAAAAATCGCAGCAGTAGTTTAAGTAATTATCATTTTATATATGTTATCGGGATGAAAATGAAACCTTTTTACCAGGAAAGTTTAAAGAAAATCTTCGCAATGCTGCTTTCTACATCACTTTTAAATACTGTCAATGGACAGCAAAGTCCCGCGTCCGGCTTTAATTTGTATGAGGAAAGCAGTGAAATGGCCGGAAACATCATCCGGTATGAGCAGGATCTCAGGGCCATTGAGGCTTTCTATTCACCTAGAGAAGTCACCCGTTCATACAGCCGTTCTTACAAACCGGTTTTGAATTCTCCGGAGCAAAGACGAAGACTACTTGACATTGACCGTGCGTATCTTTCGATACTGCAGGTAACTGATTTTGATGCAATGAATATCAACGGAAAAGTTGATTATATCCTTTTGAAGAGAAACATTGAAGATCATATCCGAAAGCTCACAAAAGAGGAAGACGACTATCAAACAATAAGCCAGTATATCCCTTTCGATGATGAGATTTACAAGATAGAGCAGGGGCGACGCAGGGGAGTGTCTTTCGACGCCGAACAACTGGCAGCACAGTTGAATGAAATGGTGAAGGCCGTGAATGATGCGGCCGCCTTATTGGAGAAGAAGACACCATTCCTTGAAAAGTCCCTGGCTTTGTGTGGTGGCGAGGCCGTTAAGGGATTGCAAGCGCGTTTAAAGGGGGTATTTGATTTTTATTCGGGATACGATCCGCTTTTCAGTTGGTGGGTTCCAGCACCGTATCGCAGACTTGATTCGGCATTACAGGATTATGCGAAATTGTTTCTTACTAAAGAACGCGTAACCATACACCAGAAGGATGATGGAAGCGGAATAATAGGCCGGCCTATTGGCAGGGAAGAACTGATAAGGCAGCTTAAGGTTGATATGATACCTTATACGCCGGAAGAACTTATTGCGCTGGCGAATAAAGAATTTGAATGGTGCGATAATGAACTGCTGAAAGCTTCGGGAGAAATGGGTTTCGGAAAGGAATGGAAAAAGGCGCAGGAGAAAGTAAAGAACAGCTTCGTTCCGGCCGGTAAGCAGCCTGAGCTCATCTTGAAATTATATAACGATGCGATCAGTTTTATTAAAGAGAGAGAGCTCATTACCATTCCTCCATTGGCGGAAGAAACGTGGGAGATGATCATGATGAGCCCTGAGAGGCAGATGGTTAATCCCTTCTTTACCGGAGGGCGTGAGATCAGTATTTCTTATCCAACGGATGATATGAGCCATGATGATAAGCTGATGAGCATGCGGGGGAATAATCCTTATTTTTCAAGAGGAACAGTTCAGCATGAACTAATTCCCGGTCATAACCTCCAGTTCTTTATGAACAGCAGATACAAGTCCTACCGCGATAATTTTAATACACCCTTTTGGACGGAAGGATGGGCGCTTTACTGGGAGTTATTGTTGTATGAGAAAGGCTTTGCAAAAACACCTGAAGAACGTATTGGTATGCTGTTCTGGAGAATGCATCGTTGTGCACGAATCCTGTTCTCTCTGAATTACCACCTGGGTAAATGGACGCCTCAGCAATGTATAGACTTTCTGGTTGATCGGGTAGGGCACGAACGGGCTAACGCTATTGGAGAAGTCCGGCGCTCCTTTGTCGGGGGATACAGTCCTCTTTACCAGGTCGCCTACCTTGTGGGAGGTCTGCAGTTCTTAAGTCTGAAAAGAGAGCTTGTTGATGGCGGAAAGATGACCGACAAACAGTTTAACGATGCCGTCATGAAAGAAAATGGTATGCCCGTTGAAATGCTCAGGGCTATTCTGATCAATCAACCCCTGAAGAGGGATTTTATAACCAGTTGGAGGTTTTATGACTTTTAAGTTGTAAGTAATAAGTTATATGTAAAAAGCCTTTATTCTAACTTATGTAACGAGCCATTTTTTTCTTATTATTACAACTAGGTACTTACAACATATTACTTACAACTTTATAACGTACTACTTACAACTTATTACTTACTACTTACAACTTAACAGGGGCAGAAACATTTTATGAGTGAAAACACGTCGTTCAAGCCATCATTACGTCTGATGGATGCCACTATGCTGGTGGCCGGGAGCATGATAGGTTCAGGGATTTTTATAGTAAGCGCCGATATCAGCAGGAATGTAGGTAGTGCAGGCTGGCTCATTGTCGTATGGCTTATAACTGGTTTTATGACCCTTACCGCTGCTTTAAGTTATGGCGAACTTAGTGCTATGTTTCCCAAGGCCGGAGGACAGTATATTTATCTGAAAGAGGCGTATAATTCCCTTGTCAGCTTTATGTATGGCTGGAGTTTTTTTACGGTGATTCAAACCGCGACTATTGCAGCGGTGGGGGTCGCCTTTGCGAAATTTACCGCTTATATATTTCCGGTTTTCAGTGAGAACAGCGTTGCTGCAGACCTCGGGTTTTTGAAGATATCGCCCGCACAACTCCTTTCTATACTGGTTATTACGCTTCTTACCTACATTAATACACGAGGAATTAATAGTGGTAAAGTAATTCAGACAGTATTTACGATGACCAAAATCCTCAGTTTACTTGGTCTTATTGTATTTGGCCTTTTTGCACTGAAAGGAGACGTCTGGAGAGCTAACTGGACGAATATGTGGGATATTCATAAACTCAATCCCGATGGAAGCATTGCCGGATATACCAGTGTCGCTGTTTTTGGTGCAATTGCAGCTTCGATGGTAGGCTCTATTTTTAGTAGCGACTCGTGGAATAATGTTACTTTCATCGCCGGTGAAATAAAGAATCCTAAAAGAAATATCGGCCTTAGTCTGGCCCTGGGTACCTTGATTGTTACTGTCATTTATATCGCTACCAATATCGTTTATACCGGAGTACTGTCTATGCAGGAGATAGCTGCTGCAGATCGCGACAGGGTGGCAGTTTCTGCTTCCCATGTGATTTTCGGACAGGCAGGAACAATTATTATAGCGCTGATGATTATGGTCTCAACCTTTGGCTGTAATAATGGCATTATTATGTCGGGAGCAAGGGTATATTATTCGATGGCGCGCGACGGCTTGTTTATTAAGAAGGTTGGCACCTTAAATAAGAATTCTGTGCCGGAGACTGCCCTTTGGTTACAATGTGTCGTTGCGTCTTTGTGGTGCCTCAGTGGCAAATACGGCGATTTGCTTGACATGATCTCCTTTGTGGTTGTCGTCTTCTACATGGCGACCATTATCGGCATCTTTATTCTGCGAAAGAAAAGACCGGATGCCGAAAGACCATATAAAGCTTTCGGTTATCCGGTGTTACCTATTCTTTATATCGTCATGGGAATTGCATTCTGTGGTTTGTTAATCATTTACAAACCAAATTATACCTGGCCCGGACTGATTATTACGCTATCCGGGATTCCGGTTTATTATTTTGTGCTTTGGCTGGAAAGATCGGATGACAGTCGGTAAATGCCACAGAGATCCCAGATAATTTGGGAATACAACGGATCAGTGTTAGCTGCGGATTCGGTCCGGTATGGCCGCGCATCATCTACGGTTCATCCAGGCTTCACGGAGGCCATTTCTTCAACAAAAAGTCGTCCGTGAAGCCTGGATGATGCCTGCCAAAAGCGTAGCAAAAGCGTTTATGTAGCGCAGCAATACCGGAGACAACCCGTTGCCATACCGCAAAAATATCCAGTAAGGACAACAGATTGACAGCCAAAATTTGCTAAACTACATACATGGATTGATTGCGATGTTAAAATAGGGCTTAAAATTATTAAAATATACGAATGATAAATTGACTCATTCTGGTAAGTTTGAAGTCGCGATTGCCCGGAATATACCGGTTATCGTAGTAATAAATTTAACCATATCCGAAATGAGTTTACGGACAGGAATGTTCATTATAGCAGGGCTGCTTACTGGAATCAGTTCCCAGGCACAGTGGAGTAAGCCCAAGGGGTTCACTCATGCAGATACATTAAGAGGTAGTATTACATCAGAACGTGCCTGGTGGGACGTTCAGCACTACGCTATCGCAGTGAAGCCCGACTATCTGGCAAAAACTACCAGAGGCGAGAATATAATCACCTATAAGGTTACCCGGGCTCAACACCCAAAAACTCTTCAGCTCGACTTGCAGCAACCATTAAACATCGACAGTATCCGGCTTGACAGCAGGGAATGGCTTAAATTTGAGAGGGAGGGGAACGTCTGGCATGTGAAATTAACTCAATCACAGGAAATAAATTCAACACATCGTCTACGGGTATATTTTTCCGGTAAGCCGCAGGAAAGCGTCAGGCCGCCCTGGAGCGGCGGGTGGACCTTTGCCCGCGATTCACTCAACAGGCCCTGGATGACGGTAACCTGTCAGGGTTTAGGAGCGTCTATATGGTATCCATGCAAGGATCATCAATCGGATGAACCCGATAAGGGGGCATCGCTGACTATGACCGTACCGGATACTTTGGTTGCAGTAGCAAATGGAAGGCTTGAGTCGCAAACAAAGAATGCCGACGGAACAGCTACCTATAAGTGGACGGTGGTTAATCCAATTAACAACTATAACATTATTCCCTATATCGGTAAATATGTCCATTTTGATGGATCATATGCCGGAGAAAAAGGGAAACTTGACCTGAATTACTGGGTGCTCGACTATAACCTTGCTAAAGCAAAGGCTTATATGCCCGGTGAGGTAGAGCGAATGTTTAAGGCATTTGAGCATTGGTTCGGACCGTATCCGTTTTATGAAGACGGCTATAAGCTCGTAGATGTACCTCATACAGGCATGGAACATCAGAGTGCTGTCGCTTATGGGAACTGGTATAAACCCGGGTACCGGCAACGCGACGCATCGGGTACTGGCCTCGGACTTAAGTGGGATTTTATAATCGTGCATGAAAGCGGGCATGAATGGTTTGGTAATAACATTACAAGCAAGGATCTAGCCGACATGTGGATCCACGAAAGTTTTACTAATTACTCGGAAACCCTCTATGTTGATTATCATTTCGGAAAGGACGCCGGGAACGCTTATAATACAGGGATCAGGACAGGCATAAAGAATGATACGCCCATTATTCCGGCTTATAACGTGAATGCCCAGGGCAGTGGCGACATGTATCCAAAAGGCGGGAATATGCTTCAAACCATCAGGCACAGTATTGATAACGACGAACTTTTCAGAAGCATTCTACGGGGACTGAATACAACTTTTTACCATCAAACTGTAACTGCTGATCAAATTGTCAGGTTTGTTTCCGGGAAAGCGGGATTTGACTACCAGCAAGTTTTTAAACAGTATCTTACCACTACTCAGGTGCCTTCTTTAGTTTTGAACTTCAACAAGGACCGTTCACAGGTAACTTATCGCTGGACGAACTGCATCCGCGGTTTTAACCTGCCTTTAGTACTAAAAGAAGGCGACAAGAAATTAAAGATTTATCCAACAACGCAGCCGAAAACCCTGAAATTGAGTAAAAGTAATGTTGCTTTATTGGATAAGGGGGAGATAGTGAAGATGTATTACGTTGCTGTTGAAGGGAAATGAACCCCTTAGAGTATTGAACCTAAAGAAGTTTAATGTTATCTAAATAAACGAAATGCTTCTTGTTCAGGGTAAATAATGGTAGATCATAATATAAAGCCGTTGCTGCAATGAGCATATCTGGTATTCCCGGTTTATGGCTTAAATTGTACTTTCGAAAGAGTTCTAAAAAGAGCTCACTTATTTCCGCTGTAATGGGGAGGTGGGTGTACTTGTCAAGCTGTTTGGCAATAACAGCGAAGTCGTTCTTGTTCTTTGCTCCAGCCAAAAACTCGGCGACGGTTATACTGCTAATGTAGAACACATCAGTATGGAACTCAAGAACGCGTTCTCTTATTTGATGATTACCTCTATAAAGCTCGATAAGTATGTTTGTGTCAAAAATTACCATGCAGAGGGCCAGGATTTGGAGCGTACTTGTTCCGTTGAAGGAAAGTCGGGGTCCTTTCCAAAAGCTTCCAGTAAATCAGTGACGGAAGCTGTTTTCCCTTTCGGAGGAACTGGTGCTATTTTTTTTTGGGTATCATCTTTTTGTACTACAGTAATACCCAGTTTCTTAGCTAATGCCATTACTTTAGCCATCTTGATGCTATTATCGGTTTTTAAAATCAATTCCATAGCAGTCGCTTTTGAACAAAAATACAAAATATTCCTTTTAGAATGCTAATCGCTCCAAATGTTGGCGATGATTCTTATAGAAAATTATAGTTAATCTTCGTTCATAATCTGATAATTTACGAATAACACCACTAAAGAATAACTTCTATTTTTACGACACGATATAATTCTATTCAGCATGATTCGCCCCATATATTTTTTGTTATTCCTATGTATTATCGCTTTAGTGTTCTCAAACGCATATTCTCAGCAGAATAATCAGGTAACTCCTTATTACCCAGACCATAAGGAAGTCTGCGAATCCTATAAACGGGCAGAAAAGCTTGATACCGTATTAAAGAAAGCCGTCTTTAAATCGTATGTTATACCTCACTGGCAGACCGGCAGGAATATTTTCTGGTATCAGAACAGGTTAAAGGACAATAACAGTGAATACATATTGGTAGACGTTGCAAAGGGTATTAAAGGCAAAGCTTTTGATCATAATAAGCTCGCAGAGGCTTTAACAAAGGCGACCGGAAAGGGGCATAATGGAAATCTGTTGCAGATTAATGAACTGGATTTTAGCGATGATGGGAAAAGCCTCAAAATCAAAGAAGGTGAACAATGGTATGAGTGCGATCTGAATACCTGGACTTGCAAAAAAATCGGAAATCCTGATTTTGTCCGTTACGAGCCGACCCGCCCCTTGCAGAGGCGCAGATCGCGTTGGATGGGGCCGCGAAGAGATTCAATTTCGCCCGACAAGCAGTGGGAGGCATATATAAAAGATGGTAATTTGTTTGCCAAGTCATTAAAAGGCCAGGAGGTAATACAGTTCACCAAAGACGGTACTGCCGCAAAACCGTACGGCGAGTTCTCATGGAGTCCCGACAGTAAGACCCTCATAGCCTATCGCATCGATCCGAAAGAAGAAAAAGAAGTCCATTTTGTTCTTTCGTCCGAACCAGGGACTACCCGTGGTGTTCTTAAATCGCAGAAGTACGCGCAGCCAGGCGATGAGTTTACCACCTACGAAATGTATGCCTTCAGCATGCACGACCGGAAAGGGTTAAAGATTGATGCTGAGAAGATCGATTTCTTCGGGGCTCCAGAGCTTCACTGGCGAAAAGGGAACAACCGCTATTTTACTTATGAAAAGGTTGACCGTGGGCATCAGCATTTCAGGGTAATTGAGGTGGATGCTCAAACGGGAGATACCAAAAATATCATTGACGAGAAAACGAACACGTTTATTTATGAGCAGAGGATCTACACCCGTTACCTTCCTGAAACCCATGAGATAGTTTGGATTACGGAAAAAGATGGATGGAGGCACATCTACCTGGTTGATGAGTTAACGGGAAAGGAAATGAAACAAATCACCAAAGGGAACTGGGTGGTGAGGGATATCGACAGTGTCGACACAAAGAAAAGGGAAATCTGGTTTCGGGCCAGTGGTATGAATGCAGGGGAAGATCCGTACTTTATTCACTACTACCGGATCGGCTTCGACGGTAACAACCTTGTAAGCCTGACTCCAGAGAGGAGTAACCACTCCGTTACTTTTTCTCCCGACAGGTCTTACTATCTGGACACCTATTCGCAAGTGAATATACCGCCGGTGACTCTGCTTAAAAGAACGTCCGATGGAAAGAAGATTATGGAGGTAGAACGTGCTGACGTTTCTGCTCTTCTTGCGAGTGGGGTAAAGCTGCCCGAGGTTTTTGTAGCAAAGGGCCGCGACGGTAAAACTGATATCTGGGGGGTAATTTGCCGTCCCAGCAATATGGATCCCACGAGAAGTTATCCTGTTATTGAGAATATTTACGCTGGTCCCCAGGATTCTTTTGTGCCAAAAAGCTTTTTGCCGGCCAGTGAGATGCAGAGCATGGCCGAGTTAGGCTTCATCGTTGTTCAGATAGACGGAATGGGCACCGCCAACCGTTCTAAAGCCTTTCATGATGTTTGCTGGCATAATCTTGCCGATGCGGGCCTCCCCGACAGGATCCTGTGGATGCAGGCTATGGCAAAAAAATACCCCCAGGCGGACATAAGCAGGGTGGGAGTCTATGGAACATCGGCCGGCGGACAGAATTCAACGGGAGCTCTGTTGTTCCATCCTGAGTTTTATAAAGCAGCTGTTTCTGCCTGCAGATGTCACGATAACCGGGTTGATAAGCAATGGTGGAATGAGCAGTGGATGGGATTTCCGGTAGGAAAGCACTATGAAGAGCAGTCGAATGTCACCAATGCTGCGAAGCTGCAGGGCGATCTGCTCCTGATCGTGGGAGAGTCAGACATGAACGTGCCTCCTGAATCTACCTATAGAGTGGTAGATGCCCTGATCAAATCGAATAAGGACTTTGATCTCCTGACAATTCCCGGCATGGGCCACAGCGATGGCGGCCCCTACGGGAGAAGGAAAAAGAGAGATTTCTTTGTAAAACACCTGCTGAAAGCAGAACCACCATCAAGGAACAGGTAAAAAACATTAACTATGCAAAGAAAAGCTTTTGTCTATTCCAATCGTAACCTGCTTTGGGTTCTGATTCTCCTTATATCGGGACTTCGTTCATTCGGCCAGTCACCCTGGGAGAGAATTAAGCAAATGCCCTCTACACTGGGACTGGAAAGCGGGTTAATAGAGGCGAATACGCCATCATTTAGATTAAAACTTGTGAGGGCTTCCCAAACGGTAGCCTCCCTGCAGCCCGCTGCCAACAACGAACCGGATTTTACACCGGGGGAGAGGCTTGAGCAGCGCAGCAAGGATGGTTTATATCACCTGGGTGACCTAAACCTGCGACTAAGGTTTGAAGGAGAAAAAGACTGGAAAAGCTTTTCTACCGCGGAGAAAAGAGTGCCTGTCAGAAGTATATCCGGCGGGGCTGGTATACTGGCCGCCTGCGACCTTGCGCCAACTCTTGGAGCTGATATTCCCTTAGCCGTGAAACGGTATTGGGAAACACAACAGAGGCGACTTGTGCTGCGGTTTGAACTGAAGAATAACAGCAATAAACCAGTAGAAATAGGCAGCCTGGGTATTCCAATGATATTTAACAATATTCTTGAAGGAAAATCGCTGGAAGAGGCACATGCTTCGAACGTTTTTTTTGATCCATACATTGGGCTCAATGCAGGTTATCTGCAGGTCGTCAGGCTTAGCGGTAAAGGAAAGGTGTTACTTGTTCTTCCGTATAAAAACACTGCGTTTGAAGCCTATAATCCGCTTTTAAAGGACCCAACGCCGCGGGGGATCGCTTTCGAAGGTTTTCATGAATGGATGGTTCATAGCAAGGCATTCGCTGAAAATGAATGGAAGGGGGTAAGTCAATGGAATACTCCAACCTCACGTGTTTTAAAGCCTGGAGAAACTGTAGATTATGGTGTGCAGTTTGCCCTGGCAGATTCGGTGAAATCAATCGAGAACGAACTTAATACCCAGGGCCGGCCGGTAGCTGTGGGGATCCCGGGATACGTGGTGCCCGAAGATATCGAAGCAAAGCTTTTTATTAATTACAGAAGTAAGATCAGGTCTGTTGCTATAGAACCGGAGGGCGCCTTGTCGCTGAAGGAGCTGCCCCGGGCAGGTAAAGGCTGGAAGTCCTTTATAGTAAGAGGCAAGATGAGAGGTAGGGCACGTTTAACTCTGATCTATGAAGATGGGTTAAAGCAGAGTATTCATTATAAAGTGATTAAGCCGGAAGAACAGGTTGTAGCCGATTTTGGAAGATTTTCTACACATGAGCAATGGTTTGAAGATCCGGGGGACCCCTTCCGTCGCAGCCCTTCTGTGATTAGCTATGACTATGAAAAGAAAGCTCAGGTGCGGGAAGACAGCCGGGCCTGGATTGCGGGATTAAGTGATGAAGGAGGAGCGGGAGGATGGCTGGGCGCCATCATGAAAGAACTGGTGGCCCCTGAGAAAAATGAGGTGGATAAGCTGGAAAGCTTTGCCAATAATACGCTGTGGGGCGGCATACAGTATAATGAAGGGGAGAATAAATACGGGGTGCGAAAGAGCATGTTTTACTACGAGCCGGATAAGATGCCTCCGGGGACATACAATAAAGACGTTAACTATAAAACCTGGTCGGCGTGGAATCAGAAGGAGGCAGAGTCCGTTGGCCGCTCCTATAATTATCCGCACGTAGCTGCCGCATGGTGGGTACTGTACCGTCTTGCACGCAATTATAAGGGATTGGTAACGAAGCAGTCATGGAACTGGTATCTTGAAAATGCGCTGCAAACGTCGCTTGGAATGGTGAAGTTGGCGCCTCATTATGCTCAGTACGGGCAGATGGAGGGCACCATTTTCCTGCTTATACTGGCTGACCTGAAAGCAGAAGGCTTCATTGATAAGGCTGCAGAACTGGAAGCTGCAATGAAGAAGCGGGCCGATCTTTGGAAGTCACTGGAGTATCCCTTTGGGAGCGAAATGCCCTGGGATTCAACGGGACAGGAAGAAGTTTACATGTGGTCGGACTATTTTGGTTATACGCAGAAAGCAGAGGTTACTTTGAATGCAGTCCTGGCTTATATGCCAACAGTGCCACATTGGGGATACAACGGCAGCGCCCGCAGATACTGGGATTTCCTGTACGGTGGTAAACTACAGCGGGTAGAGCGTCAGCTGCATCATTATGGCTCGGGGCTGAATGCGATTCCTGTTTTAGCCGCATTTCGCAAAACGCCGGATGATCTGTATCTGTTAAGAGTAGGGCAGGGCGGTCTTCTTGGCGCTATATCCAATATTACGGAGGACGGATTTGGTCCGGCTGCTTTTCATTCTTATCCTTCAACACTGTCAATTGATGGTTTGTCGGGAGATTACGGGTCGAACTTCTTTGGTTACGCAGTGAACAGTGGAACCTATATTACGTACCACAAAGAGTTTGGCTGGCTGAGCTTTGGCGGTAACCTAAAGAAAGAGCGAACGTGGGTTCATGTCATACCTAAAACAGCATCAAGATCAAGAGTCTTTATCGCACCCCTGGGTGTATGGCTCACACTTGATGCCGGGCGGTTCCAGTCGGTGTCATTTGAACCGGAGACAGGTAAACTGAAGGTCGAACTTGAGGCTGCCGGTAATAATACGCCTTTTGCTTATTTGCGCATCGAATCCGGAAAGAAAAAATATCAGCCAGCAGGAGCATTACCCACCGAAAGGGGTACTTATAAAGTTATGCTTGGAGAAAGTGCAGTCACAATTGATTGCATATTAAGATAAATAAGAGCTCCCTGAGTTTATATTATCGGCCGAAGAGACGAAATAAGAGGTTGTCTCAAAAAGGTTTTTCATCAGTAAAATAATGAGATCTCTTCAATGAAATGAAGTTTATAGGTGTGAGGTGTTTATTATAAGTGGTTTAATTTAGGGTGTTTGGTGAAAAAAAAGAGGCTGAACTCACTTCCTGAGATAGCCTCTTTTTTTGTGGGATATAGTCTTTATCTTCTCAGCCTGGTCACAGCTGGCAATCGAATCGTTACGATGTAAGTTCCTTCCATCAGGAGCCGGAATCCAAATACTGGATTTACATTATTGTTAAGCAGGCCATCAATGATAGCGAATTCCTTAGGGATCCGGTAGTAAATGAGATAGCCCCAGTCAGTCACACCATCATTATAGTTAGTCAACGGAAAGGGCGCTACCTCATAATCGCAGACCAGTGCTGTGTCTGTTACAACGACAGGATTGAATTTTACGTGACTTTCGAATGTCGGTCTGTCCCCCCGCTTTATAACCTCTCCGGCAGCAGGATTAAACGGAACTCCGTTTTTATCGACTATTTTGAGTATTACCCGCGCGCCATCGTTACCTATTTTAGAACATGTTACCTGTGGAGCCGCGATGCTCGTAAAGACTTCTGACGTGCTCGACCCCGTAGCCGCCTGATAAGTCACCTGGAACATATCATTGACAGTGGGTTCGACTATACTGATCTCTCCCATGTTTTTAAATAGTTTAGTACCGTGGGGATTGGTCATTTCGATGTCGAATACATAATTGCCAAGCGGTAGATTTGCCGATGCCCGGTTAAATACAAACTGGCCACTGGATTCATTGAAAATCATGGGCGTTGTACTTACAGTATGCCGTTTTGCATTAAGCAATTCTACAGTCGTATCCGTTTGCGCGTTGAATACCATACCTTCCTTAAACATTAATACGTCGTAGTTGGCGTAAAAAGCTGCCGGAGCTGGCTCTCCGGTAGTTTTGTCTCTTAAGTTTGACAACTTATAGGTATACGGCGGCGTTGAGCCATCTGCTTCAATGCGATCAGATGCTACATAAGCCATTCCCCGTTGTACGAAAATAATCCCGTTTACGTATCGGATATTATCACTTATAAAGCCGGGCTCAATCTTTGAGCAGGCATAGAAAGCACAGGCGAGCATAGCCAATGCAATATAAAATCTTTTTCTTCTCATATTAAACTAGTTCTACGACATCAATTAATTACTGCCTATGCGCTCATTATTGAACATCAGTCTGTGATTATCCGCCAGTACGTGAATAATGCCCGTCGTTGTAATAATCCCAGATGTCTGGCAGTCATATGACTGGTCCGCCAAACCGGAAGGGATAACGGTACCTTGCGGCTCATCGCTGTCGAGAGTGCCGATCACCTTCGTAAAGTTTACATAATCAACAAAATCAAGGTAGCTACTGTAGTCATTTGTCCTCCTTAACTTTATCATGAAACGGTTATTGGGAATATTGCCGAATTTACTTGTATAGTAACGACCTGCTGTTACCATCTGGTCGCGGTTAATGGCTCCCCCAAACATATATATTTTCAGTGAATCCAGCTCCGCTACAGAGATGTTGGATATGCCGAAGCTGATGTTTTCGTCGCCGGTCTCTATGATTTTTTTCTGCTTTTTTGCGGCTACATAATTCACCACGCTGTAATTCGTGCTGGCGAAAAATGTGATATCGCTGTTCACGAGATCTTTCATTCCTGCCCGGTCAATTATTGCAACCAGCGAATCAAACTTTGGATTGGAGGCTAGGAAGTCGTATGTACTCATGTTCACATGGGCATCGGCTGTCCCTCCGTCATTAATATAATCATCGCTTTCACAAGAACTCAAATGCAGCACTAATGACGCTAACAGGATTAAAATGAATGAACCTGTGTTTGTTATCTTTTTCATTACGTTGTTCGTTTAAGAGATCTGCATTACGACTATATTTTGCCCACCCAGTAGCTTGTTTGGCCAAGGTTGGGATTGTTTTTGAATAGAGCTGGTGCGATCGGCCAGTAAAAACCCTCTTGTTTGAATCTGGATTCAGAGAGCCACGTTATAAATCTGGGATATTGGCGCGTACGGATCAGATCATAATACAAATGACCTTCCAGGTACATTTCTTTCCCCCTTTCCAAAGCGTATTGATACATTACTTCATCTTTGCTCAGGTTCGGTTTTACCAGTTGCTGACCGCCGTTCCTGATCCTGAATCCGTTGATAATATTCGTAGCTTTTGAAATGTCTCCCCTGTATAATGCAATTTCTGCTTCCAGCAGGAGCATGTCGCTATACCTGAAGATGATGATATTGTTGCTTATGTAAGCGCTGTTATTATTTCTATAGTTAACATTGTGGTATTTAACGCAAGTGGGCTGAGGAATAGACAAGTCGGTAAAATTCTTACGGTTTCTTATGTCTGTTGAATCCTTGAGCATCGAAGCTGTTACTGTTACTTCCTGTTCTACACCGTTTGGATAAATGTAAACCGTTTCGCCAGCGGCTGCAGGATGTTCTATCCATTGCCATTCAAGGGCCTGGGTGTTCCATACCCAGCCATAGCCGAGAAACTCCTTAGAAAAATGTGTGCTGAGATACTCCGGTTTGACAAAAAAGCGTGAATATGTGGCGCTGTTGAATCTGATATCGGCCTGCCGCAGGAAGAATGACGCAATATGGGTGCTTGAGCCTTCAAGATACACCTCGCTGGCTGCTATCTCAAATATACCCTCACTCGATTTTCCTATAAAGGTATTATAGTAGGCGGCCGTATCTACCTGCCTGTATCCCCCCATCGCCTTCAGCTTTGTAATCGTGGTATCTGCGCTGTTAACATCACTCATTATAGGTTCAGAGGTAGCGACATTGCTTGTAGTAGCTCTCCAAAGGTATAAATGAGCCAGCAGGGCATATACAGAACCTTTGTTTGCGGTAACTTTTGCTTCCAACGAATTGGAATAAGTCCACGATAGTAGTTTTTCCGCCTGATGGCAATCACTTTCTATTTGCATCATTATCTCTTTTTTAGGCGTTTTGCCCAAAAAATTGGCTGCTATCGGGTCTTCATCTGTCGAGGTGACCAACGGTACATCTCCCCATATTCGTGTAAGGAAGAAGTAGGAGAGTGCACGAATGAAATAGGCTTGTCCAAGGGCCTTGTTTTTAAAAGATACCGGATCGTCAACCTTCGTGAACTTCGAGACGTCCATGTTCGTTACCCTTTCCAGAAGTAAATTACTCATGGCTATAACCTTGTAGTATTTGGTCCAGTCGCCGTACGACTCAATATTATATTGCCCTGTGAAATCTCCGGTCTGGACCGCTTCCAAACCATCACCATCGTATTGAATGGTGAAATAATTGGCAGGAACCCCGTCGCCATAAACAAAATACCGGGGTACGTTTTTCCAGTTTCCACTGGTAATGGCGTCTCTCAGCAGAGCATAATTTCCGGCTACCGCACTGTTAATATCATCTGACGATTGCCAGAACTGGCCAACATAGGTCGAATTTTTAGGTTCTTCTTCCAGTACTTTTGTACACGAACCGCTGAAAAGAGCCGCTAAGGCCAATAGTATTAAAGCTGAAATGTCTTTCTTTTTCATAGTCGTACTATAAAGTAATTTCAATTCCTAGTGTAAACTTCTTAGGGATAGGATAACCATTCCCGTTATACTCGCCATATTGATTGACAGCTTCAGGGTCAGGTAATTTCTTCGATGCTTTCCAGGTCAGCACATTATCCACTATTCCATATACCGCCAGATTTTTTAACCCAAACCTCTGAAAGACATTCTTGCCGAAATTATACCTGGCGATAATATTCTTTAACCTTACATAACTTCCGTTCTCCAGGAAGAATGATTGCGCTGAAGTGTAATAAAACCGGTAGGTGCCTATATCCAGCTTGGCGTAATCTGCTTTATCGCCATCCTGTCTCCATACGTTATATTTGCTTAAATCAGGCAGTGCAGTTCCAGCCAGGGTGGAGTTATTTCCTGCTGCGCTGAAACCAAAAGCATCAGCCTCATACAGGTTTAGTACATCCCTGTCTAGCGTGAAGTTCAGGAAAAACGACAGAGAAAAATTCTTGTAGTTAAAGGTATTGTTCCAGCCCCCGGTCCATTTTGGATTTGGATCGCCGCTGGGAATTTTATCCGGATTGATACCATTGTTATAGGAGTTAATCAGGAAGTCGCCATCCAGATCCTTAAGATAAAACATTCCGGGCCCATAGGCTCCGTTGCTGTTACCAAATAGTGCACCAGTATAAGGATTTACAGGTATGTCGTTTATAGTTGAGTATACTCCTAAAGTCTGAAAGAGATAGAATGAATTTATCGGACTGCCAATCGACAGTATATGCGAAGCGTCAAAACGATCTCCACTCATTACCAGGTCGCGTCCTCTGTTTGGCAGGCTCTTGATTCGATTCTTGTTGTAGGAAATATTGAAATTAGACAGCCATGTTATCCTGCTTTCTCTGGATAAAGGCTTGGCAGATAAGATGAGCTCTACACCTGAATTCCGCACGGCCACTGAATTGGTCTGAGCATAATCATAACCCGTATTGGTGGGTAACTGGACGGCGAAAAGCTGATTTGATGTTTCCCTGTTGTATATATCAGCTGAGATAGTATACTTGCCGCTATATAATTCGATATCAGTGCCTATATTCCAGCTATTGGACTTTTCCCATGTCAGGTCGTCCTGAGCAACGCCGTTGGTGTAATTAGGGGTAACTGCTGGTACGCCGTTATAGGAAGCTGCGGCACTGCCTGAATACGATCCTGCGTTTACCCGGTAGAGGCTGTAAGCCAGATAGTTTTCCCTCGGTAGATTACCGACACTACCATAGCTCGCTCTTATTTTAAATAGCGAGATGGCTGGATTATCTTTCAAAAAAGACTCCTCTGAAAGGAGCCACGCGACTGAAGCGGAGGGGAACCAACCCCATCGATTATTTTTACCGAACCTCGAAGATCCATCGGTTCTTAAGCTTCCGGAAAATATATAGCGGGAATCAAAGTCGTAACTTATGCGGGAATAATAGGAGAGAAGCCCCCATGCCTGGTAATCAGAATAACCATACAGAAAATCCTGGAGAAACCCTTGAACCACTTTGATTTGATCGGAACTGCCGGCGTCGCCAGAGGCCAATGTTACTTCATATTTGTCGTGCTGTACATCCTGGCCCACCAGCATTGTTAACGAATGCTTGCCAAAGGCATCGTTATACGTCAGGTAATTGGATGTCTGCCAGTTTTCCTGCGCCGAATTCCAGGTAGAAGAGTAGTTTCCCAGGTTGCTGTTAAGTACAGACGGTCTGTTGTAATTCCTCTTTCCTGTATTATAACCAAAAGACGTTTGCGATGTTAATGTCAGAACCGGTAGAATCTTCGCATTGATGTTTAAGTTCAAACTTAGTTGATTACTAATATTCTTGTCCAGATCTTCATCGAACCCACCTGTATAAAACGTCTTTTTACTTTCTGATAAGTTAAATAACGACGAAGGCATCGAACCCGCGCTCAAGGGGAATGGGCTGATGCCGTCCCCGTTACCTCTCGCCCTGTTTATATTGGTAAAGGCGATGATGGGATTGATCGTAATCCTTTCTTTGGCAGCCCTGCTCAGCAGGTTCAGACGTGAAGAAAATCGTTTAAGGCCAGTTGCCTTTACTACACCCTCTTCATCATAGTAAGCTGCACTAAACCGGTAGTTGGTGAGCTTATTTCCTCCTGCCATGCTGATATCTCCGTTATTGACCCTGCCCTTTTGATAGAAAAGATCCTGATAGTTTGTATGCCCGTTAAAGGCAGGATTTAAGCTGTCGGTCAGCAAAAAGGGAAGATTGGATAATTGAGAATAAGTGAGCTGTTCCTGAAGAATACCCATTTTTTGCGCCCTTTCCGCTGTTCCGAGTACAACATCTCTCAGGTTTGGTCTGACAACCATTCCCGAATAGCCATTTATCTTTATGACCGGATCACTGTTGATTCCAGGCTTGGTCGTAATCAATATGACGCCATTCGCGGCCCTTGAGCCGTATATTGCTGCCGCCGAAGCATCTCTGAGTACCTGAACGGATTCGATATCATTTGGGTTTATTCCGGCAAGAAAATTCGTTCCCGTACCAGTGTTGATATTGGCATATTGCTCCGTGGGCTGCGGCACTCCGTCTACTACATATAGCGGGCTGCTTAACAGCTGCGCTTCGTCATAACTATTACTAATGCCCGTGGTCCCTCTTACATAAACAGTAGAAACAGCCCCCGGCGATCCCGTGATGTTCTGTACATTCAAACCAGCCAGGCGGCCCTGTAAAATCATATCGAAACTGGCTGCCGGGATGTTTTCGAGATCCTTGCCAGATATACTCGATATAGCTGCCGTGTTTTTCTTTCTGGTAACAGATTGATATCCGATAATGACTACTTCATTAAGGTCGCTCTGTGATGATTCAAGTTTTATAACGACTGAAGTCTGTCCGTTTAACTTGTATTCCTGCCTTTCATACCCTACGGAAGAAATAATTAACGTTGCGTTGGGAGAGGCTGTGATTGTAAATTTTCCGTGCAGGTCAGTCATTACTCCGGTGGATGAACCTTTAATGACTACTGATACGAAATCCAGAGGCTGGTTCTTTGAGTCTCTTACGATGCCTGTTATTGTTGTTTGAGCAAAGAGGTTTTGCAGAAGACAGCAGGCGACAAGCACAAAAACGTATTTCTTTTTCATGAAATTTTTTTGTTGATGTTAGCAGAAGCTAAATGTGGAAGTAAAACGATGGCCCATGAGAGGCCGGCAATATGCAGATCTACCAGGTAGACCGTTTGCTTTTGCATCGAATGTGAGACTGTGCGTGTTGCTTTAATAAAACTGATTTCCTTTTTGTAAATTTTGTATTCATATTCCGATCTGTTAGAGTTTTTTATAAAAATAATTTGTTGTGGTATTGTTTTTCTCTTGTTTTTTACCTTCTTCTCAACGGATTTTAACTTTGTTTGTTAGTTTTCAATTGATTGCAGAAAGAAATGTGAAAAGTTATAACAAAACGGGTTTCTTTTTGAGAGATTCCGTTTTGTTATAACTCAGTTAAGCCATTAATATCCTGTATTCTGTTTTAAGTTCGGATTCTTCGCAAGCTCATCTGCCGGAATCGGAAATAAGGTGCGGGTTTGGGCCTGTGCATGGGGAGAGTGATTAAACCATTTTTTTGTTTGAAATACTCCAAAACGGATCAGGTCCTGTCTTCTGTGCGCTTCGGCGGCAAACTCCCATCCCAATTCATCCATGAAACGGCCGTACTGAATGTCGGCGCCACCGTTTACTTCCGCTACCGTGCCGTCCGTTGCCTGCAGTCCATATTGATATTTGCTTCCCTGCACGAGCTGGGCGCCTGTTACCGCCGCTTTAGCGGGATTATTCTTGAACGCGCGCTGTCTTACCTGAGTAACCAGTAAAGCCGCTGCATCAGCCCGGCCTGTCCTTAACAGAGCCTCTGCTTTCATCATCAATACATCGCCATATCTTAGAAATGGAAAGTCATTGTCGAGATTGCCTGTTGCATTTTGTTTAATAACATACTTTCCTATGCGGTAGCCCTGGTTGCTCTGCGCAACAATGCCGTTTGTTCCCCCCATACCTGGCACAACATTGACGTAGTTAATCACCACCTGTCCGGTCTGCGGATTTGTTTGAGGTCCCTGTATCCATGTGTCTTTCAGTCGGCTGTCTTCGGGGTCGTAGGTATTGATGAATTGAGGCACTGCACAGTTCCCGCCCCAGGGTTGTGCAGTCATCTGATAAACCGTGCGGCTTACCGGGTCGAGCGTCTTCATGTGCAGCTGGTTCCCTTTCCCATAAATCTCGTCATAAGGCACAGAGAAGATAATTTCTTTCGAGTTTTGATTCGTATAGGTAAATACGTCAGAATAATTAATGTCGAGAGAGTACTTATTGCTGTTTATAATGTCGTCTGCCTCTTTGATACATTTTTCCCATTCTGCTGTTCCTGCATAAACCTGAGAATTAAGATATATCTTGGCGAGGAGGGCCTTGACACCCCACTTGTTCAGCCTTCCGTAAGTAGCGCCAGCATCTTCGCTTAACAGAGGCATCACCTCGTTTAGTTCTTTAATCACGAAGTCGTACACCTCTTTCCTGCTCCGCTGTTTGGGTAATGTGCCGTCTTTAAAGTCAGTTACAATAGGTACATTTCCGTGATTGTCAAGCAAGAGGTAGTAAGCAAGTGCCCGTACCGCTCTTAATTCGGATATTGTTGCTTCTTTTGACGCTTCCAGTTGAATGGTGCCATCTTCCAGTTGGGAGATCACCATGTTCGCTTTATTGATGCTTGAAAAGGCATTCTGCCAGGTATTGTAAGGCTGCCATTCCTGGGTGGTCCAGGTGTGCTGATGCATCCGCCTGTACGTTCCGCCGTCATCCCAGCCATTTGGCCTCACAGGCGTGATGATGCAGTCTGCCGGTTCTTCCTGTAGGTCAAAATACCCCTGCCAGCCGCACATGAGGGTCCTCAAAGACGCATATGGGGGGGCAATAATAGAGGGAAGGTCTTTTTCGGTCGGTTTAAATTGAGCAGGAAGCACCTCCGAGAATACTTCTTCATCCAGATTGGTACAGGAGTTAAGCAACGCCATGATGATAATGGAGCCAGCTTTAAAATAATTGCCTATTGTCTTTTTCATGATTGTCTTACTTAAAATGTAACATTTACTCCGGCCGTGAAGGTGCGTGTAGTGGGATAAGCATCACGGTTTTCAATGCCGGGAGCAAATGTGAAATCGTTGTTGTAGCTCACTGCTTCCGGATCAAGACCTTTATATTTTGTAATAGTGAACAGGTTAAGTCCCGAAACATAGATCCGGGCGTTCTTTACTCCTTTAAGCTTCGCGGGGAGAGTATAGCCTAAAGTAATGTTGTCGATCTTAACGTAATCGGCCTTTTCAATGTAGTGGCTGACATAAACGAGATCGTTATTTAACTGTCTTCCGTAAACCGGGTCGTATGCCGTTTTAAGGGCATTGTAATCCTCATTCGCCGGATTTTCATAATACATCCTTTGCATATTAAGGACGTCGTGTCCAAATGCTCCCCGAACGTTTATTTCCAGATCGAAGCTTTTAATCTTAAACCGGTTGTTCCAGCCGGCGAGATGTTTCGGGATCCCGTTACCATAATACTGCCTGTCGTCAGCGCTCGACTCCGCAATGGGGATCGTACTTCCGTCTTTGCTTTCAACAAGCCATTTTCCGTTTTCATCCACGCCAACGCTTTTTAAAACAAAGAACTGACCGATAGCCCCGCCAGCTTTAACACGGTGAGTAGACTGTTGAATGGGCTCCCCGGTATATCCAGCATCGAAGAACTCGGCGGTCACATTGAACTGGTCATTCGACAGATTTTCGAGCATATTCTTGTTGGTAGAGTAGGTGATACTGGTGTTCCATGTTATGGTTTTTGTCTCTACAGGCCGCACGTTAATAAGCGCCTCGAAACCCGAATTTTTCATTGTTCCGGCATTTATGTACATTGTTTCATAGATAAACGGCGGGACAGGAACGCGGAAATTATACAGCAAGTCCTCTACTTTACGGCTGTAAAGGTCAAAAGATCCGGTTATCCTGTTCTTTAGCAGCCCGAAATCCAATCCGGCATTATATTCTTTCTTTTTCTCCCAGCGGAGGTACGGGTTGAAATTACGCGTTGGAACGAAGCCCTGTACCCATTTGCCGTTGATATAAGCTCCTTCAGCAAAGTCAAATGCGTAACTGCTTTGCGAAGCGTAGGGGTTACTGGCGATGGTTCCTGTCTCGCCATAACCGCCCCGCAGCTTCAGATCGGTGATTGCCGTGACGTTTTTCATGAAAGATTCTTTACTTATCCGCCATCCGACCGAAGCACCGGGAAAGGTGCCCCACTGGTCGTCGACTCCGAATTTTGACGATCCCTCCCGCCGGATACTGGCCATGAATAGATATTTTTCATTCCAGTTATAGGTTAACCTTCCGAAAAAGCCAGCCAGTTGCCATTTGCTCTTTTCACTGTTCATGGTCGAGAGTCCCCGTTGCAGCGCTGTTCCTGCTTCTATCTGGTTCCAGCTATAGGCATCTGTTGGAAAATCGAAGTTATATACATCAAAAGCTTCATAAACAGCGTCCTGCCAGCTATATCCACCAAGTAAGGTGAAGTTGTGATGGTTAATGCTTTTGGTATAGTTTGCTGTAAGTTCCAGCAAGTTTTCCTTATTCGAGTACGTGCTTCGTCCGGCCGTTCCGTTCAGGTTGTTTTTAGTTGTGTTGACATGCTGAAAAGTGGTGCTGTATCCGTTCAGGTTGTTGTTCTGAACTCTCGATACCAGCATTTTTAAACTAAGATCCTTAATTGGCCGGTAGTCGAGACTCCCGTTCATCCGGGTTTCTCTAAAAGTGTTGTCGTTGTTAGCTTCGTTTATTCTTCCCAGGGGATTGTCATAGTTGTATGCATCGCGCTCCTGCCATCTGCCGTCGGCTGTATATATATTATCTGTTGGGTTGCGTATTATTGCCTGCCGGTAAGCATACCCGTCTGCACCTCCTTGCTTTGAAGATGTAGTACGGGTGATGATTTGCAGGTTTGTTTTTAGTTTATCGTTAAACATAGAATGATTCAGGCCCGCGCGTACTGTTAATCTTTCTTGTCCCGTTTTCAGGAAGATCCCTTCCCAGTCTCTGTAGTTAATGGAGCCGGTATAATTGGTAGTTGAGTTTCCTCCGAAAAATGTGAGATTATGGTTCTGGCTGAAAGGCTTTTGTAAGATTTCATCCAGCCAGTTCGTATTGCCGCCTAAGTCGGTGTAGTTAACTCCTTCAGCGATGAGACGCCGGTAGTCATCGGCTGTCAGCATCTCCGGTTTTTTAACGATCGATTGAACATTGGCGTAGGCTGAATATTCAATACTGTTTCTGCTTTCAGATCTGTTCTGACGGGTAGTGATCAGGATTACGCCGCCTGTCGCCCTGGTGCCGTAAATTGAGGCCGCAGATCCGTCTTTCAGGACGTCTATAGCTTCGATATCTTCCGGTGCGACGGTATTGAGCGTGCCGGGTATACCGTCAATCAGTATGAGAGGTTCTGATGTGCCCGTAAGAGAATTTAGTCCCCTCAGGTTAATCTGCGTGCTGCCTGTCGGGTCGCCGGTCGGCGTCGTAATCCTGAGTCCTGCTACTTTACCCTGAACAAGCTGAGCGGCGTCCCTGACTGCGCCTTTTGTGAAGTTCTCTGATTTAACGGTGGCAATAGCGCTTGTAACTTCCCCGCGGCGCTGGGTGCCATAGCCAACTACCACTACTTCGTTTAAGCCCTGCGAGCTGTAGGATAGTTTAACAGATACTGTTTTTTGTCCGTTCAGGTTAACTTCAGAAGTCGTCATGCCAACAGCCGTCACCACCAGCACAGCTTTTCCCTCATAAGTAAGCTGGAAAGTGCCGTCTACCGAGGTAGCAACCCCATTGGAGGAGTTTTTGATTTTTACAGTCGCCCCGGGCACGGGTAGGTTGTCAGAGAGGGTGTCCAAAAAGTAAGGACACCCTTTTTTGTTTTCCCATTAATTCGTAAATTAATGGTGCTAATGAAAACAAGATCAAATGTACATTTTAAGGCGTTAACCTCGCAGCAGGTTGTGCTTTTTCCCTCGAACATAGGGGATCGGATTCCATCAGATCATCCTGTCCGTATTGTTAACCAAGTTGTTGAATCACTTAATATCGATGATATTCTTTCAGGATATAAAGGCGGCGGTACCAGCAGCTTTCATCCCAGAATGCTAATTAAAGTACTTTTCTACAGTTACTTCTGTAATATTTATTCTTGTCGAAAGATGGCTCAGGCCCTGCAGGAAAATATCCACTTCATGTGGCTATCAGGCAACAGTACCCCTGATTTCCGCACTATTAACGATTTTCGTGGTAAGCGGTTAAAGGATAAGATCCAGCATCTGTTTGCAGAACTGGTCCGTTTGATGGCTGATCTTGGCTATGTCAGTCTTGATATCCAGTATGTGGACGGCACCAAGCTGGAATCGGCTTCGAACCGGTATACCTTTGTATGGAAAGGCTCTACAGAGAAGAATAAAGCAAAGCTGGAAGAAAAAATAACCGGAGTACTTGGGGATATAGATAGGTCTATAAAGCATGATAAAGCGGAACTGGCCTCACCGGAAAAGCCAGGCGTTCCTGTAAGTTCAACGGAACTTAAGAACAGGATAGATGAACTGAACGGTCGTTTGGCAGAGCTGAACAAGCAACAAAAAAAAGAGGTTAAGAAGCTTGAAAAAGATGCACTTCCCCGACTTGAGAAATATGAAGCGCAACTGGAAACTTTAGGCACACGCAACAGCTACAGCAAGACCGATCAGGATGCTACTTTCATGCGGATGAAGGAAGACCATATGAAAAACGGCCAGCTTAAACCGGCTTATAATACCCAGATTAGTACCGAGAATCAGTTTATTACCAACTTTTCCATTCACCAGCGTGCCGGAGATACTGCCACTTTGACCCTCCACCTGGAGCAGTTCAAAGCACATTACAATAAACAATCAAAGAAAGTAGTGGCAGACTCAGGGTATGGAAGCGAGCAGAACTACCAGTGGATGGAGGATAATGATATTGAGGCTTTTATCAAGTACAATTACTTTCATAAAGAACAAAAACGCAGCTTTAAAAAGAATATATATCATGCCTCAAACCTGCCCTACGATGTGCAAGGGGATTACTTTATATGTCCGGCAGGCAAACGTATGATCAAAATGGAGGAATCTGAGCGCATCTCAGAGCTGGGGTATAAATCTAAGGTGAGCTGTTACAAAACAGAGAGCTGCCAGGGCTGTCCGCTCAGGAAAATGTGTTATAAAGGCGATGAAGACCGTAAAATTGAGGTCAACCATGCCTTAAGGGCCTTTAAGGAGAAAGTGAAGCAAAAGCTGTTAAGTGAAGAAGGTGTTAGGCTCAGAAAGAACAGAGCGATAGAACCAGAAGCTGTATTTGGTCAACTAAAAAGCAATAACAGGTTCAATCGATTCAGACTACGTACACTCCCTAAAGTAAATATCGAGTTCGGACTGGCCGCCATAGCACATAACTTAAGGAAAATGGCAGCAAAAGCTGCTTAAAAAGCCTAAATTGACGCGATTCATCATGATAACACAATGTCTATACGATCTAATGCAGCAATTAACTGCATTAAACATAAAGTGAAAAGCTATTTCATAAGAATCTGAAAAACTCCTACTCTCTTGTAAAAGGAAAGAGGGTGCCTTTTTGGACACCCCCTGCGAATAGGCATTTAAATAACAAAAAATGCCTAAAACGAACAATAGTAATTGTTTCTGTTTCATAATAAGTTATTGTTGATGTAGATGAAAGCCGGTTATTCTTTCGTTTAATAAAATTATTGTTAAACTGACGCTTTAACTTCTTACATTTTAGCCAACATAACTTACATATTAATGATATCCCGATACCGGTTTGGCCGCCCCGGACGGTTTAGTGGTGCCAGAAGTTAAAATAGAGGTAGTACCGGATAATTTTAATGTAAGCACGCATTTTTCCTCTCTATAATTTTGGAAAAACAAAAAAAGTACAATATGAAAGTAGAATGGAAAGGAGTTTATCCTGCAATAACCACTAAATTTACCTTAGATGATGAACTGGACTTTGATGCATATGACAAGAATATTGTTGCGCAGCTTGAGGCTGGGATAGACGGACTGGTTCTGGGCGGCTCGTTAGGAGAAGCAAGTGTATTGACTGACGATGAAAAGTTCGGATTGTTGCAACATACCAGGAAGCTGGTTGATAATAAGATTCCTCTGGTATTAAATATAGCAGAACAGGCTACCAAAGTAGCTGTAAATATAGCCAGGCGAGCTGAAGATTTAGGCGCGGATGCATTGATGCTGCTTCCCCCTATGCGATATAAAGCCGACGATCACGAAACAATAGTTTATTTTAAGGAAATAGCGAAGGAAACGTCTTTGCCAATCATGATCTACAATAATCCGATAGATTATAAGATTAATATTACATTAGACATGTTTGAAGAACTTGCAGAATGTAGTAATATTGAAGCTGTAAAGGAATCGACAAGGGATATCACTAATGTCACCCGTATGATTAACAGGTTTGGCGACCGTTATAAAATATTATGTGGTGTTGATCCCCTTGCTCTGGAAAGCCTGGTGATGGGGGCTGATGGATGGGTTGCCGGACTTGTTGATGCCTTTCCAAAAGAAACAGTTGCGATATTCCGCCTGGTAAAAGCCGGAAGAATAGACGAGGCGCTTAACATCTACCGTTGGTTCCTGCCGGTTTTAGAGCTTGATATCCACCCGAAACTTGTACAGTATATCAAGCTCGCCGAAGTAATGACAGGCATAGGCACAGAAACTGTAAGGGCGCCAAGGCTGTCTATCGAAGGTGCTGAAAGGGAAAAAGTATTGAATATAATCAACAAGGCTCTCGCTGTTCGTCCCGAATTGCCTGAAGGCAGCTGGGGCAGGCAGCCGGTAACCGCTTAATAAAAAGCAGATGGACGGAAGAAATATAGTTGCTGGCAACTATGTAAATTTTGAGACGGAAACATTTAAAGCTATAAACCCTGCGAATGGTGGGGAATTGGAGGGCGTATTCTTCAAAGCCGGAGACACGGCGGTGTCCGATGCCCTGGCGGCCGCCAGCCAGGCCTTTCAAATAAGTCGTGAGATTCCGGCAGCGCAACGGGCGGCTTTTTTAAGGGCGATTGCTTCGGAGATAACCTCATTGGCGCCCGCGCTGACCGAAAGGGCGGCTGCGGAAAGTGGATTACCACTGGGGCGGCTCAGCGGAGAAACCGGAAGGACTACTTCGCAGCTGAATATGTTTGCTGATCTCGTAGAAGAAGGGTCGTGGGTTGATGCTGTCATTGATACTGCCATGCCTGATCGGGTTCCTTTACCCAGGCCTGACATCAGGAAGATGCTGGTCCCCCTGGGACCTGTTGTCGTCTTTGGTGCGAGTAATTTTCCTCTGGCTTTTTCCGTGGCAGGAGGAGACACTGCCTCTGCCTTTGCTGCTGGCTGCCCGGTCATAGTGAAAGCCCATCCGGCTCATCCTGGTACCAGCGCGCTCGTAGGCCAGGCTATCCTGGCTGCAGTAAAAAGGACTGGAATGCCCGAAGGTATTTTTTCACTTTTGTATGATAACGGATATTCTGTAGGCGAACAACTCGTGCGGCATCCCGAAACCAAAGCTGTTACTTTTACCGGTTCGTTTAAGGGTGGAATGGCACTCGTGAAGATAGCACAGGAACGCGAGGTGCCGATCCCTGTGTTTGCAGAAATGGGAAGTATAAACCCCGTGGTTTTTTTACCGGAAGCAATAAAAGAAAGGGCCAGCGATCTTGCGATGAAGTATGCGGCGTCCATCACCCTGGGGGCCGGGCAGTTTTGTACCAATCCGGGCCTCCTTTTGGCTGTGAAGAATCCAGCGCTGGACTTCTTTATTTCAGAGTTATCTGAAGCGATAAAAAAAGTACAGCCCGCTGTGATGCTCACTCCGGGGATCTGCAGTAATTATAAAAAGCTTTCTGAAGAGGCCTTAGCGGCTCCTGGGGTTACGCTCCTGGCGCGATCTGAGGGCTTACCGGAATCTGGGGGTTATTCGTCCGTTCCTGTGTTCGCAAAGGTTTCGGCTGCCGATTTTATCGCAAATCCCCGGTTAAGGGAAGAAGTGTTTGGCCCGTTTTCTTTACTGGTGATTGCGGAGGGGCAGGAGGAACTTGAAAAAGTGGTCGACACTTTGGGTGGGCAGCTTACTATCACTGTGATGGCCGAACCTTCAGAACTCTTAGCATACCGCGGTTTTATTTACGACCTTGGCGCAAAGGCAGGAAGGCTTATACTAAACGGCGTTCCCACGGGCGTTGAGGTCTGCCCGGCAATGCAGCATGGGGGGCCATTTCCCTCAACCAACGACAGCAGGTTTACATCGGTAGGCACTTCGGCTATTTATCGGTTTGTACGCCCCCTGAGCTGGCAGGACTGGCCCGACGAATTGTTGCCTGCTGAACTGAAGAGTGATAATCCCTCAGGAATCTGGAGGAAGGTTAATAATAAATGGACTAAAGAATAAATGGCGGTTAAAACTTTTTTTTGTATTGATGCTCATACCTGCGGAAACCCGGTACGCCTGGTAGCCGGCGGTGGCCCTATCCTTAAAGGCGACAGCATGAGCGAGAAGCGTCAGCATTTTTTAAAAGAATACGACTGGATAAGAACCGGACTGATGTTTGAACCTCGTGGTCATGATATGATGTCGGGGAGCATTCTTTATCCGCCGCATAATCCTGAGAACGACGTTGCTGTGCTGTTTATCGAAACCAGCGGATGCCTGCCAATGTGCGGCCATGGTACAATAGGCACCATTACCATTGCCATAGAAGAGGGCCTTTTGCAACCGAAAGTGCCGGGCATTGTAAGGATGGAAGCTCCTGCAGGACTGGTGCTGATCGAGTACAAGCAGGAGGGGCACAAGGTAACATCTGTTAAATTACGTAATGTTCCGGCTTATCTTGCTGCCGAAGGTATAGAGGTTGAATGTCCCGATCTTGGTATGTTAACTATCGACGTTGCTTATGGCGGCAACTACTACGCCATCGTTGATCCGCAGCCAAATTTTAAAGGGCTGGAAAACTATAGTGCAGGACAGCTGATCAGCTGGAGCCGTGAGCTCAGAAAACGGATCAACCAGGAGTATCGCTTTGTTCATCCGGAAGATCCGACTATAAATACCTGCACTCATATTCTTTGGGCGGGAGCTACGTTGTCTCCTGAAGCGACGGCCCGAAATGCGGTGTTTTATGGGGATAAGGCCATCGACCGCTCTCCCTGCGGCACCGGCACTTCAGCACGTATGGCTCAGTGGTTTGCTAAAGGTAAATTGAAGCAAGGCGAATCATTCGTTCACGAAAGTATCATTGGAAGCAAGTTTACCGGAATTGTGGAAGATGTTGTAGCACTTGGCGACTATAAGGCAATTATTCCTTCGGTAGAAGGCTGGGCAAGAATATATGGATATAACACCATCAAAATAGACGATGACGATCCTTACGCTCATGGATTTCAGGTTATTTAAATTAGTTTCTGAAGATACAATATGGCGAGTGTAATTATTATAGGAGGAGGAATTATAGGTCTTTGTTCTGCAAAATTTTTGAATGAAGCGGGCTTTGATGTTACCATTCTCGAAAAAGGCGATTTAACGGATAGCTGCTCATTTGGAAATGCGGGCATGATCGTTCCAAGCCATTTTATTCCGCTCGCTGCCCCGGGCATGGTTCAGCAGGGCATAAAGTGGATGTTTAACAGTAAGAGTCCTTTTTATGTGAAACCTTCGCTCAGCGCCGACCTTCTGTCGTGGGGAATAAAGTTCTTAAAAAACGCCAATGCCGGTCATGTTGAACGGTCGGCAGTTCCGCTCCGCGACATCTCTCTGTTAAGTAAAAAGTTATACGAAGAGATGGATAGTCAGAAGGCATTCGAGTTCGGGTTTGTAAAGAAGGGGATCCTTATGTTCTATAAAACAGAGAAGGCAGCTGAGGAAGAAGCGCATGTGGTAGATAAAGCGAGAGAGCTGGGTATTGATATGGAAGTGCTTTCTGCCGCAGAATGCCGGGCTTTGCAACCTGATCTGAATATAGATGTTCTCGGAGCTGTCCATTACCGTTGCGATGCCCACATTTATCCCAATCAGTTCATCAACGGACTTGTTGACCTTCTTGAATCACGTGGCGTGAAGATCCTAAGGAACAGAGAGGTAAATAAGATCGAAGTCTCCGGGAACAACCTGAACTGTGTTTATACAGGAAACGAAAAATGGACAGCAGACCAGTATGTTATTGCTGGTGGTTCATGGTCGCCGTCAATTGCGGGGCTGGCGGGATTGAAAGTTCCCTTGCTTGCAGGTAAAGGATATTCCTTTATGGTAAAAGAACCCGAAAATCGAATGAAGATCCCTGCACTGCTCGCTGAAGCACGGGTTGCGGTAACACCAATGAACGGCAGTATTCGGTATGGCGGTACCATGGAAATAGGGAAGATTAATAATCATATCAATATCAACAGGGTTAAAGGCATCGTTGAGTCTGTCCCCAGGTATTTTCCCGATCTGAAACCCGATGTTCCAGCGGAAAAAGATATCTGGTTTGGTTTCAGGCCCTCATCTCCGGATGGCTTACCTTATATCGGGCGTAGCAGAAAATATTCTAACCTCACAATAGCAACAGGGCATGGAATGATGGGGTTGAGTCTGGGACCTGCCACAGGTCGCCTTGTAAGCCAGGTACTGCTTGGGGTGAAACCAGATATCTCCCTGTCGGCATTCTCCCCGGATCGCTTTTTTTAGCTAACTATCCGTTTTTTGCCTGTTTTTATACAAAAATCATGTGGTTTAAGTCTTAATTTAGCAAATACTTCTCATATTTTAACCCAGTAAGATAATATGTTTTTAATAATTAGGTAATATTCGTAAATTGAGAACTCAAATAACTGGGGCTCTTATGAAAGTATTACAATTTACCATTCCAGTCGCACACGACAAGAGTGTGATTGTTCAGCAGGATCATCTTCCTCATTTCTATCCCTATCTTCACCGGCATACAGAAGCGCAAATTGCCTGGATCCAGGAAGGAGAGGGCACTCTGGTCGTTGGAAACAATATGCACAGTTTTAAATCGGGAGAGGTGTATTTCCTTGGGCCTAATCAGCCACATTTGTTTAAAAGTAATCCCGAATACTTTACCGAGAGGAACGGCAAAACGATAAAGGCCCTGATGTTATTTTTTAATCCAATGGGGCCGCTGGCTTCTCTTTTTGGCCTTCCTGAAATGAAATCGCTAAAGTTCTTTATTGATCAGCATGCGCAGGGATTTAAGTTACCCTCAATGTATTACGACGATGTATCTCAATTGATGCTTGAAATAAAAAAATCTTCTGGTCCGGATCAGTTGATGCAGTTTTTCCTTCTGCTGAAATTCATGAACAAGATGCGAATCAAGCTTAATCCTCTATCATCTTTCGGCCATGCAACTACATTCAGTGAGAACGAAGGAATACGTATCAGCAATATTTATAACTACATTTTACAGCGTTATCATGAAGATATAACTCTTGAGGATGTTGCGAATGCCGCTCACATGACTCCCCAGGCATTTTGCAGGTATTTTAAGAAACATACCGGGCATACCTTTATCTCATTTCTAAACGAAACCCGTATTAACGAAGCCTGCAAAAAACTCACTGGCGGCAGGTTTGATAGCATCTCTGCTGTGGCATACACCTGCGGTTTTAATAGTATTACAAATTTTAACAGGGTTTTTAAAAGTATTATCGGAAATTCGCCCCGGGAATACTTAGATAACTATTTAAAAAACGTTGGTTAAAATACTGCATTAATGAATTTTGTTTACAAAACTTCTGAAACAGGGATGCTGAAAAAGTTTGCCTCCCGGGGATATCTTATTGTACTTTTAATTCTGGTCACCGCTCACGTCTCTGGCCAGGCTCGTCAGGAGACTCAATGGACATCAGACGGCTATTCCTACTATAAGCTTGAAAAAGGCGCTATCATTCAAACCGACAGCAGAACAGGTGTTAACACGGAAGTTGTAAGTACTAAAATGCTTACCATGCCCGGAAGCAGCACCGCTATTCCTGTCCGTCGTTTTATGTTCTCTGCCGACCGGCAAAAGCTTCTTATCATGAATAACACCAAAAGAGTATGGCGTTATGATACAAAGGGCGACTATTATCTGTATGACCTGAAAACCGGTACGTTGAAGCAATTAGGCAAGAGGTTGCCGTCTTCCTCACTTATGTATGCAAAAATCTCTCCCGACGGAACGAAAGCGGCTTATGTAAGCGCTCATAATCTCTATGTGGAGGATTTGCAGACCAGTAAGGTTAGCCAGCTCACTTTTGATGGGACGGATCGTGTAATTAATGGAACATTTGACTGGGTGTATGAAGAAGAATTTGGCTGCAGGGACGGCTTCCGTTGGTCGCCCGACAGCAAGAAACTGGCTTACTGGCAGATTGATGCGTCAAATATCCGCAATTACCTGATGATTAACACTACCGACTCAGTGTATTCATTTACCGTTCCGGTAGAATATCCGAAAGCAGGTGAAGATCCCAGCTCCTGCAGGATCGCAGTTATCGCCGCCGATGGGGGAAAACCGGTATGGATGAATGTACCAGGAGACGCCGTGCAGCATTACATTCCACGTATGGAATGGGCTTATAATTCGAATGAACTGATCATCCAGCAACTTAACCGGAAACAGAATGAAAGCCGGGTGATGTTATGTAATGCAGGTTCAGGAGCAGTAAAAACGATATATACAGAAAAGGATAATGCATGGATCGACATCAAATCAAGGTGGAATGACGACGACCCCTCAGGCTGGGAATGGATCAGCGGCGGCAAAGAATTCCTCTGGGTAAGCGAGAAGGACGGGTGGCGCCATATTTACAGGATTGACAGGAACGGAAAAGAGGTACTTGTCACAAAAGGAAATTATGACATCTCTTCAATTAACCTCATCGATGAAAAAGGTGGTTACATTTATTTCGATGCATCACCCTCGAACGCCACTCAGGCGTATTTATACAGGGTTCCGATCTCTGGTAAAAAACAAGCTGAACGAATCACTCCAGCTTTATATTCGGGTACAAACAGTTATCTGATATCGCCAAATGGAAAAGTGGCTTTTCACCGTTTTTCAAGCAGTTTAGTTTCTCCCGCCTCCGAACGGGTAGATCTCCCTTCCCATAAGACGATAGGTGCTAAGATGCCTCTGGATTCGCTGAAGAATAACAGGGCTGAGTTCTTTAAGGTTAAAACAGCTGAAGGTGTGGTTATGGACGGATGGATGGTGAAACCTGCCAGCTTCGATCCTTCGAAACGATATCCGGTTGTGTTTTATGTCTACGGCGAACCTGCTGGTCAAACCGTTACCGATTCTTACGGCACAGGATTTAACAGGCTCTATGAGGGCGATATGGCTAACGACGGTTATATTTACATGTCTGTTGAAAACAGGGGTGCACCGGCACCGAAAGGCCGGGAATGGCGTAAATCGATATATAAGAACATCGGGATACTGAACATCAGGGACCAGGCTATGGCTGCAAAAGAAATACTCAAATGGCCGTTTGTCGATTCGTCGAGGGTTGCAGTATGGGGCTGGAGCGGCGGAGGCTCCTCAACGCTTAACCTGCTGTTTCAATACCCTGAAATTTATAAAACAGGTATAGCAGTGGCTGCTGTTGCTAGTCAGCTCAGTTACGACAACATCTACCAGGAGCGGTATATGGGCAATCCCAAAGAGGACAAAAAACCGTTTATTGATGGCTCGCCGATCAGCCACGTTCAGAATCTTCGCGGCAACCTGTTATACATACACGGGACGGGGGATGATAACGTACATTATCAAAATGCCGAATTACTGATTAATGAATTAATAAAATACAATAAGCAGTTTCAACTGATGTCTTACCCCAACAGAACTCACTCCATCTCCGAAGGTGAGGGTACCAGGGAGCATCTTTCGGGCTTGTTTACGAACTTCCTGAAGTCGCATTGTCCTCCGGGGGGCAGGTAGACCATAATGCGCGGGCAAAGTAATTTTTCTGTTGCAAATTATTTTGCCCCCTTTTCATGCTTAATTTACCCCTGCTCTATATAGCTTTGAATAACGTTCTTTGCTTGCAGATGCACACCATTTGAATTTAAATAAAATGAAAAACTATTTAGTTCAGGGGATCTTCCTTTTATGCCTGGCTGCCAGCGGCCTTCGCGCACAACAAAACGATTGGGAAAATCCTGCCCTGATAGAACAAAACAAAGAAAAACCGCATGCTACATTTATGCTTTTTAACAAGGAGCAGGATGTAAAAGCCGACGACTATACCCGGTCGCCATTTTATCAATCACTAAACGGGAAATGGAAGTTTGTATACGTAGATAAGTATGCAGACCGCCTGAAGGACTTCCACAGGACGGACCTTGACGACTCTCACTGGAGTGAGCTGCCTGTTCCTTCAAACTGGGAGTTGAAGGGCTTCGGCATTCCGATCTATACTAATATTACTTACCCTCACCCGAAGAATCCACCCTATGTTGGGGAGGGTAATCCGGTAGGAACCTACCGCAAATCATTTACTGTTCCGGCAAGCTGGGACGGTCGCGAAGTGATGCTTCAGTTCGGATCAATAACGGGCTGTGCATTTGTCTACGTGAACGGGCAGAAGGTCGGACTGACAAAAGCGTCAAAATCTCCCGCGGAATTTAATATTACCAGGTATCTTAAGAAAGGACAAAACCTTCTTGCAGTGCAGGTTTTCCGCTGGCACGATGGCAGCTATCTTGAAGATCAGGACTTCTGGAGGATCAGCGGTATTGAAAGGGATGTATGTTTGTACTCGCTTCCGAAATTAAGCATCTGGGACTTCTTTTTAAAAGGTGATCTGGATTCTAAATATACCAACGGGTTATTTACCGCTTCAGTTGATCTGAGGCAGTTTTCGGGTAATAGTATTAAAGGAGGAAGCCTGTCTGTTTCGGTGGTAGACAAAGCTGGTAAAACAGTCTATAGCTCTCAAAAGGTTGTATCCATCGGCGCTGATTCTATACAAACCATAAATTTTAGCGGTACTGTCAGCAATCCTTTAAAATGGAGTGCAGAACATCCAAATCTTTATGATTGCATTATTAGCCTTAAAGACAATAAAGGTACCCTCCTGGGTCATACCGGCGCTAAAATAGGATTCCGGAAGGTTGAGATAAAAGATGCGCAACTAATGGTAAATGGAATGCCCATTTATGTTAAGGGGGCCAACAGGCATGAGCATGATGATGTGAACGGACATGTTCCTTCGAGGGAGCTAATGATGAAAGACATCATGCTGATGAAGCAGTTCAATATCAATGCCGTGCGTACCAGCCATTATCCCAACGATCCGCTGTGGTATAAGCTATGTGATCAGTATGGCCTCTATCTCGTGGATGAAGCAAATATCGAAACCCATGGAATGGGCGCTGAATGGCAAGGCTGGTTTGATAAGTCGAAACACCCGGCATATTTGCCGTTATGGGCTCCTGCACATATGGATCGCATTCATCGTTTGGTGGAAAGAGATAAAAATCACCCTTCTGTGATCATTTGGTCGCTGGGTAACGAATGCGGTAACGGCCCCGTATTTTATGAAGCCTATAAATGGATCAAGCAAAGGGACAATACACGGATGGTACAATTCGAGCAGTCAGGCGAGAGCGAGAATACCGATATCGTTTGTCCGATGTACCCCCGCGTAGAATCAATGAAAGAATATGCGAATGCACGGAAATCAAGACCATATATCATGTGCGAATATTCCCATGCGATGGGTAACAGCAACGGCAATTTTCAGGAATACTGGGATATCATCTACGGCAGTAAGCATATGCAGGGAGGCTTCATTTGGGACTGGGTAGATCAGGGTATGAAAACCACAACAAAAGACGGTCGTACCTTCTGGGCCTATGGCGGGGATCTGGGGGGATATCATCTTCAGAATGACGAGAACTTCTGTGCTAACGGTCTGATAGCAGCCAACAGAACACCTCATCCCGGACTGTATGAAGTGAAGAAAGTATATCAGAACATTCTGTTTAAAGACAAAGATGTTTCCAAAGGGCTTATCACGGTAGAAAACCTCTTCGATTTCACAAATCTCGATCAGTATAATTTCAAATGGGAGATGTACCTTAACGGTGAGAAAGTAAAAGACGGTACATTTTCTGTAAGCCTCGCACCTCACCAAAAGAAAGATGTGAAATTACAGGTGCCACAATTTAAGGCAGCTGCCGGAAGTGAATTCTTTCTGAATGTTTACGCCTATACGAAGTCGGGCACGGAGATGATTCCTGCAGGACACGAAATTGCGAGAGAGCAGTTTAAAACAGCCGGCGAGTATTTGGCCCGCGCCTCAGGTTCTGTCAGAAATGATCTTAAGATTGAAAGGGCCGGTAACCTGCTTAAATTTACTTCAGGAGCGGTAAACGGCGAGTTTAATACTAAAGAAGGTAGATTCACCCGCTTCTCTTCGGGGAAGAACGGATGGATCATAAGCGGATACCCTCAGCCGTATTTTTGGAGGGCACCAACAGATAACGATTTTGGAAGCAGGATGCCTTCTACACTGGGCATCTGGAGGAACGCACATGAAAATGCTGTTGTCAGAAATATCACTGTAGGAGAACAGGGAGATTCGGGTTTACCCATCAAAGTGGATTATGAACTGACCGGTATCGGCGTACCATATGTGGTAGATTACCTGATACAAAATGACGGATCAGTAAAAGTAACAGCTTCAATAGATATGACTGGCCGCGACCTTCCTGAATTGCCTCGATTCGGTATGCGGATGCAGCTGCCGGGACAGTATGAGAACCTTGAATACTATGGCCGCGGCCCCTGGGAAAATTATAGTGACCGGAAAACAGCGGCTTTCATTGGAAGATATAGCGATAAAGTAAGCAACCAGTACACTTTAAACTATATTCGGCCACAGGAAGGTGGTTATAAAACCGACGTGCGCTGGTTAAGCCTTACGGATGCCGATGGAAGAGGACTTAGGATTGAGGGCGAGCAGCCAATCTGTTTTAGTGCAATCAATAATCTCACAGAAGATCTGGATCCGGGGTTAACGAAGAAACAGCAGCACCCGGTAGATATCAAGCCGAGGAAAGACGTATATCTCAACATTGACCTGAAGCAAAGGGGGGTAGGAGGTGACGACAGCTGGGGTTCATTGCCGCACGATCAATATCGCTTGCTCGATAAAAAATACTCCTATAGTTATGTACTAATGCTAATGGATAAATAGAATTAAATGCTTAAAAGGTTCGCAATCCTTTGAGATTGCGGACCTTTTTATATTTCATCTATATTTCTTTGAATTTTATTCTGAAGCATTATATTTGCATTCAATTCCAAAAAAGGGGGGATTAGCTCAGCTGGCTAGAGCGTTTGCATGGCATGCAAAAGGTCATCGGTTCGACTCCGATATTCTCCACGTTGAAAATCAGGCTTTTAGGTAAAATCTTAAAAGCCTGATTTGTTTTTTGTGCACACGATTTGCACACAACTGCTATTTATAATTATAAAACTCCTGTTAGAAATGGAAACTATATCAATTATTGCAGCTCTTATCAGCATTGTCGCACTGGTTTGTTTTTTTATTCTTGTCAGCGATGTCGGCAAAATAAAAAACTATCTCGAAACATCTGGAAAAAAATCAGAGAACGTTTATTTAGATGAATTTAGAAAACATCAATTTTGGAGGAATGACCAAAAGGCAACCGAGCTTCTCAAGGATGCTTTTTGGTATGAAGCTTCAAAAATAAAATATAGTGTTCATCCTGAATCAGTGAAACTTAAAATGTACGATGATTTAAAAAACCGCTTTAGTAAGCCTTTGTCTCGATATCAAATTATTCCCCCGGACATAAATCCAAAAGAATAGAAGTAAGTACTTCACATGTAATCCAGTGGTGGGGCTCTTCAGTTTCGGTTTGCAGCTATTTAGAGCGATCTTATAAAGTCCAGATTCTATAATGAGTTAGAATACGTCCACTTCTAGTGAAAGCAATTTCAAATTCTTTCTTTTTGTACAATCGTAAGGCAGATATTCAGAGAAACATTATGCAGCCGGTATTGAATGGCATTGACATATTCCTGTTGAACGGCGATAAGACGAAACGCCTCGGATTGTTAACTAATAATGCAGCGGTCACAAGGGATTATATCGCCTCGCGAAAGGCGCTTCTTAATCACGGTTATCACCTGGTAAAGCTTTTCTCTCCCGAACACGGTTTAGATACTACCGGAGAAGATGGCCATTTGATGAATTCCTGTACCGATACACTTACGGGTTTACCTGTAGTCAGTCTTTACGGAGATAAGTTAGCTCCCGATGATGCAGATCTTGCGGATATAGACCTTGTACTGGTCGACTTACCTGATATCGGCAGCAGGTTCTATACCTACTTATGGACAATGACGTGGGTAATGGAAAGTTCTGCCCGGTATAACAAGCCTTTGATAATACTGGATCGTCCCAATCCTATATCCGGACAGCTTTCCCTCGCCGAAGGTCCATTTCTGGATGAAAAGTTTGCAAGCAGTTTTATTGGCAGATGGGAAATGCCCCTCAGGCATAGCTGTACGTTAGGCGAGCTGGCCTTGTATTTCAATGCGACAAGGAACTTAAACTGTCCTGTGGATGTGGTCCGTTGTGAGGGTTGGACAAGAGAGATGATGTTTCATGATTGGTCGGCCTCCTTTGTTCCTGCTTCTCCCGCAATAAGTAGCTTTGAATCGGCTCTGTTGTACCCCGGACTTTGTTTGCTTGAGGCGACAAATTTAAGCGAGGGCAGGGGTACGGCTGTTCCTTTCCGGGTAGCGGGAGCTCCCTGGATGGAATCGCGGCTTATAGCCGAACAGTTCAATTCATTAGAAATCGAAAACGTACGGGCAAGAGAAATAAGTTTTATACCCGGCGCGGGAAAATACGGGAACCTTTCGTGTAAAGGCATTATGTTGCATGTAAGCGCCCCCCGGAGTTTTTATCCCGTGCGGACGGGATTGTTGCTCTTGAAAACGATAATCGATACTCACAGAGAAGAGTTTCACTGGGAAACATATAAAACTCATGTTAACAAAAGCGGCGAGCATCATCTTGATTTGCTTTTGGGCCGCAGCAATAGTCTCCGGTTATTTGAGGCTGATATGTCTTATTTCTCTGATAATATTGCTCTACTAACCGATGCAAGCCGGTGGGAAACTATGGTGGCCGCATTTCTGCTGTACAATTAACGACGATTACGTCTAAAACTCCGTTTTATTGCAGAGATAGTAAAAATAGTGATAAAGATCACGTCTTTTTGACACTTATTTTATAACCAATTTAAACTCGATACCGTAAACAGGAATAATCGGATTATTGAAAAGGGATTAACGATTAGGGGAATTGTACATGAACGGTCAAAAGACAGATGCTCACATTGGTCGAAATGTGAGGGCAATTAGAGAAATTAGGGGCATAAAACAGGGGAACTTGGCTTCTGCACTCTCATATAGTCAGCAGAAGATCTCTAAATTAGAACAAGCTGAAAGCATAGACGAAAATGTTCTCTGCCGGATAGCAGATGTGCTTCAGGTTAGTGTAGAAACGATTATTAGTTTTAATCAGGAAACCGTTATCAATAATCAGGTCGTTAGTGATACGCGCCATACTAATGCAATGACAGCGCAAGCTGACTTCAAACTTTTTAGCAAGATAATGGAGCTTTACGAACGATTGCTAGAAAGTGAGAAAGATAAAAATCTGATCCTTGCAACATTGAAGATACAGGAGGAAGCTACTCTGGGTGTATATTCTGAAGATCTTCATACCGTAAAGAAGATCGCATGATCTTATAAGCCTGCGTTCCCTCTGCAAAGGCCGTTGGTTGTGGCATTGATAAGGTGGGTGCATTGAAAAGAAAATATCCGCAATACATATTTAGCGTAGCTGTAATCTTAAGGTTACAGCTTTTTTTTAATAAAATTTGCAGTATAAACTATTAATCGTAATATTGCAATGTATTATGGGGATTACAAAAACAGAAATATTTTCGGAAGAGCAGAATCGGATGGCTGTGATGCTGAAAGCAATTGCGCATCCGGCCAGAATTGCCATCTTGCAACAGATCATTAAAGCCAACGCCTGTATTTGCGGCGATCTTGTTGACGAGCTGGGGCTGGCTCAGGCAACCATCTCTCAGCACCTTAAAGAACTTAAGAATGCCGGATTAATTCAGGGGACGATAGAAGGTGTAAGTGTATGCTATTGTATAAATCCCACTGTCTGGAAAGATCTTCAGTCGCATCTGAATAACTTTTTTTCTTCTTATAAAGGACAAGCGGACTGCTGCTAAAAAAAATTTATAATCATATATCGTAATATTGCAATATCATTTATTAAATCATCATGGAAAATTCAGAAAAATTAAAGGAACTGGTGAGACAAAAGTACAGTGAGATAGCCCTTCAGGACAAAGAAACAAATCAATCGTCCTGCTGCGGGTCGTCCTGTTGCTCTACCGAAGTATATAATATCATGAGTGACGAATATTCCACTATGGAAGGATATAATCCTGAAGCGGATTTAGGCCTGGGATGTGGTTTGCCAACGCAGTTTGCTCAGATTAAAAAAGGGGATACTGTTATTGACTTAGGAAGCGGTGCCGGCAACGACTGCTTTGTTGCAAGGGCAGAGACTGGAGAGTCGGGTAAAGTGATAGGAATTGATTTTACTCCTGCAATGATTGAGAAGGCCAGGACAAATGTTGAGAAACTTGGATTTAATAATGTGGAGTTTCGCCAGGGCGATATCGAAAAAATGCCTGTTACTGCTAACACGGCTGATGTAATCGTAAGCAATTGTGTACTGAATCTCGTTCCGAATAAAGAGGCAGTTTTTCAGGAAATCTACAGGGTGCTAAAGCCGGGCGGGCATTTCAGCATATCCGATATCGTGCTGTCAGGAGAGTTACCCGAAACCCTGGTAAAGGATGCCGAAATGTATGCCGGTTGCGTTGCCGGAGCTGTACAGAAAGAGGAGTATCTGCAATTCATCAATTCCGCGGGATTTAGAAATGTTATCGTCCAGAAGCAAAAAGCAATTGTCATTCCTGATGATATCCTTAAACGTTATCTCTCTGAAAATGAAATAGAAAGTTTTAAGTCAGGCAATACCGGCATCTTAAGCATCACAGTTTTTGGTGAAAAGCCCGCAGAAGTAAATTCGGGTTGCTGTACTCCGGGTTCAGGATGTTGTAATTAATGTTGAATAAATTATTTAAATGAAGAATATTTTAGTGTTATGTACCGGCAATAGTTGCCGTAGTCAGTTAGCGGAAGGTTACCTGAGGCATTTTGCAGGTGATAAAGCGAGTGTTTACAGTGCAGGGATAGAAACGCACGGCGTAAATCCGAAAGCGATACAGGTGATGGCAGAAGACCATATCGATATCTCTAAGCATACTTCTAATCATGTAGATGAATATCTTTCGGTTCCGTTCGACTATGTTATCACCGTTTGCGATAACGCGAAAGAGGCCTGTCCTTTCTTTCCTGGCAATGTAGAACGGTTTCACTATAATTTTCCTGATCCCGCTAAAGCTCAGGGAACACCGGAAGAGATCATGGAAGAGTTCAGGCGGGTGAGAGACATGATTAAAGTGTATGCCGCTGATTTCGTGAATAAGCATATTTTAAAATAATAATATGAGTGCAAATAACTGTGCCCCGGCGGCCGGACGCAAAAAGTTGGGTTTTTTAGACCGGTACTTAACTCTCTGGATATTTCTGGCAATGGGTATCGGGGTCGCGCTCGGGTATTTTGTTCCCTCATCGGCCACCTTCATCAATTCATACTCCAGCGGAACAACCAATATTCCTTTGGCTATCGGCTTAATACTGATGATGTATCCGCCACTTGCCAAAGTGAAATACGAAAGCCTCGGTGAGGTTTTCCGGAACACGAAGATACTCAGTGCTTCCCTGATATTGAACTGGGTTATCGGCCCTGTTCTGATGTTCATCCTGGCCGTTACTTTTCTTCATGACAAGCCCGAGTACATGATCGGGCTGATTATGATTGGACTTGCACGCTGCATCGCTATGGTTATAGTATGGAATGAGCTTGCTGAAGGAAGCAGGGAATATGCAGCCGGTCTGGTGGCGCTGAACAGCATTTTCCAGGTATTGCTGTATAGCGTGTATGCTTACGTATTTATCACAGTGCTTCTCCCGCTGTTCGGTATGGAAGGGTCTGTGGTAGATGTAAGTATGGGCGAGATCGCAAAATCCGTAGGTATTTATTTAGGAATTCCCTTTGCTGCAGGAGTGATCAGCCGTTGGCTGCTGATTAAATTCAAAGGACCTGAATGGTTCTCAGAGAAGTTCATTCCTTTTATTTCACCTGTCACCCTCATCGCTTTGCTGTTTACCATTGTGGTGATGTTCAGTTTAAAAGGAGAGCTGATTGTTCAGATCCCATTCGACGTGGTACGCATTGCTATTCCCCTGGTGATTTACTTTGCCATTATGTTCATCGTGAGCTTCTTTTTTGGCAAATCGTTGGGAGCAGATTATTCCCAGAACGCATCTATTGCCTTTACCGCTGCCGGTAATAATTTTGAACTTGCCATTGCTGTCGCCATCGGAGTCTTCGGAATAAACTCCGGACAAGCCTTTGCCGGTGTTATCGGACCTCTCGTTGAAGTTCCGGCCCTGATAGCGCTGGTGAATGTAGCCTTCTGGCTGCGTAATAAATACTATCCTAAGGCTGCCATTTTAAGCAAGTGAATATTAAAATAGCTCGTTCAAAACCAATCACAGCCAGATGCTTAGGTTGGGCCCTGCCAGGGTAAGCGCAGTTTAATTTTCGGGGAAATGATAAATCACGCTATATTTGACCGGCCTGAATAAGGACTACAAATAAAAAAAGCGTTAATAAACCCTAATAAACAATGAAAAGAATAATCTTGTTTTTGTTTCTGAACGCAGCTGCATTAGCTGTACTGGCTCAGGAACTAAAATCTCCCAATGGAAATCTGTCTATGCGTTTTACAATTCAGGATGGAGGGATACCGACGTACAGCCTGACTTTCAAAGGCAAAGAAGTAATTAAACCGAGCAAATTAGGACTGGAGTTAAAAGCAGAAGGTCCCCAAATTGATTTAGGCGGCGAAGGCGATATGAAACGGAAACCTGTCAATCCTAAAGCTTCGCTTTTTGATAATTTCAGTGTTTCAGACACAAAGTCGTCATCCTTCGACGAAACCTGGAAACCAGTATGGGGAGAAAGCAAAGAAATCCGCAATCATTATAACGAACTGGCCGTAACGCTAAATCAAAAGGGAACAGACCGCAAGATGGTGATCCGCTTCCGCTTGTTCAACGACGGATTAGGCTTCAGATATGAATTTCCACAGCAAAAGAACTTAGTTTATTTTGTTATTAAAGAAGAACGTACACAGTTTGCGATGGCGGGCGATCATACCGCTTATTGGATTCCAGGAGATTACGATACACAGGAATATGATTTTACTAAGTCAAGACTGTCGGAAATCAGGGGCTTATTGTCAAAATCCATCACCGGAAATCTGTCGCAAACCTCTTTTTCGCCCACAGGCGTTCAAACGTCGCTGATGATGAAGACGGATAACGGACTGTATATCAATTTACACGAAGCCGCCCTGATCAACTATTCATGCATGCACCTGAACCTCGACGACAAGAATATGGTGTTCGAATCATGGCTGACTCCAGATGCAATAGGTGATAAAGGATATATGCAGTCGCCTTGTACTTCGCCATGGCGCACCGTCATGGTAAGCGACGATGCCCGTGACATTATTGCGTCCAAAATGATTTACAACCTGAACGAGCCCTGCAAAATAGAAGATCCATCATGGATCAAGCCCGTAAAATACGTCGGTGTTTGGTGGGAAATGATCACAGGCAAAAGCTCATGGTCGTATACCAACGAGGTTCCGGCTGTACAGTTAGGGATAACCGATTATACGAAGGTAAAACCCAATGGCACCCATGCAGCTAACACTGCTAATGTGAAAAAGTATATCGACTTTGCCGCTAAAAATGGCTTCGATGCCGTATTGGTAGAGGGCTGGAACATTGGCTGGGAAGACTGGTTCGGTAATTCTAAAGACTATGTATTCGATTTTGTTACTCCCTACCCAGATTTTGACGTAAAAGGAATCCATGAGTATGCCAAAAGCAAGGGTGTGAAAATGATCATGCATCACGAAACGTCTTCGTCTGTCCGGAATTATGAACGGCACATGGACAAGGCTTACCAGTTTATGAAGGATAACGGCTACGACGCCGTAAAAAGCGGCTACGTAGGTAATATTCTTCCGCGCGGAGAAAACCATTACAGTCAGTGGCTGATCAATCATTACCAGTATGCCATCGAAAAAGCTGCTGAATATAAAATCATGGTCAACGCTCATGAAGCGGTTCGTCCAACCGGGATAGCGCGTACATATCCTAACCTCATAGGTAACGAGTCGGCTCGCGGCACAGAGTACCAGGCTTTTGGGGGATCCAAGCCAAATCATGTCACTCTTCTTCCATTCACCCGTTTGCTTGGCGGACCGATGGACTATACTCCGGGGATCTTTGAAATGGATATTTCGAAGTTGAATCCGTCGAACAAATCGCATGTGAACAGTACATTAGCCAATCAGCTTGCGTTGTACGTAACGATGTACAGCCCTTTGCAGATGGCTGCCGATGTGCCCGAAAACTATGAGCGCTTTGCCGACGCATTTCAGTTTATCAAAGATGTTGCAGTAGACTGGGATGCAAGTAAATATCTCGAAGCCGAACCGGGCGAGTATATTACCGTTGCACGTAAGGCCAAGGGGACCAATAACTGGTTTGTTGGTAATGTGTGCGGCGAAAACGGCTTTACATCGAAAGTTAATTTCAGCTTCCTTGATCCGAACAAAACATATATTGCAACCATCTATGCCGATGCTGCCGATGCCCATTATAAAACCAATCCTCAGGCCTATACGATAAAGAAAGTGATTGTTACCAGCAAATCAAAACTTACTCAAAAGTCGGCTCCGGGCGGTGGTTTCGCTATCAGCGTAATGGAGGCAAAAGATAAAGGCGACTTAAAAGGACTGAAGAAACTATAAAGATCAGACTGCCTGCAGGCATTAAAGTTCTGTTCGTTAAAACGCAGAGGTAATATCGTTGTCTCTGCGTTTTTGTTTGAATACCATCCGTTTAATCAAGGGTGTGAATGTTTTGACACACTTATTTGAACTGTCTCAAGGCTTGTTTGACAGCTGTTCGATAGATGTTTGCTTTCCTCTCGTTTCTCTTGCGTTGCCGGCTTGCTTTTTCCTCGTCAGATGCTTGTCGCCGCCTTGTCGAACGTTCGTCAATTGCTTTACAGTTGTTCGTCAGTTATTCGATAGCTGTTCGTCAGCATGTAAATAAACAGACGGTAAAGAGAGATCCGGGAGGCATCCGGAGACCCAGTTGGGTCCGGTTGATGTACATTCCATAATCGTATACCCCTGTGCCGTTCGTTTTCTCATCGCCAAACAGTGTCAAACCGTGTCAAATTATGTCAAACAGCGTCATACTATGCCACAAGCCTGTTATTGCTATGAAAATCAACCGTGGCGTTCTATGTTTGTCCAGCGCAATGACATGATTTCACACCTTAACACGACCAGGAGATCCTTGATTTTGAGCAGGACTGAAAATATATCCCGCTTACTCCCGATGCAGGCAAAAAAGCTGTTTAAAGATTGTTGTAACATCTTTTTAAGCGGGATCGTAACAGGACTCACGAGAATAATGAAGTTTTTATCACCCTCCGTAAAACTTACGGATGAACAGACACAAAGTGGTCTTCGATATATAGTGAAAGAAAGTCTGGCCGGCGAAGTAATGGTGAACCTTACGGGGGGCACATTTTTGGTTTCGATGGCTGTGTTTATGGGAGCTTCGAATTTCCAGATCGGGCTACTGGCTTCGCTTCCAATATTTACCAATGTATTTCAGCTTGCGTCAATTTGGCTGGTGCATACATTCAACAACCGCCGGGCAATAGCCGTGCTTACTTCTGTTGTGGCGCGGCTGGCATTGTTAATCATTGGTGCCATCCCATTTATTTTCGGGAAAAGTGCAAATGTGAATTTCCTCATCGCCCTTTTAACCGTGCACTACTTTTTCGGCTCACTGGCATCAGCGAGCTGGAATTCATGGATGAAAGACCTGGTTCCCGAAAAAACACTCGGACAGTATTTCTCCTACAGGACCAGGTTGATGCAGATTCTGAGTATTACCACGAGCCTGCTGGTTGCTTTTTTTATTGACTTCATGAAGGTGCATCATCCTGATATGGTGAATACCGCGTATTTCGTGATGTTCTTAGTTGGATCCGGAGTGGGAATGTTAGGTGTCTATTTACTTTCAAAGGCTCCTGAACCAAAAGCTGAGCCCGACAGCGGCAAAGTACTTACGTCGTTTCAAAAGCCCCTGAGAGACCCGAACTTTCGGAAGCTGATCTTCTTTAATTCATTCTGGAGTTTTGCCCTCGATCTTGCAGTGCCGTTCTTTTCTGTTTATATGATGAAAACAATCGGCCTCCCTTTATCTTATGTCATGGCATTCACCATTCTTGGTCAGCTAAGCAGCATATCATCTCTGAAATTATGGGGACGGTATACCGACAGGTACAGCAATAAAACCATTATCCGCATCTGTGCTCCGGTATACATTTCCTGTATTATGGCTATGGCCTTTACATCTCTTCCTTCAGGTCAGTTATACAGCATAATATTGCTTGCTGTCATAAATATCTTCAGCGGCATATCAACAGCCGGTATTAACCTTGCTGTCTCCAATATCGGAATTAAGCTAGCGCCGCGTGAAGACGCCATGTCGTATATGGCTGTAAAGAACATTATCGTCTCTTTGTGTGCTGCAATGGCGCCTTTGCTCGCAGGTATGATGGCCGATTACTTTTCACATCATGAGCTGGAATGGAATTTTCAGTGGCAGGGAGCCCATGGGGTAACGGTTATTCAAATGATCAGTCTGAAGGGACTTAACTTCTTTTTTGTCATTGGCGGCTTGCTCGCCATGCTCTCTCTTCGTTTGCTGCCCGGCATTAAAGAACAGGGAGAAGTAGAGAAGGACAGGGTAGTGGGATATATGCACAAAAGGATACGCTCCGGAATGCGGGAGAATCTCGTGCTCCGGAGCATCGCTTCCTATCGTCCCGGTAAGTTCTCTGTTCTCCTGAAAAAGCGATTTTCGGAGTGGCAATAAGCATTGTTATGAACTGAACCCGGGCATTAAGCCCGTGCTACTGCAGGTTCGCTGATAATAATTTTATCACCTCCTCACTGGTGCCCGAAAAAGGACCCGAAGTTCCGATCTTTAAGGTTGCCATCGCCGCTGCGAAGGTACCTGCCTCATAGCAGGAAGCTCCTTTCGATTTTTTGTATAAATACCCAGCCATATACGTGTCGCCGCAACCCGTTGCATCTACCACCGCTGTGGGTTTGTAAGCAGGGATGTTGTGAAAAACTCCTTCAGAATAGATTACAGACCCTTTGCTGCCCAGGGTAATCACCACTTCTTTTACACCCATTCCGGCCAGGGCTTTTGCGCCTTCACGGATGTCGATACACCCTGTCAATACTTCCATTTCGGTTTCGTTGGCTTTCAGGATCCCTACATGGGGAAGGGCTGCTTTCTTTTCAAGCCAGTCGATAGCCAGCACCTGCTGATCTTTCACTTCACGGAGATATCCCTGAACATCAAGCGACACAATTCCTTTCTGCGACAGATGTTCAATCATGTTAACCGGTATATCGTCTGCGAGCAGGGGACCGAGGTGATATATTTTGGCATTAACATGGCTCAGCTGAGCCATATTGAAAGGATCGGCCTTTTCGAGTACCCGCTGTTGCCGGTGATCCTGATCGAAGCTATAGATATTTTCAAAGCAAACAGTATGTTTTCCCCAGAATACTTCAGTATGTATTCCCTTTGCATTCAAACCATCGATAATATAACTTTCGCTGGCGGCGATAGAGGTAAGCAGGCTGTAGCTCACGTCCATGTTGCTTAGGGCGTTTGAAAAATAAAAAGAAGTGCCCCCCGGCATATTTACTTCCGAACCGGGAGTAATGACTTTATCTAAGGTAATGTGTCCTATACAGCAGATATCAAACATGTATACTGTTTTCTTAATGATAAATTAACAATTCCGTAAAAGTAACTAATAAAGTGTAAATCTCTGTGAATGCTGCCCGGGGCAAACTATTTCCATGTATTTCTGGTTAATCGTCTGTTAAGTTAAGGATAGAACAACTCTGTAAAATAGAGATTTACTTACAACTTATTACTTATAACTTACTACTTATAACTTACTACTTATGGCCCCCGCGAAAGCTCCCAAATCCGAATTTCCTGAAGGCATCAAGCCGATGCTTGCCACGCTTGTAGATGAACCTTTTGACGATCCCGACTGGGTATATGAGGTTAAGTGGGATGGATACAGGGCGCTTGCTTTTATAAAGGGGGGAGAAGTAGAACTGATGTCGCGGAATAAGAAATCCTTTAATGAAAAGTTTTATCCACTATATCATATCCTGAAGCAATGGAATATCAATGCTGTTTTTGACGGTGAGATTATGGTGCTGAACGATAAAGGGGTGTCAAATTTTTCATCCTTACAAAACTGGAGAAGTGAAGCCGACGGCGATCTTGTGTTTTACGTATTCGACATCTTGTGGTATGATGGAAAAAATTTGATGGAGTTGCCATTATCTCAGCGTCAGGCTATTTTAAAAGAAGTTCTTCCGTTAGCTGACGACCGGATACGATTGAGCGAGGTTTTCAGGGCGAATGGTACGGAGTTTTTTCACGCAGCGCAGCGTATGGGGCTCGAGGGAATCATTGCAAAGAAAGCGGACAGTTTGTACATACCTGACTTTCGTTCGCGCGAATGGCTTAAAATTAAGATTCATAAACGTCAGGAAGTAGTGGTTGGAGGTTTTACCAGGAATGAAGGGAGCACCAAACTGTTTAGTTCCCTGCTGTTAGGTGTATACGAAGGCGATACGCTTCAATACGTCGGTAAAGTTGGCACTGGCTTCAGCGTGAAAGTGCAAAAAGAACTGATGGAGAGATTCAGGCCCATGATTGCTGATGACTGTCCCTTTCATACGGTGCCAGACTATAATAAGCCCTCGCGGTTTCGCCCGAACCCGCCCAGGGCCGATGCCATCTGGTTGAGGCCGGAGCTTGTTTGTGAAGTTAGCTTTGCGGAAGTAACAGAAGACGGCGTGTTCAGACATCCGTCTTTTGAAGGCTTGCGTGAGGATAAAAAAGCAAGGGACGTAGTTCGCGAAAAGGCAGCACATACGGATGAGGTAGTGAAGGATGAGCCTGAACCATTGAGGCAGAAAATGATTGCTGCGCCGAAAGATAAAACACGGAAGTCGCTTCTAAATCCAAAAGACGAGACTCAGGTACGTAAGATTTGCGGGCATGATATCAAATTTACCAACCTCAGCAAGGTGTACTGGCCGGAGGATGGCATAACAAAGCGCGATCTGTTTAACTACTACTATCAGGTAGGCGAGTACATCATGCCTTATCTGAAAGATCGTCCGCAGTCGCTCAACCGGTTTCCGAACGGTATTAACAAACCAGGCTTTTACCAGAAGAACGTAAAAGACAAAGCCCCCGCCTGGGCAGAAACATTTCCATACACAACCAGTGACGGCGAGCATAAGGAGTTTCTTGTACCTAAAGATGAAGCGAGCTTATTATGGATGGCTTCGTTGGGATGCATTGAAATGAATCCCTGGTTCTCACGGGTGCAGTCGCCGGATTACCCCGACTACTGTGTTATTGATCTGGATCCCGATCAAAATACTTTTGAACAGGTAATCGAAGCCGCGCTCACGGTTAAGAAGGTGCTCGACGCTATAGATGTCCCCTGTTTTTGCAAGACCTCAGGGTCCACAGGCATACATATCTACATCCCGATGGGCGCTAAATACACATACGATCAGTCACAGCTGTTTGCCCGGTTGCTGGTCAACATCGTACATCGGCAAATACCAGGTTACACCAGTATTGAAAGGCAGATTAAGAACCGTAAAGGGAAAATGTATCTCGACTTTCTGCAGAACCGTCCGGGCGCCACAATTGCCGGGCCGTACTCGTTGCGCCCCAAGCCAAACGCCACTGTTTCTATGCCGCTTCACTGGGACGAAGTAAAACCGGGATTGAAAATGAAAGACTATAACATATTCAATGCCATTGGGCGACTGAGAACAGAAGGGGATTTATTTGCAGGAGCACTTGGCGAAGGGATTGACCTCGAAAAAGCTGTAAAGAAGGCAAAAAGCGTTTTTCAATAGGAATAAAAAAGGGCCGAGTTAAAAAACTCAGCCCTACATCTACCTATGAAAAACATGTCCTTTGGGAGGACACTTGATTATACGGAGCGAGGTATGAAAGGTTGCAAATAAATTTAAAAAATCTATAATTTTTTGTTTTAAACTTCAAAGTCACTGTACTATATGAAATATAACGATATTAAGCTGGTAAATAATGAAAGTAAGCAACGGTATGAACTAACAGTTGAGGGACTTCTTTCTTTTATCGACTATGAGATAAAGGACAATATCATTTACCTTACGCATACAGAAGTGCCTGAAGAACTCGAAGGCAAAGGAATCGCTGCCGGAATGGTAGAAAAAGCATTCAACGACATAGAGGAACGCGGCTTAAAGCTGGTACCCTATTGTTCTTATGTAGCGACATTCCTTAAGCGTCATCCACAATGGAACCGGTTGCTGAGTGAAGAATGAATCGCTATTCGTTTATCGGCACGAGCTTATAAATAGTTCCGGGGGATTCCACAGCGATATAGAGGTAGCCATCGGGAGCCATCCTTACATCACGCACACGCCCGATATTTTTGAACAGGATTTCTTCTTTTACCACTTTGTTGTTCTTTAAGACACTGCGGTTTAAATATTTAAACCGTAGTGAACCACTCATAATATCACCTTTCCAGCTCTTGTAGCGGTCGCCGGTAACAAATGCCATTCCGCTTGGACCGATAGATGGTATCCAGTAATGCAGAGGCTGAACCATTCCCGGTTTTGAGGAGATGGTACTTATTATTTTGCCGTTGTAATTTATTCCATAGGTAATTACAGGCCAGCCATAGTTTTTGCCAGGTTCAATAACGTTAATCTCATCTCCGCCCCGGGGGCCATGTTCCGTCTCCCATATTTTACCAGTTAACGGGTGTATGGTGAGCGCCTGCGGATTGCGGTGCCCATATGAATAGATAGAAGGCTCCGCACCTTTAGTTTTGACAAAAGGATTATCAGATGGGATGCTGCCATCACTTTTGATCCGGTGTATCTTGCCCAGATCATTGGCCTTTATCTGCTGCGGATTTTCCTTTTCATTGCCTCTTTCTCCAACAGAAAAGTATAAATACCCGTCTCTGCCGAACTGCATTCTTGAGCCGTAGTGATGCTGCGTGCGCGAATAAGGAAGCGCTACAAATATGTCTTTTTGTTCAATCAATTTATCACCCTCTAACTTTGCCTTCATTATTGCCGTAGTTGCAAGAACAGCATCGCCTTCCTTCCTGAATTTAGAATAGGAGAGGTAAATAAATTTGTTCTCGTTAAATGATGGATCGGGAACAACATCCATTAGTCCGCCCTGTCCGCGGTTAAGCACTTCGGGCGCACCGTCTATCGGTTGAAGCGATTTATCTTTCTTTACACGATAGAATGACCCGTTTCGGTCGGTAACGAGGATATCGCCATTGGGTAAAAAGGCCATCCCCCAGGGAACATCCATTCCTCTGGCCACAGTATCGAGCCTGATGGTCATTTCCTCTGTTTTAAAGATGTTTGAGGATGGCCTCTCATTAAAGGAATATTTGCTTACATTCTCTATGCCATGCAAGATATAATCAGATATCTGATAAATTTCCCCGTCGCTAAAGGTAGCGTCGAAGGCAGGCATTCCTTCGTTCGGATGCCCCAGTTTTATAGAAGTGAATAAGTCCTTACGTGAATTTCCAAATTTCCATTTACGGTCAACAAAGGCATCCATTTTTTCGCCATGGCATCCGGCGCAGTAAGTAGTATAGTTCAACGCAGCCTTTTTAAAGCCGGAAGAATCTTTTAATGAAGGCAGCGTTGCTATTTGTGCCGAATTATCGGCCTGCTTACTGAAGCTGGAACAAAAAATGATTATTGATCCTATAAAGGCTATTGTACTTAAATATTTCAACATAAAGGAGGTCTGTAGACCAATAAATATAGGGAATTTATTTAAAAACCCTGCTCATCAGCACTTGGTCCGTAAGTTCCCGGAATTGGAATGTTCAATAGCCGCAGGTAAACACCCAATTGTGCGCGGTGGTGAATGGTTTGGCTGAGAGAATGCCTTACTACTTCTCCTTTCGTCATTACCGAATAGATTTGGTCTGCGTTGCGAAGAGTCCATTTTTCTTCCAGCTTCTCCTCATTTGCAGCAGCTAACTGCGATCGGCCTTCTGCAAGCGATTTTTCAAAAAGCTCCAGTAACTGAGCATTGTTGTTAACAGGCACCGGATCGTAAGGACTGGTGGCGAAATCAAGTTCGTCGGTGGTAAGTCCCATCATAATCCAGGATGGTAGTTCGGCAACATGTATAGCAAGCTGTCGCAGGGTCATACTTTTTTCGTGCGGTTGCCAGTCATACTTGTCGTCGGGTACACGCTGCAGCATTTTGCGTGTGATCTGTGATTCCTGATCCAGTTCTTTTAAGAGCATTTCAATAATTGACATGGTTGTTTTTTTTGTGTGATACAAAGAAATAACCCGGAGCTGACAACCTTATGTCAGCAGCAATATTCTTCTCTGAAAAAAAATAAAAAACAATTAAACTTTCAAACTTAGTTAATGTTAATTGAAAACGTCTGGCTTCAATTGGCTGATCTTTAGTTTTTTACTCCATTTTAGGGGCTGGTATTTGAATGAGGTAGTCAGTTGGATCCCGAAGATTTAAGGTGCTGAGTTATTAAATGTGGTAAGAATTAAAAGTAAGGCTATGAGAGCAATTAAATTATTTCTGATTATGGGTGTGGCTGTAATAGCCATGAGTGCTGCCAGTGCACAGAGCAAGAAGCAAATGATAGAAATACTGACGCTGAAGGCGGATAGCCTGCAAAAGGCACTATCAGCAAAAAGTGAAAGTTTTCACCAGCTCGAAATTAAACAGGCGAGACTGGAGGGAGCTACTGAAGCGCATAATGAGGTTATAAAACGTCTGGAGAGCAAAGCTGACAGCCTTACAGCATTATTAATGTCTAAAGATACTACCATACAAAGTCTGACTACTAAAATATCTGCGTTACGTAATGTTGTAGACGTTTTAAAGGCGCAGGAGAAAGAGTGGAGCACTCAAAATGAAGTTTTGCAGACCGAGCTGGCCGCATTTAAGCAGAAGGGTGGTGTTCCCGAAGCGATAGCAAAGGATGCTGCTGTACCGGCGGCTTCGTCTAGGCCTTCAGGGGCGAAGGTTCCGGGTTCTAAAACTGCGAGTCCAACAGTGAACAAGGTCGCTGAAGCTGGCGGTGAACCGTTGCAGGCAACAGCAAAAGAATAGCAGAACAACGGACATTCGGGCTTACCAGGAAATGTGGTATGTATAACTCAAAGGTGTTTCTGTATTTTCGATGATGATTTCCGGAACAGCACCTTTATCTGGTTTAAATTTCCTCATTATTCCAAGGATTACGCCTTTGCCGAACTCAGGGGGATAGGGACTGTGGCTGTTAAAAACTGCAGTCCGCTTTTCTTTGTCGAATCCGGTTAGCTCCAGACCTCCAACGTCCCCGTTCCGGTGATTGAATCTATATCCCGAATCCAGCAAGGACAGGGCGGTCTGTAAGTCCATAGTTTCGCTTTCAGGAAAGTCGTCGCTGACTGATTTGCCCAGGGTTAGCAGCGTAAATGCACCATACTTCGTATAAACCAGTTTGAGTACGTTCAGCCATTTTTGCAAGTTATACCACTCCTCGGCATAAATCATAGGTAAGCCTTCGAGACTTAAAAGTGTATATACCTGATTTGAATACGCTCCTAGTCCTTCTACTGCCCTCAGTATAGCACTGCCTTTTATCTCGGCTTCGGGACTAAATGACAAGAAATGTCTGAAATGGCTGTCGATTGTTTTCATGCGGCTTTTTTACATGTATACCGCAATTGCGCGATAAAAGTTATAACTTTTATTTATTTATCTGACAGCTCAGGTTGTCTGGTTGACAGGAATAGTGAAAGAAAAGGTAGCGCCCATACCTGGTTCGCTTTCAACCCAGATCATGCCATTATGGCCTTTTATGATTTCGGCGGAGATATAAAGCCCAAGGCCCAGGCCATTAAATTGGTAGTTTTTATCGATTTCACGGAAGTACCTGTCGAAAATATTAGGAATGGTATGTTCACTTATTCCTATGCCAAAGTCGATTATTTCCACTTTTAGTATTTCTTCTTCCTGATTGACGTTTAGAATGATCTTATCTGCTTCAGGAGAATATTTAACCGCATTCGACAGAAGATTGGATATAACCTGTTCAAGCCTTATCCTGTCGGCTGTAATGAAGATATTCTGGTCTCCGTTAATCTCAATCGTGTGAGTATTGTTAACTACCCGCAGTGAACTGATAGAGTCTTCAAGTACGTCGCCAAAATTAAACGTCGTAAAATTGTAAGTAATCTTTCCTGCTTGTATCCGGGTTGCGTCGAGCAGATCGTTTACAAGGGAGGTTAATTTATCCACTTGTCGCGCCGCCTTTGTAATGAAGCCGTTTAAAATTGGTTTTTCTTCTGCCTTCGCTATTTTTTCAATTATCTGGAGATATCCCTTGATACTTGTTACTGGAGTCTTTAATTCATGACTTGCAATGCTCATGAATTCATTTTTTTTATCATCCAACTGTTTAGCAATCTTAAGCAGCCGTTTGTTTTGGCGGTTTGCCGTTTTTACTTTGTCAAATAGTTTGGCATTGTCTATAGCAATTGCAGCCTGGGATGCTATCGACGACACCATCTTTTCGTCTTCGGTGCTGAAAGCACCAGGCCTTGAATGGCCAAAAAACAAGCCGCCTATCACGGCGCCAGATTTGGCGATCACCGGCACGGCCAGATAGCTCACTACAGGGAGATGTCCGCCGGGCATTCCGTTGTGGTAATTGTGCCCGAAATGCGGATCCATGGTAATGTCGTCACTGCGGATGACACGTTCACCGTTAAAGGTAGGATGAAATAAAGGTGTCTTTCCTGGCATTGGAAAGCCCTTAAACGTGTCTGCCGTTGCTCCCGATAGAGTGTAAAGCAGGTATGATTCGCCTTTGGTTTTTACTGTATTGAAGAAGAAAGCCCCGAATTGTGCTCCTGTAAGGTTGGTACTGGCATCCGTTACTTTCTGCAATATATTCCGGAGATCCATTTCGGCAGAGATCGATTTGCCTATGGAATTTAGAATTTCGAGATTCTTTGTGTTTCGCAGTATTGCCTCTTCGTGTTTTTTTTGCTCGGTCAGGTCGTGCACTTCCAAAACCGTTATCACAGGATGTCCGTTTTCATAGACCGGACTTATTGAACATGAAACCGGAACCGGAGAGCCATCTTTACGGAAGAAAACATCTTCGTGGGCCCTTACCGTTGTATGCTCGGGCAAGGCCCGGTCGATAGGGCATTCTTCAATCGGATAAAGACTGCCATCAGGACGACGGGAATGAATAAGATAATGCAGGGGAGTTGAAGCGATTTCTTCGGCCGTATATCCGAACATTCTTTCTCCCGCAGGATTCATATAGGTACAGTATCCCTCAGTATTCATTGTAAAGAGGGCGGTGGTAGCGTTTTCGGTTATTGTACGTATAAGTTTATTCTGTCGTTCAAGGGCTTCTTCTAATTTCCGGTATTCCATAAAATATTCACCGTTTTCTAAAGGCATTAATATAGGCCAGCTTCAGCAGCGGGCCAATCCAAATCGATGTCAGTTCGTCAATTATCTAAAATTCGTCCCGAAAATCAGCATCGGCATTAGTCACTGTATCTTTTGCACGAACCGGTAGCGTCTAACTGAAGAGGGAAGGTTCAGACTCGCCTTTTATACGGGCCTATTATCAACAGGGTTATCTGTTTTTTATATTTTCAGGTAATCTGGAAGATTTCCTTACCTCTGTTATTTAGGGCGGCAGCGTCATCGAACAAATGCCTGCTATCTTTATCAGACAAAACTACAATTATAATCGAAAGGAAGTATGATTCAGGTGTATGAATAGTATAAAAACGATGCCTCAGTGTCGCAGCTTTTTATACAAGCCGGGTGTATTTTTAATGGATATACTACACCCGGCCGTCATTGGACGATGGAAGTCCTATTTTTTAGGAGCTGCTTCATAGTAGTCGCAGATTCCGTTTTTGTTGGCGTCTGTGAAGTTGCCGGAGTTGCCTTTCCTTTTGGCATTACCATAGCCATTTCCGCATCCGTTCCCGCGGCCGTTGCCGCAGCAGTTGCGTCGTCCCGGAGAGTTACTACGTACAGTTGTCGTATTCCGGTTCTCATAGTTATCGCAGACACCGTTTTTACTGTTGTCTACAAAAGCAGCGCACCGACCTGCCCCGTTTCCCTGTCCCTTGTTATTCGGATTAGTTTGCGCGCTAAGAGTTATGCTTCCAAATAATAAAGCGAAAAGTGGTAAAAATGATTTTATTTTCATGACCTGATCAATTAAATCGTTGAAGATATTGTCTGTTTATATGTTTGACACACTCTTGTTGTTTTTCCTATGGGTTACTTTAGAAAAGTCCCATGAGGATAGTTTTTGATTAATTAAAAGATAATCTTTAGGTAAGCGCAGTGCTTATTTGATGTTTTATATCAGGATGTAACACTCGTTCAGTAATTGATAATTGCAATAAAGTTGCAAATGTTTTATTGCAATAATGTTGCTTTTGTTAGTTTTGCAAAATGAAACTACAAAAGTTAACAGGACGATTGGACAACGCCGGTATGGTGGCAAGTGTACTCTGCGCTGTTCATTGCTCAGTTGTACCGTTAATTCTCACACTGCTTCCCTTGTGGGGACTTGAGTTTTTAGCAGAAGAATGGGTTGAGATAACAATGATAGGAGCCGCACTTGTGATCGGAATACTTTCCCTTGGTGTCTCGTTTAAAAAACATCACAGCAGGATAACGCCAATTGCAACGTTACTAAGTGGATTCCTCCTTATTGCTATGGGGCATTTTTCGGGGCACAAGGTGCTTGAGCCTGTATTGATTCCGGCAGGAGGGTTCACTATAGCTCTTGCTCATTATATAAACTGGCGATTTACCCGTTGCCGGATGCATCAGCCTTTAGTTCATCAAAATCTATTGAAATGAGAAAGAAAATTGTTGTCGCTGCCGGCTTAATTGCAATATCAACTTTCAACCCATCCTGCAAACACATTCAGCATACTGATTGCGCTAATAGCCATGGGCACCATGTGGTTGTCGTTTCTACGACGACCAAAACGCTATTCCTTGAATTTGGTACAGCCAAATATCGAAATATTAGGGAATAATCATAGTAATTCCTAATTTAGGTTTAGTATGAGATAAGCCTATGAAAAGAATGTACGATTTGCAAATGGCAGACCGAATCAGAGAATTGCTGGTTGATCACGAGGATGTAATTGAAAAGACGATGTTTAATGGTCTGTGCTTCATGGTTGACGACAAGATGCTTATATGCGTTACAAACGACGATCTGTTGTGCCGGATTGGCGAGGCCAGCGCAGCCGAAGAGCTCGGAAAAGGTACCTGCCGGCAAATGATTATGAGAGGACGTGCCAGCAAGGATTTTGTATATGTCCCGATAGAAGGTGCTATTCAGCAAAAAGATCTGAAACACTGGGTGGAGTTATGCCTCGACTTTAATCCTAAAGCTAAATCATCTAAAAAAAGTAAACGAAACGCGCCCTGAACAAGTGCTTCCATACTACGTATATGAAAACAGAAAAAGAAAAAATGATTGCCGGTGAAATGTATGATCCGCTTGACAAACAATTAACCGAAGACAGGATACAAACCCGCCTGCTGATAAAAGTACTAAACGAAACACGGGAGGACGAACCTGAAAAACGAGGACAGATCCTAAAAGAACTTATACCCAACGCAGCAGCCGGTTTATGGCTACAGCCACCGTTTTATTGTGATTACGGATATAATATAAAAATTGGCGCACAGGTGTTTTTCAATTTCAACTGTGTTGTGCTTGACGTAGCACCTGTAGTTATTGGCAGTCGTACAATGTTCGGGCCTAATGTTCAGATATATACGGCTACACATCCGCTTAACCATATTGAGCGGAGCTCGGGACGGGAGTATGCCAGGCCCATCATGATTGGCGAAGACGTATGGGTAGGCGGGAGCGTAGTTGTTTGTCCCGGTGTAACAATAGGGGATAGAAGCGTGATCGGTGCAGGAAGTGTGGTTACTAAGGATATTCCAGCGGATGTTTTTGCTGCCGGCAATCCATGCAGGGTGATCAGGCAAATAGCAAAGGACGAATAAGCAGCATTATCTTCAAAATCATACTAAAGGATGATGTGAACAATGTATGAATGTTTCAATTTTGAAGATAGAATTAAATCAATAAATCGATTATGAAAAAAGTAACCGGCCTTGGAGGCATTTTCTTTAAATGCGACGACCCCAAAAAAATTAACGAATGGTATGCCCAAAACCTCGGTTTAAAAACGGGCCCCTATGGCACTAACTTCGAATGGCGCGACGCAGAGCACCCTGATCAAAAGGGATTGACTATTTGGTCGGCCTTCCCTAAGGATACACAATATTTTAAGCCTTCGGAGAAAGAATTTATGATCAACTACCGCGTGGAAAACCTCGTCGAACTGGTTGCTCAGCTTAAAGAGAGTGGTGTTCAGGTAGTTGATGAGATTGCAGAATATGACTACGGGAAATTTGTGCATTTGCTTGACCCCGAAGGGAATATCATCGAACTATGGGAACCCATAGAGGAAAAAGAGGAAGAAAATAACGAAGTGTAAAACAAACGGCAGGGTGCATCTTTTGCATCCTGCCGTTTGCAGTTTAAATAGTATAATGTCTGTGTTTATGCTTATTTAATAATCTTTTTAGCGATCCCTACATCAATTCCCTGCCCGCCAGCATCCTGGTGGCAATGGACAGCGATGGTATTGGTGCCATTTAGAATCAATGCTTTCTTTGCTACTTCATTAAACGGAACGATAGAATAGGTTGAAAAACCTTTGATTGAAGCAGCCAAAACGCCATTGATGTAAATTTCACAATCGTCATCATGGTAGAGGTTGAATACCAGGTTGTTCAAATCCTCTGCGCTCAGCGCTCCCATACTGAATTGCTTGCGTAACCAAATATCAGATGAAGTCCATGAAGTTCCAATAATGATATCCGGTGTGCCCGCAGAAGCAAAAGGACCTTTTGAATCGCTCCAGCCTGAGTCATTAAAGCTGGCCTTGTACCACGATGCAGCAGGGGCGGCGGTGACATACTTCCATGACTGACCTTGATTTTGGGAGTTAGGCAACACGTCTTCGAGCGAGAGTTCCTTATTTATAGCATTTAAGTTAAATGTTCTTAACTTATTTATATCCGTTTTAAAAGCAGCACGGTCGTATGTTATGATACCGTTGAGTTCGGTTTCAACATCGGTGATTTGAGTGTATACTGCACCGTTTAGCCCCTTTGTTTTCAGGTAACAAAGTGCATTTGCATAGTTTTCGTAACGATTGATATATTCATCTTCAGAGGTCACTTCAACTACATTATCCTTACCCCAGAGGTGCCCTCCGAGAGGATATTTTGTAGCGCCGTATTCGCCGCTAACAATAGCCTGGTTGGGTTTGCCTGGAATAGATTTCGGAGCTGGGTAGGTGTGGCTATCAGCAATATCGCCCGAACCATACCAGTCGTACCCGCTTGCTTCGTTAACCAGGCGGGAAGGGTCGAGCTCCTTAACCATATTTGTTAACACAGGGGTAGGTATCGTTTTATTAATAACATCCTGTCCGCATTTTTCATTATAGACAACCCACATAATGATGCTCGGAGCGTTCCAGTGTGTTTGTACCATCCTGGCCAGTTCAGTAGAATATTGCTTCGCATCGGCACCCACACCACCATATGACTGGGCGGTGGGCATATCCTGCCATACCAAGAAACCTAGCTTGTCGGCCCAGTAGTACCAGCGGTAAGGTTCTACCTTCACATGCTTACGGATCATGTTAAAACCTAAAGCCTTTTGCTGCTCCAAATCATATCTGAGAGCCTCGTCGGTCGGCGCAGTATAAATGCCATCGGGCCAGAAACCCTGATCCAGTGCACCTAGCTGAAATACAAATTTGTTGTTGAGTAATATTCTCTGAACACCATCAACCATACCGACTGAAATTTTGCGCATTCCAAAGTAGCTGGAAATATGATCGACGGTTTTCTTGTTTTGAATTAAAGAGACTGAAAGATCATAAAGGAAGGGATCGTCGGGTGACCAAAGCCGGGTATCAGGAACGGGAATGGTTATCTCAGTGTTCGGATTACCAACCACAGACTTCACTATCTTACCCTCATTTTTAACCTTTACAGCAACCGAAACACCGTTAGCGGATCCCATTGTATTCACTGTCAGTTTTAAGGAAGAATTGTCAATATCCGGAGTGATCTTAATGTCATCAATGCTGATTTTGGGGACCGGTTCCAGCCAGACGGTTTGCCAGATTCCTGTTGAGGGAGTGTACATAATTTCTATACCCGTAGTAGCTTGCTTACCACGGGGCTGACCACCGTTTTCCGACGGATCAAACACCCTGACAATAAGTTCCTGCGGCCCTTTACCTGAAAGATAGGGAGTAATATCATAGCTGAAGGGATCATATCCGCCACGATGCACTCCAACACTTTTTCCGTTAACGAACACTTCTGATTCCCAGTCGACAGCGCCAAAGTTGAGCATGATGCGCTGGCCCTTCCATTTGGAAGGGATAGTAAAAGTGCGGCGATACCAGATTCGTTCATGATGTTTCATCACACCCGATATTGCCGACTCAACCGGATAGGGTACTAAAATACTTCCCGATAAATCTTTACCAATTGGAACGCCGTCATTCGTGCCGTTAGCCTGAAATTGCCAGATGCCATTCAGGTTCATCCAGTTTTCGCGTGCCATCTGAGGTCTCGGATATTCGGGCAGGGGATTTTTGGGCTCGACCTGTGCAGCCCATTTTGTCATTAAGGGAGCTTGCTTCAACGTCCAGTCCTGACCAAAAAGAGCTGATGTGAAGGTGAACAGAAAAACAAACGGAAGTAATCTGGTGAGTGTCTTGATCATTGGTGATATTCTGTGGTTTAGGAAGCTAAACTAACAGAAAATGAATAAAATATAGAAACTATTTGAAGATTATTACCCTTCAGCTTTCTTGCTTGCAACAATTGAAAATACCATCGGAATTTTATTATCGAAATGCTTTATTCTGAATTTTTTAGGCTCTATTTCAATCGTATTGTTAAAAACATTATAAGGAGAATAGTCATATTCCCGCATTTCGTTAAGTTCTAAAGAATTATTTAACAAGCTGCTTATCACTTCACTCATACTATGATTCCATGTTACATAAGACTGAGATATGCTTGCATTTTTATCCGCATAAGTTCCGCTTTCTGTTTCCGCTATCGGTGCTACATTAAAATAATTATAGCTGATTTTATTGAAATTCTCGTCGAACATCCAAACCACAGGATGAAATTCTACAAAAATAAATTTCCCGGTTGGTTTCAAAAACCTGGAGATTATTTTTCCCCATTTATCTAAGTCGGGTAACCACGCAATAGTTCCATAACTCGTGAAAATAAGATCAAATTGCTTATCCAGATGGTTTCCTAAATCATACAAATCGCAACAGATAAATTGAACGTCTGAAGAGGTCTCCCTGGCAATTTTTCTGGCACTTTCAATTGCCTTGTCAGAAAAATCAATACCGGTGACTTTTGCGCCGAGCCTGCTTAATGAAATGGTGTCTTGTCCGAAATGACATTGCAAATGTAAAATCCTTTTTCCCTTAATATCTCCAAGTATCTCTAATTCAATAGGGTTTAAAGATGTCTCTCCTTTTAAAAACCCTTCAAGGTTATAAAATTCTGAATGCACATGCGTATCTACTCTATTATTCCACGAGTGTTTGTTTATTTCTATGAAATTGTCTTCGGGCTTCATAATGCTTGTTGAGTTCTATTTGCCAGTTTTAGGTGAGACGTAAATTAAAAAGCGTGCCACCGGCTATCAAAGCGGTTTTTTATGCAAGTTAATAAAGAGTAAAAAGACGAATGGTCCAAAGAATCATGAGTTTGATATGTATCCATGCCGTAAAATAGGTATTTGATTCCTGGGGAATATTTCAGTTTTAGCCGGCCATCATCATATCCTGACCTTGAACAGGAGTATATATTCGTTGGGCCTTCGGCTTCCAATTGTTAGGAAGCAATTCATCAAGTCTTTCTTTGGGTGCAAAAACCAGATAAGGCAGCCTGGCCAGCACATCTTTGAGATAGCTGAAAGGATCAATGCTATTGAGTATGCAGGATTCTGTAATAGAATAGATGATGGCACTTCTTTCGGCCGATTGATGGTTGCCGGCGAACAACCAGTTCTTACGGCCTAATCCAATGCAGCGAAAACGGCCTTCAAGGAGATTGGTATCCGGAAGCATTCTTCCATCTGTGGTATAGTGCATCAGTTTATCCCATCTCTTAAGCATATACCGGCAGGCTTCTGCTATGGCAGCCCTGTGGTTAAGTTCCATTAGTTGCTTTTCTGCCCATTCTTTCAGTTCTGCCAGTATGGGAAGGGAAAACTCCTGGCGCATCCGTAAAAACTCCTGCTCATTTGCCCCCTTGTCCCGTGCTGAAGATTCTAGGGCATATAATGCCCCGATCATCTCCAATGCTTCTGTGGCCCGTTTCTTATCACCGGAGAGGGCTTTAAAAAAATTGCGCCTTGTATGGACCCAACATCCGGCGTGTACCATATCTTTTCTGTCTTTCAATAATTTATCATAGCCACCATAAGCGTCTGTCTGAAAGGTACCGCTATAGTCGCCGATAAACTGTTCTGGATAGTCGGCAGCCCTCCCTTCGGCATAGTCCATGACCACCAATTTTACCAGCGGTGCCAGATAGCCCCAGATATAGCCCTGGTGCTTGCCTGACTCTTTATGGGTATCCAGTACTTTGATGGTGGTTTCATCGGCCATCAGATAATCACTTTGAAGAACCTGTTCTTTCATCCGGCTGTAGATGATGGCCAGAAGGTTGATCGATTCCTTTACCCAGCGTCCCATGGTAGAGGTGTTTACAATATCCTCCCCGTAGCGGTTGAGCATTTTCACCTGGCGGTAGTACGGAAGGTGATCACAAAAACGGGATACCAGTACCCAGGCCAGCAGCCCTGCCCCTGCGATACCTTTATGTACCGGGCGCTGTGGCATGGGGGCGATAGCCACTCCTTTGGTGCGGGGATCGGTAAAACGGGGCCTTGAGATGACCCGCACAAAGAAGCTGCCCGGACGGTAGTCCAGTTCTTCGGTAATTTCAGCATCGATACGCACCATCTCCTGATGGTAATTCTCCGGAAGGATTTCCACATATTCGCGGGGAAGGTTTGCGCTCAGTTTTTTGCGCCCGCAAGGTTTCAGGCGGCGCTGATACCGATGCTGCGGTTCACTGGCAGGCACAACCTCTGCAGACGCTGTTTCTTCTGCATCCTTCTCCCTGCTGGTCTCTATTTCCGGCTGGTCTGCGAAAGGGATTTCCCCCTGGACGGTATTCAAGTCAGCCTCAGCAAGCGCCCGGATGTGTTTCTCGCTTTTTTTACCCCAGATGAGCTGCGCGTATTCTGCCAGCGTTCTGCGGTCCTTATAATGACGGTCTTCCAACTCCTCAATTCGGGTAAGCAGCCGCTGTACCAGCGACTGATATTCTTCCCGGGTAAGGGTTTCAAACAGAGGAATGATGACCTGCATTATGCTTTAAATATAGGCCTTTAAACGTATTAAAGCAAGTTTTTACCCCTTAAAAGACGCTCATTTTGTTCATCTATTTCATTCAGAAAAGCCTTACGCGCACTCAGGTCGGAGAGCTCATTTTGCAACTGCTCATTCTCATTTTTCAGATAGTCAATCTCACCCTTGAGCCCCTCCATCACCTTTTGGTATTCCTCTGGGGTCAGGTCTTTAAACCGGGGTAGTTTCCGCTTCTTCTTCATGTCCGTAAAGTTAATCTTTTAAGGGATTCCCCGCCGCTGATACCGCTTACGATAACTGACGCTCTGCAGCTTTACCCCCTGAAGGATCAGTTGCAACTGGGTTCTGCTAATGATGGCCCGTTGGTCGTCCCCACTATGGCCCGGTCTTTCAAAGGTGCCTGCTTCCAGACGTTTGTGGTAAATACTGAAACCGTCGCCTTCCCATAATAATAGTTTGACCTGGGTACCCCGCCGGTTAATAAAGATATACACCTGATGGTTCAGCGGGTCTGCTTCCATTTCATTACGCACCAGCCCGCACAGGCCTTCAAAGGTACGTCTCATGTCAGCATGGCCGGTATACAGATAATAAGAAAGGTGGGCGGGCAGCGATAGCAGGCTCATCCAAGCAAACTTTTGATGTATTCTGCACTCACCTGGCCCTGAAGGATAATCCGTATACCCCGCGGCAGTTCAAGGGTGATCTCCAGATGGGGGGCCTCATCTTCTTTCACTTGCAGGGGGGCAAAGGCTGGTATCCCGCTTTTTTGTCTTGCTTTCTTTTTCTTTCCGTAGATCCAATAATGAAGGGATAACACTGGAATGCCTGCTTCCCAGCTGTAGGACTTCTGGCTCTTGCCGCTGTCCCGCCATTGCTGTACATGATACTCCCGTTCTTCTTTCGTGTAGGCTTTGACTGCTTCCATCTTTGATTTTTTTTTCAAAGGTAGAACGCTCCCGTATTCTTTAGGGAACCTACATTACGGGACGGATACTTTGATATGATAGTGGGCACATTAGCTTATTCTATAGGATATCCTTTATCAATCCAGTCGACTTTTATATTCGTTGGGAGGTTGAGGAGTTTACCGTTCTTAAATCCCTGGGTCTTTAACATCTCAAAGGCAGGCCGGATATTCGGACATCTATCAAAGGGACAACAGCCGCAATACACTACTATGCTATTACTTTTGGGTATTGACGATAATGCCTTTCTAAACTGTTCCAAATTTTCCTTATCACTGGCTTTCCCAATATGTCTTGCTCCTTTTATATTCTCAACTACACCTATATTGAAGATGATGGGCTTAGATGCTTTTGGATTTTTTATCAGAGCGGCCAGTGTTGCCGGATCAATCAACTCATCTTTATTCCACGGGTCCTTTTTTAATTGGTACCTTTTCTGGAGTTGAGCATTTGAATTTAATGCTGCTATCAATACAATAACCAGTATGCTTAGTGTTTTTCTCATCGTTAATTGATGTTTGGATTTAAATGCCTGAAAGTACGCAGAATAAGATAATGATCATATGGGGTATCAGAAATCGAATCCAAAAAGCTACTCCCGAAATAGTTTGTCAGCCGCATCTTGTAGAGCAACAATGTGTTTAGTATGTTTGAAGGCATGGTGAGAGTTCTCGCTGGAGTTAGATTGTATTGTTTTGAATGTTAAATAACTGACATATAGATATTTGTTGTTTTGAGTTTTTAGATTTTTCAAGAACAAATACCCTAGGAGAGAAGTTGTCTAAATTTGACAATACCTTTGATATTAATGAATCAACAGTTGTAAACCGTTAACAAATCTTAAACAAACCTTAGCAACAGATACTAGCCCTTGAGTTCTACAAGACGACCACCATTTGCAAGTTATCGCAAAAGCCCATTGTTTACTTGAATAATTAAAATCAAATGAAAGGAATAATCTTATTAATATCTATTGTCGCTTCGATAGCTTCATGTCGCAACAACCCGGATAAGGGTCCGGTGAATAACAGTTCTAAAATCAAACCTTATTCTCAAATGTCAATCAGCGAAAAGTTGGCATTTACAAATCGTTTATCTGAGAGGCTCAGGGGAGACCCCCAATTCAAAAGAATGAATGAAATGTATCAAAACACTGCGAATATGTGGCTCTCCAGGGATAGAAGTAAGGATATTCATCCTCCCCGAGAAAAAAACAAGATGCTGAAGGAATGGATTGAGTACTATCGAAATAGAGGGGTAGAAGATCCGGCACTCTTTTTAAAGCGACAAAAGCAGTTTGCTGCTCTCTACGCTAAGGTCAGGAAGAAGTTTCCGGAATTATCAAACCTTGACGCTGCTGCACTCAATAGAGTGTTTAAGGACGCAAGTTCTTATCCTGATTTAAGTATACGACTTAAAAGTATAGCTAAAGGAAAGAGGTCTGTGGCATCCCGCGATACCGCTTTTGAGACTACGCACCAGGATGAAAGCTTTTAACCAGCAGGTCGTTTTTAGTGACCGTTAGATCAATTACATTTTACAAAATCAAAGGCATGAATATTTGTTTGAATGAGGTAATCCCGCTGGCGAAATGGACTTTCGATCTAGACGATTGCGATAAGATCTTACGCGTCGACACACCAGCGGGCAGCCCGGAAACGATAATCAGAACCTTGCGGGACACTGGTTTTAACTGTGAAGAGCTAGCGTATTAGCCGGCCAGGAGGAAGGAACTTTCCAGCTACTATGATATCCATTACACCCCCTTGAGGCAGGACAGTACAGGTTGCTAACACTGAAAGATGAAATTATTATTGCAAATTAGCCTTGAAATAATAACCTGAATAGATGTTAGTAAAATTTGACCGCTGCTCTTTAGCTTTGATAGCTCTCTTCTTCTTATCCGCATCCTCGTTTGCTGCAAGTGAAGGCGAGCCTGTTGACCTTAGGTGTGAGTACCTTGTAAATCCACTTGGAATTGATTCGGAAAGACCCCGCCTGACATGGACGCTTAACGACAGTCGCCAGGGAGCGAAGCAAACCGCCTACGAGGTTATTGTTGGAACTGATTCTATAAGGGTAGGGAATAAGGACGGGGATCTGTGGACCTCGGGGAAAATTTCTCCAGGAAGTATGCCGGTCATTTATTCCGGAAAAAAACTAAATCGTTTTACCAGGTATTATTGGAAAGTTGTAAGCTGGGATCAGCTCGGCAAACCAGCAGAATCAAAGGTATCGGCTTTTGAGACAGGAATGATGGGGCAGCAGAACTGGAAAGGAACCTGGATTTCTGATCATGGCTCCATTGATACGAAGCCTGCGCCCTATTTTCGTAAGGTTTTTAATACCTCCAAAAAGCTGAAAAGCGCGAGAGCTTATATTGCTGTTGGCGGCCTGTATGAACTGTATCTGAATGGTAAGAAAGTTGGTAATCATCGGCTTGATCCGGTTTATACGCGTTTCGACCGCCGCAACATCTATGTAAGTTATGATGTAACGGAGCATCTGCAAAGCGGAAAAAATGCAGTCGGAGTCATTCTTGGCAACGGCTGGTACAATCATCAATCGCGTGCAGTTTGGAACTTTGAGCGTGCTCCATGGCGTAACAGGCCGGCATTTTGTATGGATCTCCGCCTGACGTATGAGGACGGAACGTTAGAAGTGGTGGGCACCGACCTCGACTGGAAAACCGATCAGGGGCCTATTGTATTCAACAGCATTTATACGGGCGAACATTACGATGCCCGGCGTGAACAAAAGGGTTGGAATACCGTTGATTTTGATGATTCTAAGTGGCACGGAGTAATGTACCGCGCTGCGCCTTCTCAGAATATAGTATCTCAGGCTTTACATCCAATTCGCAATGTCGAAACGATCCCTGCTAAATCTGTTAAAAAGATTAATGACACCACTTATTTGTTCGATCTGGGCAGAAATATTGCCGGGGTGAGCCGGATCAGTGTTCAGGGGGCGGAGGGAACGACACTTCGTTTGAAGCATGGCGAACGTCTTTATCCGAACGGCCGTCTTGATATGTCGAATATCGATGTTTACTACAGGCCCCTCGATAATACCGATCCTTTTCAGACCGATATCTTTATCCTGAGTGGGAAAGGAACCGAAGAGTTTATGCCGAAGTTCAATTATAAAGGCTTTCAATATGTGGAGGTAACAAGCAGCAAGCCTGTTACCCTGAACAAGGAGAGCCTTACCGGCTATTTTATGCATAGCGATGTGCCGGTTGCAGGGAGCATCCATGCGTCCGACGAGCTGATCAATAAGATCTGGCAAGCCACGAATAATTCATATTTATCGAATCTTTATGGATACCCTACAGACTGCCCTCAACGGGAGAAAAACGGTTGGACAGGTGACGGACATTTTGCAGTGGAATCAGGTTTATATAACTTTGACGGTATCACTATCTATGAAAAGTGGATCGCAGATCACCGGGATGAGCAACAACCCAATGGTGTGCTCCCCGATATAATTCCTACAGGAGGCTGGGGCTACGGTACTGCAAACGGGACGGACTGGACCAGTACCATCGCCATAATTCCCTGGAATGTTTATCTTTTTTATGGCGACAGCCGTTTGCTTGAAGAAAGTTATGAGAATATTAAGCGTTACGTCGACTACATTGAACATAGAAGTCCCAGCGGACTTACCAGTTGGGGGAGGGGCGACTGGGTGCCGGTTAAGTCGCAATCTTCGCTTGAACTGACATCTTCAGTATATTATTTTGTTGATGCCAGCATTCTTGCTAAAGCTGCAAAAATGTTCAATAAGAATGATGACTATGCCTACTACAGCGCTCTTGCTGAGAAAATAAAGAAAGCAATAAACGACAAATACCTCGACCGGGGTAAAGCCACCTACGCCAGCGGCACACAAACCGAGTTAAGTGTTCCATTATTCTGGGGCGTAGTGCCTAACGAGCTTAAAGCGCAGGTTGCTTCTAATCTGGCTAAAAAAGTGGAAGAGTCCAATTTTCACCTGGATGTTGGGGTACTCGGAGCAAAAGCCATTTTGAACGCTCTCAGCGAAAATGGACAAGCGGAAACTGCTTATAAACTTGCCCGCCAGGATACTTATCCTTCATGGGGATGGTGGATAGTGAACGGTGCAACTACGCTTTACGAGAACTGGGATATTAAAGCCGCCCGGGACATTTCGTTAAACCACATGATGTTCGGAGAGATTGGTGCCTGGCTGTATAAGGGCCCCGGAGGTATAAGGCCTGATGAGGCTTCGCCTGGTTTTAAAAACGTTTTGCTTGAACCCCATGTAGTTGCCGGACTCAATTCTTTTGAGGCGAAGCACAAAAGTCCTTACGGTGAAATTATATCTTCATGGAAGAAAACGGATAAAAAGACCAGCTATACTTTCGTTATTCCCGCCAATTCAACCGCCACAGTATGTCTGAAGGTTGCAGAAGGGAAAAGAGTGTTTACCAGCGGCAAAGCTTTGAAAGAAACTGATTTTATTTCAACAAATGTTGATGCCCAGGGGAAAAAGGTATTGAACTTAGCGGCAGGCACTCATATTTTTGAAGTGAGATAGTTTGCTCCTGACACTTCGACACCTTTCGGAGGATTTAAAAAGATGACATCTGCAAATAAAACGTCTGTTAGCCAATATGACCTCAGAGATGCTAAGGCGTTTGAACGGGTTTTCAGGATGTATTATCCTGAGCTTACCTTATTTGCCAACCGTTTTCTAAATGATCTGGACCTTTCCCAGGAAATAGTTTCGGATACGTTTACCTATTTATGGGAAAAGAGAGAGTCGCTGGAACCGATGGATTCTCTGAAATCTTATTTATACAAGATGGTTCAAAACAGGTGTTTGAACTATCTGAAGCATAAGAAGGTGGAGAACGAGTATATCAGCTACCTTCAGAGGAGCGGCTTCATGCAAAGCGCAACGGAGTCGTTCATTCATTTATACAACGAGAAAGATCTCCGCGCAGATATTAATAAAGCAATAGATGCTCTCCCGGAGAAATGCAAGGCGGTATTTAAGTTAAGCAGGTTTTCACACCTTAAAAACAGGGAGATCGCCGATACGCTGAATATCTCCCAGAAGACCGTTGAGCGTCAAATCACCATTGCTTTAGAGAAGTTAAGACACTCCCTCCGTTATCATCTCCTGTTGCTCCTGCTGTTTTTGCAATAATTTTTAAATCTTTTGGGGGTGTCTGCCTTCCAGGTTGTCTTATCACCTGAAATATGGATTCTGACATTAAAATATTAGTGGTTAAATATATAACCGGACAGGCGTCTGAAAAGGAGGCCGATTGGCTAAAGGCCTGGATGAAAGAAAGCCCGGAGAACGAGGCTTATTTCGCAGAGCTTTATGAAACCTGGCATAATACGCTGATCACCGGGCATCAGATAAATACCGATAAGGCCTACGCTGAATTTCTGAGCCGGACAGGGCAGACGGCGGGACCGGCAGGAAGTACAGCTGCGGGAATCACGCAACTCTGGAGGCGTATCGCCGCTGCCGCGGCGATTGTACTATGCATTTCGGCAGGGTTTTACTATTTCACCAGACCTGCTGGAAATGAAAGTGAATTCACGGTTGTTAATGTTATAAAGGGCAGCCGGAAACAGTTGCTGCTGCCAGATGGAAGTAAGGTTTGGATAAACGCCGGTAGTACCCTGAAGTATGAAAAGGATTTTGGTCAGACATCGAGGACGGTTTATTTAAATGGCGAAGCCTATTTTGATATTGCACCGGGCCTCAAAAAGATTCCATTTATGGTGAAAACCAAAGATTTTATAATACGAGATATTGGTACCATTTTCAATATTAAAGCATACTCCGAAATGCCGGTCTTCGAAGCTACAGTATTGGAAGGGGAGGTGTCCGTTGAAGGCAAGTTTAATCAGAAGGCAAAATTAGCTAAGGTGTTTTTGAAGCGCAGGCAGGTTTTAAAGATAGATATCGGGCAGCAGAGCGGGAATGTCGCAGCTACAGTACAATCTAAACCGATTGAAGCTGATGTACCCGTTCGGATTCAACAGCTAAACCCGGAAACGGAGGATCAGTATATTGGATGGAAAGATGGGTTGCTGGCCTTTCATGAAAGTACGTTTGAACAAATTGCCCAGGATATTGAAAGAAGATATAACGTGCAGGTGATTTTCGAAAACGAAGATCTGAAAGATTTTAAGTATTCGGGAAGCTTCCGTAGTGTAAATGATGTGACCACCGTTTTGGAAATTATAAAGAAAACTACACCAATAAATTACAGCATCAGCGGGAACAAGATCATTATAAAGGGAAATAACTAAATTAAATGAATATGGGATAGAAAGACTTACAACTACCAATTTTATTAAAACCGGGATGCGCTAACATCCCGGTGACTGAATTAATGGCTGCCTGCGCATGCGAAGCCAGGGCAGCCTTTCGTTAACTCAATAATTAACCAAATTTATGATTTTTCTACCAGGAAACGTACTGCCCTGCAGTGCGGTAAGGCGAATTTTTTTAAGAGCTATGAAGCTTACAACCTTCTTCATTTTTTGTGGAGTTATGCAAATTCACGCAGCTGGCTACTCTCAGAGTTCATTTACTTTAAATGAGCCCAATACTACCGTGGGTAACGTTCTAAAGAAGATTGAAAAGACCAGTGGCTATACTATTTTTTATCGGCAGGATCAGGTCAATCTGCGTCAGAAGGTGCATGTTGTTGCTGAGAACGGCAGTCTTCAATCTGTAATGAAGCAGGTTCTGCAGGGGCAGCCCCTCGATTTTGAAATACTGAATGATATAGTGATCATTAAGCCCGCAGATTCCGATGTTGGGCAGCAGGAAATAATCAGTGGTACAATCAGCGATCCCGGCGGCGAGCCCTTAATCGGAGCAAGTGTTATTGTAAAGGGTACAACGAATGGAGCGTCGACCGATGCCGGAGGTAAGTTTGTCCTCAGAGTTAAAGGCAATGCGCCGGTTACTTTACTAATTAAATATATCGGTTATGCGAGTAAAGAAGTATCGGCTAGTCCCGGACAAACGGGGTTGAAAATCACTCTGGAGGCAGATGGTGCAGCTCTTGAAGAAGTCGTTGTAGTTGGATACGGACAACAGCAAAAGAAGGATGTGACAGGCTCCGTGTCGACGGTTTCTGCCCAACGGCTGAGGGACCTGCCAGTGACATCTGTAGACCAGAAGCTGGTGGGCCAGGTGCCGGGTTTATTGATCACTTCGCCGACAGGCGCCCCCGGAGGAGGGACGGGAATTAAGATCAGAGGTTCGGGTTCCATAGGAGCTGGAGACAACCCTCTTTTTGTCGTAGACGGATTTGCGATCTCGAATACAAGCGGACAGACATACAATCCGCTAAATATTATCAACCCGGAAGATATTGAGTCTATAACCGTTTTAAAAGATGCTTCTTCTACGGCTATCTATGGATCAAGGGGCGCTAACGGGGTTGTTGTCATTACCACGAAAAGGGGTAAAACCGGGCCACCTGTAGTCAACGTGAACGCTTATGCCGGATCTCAGACTATCCCTCAGAAAGGCCGTCCGCAGGTATTGAACGGGACAGAATATGCACAATTCAGAAGGGATATCATTGTAGATGACCGGACGGCCCGGGGACTCGCTACCACTGATGCTGATATACCTGAAGCATTCAGAAATCCCGCTCAGTATGGCGAAGGAACGGACTGGTACAGCGAAATTTTAAGAACGGCACCTCAGTATAATGTAGACGCAAGCGTACGGGGAGGATCTGAAAGTACACGTTATTCTTTTTCTTTAGGTCGCTTAACGCAGGAGGGCACGGTAAGGTATACAGATTATGAAAGGTATTCCATCCAGGCAAACCTTGAGTCGGATCTGAGCAGTAAATTGAAAATAGGGTTAAACCTGGCGCCTACTGCGGGAACACAGAACAGAAATTCCTTTGAAACGGGTTTCCGGGATATCATCACGCGTGCCCTTTGGCTAAGTCCGATTGTTCCTGCTCTGGATGCGTCGGGAAACAGAACGCCATATATAACTTCTCCCGGGGCAATCGGGGCACCTAATCCTCTGAATTCACTTGAATTCGCCGGTACCAAAGAAAAGTTTTTCAGAGGTATTGGAAGCGCTTTCGCCGAATATGAGATCATCAAAGGTTTGAAAGCTAAGTATAGTTTTAATGTTGACTATAGCGCGAACAGAAGTTTCAACTTCAATCCTTCTACAGTGGGGGGAGAAAGCAGTCCGCCGCCGGTAGTGCCAAACTCTAATACAGGCAGAAGTAACACAACTAACTGGTTGTCTGAACTGGTGGTCAGCTATGATAAGGCTTTCGGCGATCACCGGTTGAATACAGTAGTTGGATATACAGCTCAGGAAGAAAGAAACGAGACTATATCGATCTTTGCAACCAACTATCCGGATGATCTTGTGAAGACGATCAATGCAGCGACGCAAATCAGAACCTGGGGCGAGGGAGTAGAAAAGTGGTCGCTGCTTTCTTATCTTGCCCGTGTAAACTATTCTTTTAAAGATAAGTATCTTCTAACTGCGACTATTCGTTCGGATGGTTCCTCCCGTTTCGGGGCTAATAACAGATATGGAACATTCCCTTCCGCGGCGATTGGATGGAGAGTTTCACAGGAGGATTTCATAAAGGATATTTCCTGGATCAGCGACCTGAAGTTAAGGGCTAGTTATGGACGTTCGGGTAATTTTAACATCGGTAACTACACGTATACATCATCGGTTGGTCGCGCTAACTATGCTTTTGGCGGGCAACTTGCCAATGGCCGCGTTTCCACGTCTTTGAATAACCGTGACCTTACCTGGGAAAATTCGGATGAGTTTGATGCAGGTATGGACTTAGGCTTATTCAGGACCCGTCTGAATTTGACAGTCGACTATTATAACCGGATCACAACGGCAATGCTTTATACCGCAGAGATTCCTTTCGCATCGGGCTTTGGCAGTGCTATTGTAAACTTGGGTAAGATCAGAAACCGCGGGCTTGAGGTAGGACTGAACTCAAGGATATTGGAAGGCGATTTTACATGGAACACAAATTTTAATATCAGCTTTAACAGGAACAAGGTACTGGCCCTGAATGCAAATAACGATCCCATATATTCGGGTCGCAGCGGAGAGGGATCATATACTCATAAAACAGAAGTGGGTAAGCCTCTCGGACAGTTCTTTGGTTTTGTGATGGAAGGGCTTTATACGGATGCCCAGGATCTGGCAAACTCGCCTAAACATCCAACTTCTGTAGTGGGTTCTGTAAAATACAAAGACGTGGATGGGAATGGCATCATAGAGGCGGTAAAAGATTTTGCTGTGATTGGTAATCCCCAGGCCGACTTTACCTATGGTTTCACCAACAGTTTCGGATATAAGAATTTTGACCTGAACGTTTTGTTGGTAGGATCGCAAGGCGGGCAGATCCTTAAAACGGCAAACGAATACCTGACCAACATTGACGGTGTGTTTAATGTGGACCGAAAAGTACTTAACAGATGGAGGTCGCCGGAGAATCCAGGAGACGGAATGACTCCTACAACCAATGGCGCCCGTGTCATTTACCGCGATGTCAATTCTACATGGGTAGAAGATGCAAGTTATCTGCGCATTCAGAATATCAGCCTTGGATATAATTTCAAACAGTCTTTTATAGGCAGTTCGCAGACTATAAAAGGCCTGCGTCTTTATGGAAGTGTGCAGAATGTCGCCACGTTTACAAACTACAGCGGGGCGAATCCTGAAGCGAGTACTTCAGGTTCAAGCGTACTTGTTCCCGGGAGGGATTTTACCAATTATCCTCTTCCCAGGATAGTAACATTTGGAGTGAACATGACTTTTTGATGGAGTTTTAAATCTATTGGCAATGAGAAATCAAAGAAGAAATTTTTTAGCAGGCCTGTTGTGCCTCAATATACTTTTAGCAGCTTGTAATGAAGACTTTTTGGATCAGAATCGGGAAACAGAGTTATCAGGCGCCACTTTCTTTAAGACCGAGTCTGATATAAAACAGGGGGTAAACGGAGCTTACCGGTCTCTGAGGGATATGGGATTATTCAGTTACTGGGTTTTCGGTGAAATGAGATCTGATAATACTACTTTTCAGTACAATCCTCCGCAGCGCGGTCAGGAAAACAGGGAGTTTGTTGACGTGTTTTTAGTAAATTCAACAAATACACTGATCCAGGATTACTGGAGGGAGAATTATTCGGGTATTGCGCGTTGTAATGATATTATAACCTATGCGCCGGCTGTTGTTATGCCGGATGAATCCAGGAACCAGTCTATAGGAGAGGCAAAATTTCTGAGGGCTTTTCATTATTTTAACCTCGTACGGCAATTTGGAGGCGTTCCTTTAAGACTAAGCGTAACGCAAACGCCCAGCGATGCTAAGTCGGCCGGACGGGCTACAGTGGAGGAAGTTTACCAGCAGATCATTTCAGACCTTGAGGATGCTGCGGCAAAGCTGCCCCCGGTATACGGAGCCAGCGATAAAGGCAGGGCAACAAAAGGCGCTGCGCTGGCTCTTTTGGGAAAAGTATACCTCACACAGAAAAACTATCCGGCAGCGCTGCTGGCGTTGCGGCAGGTTACTTCTCTTGGCTACAGAATATTACCAAATTACGCCAGCGTATTCAGTCCCGAGAATAAGAACAATGATGAATCGGTATTTGAAATACAGTATCTCGGTGCCGTTCCTGAACTTGCCAGCAATTTTATTTATCAGTTTGCTCCCTTTAACTCCGGGAGTGTTGTAACTGGTGATCGAAATACTACGCTGTCTTACAACGCAGGATGGAATATCCCGACGCAGGATCTTATCGAAGCGTATGAGCCCGGCGACCTAAGAAAGGACGTTTCGTTAAAAGAAGGATTTACCGATCCTGAGGCAGGTTTCGTCAATGTTCCTTACATCAATAAATACAATCATGGCATCGTTGACATAGGTAGTACGGACGATAATTTTCCTGTTATTCGATACGCTGATGTGCTATTGATGATAGCGGAATGCCTGAACGAACAGGGATTTGTTGCTAACGGCGAAGCTTTTACATTGCTAAATGAGATCAGAGTTAGAGCGGGCCTGCAGCCTAAAACTTCCGGCAATGTCAATCCTTCGTTAAGGATACAAAACCAGCAGGAATTCAGGGATGCAATATTTCAGGAAAGGAGAGTGGAACTGGCTTTTGAAAACCAGCGATGGTATGATTTGGTAAGGTCGGGAAGGGCAGTTGCTGTGATGACGGCGCACGGACGTGAGGAGATTCCAAAACAACCCATTCCTTCGAACTCCTATATGGTGACTGAGAATAACCTGTTGCTTCCTATTCCGCAAAGAGAGGTTAATCTGGATAATCTCACGCAAAACCCCATGTAGATAAATTGGTATTGATCTTATAATATGGCTCTGCCCTAACGGGTATGAGCCTTTTTTATTGCCTTCCCGGACTAAGCCCTGCACTTTACAGTAAGTTTTTGTACTAGCGGGAAATAAATTTTACCCGGTTTGCCGAACCTAAATTGGCTTTTCGAATGCTTCGGAGCAAGATATGGTTTAGATTTTAGTCGTTGTTATCGATGTTAAGTGGTTGTTTATTAATTGATTAGTGTTTTTGTTGTCTGGATTTTATTTGGAGGGGTTCTGCTGCAGTAAACGAGGTGAAAGTAATTATACAACTTTGGCTTACTAACAATCTAAATTCAAACATATGAGAGTTTTTACTAAGTATTTACTTTTTTCACTCATTTGTCTTCTCACCCTGGGGGGGTGTAAGAAGGACGAAGAAAAAGAAGAGGTAGGCAAGGGACCAGATCCGAGCCAGCCGGTGGAGTTCAGCGATTACTCGCCCCGGGAAGGATCAGTTCGCACGAGGTTCTATATCTACGGGACTAATTTAGGGACCGACGTTTCGAGGATAAAGGTGTCAATCGGCGGTCGCATGCTCAATGTCATTGGAGCTTCTGACGATAAGGTTTATTGTATCGTCCCGAAACGCACCAATACCGGTGAGGTAAAAGTAGTGATCAATGGTGACGATGGAACACCACTTGCGGAGCATGTCTTTAGCGAGGAATTTACTTATGTGCCAAGGGTTTCAGTCGGAACTCTTGTGGGAAAGGTCGATCAGTACGGCAATTCGGCAGTTGTAAACGGGACCTTTGAAGAAGCCGGTTTTAATAATCCGACCTGGGTGCTTTTTGAGCGAAACACTAACTCGCTTTTTGTAGTGGAACGTGATCAACTGGTTCGAAGAGTTGATATCAACGATAGGATGGTTTCTACTCTGATCACAAATGGACAGGCTTCTTTTAAATCACTTCAGACTGCTACGTTAAGCTTTGATAACGACACACTCTTTATCGTGGATGACAACGGAGCAGATCATAAAAATACAGTGGCCATAGCTTATACTCTGCGTTCCGAGAATTTCAGGAGAGTGCACCCCTACCTATATGATCGCACTAGCTATGCCTGTGCGCATCATCCTGTGGATCGGGTTATGTTTTTTAACACCTGGTGGGGTGGAGGATTACTGAAGGCTTTCTACGATCCTGTACTTGGAGGGTTAAATTCCAAGGAACTTTTCAGAGTAGGTGGAAATAACAGTATAAAGACTACAATCTTCTTTCATCCCTCCGGTAACTTTGCCTATTTTCTGGAAGGTGGCTGTGTGTACAAGAGCAGGTACAACTGGACGACTAAGGAATTGGAGGCACCTATTGTTTTCGCGGGAGCTCAAGGTTTTAGAGGCGATGTGGATGCCATTGGCACCTCAGCCAGATTTGGCTGGCTTTATCAGGGTGTGTTTGTAAAAAATCCGGCTTATGCAGGCCAGGAGGACGAATACGATTTTTACGTGTGTGATGTCGATAATCACAGTGTCCGTGTGGTGACTCCAACCGGAGAGGTATCAACCTTTGCAGGTAAAGGGAGCCCTTCTTCTGATGGTAAGAAAGAAGGATATATCGATGGTGACTTGAGAAAAGAAGCCCGTTTCAATAAACCTAGTGGTATAGCATATGATGCAGTACGGGAAATCTTCTACATCACAGAGATGAACAATAAGAGGATCCGAACAATCAGCGTCGAATAGTTATAGCCGCAACTTAACCAAGTTTTTCAGTAAAGATTATTTGCTTCGTTTACATGGTGGAACTCATCATGTAATGGCAGGCAGGTGATACAAATAAGAACACATGAAGAAATACATAATTATCCTTTTATGGATTTGGGGTTGTTGTGCCCAGGTATTTGGGCAGAATGACAGAATACCTGTGACCGTCAAAGGGCGGGTAGTCGATGAAAAGAATGAAGCTCTCCCGGGCGTTTCTGTTACAGTGAAGGATATGCCGGGTTTGGGAGTGCCAACCGATATCAATGGGAAGTATACGATAAAAACCGACAAATACCGGGTGCTGGTCTTTTCCTTTATAGGATTTGTGACCCGGGAGATACTGATTAAAGATGAGCTGGAGATCAATGTTGTATTGAAAGAAGCTGAGTCAAATGCTCTCGAGGAAATTGTAGTTACGGCCACGGGCCCACAGAAGAAAGCAACAGTGACGGGGGCCGTTTCTATGATAGATCCCAAAACCTTAAAAACGCCGGGTTCCAGTATCACCAATGCGCTAGCCGGAAACGTGGCGGGGGTTTTAACCATGCAGCGTAGCGGACAACCGGGAAATAACGCTGCTGAGTTTTGGGTTCGCGGTATTTCCACCTTCGGTGCAGGTACAGCCGCTCTTGTTTTGGTAGATGGTTTTGAGCGTAGTCTGAATGAAATAAATATCGAAGATATCGAATCGTTCTCGGTACTAAAAGACGCATCAGCAACGGCTATATATGGCTCGCGCGGGGCAAACGGTGTTGTTCTGGTTTCCACTAAACGCGGAAAAGCTGGTAAAGTTGCCATTAGTGGGAAAGCAGAAGGTTCTTACAACACCAGAACCTTCACTCCAGAGTTTGTAGGGGGGTATACCTACGCTCAATTAATGAACGAAGCGCGCAGCACGCGTAATCAGACCTCGTTTTATTCAGAAGACGATCTGGGTCTTATCCGCGACGGTCTGGATCCGGACCTTTTCCCCAATATCGACTGGATGAAAATGTTCCTTAAAGACGGAGCCTATACAAAAAGAGGTTCATTGAACTTTGACGGCGGAGGCGCTACGGCCCGGTATTTTGTATCGGGTAGTTATATTGACGAGGGCGGTATGTACGCTGTCGACAAAACGATAAAAGATTACAATACCAATGCCAATTATAAACGATGGAATTACCGCTCCAATGTGGATATGAACCTTACGAAAACGACCCTGGTGAAGGTTGGAATAGCAGGATCGCTGGGTAAGCAGAATCTGCCGGGAGGGACTTATGATGAAATATGGGCCTCATTGATGGGACAGAATCCCATTGCCATCCCCATCCGTTATACCAATGGGTATGTAGCTTCGAGAGGGGGGGCAGAACGAAATAATCCATGGACGTTGATCACTCAACAGGGTTACATTGAGAACTGGGAGAATAAGATCCAAACCAATGTGACGCTGGAACAGGATCTGAACTTCGTAACCAAAGGCTTGCGTTTTGTTGGGAGATATGGTTACGATACGAATAACTGGAACCATATCAGAAGAATGAAATGGCCTGAAGGATGGGAAGCAGAACGCCTAAGGGATTCAGATGGAAATCTGATATTTCAGCGTCGTATAACTGAACAGTTGCTCACTCAGTTTTCCAATGCGAATGGCGAACGAATGGAGTTTTTACAAGGCGAACTTCACTATGCTAAAACCCTTGGCAATCATAATATGGGAGGTACGCTGCAATATACCCAGGAAAAGAAGGTAAACACTTCCGATTATGGAACAGATCTGATTCAGGGCATTGAGCGGCGTAACCAAAGGCTCGCCGGACGATTAACCTATGGGTATAAATCCCGTTATTTTTTCGATTTTAACTTTGGATACAACGGTTCTGAGAACTTTGCCACTGGTCACCAGTTTGATCTTTTTCCAGCCATTTCCGGTGCCTGGAATATTGGAGAAGAGCCGTTTATAAAGAAAAATCTGAGCTGGATGAATATGTTCAAGCTCCGTTACTCCTATGGTAAGGTGGGGAATGATTACATGCCAATACGTTTTCCATACCTCGCTTCTTTCAAAAACGCAACGGGGTATAACTGGGGAGATATCGAAAGTAACTTCAGTTTTTCCGGCCTTACCTATGATAATATAGCCTCTAATTCTGTGACATGGGAAGTGGCTACCAAGCATAATCTTGGCCTTGATTTTTCATTATTCCGCGACAAAATTAGTGGAGCTCTTGACTATTTTCACGAGCAACGGGATGGAATCTATATGTCAAGAGACTTTATACCGGCTAGTGTTGGGCTGCAAGGTGCCAGACCCCGGGCTAATGTTGGCTCTGCTGTGTCAAAGGGTTTTGACGGACAGTTAAAGATCTCTCAAAAAATAGGGGAGATAAATTTCACATTGCGTAGTACGATGACCTACGGTAAGAATGAGGTTCTGGAATACGACGAGCAGTTCAGTAATTATCCGTACAATACTCAGGCCGGATTTCGAGTAAACCAGAACCGGGGCCTGATAGCTCTTGGACTCTTTAAAGATTATGAAGATATCAGGAACAGCCCGACACAAACGTTCGGACCTGTTATGCCTGGCGATATTAAATACAAGGATATCAATGGTGATGGAAAAATAGACGACATTAATGACATTGTACCTGTTGGTGCAACTCCTTATCCTAACCTTGTTTATGGTTTTGCACTGGTAAGTCAATGGAAGAACTTTGATTTCAACGTCTTTTTTCAGGGGGTAGGTAAATCGTCGTTCTTTATCAATGGCTATACGGTGTATCCCTTTAGCAGAGGAGACTGGGGTAATATCCTAACGGACGTAGTTGAGGCAAACCGCTGGGTCTTGGGCGAGAATGAAGATGTTAACGCTTCCTATCCCAGACTAAGTTATGGTGGAAATGGCAACAATTACAGGCCTTCGTCATATTGGCTTAGGGAGAGTTCATACCTGCGCCTTAAAACAGTTGAGGCAGGGTACAATCTGCCGAAACGGCTCATCAATAGATTTCACGTAAATAGTATGAGGCTGTTCTTTATGGGCACCAATGTGCTCACTTTCTCCAAGTTTAAATTGTGGGATCCCGAAATGAACAGTTCCAACGGTCAGCAGTATCCGCTGGCAAAGACCTTTACCTTTGGTGTAAGTGCAACTCTATAAACGAAAAAAAGAATGAAAGCAAAGCACATAATAATTATACTGTTAGTTGGCACAGGGCTTTTTACTAGTTCCTGTAAAGACTACCTGAGCGTAGAACATTTCTTCGACGACAGGCAAAGTGAAGAACGGATATTTAACAGCAGAGACTACACTGAACAATGGTTAGCAAATTGTTACAGTCAGTTGTTAGATTATAACCTGGAAATCGGGCATAAAAACTATACGGTCTCTAACTATGCAGATGACATGTTTTATAACGAAGGGGGAAACGGCGCTGATTACAGAAGATTTAAATTTGGTGAATACGATCAAGGCTGGTATAATCAGTCCTGGACACAGTCGTACGCCGGTATCCGCCAGGCTTCTATAATGATTAATACAATTTCTGAAGGAGGCACCTTTACCGATCATGAGGTAGCTCAATATAAGGCCGAGGCTCGTTTTATCAGGGCTTACTTATACTGGTTGCTGTTAAGGAAATATGGTCCAGTACCCCTCATGCCTGAGAAGGGAGTCGATTATGATCAAACGTATGATAACCTGTCGTTCCCTCGTAATACCTACGATGAGGTAGCTGATTTTATTTCTTCTGAAATGGTCCTGGCAGCTAAAGACCTTCCATTGAAACGTGATAACCGTAATATTGCCCGTCCTACACGTGGTGCGGCTTTAGCAACGAGGGCAAAAGCGCTGTTATTTGCAGCTAGTCCTTTAGCGAACGGAAACGCGGAGATGGCAGGATTCACAGATGATCAGGGCAGGGTTTTAATTTCGCAACAATATAGCGAAGAAAAGTGGGCAAAGGCTGCAGCTGCAGCTAAAGATGTTATTGAATTGAACTTATATAAGCTCTATACGGCTGACAGGAGGATTAAAGGTACAGAATCTTATCCTGCGACTATAATTCCGCCGCATCATCCTGAGTACTCGAACAAGAATTTCCCTGAAGGATGGGCCAATATAGATCCCTTCGAGTCATACCGCTCACTGTTCAACGGCGACCTCTATGCTTCGGAAAACACGGAAATGATCTTCACGAGGGGCGAGAACCAAACTGATCAGGAACACGGCGTAATCGCATTAACGAGGCATCAGATGCCGCAGACAGCGGGAGGATGGAATAGCCATGGTCTTACTTTGAAGCAATGCGATGCGTATGACATGAACGATGGGCGTCCATTTAACAGGGCTGAGATATTGCAGAAATATGGCTCGAATATGTTCGTGCAAAGCAATGAAGTGGACCAGTTTAAACCCTTGAAAGCGAACGTTTGGAAAGAGTTTGCGCTCCGGGAACCCAGATTTTACGCATCCGTTGCTTTTAGCGGGGCATTATGGACCATGTCAAGCGCTACCAAGAACGTAGGAGAGAATACAAATAAACAGATATTTTATTACCGTGGGGAAAGAGAAGGAAGGGTGAATGGCGATCGCTGGCTGCCCACTGGGATTGGGATGATGAAATATGTAAACCCGAAAGATAATGCCGATAACGACGGAAAAATTTACCCTAAAGTGGAAATCACCATTCGGTATGCCGACATTCTTCTGATGTATGCAGAAGCACTCAATGAGCTGTCAGGCTCTTATAACATACCATCATGGGATGGAGCGATGACTTATATTATTTCAAGGGATGTTAACGAGATGAGCAAAGCTATTTCACCTGTGCGTATTCGCGCAGGAGTTCCCAATTACGAAACGACAGTGTATGCAAATCAAGCCAGCCTACGTAACAGCATCAAACATGAGCGGCAAATAGAATTGCTGGCCGAAAACCAGCGTTACTATGACTTAAGAAGATGGAAAGATGCACCGGTAGAAGATGCGAAGCAGATTTATGGATACAATACCTTGATTACAGCTAAGGGCAATCCCGCTCTTTTCTATTCACCAGTACGTGTTCCTCTCCTGCAAACCGCCTTCTCTCAGAAGATGTATTTCTGGCCTATTCACTGGGATGAGCTGCGTAAGAACAATCGCCTGACACAGGCACCGGGCTGGCCATCTTTTGATTAATTTAATAATGGATTTATATCATGAAAAGTTTCTATAAATATATCGTAGCACTGACATTGATTATGCCCTTCGCTGCATGCAATGATGAGTGGGAGGAGGAATTGTTTACCAACATGGTTTCGTTTAAAGCCCCTATTGGAAGTGAAGGAGTGACGGAAGTATATCTCCGTTACAAGAAGGATGGAGAGGTTGAGTATAATCTTCCTGTAATTGTGAGCGGAACGCAGGAGAATCAAAAGGATCTCAACGTACAAGTTGAGGTTGACAACGACACCCTGAACATATTTAATCAGGGAAAATATCAGTACCGTACTGATTTATATTTTAAACAGTTGCCTGCTCAATTTTTTGAACTGCCTGCTGGTCCCTGTTTTATTCCGAAAGGCTCGCATACCGCGAACCACAAGATTAAATTCAAGTTCTTCAACCTTGATCTCGTAGAACGCTGGGTGCTTCCGCTTACAATAAAGGACGACCCTTCCTATGCAGTTAATTACCGTAAAGGATGGCGAAAGGCGTTGTTGTATGTGAAACCATTCAATGACTATTCAGGAAGCTATTCCGCAACATCTATGAACATTGTTTTTGACAGTGATACGGAACCAAAAACAATGGTTATGAGTACAAAGAACGCTTGGGTGGTAGATGAAAATACCGTGTTCTTTTATGCCGGTATGGTGGAAGAACGATCAGAAGAGCGTGGTGATTACAAGATTCTTATGCGTTTTGGCGAGCCGGTTGAAAACGCCGACGGAAGCAGAACAGGTGCCCTTACAGTCCAGGCCGAAAATCCTGCAATTAACTTTGAATTGCTGAGCCAGCCCACATATCAGATCAAAAAGGTTGTAGATCCTACCTTGCCTTACTTGGTTAGTGAATACACTACTGTCAATATCAAATACAAATACAACGACATTACCTCTATTCCGAATATGCCTATCCGGTACAAAGCGGAAGGATCTATGACTATGGAGCGGAGAAGAAATATCACTATTCCTGACGACGATCAGGCAATACAGTGGTAAAAGAACCATATCCAATAAAAAAACCTGCAGGTACCAACTTGCAGGTTTTTTTTATTGTAATATATTTGATAGTTACCATTTTATTAATTCTAGATTAGACTGCGCAAGAACTTTTATATGATGAAACTTTTTTACCCGTTTTTATTTTTATTGATTTCGTTTGCTGTAAGGGGCGAAAATGGGAATGCGAAGCTGATGGCTCAGCTGAAGGCCGAACTTGCTAGAAAGAGCGTTTACGACAATCAGAAAGAGCGTGTGATCGCTGGTCTGAAACTGGAACTTGAACGGTGTGCATCTAACGATCTTGACCGGAAGTATCAGCTATGCAACAGGTTGTTTGAAGAGTATAAGAGCTACCAGTATGATTCTGCATATGTGTATACTCAGAAAATGATCAGGCTGAGTGTGGCGATGCATGATTTACCTAAGCAATATGAAAGTAAAATAAAGCTGGGTATTATTCTGATGTCGTCGGGTATGTTTATAGAAACCCGGGATTGCCTGGATCAGGTTGATCCAAAAATTCTTGATCCAAAGTCGAAGAGGCTTTATTACCGGCTAAAATGTGTGTTTTACGCTGAACTTGCCAACTATAATAATGATAAATATTACGCCGAACATTATCGGCAAGAATCACATAAATACCTCGACAGCGCGATTGCACTGGCTGAGAAGGGATCGTTTGAACAAATTATGTACAAAGCAGAGGTCCCGGATACCGCTGGGCAAAAGCTGAGTAATTATAAGTACTATGAGGAGCTGCTTTATCGTCATAAGCTCACTCAGCATCAAACGGCTATGATTGCTGCAGCTCTGGCCGATCATTATGAAGGGGATGAGCGCATGAGACTATTATATATTGCCGCCATCAATGATATAAAGTCTTCCATAAAAGAAACGGTGGCCATTTATAAGCTTGGAAGAAATTTGTATAGAGTTGGAGATGTAAAGGATGCCTACTTTTTTATGCAGGAGGCGTTGAACAATGCCGAATTTTACGGATCGCGCCTCCATAAAATTGAGATCGCGTCTATCTTGCCGGATATCGCTGCGAATAAAATTTTGATAACCGAGAATGCTAAAAATAAATTCATCATATATCTTTTAACAAGCCTGATCATCGTAGTTATTATAAGCCTTATATCATTCATTGTCTTTATTCAGCTTAAACGCCTGCGTGTTAAGGAACGGATCATCGCAGAGAAGAACAGTCAGTTAGAAAAGATAAATGTCAGGCTGTCGGAAGATGCTCGCATTAAAGAGGAATACATAGGTTATTTCTTCAATATATTTTCTGAATATATCTTGAAGCTCGAAAAACTCAAAAGAAATGGTGAACGAAAGATGAAAAGCCAGCAATACGAAGACATTCTTGCGCTCTTTGGCCAGATTAATATTAAAAAGGAGCGCGATCATCTCTTTCGTACATTCGACCGCGTATTCTTAAAGCTGTTTCCCAACTTCGTTCAGTCTTTCAACGCACTCTTAAAGCCGGAAGACCAGATCTGGCCCAGAGATAACGAAGTGCTGAACGCACATTTAAGGATATTCGCACTGGTAAGGCTCGGAATTACTGATAACGAGACGATTGCCAAAATACTTGAGTATAGCGTTAATACGGTATATACATACAAATTCAGAATCAAAACTAAAGCCCTGGTAAAACCGGATGATTTTGATACCTCCATTATGGATATTAAGGTTGTTACGGAGCCTTGAGTTTTTGATTCTGCCCCTTTTGGATGAACAGTGCTCATCTTTGGTTTCCTCAATTAGGCTACAAAAGTCCTCAATTAGACTACATGTCACGCGCCCTGCATTCTGATATTTGTTATATCAATAAGAAATATCAGATATGGAAAATGAAATGAAGAGTAAGGTATGGTTCATTACCGGCGCTTCGCGTGGTTTTGGACGTATTTGGGCGGAGGCCGCCCTGGAGCGTGGCGATAAAGTGGCAGCTACGGCTCGTAATGTTAATAGTTTAGCTGCACTGAAAGAAAAGTATGCCGACAGCGTTTTAGCGCTCGAATTGGACGTGACGAACCCTGCTCAGGCAAAAGCAGCAGTCGACGAGGCGTATGCGTATTTTGGAAGGTTGGATATTGTGCTAAATAATGCCGGGTATTCGTTGGTGGGAACAATAGAGGAGGCAAGTGCAGAAGATGTAAGGGCAATGTTCGAAACCAATGTTTTCGGAACGCTTGCTGTTATCCAGGCTGCTTTGCCTTTGCTTCGTGAGCAGGGTGGAGGACATATCCTCGGTACGTCCAGCAATCTTGGTCATGTGGTTCTCCCGGTAATTGGCTACTATTGCTCATCTAAATGGGCGTTTGAAGCTATTCACGAAAGCCTGGCACTGGAGGTTAAGGATTTTGGGATCAAAGTGACCATCATCGAACCGGGAGCTTATGCTACGGAATTCGGCAGTGAGGCCTCGTTAAAGTTCGCTGAAGGAATGGATATTTACGCGAACTTCAAAGCTCAATTTTTTGGACAACTGAAAGACATGAAAAAAGGTGATCCGAATGCTACACCACAAGCACTTTTTCAAGTTGTAGATGCCGAAAAGCCGCCGCTACGATTCAATTTAGGTAGTCAGAATCTATCGTGGGTGAAGGCTGCTTATGAAGAACGTTTAGCCCTTTGGGAACAATGGGATGCTGTTTCAAGTTCAGCGCAGGGCGTTGCTGAATAAATTTGTAACTTGCATATTAAAACAGTCTATCTTTTATTTTATTTAAAGTGAAACCATCATGAGCATTTTCAGAAGCTCACAAACCGGCATCAATAAAGTGCTCATGTTTGCTTCAGTGCCATTTAAAACAAATTGTTCTAATGAAAAAGGACGAAAAAAGCCCGCATAAATTTGAGACACTATCTGATGCCCATCGCGCATTTGGATTGCCTCAACCTAAGCACCCGTTGATCAGCATGATCAACGGGGCGCCTTCATGGTCGGAAGTAATACCACCCTTTGTTCATCATGTACTGGGGTTTTATAAGATTTCTTATAAACCTAAACTCGGTGGCAGATTAAAATACGGACAGGGCTATTACGATTTCGATGAGGGCGGCTTGCTGTTTGCTTCTCCAGGCCAGGTAATGGGAGGAGTGGAGAGCGAAGGAACGGTATGCTCAGCTTATACCTTGCTTATTCACCCTGATTTCTTTTTGGGGTATCCGCTTGCGAAGAAGATCAGTCAGTATGGCTTCTTTTCGTACACAGCCAACGAAACGCTGCACCTTTCTGAAGACGAGAAAACTACTATCCTCTCTATTTTCAGGATTATGGAAGAGGAGCTGAACGGCCGCATTGACGACTTTAGTCAGGACGTGGTCATTTCGCAGATTGAGCTATTGCTGAATTATGCCAACCGTTTTTATAAGCGCCAGTTCATTACCCGGAAAGTGGTTAATCACGATCTTCTGCAAAGGTTGGAGGAGCTGCTAAACAGTTATTTTAATAATGAACACGCTTTAAGCAAGGGTATCCCCACGGTTCAGTATCTGGCCGAGAATCTGAATCTTTCGCCCAGCTATTTAAGTGATATGCTTCGTACCCTAACAGGGCAGAATGCACAGCAGCACATTCATGATAAACTGATTGAAAAGGCAAAGGAAAAACTTTCTACTACCAGCTTATCTGTAAGTGAAGTAGCCTATGCGCTGGGTTTTGAACATCCGCAGTCGTTCAGTAAGCTCTTTAAAACAAAGACCAGCCTTTCTCCGCTCGAGTTCAGGCGATCTTTTAACTGAGTAATTCTCAGCATAGGATTCGCAGTGAACCTCCAGGTCGCGTCACGCAGCAGTACGCCAGGTGAGTTATTCAAGGGAGGGGGGCTAGTTCGGGACTGCTGGCAGACTGACGGCAGACTGCTCTCAGGTTTATTGCTCAGCCATACTACGGCCCGAGCCTGGTTATACGACTCCGTGTCGATGAATTCTCGATGAAATCAGCATGCCCAGTCGATGAATTCTCGAACAAATGTGCCATCAGCCTGCCGTCAGACTGCCAGCAGTCTGCCATCAGTGAGTAAGGAGGACTGAAAATGTCTGATTTTATTAACGTCCTGACGCTTTCAGGTGCGATAAGAATAATCCGGCTGTTTGTGCTGCCTTCTTCTTAGCCCGATTGGCAACTTCCCCTTCAAAATAGGTATCTATAGTCCGGTTAAAATGAAGTAACCAGCGGTCGTAGTGGGCGCGGTCAACATTTAATGTGCTGTGACTTGAAATAGATTGCTCGGTGACAGTGAGCTCTTCGAACAGAGCGCTGTTCCAGAACTTGTATAGCCGGTCTAAGTGCGGGGTCCAGTCGGTTATCGCATGTGCAAAAACAGGTCCCAGGAGCGGATCTTGCAATGCCAGGACATAAAACTCATTTACGAAAAGTACAACGTCGTCAGGACCGCAAATATCACGCTTCATAAACCTATAGAATGGCTCTCATCATGCCGGAACAGAGCAGCTGAATGCAGCTCTCTATGCAACAAAAATAATGAAATAAACCATTAAAGATATGATCGCGCTTGTGTAATTAAAATTTTATGATGCGCGGGGTGCACTTAATCATATTTCAGTGCAGGATAACCGAGGAGCCTCCGCCATAGTGCAAGCTGCCCGATCATGTTTGCTTCCCTGTACATTGTAAAGCTGATAACTTCGTAGTAGGTCATTTTCATGCCTCCCATGTCCATCGTGCTGTCAAGCTTTTCATCTCCAATGGCTACCAGAGCCTCCCGTGCCAGTGGGCTTATTGTTTCCCAGTCTTTCAGGTATTCTGCCACCGAAGGATATTTCGCATTGGTGAGAATACCCTGATTTTCTCTGAATAGCTCATCACCGGTTTGTTTTAAGCCGGGATGTGTTTCCTGGGTCATGAAGTAACGTTGCTGGACGACAGAACCGCTGATCCATCCCATATGGTTGGCCTGGGTATTTAAGCGGTTATGCATGTCTTCTTCTGATATGCCGTCGAGAGCGCGCCGAAAAAAGGTAGTATGCATGTCGAATAGTGACAAAAATCCAATAGTCCTGTTGCTTGCCGTTTTTGTTTCCATAATTCAAGGGTTCTGCGTTGGTGTATTACAAAGGTACTGCTCACTCTACACTTTTGGAGGTGGTGAAACCGGCTTTTTAAGTGGGCAAATGCGTCATGTATTTGATTTTCCATTTTTAAAATTACTTTTGCGGGCAAATGTCAATAAATCCACAATTACAGAACCGCAGTAATCAAGCCTGCGAGCTTTGCTTAAATCCGGATAGTGATTTAAACGCTTATACTGTTCCTCCCAGAAACGAGTCGATCGAAAACCAGGTTGTTTTATGCTCTGAGTGCCTCGGGCAGATAGCATCCGGCGATTACACCAATACGCATCACTGGCGTTGCCTGGAGGGGAGCATCTGGAGCGAAGTGCCGTCAGTGCAGGTACTTTCGTATAAAATAATGAGCAGGTTATCGTCTACCGAAGAATGGGCGAGGGATACGATTGAATCGGTATATCTGGATGAGTCGCTGGTGGAATGGGCTAACGCAGAGGACGCCCTGGAAGCCGGGAAGGTGATTCATAAAGATAGTTTCGGCGTTGTTCTTGAAACCGGCGATTCGGTGATCCTGACTCAGAACCTTAACGTTAAAGGAACAAGTTACATCGCGCCCAAGGGAACGATGGTTCGGAAAATTAAGCTGGTGCCTGATAATGCCGACCAGATAGAAGGGAAGATAAACGGCGACACGATTGTGATCCTTACCAGGTTTGTAAGAAAATCGGTATAACATTACGGCCGTCTTAAACAAAAAGCCCCCTGCATTATATGATGCAGGGGGCTTTTTTTGTAGTCTTGCTAGGGTTCGAACCTAGATTTTCAGAGCCAGAATCTGACGTGGTACCATTACACTACAAGACTATAAGAACAAAACCAGAATGGTTTTCTGTATTCCGCTGCAAAAATACAATAAAAATGATTTGATGGAAATCTAATTCAAATTTTCCTTCTCTTTTCTTTCTTCTGCGTCAAAATGAAGTTTTTATTGGTGTTTCTATGTATCGCCGGTTTTGGTGATAATTTCTAATTATCGCCATATTTGGCTATAATGTTAAAATATCGCCAGATATGACTATATTCGTATATGAAACCACAGAAAGCAGTACTTACGGCAGATATTGTAAATTCGAGTACACTCGGCGAGAAGCAGTTGGATGAGCTGCTTTTTGCTGTTAAAACCGAGCTTAAGGGGCAAAAGGCGAAAAGCGACTTTTACCGGGGCGACAGCTTTCATGCCTTGTGCGATATAGAACAGGCTTTAACGCTGGCACTCAGGTTAAGAGCGATAGCTAAACAGAGTGATCCAAAGGATAAAAGCGAGGATATTGATATCCGGATCGCGATTGGAATAGGTCCAGTTGAAGAGCCCATTAAGAATATGGCGACGGCCAAAGGGGAGGCTTTTATGCTTTCAGGGAGGGAACTCGACCTGTTAAGCAAGACAAGCGACCGGCTTGCCCTGCGTTGTGCCGATAAAAAGATAGACGCCGGATTGCAGGGAATAGCCGTTTTTGTGGATCTGCTAATGCAAAAGATGTCGTCAAAGCAGGCTGAAACAGTGGGAGAGCTCCTGATGGGTGCTACCCAGATGGAAGCAGCCAAAAAGCTGAAGAAGAGCCAGTCGACCATAAATAAGCTGGCGAAGGCGGCTAATTGGAGTGAAATGGAAAAAGCTATCGGAATATATCGTAAACTTGTATCACTGATAACTGAATAAACCTATGTTATTTCTCTGGTGCATTAAAATGCTTTCCGCTCACTTGCTTACTGATTTTGTTTTACAGCCCAAATTGTGGGTTGAAAGCAGGACAACTTACCACTGGAAATCAAAATATCTCTATATCCATGCTGGCTTAACGGCTTTTGCAGCCGCCCTGTTTACAGGCTTCAGTAGCTGGATAACGCTTTTTGTTATATTGATCAGTCATTTTCTCATAGATCTCTGGAAATCATACCGTCCCGCAACGTTAATTTATTTCTTTGCCGACCAGTTTCTGCATCTGGCTGTAATTGCCGCCCTGGGTGCTTTGCTTTTCCCCGCAGAAATACCTACGGCGGAGACAGTGCTGTCGGTGGTAAACAGCAAACCTTACTGGCTGGTTACGCTGGCCGTGATCTTTCTTTCGTATCCTTCGGGAATCATGATCGGAATGCTTACTTCAAAATGGCGAAACCAGATCCCGCAGCAGGAGTTTACCCTGGGTAATGCAGGAAAATGGATCGGTATCCTCGAACGCCTCATTATTTTTGTACTGGTAGTATTCGATCAGTATGCCGCTATAGGCTTGCTTACAGCCGCAAAATCTATCCTTCGCTTTAGCGATACCAAGGATGCCCCGCAACGCACAGAGTACGTTCTTATCGGGACGCTCATCAGCGTTGCTACAGCCATCACCGTTGGGTTGCTTGTTAAAACGGGACTCCGGTGAGTTGAAGGTTTAAAGTTTAAAGTTCAAAGTTGAAAGTTTAAAGTGCCGTAGCAGGTTTTAAGTTAAGGTTACGTACAAGATGCATTGAAAAATATTCTGCGTTTCTGCAGGGAATGTGGATAAGCAAATTTTGAATTATCCGGAGATAGCCGCAAATTCGCAGACTTTTACTGATTGCTTGGAAAGATATGATTTCACATTTTAAGAAGATAGCCGAGGAGCTTTCTTTAAGCGAAAAACAGGTTAGTACTACAGTTGCTTTACTAGATGAAGGCGCTACTGTGCCTTTTATCTCAAGGTACCGTAAGGAATTGACGGGAAGTCTTGATGAAGTTCAGGTAGCTGCTATCCGCGACCGCGCTGAACAACTACGGGAACTTGATAAACGCCGCGATGCTATCCTGAAATCGCTTGCTGAAATGGGCAAACTGAGCCCGGAGCTTGAAAAGCAGATACAAGAGGCAGAAACAATGACCGTTCTTGAGGACCTGTACCTGCCTTACCGGCCCAAGCGGAAGACCCGCGCCAGTGCGGCAAGGGAAAAGGGACTGCAACCTCTTGCAGATCTTCTGATGGAACAGCATAAATTTGATGTTCTTGAAGAAGCTGCTAAATATATAAATCAGGAGAAGGGTGTAACTACGGATGCAGAAGCTCTGGCAGGTGCCCGTGATATTATTGCTGAACAGATCAGTGAGAATGCAGACACAAGGGCGAAGATCAGAGAACTGTTTATAGAAAAAGGCGAGTTTAGTTCTAAAGTAATTGAAGGAAAAGAGATTGAAGGCGCCAAGTATAAAGATTACTTTGACTGGAAGGAGCCGGTAAAGACCGCGCCTTCCCATCGTATTCTGGCCATGCGAAGGGGTGAAAAGGAGCTTGTTCTTTCGCTGGATGTGTTTCCGCCTGAAGACGATGCAATCGCCATACTCGACCGGTTTTTTGTGAAGTCAAATAATGCGGCATCCGATCAGGTGCGCCTGGCGCTTACCGATAGTTACAAAAGGCTGCTGAAGCCTTCGATGGAAACAGAGGTTCGTCTGCTCACCAAAAAGAAGGCTGATGAAGAGGCCATCAGGGTATTTGCAGAGAACGTACGTCAGCTGTTGCTTTCGGCACCCATGGGGCAAAAGCGAATCATGGCAATAGACCCCGGCTTCCGCACAGGATGTAAGGTTGTATGTCTTGACGAACAGGGGCAGCTGCTGGAGAATACTGCCATTTATCCGCATACCGGCTCAGGCGGTGTTGCTGAGGCGGAAAAGACTATTTACCATCTTGTCCATACGTATTCCATTGAATCTATTGCTATAGGTAACGGAACCGCAGGACGTGAAACAGAGACTTTTATACGTCGGTTAAATCTTCCCGGAGTAAATGTGGTGATGGTGAATGAGAGTGGGGCTTCTATCTATTCCGCATCGGAGGCGGCAAGGGAGGAGTTTCCGGATAAGGACATCACCGTAAGGGGCGCAGTGTCCATCGGAAGACGGCTGATGGATCCCCTGGCCGAACTGGTGAAGATTGACCCCAAGTCGATTGGAGTAGGGCAATATCAGCATGACGTCGATCAGAATAAGTTGCAGACATCACTGGATGACACTGTTATAAGCTGTGTGAACGCAGTAGGAGTTGAGCTGAACACAGCATCTAAACAAATCCTTTCCTATGTCTCGGGTCTGGGTCCGCAGCTCGCGAAGGGCATTGTGGAATACCGTAATAAAAACGGCGCCTTTAAGAGACGTGATGAACTGAAAAAGGTGCCTCGCCTGGGCGATAAAGCGTTTGAGCAATCGGCTGGTTTCCTTCGCATCCGGAATGCAGAGCACCCGCTTGATGCAAGCGCAGTACATCCGGAACGTTATAGCTTGGTCGAACAGATGGCAAAAGACTTGAATTGCCGCCTGGAGGACCTGATGAAGGATGATACCCTACGTAAGAAGATCCGTCCTGAAAGATACGTGAGTGATGCCGTCGGACTGCCTACCTTACAGGATATACTTCAGGAGCTGGCAAAGCCAGGTCGTGATCCGCGTGAGCAGTTTGAAGCATTTAGCTTTACGGAAGGTGTGAATGACATAGCGGATCTTAAGGTGGGGATGAAGCTCCCCGGAATCATTACCAACATTACGAATTTTGGCGCTTTCGTAGATATTGGCGTACACCAGGACGGGCTTGTTCATTTAAGCCAGCTTTCAAACCGCTTCGTCAAGGATCCCAACGAAGTAGTAAAAGTGCATCAGAAAGTAGAGGTCACGGTCACAGAAGTAGACGCCAGCCGCAAAAGGATCTCGCTGTCTATGAAAACGGAGGAACAGCGACCGGTAAACAAGCCTGCTGCTAAAGTCGGAAAAAAGAGGGTCCCGGAGGAGGATTTTAACAGCAAGCTGGCTGCGCTGAAGAGTCGGTTTTCGTAAGAAAGGACGCTTTTATGTATGAATCTTTGAACCGGAATTGAATGTTAAATTATTATTAACTATTTTTAGTTTCTGAAGAACCTTTTTCGGTTTGTAAATGTTATCTAGTATACATTCATTGAACTATTGGTGTTGTTCGTGAAGACGGATCTTAATCCGGTATTCTTATCTTTTATGTGATCTTTAATAATTTGATGTATGAAAAGCATTGACGAATCAACAGCAGCAAAGGCAAACAGCTTTAATTTCTTTATAAACCTGTTTGATAACGGTGAGTTTAATGAGTTAGTAGTTACCCAAGGTGTAGATGGATACCAGGTAGAGCTTGATAATGAAACATATATGTGTACGCTGGCTCAGGATAGCAATCATTGCTGGAAGCTCATAAAAGGCTCTATACCTTCCTTTGTTATCAGCGAAATCACTCAGAGAATAGACAGGAAATTAAGTAATTAATTTATACGGTATACAGGTAGCGCTGCCTTAATCCATCTACCTTGCTAAACCTTTCAAGTACAGTGTTTAGCTGTTTTTTGCGTATTTCAACTTCAACAGAGCAATCGTTATCATAGTCCTGCTTCCGGATATGCAGATTTTCTTCCTTGATAATCCGCATTACGTCATTCATCTGCAGGTAGTCGAAGTTAAATCTATAAATGTCATTTATTGTTTTCTCTGCAACCTCAGCTACTTTTAAAGCTTCTGAAGTTGCGGTTTTGTATGCGTTGATCAAGCCTGGAACGCCCAACAGCGTGCCACCGAAGTAGCGCACTACGATGACTATGACGTTAGTGAGGCCGGCTGATAATAATGTGTTCAGAATTGGGCGTCCTGCTGTTCCCGACGGCTCACCGTCGTCGTTTATCCTGAAGGATGTCTTGTCAGGGCCGAGGCGCAGCGCCCAGCAATGGTGCCTTGCTTTGGGATGTGCAGATCTTACATTTGCAACGAATACTTTTGCCTCCTCTTCTGTGCCGGCAGGGAATGCATAGGCTATAAATTTGCTTCCTTTATCCCGAAAAACCCCTTCTGCTGGCTTTGCTATCGTTTTGTAGGTGTCGTCGAACAACATGAGGCAATATTAATTAAAATGCTTAAGGTTCAAAATTAAAAACCCTCGTTTCTTTCCATTGTTAAATAAGTAGTTTAACAACATCTATCTAAAAAACAGAACATGCAGGAACAAAATGAATTGCAGGGTGCACAGCCACCACAGCATCAGGAGAGACAGCCGGGGATTGAGTCGGAGATGACCCCGAGACCAGCCTATGAGGGTGAACAGCAGGACGTATTTTCTAAACTGGCAGGTAAAGTTGCTATCATTACTGGTGGCGACAGTGGTATTGGCCGTGCTGTTGCCGTGGCATTTGCCCGTGAAGGGGCAGACGTAGTAGTATCTTATCTTGATGAACATGAGGACGCAAAGGAAACAAAATGGCAGGTGGAAAGGGAAGGGCAGAAATGCCTTCTGATCGCAGGAGATATCAGTACCGAAGCTCATTGTATCGATATTGTAGAAAAAGCCGTGGGAGAATTTGGAAGATTGGATATTGTGGTTAACAATGCCGCGGTTCAGTATCCGCAGGAAAACCTGGAAGACATTACAGAGGAGCAGCTTGTAAGGACGTTTCGCACCAATATTTTTCCTCATTTCTTTCTCACGAAGGCAGCGTTGAAGTATCTGCAGAAGGGAAGCGCCATTATCAATACAACATCCGTAACCGCTTACCGGGGCAGCAGCCATCTGATAGACTATGCATCTACAAAAGGAGCTATTGTTGGATTCACCAGGTCGCTGTCGTCGACACTGGCGTCAAGAGGCATTCGAGTAAATGCGGTAGCTCCTGGACCTATCTGGACTCCTTTGATTCCGGCCAGCTTTCCCGAAGAACATGTTGCTACCTTCGGTACCGACGTTCCAATGAAACGCGCCGGGCAGCCCGAAGAAGTGGCCACTTGTTATGTGTTTCTGGCGTCGGTAGATTCAAGTTACATGACCGGCCAGGTACTGCATCCGAATGGAGGAGAAATAATAAATGGATAGACATGAATTAAAAAACGGTTAATAAATTGTAATATTTATTATAATATTTAATTTCTTGAAGCAGTAATTTTTAAAATATTTCAACAGGATAAAGATTTAGTTATCAATGCAATAAGCGAATAAAATGAGCCCGGATTATCAGGAATAAACCGGGCCTTTTTGTTAACTCCTTAACTTACTGTATAATAAAAATTTCGCTAAAGGCTTAAACCTGTTATTTTTGCTATCTACAACCAAAGTATCATAATGAAACTAAGTCAAAAAGAAGCAGTTTTTGCCAGTGAAGTGGTCACACGATTTGAGCTTTATAACAGCTTATTTCTAACTCTTCCGTTTTACCGGGTAAAGCATACCGGGACCCTCTTGCCCTTTTTTACATCGCATTGCGAAGAAAGTGTCAGGCAGAATATTGCTCCTTCTGAAATTATTGAAAGTTTTTTCGGGCAATATGAACAGTATGTACAGGCGGCCGACCGTTTCGACCTTCTGTTCAGGTTTATTCAGTATATCGAACGCCAGGTGGTTCTCTTTGATGCTATCGAGGATTCGGCTTTCAACAAAACACATAGTCCCGAAGAAAGTGGTTCTTTGATCGCTCTATTGCAGCAGAGTTCTACGAATTCTTCTACAAAGGCGAAGCTGAGGCAGAAACTTCAGGATTTTTCTTTAAGGCTGGTGCTTACAGCTCACCCCACACAGTTTTATCCTGGACGGGTGCTTGCTATTATAACCGACCTTACCGAAGCAATTAAATCAAATAATATCAACGAAATACACCTTTTGCTGCAGCAGCTGGGCAAAACTCCTTTTTTCAATAAGAGCAAGCCGACCCCGGTAAACGAGGCGGCGAGCCTGGCATGGTTCCTTGAAAACGTGTTTTATCACGTGGTGTCGAATCTGCAGAAGGAAATCGAGAATGAATTCGAAGGTCCGATCTTTAATGCTCACCAGCTCATCGAACTTGGCTTCTGGCCCGGCGGCGACCGCGACGGCAACCCGAATGTTACCACTCAAAGTACAAAGGAGGTTTCGGAGCTGCTAAGGGAGATCCTGTTCCGTTGTTACTACCGCGATTTCAGATCGCTCCGCCGCCGTATCACCTTCAGAGGGGTGGAAGATTATATGAACCGGCTGCAGGACCTGTTTTATCAAAACAGCTTTGTGAAAGCGGGTGAGCCTAAAAATCAAAAAGATGAGATCATCGAGAATCTGGAAGCTGTGAAAGATGTGCTTCTTAAGGTGCATGATGGTTTATTTACCGACAGAATTGATGACCTGGTACACAAGGTAAGATTGTTTGGATGCTATTTTGCGTCTCTCGATATCCGCCAGGACAGCAGGGTACTCAGAAAAGCTCATCAGGAAGGCCGGGTTCATTTAAAAAAACTGTTACCCGATGATTACGATTCTTTATCCGAAGAGGAGAAACTAGCGCTGATTAATTTCGAGGAGGCCGATATTCCTGCAGAGGGTTACGAAGACCTGAGTACGGACACGTTCAGTACCATCAGACTGATGAAGCGCATGCAAAGTGCGGGAGGAGAGAAGGCTTCTCACCGGTTTATTATTAGTAACTGTCAGCAGGCTTCGGATATTCTGCAGCTAATTAATATGTTCTTGTGGAGCGGTTGGAAAAAGGAAGAGCTAACGGTTGATTTCGTTCCTCTGTTCGAAACGGTGCAAGACCTTAAAGCTGCCGGTACCGTTATGGAACGCCTTTATTCGAATCCTTTCTACAAGGAGCATCTGAAGAACAGGGATGATAAACAGGTTATCATGCTCGGCTTTTCAGACAGTACCAAAGATGGTGGATATCTGATGGCGAACTGGTCAATCTATAAAGCAAAAGTGGAACTCACCGCTCTGGCAAGGAAATATGGCATTCAGCTCGCGTTTTTCGACGGTCGCGGCGGGCCTCCTGCACGTGGCGGAGGCAAAACTCATCGCTTTTATGCCACCATGGGTAAAGAAATCGCTAACGACCAGATTCAGCTTACTATACAGGGACAAACCATCAGCAGCCAGTACGGATCGTTTGACACGGCTCATTTTAATATCGAGCAGATGATCAATGCGGGCGTTCTTTCTTCTTACGATGAAAACGACAAGAACACGCTGACCACTAAGCAGAAAGACCTTCTTGCTTCAATGGCTGATACAAGTCACAAAGCGTTTGTTTCGTTAAGAGAAGACCCTCTTTTCCTTAAATACCTCGAAGAACATAGCCCTCTGAAGTTGCTATCTCAAATCAATATAAGCAGCAGGCCTGTTAAGAGGAATTCGGGTGGCGAATTAAAACTTGAGGATTTAAGAGCAATCAGTTTTGTAACTGCCTGGACGCAGCTTAAACAGAATATCCCGGGATTTTATGGAGTAGGCTCGACTTTGAAGAAGGCGAAAGAAGATGGGATCTGGGATGATGTGAAAGCGCTTTACGAGTCGTCGGGGCAATTTAAGACCATGATGGATAACTGCATCATGTCGATGTCGAAAGCCGATTTCAGGGTTACTGCGTACCTGGAGTCAGATCCGGTGTTCGGGCCTTTCTGGACCCGTCTCAAGAACGAATACGACCTTACCCGCAGACTGATGCTTGAACTTACCGGTACTACTGTTCTGATGGAGCAATATCCTGTAGAACGGCGGTCTATAGCCTTAAGGGAAAAAATTATTTTACCGTTGGTGATCATCCAGCATTATGCGCTTCAGCAGCTCGAGTCAAAAAATAATGATGAGGAAACCGTTAACATACTTAATAAATTAATTATCAGAACGGTGTATGGCATTGTTAACGCAGGCAGAAATGTAGCCTAGGGGAAAAGGTAATTGCTTAAAAATTAAAAACAGACTTTGATTTAAGGTGTTAGCTTACTGAATCAATTTACTGAAACTATGAAAAAAAGCAATTATCTCCTTTTAATTTTAGCCGCGGGTATGCTGGCGTTCCAGTCATGCGGCAATAGCAATTCAGGTAAGACCGACAGCACCGAACAGGCAGCGGAGGCTAACGAGCAAAAAGACAATGTTCATCCGGAAGACTCCGACTTTATGGTGAAAGCTGCAGATGCAGGTATGGCCGAGGTTGAGTTAGGCAATCTCGCTCAGCAGAATGCCAGCGATCAGCGGGTTAAGGACTTTGGAGCCATGATGGTAAAAGACCATACTAAAGCAAACGACGAGCTGAAAGCCCTTGCTGCAACGAAAAACGTAACGCTGCCGGCTACACTTGGCGAGGAACATCAGAAGCATTTCGAAGAGATGAAGAAAATGACTGGTGCCGAGTTTGATAAACACTATATGGATATGATGGTAAACGATCATCAGAAAGTTATAGATATGTTCGAATCGGCTTCTGAAAATGAAAAAGATCTGGATGTGAAAGCTTTTGCATCTAAGACACTTCCGGTTCTAAATGCGCACCTCGCTTCGGCTAAAGAAGTGAATGACGCATTGAAAAAGTAAAAAAAGGTTGTTTAATCTTCTTTAGTACAAAAGGATAGTGAAAGCTATCCTTTTTTTGTTGACCCGTCCAGCCAATAAACTTTTATCAATGAGCCACATTCTTTATATTCGAACCAGAAACCCGGTGTGGCCGGATAAATAGATTATGACATATTGCCTTGCGATTAAAGTTAAAGAAGGCCTGGTAGGCATCGCTGACACCCGCATTACTTCGGGTACAGATACCACAATAAAAAAGAAACTTTTTGTTGAGCAGAAAGCTAATGGTTCTCTTTTTATAATGACCAGCGGATTGAGGTCGGTAAGAGATAAAGCTATTATCTATTTTAAAGAACAAATAGATCAGGGAGCGGAATATAATAAGTTGTATAAAGCGGTTAATGCATTTGGCGAACAGGTGCGAAGGGTAGCAGAAGAAGACAAGGCTGCACTGGAAAAGTCGGGCTTTAAGTTTAACCTGACGACAATTATCGGAGGCCAGTTGAAGGATGATGACGAACACAAGCTGTTTCAGTTGTATCCTGAAGGAAACTGGGTTGAACTCGATCAGGGCTCTCCGTTCGTCATTATTGGCAATTCGGGTCCGGGAAAGCCCATCCTTAACCGTACCCTTGATGACAACTCAAGTATGGAACTTGCTCTGAAAACCGGTTTTCTGTCTTTCGATTCTACCCGGATGAGTTCAAACGATGTGGAATTTCCAATTGATGTAGTGCTTTACAGAAAAGATAGTTTTGACATCATAGAACACCGGTTTGAAAAGAAGGATCTGGAATATATTTCTGCTCAGTGGGCGGAGGAACTAAAAACGGCACTTTTAAATATTCCGGATGACTGGATGAATGCAGCATTCAGCAAGGTGCCCGTCGCTAAAGATTGTTAATTAAGTTACCTATGAAGTTTAAGGTTTCCGGGGATATAGTGTACGAAACGTATTCCGACTCAACTATCATATTGAATATTCATGCATTGCGCACTCCCGGGCAGACTGTACTGGAGGAATCGTTCACCGTGGAACCGTACTTCAAAATAGAGGAACTCGTTTCGGAGCAGGGCGAAAACCGCTTAGCCAGGATAGAAGTACCGGCCAATACAAAAGTCGGCTTTTCTTACCAGGCTCTTGTAGATAATTCCTATAGGGTTTTGACGCGGGACGACTTGTATGACGTGCCTGTAGCAGCGATGGATGCATCTGTTCTTCCGTTTTTATTTCCAAGCCGGTATTGCCAGTCGGATAAGCTTTACAGGCTTGCAAATAATAAGTTTGGCAATATAGAACATCCGTATGCCAAGGTTATGGCTCTTACAGAATGGATTTTCCGAAATGTTGAATACCTAAGCGGATCGACCGACTCGCAGACTTCCGCTTATGATACCGTAACTGAGCAGGCGGGGGTCTGCCGTGATTTTGCACATCTCGGAATAGCTCTTTGCCGTGCTCTTACTATTCCCGCACGATACTTTACCGGGTATGCTTATCAATTAAATCCACCTGATTTTCACGCTTGTTTTGAAGCGTACCTGGGAGGGCACTGGGTGGTTTTTGACCCCACTAAACTATGTCCTTTAAATGGCTTTATCAAAATAGCTTCCGGCAGGGACGCAGCTGATACAGCCATAGCTAACTTATTCGGCAACATATTTTGTCATACGATACAAACCAGTTGTGAGCTGTGCGATGAGGGTTTTGAACCGCTGTTTTACGATCCCTCAGATATAAAGGCAATATCGTATCAATAACATCTGCATCCCTTTCTTATTTATTGCTGCGGTACAACTTTAGAGGCAGTTGCTTGTTGTTGTGGTGATGAAGAAAATTTTACTGGTTTCAGGCGCTTTAATTGTGCTTATAATAATAGGTTCCTATCTGTATCTCAAATACCGAAAGCTCGACGATTTTGAACCTAACCTCAAGCAGAAACTTCAACAAATTGTTACACAGGGTTCTGGCGGCCTCTATAAGTTGGAGGTGGGTAAGATAAATGTGGATGTGGTTAATGCCCGTGTAATCCTTTCGGATATTCATATCACCTATGACTCGACAGTCTACGCACAGCTTCTGGAGTCGAATCGTGCGCCCAAAGATGTTTTTGATATCCAGCTAACATCTCTGGCAGTAGATGGCATCAAACCGGAAGATGTGATCAGCAGGAAAGATATCCGACTGAATATTTTGTATGTTAATAAGCCCGTTATACATCTGTACCATCATAAAAATGCAGTTAATACGAAGAAGAAAGATTCTCCAGGCGTTTATCAGCTTATAAGGAAAGAGCTTGGCAGTTTTGGATTGAACAAGCTTTCGCTTAAGAATGTCGATTTTACCTATCATAACGTTGGAGACAAAGTTCAAAGTAGTTTCAAGGATCTGTATCTTGATTTGGACGACATCCTGATTGATGAAAGCACGCAATTGGACACAACCCGTTTTCTGTATGCGAAGGACGCTGTGATTTCTTTGAAAGATTTCGTCCATAAGACGGCCGACAGCATTTATAACATCCGGTTCGACAGTATTTCTATTCTTGCCGCTAAAAGTGAGGTGAACATTAAAAGACTTAAAGTTGAACCCAGGGCTGGCAAAACGGCTTTCAGAAAACTGGTTAAAATAAGGCAGGACCGCTACGATATAACCGTTAACAACGTACGGATGAAAAATATTGACTGGTGGAAATTTATCGCCGACGAAGGTTTGTTTATTGAAGATGCGGGCATTTCTGATGGAAAGATTGAAATATACAGCGATAAGGCTATTCCTGCGGGAAACAAAAAGAAGCTCGGAGGCTATCCTCATCAGAAATTGTTTAAGATAAACATGCCACTGCATATTGAAAAGATCAACGTTAGAAACCTGGATGTCACTTACAGTGAGCTGAATACAAAAACAGGGAAGGAGGGGGATATCATTTTCAGGAACACATATGCCACTGTTGCAAATGTCACCAATATCCCTGAACTGATCCGGAAAAATGAAGTATTGAAAATTGATGCCACTTCTCAGTTTATGAAAGTGGGGGCGCTTAAGGCCGGCTTCAGGTTTAATCTTGCCAGGCAAAAGGAAGGGATATTTTCTGTTTATGCCGACCTCGGGCAAATGGATGGTAAGGCTCTCAATGCGGCGACGGTTCCTCTGGGTTCTGTAGAGATCAAGTCGGCTGCGATAAAGCGTTTTAAAGCGAATATTAGCGGAAACAATTATAATGCAAAGGGCAAAATATTTATTACTTACAACGACCTCAAGATTAATGCGTTAAAAAAGGATGATGAGGGCAAGTTGAAAAAGAGGGGCCTTGTAAGCTTCATTGCAAACAACTTTAAAATCAATGAGCGTTATCCGAAAAAGGGAGACGAAGCCCAAACATTTAATTCCTATTATGAACGCCCGCTTGAAAAGTCGTTCTTCAATCTCATTTGGAAGACCATATTTGTGGGTGTTAAGGAGCCTGTTGGAATATAATGATGTGATACAATGAAAATTCTGACACTGCAGGCTGAATAGAGTAAAATTTTTATATTGCAGTTGTAAATATATAACTTATGAGCCATCCGATTGTTACAGGTATCCTCTCGTACGGGATGTCGGGACGCGTTTTTCATGCGCCTTTTGTTGATATAAATCCCTTATTTGATCTATACGCCGTAACCGAACGAAATAAAAAAAAGGCGCAGGAACGTTATGCGAACGTTATTAGCTATAATTCGGTTGACGAGCTTCTTAGCGACCCCAAAGTGGAGTTGGTAATCGTTAACACGCCTAATAATACGCACTTTGAGTTCGCAAAGAAAGCTCTTGAAGCCGGAAAGCATATCCTTGTAGAAAAGCCTTTCGCTTCATCTTCGGAGGAGGCAAAGCAATTGTTTGATCTCGGACGACAGAACGGCTGTAAAGTGATGGTTTATCAGAATAGAAGATTTGATTCTGACTTCCAAAGTGTTAAATCTGTAATACAGGACGGAAGCTTGGGCCGGTTGATAGAGGTCAATTTTCGCTTTGACCGTTACAGGCGAGAGATAAGTCAAAAAACTTTCAAAGAGGAGCCGCTGCCCGCGAGTGGTTTGAGGTACGATCTGGGCCCTCATCTTATCGACCAGGTCATCAGCCTCTTTGGAAAACCTTTAGCTGTGAGAGGATCGAGTGGTAGTTTCCGGCCGGACTCGAAAGTAGACGATTATATACATTACCACCTGGTATTTCCAGACAATCTGAATGTTTTCATTACGTCAAGCCTTCTTGTTGCCGATCCTTTGCCGTCGTTTGTAGTTCATGGTACTGAGGGCTCTTTTATCAAATCCAGGGCTGACGTTCAGGAAACGCAGCTCGATCAGGGAATGTCTCCAAATGACTCCGGCTATGGAATAGAACCTGACGGATCTGAAGGTCGTCTCACTACAATTGACAAAGAAGGGAAAAGAAAAACCGAGTATATCACTTCTTTAAGAGCCAATTATAATCATCTGTTCAATGCCGTATATTCCACTGTCAGAAATAATGAACCCTTTCCGGTAAAAGAGGAAGAAGTAATATGGCAGATGGAAATACTCGAAAACGAGGATTATCCGGCCAATCCGTAAGTTTTTAAAACAGGCAGAATGATAGGCTGTTACTTACTAAATTCATTCTGCCTTTATGGAAACAAAAGAAAAAAACGGTTATAAGAAGATCAAAAGCCGGGATCTTGAATACTTTACAGTCGCCCCGCATGTGTGGGGGATGAAAATCGTGTTTGTAAACGTCTACATCATCGCAGCAGGCGATGAAGGAGGGAATAGTTGGGTGCTCGTTGATGCAGGATTGAAAGGCTCAGGTAAGAAGATCGTTCGAATGGCCGAAGATATATTTGGGCCTGGCACTAAGCCTGCAGCTATTCTTTTAACTCACGGGCATTTTGATCATGTTGGAGCACTCGGGGAACTGCTGGCCGTTTGGGACGTCCCTGTTTATTCGCATTATCTTGAACTACCTTACCTGAAAGGTATCTCAAGCTATCCGCCACCTGATCCGATGGTTGGAGGTGGTTTAATGAGTATGATGTCGTGGATGTATCCCAGGAGTCCTAAAGATCTGGGCAAGAGAGTTCACCGGCTAGGTACAGATGATAAGGTTCCTGGTTTGCCCGATTGGAGGTTCATTCACACTCCGGGCCATTCGCCCGGACAGGTTTCATTCTACCGCGATTCGGATAAAACGCTGATAGCTGCTGACGCATTTGTCACTACACGACAAGAATCGGCATTTTCCGTAATCACTCAGATGAAGCGCCTGTCGGGCCCACCTAAGTATTTCACTACAGATTGGGTTGCTTCGAAACGATCTGTTCAGATTCTTGCTTCCCTGGAACCAGAGAGCGCGGCAAGTGGGCACGGATACCCCATGTATGGAGATGAATTAAGATCGTCGCTCAGGAGACTTGCAGAGAACTTTGAAGAAGAGGCGGTGCCTTCCTATGGTCGGTATGTAAAAGAGTCTGCCAGAGCAAATAAGAATGGCGTTCAATATATTCCGCAGGCGGTGGTGAACCCTAAATTACTTGCGGGTGCCGTGCTCATTGGAGCGGCAACCGCTCTCGGTCTGGTACTCGCTCTAAACCGTAAGAAAAAGAGTTTCTCTTATAAGAAGCTCATATAAAGTACTTAATAAGAACATTTTAGTCTTCATAGTTGTTATGTATTAAACTAAACGAAAGGAAAATGAAAAAGTTAAGTCTTTTGTTAATCGCTGGTTCATTTCTTGTTTTTGCATGCAATAATTCAGGAAAAAACAAAACCGGCGACACAGACACAACTGCTGTTGACAGCGGGGCCCTTACTCATGAGGATTCTGAATTTGTGAACAAGGCGGCGATGGGGGGCATGATGGAAATAGAGCTTGGGAAGCTGGCTGAGAAACAGGCCCTGAATGACCGTGTAAAAAACTTCGGCGCAATGATGGTAAAAGATCACACCAGGGCCGGAGAGGAATTGAAAGCATTAGCTTCGCAGAGGAATTGGATGCTACCCGCCTCTGTAACAGAGAAACACCGGGAAGATATTGAAAAAATGAAGAGGAAGAAAGGAGTGGATTTTGATAAGTCATATATGAAGATGATGCTCTCTGACCATAGGCACGATATTTCGGACTTCAAAAAAGTTGCAGAAAAAAGTTCGGATGCCGATCTGAAGGCCTATGCTGCAAAAATACTTCCGGTATTGAAGGTGCATCTTGATTCAGCGAAATCCATCAATAGGGAGGTAAAGGCAAGTGTCGATCCGGGGGATATAACATCAGGAATGGAGGTACATCCTTTAAAATAGGTAGTGTCTGTTTGTTTGACTCAACTTATATTTAAAAAAGAAAAGCCCTGCTCAGAACGCAGGGCTTTTTCTTTAGACGATGTTTCTCCTGCATTAGGTGGAATAACGGTAAAATCCAGCAATTTCTGTATCGGCAGGCATTTTTTCTTTGTCGAGCATATGAACAGCGCCGCCATTCATGATGGTTTTGACAATCGCCTTATTAATAAGACATTCGTCATCCGGTCCCTTCGACTCGTGAATGAGGAGCTCATTATCGGCTTCGTTAAATCTTCCCCAGATATGCTGGTCTTTCTGGACGAAAAGGTCAGACACCTGCCCGAAATGGCTGGCAGGTATAACCTCTTCCGGAATCGAAGACGTTAACTCATTTGCGGAGTTGTTATAGTAGTTAAGAAGCGCTTTCTTTGTGTCCTCCTTAAAATAAGGCTCCATTTTGCCGCGGATCTTTTCGTAAAGCGAATTCCTCTCTTCATGTTCAAAGTTGCCCGTGAGGTGCTCGTTCCAGATGTATTTATACTTAGAAACCTGTTTATAAGCCGCCAGTACATAGTCAACCGCAGCTATTACAAGAGGCACATTCTGGGTAGAGAGAAGCTCTGTCCATAGCGTTTGATCAACTTCCTTCAGGTATTGATCCAGGTATTCGTCGTCGTCGGCGAGGCCTGCACCATGCCCGTGGAAGTTAGCCCCTTCTGTGGCTCCCGACCCTGCACTTGCACCGGCTCTTCTCATGAGTTGTTTGCCGCCTTTCTCTTCAAACCGGACGACGTCATCTATGCCATCGGGCAAACCTTCAACTTCTATTTTTTTCATTCCGTAAGCATCCGCCTCGTACACCTTAGCGTCATGCTTGCTCAATACCAACAGATAGAAGGGCTTCCGGGCCTTCATTAACGGAAGTAACGGCGCAATAAAAAATGACGAATTAACCATTAGCTTCTCTTTTACCTGTATTGGTAGCTTTATGACCTTTACTATTTTCTCAGACAGAAAAACAGCAAGGCTTGCAGACTGGTTTTTCCAGAAGCCTTCGTCGTCGTCAAGTAATTTGAATCCCTTTCTCAATACTTTATCTATCGCTGCCTGGTCCAGCCCCTTTTCTTCAAGCTGCTGCCTGGCTTTCTGAAGATTATTTTTGAATGTAATTATATCGTGTTTCTCGTTTACTCCATATCCTGAACTGTGCGTAGGTATATATATAGTAACACAGTCCTGAGCCTGATGATTGGCAAGCTCGCTGAATTCTTCTTTCGTGATAATCATTGGCTTGTTTATTTATTGTCGTTTGAATTATCTTCTCCTTTACTCAAGTTCCGGTTCACATGCCGGACGTTCACATTCGGAGAAAGCTCGTCGGCCCCGTCTGTATACTTTTCAGCAATTGCGTTATCCTGTTCGAGATCAGTTACTGCAAAAGCATTTTTTAATCCATGTGTTTCCTTGCCGTTACCGCTTGGTTTTCCTTTGGGAGGAACAAACCCTGTTTTACTTTTTGCCATAATCAAAATTTAAGATGTAATTTATTGTTAATAGAGCCGCGCTGGCCCACCGTATAGAGGCAGTATGATCTGCCGGTGATGAAAGATTTTAAGAGAAATCCCAGGGTTGGTTTACGATTGACAGATACGATTTATTGTTTGTTTCAAATGCAATACCTTAGAATTCTCATTAGCTGCTGTTTTCATAAGTATTAAATTAAGTTGAAGCAATTATTAACTGATCGCTTACTTTTTAACTTAATTAAAATGAAAGAGTTTTAAAAAGTTGCTTTAAAACCGGCAAACGTTATCTGATGGTATTGAGGCTGAATAGCTTATGTTTTGTTGCTTTACTGCTCAGAAAGAGGTGGGACGATAACGGTGAGTGCACCGGGAAGAATCTCAATTTCTATCAGCCGGGTTTTGCCGATAACTTCACCATCTATCTGCAGGGTGGTTTTCTTAGAGGTTCGTATAATGGCCTTACTGCTTGGGAGTACTTCAGCGTACTCTGAGCTATGCAGGTTACCACGGAGCATTTTCCAGGCTATGGAAAGAAGTTTTACGCGCGGAAATGGCTTTATAATCACCAGCTCAAATTTTCCGTCATCAAGCTTACCCACAGGATTAATTACCACGCCTGTTCCATATTTCGAAGCATTTGCAAATGTTAAAGAGACAGCCTTTCTGGTAAATTCATGTCCGTCGGACACAATATGAAAACGATACTGCTTGATCAGAAATATTTCTGCCAACAGATGTTTCGCATAGGTAAGCATTCCCCTTTTGACATCGTCTTCGAAACGTTTCACTATTCTGGCATTCAAGCCCACGTCGGCCAGGTGGATACAGTGGATGTTGTTGATCTTTAAGAGATCAATCTTGCGTTTGACTCCGTTTTGTATCAGGCTGAAAGCATAGTCAATCCTGTTGCCTATACCAAGTTCTTTTGCCATGCCGTTTGCAGAGCCGGCAGGAATTATTAGAAGCGGGATGGAAGTGTTGCATAGTATTTTAGACATAAGGTTGACGGTTCCGTCGCCTCCAGCTACGGCTACTATATCTGGTGAAAAATCTGAGATCTCGCTTTTAATATGTTCTTCGGCGTTTTTTTCTAAACGGTATATCAAAAATTCAAAACCATTCTTCCTCGATTCAGCCGAGATCATACTCTCTAAGCCTGAGCTGCCCTGGTTACCTGACTTTGTATTAATGATAAACAATACTTTCACACAGAAACGATATTATAGTTGTTCTTTTACTTCCAGCAGGAACTTTTTAAGTTTCTCGAGAGAGTCGATCACTTTCTGATTTTCTCTGATTTCCGTCCGGTTACCTTTCAGATGCTCTTTTGCTCCCTGTAATGTAAATCCTTTTTCTTTTACAAGATGAAAAATGATCTTCAGGTTTTCCACATCTTCAGGCGAGAACAGCCGGTTTCCCTTTTTGTTCTTCTTTGGTTGAAGAACTTCAAACTCACGCTCGTAAAACCTTATTTGTGAGGCGTTCACGTTGAACATTTCTGTTATTTCGCCCATGGTGTAATAGAGCTTATTGATGTCTCTTTCTTTGTATGGCATATACAAATATAGTTTTTATGATGGCGAGTTTTATTTGAGCTGTGATGATTTTTAATAATACGTGCAACAATAACTACACGATCCAGCAGAGATACAAGGTTTTAACATTGTATATATTAACACTTTCAACTTTCCCTAAGCTTATTAACTTTGCGATCAAAATATTACGGAATGACTACGAAGGAAATCAGGCAGGCTTTTTTAGATTTTTTTGCAGGTAAGGGGCATCAGATCGTGCCATCAGCGCCCATTGTGGTGAAGAATGATCCCACGCTGATGTTTACCAATGCTGGCATGAACCAGTTTAAAGAGATCTTTTTAGGCGAAGCCCCTGTGAAATATGCCCGGGTAGCTGATACTCAGCGTTGTCTGCGTGTATCCGGAAAACACAACGACCTGGAAGAGGTAGGTATCGATACCTACCATCATACTATGTTTGAAATGCTCGGGAACTGGAGTTTTGGCGACTATTTTAAAGAAGAAGCCATAGCCTGGAGCTGGGAGCTGCTTACCGGTGTTTATGGCATTCCGAAAGACAGGCTTTATGTAACAGTTTTCGAAGGCGACGAGAAGGAGGGCCTGCCGAAAGATCAGGAAGCATATGATTTTTGGAAACAGTGGATAGATGAAGACAGGATCCTTCTTGGCAACAAGAAAGATAATTTTTGGGAGATGGGTGACACCGGACCCTGCGGTCCCTGCTCTGAAATACATGTGGATTGCCGGCCGGATGCTGAGCGGAAGAATAAGGATGGAAAAGCGCTGGTGAATGCGGACGATCCACAGGTTATCGAGATCTGGAACAACGTGTTTATGCAGTTTAACCGTTTGAAAGATGGATCGCTGCAGCTTTTGCCTGCTCAACATGTCGACACTGGAATGGGGCTCGAGCGCCTGGTAAGAATACTTCAGAATAAATCATCGAACTACGATACCGACGTTTTTCAGCCTCTGATCCAGTTTATATCAAAGGAGAGCGCCATCGCGTACAACCAAGGTGAAAGTAACGAAAAAACGGATATTGCTATGCGTGTGATGGCTGATCATATCCGTGCAATAGCATTCGCAATTGCCGATGGTCAGCTTCCGTCAAATGTTAAGGCAGGTTATGTAATACGTCGTATCCTCAGACGGGCAGTAAGATATGCATACACCTTTTTAGGTTTCAAAGAGCCATTCTTTAATAAACTTGTGCCTATTCTCGCTGATCAGTTTGACGGTGTGTTCCCTGAATTGAAGGCTCAGCAGGATTTTGTCCAGAAAGTGATACTGGAGGAAGAGGTTTCTTTCCTCCGCACGCTGGCTACCGGAATTCAGCGGTTTGATAAGTATGTTGCTGAAGGCAATATAGTTGATGGCGATTTCGCTTTTGAATTATACGATACTTTTGGTTTCCCGATCGATCTAACCGAATTAATGGCCCGCGAAAAAGGCCTTACGGTAGATATGGACGGTTTCAACCGGGCTCTTGAGGTTCAAAAAGCACGTTCCCGTGCTGCCACCGCTGTTGATACGGGTGACTGGATTGCGGTTAATGAAGGTGAAGAAAATGAGTTTACAGGTTATGATTCGCAGGAAACTGTTGCTCATATCCTAAAATACAGGAAGATAAAAGCGAAAGGGAAGGAGCAGTACCAGATAGTTCTTGACCGCACACCTTTTTATGCTGAAAGCGGTGGCCAGGTAGGTGATACTGGATTTTTATATCCTGCATCGGCCGGTAGTCAGGAGCACGAAAATTCAATCAGGATAACGGATACGAAAAAGGAGAATGCACTAATTATTCATTTTACAGATGAGATCCCGGAAGGCTTTAAGCTTCAGGAGGAAGTAAAGTGCGTCATCAGCAAAGAACGCCGTAGCGATATCCAAAATAATCATTCTGCCACCCATTTGCTCCAGGCTGCGCTGAGGGAGGTTTTGGGGACGCATGTACAACAGAAGGGTTCGCTGGTTAACGAAGATCACCTGCGTTTTGACTTTTCTCATTTCGCCAAGGTTACCGACGAAGAACTCGACCGCGTTGAAGCTATTGTAAATCAAAAAGTACGGGAAAATATTCAGCTGAAGGAAGAGCGTAATGTCCCATTTCAGGAGGCTTTAAAAAGGGGAGTAACAGCGCTATTCGGCGAGAAGTATGGCGACTTTGTGAGGATTATAACGTTTGATGATCACTATTCCAAAGAGTTGTGCGGCGGGACGCATGTGAAGGCAACCGGTCAGATCGGCTATTTTAAAATTGTATCAGAGAGTGCCGTTGCTGCGGGAGTAAGAAGGATTGAAGCCATCACGGGTAAAGCTGCTGAAGCTTTTATCAACGAACAGAACAAGCTGGTTGCGACCCTGAAAACGCTTCTTAAAAATCCGAAAGATATCACGAGGTCCGTCGAGAGCCTTCTCGAAGAGAATTCGAAGCTAAAGAAGGAGCTGGAAAAAAATATGTACGAGAAAGCAGCCGGTTTTAAGGATGAACTCGCTGCGCAGGCAGAGAAGATCGGGGCAATCAGTTTTATAGCCAGAAAGCTGGACTTTGGAAATGCAGATGCTATAAAAAACCTGGCATATTCTTTAAAAGAAAGTGTAGACAATCTTTTCCTTGTACTGGGGAACGATAATGAAGGTAAACCTGCTTTAACAGTAATGATATCTGAGGATCTGGTAGAAAAAGGGTTCCATGCAGGAAACATTATTCGTGAGCTCGCCAAAGAGATTAAAGGCGGCGGCGGCGGCCAGCCCTTCTATGCTACTGCAGGAGGAAAGGATAGCAGCGGACTGGAAGCTGCACTGGAAAAAGCGAAAGAGATTGCGATAACGCTGGCTGAAAAAGCCTGATATATGCAAATAAGAAAATGCCTGCGGTATTCCGCGGGCATTTTTGTGGTGCGCCCGGCATGGGCGATAACTCTAGGGTGCAAGTCCCGAACACGCCATTACAGTTGGAAGTGTTAGCCGAAGGCAAGGGTGTCCACCGTGAGGTGGAATCTGAAGGAAGCCTCAGGCAAATTCTCGGTCTGACGGACAGAAACTACATATAAGGCCTACGATGCTGGATGAGGTTGCAACACAAACTAAAGTCCTATACTGTACAGAAGCATCAAGGTAAATGTAGCAGACACATGAGAGGAAAGTTATCGTTCTTACCCGGGGAGATCTCACAGACTTGTGGAAGTTTTTTTTTCAGAAGCAAGGAGTAAAGCTAGCTGTGAGAAGTCAGCCGATTTCGTAGTACTTGCTTACGGCAAAGCAAGGAAGGAATGAACCTTAAGTTAGTGATCAATAAATGAGAATTACCTAATGAAGGATAGAATGCAGAAAATTGATAACGTTTATCAACCTGATCACAAAAGAATAGGGCGGAACCCGAATGCTATGTGGGAGGGCAGACTTTTATTAGGATGATTGAAAAGAACCTCACAGACACAAACACACGAGTAGATGAACTGTTAGAACAACTTCTTGACCGTCAGAACCTAAATGCTGCCTATGTACAAGTGGTCGGTAATCGTGGTGCTGGAGGTATCGATAAGATGGGCGTCGAATCCCTTGGGGATTATCTTAGAGAGCATAAGGAGAAACTTTTAACATCCATCAAGCAAGGGAGTTACTATCCTTCTGCAGTAAGACGTGTTGAAATTCCTAAAGACAATGGGTCAAAGCGAATGCTGGGCATCCCAACAGTAGTTGATCGGCTCATCCAGCAGGGCATTAGTCAAATCCTGACACCAATCTACGAACCTGAATTCAGTGACCACAGCTATGGTTTTCGTCCGGGTCGCAACGCGCATCAAGCGCTTATCAAATGCAAGGAATACATTCAACAGGGGTATAATTATTCCGTAGACATGGACTTAGAGAAGTTCTTCGATACGGTGAATCACAGTAAACTGATTGAATTATTATCACGCACGATCAAAGACGGAAGACTGATCTCACTTATCCATCGATACTTGAGAGCAGGTGTAGAAATAAACGGAAGGACTATAGTAACTACAGAAGGTGTACCTCAAGGAGGCCCACTAAGCCCACTTTTGAGCAATATTATGCTTGATGAACTGGACAAAGAACTGGAATCTCGAGGACACAAATTTGTACGTTACGCTGATGACCTTATGATACTTTGTCGTAGTAAACGGAGTGCCTCACGGGTTATGGAATCGATCACAAAATTTGTTGAAGGTAAGCTGATGCTTAAAGTCAATAAAGAGAAAAGCGTCGTTCGTCATGTATCCACGATTAAATTTCTAGGCTATAGTTTCTACAATTACAGAGGGGAGTCGCGCTTACGTATTCACCCTAAAAGTCTAGGGAAGATGAAAGCTAGGATTAAAGGACTAACGGGCCGCAGTCGAGGTTGGAGCGATGAACAGCGAATTCTCTACTTGAGGGAATACCTCACAGGCTGGATGCACTACTTTAAACTAGCGGACATGGGGACGAAACTGGGGCAACTGGATATGTGGTACCGTCGTAGGCTACGTATGGTCAAATGGAAACAATGGAAACATAGCAAGTCTAAAATTAGGAACTTAGTACAACTAGGCGTAAGTAAGTACAAGGCGTACGAATGGGCACATACAAGGAAAAGTTACTGGCACACAGCAAAAAGCTGGATACTGACAACAACCCTTTCCAACTACTATCTTAAACAACTGGGATACCCATCTTTACTGGCAGAATACAAGCGAGTTTGTGTTACAACTTAGGGAAGCGCCGTATACCGAACGGTACGTGCGGTGCTGTGGAAGGTCGGAACGGGAATTAATCCCGTTCCTCCTATCCGATTCAATACCCTATTCTTTAAAACAAAAACCCGATCAATAAGTTTAGAAACGTAAAGTGGCTTTACCATCTAGCTTCAAGGAAAGGGTTGTTTTATGCATTTTGAACGAATTGACAATAAAGGTCGTGCAAGGCTATTTAAGAACGATTTTTTGGAAAGTCTTACCAAGACGCGTCCATGGGTAATTTACAGTATCTATATACCGCTCTCAGCATGGTTCCTATATTATAGTCATGATACTCTTGGTTACTCGATCGGCTTTATCACTGGCTTGTTTTTTGTCGCTTTGTTCAGTTGGACCCTTTTCGAATATTTTGCTCATCGCTATTTATTTCACTATGAAGCCACCAGTAAATGGGGACAGCGGATTGTGTATATATTCCACGGTAACCACCACGAATATCCCCGTGACAGGATGCGCTTGTTTATGCCTCCTTTACCCAGCATTATTCTTACTTCGGTAGTATTTGCCGTTATTTATGCACTTTCGTTGCTGTTTACCGGCACCGGAAATTACACTTTTATCTATTTCCCGGGGTTTATTACCGGTTATTTAGCGTATGTTTCGATGCACTATGCTATTCATGCCTATGCTCCTCCAAAAGCACTAAAAGGGATTTGGCGAAATCATCATCTGCATCATTACAAGTATCCCGAGAAAGGATTCGGAGTGAGTTCAATGCTTTGGGACGTTATTTTTCGCTCTTTGCCTGGCGATGATGACCAGAAAAGGCCCGGGGAAATGGGTAGTGAAGAGGGAAAACTGCTGTCGTCGTCTATGAAGAGTGGATACAGGCCCCGGCGCTTCAGCAGGACTACTAATACTTTACGATCCTGAACTCTGTTCGCCTGTTAATCCGGCGACCTTCTTCTGTGGAGTTATCAGCGATAGGCCGCGTTTTTCCACTGCCTTTGTAACTTAATCTTAACGGGGCTATACCGTGGCTAACAAGGTAGTTATATACGCTCCTTGCCCGGCTTTCAGAAAGTGTCTGGTTAGCCGCATCGTTGCCGGTATTATCGGTATGGCCGGTGATTTCAATGACCGTGTTGGGATGTGAACGAAGGAAACTCAGTAACTGTGATAATTCAATCAGAGATTCTGGCAATAATTCAGCTTTATTTGTTTCAAAGAAAATGTTTTTTAACACTACAATACCGTTCGTTCGAATCTTTTGTAACGCGATCAAAAGACTGAAAGGCTTACTCGCAGAAGCAGCTTTGTCTAGAGTAAAATTCTCTGAATGAAAAAGATATCCATCCTTATACACAGTAAGTCCAAATATCTTGCCCTCCGGCATAGTGGCCAGAAACTCTCCGTTTACCTGATCGCTTTCTTCCTGGAATATCACTGCGCTGCTTTTTAGTTCCGTGATCTTTATCTCTGCATTTAACGATTCTGTAGTCTCAGAATCAACCACTTTCCCTTTGACGTAAGTAACAGGTTGTGGCCTGTCGTCTGGTGGAAGCTCGAACGAATAAATGTCCATTCCGCCGTATCCGCCTTTCATGTTGGAGGCAAAAAATGCAGTGCGCCCGTCGGCACTCACAGTTAAACCGCTTTCCTCACCTGCGGTGTTAATGGGAAAGCCGAGGTTATGTGGCTTTTGCCATTGCCCATCAGAGTTCTTGCGGCTGAAATATAAATCCCTGTTCCCTAGTCCGGGCCAGCCGTTTGATGAAAAGTAGAGTGTACTGTTATCCGGATGAATGAAAGGGGAATGCTCGTCGTATGGCGTGTTGATCGACGGTCCCAAATTCACTGGGTTCGCCCATTTTCCGCCTTCAAGGAGCTCTGTACTCCAGATATCGTATCCTCCTAATCCTCCCGGCCGGTTGCTTACAAAATATAAGGTACGGCCGTTTGCACTAAGAGAAGGCTGTGACTCCCAGCCCGCCGTATTTACCGGGGCGCCGATATTAAATGGCTCACTCCAGTCATTCCCTTCGCGCTTGCATACATAGATATCGCACCTACCAAGCCCCTCGGGACGGTTGCAGCCGGTAAAGAAGAGATATACACCATCGGGAGAGATACACTGGGCTCCTTCATTAAAGTTCGCTGTATTAATGGCGCTGCTCAGATAGGTGGCAGGCGCCCAGCTCGAATTGGTCTTAATACTTTGAAAAAAATCTTCGTTATTATTGACCCTTCTGGTAAATATAATTCGTTCTTCATCAGCCGTAACTACCGGAAGGTACTCCTGAGAAGTGGTGTTCACCGCTGGTCCGAGGTTGACGGGCTTAAACTCTACCGGCTTCTTTATAGCTTCAATACTGAAATGACAATCGGCTATATATCTGGCCGTTAATTTTCTGCTGTTATCAGAGAGCCCCGGAAATGAAAGGTATTTTGTGAAGTGTTGTAATGCGGAAGAATAATCGCCCGAGTTTAGTTCACTTTCTGCAATGCCGAAATACGTAAGCGAATGAAAGTTGGGATCTATGGCAATTACTTTCCGGTAAAAAGTGATTGCTTCTTTATAATTCTTAAGTTTTCGATAAATATCTCCAAGTTGCTGCAATGCTGCGGGAAACCTCGGATCCGCTTTTACCGCATTCGTGAGTTCTTCAATCGCTTTTGAATAGTCGGCTGCAGAAAGATGCCGGTTGGCCTGTTCATAATATTTCTGAGCCTGCTTATCCGTTGTCCGGCCTCCCTGCTGTGAGAAGAGCAGGATTGGTGAACAAATTAACATACAAATGAACAGTACTCTCATCAACCGGGAGGTTTATGATGCTTAATTTAGTGTTTATTATTTATATAACACTTTAAATTTAAGGAATGTTCAGATACTTATGGGTTTGTAAGGAAATTTCCCACTTAGGATTTTCTTTAACGTAGTCTATAATCAATGACGTTACTTCTCCAGCCTTCGACCATTCCGGCTGCAGGTACAGTTTACAGGAGGGTGATACCATTCCGGCATACTTTTCGGCCCAGGCCAGATCGCTTTTATTGAAGACGATAATCTTTAGTTCTCCTGCTTTTGGAGCTATCTCAGGAAGCGGCGCTTTAAACTTTTTAGGCGACAGGCATATCCAGTCCCACTCACCCGAAAGAGGATAGGCGCCTGAAGTTTCGATAAACGTTTTTATGCCCCTATCGTGCAGCCCGGCGGTAAGATAGTCAAGATTATAGATCAAGGGTTCGCCGCCCGTGATTACCACTGCTTTTCCCGGGTACTTTGCTGCATTTTCTATAATTTGATCGGCTGGTGTAAGAGGATGTAATTCAGCATCCCAGCTTTCCTTCACGTCACACCAGTGGCAGCCAACATCACATCCGCCCAGGCGGATAAAATAGGCGGCTTTCCCGCTGTGATAACCCTCTCCCTGGATGGTGTAAAACTCCTCCATTAAGGGCAATAAAGATCCGTCTTCTGGTACTTTTGTCATTGAGGCTGCAAATATACCGAATACTTGAAAGGGATGAAGCCCATAGAGGAATAATATTGCAGGAGAATGATTTTATCCGGTTAATAAATTAAAACCTATTTCTTCTTCCAGCGGTTATTATTATGAAGATTAATCCGTTCTCTATGGTAAATATTCAGGAAATCGATAAGCTTACAGAGCAGTTTTACGATTGCATAAGTTTTAACGAAGAGCATTATCCTAAATTTGATCATTTGCAGGAGCTCTTTTATGGCGCAGGCAAACTAATCAATAACAACTACGACCAACCGCTCGACTTTACTGTCCAAAGTTACGTACAGGCGCTGATGCACCGTATAGAAGAAGGCGATGCCACGTTCTACGCTCAGCAGGAGATATCAGATAATACAGAGGTTTTTGGGAATACAGCCCAGCGAATCAGTGTTTATGAATATTCATTTACCGCAGAAACCGAACAGCCCTGGAAAAGAGGCGTAAATTTCGTTCAGTTTATTTTTGCTGAAGGGAGATGGCAGATTGTTTCAATGGTATGGACCGACGAAAAAGAGGGATTGAATATTCCGGAAACTTATTTATTGTAAAAGGACTGCCTAACGTTTAACGAGATACCGGCTGCAAAATTCCCTGCTGTCTGCGACTTCTAGTTCCGAAAAATAAAAATCGCCTGTATTCTCTGTTATGATACATTGGCATCCGCTCTCTATTGCCGAATAGTATTCGATTCCATCTTCAAAATCATGAATTGCCTGATTGTTCAATGTCTTTGACACTGCCTGTTCTGTAGCAGGAGCGATTCGAATATACTGGCACAGCAGATCCATCTTCTGTTTTGCTATTGTTGTACGATGCTTCTTTTCCGCGAAGTAGAAAGCGATAGCAAGGCATACAGGTGAGGTATACAGCTGATACCTACTATTGTCCGACAGACTTAGGATACGTGAGGTAAAGGGGAAAAGAGGGTATTCCTTATTTAGTACAGAAACAAGGATATTCGCATCTAGGAATATTTTCATTTCTTTGATTCAAAGAACTCTTTTTTCTGGTCTTTCCGGCTTCTTTTTGTTTGGTATTCTGCTTCGCCTTCAGCGAGCTGATGTACCCAATCGGCGATTGGATAATCTTCAAGCGAGCGATATTGCTCTGAGGTAACTTTAGTTAACAAGAACTCAATTAACCGCGAAAGGCTGATGTTGTTGTCTGCAGCATACTGCTTTGCCTTACTAATTACCTCGGTGCTGAAACTAAGGGTAACTTTACTGTCCATGGCCTTATTTTTCACAAAAATATAAATTACGTATAGAATAAAAAAGTTATACGTAATTTATTTTGTAAAAAGAGGAGAGGGAAATAAACGTTGATCCGCTTATTTATAAATGGTCTTTTTAGCTGATGCAAGCGTGTTCTTGAGCAATCCAACGATGGTCATTAATCCAACACCTCCCGGTACTGGCGTGATCCACGATGTCTTTGGTGCTACATTATCGAAATCAACATCGCCGTAAAGCTTATATCCTGATTTTGTAACCGCCGACTCCTCCCTGTTCATGCCCACATCAATCACTATGGCCCCTTCTTTTACCATATCGGCAGTTACAAACTGCTTTCTGCCTATAGCTGCAACGATGATATCAGCAGAGCCGACGATCTCTTTCAGGTTCCGGGTTTTGCTATGAGTTAATGTTACGGTACAATTACCAGGATAAGTATTCCTCGCCATCAGAATACTCATCGGGCTTCCCACAATATTACTTCTTCCTATCACGACACAATGTTTGCCTGCCGTATCTATCTTATATTCCTCAAGCATCATCAGAATGCCGTAGGGAGTAGCGGGAACGAAGCAGGGTAGATTTCTCATCATTCTGCCCAGGTTCACAGGATGGAATCCATCTACATCTTTCCGGTGATCTATTTTTTCTGTAACCTTTTCAGGGTCAATATGCTTAGGTAATGGAAGCTGAACTATAAGTCCATCTACGTCTTCATCCTTATTTATCTCTTCGATCTTGTTGAGAAGCTCGGCTTCTGTAACTGTTTCTTCGTACCTGAAAAGGGTAGATTTAAAGCCAACCTTTTCGCAGTTCTTCATTTTACTGGCAACATACGTTTCGCTGCCGCCATCGTGCCCAACCAGTATAGCTACAAGATGTGGCTTGCGGCCTGTTGCTTCAAGTATAGCTGCCGCTTCAGCCGCAATTTCCTGTTTAAGTTTTTCAGATACGAATTTTCCGTCTAGTAATTGCATTTTTTATTTTAGTATCAATTATCAAGATTCTAGTGTCAAGATGAGTACTGGAGGCTGTTTCATTTCTTTAAAATCTAAAGTCTTGATACTTGATACCAGCTACTCGATACTAGAACGCTAATCCAATTTCAACACAGCCATAAACGCCGACTGTGGTATTTCTACGTTACCCACCTGCCGCATGCGTTTCTTTCCCTTCTTTTGCTTTTCAAGGAGCTTTCTTTTACGTGAGATATCGCCACCATAACACTTAGCTGTCACGTCCTTACGTAAGGCTCTTACGCTTTCCCTTGCGATAACCTTTGCTCCGATAGATGCCTGGATAATAATTTCAAACTGCTGACGGGGAAGGAGCTCACGAAGCTTTTCGCAGATCTTCTTTCCAAAGTCGTACGAATTTGTTCTGTGAATCAGCGACGACAGGGCATCTACAGCCTCGCCATTAAGCTTTATGTCTAACCGTACCAGGTCAGATTGTCTGTAGCCGATCTGATGATAATCGAAGGAAGCATAGCCCTTGGAGATAGTCTTCAGTCGGTCATAGAAATCAAAAACGATCTCGCCCATTGGCATTTCGAATATCAGCTCAACCCGGTCTGATGTAAGATAGGACTGGTTGATAATTATTCCGCGTTTTTGGATACATAGAGACATTACGGGACCAACAAATTCCGATTTTGTAATAATGCTCGCCTTGATATAAGGTTCTTCCACGTAATCCATTTTGCTTGGATCGGGAAGATCTGAGGGGTTGTTTACGATAATCAGGTCACCTTTAGTGGTATAAGCACGGTAGGAAACGTTTGGTACGGTGGTGATCACCGTCATGTCAAACTCGCGCTCCAGTCGTTCCTGGATGATCTCCATGTGTAGCATTCCGAGGAACCCGCAACGGAAACCGAATCCTAAAGCTGCTGATGACTCTGGTTCGAAAACGATGGACGCATCGTTAAGCTGCAGTTTATGCATACTTTCACGGAGTTCCTCATATTCGTCCGTATCGACTGGATAAATGCCCGCAAATACCATCGGTTTTACTTCTTCAAATCCCTGTATTGCTTCAAGAGCTGGTTTATCGACGTGAGTGATCGTGTCGCCTACCTTCACCTCACGTGCTTCTTTAATACCTGAGATAATATAACCTACGTCGCCTGTCTTAATTACATCTTTAGGTTCCTGGGTTAATTTGAGGGTACCAACCTCATCCGCTATATATTCTTTACCTGTGGCAATGAATTTAACTTTGTCGTTTTTGCGGATCTCGCCGTTGATAACTTTAAAATAAGCGATAATACCCCTGAAAGAATTAAAAACAGAATCGAAGATCAGGGCTTGCAACTCTCCATTGGGGTCGCCTTTTGGAGCGGGCACCCTGGCAACTATCGCTTCCAGAATATCATGAACGCCTTGTCCGGTTTTACCCGAAGCAGGAATAATCTCCTCTCGTTTGCAGCCAATCAGCTCAATGATCTGATCTTTTACCTCTTCGGGCATCGCACCCGGAAGATCCATCTTGTTTAAAATAGGAATGATTTCCAGATCGTGCTCCAGGGCCAGATACAAATTCGATATCGTCTGGGCCTGGATTCCCTGCGAAGCATCAACTATCAATAGCGCGCCTTCGCAGGCTGCTATAGAACGGGAAACCTCATAGGAGAAATCGACATGTCCCGGTGTATCAATCAGATTCAAAACATAATCCTGGCCATCCAGTTTATATTTCATCTGGATAGCGTGACTTTTTATGGTGATGCCGCGCTCGCGCTCAAGATCCATGTCGTCAAGCAGCTGAGCCTGCGCTTCGCGTTGACTGATGGTATTTGTATATTCGAGCAATCGATCAGCCAGCGTACTCTTCCCGTGATCGATGTGGGCAATGATGCAAAAATTCCGGATATGTTTCATTCGAAGCGCAAAGATAATTTATTGCATCCATATTTTAATGACGACTTGATTTAAAGAGAATGTTTATTAGCGAACAATTATTATATACTATTAATCAGACGCTTAAGCAAAGCCAGCGGCTTAGCGGACCATTATCTGTGGCCGGTGTAATACATGGAGGAAGTATAAACCGGTGTTTCCGGCTGAAATCCGGCAAGGAGAGCTTTTTTCTGAAAGTCAATAGTCAGAGGGACTATCCGGAGATGTTTATGAAAGAAGCGATGGCGCTTAAACTGCTGGATAGCACGCATTCTATTTTAGTTCCCCAGGTAATTTCCTATGGAGCTGCCGGCGACGAGCAGTTTCTTTTATTGCAGTGGATAAATACCGGTGCAAATACTTCGCGTGCCCAGGAGAGGCTGGGCGAGGGCCTGGCCGCCTTGCATCATCATTCAGCTTCTGGTTTTGGCTTAGACTATACTAATTACATGGGCTCGTTGATCCAATCAAACCGGCCCCATGCCGAATGGGTTGATTTTTTCGTTGAAGAACGACTTAAACCTCAGGTAAAGATAGCAGCTGACAAATGGCTTATAGATCAGGATACTATAAATAAGTTCAATCTCCTTTTTTGCAGAATGAAGGAGTTTCTTCCCGAAGTAAAACCCGCTCTAGTCCATGGAGATCTCTGGTCGGGCAATTACATGATCGGAGAAGGAGAGACCCCAGTCTTAATCGATCCGGCCATTGCTTACGCAAACCGGGAATGCGATATTGCTATGAGTAAATTATTCGGCGGTTTTGACGAGATTTTCTACGAATCATATAATCATCATTTTCCTCTTGAAAAGAACTGGAATGAGAGGACAGACCTCTGGAATCTGTATCCTTTGCTAATTCATTTAAATCTTTTTGGCCGGTCATACCTTGGCGCTATAAAAGCCGCATTGAAGCGATATTTATGAATTATTCAGATTTATTATCACCATCCAGCCATAACCGATCCTGCGACCTTTTTCATTGCGACAGCAGTAACCAAATAGGCCAACTCTGCATCTGTCTTTTGTTCCGATGTATTCAGCGTTATCTTCTGTTCTGGTTGTGAATCACCACCCTGCCATAACCGATCCTGCGGCCTTTTTCATTGCGGTCACAGTAACCAAATAGTCCAACTCTGTATCTATCTCTAGTTCCTCTATATTTCAGCCCTATCCCTTATTCCGATTTGCTATCACCACCCTGCCATAACCGATCCTGCGGCCTTTTTCATTGCGGCAGCGCTAAACTCCGTATCCGCACACCCTTTCAAAGCAATGAAAGCAGCCGCGAGTTTCTTTTTTGGTAGCTTTTTTCTTTGCGGTCAAAGAAAAAAGTACAAAAGTACAAACTCCTTAAAACCCAAACCTCTTGCCAATCACCACAAAAGAAGCCCCTTCATCACTTTGCGAAGTGCTGACAGCCTGCTTCTTCATCCTGCCCGGATCCCTTTCTTCAGTACCACCCTCGGATGGCTTCCCCCGCCGCTGTTCCTTCTGACCTGCAGCCGCCAGTTCGGCCAGTTCGGCCATTTTCACTAACAAGGTATTCCCGTTGTACCCTTCCATCATTGAATAATCGTCCCAGGCCTGCTTCTTTGCTTCTGCCGATTGACCCATAGGCGTCGCCTCAGCGATTTGAAACGCCGCTAAAATGGCTGCAGGACTGAACGAGAGGGTATTGATCAGCTCGATGGCATCGTCCGTACTATTCCGCATCAGGCATTCCAGCGACAAGGTTACCAACACCATACATCCTTCCGGTATCGTCCCTTCCATTTCGAAGTCCTGTGCCTCCAGGGCCATCCCGTTGATCACTGTCACATCCTTTACAGCTACATATTCATAGTATTCGCTGCGGAAGTTGAGGGCTGTGACCAGAAAGCGCAGCCGGAACCTGCCGGTCATCTCCCTGAACTTTGCCGGTACCTTCAGGTCTGTATTGCTGTGGAGGGCATCCATCTGGATGCGGATCCTTCCTTCAGGGCTAAGGGATACCACCGGTTTTACCTTCAGGGCTTCACTCAGGGGACTTTCAGCATTGAATTCAAAACCTTTCAGGCAGTCCAGGTCGCCATCGTGCAGGTCACGGTTGCCCCGGGCAGCCGTTCTGCTTCCTAAGATGCTGTGGTATACCGCACTGTTGAAGCGGTTCACCATAGCCCCGTCGTGACGGTTGCGGAAGACAGGCTTCAGGGCATCGCGGATAGAGGCCGCCGAGGTGCTGGCCAGTCCGAACTCGCAGGCGCTGGCACGGCTGGCCAGGGTCTGTCCTTTCTTTCTCTCGGGAAGCTTCTGCACTACCGTATGGGTACGGAACCTTCGGAATACTACCGTCCCTGCCGTTCCGCGCAGGGCACCATTTTTCTCTAAAATTGCCATAATCGTTATTAAAGGGCTAACTGAAGCGTCGTTAAGGCCCGGGGGAGAATGATTGAATCGAAGGTCCAGAGGGTCATGGGCGCCGGAGCTGCCGGTTTGCAAAGTAAAGTTGAGATAATACAACAGAAAGGTCAAGACAAATTCGCAATTTAAACACAGTATAAAGAAGACAACCGGATTACTGGCTAAATCCTGCATAAAGTCCGCCTTTATATACGAAAGGCGGGCTCTGAGCGGAACATAAGCAGTGTATTAGTGGCATTAATAAAGATCGGTCTATACCGGGGGCAAAGGTTGGTATAATGGGTAGCCAGCTTTTTAATCACCCGAACCGCCAAGGAGTGTTCGTTCTTCGTTTGCGTCCCAGCCCCGATAAGCTCATCAATTCCGTAAGCCGGGCTTAAAAACTAGTGCGTTCTAGGTTCTTAAGCTCTGTGATCAGTAGAGTAGCTATTTTTTCGGCCCTATTCGTCAAATAGCTTCTTTTGGAAAGATTTGGCTGTATGTATGTCCCAGAATATTATTTTGTTTTATTCTTAATCTGCTTGTTATTATTAAGTTATATAGATTTAAATAAATAATAATTTAACATAATAACTAGTGTAGCCTGTTTTGATATAGGTAACGGCCAAATTATATTCTTAACAGATAGTTAATTAACTATTATACAGTGTTCTATATGGTATTATTTAATTTGTTTGTTTAATTTAAATTACGCTTCATATCTCTTCCAGGCTAAAGAGAAATCATTTCTCATTCCTTCGAATCGTTTCACTACAGCTTCAATAAATTCTTCGTCAAGAATTTGGAATACGCCATTTACGCCTCCTGTTACATCCATTTCTGAAATCTTGTAGGTTTGCTCGAGGTTACCCTGTTCGAACTTGACCAGGAACTTCATGTTCATTGAAAAGATAGTTATTTTACAATCAGGTCTCGGCAATTCAGCAACTATACGCATGGTGAAATCTATTAATGAAAATGTTTATGAATTTAAAAACTCCTTTAGAGGATCGCGCCCTTTAAGAGATCCGAAAGAACCGACTGGTTTGAAACGCGCGAAGAGTTCTTCGCTGTACCAGTTTTCATTTCGTGTTTTTTTTATTACGTCAAGATGTTCTGCAGATGAATATGCAAAAAGCTTCATCTCTTTTGCTGAACGCCATACAGAAAACGTAGCTTGTTTGAATACCGGTGCTTCGCCTATTCCAAGAGAAAAGACGTAACCATCTGCTGAAGACATCAGATCTGAAACCCTTCCTACATTAGACCAAAAGCGCTTTATACGTGATAGTCGTATGGTAGCACGGGTTAGCACCGCGACCGGGCCATCATAGTCATCATCAGCTACAACAGGCTTAAATGGCTCCTTCTCATCCCATTTCCCCCTCGTCTCCAGGGGAGAACAAAAAACAGTCCATTGCTCTTCTGTGAATGCTCTCCACCAGCGGCTTACAAAAGAACGACTATAAAATAAGTCGAAGTCCTCTTGTGAATCCCAGACAGAAAGCAGCCCCCATTGCTGCAGGTCGGGCTGCAGGTCAAAACTTCCGTTTTTACCGCAACCAAGCAGCTTCCAGAATGAGCACCTTGCTTGTAGTAAGAGCGGAATCCTGTGGACTGCCATAGCTATGATAGCTATCGGAATATAAATCTTGGGATATCGTACTATTGTTAATGCAACAACCATTCATTAAAGATCAGCAAAAAGCTAAAGAGCTACCTCATTTATGTAAATAAAAAAGGCCCTTATAAGGGCCTCAAAAATAGGATATTTTATGCGAATTCTTATGCCATTACTGTTTTAGTTACATTATCAGCCTTTCCCGACAACTCACTAATGGCATCACTGGCTTTATCTGCCAAAGAACTGCTTAAGTCTTTAACCGAACCCAATACCTTATTACACACGTCCTTCCCATTTGAAGTACCTAAAAGATACCAGGCCGCAGCCCCTGTTGCCAGCCCGGCCAGCACAACTCCTGCGATTGTTGATCTGTTTTTCATATTCATAAGTCAAAGATTTGATTCACATTATATGTATAAACATCATGCCAAAAAACTGAGAAGTTTATTCTGTATAACTTACCGAAGGAATGGTTTTATCGATCTGCCAGCGTCCGGTGCCTTCTTCGCCAATAACGTCGAAGAGCTCGAGGATCCGCCGTGCTACATATTCTTCTTCTCTCTGCTCGTTTAGGAACCACTGTAGAAACTGAAAAGTCATAAAGTCCTTTACTTTAAAGCAGCGGTCGGCTATTCTGTTAAAACTAGCTGTTACATTAATTTCCTGTTGCAGTGCCATCTCAAATACTCCTTTGAACGACTCAAATTCCTGTGGAATATTAGTTATTTCGGGCGATATGGCGCGTCCGCCCATATCGTTCACAAACCTGAAAATCTTGAGCATGTGTTCCCGCTCTTCGCCTGACTGTTTTTCGAGGTAGCTTGCGCTGTTATCAAAGCCATTACGGTTGCACCAGGAAGACATGGAAAGATATACAGCCGAAGAATAGGCCTCCATCTTTATTTGTTCGTTTAAGAGAACTTCAATTTCTTCAGAAAGTGAAGTTCGTAATCTTAGAAGGTCTTTCATACAAATTCATTTTTTATTTACTATAAAATAAATTTAACAAGAATTTGTTGGAAAAGTATTCACCTTAATGTAATAAAGATTGAATCTAAATATTAGCAGACGTAGGGTTGAAGGCATTCTTTCACCATGCTGTTTAGCTGGATCATCGCTTTGGCACCACCCAACAACGCTTTGAGGTCAATTGCATCTTTCATTGTAAGAACAAAACATCGTTCAGTATAATGGGGCATCAGGATAGCTATATCTGCATGGGGTGATAGATTTTTGGCCATTTCTGTAAGGTTTATTTTTTTTACCAGACTTATGAAGTCGAGAAAGTTGCTTGTTTTAAAAGTTGAATTCCTTCCGCCAAATTCCAATAAAAAGCTGTTGTTTTTATTACACTGGAAAACAGCGCCGCACTCCGTTCTGTAAATTTCAATTAGCTGTGAATGGATTTCCCCCTGCATTTTCTTTGATGATAATAACAAAGATAGCTATTGTTTATAATCAGTCCAAATAAGATTACCCGTTTTGCAAAAAAAAGATTCTTAGTTTTATAAAAAAAACACGCAATGTCTTATCAACCGTCCTCAACACGATACGATTTAATGAAATACCGCCGCTGCGGCAATAGTGGATTGAAGTTACCGGCACTATCGCTGGGATTGTGGCATAATTTCGGGTATATTGATGTAATTGAAAATAGTCGCCGTATTCTGCACACAGCATTCGACAACGGCGTTACTCATTTCGATCTTGCCAACAATTACGGTCCGCCGCCTGGATCTGCTGAAGAAAACTTCGGAAGGATCCTCCGGGACGATTTTCGTGCCTGTCGCGACGAGCTTATTATTTCTACGAAAGCCGGCTACACCATGTGGGAAGGGCCGTATGGCGACTGGGGATCGAGGAAGTATCTTATCTCCAGTCTTGATCAGAGCTTAAAAAGAATGGGACTTGAATATGTTGATATTTTCTATCATCATCGGCCTGATCCGGAAACGCCCCTGGAGGAAACGATGCAGGCACTGGATTATATCGTTAGATCTGGGAAGGCGTTGTATGCGGGAATTTCCAACTATCCTGCAGAGAAAGCGAAGGAAGCCATTGCCGTATTGAAAAAGCTTGGAACACCCTGTCTGATCCATCAACCTAAATATTCTATGTTTGAGCGTTGGATTGAAGGTGGTCTGTTAAACGTACTTGATGAGGAGGGAGTGGGCTGCATTCCTTTTTCTCCATTGGCACAGGGCATGCTTACCAATAAATATCTGGATGGCATACCGGCAGGATCAAGAGCTTCAAGAGGCGTCTTCTTGAAAGAAAGCGATCTTTCCGAAAAACGGTTAACGCAAATATATAAGCTGAACGAGCTGGCATTGCAGCGTGATCAGAGTCTGGCGCAGATGGCTTTGGCCTGGGTGCTTAAAGATCCGCGCGTAACGTCTGTGCTGATCGGTGCGAGCAAACCTCAGCAGGTAACCGATTCTTTGAAATGCCTTGAAAATTTAACATTCAGCGAAGATGAACTAAACAGTATAGAACGGATACTGAAACATTAAATACAGTCGCTATTGGAGGTTCGTAGTTCGGGAAGCGGAAATACACAGGCAATTGGCTATTTCAAGAACAATTGATCGTTCTGCCTGTTTTTACAGCAGATCTGCAAATTGAAAACGAACCTATGATTGAAAAAGAAAATTTTCCTATGGAGGACAATGAACTTCCCGGACAGGACGATCAGAACCTGAATGATGTTAACTCCATGAGTATTGAAGAACAGGAGCAGCGAAACGATGAGGATCTCGTACAACGGCTTGAAGAAGAAAACGACCCGTTAAACGATGATTATGACGATAAAGAGGAAGTTATAGATGAGCCCTCGCCGGGCGAAGAAGAGCTAAATGACTATACCGAAAGGGAGCTTCCTGGTGGAGAGGGATATGCACCAGCAGGAGATGACAGGCCTGTTTCTAAAAATCTATTAGGTGACAACCCTCCGGGAAGTGAGCAAAAGGCATTTGATTCTGGCAACACAGGCGATATGACTAAAGACCAGGCGAAATATCCCGCAGATAATCTCCGCGAAAATTTCCGCGAAAACCTGGATAAGGCTTCAGCTGAGATCAATCTAGATAAGAAGCTAAAAGAAGATCAGTAGGTCGCATCAGCAGGGTTGGCGGTACTTATTTTATAAAAAAGAAGAGCAGCGTATTAAACAGCTGCTCTTCTTTCTAGTAGAAATCAGGACACTAACTAAACGGATCTTCCTCCGGTTCTTGAAGGCCGGTCGCCACCAGATCTTCTGCTTTCACCGTTACCTGATCCACCCTGCGGTCTGCCTTGTTCGGATCGGGAAGGCCTGGAGGGAGTGTTTAAACGTTGAGGCGCTTCTTCCCGCCGGCGATCAATATTGTTTCGTTCTGCTCCTGAAGATTCTGGCCGGGGCGCTGTTCTAACGGGACGCTGATACTGCTCTCTGCGTTCCACCTCTGCGTCGTTCTGATCACGGGACGGCTGAGAAGGCCTGGCTTCCCTGGGTGGACGTTGCATTTCGCGGTTCATATTGTTATTGTCCGCATCTTGGTTATTTCGCCTGTTATCTCTTTCGTTTTCAGGATAAGCGTTTCGAACGTCAGGACGACTACGATCGGGCCTTGTATTTCCCGGAGCGGAAGGATGATAATCGCTACTTCTGTTTCTGTAGGAGGAAGGCCTGCCTGTTTCACGGTCTGAACTTCTTCCGTCGCGAATCTCTGGCCTGTATATTCTTAGAGAACCGTTGTTTGCCATTGCTCTTCCCGGGCGGTCCATATTATCTATATGATGTACCCTGACCCGGCTCCTGGTAACCCTTTCAATCTCTTGCGGACGGGGCCCGTAGAAATATCGTCTGTTATTATTGACGTAGATATTATTGATCACCGTAGTAGACCGGTAAATATTTACAGAATGACGATGGGGAACGCAGTAGGAGTACACCGAGTGGCTCGTAATGTAGCGTTGGGGCACAAAAATCCATCGTAATAGCGGGATGTTAATGTTGATATTGATATCAAGCCCTGGAGATAGTGGTGCCCAGCCGTAGTAGCCGCCTCCGGATCGCCACGTTACCCATGCTGGTCCCCATTCTTCTCCCGGAACCCAGATCCATCCGTAATAGTCATCAAAAACCCATCGGCCATAGTGAAAAGGCGCCCATCCCCATTCATAGTCCGATACCCAGGTATTCCCGTATTCGGTAACTACCCAGTGCCCGCGGGTGCCATAAGGTTGAAATCCCGCTTCGACGCGGGGAATCCATACCCGCCCATAGTCACGGTTCTCGACCCATCGCCCGTAGGGGGCCAGTTCATCGTAGAAGGACTGAAAAGAGACACTTACCCCTGGCTGTGCAGCCGCTCTCCCTGTACCTGTAAGACTGCCTGTTATCAGAAACAATAGACAAAGCAGCAAAACTCTCTTTAATACTTTCATCTTCGTGTGTGTTTATGTGTTTGATGAGTTAACTTTATAAAGGTTTATCCGTTATGTTTTCCTCTCTTAATTGTTACTCAACTATGATAAAGACGATTTATTGTTAAAGCAGGTTGCATCCACCCTTTCCACATTCATTCATTTTTCAACAAAAACAGAAGGGATAAACATAATAAATTAACTTAGCAGGTTTAAAAAGGAGAACCGCTTGGCAAAGAGCACTACGAAAGAAACCCCGTTAATGCAGCAATACAATACCATTAAGGCGAAATACCCAGGTGCCTTATTGTTATTCAGGGTAGGTGATTTTTATGAAACATTCGGGGAGGATGCGATAAAAGCATCCGGTATTTTAGGTATTGTTCTTACCAAAAGGGCCAATGGTTCTGCTTCGCATATCGAGCTGGCAGGCTTCCCGCATCACTCACTCGAAACATACCTTCCGAAATTGGTAAGGGCCGGGCAAAGAGTCGCTATCTGCGATCAGCTTGAAGATCCGAAAACGGTAAAGACCATCGTTAAACGCGGAGTGACAGAACTTGTTACCCCTGGAGTTTCTTATAGCGATAACATACTTCAGCAAAAATCGAATAACTATCTTGCTTCGCTATTCTTTGAGAAAAATAGCGCCGGAATTGCGTTTATAGATATATCAACGGGTGAATTCCTTGTTGCACAGGGCAATAGCGACTATATTGATAAGCTCCTTCAGAGTTTTAAGCCCAGTGAAGTTATTTTTCCAAAGAGCAGGTACAAAGAGTTTACCGAAACGTATGGTGATCGTTTTTATACTTATGCACTTGATGAATGGGCCTATACAGGCGACTATGCTTACGAAAGTTTACTTAAGCATTTTGAGGTAAAGTCGCTGAAGGGATTTGGTATCGAGAGGCTTTCGTTAGCAGTTATCGCAGCGGGAGTGGCACTGCATTACCTGAATGAAACAGAACACCGCAACCTGCAACATATTTCATCGGTTGCCCGGATCGAGGAAGAGAAATACATGTGGCTCGACCGTTTCACAATCCGGAACCTTGAACTGATTGGATCGGCAAATGAAAATGCTGTAACTCTGGTTGATGTGCTTGATCATACTTGCTCGCCTATGGGGGCCCGTATGTTAAGACGGTGGATCATTATGCCACTAAAGGAACGTAAGCCTATTGAAGACCGGCTAAATGTTGTAGAGTTCCTTCTTCAAAATGAAGAATTACGCGAAAACCTGCTTCAGGAGATAAGGCAGATAGGCGATTTGGAACGCCTGATCTCCAAAATAGGCCTTCAGAAAGCCAATCCAAGAGAGGTTTGCCAGCTTAAAAAGGCTCTGTACTCTATTGAAAATATCAAAAACTATTGCACATCTTCTTCAAGCGAGTCACTTAAAACCATTGGAGAACAGCTCAATCCTTGTGTCCTTATACGGGAGAAAATAGAAAAGGAACTTCACGCAGAGCCCCCGGTAATGATCGCAAAAGGAGGCGTCATATCATCTGGTGTAAACGAAGAACTTGATCGCCTTCGGAAAATAGCGTTCGGCGGGAAAGGTTATCTGGTTGAAATTCAGAAAAGAGAAGCAGAGGCTACCGGCATTCCGTCTTTGAAAGTAGCTTTCAACAATGTCTTTGGCTATTATCTGGAGGTAACGAATTCTCATAAAGACAAGGTTCCTTCTGACTGGATCCGTAAACAAACGCTTGTAAATGCCGAGCGGTACATTACTCCCGAGCTGAAAGAATATGAAGAACAGATCCTCGGTGCAGAGGAAAAGATTCTTAGCCTGGAGACGAGGTTATATAATGAGCTGGTATATACTTTATCAGAGTATATTAAGCCTATTCAGCTAAATGCCCAGCTAACAGCTCAGCTCGACGTTTTATTATGTTTTGCTACTGTTGCTACGAAGAACTTTTATGTAAAACCGCAAATCACAGAAGATAACCTGCTGGACATAAAAGGCGGTCGGCATCCTGTTATTGAGAAACATTTACCGGTTGGGGAGGATTATATAACGAACGATGTATATCTCGACAACGAAACGCAACAGATCATTATCATAACCGGTCCTAACATGGCCGGTAAATCGGCTTTGCTTCGTCAAAGCGGACTAATCGTTTTGATGGCTCAGATGGGTTGTTTTGTACCTGCGAAAGAAGCCCGCATTGGGCTGGTGGATAAGATCTTTACCAGGGTAGGGGCTTCTGACAACTTATCGTCGGGAGAATCTACGTTCATGGTCGAAATGAACGAAACCGCAAGTATTCTGAATAACCTGTCGGACAGGAGTTTGATATTACTTGATGAAATTGGTCGCGGAACATCCACTTACGATGGTATATCCATTGCATGGGCTATTGCCGAATTTCTTCATAACCATCCCACAGCGAAGGCAAAAACGTTGTTTGCAACACACTACCATGAGTTAAATGAACTTGCAGGTTCTTTTAACAGGATAAAAAATTATAATGTTTCTGTTAAAGAGGTTGGTAACAAGGTCATATTTCTCCGTAAGCTGGTTCCGGGAGGGAGCGAACACAGTTTCGGTATCCATGTAGCTAAAATGGCCGGCATGCCGCCAAAGCTCATAAACCGCGCCAACGAAATTTTAAAAAGGCTCGAACAGGAGCGCACAGGTGGCGAGCATATAAAAGACAGCATAAAAAAGGTGCAACAGCAGGCCTACCAGTTGCAGATGTTCTCTATTGATGACCCGGTTTTAGTGAAAATACGAGATATGCTTAATAATCTCGACGTAAATACGCTTACGCCGGTGGAGGCTTTGATGAAGCTTGATGATATACAAAGGATACTGAAAGGATAAATTTAAAGTGCTGATATGGTAATTTTTAAACGGCCCGCGATCTTTCTTTTTTTTATATTCTGTATCGTTTTGTCTTCATGCAAAACCAGGAAGGTTATCACTGATGCGTCGGGACTTAGAGGAAAGAACGTTTCTGGGACTGTTAAAGAGCGTTATTCAGTTCTGCTTAACATACCCGAGAACGAAATTACTAATGAAAAACTATATAAGTTCATTGATTCGTGGATGGGCGTTCCTCACCGGGCCGGCGGGATGGACAAAGGAGGTATAGATTGTTCAGGCTTCACGACAATTCTTCAGAAGGAGATCTATAACCGGACCATGCCGCGGACTGCAAGTGGAATGGCTGATTTTGTAAAACGTAAATACGAGGAAGAACTAAAAGAAGGAGACCTTGTTTTTTTTGATTTCAGTGGTAAGAAATTTGATCACGTGGGAATATACCTCCATAACAATAAGTTTGTTCACGTATCTACCAGTCGCGGTGTAATTATCAGTGATTTAAAAGATCCCTGGTATTATAAGTACTTTTCACGTTGCGGTTCTGTCGATGACAACAAATCAGTCAATTATCCTGAAAGGCCGAGGTAGCTTAATAAAATACCTTCTGATACATTACAGTTTTAGTACCAGCCTGGAGTTATCAGCCTCGACAATATCCTGATAAAACTTTGCCAAGTCGCTATACTGCTCCTTTGGATATGTTCCTTCATTAAACTGCAAGGTACGATGATAGGTTATAACATTGCCCTTTATTGATATAACAGCCGAGTATTTCCCAAAAGGTTTCTCTATAACGGTATTTCCTGGGATATGTTCCGCCTTTAACTTTGCTGGAATTTCGAATATGTACTCGTCTTCATCCAGAAACCCCCGGTTAATATAAACAAGGTTTGTTCGATTTCGAATGTCCGGAATTGTATGATCTTCTTTATTCAACACATTCATTGATAAATACATACGACCGTTACTTAAAGAAGCGTACTCCCTCGATGAAAAATTTATATTTTCTATTGTGACCGGCTTAACGTCTTTTTCTTTTTTAAACTCAAGTGAATGAATGTCAAAATTTGGAATGGAATACAATTTAGCTAAGTGCTTTACCTGTTCTTTAAAGGGCTCTTCTTCAAGAATATCATGATTGTCGTATTGAGTGCCCTCAAAACGCGTAGTAATACTACCTTTCAGATTGCCGTTCTCTTCAAGGGAGAAGCTGGCTTTCCGGGTTTGCCTGTTATCCGAATAGGTAAATTTCGGTGTACGCAGCAATTTGCCCCCATCCGGTGTACAGGCTAATACAAGTCTGTCGTCCGTAAAATCACCGAGAAAACCAAAAGGAATACGTTTGTTGGTACATTCGAGCCACGTTGTGTCATTTTTAAATGGCAGACATAGAATAATATGATCGCCGTCGTTGATACTGGCAAAGTCGGTTGATACATCCTTTTTAAAAGACCCGGAATTTACTATGCAATAATAGGATTCAATATTTACAGCTTTTAAGAGCGCTCTCGTATAATTCACAAGGCCTTTACAATCGCCGTAACTTAAGCGATCTACATCAGCTGCCGGATAGGGCTGGAAGCCGCCAATCCCAATTTGGACGCTGATATACCTTGTCTTATCCTGCATGTAAGTATAGATCTTTTTTGCCTTTGCCTTCGGATCCGGAATATCTTTAACTAGCTCATTTATAAATAACTTTGTGGTTTCGGGTAATGCTTCTCTTTCGCGCAGCAGATTTTCATACATCCATTTTCCATATTCGGTCCAGTTGCTGAAACGGCCTTTCAAGCCGCGATAGGCGAAGCTCTCAGGAGCGAGTTTAACAGACGTCATAAATCGTTCAGGATCGGGGCTAAAAGGCTCAGACCGGATAGCCTGAACATCTTTTACCTGCCAGGTAAAGATCCTGGTATCCTTGCCTGTACTTTCATCTGGTTTGCCGGGGTAATTGATCTCCTGATGCCGAAGGGTAAAGTCGGGAGGACAAATAAAGCGGAGCGAGCTTTTCTCTATGGACACGCCGGTTGACGTTACCGGCTTCCATCGCGGAAAGAACAGGCTTTGTTTCGACTTTATTTCATACTCGTAAACAACGGTATAGGGATAGGTCGTCTGTGCCGGCTCAAATACTTTAACCCGGTCATCCTGGTATAGAGTGCCGTCGGAGACGGCACTCATATCCTTAAAGTCCTTTTCACCGAACTTGCCGGCAGGAAGCCCGAACTCATTGTAAATTATGCCTTTCAAAGACTTTATTTGATTGTTTTTATCGTAAAACAATACAATCTGGGATTCATCATCGCCCGCGCTGTTTAAAATCGTCACAGCTGTTTTTCTATGGCGGGTGACGTCATCAAGTCCATTTACCTGTATCGTCAGCTCGTCGTTTCTTATTACCGCAGAGGCACGTGTAAGTAAGGCTTTCGGAATAGCCGAAACGGCGTAGTTTTCCTGTCCCATAGTTGCATTACAGATAAATAAGGCAAGGAAAGCGATTACAAATCGGATCATATCTTTTTCTTTAACACAATGTCGGCCTTTTGAGATAGCACTATTTTATTAAATAATTCCTTTAAATAAGGATATTCACTGGCGTCATAAACCGATTTGTCGAGTTGGGTGAACTGATACAAACTAAGCACATTCCCCTCGTCGCTAACCTGCATTACAAACTTACCACCCTTATTTGGCAACGCCAGTCCGACGGTCTCCGGCTTACTTGCGACCTCAAACTTAGCAGGGAAGGTTAGCTGCATATTTACTCTGGTTTCCGACGCTGCACCTAAGTCAACGGGGTAGCTTCGTTCAGCCAGCTTAAAGGGATTTTCTGAAATGCGATCTAATATGAAGGGATTGAAAAATAATTTCTCTTTGTTGAGGTTATCGAATGCATTCGTTTCCACTTCGTATTCTTCGTAAACTGGTTTTTCCAGCGAGTCGACGTTTACGATATTGAATTTATGGATCTTCATTTTGGGCCATCGCTCTTCCAGCTTTTCTACATACTCTTCTAAGGAGTTATTTGCTTTGATAGAATTCCTTTTCTTATATGCCGCATATCCCGAAGATATAAAGGTGATCTTTCCGGTTAGCTTTCCGTCCTCCTGCAGGGTTAGTGCAAGTGTATATGTTTTCTGGTCCTTTTGTGAGGCCTTCAGATCGATCCAGTAAGATGGTTTTTTAAGGCTCATTACACGGCCCTGATCGTTGATGCAACGCATGGGAAGCAGTCCCCATGGTAGAAGAGGTTCCGTCGCATCCAGAAGGTACGACTGGCCCGCTATATTCACTTTTGAAACCACGTAGTCAAAGTCGCTTGTTCCCGGAAACAGCTTGTTTATAAGCCCGTTTCTTCGTGTAGAAAGCATAACGGCTTCGGCATCCAAACCGGCAGCTAACATGAATGCAGTAAGCGAAAGGTTAATATCTGCAACATTGCCTGTATGGCTTTCGTAGGCCTTTTTTATTCCGTTATCGCTATAGATGCCATAAAAATTGTTCCATTTGAACCATGTATGCATATGGTTGTATATCGCCTTTGCTTTGGCTAAAGGGTCGGTTATTCCGCCAGTAACCTGGGCTAATTTATCCTTGAAATAATCTCTCTTCTTTAGCTGTCCTCCAAAAGACTCGTATGATTTCATTTCCTGGTCAATGCTGCTCCATTCTTTAGTCAACTTGTGCGTAATGCCGCGAGGGTCTACATAATCAGAAAGCTCGAAATACATAGCCGACAGGAAATTCGCGGGGGAAGTCATATTATCTTCCTCGACAAAGGCGGGCACATTCTCCATCACATAAGTCATAGCAGAACAGTCTGACTTAAAGCCGCCTCCGCTATAACAATCTTTTTCGACTCTCCCCGTGTTTTTAGTGAGTTTATAGGGGCCACGGAGAGAGATATTGTAATTAAATACCGCGGGGATACGGACGAAATACTCGCTGTAGATCTTAGGGATTTCCGCCTGAAATTCCCAACTGCGAAAGTGGTGAATAAAGGGAGATTCTAAGCGGTACTTATACTCAATAATACAGCCGGAACGAAGGTTAGGCATGGCAAATTTTGTAACATCAGTATATTTATTACTGTTTTCCTTAAATATTTGTTTCGGATCCAGAACGCTCTTCCTGATCAGGTCCTGGTCGTCTGGGTAAAACGTAATCGCTTCTATATCACCGACAGTCTCAAATGTGTTATTGTCATTTTTGTGAAGCCGGATCTTTACATCTCCTGCATTAAACCCCTTTTCATTAAATATTTTAATGCGGACATGGTATTCAAAAACAAGGCGCAGATCCACATTTGTACTGATGTAGGCTGTACCGTATTCTCTCAAAACTACTGCATTTGCAGTGGTATCACGATCATACTTCTTTAAGTCAAACTCGGCTGGGGTAGGTTTGGCAAAAGGAAATTCTTCAGGTTGGGCAACAGCATAAGTGGTGCTTATTACTGCTACCATGATAAGTAAAAACTTGTTCATTGAAATAAGGATATTTGGTTGGTGAAAGATAGGTAGTGATTATTGTATTTCAAATTTTTATGGGTAAAATATTTAAAGCGTTAAAAATCAAAATCACACAGAACTGAATTATCTGATATAAATTTCCGACTTTTGTAAAACAGCAAGCAGGGCAGGAGCTCTTCTGCCTTTAACAAATTAGTAATGAATCTTAATCTTACACGTCCGATTGCTTTTTTCGATCTCGAAACCACGGGTACCATTATTGGATTAGACAGAATTGTTGAGATAGCAATACTTAAGGTATCGCCCGACGGTTCAAAGGAAATGAAAAGCTCGCGAATCAATCCGCAGATGTCTATCCCTTACGAAACGTCAATGATACATGGTATCTTTGATGAAGACGTAAAGGATGCACCTTCATTTAAGCAGGTTGCTGCAGACTTTGCAGAGTTTCTGGCCGACTGCGATCTTGCCGGCTACAACTCAAACAAGTTTGACATCCCTATGCTGATGGAGGAATTTCTTCGTGCGGGGGTAGAGTTCGATCTCGAAAGCAGGCGTTTTGTGGATGTTCAGAATATCTTTCACCAGATGGAACAGCGTACGCTGAAAGCAGCCTACCAATTTTATTGCGGCAAAAAGATAGAAAATGCTCATTCGGCCGAAGCTGATACACTCGCAACCTATGAAGTATTACTAGCGCAGCTGGATAAATATAAAGACAAGGAATGGGAAGATAAAAAAGGAAACATTTCTGTTCCTGTTAAGAACGACATTGACGCACTGCACACTTTTACGAATTTGAGCAGGCCGGTTGACTTTGCCGGCAGGATTGTGTTCAATGAAGACGGTATAGAAGTGTTTAATTTTGGTAAACATAAAGGTAAATGCGTTGAAGATGTTTTTCATGCAGAACCAAGTTATTATTCGTGGATGCAGCAGGGAGATTTTCCCCTTTATACCAAACGATGCCTTGAAAAAATCTGGATACGTTGGAACGAAAAGAAGGTGATTATTAAACAGCAAACTGAGAAAACGGTTGTGATAGACAGGCCCGATGCGAAGGCGCCGCAACCAGAAGCTGCACCAAGACCTCAGTTTCAAAAGAGAGATTTTAAACCTAACAATCCCAGACCCGAATATAAGAAAGAAAAAGCAGAGCCTATTACAACTGATATGCTTGAGCTTTTAAAACAGAAGTTCGGTAAATAAGATATTTTAGTCCCCTTCTGTAAAGGAGGGGACATTTTCGAGAGTTCTCAGAAAATCGATATTTCTCTTTAGTCCGGTAAATTTCGTTCGTTTGACAGGCGATCCTTTAAATAGCTGTTGAAATATATCTTCTGTGATCTCCTCCCATTCGGTTCTATTCATGTCAAGCAAGGATGGATGCGGTGTAAACGCAGCTTCATTATGCAGGGTAGAGAAACGATTCCATGGACAAACGTCCTGGCAGATATCGCATCCAAACATCCAGTTATCCATCTTATCTTTAAATTCAATTGGCAGCTCTTCTTTCAGCTCAATGGTGAGATAGGAGATGCATCGGCTACCATCAACAACTTGTGGAGCTACAATAGCTTCGGTAGGGCAGGCATCAATACACCGGGTACAGGTGCCACAGTGGTCTTTGGCGAGGGGCATATCATATTCCAGTTCCAGGTCTACAATTAATTCTGCCAGAAAGAAGAATGATCCGCTATGCTTGTTGATGAGGTTTGAGTTTTTGCCAATCCACCCCAGTCCGGACCTTTTGGCCCACGCCCTGTCAAGAACCGGTGCAGAGTCTACAAATGCGCGTCCTCCTATATCGCCTATATTATCAGACATTATCTTAAACAGTTCTTTCAGCTTTTCTTTAATAACATCGTGATAATCCTTGCCATAAGCATATTTAGAAATTTTCGGGGCCATGGTGTCGATTGGTTGGGCATCGGTATAATAATTAAGTCCCAACGAAATTACCGACTTTGCACCTTCTACCAGCTTACGTGGATCGAGTCGCTTATCGAAGTGGTTTTCCATGTATGCCATTTTACCATGCTTGCCCTGACTAAGCCATGCCTCGAGTCGTGGAGCCTCCTCTTCAAGATAGGTAGCTTTTGAAATACCACAGAACATAAATCCAAGCTTTAAAGCTTCATCCTTAATGAGTTTGCTGTATTTCGTTGCATTGGTAAACATATAATACAAAGATAGCTAATAATTTATTCGGATAGTTCTTACTTTTGCGCCTTCATTATGTTGCGACAACATCACCCTATATACAATTGGTCGTTCGGCCTTCTTTGCCTCAGTTCTCTGCTTTTCTCGGCCAGCTTTAACATGCTCATCCCTGAACTTCCGGCTTACCTAAGCGCCATGGGAGGAGCGGAATATAAAGGTCTAATTATCGCATTGTTCACTGTAACGGCTGGCATATCACGACCCTTCAGCGGAAAGCTAACCGATACTATAGGACGTGTACCGGTAATGGCGGTTGGATCAATAGTATGTTTTGTTTGTGGGTTCCTTTATCCTGTGTTAACCACCGTTTCTGGTTTTCTTTTTCTGCGCTTACTGCATGGGTTTTCGACCGGATTTAAACCTACCGCAACAGCTGCATATGTCGCGGATATTATTCCTGTAAGTCGTTGGGGAGAAGCAATCGGAATCCATGGATTGTGTTTTAGTACAGGAATGGCTATAGGGCCGGCTATAGGAAGCGCTATTACAGCATATTATTCCATAAATGTATTGTTTTATTGCTCCTCGCTTTTTGCTCTCATGTCTATCGTTATTCTCATGAACATGAAAGAGACGGTGAAGATTAAGCATAAGTTTAGCTTTTCACTTCTAAAGATCTCTCCAAATGAGATCATTGAGGGCCGAGTACTTCCCGCTGCCCTGGTAACATTCCTCTCGTATATGGGTTATGGCGTCTTGCTCACGCTGGTGCCAGACTGGGCTGATCACCTCGGGATAGCGAACAAAGGCTTGTTCTTCATGACCTTTACGATATCTTCTTTGCTTATCCGCTTTGTGGCAGGAAAAGTGTCAGATCAGTATGGACGCGTCAAGGTAATTATAGTGGCTTTATTTATTCTTGGAGTGGCTTTCATCCTGATAGGGTATGCAACCTCCGTCGGCATGTTGCTTGTAGCTTCTGTAGTTTATGGCATTGCTACCGGTGTATTGTCGCCGGCAACCAATGCCTGGACCGCCGACCTGAGTCATCCCGATCGCCGCGGAAAAGCAATGGCAACGATGTATATCGCACTTGAGGCCGGTATTGGCCTCGGAGCGTTATTCGCAGGCTGGATCTATCAGGATGTTATCAGTAACATTCCCTTAAACTTCTACCTTTCAGCTGGGGTTACATTTATAGCGCTGTTTTATGTATTAGTAAAGAGGAAAAAGCTGATGAAGAAGGACAGACAATAGTGTCTTTTTAGGCTTCCTCACAGAATAAAGTTAAGAGTTGACAGCGTAAGGTTGAAAGCCTGAAACGGCGTTCAATAACTCAATTAACTCTTTTAACAAGCCAGGTGTGGATCTGTTGATGAAGGGTTTATCTGGTGAAGGAGTTACGTAAACGGGATGATTTTAAGAATAACAACTGAAAGCAGTCTGCTTTCAGTTGTTAAACCTGTTTTATTTTTTCTTAGGTTGTTCCTTTGCCTTAGCTTGTTGCTGACGCATATAGTCGTCCATGCGTTGCTGGAACTTTGATTTCTTCTTTTCGGTAGTTGGCTTCTTTTTATTCTCCTGAATACGGGCGTGAATCTTATCATCATTCACCCACTGCCGTATAATCATTTGCTGTACAAACGTTAATAAGTTAGCGAGGAAATAATAGTAATTTAAACCTGCAGGGTAGCTGTTCAACACACCAAGGAAAATTACCGGTGTGATATAACCTATATATTTCATCTGGCCTGTTGCACCGGACGTCTGATTATTGAAGTAGGTGATTACCAGAGTTGAAAGGGTCATCAGTAAACACATTAAGCTAATGTGGTCAACGTTGATCAACGGTATTTTGGCAAAGTTGATTACCGAGTCGTATGTCGACAAATCCTTCATCCACAAAAAGCTTTCCTGCCTTAGCTCAAAGAGGTTGGGGAAGAAAAAGAAGAAGGCCATTACTATTGGCAGCTGTAATACCATCGGGATACAACCACCAAGGGGATTTACTCCTGCTTTCTTATAGAGCTTAAGGTATTCCTGCTGGAGCAATGTTGCGTTGTCTTCGCCAACTTTCGCTTTTATTTCATCCATCTCGGGCTTTAGCACACGCATCTTGGCCATAGACAGGTAAGATTTATACGTTAGCGGAGTAAGAACAAGCTTTAAGATGATAGTCAAAACGAGGATGATTAAACCATATCCCCATCCAAGCGCCTCCAGACCATTGAAAAGCGGAATTACAGCAACCCTGTTGATCCATTTCAGCGGGCCCCATCCCAGGTCAATCTGACGTTCAAGGTCATATCCCTGAGACTTTAAAGTAGTAAAGCGGTTTGGTCCGAAATAAAACTCAAGAGGATACGTGTTCACATCCTGTTTAGGGGCTGCGAGCTGCATACTGGCTGCAAACGATTTTACAATACCAGGGGCAGAGGATGTGGTAACAGAAAGCGTTCCTTTATCAAATCCGTTCCTGGCAATCAGCACATTGGAAAAGAAGTGTTGTTTAAAGGAGATCCATTTGATCTTACCGTCTTCGCCAAGATCTTTTTTCTCATCTTTGGTAGTACCAATATGATCAACTTCGTTTTCGGCGTGGTTAAAATAGGCGCCTGAATAGCGGTGTTCACTATTAAGGTCTTTTTCTTTCTGTCTTAAAGTCGCTTCCCAGTTTAGAGAGAGAGGCTGAGTAGGTGAAATCACCTTCTGCAGTCCTTTGGTAACAATAGTGAGATCTACCTTATAACTACCGCCCTTTAAAGAGTAAATATAATCGATATACTGTTCCGGTGAATAATTTAAGCGCATGGTAACCGCTCCTGAATCCTTGCTGCTTACAGTCAACTGGCTGGCGGAAGGAATGAAGTAAAGGTTTTTTGTACTGATAACGGCATTACCTGCATTAAATACCAATCCAAAATTACTTTCTTCTTCGTTAAAAAGAATTACAGGTTTCTTATCATAGGTTTTATATTCCTTTAATTCTACCGATGCAATTCTGCCTCCTTTGGTGCTAAGATTAACTTTCAGGTGTTCGTTCTGAAGAACTACCGTTGATGCTGTGCCCTGATTGGCTGGGCCGAAAGGCCCGCCCAACACTGCAGAATCAACAGTGGGTGTAGTATCCTTTTTGACCGGCGACGCATTAGCAGCAATAGCCGCTGTATCTTTTGTTGTTTTTGAACGGGCTATAGAATCTTGTACTATTCTCTCTCTCTTGATCTCTTCTTCCGAAGGCTTAGTAAGATACGTAAACCCAATAAGAATAATTAAGATTAAAAATAGCCCTGTGAACGTGTTTCTATCCATTATTTGCTGATATCCTCTTTCTAAATATTATTTTTTTCTGGCAAATGCCAAAGAAGCGGCGACAAAGTTAACAAAAAGTGGGTGAGGATTAGCAACCGTTGATTTTAATTCCGGATGAAATTGCGCAGCCAGAAAAAAATTGTGATGTTTTAACTCCATAATTTCTACAAGATTGTTATCGGGGTTAATACCCGATGCGATCATTCCTGCATCTTCATACTGTTTCAGATATTCGTTGTTAAATTCGAAGCGGTGGCGGTGGCGCTCAGATATCTGTGGCTTACCATATACCAGCGCAGCTTTAGTTCCTTTTTTAAGGTCGCAGGTATAAGCGCCAAGGCGCATTGTTCCTCCTTTATTTTTTATCTTTTTCTGCTCTTCCATCATGGATATAACCGGGTAGGGGGTATTTTCATCCATTTCAGTACTATGAGCGCCGGTAAGGCCAAGTACGTTTCTGGCAAATTCAATCACTGCACACTGCATTCCAAGACAAATTCCAAAGAATGGAATATTGTTCTCTCTCACGTACTTTATCGCTGTGATTTTACCTTCGATCCCACGGTTTCCGAATCCAGGGGCAACCAAAACTCCGTGCATCCCTTCCAGCCGCTCCTCAACATTTTCGTCTGTAATACTTTCAGAATGCACACATACAACCTTTACCTTACACTCGTTGCTCGCACCTGCATGAATAAATGCTTCATTGATAGATTTATAAGCATCGGGCAGCTCCACGTATTTACCCACAAGTCCGATGCGGATCTCGGATGTCGGGTTCTTCAGGTGTCCTAAAAAGTTCTTCCAGTTTTCAAGGTTCGGCTCATTTTTATGGGATAGCTTCAGCTTGGCAAGAACAGTCTTATCAAGCTGCTCTTTGAGCATTAGAAGAGGTACATCGTAAATAGTTGAAGCATCGATTGATTCGACAACTGCGTTAATATTGACGTTACAGAATAAAGCAATTTTACGTCTCAGATCAGCAGACAGATGGTGTTCTGTACGGCAGACAAGTATATCCGGTTGTATACCGTATTCCAGTAACATCTTTACAGAGTGCTGAGTTGGTTTGGTCTTCAGTTCGCCAGCGGCTGCAAGAAAAGGAATTAATGTAAGATGAATAACCAGGGAATTATTTGCACCGGTTTCCCATCTGAACTGCCTTACAGCCTCGATATAAGGCAACGACTCAATGTCGCCTACCGTACCACCGAGCTCAGTGATCACGATGTCGTACTGTCCGTTCTCACCCAGGATCCTAATATTACGTTTGATCTCATCCGTAATATGCGGTACAACCTGTACCGTTTTCCCAAGATAAGCGCCTTCCCGCTCTTTGTTGATAACATTCTGGTAGATCCTGCCGGTGGTAATATTGTTCGCCTGCGATGTGGGAACGTTTAAAAAACGTTCGTAATGACCAAGGTCAAGGTCGGTCTCCGCTCCGTCTTCCGTAACATAACATTCACCGTGTTCATAGGGATTAAGTGTTCCCGGATCAATATTGATATAGGGATCAAACTTTTGAATTGTAACACGATAGCCGCGTGCCTGTAAAAGTTTAGCTAATGAAGCAGAAATTATGCCTTTTCCTAACGACGAAGTTACGCCGCCCGTAACAAAAATATATTTGGTCATGATTATTGATGGGTTTTCATGAAATACCTGCTTTTTATCGCAGGCCGATCATGCTTTTGTACGGGTTACAAAGTTATGTAAAAAAGCTCAAAGCCGAAAGGTAAAAGCAGAAAGCAGTCGAAATAGATATTAACATTCATCATTCGTTGTTAGTTAACTATTAGCTGTCAGGCGTTTGTTATCAGGCATTAGCTATTAGCCTCAGCTATCTGCCATTAGCTATTGGTTACTGAGAATGCTGTTAATATTATTATATCCTATTGCTGATGTGTTATCTCAATCTTCGCTTTCAATCTGAACTTTCAACCTTCAACTTTTTTGTTTCTGCTTTAAAAGGACCTTGAACCCTCAACCTTGAACATTCAACTTTTTTACCTTAACCTTTCCTCTCAACTTTCCACTTTCAATTTTCAGGCTTTCTGCGTAAAACAATTACCTTTGCCGCTTACATCGAAACAGTCCCTGAATGGTAACATTTAACAGAATAACTTTAAGCAATGGACTAAGAGTTCTTGTTCACGAAGATCATACTACGCCGATGGCGGTAGTGAACATATTATACAATGTAGGAGCGAGAGATGAGGATCCGGAAAAAACAGGTTTTGCTCATCTTTTTGAACACCTTATGTTTGGTGGATCGGTAAACATTCCTTCATATGACGAGCCGTTACAACGTGTTGGCGGCGAGAACAATGCCTTCACAAGCAACGATATTACAAACTATTATATTACACTTCCGGCTTCTAACCTCGAAACAGCATTTTGGCTGGAAAGCGACAGGATGTTAAGCCTGGCCTTCTCCGAAAAAAGCCTTGAAGTGCAACGTAATGTAGTAGCCGAAGAGTTTAAACAACGCTATCTCAACCAGCCCTATGGAGATGTTTGGTTAAAACTGCGGCCCCTCGCTTATAAGGTACATCCTTACCGTTGGGCCACCATTGGTAAAGAATTATCACATATAGAAAACGCTTCTATTGAGGATGTTAAAGCATTCTTTACTAAGCACTATAACCCTTCCAATGCGATTATGGTGGTTGGAGGCGACGTGTCGACTGAAGAGGTTATCAAGCTCGCTGAAAAATGGTTTGGATCTATTCCATCGGGCGAAACTCAAGTCCGAAGCCTTCCTGCAGAACCACAGCAGCGTGAAGAACGGCGTGAAACCGTATATGCCGATGTTCCTCTGAATGCTATATATATCGCTTTCCATATTCCCGGACGAACCGATCAGGGCTATTACGAATCAGAATTATTATCAGATATCCTTTCTCAGGGCAACTCATCCCGCCTTCATGTAAATCTTATAAAAGATAAAAAGCTTTTCAGTGACATTAATGCCTATGTTACCGGAAGTCATGATCCCGGATTATTTGTAGTCGAAGGGAAACCCCTGCAGGGAGTGACGATTGAAGATGCAGAGAGAGCAATATGGGATGAGCTTGAAATGCTCAGAACAGAGCTAGTGAAGGATCACGAACTGATAAAGGTTAAGAATAAGGTTGAATCAACAATGGTTTTTTCTGAGATGAACCTTCTTGACAAAGCAATGAACCTGGCATTCTTCGAGTTGTTCGGCAACGCAGAAGATTTGAATAAGGAGACCGAAAGATACTTCCGTATAAGTGCGGAACAGCTGAAAAAACGTGCGGAGTCTGTGTTTACTAAAGAAAATTCGTCTACACTACTATATCTGGCAAATAAATGATTGAAAGAACTACAGCGCCTGCATTTAAGCAGGTTGAAAAGATAAATATAATTAAAGCAGCGCCGGTTACTCTGAACAATGGCATACAGTTGTACGTGATTAACGCCGGCGAACAGGAGCTCGTAAGGGTAGAACTGATCTTTAATAATGTAAACTGGAATATTAGTAAACCCCTTCAGGCTTATGCAGTGAATGCAATGCTTGTTGAAGGTACAAGCACCTTAACAGCTTATCAGATTGCCGAAAGGGTTGATTATTACGGTGCTTTTCTTCAAACGGACTACAACTATGATATTTCATCTGTAACACTCTATTCACTGAGTAAACATCTTGATAGTGTCCTTCCAATTGTTAAAGATATTGTTACAGATGCAGTGTTTCCTGAAGACGACCTTGAAACTTTTAAAAGGAACCAGAAGCAAAAGCTGATGGTAAATCTGGAGAAGAACGATTTTCAGAGCCGTCGTATTTTTAATAATATGCTTTTCGGCAACTCTCTTTATGGATATAGCACCCAGGCAGAGGATTACGACAGACTTGGACGCGATGAGTTAATTGAGTATTTTCATCAGGCTTATCAACCGGAGAATTGCAGTATCATAGTGTCGGGAAAGGTAGATTCGGGGGTGATAGAACTGCTTAATAAGTATTTTGGACATAATTGGGACACAAGTTTAAAGGTCTCTCATAACGTGTTTTCTTTCCCTGTGCAAGAAGCCTCTTTGCGTTATCTCGAAAAGCCGGAAGCCCTGCAATCAGCTATCCGGATAGGTAAGGTTTCTGTTAATCGGAGCCATCCTGATTTTCCTGCTCTTCAGGTGCTGAACACCGTTTTGGGCGGTTATTTTGGCTCCAGGTTGATGTCTAATATCCGCGAGGATAAAGGGTACACTTATGGTATCGGCTCGGCTGTAGTATCGCTTGTCAACAGTGGGTATTTTTTTATAGCCTCTGAGGTTGGAGCTGATGTATGTGCGGCCACGTTGGTTGAAATAGAGAAAGAAGTTAACCTGTTAAAGACTGATTTGATTCCTGCCGAAGAACTTGATCTTGTTAAAAATTATATGCTTGGCTCTTTTCTGGGGAGCCTGGAGAATGCGTTTTCTCATGCTGATAAATTTAAAAACATCTGGTTTTCGGGGCTTGAATATGACTATTACGACAGGTATATTAAAACAGTAAAGGAGATTAATTCAGAAACTTTGCTTGAATTGGCAAGGTTTTATCTCGATTTTGATTCATTTAACAAGGTAATTGTAGGAAAAAAATAAATTTTCAGTAGCTTCGCCCATGCAAGAGAAAATTATCATTCTTGATTTCGGTTCGCAATATACTCAGCTTATAGCCCGCAGAGTTAGAGAACTAAACGTTTATTGTGAAATACATCCATTTAATCACCTTCCAGAGTTTGATGAAAGTGTAAAAGGAATTATTCTTTCGGGTAGTCCTTATTCTGTTCGTCAGGATGATGCACCTCAGGTTGAATTATCGCAGTTCCACAATCAATATCCGGTACTAGGTGTATGTTACGGCGCGCAATACTTTGCCCATTATTCAGGGGGAGAAGTTATACCGTCGACTATCAGAGAATATGGAAGGGCAAACCTTCAATATATAGATGATAGCCACGCGCTCTTAAAGAATATACCTGAAGGATCTCAGGTTTGGATGTCGCATGGCGACACTATTTCGTCTATCCCTGACGACTTCGAGGTTATCGCCAGCACCGATACCGTGAGAGTTGCAGCATACCATATAAAAGAGTCGAAAACCTATGGCATACAGTTTCATCCTGAGGTAACACACAGCAGCGATGGTAAACAGTTGCTGGAGAATTTCCTGGTTGACATTTGCGGATGTTCACAGGACTGGACTCCAGATTCGTTCGTTGAAAGTACAATCGCATCGCTACGTGAGAAAATTGGAACTGATAAGGTGGTATTGGGCTTGTCAGGCGGCGTAGATTCGTCGGTAGCAGCGGTGCTTCTGCATAAGGCCATTGGTCCTAATCTGCATTGTATCTTTGTTGATAATGGTCTTCTCCGAAAGGACGAGTTTGAACAGGTGCTTGATTCTTATCAGCACATGGGACTTAATGTAAGAGGAATTAATGCCCGGGACCGCTTCATTAGTCAACTTACCGGAATAAAAGAGCCGGAGCAGAAAAGAAAGATAATCGGCCGCGTATTTATTGAAGTATTTGATGATGCCGCACATGAAGTTCAGGATGTAAAATGGCTGGGTCAAGGCACGATTTATCCTGATGTCATCGAGTCGGTATCCGTTAAAGGTCCTTCAGCGACGATCAAATCGCATCATAATGTGGGTGGTTTGCCCGATTTTATGAAACTGAAAGTGATTGAACCGCTTAACACGCTTTTTAAAGACGAAGTGCGGAAAGTTGGCAGAGCATTGGGCATAGATGATATTATTCTTAGTCGTCATCCATTCCCCGGTCCCGGTCTTGCAATTCGTATCTTAGGAGAAATCACCGCAGAAAAAGTTGCAATCCTGCAAGAGGCAGATGCCATATATATAAACAACTTAAAGACCTCCGGCTGGTACGATAAAGTATGGCAGGCAGGAGCAATTTTTCTCCCGGTTCAGTCTGTAGGGGTAATGGGTGATGAACGTACCTACGAAAATGTGATTTGTCTTCGCGCAGTAGGCTCTGTTGATGGAATGACAGCAGACTGGAGTCATCTTCCTTACGAGTTGCTTGCAAAGATCTCTAATGAGATCATTAATAATGTGAAGGGAATAAATAGAGTCGTATACGATATCAGCTCCAAGCCACCTGCTACCATAGAATGGGAATAGTTTGACCATGGACAGGTGACAATTGACAGTGGACAGTGGACAGTGAACAGTGAACAGGGGACAATGGACAATTGAGAATGGACAATATCTAGATAGAGCGCTTTTAAATTTTGACAACGTCGAATACGAAATATCATAATCAGCTGCGTACCTTTCTAAGGATATTGAATGAATATCCTCAGGATGGGCAGCTTTCGCGTTTTCTTCCGGTGTTTTTTCGTGCAAACCGTCAAATGGGTTCGGGCGACAGGCGAACTGCCAGCCGCCTGATGTATAATTACTTCAGGTTGGGAAAGGCGAGCGCTTCGTTGTCTCCTGAAGAGAGGCTCTTTATCGCCGAATTTCTTTGCAACAGCCATTCTGATCCGTTCCTTGAGAACTTCCGTCCCGATTTGAACAGCTATGCCACGCTGTCAATTGAAGAAAAAATAAAGTTGCTTGAGGCGGGCGACTATGATTTTAGACTTGAAGATGTTTTCCCATTTCATAAACATCTATCGAGCGAAATAGAACAGCCGGGATTCCTTCGTTCTTTTTTTATCCAGCCCGATCTTTTTATAAGAATACATCCTGGAAGAGAGACCTTCGTGAAGTCAAGACTTCGGCAGGAAGCCATTTCGTTTACAGAATACAGCGACCAAACACTTGCTTTACCAAATGGCACAAAGCTGGATCAGTTGTTTTCTTCGGGAAAGGGAGGTCCAGAGGGGATTGAAGTACAGGATCTGTCTTCGCAGGAAGCAGGATCGCTATTCAAACCGAACAAATACGAACACTGGTGGGATTGTTGTGCCGCCTCAGGAGGAAAATCACTTTATCTGTTCCATCAGCAGCCGGATATTAAACTGCTCGTTTCTGACATTCGCGACAATATCCTGGAAAATCTTGATGAGCGTTTTCGTGCTGCCGGCGTTGGTAAGTATCAGAAAAAAATACTCGATCTTACCAAAGACCCTCAGCCTTTCCTCCACGGTTACTCATTTGACGGGATTATACTTGATGCCCCCTGCAGTGGCTCGGGTACCTGGGGACGCAGTCCTGAATTGATTAGTCAGTTTAAAGAATCACGCATCGAAGTATTTCAACGACTGCAGCGTTCAATAGCAGCGAACGTAATAAAATATTTAAAACCAGGCAAGCCACTCATCTATATCACATGCTCTGTATTTAAAGAAGAGAATGAGGATAATGTCGACTTTCTTGTTAAAAATTATAACCTGCAACTAGAAGAACAAAAGACAATCAAAGGCTACGGCAGAAAAGCGGACACTATGTTTGCGGCGCGACTCTGTGTTTAGTATCAAGTATTTAGTATCAAGTATCAAGATGGGGTTCTGTTAGTGTTTTACGTTTAGCATCACCTCTTGATACTTGATACCAGTTACCTGATACTGAGAATCGCATAACGTCTTGATACCTGATACTAAATACTTGATACTATATTTATATCCCGGTATTGGTTCTGAACAGTTTAATGGCAATAGCCAAGAGAATCACACCAAATGCTTTACGAAGTATATTTAAGCCAGATTTGCCAAGCAGTCTTTCAAGCAGGACCACATTTTTAAGGACAAAATAAACGAATACCATATTGAGCACGATGCCTACAAGGATATTCTGAGTTGCATATTCGGATTTCAGTGACAGGAGGGTAGTCATTGTTCCTGCACCTGCAATGAGCGGAAACGCAAGAGGAACAATAGAAACCGTTTCGGGTATCTCTTCTTTAAAAAAGTTGACGCCCAGGATCATCTCCATTGCAATAAAGAAAATCACAAAAGAACCGGCGATAGCAAAAGAAGCCACGTCCAGTCCGATGATATTTAGCAGTTGCGTTCCGAGAAACAGAAAAAGGATCATCAGGAACAATGAAACGATAGTAGCCTTTTCAGATTGAATATGGCCGGCCTTCTTCCTCAATTCAATCACCACCGGAATGGACCCGATTATATCAATGATTGCAAACAGAATCATTGTAACCGAAAGAATCTGTTTGTGATCAAATACGAGGTAATCTTTCATGGAGCGGTCTTTTTACTAAAGCCGCAAAGATAAGAAAAATCTAATCTACTATTTTTTCATTTATAACCTCACGTACTTTACTGTGCTTTCTGCCGTATGAGAAGTAAATAATAACACCTAAGCTCATCCAGACAAATAAACGCACCCAGCTTTCTGTGGGTAAAGAATACATCAGATACATACATACGATCACGCCCAGCATAGGGATTAAAGGGACTAGCGGCGTTTTAAACGGCCGTATAGCATGAGGTAATTTTTTGCGCATTACTATTACACCAATACATACCAGAACGAATGCGAAGAGAGTTCCAATGCTAACCATGTGACCCAAATCAGAGACCGGAACAAAACCGGCAAAAATGCTTACAAAAAGCATGAAGAAGACATTGGTTTTCCAGGGGGTAGCAAACTTAGAATGGATGGAGCTGAAGAACTTCGGTAGCAACCCATCTTTAGACATCGTATAAAATACGCGCGACTGTCCCATGAGCATTACAAGGATAACAGAGGTGTAACCTGCCAGGATCGCAATGATCAGCGCATCCTGCAGAAAGCTATAACCGGTTTGAGCAAAAGCCGTAGCTGCTGGTTTAGCATCGCCTGCAAAATCTTTATAATTTACAAGACCTGTCATCACATGAGCAAACAGTACATATAAAACAGTACAAACAACGAGGGAACCCAATATCCCGATGGGCATACTCTTCTTAGGGTCTTTAGCTTCCTGAGCGGCGGTCGACACTGCATCAAAGCCGATGAAAGCAAAAAACACAACGGCAGCACCTGTTGAGATACCCGTCCATCCAAAGTTTTCAAATTTTCCAGTGTTAGCCGGTATATAAGGATCGTAATTAGCAGGATTTATATGACTCCATCCCAGAGTAATAAAGATAAGTACTACAGCTACCTTTACGACGACCAGGACATTATTCATCGTTGCCGACTCTTTAGTCCCGCGCATCAGAACGAGCGATAGCAGCATTACAATGAAAATTGCAGGAAGATTAATAAAACCGCCCTCGATAACAGTACCATCGCCTAACTTCACAGTCTCCCAGGGAGACACCGCCAGCTGGTGGGGAAGAGATAGATTGTATTTATGTAAAAACTCAAGTAAGTATCTCGACCAGCTTACCGAAACTGTTGCAGCGCCTAAAGCATACTCAAGCACAAGGTCCCAGCCAATTATCCAGGCCATAAACTCTCCCATGGTAGCATATGAATAGGTATAGGCACTTCCTGCCACCGGAATCATGGACGCAAATTCAGCATAACAAAGTCCCGCAAAAGCGCATGCCACTGCAGCAAGAACAAACGAAATAGTTACGGCCGGGCCAGCATTTTCAGCAGCCGCTATTCCTGTAAGGGAAAACAAACCAGCTCCAATAATTGCACCGATACCCAGAGCGACCAGATTGAAGCTAGTGAGCGATCTCTTTAAGTGGCCCTCGCCACTTGCGCCTGCTTCAAGTAATAACTGTTCAATCGATTTCTTGTAAAACATGTAGTTTTTTTACGTTTTTAATAAAGACTTGTATTAATAATTGAAATTTCCCCAAACCTAATGCTTTTTGTATAAAAAAAAGAAGGAGATTTAACAAAATACTGATAATTTTTATTTATGAAAGAACGTAATGTGCATTCTTCTTAAAAATTAATCAATTCTTTGTTAAATCTCCAAAAAAACTAATTCGTCATACTAATTAGTTGCCGGTAAAATGATTTATTTAAAAAAGCTTAAAGTTTCTGTGCTCGTAACTCCGGCCTTTGATGTACCTGAATCAAGAGTCTTCGCAGTAGTCATCGCTTCGTGCTTTTTCTTGTTTAATCCAGCCCCGGACTCTGATGGTGGAGAAACAGCGATATGAGGAGCAATAATGAGTGAAACAATAGACATTAATTTGATCAGGATATTCATAGATGGACCTGAGGTGTCTTTAAAAGGATCGCCCACTGTGTCGCCTGTAACAGATGCTTTATGCGGATCTGAGTTCTTATAGAACATTTCACCCTTGATATCTGCACCTTTTTCAAAAGATTTCTTTGCGTTATCCCAGGCGCCACCTGCGTTAGACTGAAACATCCCTAGCAGTACCCCTGAAACGGTAACGCCAGCCAGTAAGCCTCCCAGTACTTCCGGGCCTAAGGTAAACCCTACAATAATAGGTACAATGAGTGCAATAGCGCCAGGAAGCAACATTTCGCGTATAGAAGCCTTCGTAGAAATAGCGATACACTTTTCATACTCCGGCCGTGCCTTGTATTCCATTATTCCTGGGATTTCTCTGAACTGCCTCCGTACCTCCTGTACCATATCCATAGCCGCGCGACCAACGGCAGCGATTGCCAGAGACGAAAAGATATAAGGGATCATTCCGCCGATAAATAATCCGGCTAGAACATTCGCTTTATATATATCGATCGAGTTAATTCCCGCAATGCCAACAAATGCAGCGAACAGCGCAAGAGAAGTCAACGCAGCTGAAGCGATCGCAAATCCTTTGCCTGTGGCAGCAGTTGTGTTTCCTACGGCATCGAGGTTATCTGTACGTTTACGTACTTCTTCAGGAAGTTTGCTCATTTCGGCAATTCCACCTGCGTTATCGGCTATTGGTCCGAAAGCATCAATTGCTAATTGCATGGCTGTGGTAGCCATCATACCCGCAGCGGCAATAGCCACGCCGTATAATCCGGCAAAGAAGAACGATCCATAAATTCCTAAAGCAAGTACAATCGCCGGCATAAGGGTAGATTCCATTCCAACCGAAAGTCCGCCTATAATATTTGTAGCATGTCCTGTACCTGAACGGCTGATAATTGACAATACTGGTCGTTTACCCATTGCAGTGTAATATTCGGTGATCAGGCTCATTAGAGTTCCAACGATCAATCCCACTACAATAGCATAAAAAACATCCGTTTTGTCAAAGCTCACTCCACGTATGCTCATGGTATCGGGAAGTAACCACTGTACCGCGAAATATGAAGCAATCGCTGTGAGTATGATAGACGACCAGTTACCCAGATTGAGTGCGTTCTGGACGCTGTCTGTTTCATTTTTGATTTTAACAAAACTTGTAGAAATAATCGAAAAGATCAGCCCGATACCCGCAATAAACATGGGAAGCAGAACCGGAGCAATACCTCCGAAGCTGTCGTTTGATACAATCTCCCGTCCAAGAACCATTGTCGCAAGAATTGTAGCGACATATGACCCAAAAAGGTCAGCACCCATACCTGCAACATCTCCGACGTTATCGCCAACATTATCGGCGATGGTTGCCGGGTTACGAACGTCATCCTCAGGGATACCGGCTTCAACTTTTCCTACAAGATCTGCGCCCACATCTGCAGCTTTTGTATAGATTCCACCACCCACACGAGCAAACAGTGCAATCGATTCCGCTCCGAGAGAAAAGCCAGCAAGCACCTCCAATGCCTTCTGCATTCCTGGTCCGTTTACGTGTCCGCCTACCTGTACTACATACATCTGGTAAAAGACAATGAACAATGAGCCAAGCCCCAGAACTGCAAGTCCTGCAACTCCAAGCCCCATCACGCTTCCGCCGGTAAACGAAACCTTAAGTGCTTTTGCCAGACTGGTTCGTGCCGCCTGGGTAGTGCGAACATTAGCTTTAGTGGCGATATTCATGCCGATGTATCCTGCGAGGGCAGAAGTAAAAGCGCCTATAAGAAAAGAAATGGCGATAACCCAGCTTGATGTTTCAATAAGAGTTCCCGACCATGCAAGTATAGCTGCCGTAACAATGGCAAAGTAAGAAAGTATCTTCCATTCGGCCCGGAGGAAAGCCATCGCACCGGCGGCGATATACCCTGCCAGAGTATTCATGTTCTCGTCACCTGTTTCTTGTTTAATAACCCATCGCGATTTCGACAGCATTATCACGATCCCAATCAGTCCCATAACCGGGATAAAGTAAATTAAGTTTTCGTAAAATAAATCCATTAGAGTGGTTAATTCTGTTAGTAATTGCCAAATATAGACCGGATGATGATATTATCAAATAAAAATAAAGGGAATTAAGTTTTAAAATTTTTCAGATCCGGAGTTTCTCATCGTAGATCATGGCAATTATAGTTGCTACAGAATGTGTTATGTTCACGATTCCACCATCTTACCCGACTTCTTCAGATACCTTACAAAGAGATATATTAGAGTGAGCGCGGTAAGGATTATTACTATAAGAATATTTCTCAGGTCGCTGTCGTTACGCGTAACCTCCGGATATTTTAGAAGGAGCAGCGCTATGCCCACAAGCCATACGTACTGTGTGTTATATTCCTTCAGTACCCACCGTTTAGCGTTAAAGCGCATGCTTTTAAACGTTGCTGTCAGACCCTTAAGGTTAATTAACCAGCGGTTTACCCTGCTGCAGTAAGCAATAAAGTCGCCGCCAAACTTATTTCTCAGGAAGTTTTCCTCGGCCAATACAATTGCTTGATAAATAAAAAGGAACAGCGGCATAAACACAGCTATAAACAAAAGAGAGTTGGAAAGGATGCCTACTCCTAACAACATCAGAATATTACCCACATAGAGCGGGTTACGGCAATGGTTAAAAATGCCTTCAGTTACCAGTTTATCTGCATAAACCTTCTTGTCGCGACCGCCGCGGACAATATAAGCAAGGCCGATAGTGAGCCCCCTGATAAGCTGTCCCAGTACTGTTATAATTAAACCCAGAGAAATCGGCCAGACATAGTAATTGGTGCCGAGAAGATCGGGGCTGAATACTTTGTCTGAAGGAATAAACAACGCCAGATAAAGAAAAACGAAGAGAAGGTTCCGGTACTTGAAAAAGAAGTTGCCTATAGCAATCATATTAGTTTTTTATAGCGATTACACCCGAAAAATTATACCATTTGAAAAACACCTCGCAGTGTGAGAAACCGGCTTCGCGTAGCATGAGGATATTCTCACTCAGCTTATAGGGTATCAGTACATTCTCTAAGGCTTCTCTCTTCTGCGAAATCTCCATTTCACTATAGTGATTGCGCCGTTTCAAATCATAGTAATATTTAATGAAGTTGCGGTTAAAGAGGCTCTCTTCAGCAAGGATCTTTTCTATCAGTATCAATACTCCCCCCGGAGCAAGACCGTCGACTATTGTTTTCAAAACCTTTTCTCTGGCTATAGGTCGGATAAACTGCAGTGTAAGACAAAGTACCACGACCGACGCGTTCTCTATTTTAAACCCCTCATGCATATTGGCTGTAACTAGCTCGTAGGGACGCGTAAAACCGGCTTCTTTCAGTTTCTCATCGCATTTTATCAGCATCTGTTCGGCTTCATCAATCCCTATAAATTTGATATCATGGGGTATTGTGGTGTTCATGCCGATCATGGTAGTTCCAGTTGAGCAGCCGAGATCATATACATTTGTCCCCATCTGAGCGTGATCTGCCGCCAGTTCAGAGATCATTCTCTGCATTTCTCCATAAAACGGCACCGAACGGCTTACCATATCATCAAAGACCCCTGCCACTTTAGCACCGAACTTAAAATCCGATACTTTAGTTATCGTCTCTTTAAAAACCTCGTCTTTCGAGGCCTCCAATAAATTACTTTTACCTTGCTCTGTTCCCAACATTGTCTTTGAAAAGTTTAAATATAAACTTTTCAGCTTCTAAAATGTTGGTGCTCATTTTCAAAAAGTTGCGGGCCAAAGTGTCGAAAATTCTCATCCGTATATTAAAAGCTGCACGAACTGCATCGTTCGCCGCTAAAATTTTTAACTTTGCAGCTTTTTAACGAAGTCGATGTTCCTGATTAAGGACTCAGGCGATTTGAAGAATTAACAATAATTAACAAATAGAGTGCCCCTGAAACGCTAAATGTAAGACATAAAATGAAGCAGAACGTAAAAGTAGGACTTGTACAGATGAGCTGCACCGCCGCTAAGGAAGAAAACCTTGCGAAGGCAATATCCAAAGTAAGGGAGGCAGCAGAAAAAGGAGCGGAGATTGTGTGTCTTCAGGAGTTGTTTACTTCCCTGTATTTTTGTGACGTAGAAGATTACGACAATTTTCTTCTTGCAGAAAGTATCCCTGGTCCATCTACAACCTCACTTTCTGAAGTTGCCAAAGAACTGAATGTTGTAATTATCGCTTCTCTTTTTGAGAAACGTACACAGGGGCTTTATCACAATACCACTGCCGTGATTGATGCTGACGGCAGCTATCTGGGAAAATACCGGAAGATGCATATTCCAGATGATCCAGGATATTACGAAAAATTCTATTTTACCCCTGGTGACATGGGCTATAAGGTATTTAAAACACGTTATGCCACTATTGGAGTTCTCATCTGCTGGGATCAATGGTATCCCGAGGCAGCGCGCATTACTTCGCTGATGGGTGCCGAGATATTATTCTTTCCTACTGCGATCGGCTGGGCCTCTTCTCAGGATGTGGGTACCAATACTGAACAGTATAATGCATGGCAAACAATCCAGCGCAGTCATGCAGTGGCAAATGGTGTTCATGTGGTGAGTGTGAACAGGGTAGGAGACGAAGGGCCTATGAAATTCTGGGGTGGATCATTTGTAGCAAATCCCTTTGGTACAGTGCTTTATCAAGCCTCCCATCAGGATGAAGAAATTCATGTAGAGGATATTGATCTAAGTAAATCTGATCGTTATCGCACGCATTGGCCTTTCCTCCGCGATCGCCGCATTGATTCTTATGGACCGATTACCAAACGTTACATCGACGAAGACTAGCTAGGATATGAATACGGAATATGCAACTCCCAAGAGTCTGGGTTACAGTTTTCCTGCAGAGTGGGCACCACATGAAGCGACATGGCTGAGTTGGCCGCATAAAGAAGAAAGCTGGCCGGGGAAAATTGCAAGCATTTACAGCCAATACAGCCAATTCGTTAAAATGCTCAGTACCGGCGAAAAAGTACGAATCAATGTAAATGACGAGGCTATGAAACAGTCTGCCAAGTGTCATCTCGTCGAAGCGGGCGTAGATCTCAGCCAGGTAGAGTTCTTTCTGCACCCTACGAACGACGCCTGGTGCAGGGACCACGGTCCTGCTTTTCTGATCAATCCGGAAGCAGTTGATAAAAAAGTTATCGTAGATTGGGGATACAATGCCTGGGGTGACAAATATCCTCCCTACGATCTCGACGACGTAATCCCCTCGTTAATCGGTAGTCAGTTTAACATTCCTGTTTTTCATCCCGGTATCGTCATGGAAGGTGGTTCTGTTGAATTTAATGGAAAAGGCACTGTGCTTACCTCCACTTGCTGCCTTCTAAATCAGAATCGCAATCCGCAACTTAAGCAAAACCAGATTGAGAAATACCTCAGTGAGTTTTATGGCATTGACCAGGTACTGTGGGTAGACGAAGGAATTGTGGGCGATGATACTGATGGGCATATTGATGATACGATCCGCTTTGTGAATGAAGATACCGTACTTTCTGTAGTAGAAACCAATATCAACGATGATAACTATAGCTTACTGCAGCAGAACTTACAAGCATTAAGTCATATGCGTCTCCTCAGTGGTAAACAGTTGAACGTAATAGAACTGCCAATGCCTGATGCCGTGGTATACGAAGGCATGCGCCTCCCGGCGTCTTACGCCAATTTTTATATCAGCAACAGGCACGTTATTGTACCTACATATCGTTGTAAGCATGATGACAAAGCTCTGGACATCATTAGTGGCTGTTTTCCCGAAAGGCAGGTTACAGGTATTGACTCCACAGATATTATCTGGGGGCTGGGTAGTTTCCATTGTTTGAGCCAGCAGGAACCCTTGGTATAAAAAGCCTTAACGATTAATACGTTTTTTGTAAAACGAGTTCGGTATATTTGTGTTAATAAGCAAGTAGAAAGCTTAAATAGACCTAAATATAAGTACCATGAGTAAAGATAAAGGCAGCAAAAACATTAAGAAAGCGCCAAGCACAGAAGGTAAAAAATCAACCTCTGACTATCAGGCCAGCAAAAAGTCGTCTTCAAAAGACGATTCAGCAATTGGGAAAAAGAAGTAGTAAAATCTTCAACCGGGAAGGCTTATGAGGCTTTATCCCGGTTTTTTTTTATTCTGCTTTCCTGGCGGAGTGATTTTTCTAAAGCTCCTTTAACATTCGGATATTATAGTCACCTGATATCCCTCAGTGTATTACGATAGCCTTATTTCATACTTTTCCTGGGTTTCTTAACTATTATGGGTGCAACCTTTATACACTATTCTATGTATACACCGGTCTGATAAGGTGAGCTACAAAGCGACTTAATTACCGGCAATTATTCTCAAAATGAAAATTCTATTAACAGGTGCATCCGGATATATAGGGAAAAGACTTCTTCCTCTGCTCCTGGAACAAGGACATGAAGTAGTATGTTGTGTGAGAGATAAAAGACGTATCCCCTCGGAAGGAATATACAACCATCAAGGGGTGTCACTTTTCGAGGCTGACTTTCTGAAGGAGATTACAGACGTTTCACCTGTTCACGATATCGATTGTGCTTATTATCTCATTCATTCGATGAGTGCAGGCATAAAAGATTTCGAAATAATGGAAGAAATATCCGCCACTAATTTCCTTTCACTGGTTTCGAAAACGTCGGCAAAACAGATCATCTATCTTGGAGGTATTGCCAACCACACCATACTTTCCAGGCATCTTGCTTCAAGAAAGAAGGTCGAAGAAATTCTTGCTTCGGGCACTGTCCCTCTTACAGCAATAAAAGCTGGTATAATAGTTGGTTCAGGAAGCGCTTCGTTCGAAATAATTCGTGATCTGGTAGAAAAACTTCCCTTTATGATCACACCCAGATGGGTAAATACGCGAACGCATCCAATTGCTGTGAGAAATGTTCTTGAGTATCTTACGGGTGTGTTACTCAGGTCCGAAACTCTTGGCAAGTCATATGACGTAGGAGGCGCTGATGTTCTGTCGTATAAAGAAATGCTATTGCAGTATGCAGAAGTGCGGGGATTGAAAAGATTTATCCTGACTGTTCCGGTTATGACACCGCGGATTTCTTCTTACTGGCTTTACTTTGTTACCTCTACTTCCTATAAGCTGGCCGTAAACCTTGTGAACAGCATGAAAACAGAAGTGGTGGCAACCCCTAACAATCTACGGGAAATGCTGGGTATTGTCCCCTTGTCTTACCGAAAGGCTGTTCAGTTAGCTTTTCAGAAAATCGAGCAGAACGATGTTGTTTCAAGCTGGAAGGATTCGTTCATCTCAAGTTATGCCGACAGCTCCCTGTTTAAACACATCGATATCCCATCGGACGGGTGTTTTGTTGACCGAAGACTGAAGCTTATTAGTGCGAACGAGGAGCAGGTGCTCAATAATATATGGTCTATAGGGGGAAAAAGAGGTTGGTATTATGCTGATTGGCTATGGGGGCTAAGAGGTTTTATGGATAAAATTTGTGGCGGAGTGGGTCTACGTCGCGGAAGGACAAATATGCATACCATTTATAACGGGGATACGCTCGACTTCTGGAGGGTGCTTGCAGCAGACCGGCCGGAAAAGCGGCTATTGCTTTACGCAGAGATGAAACTTCCGGGAGAGGCCTGGCTCGAGTTTCGTATCATAGAGAAAGAAGGGGATAAATACCTTCAGCAAACAGCGACGTTTCGTCCCAGCGGCCTTTCGGGTAGATTATATTGGTATCTCGTATCACCATTTCATTTCTTTGTTTTTAATGGTATGGCTAATAATCTGGTTAAATATACAAGGGCGATATAACGCGTATTACGCTTCCCCAAGGTAGATTTCATGTACTAAAAACTTGATATTGCCTCCATCTTCCAGTAATTCCGTAATATCGTCAGAGTCGATGGAATAAATCGTTTCATCAGAATCGGGAATCTCAGAATCAGGAATCAGTTCAAAAAACCTGGTTCGAAGGTTAGTCTGTAACTCAACCAGCTTTATATACTTTACCCCATCATCCTTCCAAAACTGAAGGATTTCCTGGTCAAATAGTCTATACGGGTTCTCCTGTTTATTTACCATAAGTAAAGCTAATCAAATAAAGGTAATACTATGCTAAAAACATTAGTATTTTGCTATCTTTGTTAATAACTTTTCTGGAGATTATACGAAACATGCCGATCTCATGATGAATAAACAGAATGACAACGCCGCCATAGTTCCACGCCTCCGCAAGATCATTCATGTAGATATGGATGCGTTTTATGCATCGGTAGAACAACGCGATAATCCGGAATATCGCGAAAAGCCTTTAGTTGTTGGTGGTTTGCCGCAAGGCAGGGGAGGTGTCGTCGCTACTGCCAGTTATGAAGCGCGCAAATTTGGTATACGATCGGCTATGCCCAGTAAGCAGGCTTTGCAACTTTGTCCCCATGCATTATTTGTACGCCCCAGATTTGAAGTTTATAAAGATGTTTCCCGGAAAATACGCGAAATATTCAGCAGGTATACCGACCTGATTGAACCCTTATCGCTGGATGAAGCGTACCTGGATGTTACTAGTGATAAATTGAACATTGGTTCGGCATTAGAGATCGCAAAACAAATAAAGCAAGCGATAAAGGACGAACTGCAGTTAACGGCTTCTGCCGGTGTATCCGTCAATAAGTTTGTTGCTAAAATAGCTTCGGATATTAATAAACCTGACGGTCTGAAGTTTATTGGACCATCGTCAATAGAGGCCTTCATGGAAACCCTGCCGGTTGAAAAATTCCATGGAGTGGGAAAAGTGACAGCTTCAAAGATGAAGGGAATGGGGCTGCATACCGGTGCTGATCTTAAGAAGCTTACAGAAGATGAGCTCATTCGAAACTTTGGAAAAACAGGCCGTTTTTATTATAGAATCGTCAGAGGCATAGACGAAAGGGCCGTACAGTCATACCGTGAAACTAAATCGCTTGCGGCTGAAGATACTTTTGCGCGCGATCTGCTTACGCAGGAGGAAATGGACGATGAGCTTACCCGAATCGCCGGGCTCGTGCATAAACGTCTGCAGAAAAATGATTTAAAAGGCCGAACCATTACACTTAAAATAAAATACAGCGATTTTAAGCAGATTACCCGCAGTCAGTCTTATCCTCAGCCGGTGTCTGATCTGGAAACCATTGTTCAAACTGCCCGCCAGCTTTTAATATCAACCTCTCCAGAAGGAAAACCAACCCGCCTACTGGGGATATCTCTTTCCAATTTCAAAGATCCCGACTTAGCTCATCGTCCTGAAAAGCTAAGTCTCCAGCTCTCGCTTTTTTAAGACCGCAGTCGGTACCTTGTCACAATGCAGTTTGTCTCGATTCGGTGCAGGTTGCCGCTCGTTCACCTGCTTCTCCCATATTTTCTCGAAGAGCAGGGAAGGAAGACAAAGTATGGTCGCTAAATGGTGCCTTCCCACTCAGAAGCATTTGAAAAGCGGATGCGAAGTGCCCCATTTTACTCAACAAATATTCCTTCTCAAAATTCTCTTTGAAATTTGCGTAGTTAAATAACTACATATATATTTGTAGTCAAATGACTTCATGATGAATTTAAGGAGAGACGTATTTCAGGCAATTGCCGATCCTACAAGGCGGGCAATATTGATGCTGGTAGCAACTCAGTCAATGACTGCAGGGGCAATTGCCTCAAATTTTGACACGGCAAGGCCGACAGTATCAAAGCATCTTCAAATACTTACAGAATGCGAATTACTCAGACCCGAGCAAAGCGGAAGGGAGATTTACTACCATGTTAACGCGAAAAAGATGAAAGAGATAGCCGACTTCATAGAACCATTTAGAAGGATGTGGGATGACCGGTTTAACAAATTAGAATCAATAATGAAAAACTATAAAAACAAATAGATGGAACAGAAAACGAATATCAGGGCCGAAGAGGGTAAACAGGAACTTATTATTACGAGGGAATTTGATTTGCCTTTGGAGCTGCTTTTTAAAGCCTATGAAGATGCAGATATTGTAGAACAATGGATGGGGACAAAAGTGCTGAAGCTTGAAAACAAGAAGCATGGAAGCTGGCAATTTGAAACCTCTTATGACGGAAAGGTCGTATTCGGTGCGAATGGAGTGGTACTCGAATTTATTCCGAATGAAAAAATTACGCGGACTTTCGAGATGGAAAATAGTCCGTTTCCTGTTCAATTAGAATTTTTTGAATTTGAGAAATTAACCGACGATACCAGCAGGTTAACGATGCAAATTGTTTTCAAGTCGGTTGAATTCAGAAACCAGTTACTTCAAATGCCATTTGCTCAAGGTTTAAATATGGCTCACAACCGCTTACAGGAAATCGTAAAGAGACTAAAATAACAAGCAGTGAACAAGCGTAATAAATTTATCTATTGGATGTCGACCATTCCTCTTGCCCTGGGAATGTTTTCAGGGGGAGTGGCGCAGATCTTAAGGGTCAAAGAAAGCGTAGAGGGTATCTTACATCTGGGGTACCCGGTATATTTTATGACCATACTTGGGATATGGAAGGTGATGGGTGTGGTGGCTATACTAATGCCTAAATTCGCATTGCTGAAGGAATGGGCGTATGCCGGCTTTTTCTTTGCAATGACAGGCGCAGTAATCTCACATATTATCATTAAGGATAGCTTTGCAGAATTTATAGCTCCGCTAGTTTTTGTTGCACTTACTGTAGTATCCTGGTATTTCAGACCTGAGAACAAAAAATCTTTCGATCAAATAAAGTTGGTTAAAAATGAATGCTAAAGTCGACCTGTTTTTAAATAATGCCACAAAGTGGAAAGAGGAAATGATAATGTTGAGAGCCATTGTTCTTGATAGTGAACTAGCTGAAGATTATAAATGGATGCATCCTTGCTACACCTTCCATGGTAAAAACGTCGTTTTGATCCACGGCTTTAAAGAATACTGTGCCTTACTGTTTCATAAAGGGGCACTACTCGAAGACCCCGATGGCATCTTAATCCAGCAAACAGAAAATGTTCAATCAGCCCGTCAAATCCGGTTTACAGATGTCAGTGAGATAAAACAACAAACGTCCACTATTAAATCCTACATCAAAGAAGCAATTGAAATCGAAAAGTCCGGAAGGAAGTTAACTTTAAAAAAAACATCAGATTATACTGTACCTGCCGAATTTAAAACAAGACTAGACCAGAATACTGATTTGAAGAACGCTTTTAACGCCTTAACACCAGGAAGGCAAAGAGCCTATCTATTTCATTTCTCACAAGCAAAACAGTCGAAAACAAAGGAATCGCGGATTGAAAAATACATTCCTAAAATTCTTGCAGGGAAAGGACTAGAAGACTGAAGTTACTCGCTCATTCGTTCGTAGATTATTTCTATGTAGATTTATTCTGCTAATGGAATAAATGCATGCAGTTTTATATTTTCAATCGTTAAACTATGTTAATTGTATAGTCGTGTATGAATAAATCCCTAATTTGTTCATTATTAACCTAGTTGTTATGCTTAAACGGATACTGTTAACGGCTCTATTAGTGGCAAGATGGCTTATTCTGCCCGCTCAGGTCAATTTCAATGGCAATCTGGAGATTATTGATAAAGATAGCGGGAGGCCCGGTGGATGGACTTTCTATCTTGGTAAAGAACATACTTATAATGTTGGCTTAGACAGTGTGATTAAGCGGCAAGGAAAATATTCCGTTTCTATAACAGCTCAGGAAGGAAAAGATATCTACGGAACCATCAAGCATATTATAAATCACTCTTTTCATGGCAAGCATCTTATGTTGGTAGGCTCAGTTAAAACCGAAGATGTAAACGATGGATTTGCCGGGTTGTGGTTATGCGTTAACGGCCTTGAAAATAAAGTACTTGCCTATGAGAATATGGAGGATGACGGTATTAAGGGGACTAATGATTGGAAGGAATACTATATTGAGTTACCTTACAATGAATATGAGGCGGTAAGTATAAATGCCGGTGCCCTCTTGGTTGGGAAAGGTAAAGTCTGGATAGACAGTTTGCGACTTTACCTTGATGAGAAACCAATTGACGAGGCACATGTAAAACAAACTCCTTTTTTCCCAGGTGAACTTGACACCGCTTTTTCAAGGGGTTCTGGTATTGATACTATTATTTTAACTAGAAAAAATACGGAGTATTTGAATTTAGTAGGGCAACTATGGGGATTTTTAAAGTACCACCATCCCGCTGTCGCGAAAGGCGATTACAATTGGGATGCAGAGCTGATAAGATTATTGCCTCACTTGTTAAAATGTAAAAACAACAACGAAGCATCAGCTTTATTCGAAGCATGGCTCGATAAGCTTGGGCAACCCGCAGCCTGTACAGATTGTAAGCCGATTACCAATGAACAGAATATTGCAATCGCCCCAGATTATGGAAATATCTTCAATAACCCTGTGTTCAGTTCTGGATTGCTCCAAAAACTACAATACATACTTGCTAACCGTAATACGACATATAATTACTATGTCACCATTAATGAGCAGGTCGGGAATCCGGAATTCCGCCATGAAAAGTTATACGCCGATATGCTTTATCCCGATGCAGGCTATCGTCTTTTAGCACTTTACAGGTATTGGAATATTATCCAATATTTTTTTCCAAGTCGTCATCTGATCACGGAAAGATGGAATAGCATGCTACATCAGTATCTTCCAGGTTTTATTTATGCCCGCAATGCAACAGAGTATGCTAAAGCAATGACTAAGATGATAGCCTCCATTCATGATGGACATGCCGCGTTAGGAGATTTTAAGGCATTAAGTAAATTTCAGGGCGACTATAGGGTGCCCTTCCAAGCGAAGTTCATTGAAAATAAACTGGTAATAACGGATTATTACAGCGACTCAAAGGAGGTAAAATCAAAATTCAGAATTGGTGACATAATATTATCTATTAACGGAGAAAAGGTGCAGGACCTTGTCAGGAAGTATATACCCTATGTTCCAGCATCAAATTATGATACGAAATTAAGAGATATGCCGGGCTCCTATTTATTGAGAAGTGATAAGAAGCATTTTATTTTTCGGCTATCAAGAGATGGTAAGCCTTTTAATTTAAGTATTAGCGGAGTAAAAAATTCCCAGCTCGATTTCTGGAGAAAGGACTGGAATCCAAAGCCGGAAGCTCCCGCCCGTTTTGTGTTATCCGACAGTATCGGTTACCTGTTCGCCGCAAAGTTTAAAAGTGGTCACTTAAAAGACATCAGGAAAGAGTTTAAAAATACAAAAGGTCTTGTCGTGGATCTTCGTTGCTACCCAACCGATGAAATGATACATACCCTCGGCAACTACATTAAGCCATTTACCTCAGCTTTTGCAAAATTTACGAGGGGATTCGCTGACCATCCGGGATTGTTTGTTTATACGGATTCTATAGAAAACGGCGAGAAAAGCAGTGATAACTACAAAGAAAGAGTTGTTGTTCTTGTAAATGCTTATACCCAGAGTAATGCAGAATATGTAACGATGGCTTTTCAAAGCAGTCCAAACGTTACCGTAATCGGAAGCACCACGGCCGGCGCTGATGGTAACATCTCCAACATTAATCTGCCAGGCGGCATTACAACGAACATTTCCGGCCTTGGTGTTTTTTATCCGGATGGAACCAATGCACAACGTAAGGGGGTTAAGATTGACTATTTCCTTAAACCAACCATAAAAGGCATAAAAGAGGGTAAGGATGAATTACTGGAAAAGGCGCAGGACATAATTTTAAAAGGCAAGGCTTCCGCTATCGGTCGTCTATGAGGAAGATTAAGACAAAGTCGGTGCTTTATATGAAATTTCATTAAAGACTGTATCCGTTTCCATTGTAATATTTTTTATAAAAAATTACGAAAGCCCCGGTGCCGGCAAGAACTGCTAGCGGCAACGTCTGTTCGTAGAGAATCAGGATCAGGAAAACAAAATAGAGGATAAACACCATTTGATAATAACGCTTTATAGGTATTTTGCCGAGGTATAAAATGCATCTTAACAACAGGGCAAGCCCAATGGACAATAATAACGATTCGCCGGCGACTATGCCATCGAAGCTGTAAAAGAGCCAAACAATTTCAGGGATGACCAACAGCAACCACTCAAAGACAAACCATAGAAATCGCTGGAACCTGGGTTGAGGAAGATTGCGGTCCAAACTAAAATACTCTTCCAGAAATTGATGTTGCCTGATTAAGAGATAGGAGTGTGAGATAGCAATGCTCAGCATAAAAAAAGCGGCGATCTTTGATCCCTCTGTTACATTCTGAAAAGCTTCACCAATAAACAATACGAGTATCAACGACAGCCCCTTTACAATCATCAATGCTGCTTTCTGCCGATGTGCCACATAATAAAGAGATAGATATCTCTGGCTTTTACCCAGGGACAATAAAGGGTAGATAAACTCTGAAACTTCTTTACACTCCTGCATCAAAGCCATCCTGCCCATGTAAATCCAGGCGCTGAAGGTAGTCATAAGCAAAAGGAAGATTAACATTAGAAAGGGCAGGAGAATGTGTCCGAAAATAACGCCGAAGGTTAGAGCAAAAGTACAGTACGCCAATACGGGCAGATAAACTACAAACTGCACAAGAAACCAGTTTTTAAACTGTTTTTGTCGGCTTAAAGAAGTAATACTGTATAACAAAAAAACATTCCGTTCAGTAGTGATTGACTTGCAGATATACGACCAGCTTTTAACGGAATAAATAATAAGTAGCATGGCAATTATTAGCGTCATCACAGGACTGCTTATGAAAGTCATGACAAATATAAAGTGATAAAAGGTCAGCTCCTCAGGAGTGATCAGGTTTACATCTCCCACTGTGTTAATGAAAAAAAGATAGCTCGCTAAGGAGCCAAAAAGAAACACAAGGAATCCTGAATTCGACTTGAGGAAATCTTTGGCAAACAACTTAATGAGTATATTACTTGTTGACGAGAGGATCATTTAGCAGGTTTAAGGTTTTGTTTTCGACCACAATTTCAGAGGCATCTTTTACAAAGTCCGTATTTAACGACTGGTGAGATGAAAGCAAAAACGAAACACCATGATCGCGATTTGCTTCCTGTATCCAGGAATACAAAACATCCAGAGAAAGTGCATCAAGTGTTATAAGCGGCTCATCAAGCAGAATGAGTTGCGGTTTACCAATAAAAGCGAGGATGAGCGACAGTTTTTTAACCATTCCGCTGGAAAAGCTGCCTATCGACCGATGAATATGTGGTGCCATTCCAATGTTTTCAACATAGCGGTCGGTTTGATCAGGGGAGCCTCCCTTAGCCTCAATAAAAAGCCTAACCATCTCTGTACCGGTCAGAAATTCAGGAAACAGAGGTTCAGCCTCGGCAAAATTCACGGTCGACCTATATCTAACTGGCTGTTTTTTAATACTTAAGACGCCGTCTAACAATATATCTCCATCGAAGGCAAGTACGCCGGCTAGAGCTTTCAAAAAAGTGCTTTTTCCGGAGCCATTGCTTCCCTGGATCCAAAAGATACCTGAGGGAATTTCTATATCTCCGATATTCAGTGCAGCATAAGAACCGTATCTTTTCCGGAATTTTTGTAGTTTTAGCATGGAGGATTGAGATAGACTGGCTTTCGGATTAGACACGACTCTGGTTTCGGTGTTACATACCCTATCAGAGGCGCGACCCTCGTTTCTATCGGGACATAATTTATCACGGTGCGCCATATAGAGACAACAGCAATAATAAAAAGACAGTCAATACAGCTACTGGTTCCGACAAGATAGGCGCCACAAACGCAACTACCACAGGATACTACTTACGCAAATTTCAGAAAGAGGCTTACAATAAGAGCGGTAGCTTTGATATTAATTGTCCTCCTGTTTGGCGGCTGCCTGAATTTATATATATCTATTGTGAAGCAGTAAATGAAATTAGTGGCCCAAATCAAGAGATATACGACATGATAAACAGGGTTAGGGCCCGCTCTTTTATGGTCCCAATGCCTCCATCTGCCAAAGTTGATGCTGCTGTTATGAGGGATTACATAAAACGGGAACGCAGGGTTGAGTTCTTTTACGAGGACAAAAGGCCTTGGCAAAGCAGACTGTATCTTGAGCCCAGCAGTACAACTGAACTTGCTAAAGAAACCCTATGGAAAGCTTCAGGATCAACAAATACTGAAAGATCTCAAATTTACTGGAAAAGTAACAACGGAGCTTATCCCAAATGTCAGCGGATGATCAATGGAATGAGACCCGTTCAGTCTGATAACGGGAAGATTATTATAGGTGGGGTTAAGTATAAAATGGAAAGATTTTGCGTAGAAGAAAGAGTGTTCTCAACCAAGCATTATTTATTCCCGATTATGTATACTGAGTTACAGCGCTGCCCAACACTGGTGCAAAATCCAGAATGGTAATGAACTAATTGCATAAGAACGGAGGCACGTGATTCAAGCGCCTTCGTTCTTTTACTTCTATCTAACCCTTATCTAACCAACATGCCTATCGATACGTCGATGCAATTGCATGGAACCCTATTTCCTTCATGAAGCGATCGCCGTTTCAGCAAGGTGATCAGGTGCTGTGTCGAAGCAGTTCCGGTGGTGATGGCTTCCGGGTTACTTCTTGGTTAGACTGTTGTCAATATCCTGTTATCAGTTCGTTATTAATCAAGAAATTTTTCAATCATGCCCACTACCAAGTCAGCTTCCTTAAACTCTTGTTTTAGCGTTGTTATTTCTCCTATGTATTCACCATGTACACCGGGGATGATGGCTAACTGTGAACCGCCAATCATTCTGTGCATTTCAATAGCGTGTTCAGGAGTAATGACGTCTTTGTCGCCTATAATAATTAAGGCGGGGGCTTTAATTGATTTTATTTTCTCATCGGGTATATCTGTGAAATTTACCATTCTCTTTGCGTCCCTGTCGTGCATTATTTGCAAGCCATTTGTGTCCGGTGCAACCTCTATATAGGCTAATTTCAGCTGTCCGGGCATTTGATCCAAGCTGGCTTGTTTCATGAAATTCCAAAAAGCTGACGGAACTCCGTTCCTTTTGGAAAGAGCGGAACCTAGAATAATCTTGCCTGTTATTTCTGGATGACGAATGGCGATCTGCAGCGTAGTTGTCCCGCCATTACTGAAACCGAAAAAATCGGCTTTATCAATATTGAGATTTTTCAAAAGCGCTGCTACATCATCGGCATCTTGTTCAAATGAGAGATCTGCGTTTCTGTCGCTTGTCCGCCCGTGTGCCTGCAGCTCTACCGCGATTACTTGTCTGCTTTTGGCAAGCAGAGGAATCACTCTTCCAAAACTTGTTTGGATTGTAGAGCCACCGCCATGAATTAAGACAAGCGGTTTTCCATATCCATAAATTTCGTAGTACATCTTAAGACCATTCACTTCAGAATAGCCGCTTTTGAAAGTTAGACTGTCGGTTGTTTTCATAATGATAGTTTTCGCTCCTGCTTTTTCTCTATACGAAGTTAATGCAAGGACTGTCAAGCAAAAGAATGTAATGAATGGTTTCATATATATCACTCGTGAATATTTCCAGGTCCCGGCTTACAACATCCAGACTTGATCGTTGTTGTTAATCGTAAAGAGACCCTTATTTACAGAACCTTCCCTGCAATTCCTTTCCTAGATTGCTTCCCAGCTCCTTTATTTTCTCAAGATCGGCGCAGGCAGCATCATTATTACCAAGGTACCCCCGGCAAACTGCTCTTTGGTACAGAAGTTCGACATTATCCGGATACTTTTTAATAGCTAGATCAAAATAATAAAGAGCTTTCCCATAATCTCCTTCATGTATAGCATCCTTTCCTTTTTTTCCGAAATCAAAAACAGGCAGCATTGTTTCAGAGGAAAAGTACCTGTATTCCTGTGTCATCAATACAGCAACCGGCCGTCCCTTGTAGAGGGCAGGCGTCCAGTTTTTCCTGATTTTGTTAAAGTTCTTCAAGATTATACGATCGAAATCCTTGCTGATACCTTCTATAATATGAAGACTGTCGGCGAGACCGTTTTTATCGACTACATAAGTGGCAAGAAAGCGCATGTCGGCAGATTGTTGCTCCGGCATACCCGATTTGAGTACATCAAAAAGCTCTCCTTTTCCTTTATATCGGGGGAATAGCCTGTCATTGGCTACAAAAATCGTGTCGGGACCTTTAATGGAAAAGATGTCATTCATCGTTGCTGTAAATGAAGACGTGTATTTCTTTTCCGAAGTCAGAAATAAACGAAGACAATCATTGCCGTCAAAACCGCTTCTTCCGGATTGCAGCAAAACCAGTGAACTGTCATTATACTCTTCGATTTTATAACAATTAAGGGGCATACCAGTTTCCTTTAAACTGGTTGTCAGAACATTGTTATCGGTGACATACTTTACCGCGGTTCCTTTTGAATCATATTTCATCGAGATATACAAATTACCGTCTCTTTCAAAGGTATACCGGGCGTAACTATATTTCAATTCCATGTCTTCAGGAAGCTCTGTGTTGTTACTGAACACCACTCTTGTTTTTATCCAGCTGCCAGCAATCTGGCCAATGCATAGGGTATGATATAATAAAAAGGAAAGGGCTAAGAGAAAATTACGCATATGATAAGTATTATTAATCAAATATCAGCAAAATAAAACACTCGCAAAACCAGGGAGTTGAAGATGGAAATAATGTAAGAGAAGAAAGAAAGGAGTAACTATTGACAGCAATTTACAATAACGGCTGTTGAGCCCTTCTGTAACGTTTTAGCATATATAACTTGCACTTTTATTTCAGATATTCTATCATTATCTTTGGTATGCAGGATGTATTTGTTTGACGCATTTTAATGCCCGGTTATCAATAAAAAAAATGCTTTTATGTCCCGGCTTTTGAAAGATATCTTTCGGAGTCTGAGTTACCTATAAAATATTGATTCCATTGAATATGGATATAGCTACCGTTAAGTATAGTGAACTTTCTGAAAAAGAACTTATTTTCCTTCTTCACGAAGGGCATGAAGGCGCATTAAGGTCATTATATGATATCCACGTAAAAAAACTACACTATTTTATCTTGCGCACAGCGAAATCGCGTCAGTTAGCTGAAGATGTTGTTCAGGATGTTTTTATTAAGATATGGGAAACCCGTGTACTAATTGACCCCGAGCTGCCATTTAGGACTTATCTCTACACCATAGCCAAGCGGCATTTACTTAACCTATTAAAGCGCTTGCAGCACGAATCAGGTATCCTTAACGAAATCAGAAAATACGTCGATCCCAGTGAAAATACTACCGAATTGCAGGTTGAATACTCAGAAAGCAATGTTATGTTAACTGAAGCAATCTCCAAATTGCCACCACAGTGCAAAGAAGTTTTCATTCGTTGTAAAATGCAGGGCCTTTCTTATAAGCAGGTCGCTGCTGAATTGGCCATCACTGAAGGCACTGTTAACAGTCAGATGGTGAAAGCGCTAAGATCTATCCGGGAGTATATCACATTTAAAAACGCGGCACTGGCTCTTCTAGTATTTCTCTCAAATTTATTAGACTAACAGTCAGAGTTTTATAAATTATATAATCTTTTTTTACATTGATCGTATATGTAAATCTCCTGCCGATTGTATAAGTCATAAAAAGCCGGAAGTGGACTATAAAATTAAGGACCTTTTTCTAAAATACATCAACGGGCAATGCAGTCGCGAGGAGCTAGATGAGGTGTTTTCGCATATAGAAAGCGGTACTCGCCAGGCCGAGTGGGACTCTGCAATTGAAGAGGACGTGGAACACGTCCTTGCTTCTGATAGGCAAAGCAACTTAACAAGTTCAGAAGTAAACCGTATGTATGAAGCGGTCGAATCTCGTTTGTCTTCACCCGGCGTATCGTCTTTACGTCAAAGAACGTTGAGGTTATGGTGGCCGGTTTCAATTGCTGCCACTATATTAATCGTTATGAGTGCTGGTTATCTTTTATTCAACCGGAAAGATAGTACACAAAGTTTGGCCGTTAAGCCTACAGTTGTTCATCCCGGTGGAAATAAGGCATTTTTAACATTAAGTAACGGAAAGAAAATATCGCTTACTGATGCAGCCAATGGAAGTATCGCTGCCCAGGCAGGTATAAAAATTATAAAAACAGCAGACGGACAGATCATCTATACCACTGAAAACTCTTCTGCTGGTTCAGGCTCATCGCAGTACAACACCATAGAAACACCCAGGGGAGGGCAGTATCAGGTACGCTTGCCCGATGGGACTTCCGTTTGGTTGAATGCCGCTTCGAAATTGGTGTATCCTGTAAATTTCCATGGGAGCAAAGAACGCAGGATACAGCTAGACGGAGAAGCCTACTTCGAGGTAGCAAAAGATAAAAACCGGCCGTTTATCGTAAAAACCGGAAAACAAGAAGTAACTGTGTTGGGCACCCATTTTAATATCAATGGTTATAAAGACGAACCGATTATCAGCACTACTTTAATGGAGGGTAGTATAAAGACGAGTAATACATCGTCTGGAAATTCACGTATACTATCACCGGGCCAGCAATCTACGGTTTTTAGCGGCGACGGAGCAATTGATGTAAGAAATGTCAACACCGAGAATATCATCTCCTGGAAAAACGGATATTTTATATTCGACAATCAAGATATAACCAGTATAATGAAAGTGATAGGCCGGTGGTATGATGTAAATATCGACTATCAAAGTATTAACAAAGAAGAAAAGTTCGGCGGCACATTTTCCCGTTCTTCAGACTTAGATGACATTTTAAAAGTTCTCAAAATATTAGGAAATGTTGATTTTAAAGTAGAAGGAAGGACGATAGTTGTATCGAATTAATATCTCAAAAAGACAGTATTATAAACTTATTGGATATTTAATAAACAATAGAGAAAGAATATTGTAATCAAATTAACCAATTTACGAATCAACTTAAGAAAGGAGGAATCTTAAAGAAGATACAAAGACTAAATACCTAAACCAAGGGATGGTCGAATCTCCCTTGGTTCGTCAGCAAAGCTGAGCCAGGTAATTCATTAAATAGATTGAAGCTAACAATAAATTTAAATTTTAACCTAACACTCAAATGTATAAAAAATTTACTGAACTCCCTTTCAGGAGAGGTTCCTGTGCGCGTTCAAATCTTTTTCTAATAATGAAATTGACCTTTATTTTGCTTGTTACCGCCTTTTCTCAGATAAGGGCGGAAGGTTTTGCGCAAAAAATATCTTTAACGGTTACGAATGCCCCTATATCAGAGGTGATCGCACAAATAAAGAAGCAAACAAAGTTTGACTTTTTGTATAACAATGTAACATTAAAGGAAGCTAAACCAATTACTGGATATTCCGGAGCATGTTGACCCCTCAAAAGCGGTTAGAATAGCGCATAGGAATGCGGCTTAATTCAACAGAATCGCCTGCCATTCCGGCGGATGCTGACCCCCTCTAGGAGATAGGCGCAATGCGTACCGGAGCATGTTGACCCCCTTGATATGATTAAAGGGAAGGCTTTACCGGAGCATATTGACCCCTCTAACTTTGGTTTTGGTTATACTTAGTGATCCAATTTATTAAAAAAGAAGATCGCTGATGGCCGGAAAACCAAGACCCATGAGTCAGATAAAACAACTATTACGCTTACACACCCAGGGCTATTCGATTAAGGCCATCGCACGAACGCTGAACATCAGCAAGAACACGGTGAAGTCTTACCTTGCCAAGCTTCAGTCTGCTGCCCTGGACCCGCAGGAACTGCTTCAGTTGGAGGATCCTGTTCTGGAAACCCGTTTCCATTCCGGTAACCCTGCTTACAAAGATCCCCGTTATATTCATTTTAAAGGAAAGCTGGAACATCTCTCCAAAGAGCTTAAAAAAACGGGGGTTACCAGAAAGCTGTTGTGGGATGAATATATCCGGGGCTTTCCCCAGGGGTACGCCTACTCTCAGTTCTGCTTTCATCTTCATCAGCAGCTTGTTGCCCGTAAACCCACATCTGTATTAAGCCATGAACCTGCCGATAAGCTGTTTGTCGACTTCGCCGGCAAACAGATCAGTTATACAGACCGCCAGACCGGGGAGATCATCAGTTGCCAGTTGTTTGTAGCCTGCCTTCCTTTTTCTGATTATGCCTTTGCTATGGCTGTACCCTCTCAGCGAATCGGCGACTTTCTGTATGCCCTTTCCTGCTGCCTGAAGGAATTGGGCGGGGTGCCCCGGGTACTGGTACCCGACAACCTTAAGTCTGCTATCGTCAAGGCAAACCGGTATGAGCCGGAGGTCAACCAGAGCCTGGAAGACTTTGCCAATCATTATCAGATGTCGGTCGTGCCTGCAAGACCGGGCCGTCCCCGCGATAAAAGTCTGGTTGAGAACCAGGTAAAGCTGCTCTATACCAGAGTGTATGCCCGGCTGCGCAACCGGCAGTTCTTCGATCTGGCTTCTCTAAATCAGGCCATCAGGGAAAAAGTGCGGGAACATAACCAGACCCGCATGCAGCGGAAGGACTACTGCAGGGAAGAACGCTTCCTGGCCGCTGAAAAGCCGTTACTATCTGAGCTCCCCCGGCAGGACTTTGAACTGAAACACTATTGTGAGCCCAAGATCGCCAGCAACGGACATGTCAGTGTTCAGAAGCACTTTTACAGTGTGCCCTATGCCCTGATCGGTTCCAAAGTAAAGGTGATCTATACCCGCAGTATGGTCTCTATCTATGCTGAAGGGAAACAGGTGGCTGTCCATATCAGAAGCTACAGCGGGGGATATACTTCGGTAAAGGAACACCTGAGTTCGGCTAATCAGGCCTGGCTGAACCGCAGTCCGGAATATTATCTGGAGCGGGCCCGTTATAAGTCGGAAGACCTCTACCGCCTCCTTGAGATCATTTTTCAGCAGGACCGGTATCCCGAGCAGTTGTACCGTACCTGTGATGGCCTGTTTCGTTTATACCGGAACACCGATCCTGAAAAGTTCGCCCGTGTTTGCCGTATTGCCCTGCAGCACCGCATTTGCTCCTATAAGGCCATCCAGAAAATACTGGAAAACAATATGACGCTCTACCTGCAGGAGGAGGCCATTGAACAGCCGCTTCCTGCCCATAACAATATCAGAGGAAAAGAATACTATATACAATCCACTATTCACTTTTAATATGCAAATCGAAACACAACTCAAAGAGCTGCGCCTGCATGGAATGTGCCGCAGCTGGCAGGTACTGATGGAAACCCGCCGCCATCACGAACTGAACCTCTCAGAGGGCCTTCAACTGCTGCTGCAGGCCGAGCAGGAACAGCGCAGCGGAAAACGCTTTGACCGTCTGCTTAAAAATGCTGGCTTCCGCTACCGGGCTTCTGTGGAAGAACTGAACATGGATGCCTCCAGGGGGATTGACCGTTCACTGATTACGGACCTTGCCATGGGAACTTATCTCTCCAGTGGAGATGCCGTTCTGATCAGCGGGGCCTCAGGTGCCGGTAAAAGCTTTCTGGCTTCTGCCCTGGGGCACCAGGCTTGTGCACAGGGATATAAAGTGGCTTATTATAACCTGCAGAAGTTACTGCTGCGCACGAAGATGAGCCGCATTGACGGAAGTATCTATAAGTTTATGGAAAAGCTTTCACGCACGGAACTGCTTATTCTGGACGACTTCGGACTCACTCACCTGGAACAGCAGCAACGAATGGACCTGATGGAAATCATAGAAGACAGGCACAGTCGCAAATCTACTATCATCGCCAGCCAGCTGCCGGTGGCAAGCTGGTATGATGTGATCGGTGAAGAGACGATTGCTGATGCCATACTCGACCGGTTGGTACATACCGCTTACCGAATTGAACTTAAAGGTGAAAGTCTAAGAAAAAAAAGGTAAAATTGTCAGGCCTTCAGAATCTAAGGGCCAAAGCCAAATTAGGGGGTCAGTATGCCCGGTACGGGGTCAGCATCTCCGGAATCTCCAAATTACTGTTCAGGCTAAAAATCTGGATATTATGAAAGTACTGGATCTCTGTTTCGAAGGACAGCCGCTTCAGTACAAAGTTCAAAACAACATCATTTTTATAACAAAAAAGGTAGAGGTAAAAGCAGATAAACCCGCAGCTTCTCCACAGGTGCAAAAGGTAACGGGGACGGTCAAGGACGCCTCAACCGGCGAAACGCTGCCTGGAGTAACACTTGGGGTAGCAAATGGTAAAGGAACCAGTACCGATGTAAACGGGGCCTTTTCAATCGAAGTTCCTAACCTGAATGCTGTTCTGATAGTTTCCTATATCGGATATGAAAGTCAGCGGGTTCCTTTAAATGGAAGAAATACGATTGAGATCAGAATGGATAAATCGAATACCAAATTAGAAGAAGTTGTTGTGGTGGGATATGGTACCATGCGGAAATCGGACGTCACTGGATCTATTGCCATTGCCAAGGGTTCCGATATGGTTAAAGCACAGAACTTTAGTCCCCTGGATAACCTCAGAGGCAAGGCTGCCGGTGTTAACATTTTCTCCAACTCTAGTCAGCCAGGTGCGTATGCCAACCGCGTTATCATCCGTGGTACAGCCACCATTAACTCTTCATCAAATCCGCTCTATGTGGTTGATGGCGTTGTAATGGAAGATTTCCATTTATTAAATCCCAACGATATTGAGCGGATTGAAGTACTTAAAGACGCCTCGTCTGCAGCAATTTATGGGGCCCGTGGTGCTAATGGGGTGATTCTTGTAACAACAAAAAGAGGCAATAAGGATGGGCGCCGGACCATCAGCTACCAAGGCTCTCTCGGTTCTAGCTCCGCGCAGCATTATATGGACGTGCTTAGCGGGCAGGAGTGGGTCGACGCCTTCATGATCGGTTTGGAAAACGAAAATAAGTGGCAGGGCAAGAATTGGTCGCTGGATAAAAAGACATGGTTCAATGATCCCAATTACTTCGATTCCAATGGTAATCCTCTATATAATACTAACTGGCAAAAGGAGGCTACAAGAACGGCTACTTCTCAAAACCACCAGTTGAATATTCAGCAAGGTGATGAAAACTCGTCAATGGGTACATTTCTTAATTACTCAGATCAGCAAGGAATTGTATTAAATACCAACAATAAAAGGATCAACGGTAAGCTCGCTTATGACACCAAGGTAAAAGATTGGTTGTCAGCTAGTGTGAACCTGACGGCTAATCACACCTGGGGTCGCTATACTCCGGAAGATGGAGGAGGTCAGGATGCCAGGCGTACCATGATTGAAATGCTGCCGTGGTTGCCACTTCGCCAACCTGATGGGAAATATACCTCGTCCGCATCTTCAACTGTTTCTAACGTTTTAGGTTTTGAGGGGATGTCCAATCCTGCTGCTATTCTGGACCTGCAGAAACGCATGCGTTATAATACACAAATCTTCGGAAATGCAGCGTTAACATTCCATTTAGCAGATGGCCTCGACCTGAAAACACAATTTGGTGTTGATAATCATAAAAAGGCCTATAAAGGATATTCTTCCATTACCCTAAATAATATATCTATGCCAAATGGATGGGCGGAAATCAACCATACGGATGTATTATACTGGCAGGAGGAAACATATCTTACGTATAACAAAACCTTTGATAAACATCGCATAAACACAATGGCGGGTTTGTCATGGCAGGAACGTACTTATAACTATGATGGGGGCAGAACTGAGGGCTTTAGTAATGATTTCTTCGAGTGGTACAATATGGGAGTGGGAAGTACACCTTCCTCGCCGTATTCAAGCTATAACAGGTGGGGAATGAATTCGTATTTCCTCCGCGCGGCCTACACTTATAACGACCGGTATTCGGCTACGGTAACCGGCCGCTATGATGGTTCGTCAAAGTTTGGTGCTAACAATGAATATGCATTCTTTCCTTCTGTGGGACTTGCCTGGAACGTATCCAATGAAGATTTCTTAAAGAATAACACTATTATTAGCAACCTGAAGCTACATACCAGTTATGGGATTACTGGCAACTCGGAAATCGATCCCTATAAAAAATTAGCTAACGTTACTTCTGGGACATATTTGTTGAACGGCTCACGAGCTCCGTATTCGTACATCGGTACTATGCCGAATGATGATTTAAAGTGGGAGAGGACCGCCACCTATGATGTTGGTGTGGAGTTAGGTTTATTTGATAGCCGTCTGAACTTCGACGTGTCTTATTATAACCGTAAAACCACAGACTTATTGCTGGATGCACCGCTACCGAATACTACCGGTTTTTCTTCAGTAATGAGGAACATAGGTTCTGTAAGGAATCAGGGTGTCGACTTAATGATCACTGCCAGTCCGGTAAAGTCAACCAACTTCACCTGGAATACCAGTCTGAATGCTAATTTTAATAAGAACGAAGTTCTGAAACTTGGTGAGAATAACGAAGACATCACAGTGCTCGGCTGGGTAGGCGGACCTAATGGTATCATTCGGGTAGGAGAGAACCTTAATAGCTTCTATGGATACAAACGCAATGGAATATATACGGTTGAAGATTATGAACGTGGTGATATCACCATGGATAAAATCGGTCGGCCTAACCGTTCAGCCAAGCAGGAAATCTTGGGTAAAGGCGTTCCTGATTGGACGGGAAGCTTCATCAATACCCTGAATTACGGGAACTTTGATTTTACCCTTGATCTGCAATTCGTTTATGGCGTTGAGACCATGCAGCAGTTCTTTCACTCTACCTACGATCGCTTTGGCATTACCAATGGCTTAAAGGAGATTTTAACTGACGCATATAACGGATCGAATCCTAATACCATGCAGCAAGCTATTTACCTGACTAATAGCGGTCACGCCGGCCAGGATACAAATGTAGATTCTCAATGGATTGTCGATGGTTCCTATCTCCGCGTGAATGTATTGCAATTGGGATATACTTTTCAGCCCAGCCTGACGAAAAGAATGGGGATTTCAGCACTGCGTGTCTATGCTAGTGCCAATAACCCCTGGCTGATCACTTCGAAAGACTTTAAAGGTTACGATCCCGAAAGTACTTCTCAAATCACGTCGGGCGAGGGATATAGATTTGGTCAGAATGTTACATTTTTCTCCTATCCCCGGGCAAAGACATTCACACTCGGTGTCAATTTAACTTTATAATTAATAAGAGACGTTGTATGAAAACTAAATATATTGCAATTGCTGTACTTCTCGGAAGTATGGTTGGATTGAATTCCTGCAAGGATTTTTTGGATGAGGAACCACGATCAGGAGTAACCTCTGGAGTATATTACCAAAATGAGGCGCAGGCAATAGAAAACGTAAATACTCTCTATCGGTTAGGAACTCCGGTCACTTATGCTTCGGCTGGTAGCGCCTATATTGGCCCTTCCGCTTCTATTAATACGATGTTAACCGGGTACTTCACCAACTCATACGAAGGCCAGGAGTTAGTCACCTTGTACGCCAGGCAACTTACGCGTCAGCAGAATACCCGAATAGTTTCTAATACCATGAATGGAATCTGGAATGATAGCTACCGCGCAATTAATGTTGCCAATGGAGCCATTAAGCATATTCCCGGCATCGCGATGAATGACGCTAATCTGCAGAAACGCCTCGTTGGCGAAGCAAAGTTTTTCCGGGCATTTAATTATTTCTATCTCGTGAAAACATTCGGTGCTATTCCTCTCCCTACAGAACCCTATGAAAGTCTTGAAAATATATATCTGGCACGTACTGAAGTGCCGCAAGTTTACGCTTTGATTGAGGCTGACCTGAAAGAGGCTGTGGATGTTCTTCCGGCCTCAGTTTTTGCGTCTAACGGGCACCGTATAACAAAATTTGCAGCAGCTATGGCTTTAGCTAACGTTTACCTTCAACAAGGTAAATTCGCTGATGCAGCTACATACGCAAAAATAGTAGTTAACTCTCCCCACAGTCTAACTTCAAACGATGATCTAGCGATGAACAGCGCATACAATAAGTTGCGCAAAACCGATGATCTTCCTGAAGTAATTTACGCGTACGAATATGACGCGAGCATCAGCAACAGCAGCTGGTGGCCAACTTACGCCTTCAGCTCTTCTGCTACTTCAGTGTTTACTACATACTCAATTTTCGAGCGAGTGTTCGGACCTACCGACCGCTTCCTCAATGTCTATACTCCGGATGACTTACGTATTAAGCCGAACCAGTTCTATCATTGGGAATATACTAACCCCAATAACGGTAAAAAATGGACTTCAAACGTTGCTGGCGTCTGGTATTATTTTGATGAGGAAGCTTTGCTTACTAGCGGAAGAGGTACTAAAGACTGGAACTTCTATCGCTATGCGGAGGCGCTTCTTATTGCAGCTGAAGCTACAGCAAGGTCGGCTAACTCTGTGACTGCTGAGGCCGCCGGGTATTTAGCACGAATCAAGGCGCGGGCCAGTACTTCCGGGAAAACAGCAGCGCAGTTTACTACAGAGTTGCAAGTTTTATCACTAAATGCTTTTGTAGAAGAAGTTTGGACGGAACGACTACGCGAACTTCCTCTTGAATTTAAGATGTGGGATGATTGTCTGCGTACCGGAAAGTTCCCTGTCATCTCTGCAACTACCAAGGGCGCCGTAACCTATCAAAACTTAGTTGGAGCAGCCAACGGTTCAGGTGCCGTATTTAAGGAAACGGATCTTGTATGGCCAATCTCTTTGGATGAACTACAACGTAACCCCGAACTAACCCAAAATCCAGGGTACCAGGATCAATAATAATATTGTTGATTGATTATTGTTTGGGCCGCCTCCATGCGAGGCGGCCTCTTTTATAACCGGCATTATCCCTTATTTACCAACACACCGTCGGCCATTATTTCAACGTCTTTCTTCGGTGTATTGATCTTTTCTATCTCCTCTTTACTTTTACCCGCATCTTCAGCCCAATGGCGCAGCTGTTTAACAGAAGTTTCTTTTACTTTAGCTTTTCCTTCCACTATTACTTCGTTACCTACGATGTTCTGCGGCATAAAAAAGCTGTAGCCTGTGAAACGGACCAGAACGGGGTCTCCGTTCCCGTCACTTATTTTCATAAAGCATCCTTTCTTCTTGCAAACTTCTATCACCTTTCCGGAAATACGGCCTGTATAGACTGAGTCGCTGTTTAGTTTTTTGGTGAGGGTGGCAAGCCCAATACTTTCACCTTTCTCTACACCATTCCCGTAACTTACTCCCGGAGCAGCAGGAGTGATCGTGGTTTGTGCGGAGCAATAAGTTGCTCCGATCAATAACAGAGTCAGAAACAATATTTTTCCCATGTTTTATTTATCGAATTATTGCAAATATAATCAGCTAGTTCGTAAAATTTTACCCATTGCTTTTCCTTTGGCCAGTTCGTCAATCAGCTTATCCAGGTACCTGACCTTTTGTATCAGTTCATCTTCGATCTCTTCTACCCGGTAACCGCAAATTACACCGGTAATTTTGGAAGCATTTGGATTGATTCGAGGTGCCTGGGCGAAGAAGGTCTCGAAATCTGTTTTATTATCAATATGATGTTGTAAACTTTGTGCGTCATACCCTGTCAGCCAGAAGATGATTTGGTCCACTTCTTCTTTTGTACGTCCTTTTTTCTCAGCTTTTTGGATATAAAGCGGATAAACGCTAGCGAAGGACATTTTGTAAACTCTTGTATTGTTGTTGTTGTTCATTGTATTGATTTGTGACCTTTATACCCACATTCTGTATTAACCCTGGGGCTGAGACTTATTTTTTTGAGGTGGAAGAGTAGGTGTTTAATTGTCATAAGATTAGTTGTTAATGTAAAGATAAAAAAATTGAAAATATCCTTAACTCCCCTCCTTTAAAATGAATAATCTTCTGGCTATTCCAAAAGTCGCGTAACAGTTTAACTTTGCTTAATGAAACATCTTAGAAAAATTTTAGCATGTGCATGTGTTGCCCTGGTCTTTGCGACGCCAGGCTTTGCACAAGGGGTAAAAACTCCTGCAGCGAGTCCTACACAAATCATTAATCAGGATTTTGCATTATCCAGTATCTCGGTTACGTACTCCCGGCCGGCAATGAAAGGAAGGACTATCTTCGGTGATCTTGTTCCTTATGGAGAGGTTTGGAGGACAGGGGCCAACTCGCCTACAAAAATTAAGTTTGGAGAAGACGTTACCGTGAACGGGAAAGCAGTTCCTGCGGGCGAATACGCTCTATACACCATTCCCGGTAAAGATCAATGGACATTTATCCTCAGCAAGAAGCTCACACTCTGGGGTGCGAGTGGCTATTCGCCAGCTGATGATCTGCTGAGATTTACAGCTGTTCCTCAAGAATTGCCTTTTAACATCGAGAACTTTACCATTCTTTTTGGTAGTCAGACAGCTAACTCGATCGAAGTACAGTTGCTGTGGGCCAATGTAATTGTTGGATTTGACGTTAAAGCCGATATCGACGATAAGATCCTGACTTCAATAGAGACTGCCATGAAAGGCGAAAAGAAACCTTACTTCCAGGCTGCAAGCTGGTACTATGAAAAAGGACTTGATCTTGATAAGGCGCTCAATTGGGCGAACGAAGCCGTTAAAGCACAGCCGGATGCCTATTACATTGAACACCTAAAAGCCAAGATCCAGCTGAAGAAAGGTGACAAAAAAGGAGCGATCGCCTCTGCCACGAGTTCAATGAAAAAGGCAGAAACTCAGAAGAATCCTGATTACGTAGCTTTAAACAAGAAATTGATCGCCGAAGCAAGTAAATAACTTGTGATATCGTTAAGGGTATTAATTAATAAAAAAACACAACCGTTCTCAGAAAGTGGTTGTGTTTTTATTGGGATCTTAATTTATGTCCTGGCGTGTTGGTTGCCTGTTTTTTATATTGGCATTGGCTTCAGATCTTCCAAACAAAACACCGTAGACCCGACATTCCTTTTATTAAAAGACAAAATCGGAAGAGACATTAATAGTTATGGCTCGATTTAGCCCCTTTTATTGAGACGAAGATCTCTTTCGCGTTGAAGACGATCACGGCCAGGAATATCAGCGCATAGGCGAATATCTGTAAGGTTCCTAACGGTTCATGATAAACAACCCCAGATAAGACAAAGGCAATAATAGGGTTAATATTCAATAACATGCCCACCTTCGATGAACTAATACCATTGAGCGCGTACAGATTTAGGAACAATGGCACGATGGTGTACATTACAGCAATGATTTCTACGTAAAAATAGAACTTAAAGTCAGAAGGAATCTCGCCTGCGAACGCAGGGTAAAAGGGCATCAGTATAATAGCCGATAAAAGAATATGGAAATTGAGCACCAGGAACTTGTCGAACCTGGCGTTTTTGTTTTGACTGATCAGATAGCAAGCATAACTAAGCCCGATAAAAGTACTATAGAACATCACGCTCAGGCTGGTATACGAGAGCAATAAGCATCCGATACAGCTCAACGCGACAGAAATCCATTGCGGGCGGCTCAGTCTGTCATGCAATAGAAAGAATGCGAGTAATGTTGTTAATATCGGGCAAACTAAATAAGCCACCGAAGTTGCCCGTACACTGACGTGGTTCATCACATAAATGAAAGAGAACCAGTTGACCGTTAAAAAAACACTGCCGCCAACATTTAACCAGATAATTGCCCGCCTGCTTCTTGCCGGCAATGATCTAAACAAACTCACATTGTCCCTTATTTTTTTCCTTTTAAAGAGAATGGATATAACCGACATAATCAGCGCACAACTGAATACACGATAGAAGAGAATGTCTAATGAAGAGTATGCCTGTAATGGTCTTAACACCAGGCTAAAAAATCCCCAGAGAGAAAAAGCAGATATAGCAGCTAAATAGTATTTAAGATTTTTCAAGATGTAGCTCCAATAATAAGCAAAAAAATAAGAATTTCTAAACTGCGCGTTTAATTTGACCGGGCTTTTACCGCACAATGGCATCCGGCTGTCATTCGACTCTATTTATTAATGCTGCTAACTTTAACGAATTCAGTCGGCTGAAAAGTTGTGGCTTTATGTTAAAAGGTAAGGACTGTCCGTTTTATTATCGCTCTACATATTCCACATTCACCACGTCATCAAAGCTTTGAATAAGCCTATGCTGAAATAATATGCTATAATCTTTAGAGGTTTCAATAACAACGGTATTATTGTTTTTCCAGAGGGCGTTGATATCAGGGTGAATTCCGTCAACGGCGTAAATACCCCCCGTGGCTGTTTTAAATGAGATGCCTATGGAGGTGTTAGCCTGCGTTCCTTCATTATTCATCCATTCGGAAATGTAGAGCCGTCTTTCGCCATCGGGAGAAAGTACCTCGCGCCTTTCATGGTGCTTCGGCCTGGGACCAAATGAAACCTCTATGGTTTCTGTTATTATCCCGTCTTTTTCCTCCGTCCTGACAACTCGTGATGTACCGCTTTGTTTCTGTTGAGTGGCAGCTTTTTCATGAAAGTCAGTCAGGATCTTATAGAGCCCTGTTTGCTTTTCAGTATCTACACCAGTCCGTTCATAGTACATTAACAACCTACTTAGTTTCCGGCTTTCAATTTCGTCTCGAATCTCGCCCCTTAATAAAACTTCGTCCCGGAAGTCTTCCAAATCTTTAAATATGTTCAACTCAAATCCAGTTTTTTTCTTGATATAATCATGGAAGTCTAAATCTGCATTTATTTGAAGCCTTTCTACAAATTCATCCAGTTGCTTCTTGAGTTTCCCAAGCTGACCTTTCTTGCCGTATTTTTCCGCCTGCACTTTCTGGTTTTCATAATGTTGCTTTACGGGATCCCATCCATCATAAACAAATTCGCCAGTATAGTGATCGATCAGGTAATCAAGAGTTGCAATAACAAGGGTTTGATATTTTCCTGACATAGAAGGTTTCGGATGCGATGTCATATAGTATTTTGTTACTCAATTTATAAAGAAACAAAAAAGTACACGCTTTTTTATGGTCGGCCTTTGCTTTTTTTTTGGGCAATACCGTCATCCTGCAGCACTATCCGCATAATTTCATTTTTCTGACGTGCTCGCCGCCAAGGCGGCCGATAAGCTAAAAGTACCTGTTTTAAAATAATTTAGCCTTACGGGAACCCGTAAATAAAGCCACATGAGCAAATGTAATTTTGAGTTATGGTAACAATATAAAATATGACGATGAAAAAGAAATCCTACGTTAGTAAGCGCTCCTCAAGTACTTTGAATTAGATGCGCTGCTAACCATTCAATAATTTGTTAAAAAGAAGCTGAACAAATAACACTACAAAAGAATTGACCCCTCATTCCTCTATATCATTAACTACTAAATACAATAGATTCATTGGGCACCATAAACCTCCCGCAGAAGTGGTAACAAACCTCTGCAGCCAGTCCGCAAAGCGGGTTTTTAGAGACGTTACAGGATCAAGCGATGTTTTTATAGGCTAAAAGACAAAGCTTGAAGGACAGTTAATAACCAGTAGGAAAGGATTTAGAAAGGATGTCAAGTCAAAAACCGGATTTCTTGACGAGCTACAGATGCTGCTCTCTATTTAATGGGCAGTAGTGTAGCTCCGATAGTCTGGTTATTATCGTCAATTGAAGATTGACTGGAGCGGTTCCGTTGCAAACAGAAGCATTCACATGCTTGGTGACAATACAGTCTGCCGATGTTTTTCATATTTATTGAAATTTATTATTTTGCTTGATATTTAGTTTTGAGGCAGTTAGGATGCCTCATATAATTGTTGCGGGAAGAGCCTCCTGCGTAAGGTTGCTCTTCCCTTTTAATATGTATTTTTCATTTGTCCTTTTGTTCCGCTCTTTTGACACCTTCTCCTGACCATGTTCGTAGTGGCTCCTTCACAGGTTCTGTCTGGCTATGACTTGGCTTCGGTCTGGGTATTGGATTTTTTAGAAGAACTGTAGAAGAAATCCCATACCCGTACCGAAGCCAGCCGGGAGAGGGTGCGCAGCTCATTCACTTTAATTGATTACCCTGACATAGGGTTGTCATTGGCCCGGGTTAGATTTGTATGCTTTAATTATATGCTAATGAAAAACGAACTTGTTAAATCTTTTCGCCCGGCGAATCAGGAGGAGTGGAGACAATGGTTAATTGAAAATCATAGGTCCGAGGAATCTGTCTGGCTTATTTATAATAAGAAGCTGTCGGGGGTGCCAAGTTTGTCGTGGAGTGAGGCGGTAGATCAGGCCCTTTGCTTCGGCTGGATTGACAGTACCCGTAAATCACTTGATGATGATACGTTTATGCAGTTCTTTTGCAAACGAAAACGGAATAGCGTGTGGTCAAAGATTAATAAAATCAAAGTCGTGCGATTAATTAAAGAGAACCTTATGACGCAAGCGGGGTTTGAATGTGTTGAAGCTGCAAGGCTCAATGGCTCCTGGTCTATATTGGACAGCGTAGAGGAAACCAGAGTTCCAAAAGATCTGGCAGAAGCATTCAAAATGTACCGGGGATCGAAGCCATTTTTTCTGCGTTTGAGCAAATCCATGAGGAAAAGAATCCTGCAATGGCTGGTGCTGGCCAAACGGCCTGAGACCCGGCAAAAAAGGATCATTGAAGTGGCTGAAAAAGCAGGACGGAAGTCACTGCCAAAGCAGTTTCTTGTGTGAATAATAGCCCACCAGGGGTAGCAATATAACGCTGATCTATTGCAAATAGAACGTCTGACTAAAAGCTCCATTTGCGGCGCTGTCCCAGGCTTCGACACGTAACCATTTGCAGCCTTTCACCTTAGAACGAAATTGAAACTGCTGCTCACCGAATGCCTTCGTATGCATGAGGTCTATCTTTTCACGGTACACTTTTTCGCCGTCACCTGTTATGATTTCCACAAAGTTCATTGGGAAGGTCCAGCTTAGCTTTAAGCGTATTTCGGCGGTGCCATCAGCATTAAGCCTTACTGTCTCGCCCGATGATTTGCCGTTTACCTTAAGTTCATGTATCAGTACTTCTCCGGTGGTGCTAAAGAATTTGCCTTTTTGCATGGCTTCTACCACTGGTTCCCAACCTTCGTTATATTTGGGCAGCTGGTCGAGCATCATGTAATTGACGTTCATATGGGCGTACATCTCGTTCTCCTGTGTGACTGTAAACAGATCGGCCTCGGCAATCATGGTCTTCTTTTCCCCCCAGTTATTCATGTCATCCAGCAAGTCGAGTGCACGTTTTCCCAGGCGGGGATGTGAGAGATCTGCAGGGATAGCCTTCCAGGCTGCCCCCATGAAACGATCCGATTTATAGAAATTTTCATGGTTATAGATGTCAGGGGTGTTCACTGATCCCTTGGTACGGGGATGTGCCGTCCAGGCGAGACCCTGTTCATCCTCCAGCAACTTCAGCATGTCGTTCTTATCTCCGATATGGTACACCTTGCCGAAACCAGGTTTGTTTTCAACAAAAGGCTGTCCTTTTTGTCGTGACATGACCCAATAAACTGGTTTTGGAAAGATCTGTAACCAATGCCCACCGAAGAATTCGTTGGGCTCTTCTCCTGGTATTAACAGGAAGTTATTGTCCGACAAGCGTTCACATTGCTCAAATAGTGCTTTCAATTCCCTTAAGCGAAGCGAATCTGGTCCTTTAGGGTGAGCGGTATAGTGAAATTCGCCGAGGTGGACCATATCGACACCCAGCCGTTTGAACACCTCTACAAATTCCGGTTTTTCAGGCACAGGTTTCCCCGCCAGTACAACGTTCATGATAAATTCGTTGTGAAAGTGGCTGGACATCGTCTTGAAGCCGGGGAGTTTAACATACCGGTCGGCGTTGGTGAACTTTTTGACAGCATCGAGGGCAACAGCATCAGCTGCATCACTGACAAGGCAGTAAAAGTTTAAGCGCTGATGTGTTCCGGGAGGGGCGTTGAACCACGGCACGAAACGACGGTCACCTTCCAGTTCTTGCCGGATGCCTATTCCATATCCATTCAACATGTTCCTGTAGCCCTTTCCATGCCATACGAACTTCAGATTGAAAGCTTCGTCCAGGGGATAAAAATATTGGTGAGGGGCAGGGAATAGAGCCAGTGTGCCGCCATTGCTCCGGGCCGCAATCGTCCGGTATTTTACGGAAAGGTTTTTTGCAGAATCACTATAATTTACCGGAGTTGAGTTCATCTCATCACCTGTGTTGATCCAGGAAACATTGTTCCATTTCTCTGTTTTACTGATCAGGCCGGCATCGTAAACGATAGCTGTTGCGTCAACATCAGTAGACATTACCGCGGCAATATTGAACAGGGGACTGCCGTTGTAAAAGGTCACTTCGAGCTTTCCTGAAAACCGGTCGGCCGTAAGTTTGCCGATGGTCACTACTGTACGGCTGCCAATACTTTTAACGTCTACCGTCGCCTTTTTAAGCAATATAGGGACCGTTTTGAACGGTCGTGAAGGCACTTTATCGAAAAATATATTCCATCCGTTCTGCGATAGCAGGTCGCGCTTGCCAATACTTAGCAAAAAGGCGGGGTCCAGATCTTCCGATATGATATTGAATTTAGCCTTTGTACCCAAAGCGATGCGTTTCAACAAGGGGCCTGAAGGCGAGAGATCGAACTGTGCCTTCCCAAATTTCTGCTGACCAGCGGGCCATGTAATTTCAATCAGGTTATTTTCACGTGTGAGCGTCGCTTCGCCTTTGGGATTGAATTGTGTGATATTTAGCTTGAATTGTGCTTGTGTGTAAGTGATTTGCATAGCTACAAGAGCCAGAAGTAGCAGATATCTGAGATTCATATTGGATGTTTTAATATCCGAACATACGCATTTCTTATGAAAACTGAGTTTTACAAAGGGAGTTTTAATAAAGTATCGATATTGAGGTTCAGGAATTTGTCAGATTGGCTAACATGAAAGGTTGTAAATGCGATTTTTCTATTTTGATTCATAAAATGCCATTGATCTACATCTGAGATCGGATTTAAGAAAAAAATATTAAATTTATAGCGAGAGGAGTTCTACAAACGACGATTCTTTTGTATCCAGCGGCTCTTTTATCTATAAAGTAAACATTTTCCGATGATTGATCATTTTCCATTTTACCTGGGCCTTGTCGTAATTATTTTGCTCCTAATAATGCTGGCTAATAAAATAAAGGTAGCTTACCCGGTATTACTAGTTCTTGCAGGATTGCTTATCAGCTTTGTTCCCTGGATTCCAAACCTCCATATCGATTCGGAGCTCATTTTTATCATTTTTCTGCCGCCCTTGCTGTATGATGCTGCGTGGCAGATCTCCTGGAAGGAGTTATGGCACTGGCGCAGGGTTATAGGAAGTTTCGCCTTTGTTGTGGTGCTCATCACGGCATTGGCCGTGGCGTTGGCTGCTAACTATTTTATTCCTGGCTTTTCACTTGCGCTGGGGTTCTTATTGGGGGCAATAGTCTCTCCGCCAGATGCTGTAAGCGCAGGGGCTATACTCAAATTTGTAAAAGTTCCCCAACGAATCTCGTCTATCTTAGAAGGTGAAAGCTTATTGAATGATGCATCGTCGCTTATTGTTTTCAGGTTCGCACTGTTAGCAGTAGGAACAGGTCAGTTTATCTGGCAACAGGCCGCCTTTTCCTTTTTATGGATGGTGGCCGGCGGTATTGGCTGCGGTTTATTGGTGGGTTATGTTATTATGAAAATGCATAAATTTTTACCAACTGATGCTAATATGGATATCATCCTGACACTTGTTACTCCTCATGCCATATATATTATTGCTGAAGCAACAGGAAGTTCGGGTGTGCTGGCAGTAGTAGCAGGTGGTTTACTCCTTTCTAACCGCCGCCTTGTTTTTTTAACCAGTACGTCGCGCCTGCGATATGCAAATGTATGGGAGAGTTTAAGTTTTATATTGAATGGCCTGGTATTTATCATAATAGGATTGGACCTGCCGCAGATCACAGCCGAGCTGGAAACGGTGAGCATAATGTCAGCTATTGGTTACGGTCTATTAATCACTGCTGTGCTAATTATTACCAGACTGATTTCTGCCTACGGTGCTGTGGTCGTAACTTTAATTGCACGTAACTATATTCCTGTTGCAGATACACGCCACCCGGGGTTAAAAGGACCCTTTATCATTGGATGGGCAGGTATGAGGGGAGTTGTGTCATTGGCGGCAGCCCTGTCGATACCCGTCCATTTAGAAAACGGAACGTTATTTCCGGAACGTAACTTAATTCTATTTATTACTTTTATTGTTATACTTACCACCCTGTTATTGCAAGGACTCACGTTGCCTGTGATCATTAAGCGTTTTAAGTTGACCGACCCTGACTATGATAAGCCAGAGGAAGAAATGTACCAGAATTTAAGGCGACAGCTCAATCAGCTTGCATTGACCCATCTGCAGCAAAACTATCACGATAAAGTAGGTAAATATCCTGTATTGCAGCAAATGGCTCAAAAATGGCAGGAAATCGGCGATGCGGATACAGTTTCGTTGGCTGAAGAACCGCGGGATATTTACCGTGAGATACTGGAAAAACAGCGACAATGGTTAGTTCAGCAAAACCGTGAACAGAATGCCGTTATTGAAGATGTTATCCGTCGCCATTTGTTATTCCTGGATCTCGAGGAGGAAAAGATGCGCTATTTTAGTTATTGAACACTGTCGCCTGTACTTTAATCTTCTGGCAGCTTTCCGGGGTCATTACATTTTATATTGAAGTTGGCAACCCGACCGGGGAAAGGCGATTATCGACTGAATCACGGTTTAGTTCTGAATCAATGAGTACCGGGGGCAGCTAGGACACAGCATTGTGCTTTTCAAGGAAGTCGTTCAGGTGTTTGTTAAATAATTCGGGCTGCTCCATCATGGGAACGTGTCCGCAATCGTTAATGAGACAAAGTCTTGCATAGGGGAGGCGTTCGTAAAATTCGTGGGCAACCGATGGTGGAGTAACGGTGTCCTGAAGTCCCCATATCAGCAGGACGGGTAGGTTGATCTTGCTTAACTGTTGAGCAAGATTTTGCCGTTGTGCTTCGCGCGCGAGGCCGATAACAGAAATGACCGAGCTGTTGCTTTGAACAATAGAGTAAACTTTATTTACTACATCACGCTTCACTACTTCCTTTTTATGAAAGATCTCTTCTACTTTGCTCTTTATGTACCGGTAGTCTTTAATCCTTGGAAAACTTCCGCCAAAAGATTTTTCGTACAGACCAGAACTGCCTGTTAAGACGAGCCTGTTTACCTTGCCTGGATACTTTAATGTGTAGAGCAAGGCAATATGGCCCCCAAGAGAGTTTCCGACGAGGGCTGGTCTGGATATATTGTTTTCGGTAATGTAGTTATCAAGGTATTCAACAAGCTTGTCGAGCCGGTTGCCGCCCGTATAGATATCGAGCAGGGGAAGTTCGGGAATAAAAACCCTGTACTTTTTTGAAAATTCTTTTTGTACGTTGTACCAATTGCTTAATGTCCCGAATAAGCCGTGCAGCAATATAATATCTTTGACTTCAATACCAGCCTCTGGTATTTGAAACAGAATTTCAGAAGGCTGTGCCTGCATCCGATTATTGTTTAAATCCTTAAAAAGAAGCTTACCTCTGCTTTTCCGGCCCTTCTCTTTCTTTAACTCTCTGCACGCGCTTTTGTTTGCAGGTAAGCCTCTTTACTATTGAAATTGTCCCGGTGGTTTTATTTATGCTGTTGTATTTCAGTTTCTGCGTTAGCGGCCGCCAATAGATCGCCTTCAGGAAAAGGAGAAGAAAAATCTTCAATGTAGCTGAAGCTGATTTGTCCGGAGGGGCTGATAACATAAGCTGAAAGAAGGGGGACGTTTGTGTTGATCCCGGAGAACAGGTTCCATGTCGGTTTATCTTCCGAGAAGATGCCAAACTTCTCTGCCAGGACTTTTTCGGAATCATAGTAAAAGCTGAACGACAAATCATGGTTTTCAATGGCTCTAATAAACTGCCGGGGTGCTTCTGATGTAACGATTAACACATTAGCAGCATCACCGATCTTCGTTTGAACGGCTTGTAGTTGTTTTAACAAGCTGATGCCTGTTCCGTTCCAGAAGACTGAATAAAATGCTACAACCAGAGGTTTCTGATGCAGCTCCTTTAAGGTTACATCTGCGTGAACGGATGCTCCTGGCCAGTTCTTTGAAGAAAAAGTAAACTCGGGTGCGAAGTCGCCTTCGCTGAGCGGCGTTCCTGATGGTTGTCTGCCAGAGATTGCTGTTTCTCCAGAGTATAATCTATTTAGGTAAGAGCCTGATTGTGCGATAAGTGAAAACATAGTCTTAGTATTAAAATGTTATAAATTATTATTTACGTTACAGTGAAATTGTTATGCGAAGAATTAAAGGGAATGGGAGTATGTTAACAACAGCAGGCGCCGTTGCACATTCGGGAACAACACATCATTCGATGTGAGCGGGTATGCTTATATGTGTTCCTTATTTCCATTGAATACAAATATAGTAAAAGATATTTAATCTACAAGTTATGTAGACTAAAATTATATAACAAATCCAGGCATAGCGCGTATAACCTTGTAATTTAAATATCTTAATAGATGAATCCTGTAGTTTTGGCGTGTGGAAAAGGCTTTAAATACTTAAATCTTATCAGAAAGTGAAACATTGCTTTATTATCAGTGCTTTTTGTCTGTTCTCTTTATTGGGTTACGGACAAAGGTTTGAACCCTATCACTCTTTTGAAATAGGGGCAGGTGTTACGTTAAATGAGACAGTTGGTGATGCTGAAACTAACGGACATACGGTTTCTCCTCATATTAATATTAACTATAACCCTCATCTATATACAGTGATAACAGCTGAATACCAGGTTGGGAAACTAAAGGGGGGCGATTCGTTACTTACTCAGTCGGGCAGGCAATTCAGTAACAACTTCAATGCTTTTTTCGTGAAGGGGCAGTTACAGGCGGGGCATCTTTTTGGGCAATCGGATGTAGTGCTGGCGCAGTTAGCGAGCGACTTCTATATCGGGTCGGGTATTGGAATTATATTTAACAATATAAAACAAGTGAGCCGGTATTCCCATCATTTTCAGGATTACTACACCGGCGGGCCTGATAAAAGTCAGAATCTGCTGATCCCATTGAGAGTGGGTTATGATTTTAAGGTATTGAATTTTTATAAAGAGGTTTTGTTCAGGGTTGACGCTGCTTATCAGCACAACCTGATGATGGGAGATGGCATGGATGGCTTTGAAGCAGGGAGCAGTAAGGATATTCTCTCGCAGTTCTCGCTGAGCATAAAGGTTGAATTAAGTGGGAAAAGGAGGACCAATTAGGAGTATGTTTAATATAAAGTGTAATCTGTTTTTGTTCGTATCTATAGTTATTCTCTTTGCATCGTGCCGCAAGGATCCTCCTGTTTATCCCGATGGACTGCTGCCGATTGACCCTAATGCGGATATTGGAGCTTATCAGCCTCTTACAAAGGGATCTTTCTGGACATACAGCAGTACTCAGAATGATGTTGAATATACCACAACCACCACTCTTACAGGTAATACAAGGGTGTTTAGCTCGAATATTTTCTGGGAAGGTGAAACGGTAGCTGCCGGAGCAGAGACACGAATGTCTTACTATTATTACGGCGATCATCAGTATATTTTAAAGGACGATGATTTTTTTGAAGGTGCTAATACAGAATTGGTGTACCTTAATGATACCGCTTCTGTTGGTTACTCGTGGACACAATCTTTAACAATTGCTGAGATGCCAGCGAGATTTTTAGGTTCGATTAAAGAGCGGGGCATTACTAAAACAGTGAATGGTAGGACTTTCAAAAATGTGATCCATACTACCGTACTGCTTCAGTATCAGCTCACCGGAGCGTATGAAACGTATGCGACCTATGATTTCTATATCGCAAAGAATGTAGGGGTTATTGAAACAGATACGATGATTGACATGTTGGGGGTTAAATTTGAAAGCAGCCTGGTATTAAAGGACTATTCTATTAAGTAAAATTATTAATCTTTTTACCTAAGTTTGTTAGTAGCTAGCGGCTTTCAATCATAGTGGTAAAAAACAGGCTTTTCTTCTGGTATGCTTTATTCTTAAGCCTTGTATGCTTCTGGTCGCTTGTTTGCCAGGTTGCATCTGCTCAAAATATTTCTAATAAGGGAAAAGATTTCTGGCTTGGGTACGGAAACCACCAGCGTGGTTATAATCTGAACAACCAGGAAATGGTGCTTTATATTACTTCGGATGTTAATACCAAAGGAAAGATAGAAATACCGGGACTGAATTATTCTTCGGATTTTACTGTTACAGCCAATTCTATCAGTCAGGTGATGGTTCCTAAGGAAGCTTACCTTGACGGGGAGGGCCTCTATAAATCAGGGATACACGTTACCGCAGAAAAACCTGTGGTGATCTATGCTCATATTTACGACAGGAATGTTTCGGGAGCTACCTTAGTGCTGCCCACTAATGTGCTCGGGAAGGAATATTACTCCCTCAACTATAAACAGGTTTCCAATCAGGATACCTCCTTCTCCTACTTTTTTGTAGTTGCTATAGAAGACAGTACAGAAGTGCAAATTACTCCATCAGCAAATACCTATGGCGGCCAGGATGCGGGCAAATCTTTCACTGTCAAACTGAATAAAGGGGAAATTTACCAGATTCTTGGCGAAAAGCTCGGAAGCGAACGTATTGACCTTGGGGGAGGAAGATCAACCCGCAATTACAAGGGTGCTGACTTAACAGGCTCTATCATCCAGTCAGTTGGTACAACAACTCAGCCGTGTAAAAAAATTGCTGTATTCTCTGGCAGCGGAAAAATTGGGATTGGTTGCGAGTCGGAAGGGATAGGCTCTTCTGATAACCTCTTTCAGCAGGTTTATCCAACCACTGCCTGGGGCAAGAAAACAATTACTGTTCCACTGGCTTCACGTAATTACGATGTTATCCGGATCGTTAAAAGCAATCCGGCTGCTGTTGTGAAGCTTAATGGCAACGTTGTGACTTTTTCAAACAGCCTTTATTATGAGTTTCCGTCGCAGCAAGTCAACGTTATTGAATCAGATCTGCCTGTGCAAGTGGTTCAATATGCCGTAACGCAGGGGAAGGGCATTAACTGCAGTTCCTACAGTGAGAATGCGGGTGATCCTGAAATGATCTTTCTTAATCCCGTTGAACAGAATATTGACCGGATTACGGTGTATTCTGCTGATGCATATCTGATCATCCGTCACTTTATAAATGTGGTTATCGAAACGAGTGCTGCGCAGGGATTTACTCTGGATGGGATTTCTCAGGCCTCGCAGTTCAGATCCGTTCCGGGCGATCCGGGTTATTCATACGCTCAACTTTCGGTATCGGCCGGCGTACATACTCTTGCTGCGCCAAAAGGATTTAATGCAGTGGCATATGGCTTCGGGGGAGCAGAATCATATGGATACTCTGCAGGTGCCAATGTAAAAGGCCAGCTCCTTAAGGCTGTGAACAAGCTGACGGGATTGACTGTCTCCAGCGGCTGCACTTATCAACCCTTAAAGTTCAGCGTAAATCTTTTGTATGAGGTAAACAAACTGACCTGGGATTTGAATAACGGGGAGGCTACTGAAGAGGTAAGCTACTCTGCTCCCGAGACAACGTTTACAGAAAATGGAAAGACTTATTTCGTTTATTCATTGGCCAAAGATGTAGTATATGATAAGGCGCAGGACTATAATATTGAGATCACAGCGGAGAAGACTATGTCTGACGGCTGTGGAACATCTGAAAGCATCCTGATTGATTTTTCTGTGTATGATCCCCCTGAGCCTTCATTTTCGGTGTCCGCTGCTTGTGAAGATACAGAGGTGCAATTCAGTGATGAGACAGATGGGAAGGGCAGGGTTGCAAAGACCTGGCTTTGGAATTTTGGAGATGGTAAGACATCGGACGAACAAAATCCGAAACATGTTTATGAGGCTAGTGGAACCTATACTGTTACTTTAACGGTTACTACCGACTCTGGTTGCAGCAGCATTACCTCGGCTCCTCTGACTGTTACAATATATAAGAAGCCGACTCCGGGCTTCTCTGTTTCGGGCAACTGTGCTGATCAAAAGGTTGTTTTTACTGATTTGTCGGTGTCTGAAGAAGGAAATATCGTACAATGGGCATGGGACTTTGGTGATGGTACTACCGACACACTTTTATCGGGAACACCTAGAGAGCATGTTTATCCTGCCGGAACTTATTCTGTAAAACTCACTGTTCTGACTGACAAAGGTTGCAAACATGACGTATTACAGAACGTAGAGATTAGTCCTTCTCCGGTTGCCGACTTTTCTCTGCCGGGTATCTGCTCGTTCGACAATGCCCAGTTTACGAACCTTTCGACCATCGCCGATCACACGGAAGCATCATTTCAATATGAATGGGATTTCGGAGATGTTGCTTCGGGAGCCCTTAACCGCTCCACGCAGAGGGACCCACAGCACCGGTATAGTATTCCGGGCGAATATACAGCTACTCTAACTGTCACTTCAGGAAAAGGATGCCTGACTACTGTATCTAAAACTTTTATCGTAAATGGCAGTAACCCCGTGCCCGATTTTGAAGTGCCAAACTATGACAGATTGTGCAGCAGGAATGAGGTGGTGTTTATCAATAAATCTTCGGTGTCTATTGGCAGGATCACGCGGCTTGAATGGACCTTCTCCGATCCTGACGGTAATACTAAAGTGGTCGCGGATGACAACCCTGAGCCAGGAAAGGAACAGCGGGTACTTTTTCCGGAATTTACGGCGCCTGACTCAAAGGTATATACAGTGAGTTTAAAGGCCTTTTCGGGAGGCGTATGTGTAAGGGAGAAGTCTGGTAGTTTTACACTGCTGGCGATGCCAAAGGTTACGTTTGAAGCACCAGGCGATGTATGTCAGGAATCAGGACCGCTTCAGTTGGTTGCCGGGCAGGAAACTGCATTCCTGGGAAGCAGCACGTTCAGCGGAGACGGTATTACTTCTTCTGGTATTTTTGATCCAGGCAAAGCCGGACCGGGTGCACATGATATTACTTTTACTTTTACCCGGGCGAATGGGTGCCCAGATGCGCTTACCAGAACCATCATTGTTAATCCAAGTCCTTCAGTCTCCGCAGGGGAAGACGTGAAAATACGCGAAGGTACATTCACTCAACTCCTGGCTCATAGCGATGCAGATATCGTTTCGTATGAGTGGACGCCCTCAGAAGGATTAAGCAGGAACGATATTGCGAACCCAATAGCTTCCCCCTTTGATAATACTACATACACGTTAAAGGTAACTAACTCCCGGGGGTGTATAAACTATTCGCGGGTCACCGTGACAGTAGACAAATACCCGGTGATTCCGAATGTTTTCACGCCCAATGGCGATGGGACGAATGACAAATGGAATATTAAATACCTGGTTCGATATTCCAATGCCACCGTCGATGTATTTAACCGGTATGGTAACCGTGTTTACCAGTCCCGGGGTTATGCAGAACCCTGGGATGGAACTTTTAACGGCACTGCACTGCCTGCGGGGGCCTATTATTACATTATAGACCCCAAAAATGGAATGGGCCCTTATAAGGGTAATATCAACATCATCCGCTGATTATAGCTTTACACCTATTTCTTTTATAAGGAAATCTGCATTGTCTACTTTGGAGGCTATCCATAACACATAACGGATATCGACACCGATAGAGCGGCTGTAGCTTTCGTTCCATGCATAATCGTTTATAGTGGCTTCATATGCGCGGTCGAAATTTACGCCAATCAGTTCGCCATCTGCATTCATTACCGGTGAACCGGAGTTTCCGCCGGTGGTGTCAAGATTGTAAAGAAAAGCCACCGGAACGTCGTTCAGATCGCTTTTGGCGAACGGTCCGAAGTCTTTTGCCTTCCAGAGTTCCCTGATCTTTTCGGGATATGCAAATTCCGGGTTGCCTGTGCTTCCTTTTTCGAGCACTCCTTTAACCGAAGTAAAGGGTTGCATATAAGTGGCATCGGCAGGGGAGTACCCTCTTACGTATCCGTATGTGAGCCTTAAGGTACTATTGGCATCGGGGATGAAATCCTGCTTTTTAAATTTCTCTTTAACAGCTACATAATCCCCCATAAGCTTGTTTAGAAGTCCGTCGCGCCGGTCTCTTTCGGGCTTTAGTGCGGCTATCTGATCTCTGATGTCTTTTTCGAACATCATCAGCGGGTCATTGTACGCCGAAAATGAGCTGGCCGACTTTAACAATGTATTGAAAACAAAATCCTGGTCTTTCAGCCGGGTGTATTGTAAGCTGCTTGAAACAAATTTCTCAATCTGATCCTGACTGCTGAAGCCCTTTAAGACTTTTTTATCTACGGCATCGATCCTCTGTATTTTAGGAAGCTTTGCTGCATCATTTAACATACGGGTAAGAATGGCCCTGTCGGCATCAATATCGAAGCTATTGTAGATATTCTTCAACCGTTGGCTCAGGATGCCGATACTATCGGTATAAAATGCTGCCCTCTGGTTGACCGGCCTTGAGGCCATGCTTGTTTTGAAGGCATTTATCTGTCGGGCAATGCTCAGGAGGCTGGTACTACTGTAGACCTGGGCAAACCACATCTCGCGGTTCGCATCGTTATATATGAGTTTATACAGCTTGTCGATATCACCCATAAGGTTGCCATACTTTTCTTTCAACTCTACATCTGAGTTAATATATGATGCAAGTTCGGCGTCTTCGAGTCTTTTCTGCTGTACGAGGTCGAGTCCGTTGAGCCCTTTCAGTTTCCCCCTGTAGTTTTTAAGCACATTGGCGTTTCGTTTGATGCGGGTAGCCAATTTAATTTCGGTCGCTTTATCTTTTTTGCCGGCTTCTTCCATTGCTTTATTCTGGAAGTCGTACAGGTTAGAGACGTAAGGCAAAAGATAATCCTGCTGATATTGCATAAATTGTGCGGGGCGGTTACGGAACGTTCTCCCAGGATATCCAAGGATGAAGACGAAGTCGTTTTCGCTCACTCCGCCGGCATTTACCTTTAAGAATTTTCGAGGGGTGTAAGGAACGTTATTTTTGGAATAGGGAGCAGATGATCCATCGGGCGCTACATAAGCGCGCATGAAAGAGAAGTCGCCGGTATGACGTGGCCATACCCAGTTATCGGTTTCGCCGCCGAACTCGCCAATATTGCGGCTAGGAACGTATACCAGGCGAACGTCCTGTATCGTTTTGTAACGGAAAAGAACATATGTTTTACCAATAAACATTTCGGAAACTTCCGCTTTGATCGTTGAATCCTGAGCTTCAGCTTCAGCTGCGAGTTTCTTCATTTCACCGTTGATCAGCCTGATGCGCGATGCAGGATCATTTACTCCTGCTGCAACAGCTAGAACTTTATCGGACACATCTTCGTAACTTTCTGTGATCCGGCAGGTTAAGCCTTTAGCTTCAATCTCCTGTTCACGTGAGGGGGCTACAAAGCCTTTGTTGAGATAGTCGTTTTCGGGGGTGCTGGCCTGCTGTACAGCGCCGAATGCACAGTGATGGTTGGTTATAATAAGACCTTCGCCCGATATGAACGAACCGGTGCAGCCTCCAACGTTTACGAGAGCATCGATCAGACTGATGCTGTCGGGATTATAAATATCTTTCTGACTGATCCTTAAACCCGCTTTGTTCAGGCTTACCTTTTTTAGTTCGCTTAAAGGATACATTCCCTCATCGGGAGGCGTATATGCCGACCCTGCGATCAGGAGGGTCAATAATGCTGTAAATAGAAAGGATTTATTCTTTGCCGTCATCGTGTGTATTGTTTTGAAAAGCAAAAATAAGATTATTAGGGAATTGCTCCGGTTTTAATATCATTCGCTACCGGTTTTGACTTGACGCGGTACAGCTTGCCACTCGCTCCGTTGCTTCTCAGGTTTTTATCGAAGAAGAATAAGAGACGACAAAGGGAGGTCGCTAATTGGTTCCTAACCACTCTGAAGCGTTTCTGAAGCGGGTCCGAAGCGTTCGTATATCTAAATGATTTACTATGGGATACTCGCTAAATGTATATTTTTGCAAAATGGCGGAAGACTTAAAAATAGCAACCGGATCGAGGGAGGAACAATATCGTTCGCTCGTGCCTCAGATTAAGGCTTTAACAGAAGGAGAGACAGACTTTATAGCAAATCTGGCTAATATCAGCGCGGCCCTTAAAGAACAGTTTGGGTTTTTCTGGGTGGGCTTCTATTTGGTAAAGGGTAATGAGCTGGTGCTCGGCCCGTTTCAGGGTCCGGTGGCCTGCACGCGCATTACTTTTGGAAAGGGGGTCTGCGGCGCTGCATGGAAAGAGGGTACAACCCTGATCGTTCCGGATGTGGATGCCTTTCCGGGGCATATTGCCTGCAGTTCTTTATCGCGTTCGGAGATTGTTGTTCCTTTTTTCAGGGGAAATGAGGTGGCCGGCGTACTGGATGTGGACAGCGAGCATCTGAATTTTTTCGATGAAACGGACAGGAAGTATCTGGAGGAGATTGTTTTTAGTATCAAGTAGTAAGTATCAGGTATCAAGACAATCCTTTTAATTTTCTACCCTACATAACATCACCTATGAATAACAGCCAGCAAACTAAAGGCAAGGTCCTTCCTCCTTCATTTTATACCAGAAATGACGTCGTGCTGATCTCAAAAGAACTGATCGGTAAGTACGTTTTTACAAATATTAACGGTATGCTTAGCGGCGGTATCATTGTTGAAACCGAGGCATATATGGGCCCGGAAGATACCGGTTCGCATGCCTTTAACGGACGACGTACCGGAAGGAATGAGATCATGTATGCGGAGGGTGGGGTTACCTATATGTACATTTGCTACGGTATTCACGATATGCTGAATATTGTAACCGGCGGCGAAGGAACCTCGCATGCCGTTTTAATAAGAGCGCTTGAACCTGTTGAAGGTGTGGGTATTATGCGTGAAAGACGCGGGGTATTTAACGATGATCGACGCCTTTGCAAGGGGCCCGGTGCATTGGCGAAAGCGCTTGGCCTTAGCAAAATTCACAACGGTCTCTCGCTTCAGGAAAGTACGATCTGGATTGAGGACAGAGGCAATGTAATCGAGGATGATGATATTGTTGCTTCGGCAAGGATCGGACTGAATATCGAAGGTCCGTTCAGAGATATTCCCTGGCGTTTCTATATCAGGGGAAACAGGTATGTTAGCCGCTGGGGCTAAAACTAAAAGTCCCGGATGTACCGGGACCGTTTAGCATAATCAAAAAACATAACCTAAGTTTTAAATACTGTTGCAGAGACGAGCGTCAAATTAGTTCATCAGGCTATTTCTGCAATAAATATCCCGTCGTTATTCAGCAGGTCCTGATTGGCTATCAAATCACTTAACTCTACGTTACCAATAATATATTTGAAATCAGGCGCATAGAAGCGCTCCGTTACTCCTTTAAAATTTAATTTTTCAATGAGGCTGTCATCCTCGTATCTGAAATATACCTTCAGGGTATAATCGTTAGATTGAATGAATCCACGGTTGTTACGGTATTTTTTATACTCGTATTTGTAACCATACCTCAGGGCGGCAATATCGGACAATACTGCTGAACCAGTTGGATGGCCTCCGGCTCCTTTGCCGAAGAAAAACTGCTGATCGGCAAATGCAGCCTGAACGATTACGCCATTGTACTCGTTTTCGACGTTATATAGGAAATCATCGGACCTGATGAGTTTCGGGATGACATAAAGTACCACCTGGCGTTCGCCGAATTCAAGCGCCGTGGGTACCAGCTTGATCTTATAGTTTTTCTCACGTGCATACTGAATGTCGCGCGCGGAGAGGGTTTGAATGCCTACATTGAGGACATCTTCCGGGCGGGTAATAATTCCGTATGCATGAGACGCCGCTATAACGAGCTTATACTTAGGATCGAACCCGCCGACGTCTGAAATCGGGTCGGTTTCAGCAAAGCCAAGGTCCTGTGCCTGCTTTAAAGCAGTATCATATCCAAGGTTTTCATTGAATATCTTCGAAAGGATGTAATTAGAAGATCCGTTGAAAATACCCCTTACCGAGTAAAGAAGCTCGTTGTCGTAATATTCCTCAAGGTTCCGGATGATGGGGATACTACCGCAGACAGCGCCTTCGTAAAGCAGCGATGTGCCGTATTCTTCCTGAAGATGAAGCAGTTCTTCGAGATGAAGGGCTATCATCTTCTTACTGGCTGAGACAACGTTCTTTCCATTTTTGAGGGCTGTTGAAACAATCTGGAAGGCCGCCTCGGTGTCATTTATCAGTTCAACAACGGTATTGATTTCGGGATCGTTCAGGATGACTGAAGCATCGGTGGTGAAAAGCTCTTCAGGAAGACTGCGTTTCTTTTCGGGATTCTTAATTGCGATCTTCTTTATTTCAAGATTAAGGTCTTTTGTCTGGATTATATCGTTCAAACCTTGCCCTACCACACCAAAACCAAATAATCCGATTGTTAATTTGTTGCTCATTCGTATTATGCTATTTTATGTAATGTTACTATATGACTCCCATAAGCAGTGCGCTTCAGGAAAGAGCCAATCTCTTTTGTTAAGATTTCTGTTTCTATCAGGAAGCCGTCGTGTCCGTAAAATGAACTTATTTCTGTGTAGCTTGCATCTGGGATATGTTCCGCCAAAAAGCGCTGTTCTGCCGGTGGAAACAACAGATCAGACGTGATACCAATTACAAGCGTTACGGCCTTTATCTTCTTAAGTACTTCATCAGCGAGCCCGCGGCCCCTTCCAACATTATGGCTGTCCATTGCCTTGCTCAGATACCAGTAACTGTAGGCATTGAAACGCTTTACCAGCTTTTCGCCCTGGTAGTTCTGATAAGAAGAAGCTTTGAAGTCGTCGGTCTTGTCATTTGAAACTTCCTGCTGTGAAATGCCGTAGGTATCGTAGTTGCGGTATGAGAGCAACGCGATACTTCTTGCTGCCTTCAGTCCGTTTTTCCCTCCGTCGGGGTGGTTGGAATGAAAAGTAGGATCGGCAGAAATAGCCAGCCGCTGGCTTTCATTAAAAGCTACTCCCCATGGCGAATGAACGGCGTTGGTGGCAATCAGGATCAGCCGTTTAATACGGTCTGGCTCGGCAATAGCCCATTCCATTGCCTGCTGTCCGCCTAATGATCCGCCTATCAGCACGCTGATCTCTTCAATATCCAGATAGTCGGCAAGTATTCTCTGTACCGCTGCCAGATCCCTTGTGTTGAATTTTGGGAATGACATGTAATAAGGACTGCCAGTTTGCGGATTCTCGGAGAGTGGATTAGTAGTGCCGTAATGAGAACCTAAAATATTAGCACAAACAATATAATGATCTTTGGGATTAAAAAGGTCATTTTCGCCGAATAAGCCTTTCCACCAGTCGAGAACATCTGAATTGGCGGTAAGAGCATGACATACCCAAATTACATTGTCTCTCTTGTCGTTCAGCCTGCCGTAGGTCTGGTAAGCTATTTCGAGGTCGGGCAATACCGACCCGTCTTCCAGCTTAAAGGTCTTATTATGTGTGTATTTCTTAATATTCATCCGATGCGCGTACTGATCTTCCCCATGGTTTTTCCATGGAGAAGACGGTATATCCCTATTTTATCTTTTCGAAAGCCTGTTCGAAATCGGCCTTAATGTCGTCTATATGTTCAATACCTACCGATACTCTTAGCAGAGAAGGAGTAACTCCTGCTGCAAGCTGATCTTCATCGCTTAGCTGCTGGTGTGTAGTGGCAGCAGGTTGAATGATGAGGGTCTTAGCATCACCCACGTTGGCCACATGGCTGGTAAGTTCGAGACTATTTACAAACTGAATTGCTTTTTCTTTTCCGCCTTTTATTTCGAAAGAGAGCATGGAACCAAAACCGTTGCGCAGGTATTTCTTCGCATTAGCGTGGTAAATGCTGCTTTCTAGTCCGGGATAGTTTATTTTCTCCACCTGCGGATGTTGTTCCAGCCATTTAGCAAGTTCGAGTGCGTTATCTACGTGGCGTTGTACACGAAGCGACAGCGTTTCAAGTCCCTGAATAAAAAGAAAGGAATTGAAAGGAGAGGGGGCCGGACCAAAATCACGCAGTCCTTCTACGCGGGCGCGGATAATGAACTGAATATTGCCGAAGGGACCGCCGATGCCGAATACGTCGTTGAATACCAGCCCGTGATATCCTTCGGAAGGATCGGTAAACTGAGGATACTTTCCATTGCCCCAGTTGTAGGTGCCACCGTCGACAATGACACCGCCAATGCTGGTTCCGTGGCCGCCAATCCATTTTGTTGCTGATTCGACAACGATATGTGCGCCATGCTCCAAAGGACGGAATAAATAACCTCCAGCAGCGAAAGTGTTGTCGACAATCAGCGGCAGATCATATTTCTGTGCCAGTTGGGCAAACTTTTCGAAATCGGGGATATTAAATCCGGGGTTTCCGATAGTTTCAAGATAAAGCGCCTTTGTTTTATCGTCGATCAACGCTTCAAAGCTCTGTGGATCATCTCCTTTAGCAAACCGCGTTTCAATTCCCAGGCGTTTAAATGCGACTTTAAACTGATTGTATGTGCCTCCGTAAAGGAATGATGTGGATATAAAATTATCCCCGGCCTGGAGGATATTATTGATAGCAATGAACTGTGCTGCCTGTCCGGATGAAACAGCGAGAGCTGCAACCCCGCCTTCAAGTGCGGCTATCCTTTTTTCAAACACATCGGTGGTGGGGTTCATCAACCGGGTATAGATATTTCCAAATTCTTTGAGGGCAAAGAGGTTTGCGCCATGTTCTGAACTGGTAAATACATATGATGAGGTTTGATAAAGAGGCACAGCACGTGAACCTGTTGTTGGATCTGCTTCCTGACCTGCGTGAACCTGTAGTGTTTCGAATTTAAGATTGGATAATGACATGGTGATATTTTTATAAATGAATATAATGATTGAATTTAACCGTTCTGATATACGCTGGATTTAAGTGGGTATACCAAACTCATCTGTTTTTCACAGATGGGAAAGCTGAAGCATTAACAGCAGCAACAACAAATAAAACGGGACATTCGGAATGCGCTTTCGGAACGCAATGAATCTGAGATTGGCATAGTGGTTATGCCTTCTGAAGGACGAAAATGAATCTGATCTTTTCTCATGGTTTTAACAATTTATATGCTCCCGGTTTATTTACGGGACCAGGATTTGGCACCTTTTCCGGAACTCTTCCGGTTAGGTTGTCAGCGGGTCACAGAGCCTGATCTCTCACCGCTTCTTTATAAATCAAAACCTTTTAAGGGGTGTTTGACAGTATTGATAATGCTATCAATGGGTGCAAATATAACGGATTATGCTAAAAGTCCAAATTAAATATTGAAAGATGTGGGTTATGAGTTGTGTGTTATGAGTTGAAGGCAATGCGTTGCAGGTTACGGGTTGCATGGGAATGAATTCCAAATGTGGCCTACGTGTTGTACAACTGGTCATATTTCGAATTCATTCCTTAAACTCCGTCCAATGCTTGCTTTAAATCGGCTATGAGGTCTTCTGCATTCTCTAAACCTACCGACACCCTTAAAAGGTTAAAGGGCGTTTTGGTATCCGGACCTTCAACAGAAGCGCGATGCTCAATCAGACTTTCTACTCCTCCGAGACTGGTGGCTTGGGTGAAGAACTTTACTCGGTTTGCGACGTTCCTGGCGTCATCAGGACTGCCTTTTACCAGGAAGGAGAGCATTCCTCCAAAACCGCTCATCTGTCTGGCAGCCACTTCATGCAGAGGATGATCTTTAAGTCCGGGATAATATACTTTTTCCACTGCCGGATGTGCTTGCAGGAACTCCGCAACCTTTTGGGCGTTGGCAGCATGTCCTTTCATGCGGTAAGGAAGAGTTTTAATTCCGCGAACAGTCATATAACAATCGAAAGGAGCTGGGACAGCACCGGACAAGGCCTGGATGTTTTTAATTTTTTCCCAGAAAAAGTCTTTTCTCCGGGTAATTAAAATACCACCAAGGACATCACTGTGCCCTCCGAAGTATTTTGTGGTTGAATGCATGACTATATCAGCTCCGAGCTCAAACGGACGCTGAAAGACCGGCGTGGCAAATGTATTGTCGCAGCATACCATGATGCCGTGACGTTTTGCCAGGCGGACTACAGCATCGATATCTGTTACTTTTAAAAGTGGATTCGAAGGTGTTTCAACCCAGATGAGCTTCGTTGACGGCCTGATCGCTTTTTCGATGGCTGTGATATCCGAAAGATCTACATAATCTGCCACAAGGATCCCCTTATAAACGACATTAATGAGCGTGCGAAGCCCATGATACATGTCGGATGGCGCAATTATATGACTACCTGGTTCTAATGCCTGAAATACAGCAGAACCGGCGGCATTACCCGAAGAGAAAGCAGCTGCAGCTTCGCCCCCTTCAAGAGCGGAGAGTACGCGTTCAAGTGAGCTCCGGTTGGGATTTTCTGCCCGTGTATAGATAAATCCATGAGGATACCCGCCGTCTTCAGCTCTTTCGAATGTGGTAGAGAGCGTGATTGGCTGTATCACTGCACCTGTGGAAGAATCTACTTTATTGCCGGCATGAATAGCGATGGTTTCGAGTTTCATAATCTTTAAGAATCGCGTAAAAATACATATTAGAACACAAGACAGCAGCCGGAAATTTCATTGTTACATCAAAATGATAATGGAAGTACGGTCTTTATTGTATTTTTGCAGAGATGAATTCCGCAAATGATTTAACGATACTGATATCTGATAAAAATCTGGATCCACAGCTAAAAACTATTGCTTTGAAAGTGCAGGCTAGCGAGCGTATTTCTTTCGATGAGGGCGTGGCGCTTTACGAGAAGGGAGAACTTGCATACCTTGGTGTATTGGCTAACTTTATCAGGGAGCAGCGGCATGGCAACAAAACGTATTTCAACCGTAACTTCCATATTGAACCTACTAATTTATGTGTTTACGATTGTAAGTTCTGCTCTTACTCGCGGCTGATTAAGCAAAGAAGCGAAGGCTGGGAGCTTACTATGGAGGAAATGCTGAATATAGTGAGGAAATACGATGATCAGCCGGTCACCGAGGTTCACATTGTAGGAGGGGTGCTTCCTCAATACGATATGGCATTTTATACCGAGCTTTTTAGAAAGATCCACGAACACAGGCCCGAGCTGCATGTCAAGGCACTTACTCCTGTTGAATACCACTATATTTTTAAGAAGGCGAAAGTTGATTATGCTACCGGCATGCGTTTGATGAAGGAGGCTGGGCTGGAATCAATGCCAGGAGGAGGCGCTGAGATTTTCCATCCCGAAGTACGAGAGCAGATAGCGAAGGATAAATGTACGGGTGAGCAATGGCTTCAGATCCATGAAGAATGGCATAAGTTGGGGCAACGCTCGAACGCGACGATATTATACGGACATATAGAGCAATTCTGGCATCGTGTGGATCATATGGAACAATTAAGACAGCTGCAGGACAAAACCGGAGGTTTTCAAACATTTATCCCACTGAAGTTCCGTAACCAGGATAATCAGATGTCGCATATCAAAGAAGTTTCGGTGATTGAAGACCTGCGTAATTACGCGATTTCACGTATTTATCTGGACAATTTTGATCACATCAAAGCTTATTGGGCAATGATAAGCCGGAGTACAGCGCAACTTGCATTGAATTTCGGCGTAGACGATATTGATGGAACTCTGGACGACACCACTAAGATATATTCGATGGCTGGGGCTGAGGAGCAGAACCCTGCGATGAGTACGGCCGAACTCGTGGAGCTTATTAAGCAGGTGGGAAGACATCCTGTTGAGAGGGACACTCTCTATAATGTAGTAACCGACTATAGTAATTATCAGCCGGAAGAAAAACCTGGAGCGAGATTTTATAAATTACCGGTATTAAATTAAAAAAACAGATTCCCGCTATTGAGGGTATGGAGAAAATTATATATATCATCCGCCATGCTGAAACCGATCTGAACAAAAGAGGAGTAGTGCAGGGCAGGGGGATGAATACAGACATTAATGCACACGGAATAAAGCAGGCAGAGGCCTTCTTTGAAACTTATAAAGACGTTCCTTTCGATAAAATTTACACATCGACTCTAAAAAGGACTCATCAAACTGTTCAGAAATTTATAGATCGGGGTATTCCGTGGACGCAATATCCGGGGCTTGATGAGATGGCCTGGGGTATTTACGAGGGGATGGAGAACACCGAAGATGTGAAGCTGGCTTACGAGAATATGATGACCAACTGGTCATCAGGCGAACTTCATCTAAAGTTCGACAAGGGGGAGAGCCCGCTCGAAGTAAAAGAACGGCAACTGGAAGTTCTGGAAAAACTTATTGAAAAGAACGATGCCAAAACCATCCTTTTGTGTATGCACGGAAGGGCTATGCGCCTTTTCCTATGTCTCCTTACCGACAAGCCGCTTTATGAAATGGGAAATTTCCCGCATACCAATACCACCTTATATAAGGTGAAATATGATGGTAGTCGTTTCCATATCATCGAATTCAATAATACCGACCACTTAATACAGCTTTGTGAACAAGATTAGAGTTTCAGCAGTATCATATACCAATACCAAACCCTTTGCTTACGGACTAAAACACGCAGGGGCTTTTCTGGATAAAATAGAACTAAGTTACGATATACCTTCAGATTGCGCAACTAAACTAATTAATAACCAAGTAGATATAGGCCTCGTTCCGGTTGCTGCTTTGTTAAATATTCCCAATTATGAGATAGTTTCGGATTACTGCATCGGATCCGTAGGCGCAGTGAATTCTGTGTTCATTTTCAGTGACAAACCGGCCGAAGAAATAAGATCGGTAAGGCTCGATAAACAGTCACGAACATCTAATAATCTTGCAAAAGTGCTTCTGAAAAACTATTGGAAGGTGCAGGTTAAATTCGTTGAAGATGGTACAGCTGACGCATTTGTCGAAATCGGCGACCGCACATTCGGCAAAACAGATAAATACCCGTTTGTATACGATATGGGCGAAGAATGGATGAAATTTACTGGCTTGCCGTTTGCGTTTGCAGTATGGGCTTCAAACAAACCTTTAGATAAAAATTTCATTAAAGAATTCAACGAAGTTCTTAAATTTGGTGTTGAGCACCGTGCTGAAGCCCTGAAAGAATTAGAACCACGATCTGACTTCGATCTTGAAGATTATCTGCTTCATAAACTTGATTATCCATTGACAGCAGAAAAGCGTCAGGCTATCACTAAATTCCATCATTTAATAGAGAGCCTTTAAAGAATCATAATTAACATTATGTTAAGTTAAATATTTTGTTCCTTTATAGAAGGCTCCTCTGCTTTATCGTCCCTCTCCCTGTCAAACCATTTCTGTTTACAAGCGTTAAAGACAAATCAACCTTTAACAAGAACAGAAATGAATTATACCGAGAATTATAACAAACAGTTACAGAGTTTGCACCGGCTTTTAAACGACAGCAAACAAGGATATACTGAAGCTGCCGGGCTTGTTCAGTCAGCTGACCTTAAAGATCTGTTCTCTGAGATTATCAAGCAACGTGAAACCCTCGCAACGGAAATCAGAGACCGCATCCATAGCTATGGCGGTACTCCCGATGAAGAAAGATCTGATCTGATGGCATCGCTGCACCGCGGCTGGATGGAAATAAAAACCAGCATGACTAAAAAGGATGATCAAACAGTTCTTGAAAGTTGTCGCAATGGTGATCAGACTGTACTTGATGCTTATGACGATATCCTTCAAGGCGATCTGCTGAACGATACGGATATAAAGACCTTCCTCATGAGCCAGCGGCTCATTGTTAATGAAACCTTTACCGAGCTCGACCGCCGGTATTTCAGTTTATTTAAAAAAGATCCATCCATCTAATTCCTACGTCATGAGGTCCATCTGGAAAGGTTCTATCGGCTTTGGTTTGGTCAATATTCCAATCAAACTGTATTCAGCAGTGCAAAACAGCTCTCTGGGTCTTGATATGCTCGACAGCAGGGACCATTCGCGTATTCGGTATCAGCGGATAAACGACAAAACCAGGAAGGAAGTGCCTTATGATAAGATCGTTAAGGGCTATCCGATGAATGATAATTATGTTATTCTAGAGGATAAGGACTTTGAAGATGCCAGTCCCGAAAAGAGCAAGATCATCGAAATAGAGAACTTTGTGGATATTGAAGAGGTTAATCCAATGTATTACGAGACCTCCTACTATTCCGAACCGGAAAAGCAAGGGAGGAAAGCCTATGCCCTGCTTATGAAGGCTTTACAAAAATCAAGGAAGGCAGGACTTGCCCGTTTTGTACTGCGAAGTACCGAGAATCTTTGTATCATCCACCCAGTTAAAAATGTAATTGTTATCACAAAGATCCGGTTTGCAGAAGAGATCAGGCCCTCAGAAGAAATTCTAACTCCCGACGATGTAACTGTGAGTAAAAAAGAACTGGACATGGGACTTGCTCTAATTAATCAGTATACGGGTAAGTTTGAAATTGAAAAGTTTAAAGATGAATATCATCATGAGTTGATGAAAATCATACAAGCTAAAGCCAAAGGGAAACGTCCGACGATTAAAAAGCTTAAGCCTCAAAAGGCAGCCGGCGATGATCTTTATGATCAGCTCATGCAAAGTCTTAATACAAGAAAAGGAGCATAAATGGCACTGGAAGAGTATGTTAAGAAGCGAAACTTCAAAGAGACTTCGGAGCCCGGAACAGGGAAACGGAAAGCCTCAGGGAGCTTGAAATTTGTCGTTCAGCGACATCATGCTTCCCGTTTGCATTACGATTTCCGGCTCGAACTGGAGGGGGTGCTAAAAAGCTGGGCTGTACCAAAGGGCCCTTCTCTCAACCCTAAGGACAAGCGGCTTGCTATGATGGTCGAGGACCACCCCTATGACTACCGGACATTTGAAGGGGTAATCCCCGAAGGCAACTACGGCGCCGGCGTGGTTACAATTTTTGATGAAGGCACTTACGAACCGCTTTCGGGTGAAAGTGGTGAGAAGGAACTGAAACAAGGATTGCATAGCGGAAATTTAAAGTTTCGCCTACACGGAAAGACTCTAAATGGCGAATTCGCTCTTGTCAAAATTAAAGGTAATGAAGACAATGCCTGGTTGTTGATCAAACACCGCGATGAGTATGCTCTCGACAAGAAATTCAATGCCGAAGACCTAGTTCCCAAATCTGTTAAGGAAAGAGGCGTAAAACAAAAAGCTAAACCAAAGACTATAAACACAAAAGTAGTTCAGGAAGAGATATCATTTAAGCCTATGCTGGCAAAGCTTGCACCGGCTACAGAGCTGGTGGATAATGCCGGATGGATCTATGAGCGGAAATTAGACGGATACCGTGCGTTGGGCTATACCGGCGACAAGGTTAGGCTTGTTTCAAGGAATGATATCGAATTTCAGGACAAATACAAGCCCGTGTCAAAGGCCTTATCCAAAATAAAAAGAGAGGCTGTAATTGACGGAGAGGTTGTAACTGAAGATAAGAATGGCCATAATATTTTTCAGCATTTGCAAAATTATGCGTCAGCGAAAAAGGACATTTTACTGAAATATTATGTATTCGATCTGCTTTCTTTAGACGGACATGATCTGAGAGATCTGGAGCTCCGCAAACGTAAGCAATTATTAAAAGCGCTGATCGACAATCTGAACGACCCCTCTATCATTTATAACGATCATATCAGCGAAAAGGGAAAAGAGCTTTTTGGTGAAGCTATTAAGAATGAATGGGAAGGCATAATAGCGAAAGATGCCTCTGCTCCTTACGAAAGTAACAGACGTTCAGATAAATGGCTTAAGTTTAAAATTATTAATGCTCAGGAAGCCGTTATTATAGGGTATTCCACGCCCGACGGCAGCCGCAAATACTTTGGTTCGCTCGTTTTGGGAATGTTCAAAAATGATAAACTCATTTACATCGGCAATTGCGGTACAGGCTTTAATGAAGTAACTCTGAAGGATGTTTTTAGCAGGATGTCGGAGTTGCCTGCTGTTAAAAAGCCCGTTAAGGAAAAGGTTCACCGCGAACGCGACGTTACATGGGTTAAGCCAGTACTGGTATGTGAGGTGACCTATTCGGAATGGACAGACGATGGACATCTTCGCCATCCGGTATTTAAAGGATTAAGAACAGATAAAGGACCAGAAGACGTTGTGGAGGAAATACCTATGGCCCCGTTAAAAGATGAACAAAAAAATACAGGAAAGCCTGACAGGCCCTCTTCTAAAGCCAACAAGGAAGAAATTGAGGAGAGCTTCGGAAAGAAGAAATTGAAGCTTACAAACCTCGGGAAGTTTTACTGGAAGAAAGAGAAGATCAGCAAGGGTGAACTGATCGAGTATTACCGGGATATAGCAGACTACATTCTCCCCTATCTTAAAGACCGTCCCCTCTCGCTTAACAGACACCCAAACGGTATAGATGCTCCTGGTTTCTTTCAGAAGGATCTGGATGTCGAACAAATCCCGTCGTGGATAAAATATGCACCGATGTATTCGGAAAGCAATGATAAGGACATCGACTACCTTATCTGCAATAATCTCCCTAACCTTCTATGGATGGTAAATTTAGGCTGTATCGAGATAAATCCCTGGCTGAGTACCTATAAAAAGCCTGAGAACCCGATTTTTGCAGTAATGGATCTTGATCCGAATGACGTCGACGACTTTACCGAGGTTGTAAGAGTCGCATTAACTGCAAAGAAGCTATTAGAACAGATAGGAATCACTCCTTACATAAAGACCTCCGGATCGAGAGGCCTCCACATATTCATACATGTTGGAGCAAAATATGATTATGAGATCACGAAGAACTTCATTCACTACCTGGGCCAGATGATTCATCAGCACCATCCTGATACAACCAGTTTGGAGAGGAGTCCTTCTAAAAGAAAGAAGCAGATCTATCTGGACTTTCTTCAAAACCGGCGTGGTCAAACCATTGCTGCCCCCTACTCTGCCCGGCCCAAGCCCGGAGCTACTGTTTCTACACCGCTTGAATGGAGAGAAGTAAATGAAACTCTTAATATAAAAGATTTCACAATCTTCAATACGCTGGATCGGTTAAAAGAAAAGGGTGATTTATGGAAAGACATAACGGCTGAGAAAACAGACCTGAAAGCAGCCCTCGAAAAATTAAGATAAAAAAAAAGCCGAACTAAATGTCCGGCTTTTTTTTTATTAAGCTATTCTTATAGCGCTTTAATTTTTGCGTCGATTTCGTCTGCCTTAGCTTTATTATTCTTAATTGTATAATAAGTTTTAAGGTTTCTTAAAGCAAGATCTGACTTAGGATTAAGTTCAACAGCTTTTTCAAGGAAAGGCAAAGCCCTGTCGAATTCAGCCTGGGCTTTTTTCATTGTTGCAGCATATTCAGTTTGCTTATTTGCAGGAAGCTTATTTGCTTTGTTATAAATCTCAATCCCGTTATTCATAATAAGACCGCCAAGATTAATAAAGGCGTCGTTATAGTTAGGATCTAATGCAATAGCTTTTTTGTACGCTTCCTCTGCTTTTACATTTTCATTAGCAGCGTTGTATGCAATACCTAAGTAAAAAGGATAGATCTTATTATTTGGTTCCTTTGTTGCCTGTGCATTTATCTTTTCTATTACTTCCTTCTGTTTGCCGCTCATGAGGCTTAACTCAATCTCTCTTGTAGCCAGGTCAGAGCTTTTAGGGAACTTTGCAGCTCCTTCGCCAGCAACCTTAATTGCAGCGGTAGTGTCGCCTACCTGCATGTACAGCGCAGAAAGATTAGAATAGATATTTTCAAGAGCAGAATAATTGGTTGGAAGCAGCTCTTTAAACCGTGCAATGGCATTCGCGTTATCTTTAGCATACATCGCTGAAATTGCCGCAGCATAGTTTAATGTAGTGTCACCGGGTGCATATTCTAACCCTTTGTTAAATTCTTTGTACGCTTCAGCATATTGTTGCTTGTCGTAAAAGTTCTTTCCTTTGATTAACTGACCCTGCGATAAAAGAGTAACAGCTTTCTGAATATTCTCTTTTTGAGCCCCTGCGTTATCCAGCTCTTTTGCTTTGTTTAAGGCAGTGAGTGCTTCAGCGGTAAGCTGATCGGCAGCAGATGTGCTGTCATTAGCCGCCATATCTGCATAGATTAATGCACGATACGTCCATGCGCCTGCATCATTCTTGGTCTTCTCGTGTAAAACCGCTTTATCAATAGCCTCTTTAGCCGACTTTAATTTCGGTTGGGCCAGTTGAGGAGATGCTCCTCTTAAAGTTGTATAACTCTCATAATCAGATTTAGCAGAACTTACTGCTGATTTCTGTGCGAAAGCAGAAACAGACATTCCTATTACTGCCAGTGTAACTATAAGCGACTTCGTATTCATATATTTAGTTTATTAGAATAAATTGTTTCAGTTTATTATTAACCTTTTCCAGCTCAATCATGTCCCCCGTACTGTTGTATAAAATAGCCAGTGATTTTAACACGTTTACTGAATTGGGATTTATTTCGCCGGCCAAAGTAAGATATTTTTTTGCGAGATTTAGATTTACTTCCTTATTATTTGCCGAATTCAGGTACCAATTGAGATACAACAGTCCAAGAGAATAATTGCCTTCATAGTTGTTATACTCCAGAGAAATTACCCGTTTATAATACTCTTCTGCTTTGGCCTTTTTCCCCGTCATGTCGTAGGAGAATCCAGCCAGATAATTGAGTTCGGAATTATCGGGATCTAGTTTTAGCGCATCCAGCACAATATTTTCAACCATGTTGTAAGCTCCGTTATCGGCATAGATGTTTATCTCCTTGAATAACAGATCCTTGTTTCCTGGAAAAACACGTCGCCCTTCCTGCAGAACTTCCAGCGACTTATTGCTGTTACGCGACTCGTAAAGATTAGAAAGAGCAAGGTAATAGTCGGGTAATGAACGTTTCCTGTCTTCCACAAGCTGCTCGTAATAGTTAATGGCCCGGCTAATGTTCCCCATCTTCTCACTTAAGAGTGCAAGGTTATGCTTAACAAAAAAGAGTTCAGAATTTAAAGAATCTACAGACAAATAAGCTTTGTAGGCTTCCGGATAATTATAAACAGTAATAGCCTTATTCGCTTTTATTAACCAGGCTTTAGCAAGCTGTGTCTTCACATAATCCAGTTCGGGTTTGTGCTCATCATTCAGCTTTGGGCTCTTCAGCCTGTTTAGCGAAAACAACGTTTCGTTTATCGGGTCTTTTTTATAGGAAAGTCTCCGCGTAGAATCTGCAAAGGCAAGTGAAGAATACACAAGGCTTCTTATCAGGTTATTCTTATAACTGAAAGAATCCTTGCGTGTCTTATATGCTTCATCAATTGATTTCCTTGCTTTTTCAAGATCAGAAAACTCACCTTTATTTGTGTAAAGCGCAAAATTATTCATTGCCTCTTTTGTTAATGATTGCGCAGAAAGAAGTCCCCCGCTACAACACAACAGCATCATAAATAAAAATCGCGTTCTCATAAATTGCTATTCTTCTAACGTATCCTCGTCCTTATTCGTATCCTCTTCACCGTCAGTTTCGTCAACTTCCTCCTCAGTTGTTAAATCCTCATCATCTTCGCCTCCCAGATCTACCGGCTCGTTCAATGGCTCGACAGTTTCGGCTTCTTCTTCGTGTTCAACCTTAGCAATCGAAGCTATGGCATCCTCCCCTTTCAGTGATATAAGTCTTACACCTTGTGTTGCACGACCCATCACGCGAAGCTCGCTGATAGCTATTCGGATAACAATGCCTGATTTATTAATGATCATCAGGTCATCTTTGTCAGTAACATCTTTTATAGCAACAAGCTCCCCTGTTTTATCAGTAACGTTCAACGTCTTCACGCCTTTACCGCCACGGTTGGTAACACGGTAGTCTTCAAGGTCAGTACGCTTGCCATATCCCTTTTCGGATACTACCAGGATAGTAGCTTCAGGATTATTGATGCTGATCATTCCGATCACATCATCCTTGTCGTGTGCCAGTGTTACCCCGCGAACTCCCGTTGCAGTACGTCCCATCGGTCTTACTGTCGACTCGTTAAAGCGTATCGCCCTGCCCGAACGAAGCGCCATGATGATTTCGCTGCTACCATCTGTCAGGTTAGCTTCGAGCAGCTGGTCTCCATCATTGATATTGATGGCGTTGATACCATTAGCCCTTGGACGCGAGTAAGCTTCAAGCGACGTCTTCTTTATGGTTCCCTTGCGGGTACACATAATGATAAAGTTGTTCTCAAGATACTCCTGGTCCTTAAGATTTTTAACCTTGATATAGGCTTTGATCTTTTCTTCCTTAGGGATATTGATAATATTCTGAATTGCCCTTCCTTTACTTGTTCTCGATCCTTCAGGAATCTCGAACACACGGAGCCAGAAACATCGCCCGGCTTCTGTAAAGAATAGCATGTAATTATGATTCGATGCAATAATGATATGCTCTATGAAATCCTGATCACGGGAGTTTGATCCAAGAGATCCCTTTCCTCCCCGGCCCTGAGTACGGTACTCTGTAAGCGGAGTCCGTTTGATGTAGCCTTCGTAAGAAATGGTAATTACAACTTCTTCGTCTTCGATGAAGTCTTCCATCCGCATATCTTCGGCAGAATGAACGATGGTTGTTTTACGTTCGTCACCGTATTTTTCTACGATCTCAGCGAGTTCATCTTTTATGATCTGCATTCTTAAGCCTTCGTCGGCCAGAACAGACTTCAAATATTCGATAGTCTTCATAAGTTCGGCATACTCTTCCTTGATCTTATCACGCTCAAGTCCGGTAAGACGGCGAAGCGTCATATCAAGGATAGCACGCGCCTGAAGATCAGAAAGTCCGAATGTTGTAATTAAGCCGGTACGGGCATCTTCAGGAGTAGCCGAATTACGAATTAACCGGATCACTTCATCGAGATGGTCAAGTGCAATCAGCAAACCTTCGAGGATGTGGGCACGCTTTTCGGCTTCGGAAAGCTCGAAGCGCGTGCGCCGGATCACCACTTCGTGCCTATGATCAACAAAGTGTTTGATCAGGTCCTTTAGGTTAAGCAACATCGGCCTGCCATGAACAAGAGCAATGTTATTTACACTGAAGGAGCTTTGAAGCGCTGTGTATTTATAAAGGTTATTAAGAACAATAGAAGAGTTTGCATCTTTCTTTATCTCATATACGATGCGCATTCCATCCCTGTCAGACTCATCGCGTATTTCAGATATGCCTTCAATCTTCTTTTCATTAACGAGGTTCGCAGTACTTTCAATCATCTGCGACTTGTTAACCTGGTAAGGTATCTCAGTTACGACAATCCGCTCACGGTCGTGTCCATAGGTTTCGATTTCGGCCTTAGCCCTCATCATCACCCTTCCGCGTCCTGTTTCGAAAGCTTCCTTCACCCCTGCATGGCCATATATGATACCGCCGGTAGGGAAATCGGGTGCTTTGACATGCTGCATCAGTTCTGAGATCTCGATGTCGCGGTTGTCGATATATGCCACCGTCGCATTAATAACCTCATTCAGGTTATGCGGCGCCATATTCGTCGCCATACCTACGGCAATACCCGAAGCTCCGTTTACAAGGAGATTGGGGATCTTGGTAGGAAGAACGGTAGGCTCTTCAAGAGAGTCATCAAAGTTCAGCTGATAATCAATCGTATCTTTATTAATGTCAGCAAGCATTTCTTCAGCAATCTTTTTAAGACGTGCCTCAGTGTACCGCATTGCCGCCGGCTCATCGCCGTCGATAGAGCCAAAATTACCTTGTCCGTCCACCAGGGGATATCTTAAGCTCCAATCCTGGGCCATACGAACCATCGTGCCGTATACAGATGAATCACCATGCGGGTGATACTTACCCAGTACATCACCCACAATACGGGCCGATTTTTTATAAGGCTTGCCACTTGTAACACCCAGGTCGAGCATTCCATACAGTACACGTCTGTGTACCGGTTTTAATCCATCGCGAACATCTGGAAGAGCACGTGAAACAATTACCGACATCGAATAATCGATGTAGGCCGATTTCATTTCTTCTTCGATATTTATAGGTATAATGCGATTGTTAGTAGGTTCTAAATTTGCGTTTTCTGTTTCTTCAGCCATCGTTTGATAGTTGCATTTTTAACTATGAGCCACCCTTGAAAGGAGCTCCGCGAAGATAAGAAATTATACCGACATAACGCAGGAATTGTAAGTTATATAAGGGTTGCAGGTTGTGAGTTGCAGGTTGTAGGCTGTGAGTTGTAGGTTGCGGGTTACGGGTTGTGAGTAGCAGATGTCTTGGGAATGATACAGTCTTGTATACCCACCGGTCTTACTTATTTAAGTTTTTCCAACCTAGAACTCACAACGCGCAACCCACAACTCACGTCACTAAACCCAGTCAATCCCTTTTTTAAGGAAGGCAAGCGTCTTTTGTTCCTCGCTGCCTGGTTGAGGCTGGTAATTGTATACCCAGTTTGCCTGCGGAGGAAGGCTCATTAATATGGATTCTATCCGGCCATTGGTTTCAAGACCGAACCTGGTACCTGCATCGTATACCAGATTAAATTCAGCATAGCGGCTTCTGCGCTGATATTGCCATTGCTTTTCATTATCAGTAAAGTCGGTGTTGCGGTGCCGGTTAACCAGTTCAGAGTACATGGGAACAAACGAGCGGCCCACAGCCTTAGAAAATTCAAAAATTTCATACCATTCCACTCCGGATGTAGCAGGACTTAACCGGTCGTAAAAAATCCCCCCGATGCCGCGTGTTTCGTTGCGGTGCTTAATAAAGAAATAATTGTCCGCCCATTTTTTAAAGTCGGGATAAAAGGAAGGACTATATTGATCGCATACCGCTTTAAGGTGACTGTGAAAGAAGCGAGCATCCTCTTCAAATACATAATGAGGCGTGAGATCGATGCCGCCGCCAAACCATCTGACATCTTCATTCATTTCGAAATAGCGTATGTTCATGTGGATAATCGGCACTAAAGGATGGTTTGGATGAATTACAATAGAAACGCCGGTAGCAAAAAAGTCGTCAGAGTCAACTTTAAGCGATTTCTTTACCGTCTTGGGAAGTTGCCCGTATACAGCAGAGAAATTTACGCCTCCTTTTTCAAGCACATTTCCATTTTGTATAATACGAGTACGGCCGCCACCGCCGCCTTCCCGTTCCCAGATTTCTTCTTCAAAGGCGCCCAGGCCATCAAGCTGTTCGAGTCCACGACAGATTTCGTCCTGAATAATCTGATAGTCCGCTGCTATATCCTCTTTATTGATCATTATGCAAAGATGCTCTTTTCTGAATTAAATACAGGCATCCGCTTACGAAAGGGACAAGCAATGCGCCTACTGCATTCAGCCATAAAAACGAGACAATATCCGCTTTATATATAAGCAGCACGCATATTTCGGCCACTACTGCCCCGATAAAAACGTTATTCCCCTTAACTGGTTTCATATAGAAAGCTACAAGGAAAATTCCGAGGATAGTACCATAGAAAAGTGATCCAAGGACGTTTACAGCTTCTATCAGTGAACCAAGCTGTGTCGCGAACATAGCGACGCCAATACTAAATATCCCCCAGAAAAAAGTATGTAACCTGCCGTAAAGTAATTGTTTCTTTTCGCTAACCGTATTGCTGCCCTTAAGTAGTTGAACATCCATAAGGGACGAAGCCGCGAGAGAATTCAGGGCTGCCGAGACAGACCCCCATGATGCAAGGAATATAATAGCAAAGAGTAAGCCCACCACTCCTTTAGGAAGAGTGTGTTTGACGAAATAAAGGAATATATAATTTGTGTCGCTCGAGTCGGTGCTTAGTTTATTCAATGAGATCAGGTCATTTACCGAGCCTCTTAACTGCTCAATCTGCTCCTTTGTTTGCTGAAATTCTTTAGCAAGTACATCGGAATGCTCCTTGCTGTTATTTCTTTCAGCTGCAACTTCCCTTACTTGTCGGGCGTAACGTTGTTGCAGTACCTGATATTCGTTTTCAATTTTGAGCACCTGTTGAGGATGCTGCTCTTTCAGCAGACTATACGATCCCTCATTAAAATAAAGCGGCGCCGGTTTAAAGCTGTAGAAAGCAAAAAGCAGCGCTCCGATAAGCAATATGGAAAATTGCATCGGAATCTTTACCAGTCCATTCATCAAAAGCCCCATCCGTGCTACTTTGGCGTCTTTTGCCGTAATATACCGGCCCACCTGGCTTTGATCAGTACCAAAATACGATAGGGCGAGGAAGAAACCGCCGACGATGCCACTCCAGATGTTGTATTTATCTTTCCAGTCGAATCCTGTTGTAATAACATTTAATTTTCCAGCTTTTCCTGCAACATAGAGGGCGTCGCCCATATCTACCCCGGAAGGCAGGCTTTCCACAACCAACCAGCCCGCCAGCGCCATGCCCGACAGAATGATCATAAACTGAAGCTTCTGGGTGTGAGCCACGGCGCCGGCACCGCCGCTACAAGTGTAGATGATGAGCAAGCCGCCCAGAAGAACAGTGGTGATATAAATATTCCATCCTAAAACAGAAGATAGAATAATTGATGGAGCATAGATGCTGATACCTGTAGACAGTCCTCGTGAAAGAAGAAAAAGTATAGCTGTAGCGAGCCGCGTCTTTCGGTCGAAACGTTGTTCAAGGTATTCGTACGCTGTATACACATTCAGCTTTCCGAAAATTGGTATAAAGGTAATGCAGATAACCACCATGGCTATCGGTAAGCCAAAATAGTACTGCACAAAGCGCATCCCGTCAGTATAAGCCTGTCCTGGGGCCGAAAGGAATGTGATAGCGCTGGCCTGAGTCGACATGATACCAAGCAGAACAAGATACCAGGGCATTTTTTTATCTGCCAGGAGGTACGATTGTGCCCCGTGCTGGTTACGACCCTTATAAACGCCATAGACGATAATGCCTGTAAGGGTTATCAGCAGTACCGTCCAGTCAATTAAACTCATCCCCAGAATTTAGTGAACCAATAATACAAAAGAATTTGGATCAGCAACAGCAGCAATACCGCCAGGTACCAGAATCGCCATTTCGGTTGATTAGGAGCCATTATTTACCAACTGATAACATATTCATTAATAAACGTACTGCACCGGTGTTTCCGGCAGGCAACTGCCTGAAAAATGACAGCGAAGAATAGATATAGTGTCCCTTGCCATACGTTGTATATAGCGTACATCCTTTTAAAGGCGCCTCGCCTGTATCGTTCATCTCAAACAGGGGTTCATAATGATTGTCCCAGGTGACCGGAAAGTAGAGTCCCCGCTCCTGTACCCATCCTTTGAAATCATCTTTTGTTATTTTGTTAGGGTAGTTAAGCAGCCTGTGTGAAGGATTTAAAAAGTTTACCTCAGCATTTTCTTCCGTCACCCTTGCGTTACCTAAACTAAACGGATATGGACCAATATTATCAGATGTAAGACCCTGTACGGTGTTGTATTGTACAACCAGCGTCCCTCCATTTTGGACGTACTGATGCAACACCGGTAACCAGTAATTCATTCGTTTTTCGGTGTTGACCGCCCTAACGCCTGTTATAATGGCATCGTACTGCTTAAGGTTCGCGGCAGAAGTGAAATCTTCATCTTTTAATATAGTGACACTTAGTCCCGCCAAACGAAGGAAATCAGCTGTATAGTCGCCCGCACCTTCAATATAGGCTATTTTAGAAACGGTACTCTTCCAGTTTTTGTTTAATACCCTGGTTTCAGCGGGAGTGAAATACTGAAGCGTAGGAATGTGATCATACGCAATTAACTGCTGCGTTTTGTCATACCGGTTATCGCCATCATTAAGGACGGCCTTTAATGTAAATTCTTTAGTTCCGGTTTGCATTAACGAGTTCTTCGGAATTTTAACAGGCAGTACGGTATCGATCCCCGCTTTTAAATTAAGATGGCTTATGGTGAGTAAGGGCCTGCCCGACTCTATGGACAGGGAGGCGTTTGTTATATCTTTTAAGGGATGTAAGCGTACTTCGGTATTCAGCGAACCATCATCGTTAGATATAAGAAGCTGGTGCGTAAAGCCTGGCATTACTGCAGGAACAATACGTAACGCTTCAGTAACATCCCCCTTTACCGGATCAAGTCTTTTGTAAGACAGGGGAACGTTTATATCGAAACTCTCCTCTCCTATCGTGCAACTAAGCAAAGCGCGGGTTCTTGATGGTGATTCGGGAAGTCCGTTAAGCGTATCGGAAGGCAAATAATAGTGATCGGCATCCTCACCTGGCTTAGTCAGCCAGTAAGGCTCTGCAAGCGGTGTGCCTACCGGAATATCTATCTGCTGTTTTGACGAAAATAAAGAATCGTTACCTAGCCTGGTATGGAGGTTCGCAGAAATCCCGTTCCATTTCAAGGCTTTCAGCTGCACGGGTGTGGCTGACCGGGCAATAACATTAAGGGTAAATGGTATAGACGATCCTGCTACCGCCTCGGGCTGATTACAGAACATTTCGGCCATAAAGCCGCTGCAGTCAAGAATAATCTTATCGAGCTCGGTCAGTTTTTCTTTGCGCCAGAAATTATCTTTCACCTGCGCTATCTGCTTGCGTAATTTGAGTAAGTGAGGCAGGCTTAAGTCAGGACGGTTATAGTTAAACTTTTGAATAATGTCATTTATCTGATCGCCAATATCCTTTCTTCCCACACGGTTCCAGCTAACATCTATCCCATCAAATAAAGAGGCCGATAAAGGTTGTCCATCTACAAGTGCGAAATATTCAGTTTGTATACCTGCCACAGATGGGGTACCCGCACCCTGACTTTTGTGGACGCTGCGGCTGATGCCTGCCAATTCGCCGTACCCCATACCCATCTGAGGTTTGTACTGGCCGGTTGCTATCTTTAGCTGCGATTCTGAAGTAGTATTATTATTGCCGAAACGATAGCTGTTTAACAGGATTCTTTTGGGTTGCCATGTCTGGAGATATTTCAGATGTTCGCTGAACTGCCCTTTATCTCCTGCAGCTTTAAATGCCTTTTCTGCAATCACTGCCGATGCGGCATGCTGTCCATGCCCGGCCCTTGCATCGGGAGGAAACCTGCAAATAATCACGTCGGGTCTGAAGTGACGGATTGTCCACACAGCGTCGCCTGTCAGAATATTTTCGTTCCAGTGTTTAAAAGTTTCTGTTGTGTTTTTTGAAAAACCGAAATCCACCGCACGGGTGAAAAACTGCCCGGCACCGTCTATCTTCCGTGCTTCAAGAAGCTCATACGTCCTGATCAATCCCAAAGCCGGCCCCTGTTCGCGTCCAATGATATTTTGACCGCCGTCTCCCCTGGTAAGCGATAGGTAAGCAGTATTGATATTCTGATCATTCACCAGCCAGCTCAGCAAACGGGTGTTTTCGTCGTCGGGATGCGCGGCGAAGTATAATACTTTTACAAGCTTATTAAGCTGCAATAGCTCGTGATGAATTTCGGCTGATGCAGATGGGCGTACCTGTTGCGCTTCAATGGCATAAGATAGGGAAATTAAAAATATCAGAATACCTATTTTCCTGTGCATAGACTAACGTAAATTAAAAACCCGCAGCATAAAGATACTGCGGGCACAAATAAAATGCTTTATTCTCTAAAGCCTCGGATAAAAGAGTAATATTTTCGTTATTTAACAGATACCGGAAGCTGAATGTATTCCCATCTTAACTCGAATCCCTTTTTGGTAATAGCATACTGCAGACGCTCCTGCAAGTCGCTTACTTTACGCGGACTTACACTTACACGTAACGCATCCTCCGATTCATTATACTTGTATGCTCCCCATTGCTTCGCATTTTTGCTGAAAATAACTGTCCATGGCCCGCTCTCTGCAGGAATGACAAAGAAAGCATACGTACCGGCGGGCAGGGTTTTACCCTCAACAGTTACATCTTTATCTGTTTTAAAAGTAGTTGCACCGTTCGCTCCGGCTCGCCATACCTTGCCGTACTTCTCCAGCTCACCCCAGATCTTTCTGCCCTTTACGGCAGGACTTCCGTAATTAATTTCTACGTTAGCTTTGCCGATTTTACCACTAACACTGTCTCGTGGACTGGCAACTGGCTTTGCGTCCTGAGCTACTAAAGACCCAGAAAATAAAAAGGCAAAAACGAAAAGAGTTAATGCACCTGTTCTTAATAAAAATAGCTTTTTCATTTACTTTGATTTATAGACTTAATACAAAGTAACTGTTTTTTTTCAATCGCAAGAAAAACATTCAGAGTAATCTTATATACTTGCAAAGCTGGCAGGGGGCGTTTTCTGACTATGAAATGTTGCGCCGCATTCTCTGATTACTTGTTTTATCGTAACAAGGGAGCAAGATTGAGAAATGATGCAGAACGGTATAAGCCAGGCTCTGAAATGGTAGGAGTAATCTTCGGGATGAATGCACATTGACAGCACCGTGCTCTCACCGTGTACTTACCCCGAAGCATTCCCAAACAAAACCAGAAGAATTCTCCTGTCTTTCTTAGATTATTCTACAATAACGCTTAAGGAGTTGGCGTATTTGGAGTGCCAGCTGTATCAGTACCTGATCCTATACCGTCCTCACCCACGCCTCCTCCCGGAGTTGTTTGAGTAACGGATGTATCGGTGTTCATCGTATCGGTGCCGTCGATCTCCGGATCCGCAGAATCCGTCATCATCGTGTCTCCTTCCTGATCTGCATTCCGGCTGCTTGAATTACATGAAGCTGCGGTAAACGCGAGAAAAGCTGAAACGATTGCAATTTTTAGGGCATTTGTTTTCATGGTAGTTTAATTTAAATTGATAAATTGTTATTATTTAATAAATCGTTATTATTGGAGCTACGTTAGTACCGCTGCGTAGCAGAGGCACCTTTAATAATATTTGTAATTACTTAATAATTAAATGGTTTAACAATTTTGATTGTAAAGAGTTTAATATTTTGCAACTTCGGGATAGTGCCCGAATACCGATAAATTACTTTAGCAGTTAATATGCTTGTTTCAGAAAGAACGCTTAAGTGGGCCATGCGTTTTTACCCACCTCTTTTATTCCAGCGCATTTGGGTTGAACGTTTTCAGCGAGATTTCAGGGGTGTCGACGTTAAAATTGCAAGGAGTATATTAAACCTCAATTACAACCGTTCTATATTCGGAGGCACGATTTATGCCGCTGCCGATCCTTTTTATGCGGTGTTGTTTCACCAAATTTTACAGAAACGAGGTTACAAGGTTCAGGTTTGGCAAAAGTCCGCGGAAATTGACTATGTAAAACCTGGAATGTCTTCTCTTTACTTCAGTGCCAGATTAGATGATGCAGAGATCAGTGAAGCTTGCAGTAGTTTAGATAGCGACGGAAAGTTTGTTAAAAGTTATACGATTGAAATTAAGAATAAGGCCGGGGAACTCTGCGCGACAGTAGAAAGCACGGTATATATACGCAAACTGTATAGTATCAAAACAGAAAGCCGTTAAATTTTATTATTATTCAGTCCATGAATCGATTAAAGCCTTACCATATACGGCAACTGATTTTTGAAGGTGAAGAAGTATCTCTTGATTTCAAGAAAACCATTACGTCGTGCTCAAAGATAGCCAAGACAATGGTTGCATTCGCCAATAACAAAGGCGGAAGACTGCTGGTTGGTGTATCAGATAACGGCGATATCAAAGGCGTGAGGTCAGAAGACGAAGAAAAATACATGCTTACAAAAGCTGCTCATTTTTATTGCCGGCCAGCGCTTGAGCCGTATTTTGAAGAAGTATACATCGAAGATAAAATAGTTCTGGTAGCCGAAATAAAGGAAAGTGATACGAAACCTCACTATGCGCTTGGCGAGGATAATAAATGGTGGGTTTACATCAGGGTAAAAGATAAAAGTCTCTTAGCTAGTAAAATTGTGGTGGATGTTCTCAAGGCCAGTTCCCGGGAAGACGGTGTATTGATAGAGTACTCGGGTAAAGAAAAGGCTCTGCTGGAATATCTCGAAAGCAATGAAAGAATTACCGCGAGTGAATATAGTAAGATGCTCAATCTTTCGCGCCGGCGCACACGCCGTATCCTTGTTAATTTAGTTCTGTCGGGTATAATTCGGGTACACACCACCGAAAAGGAAGAGTTCTATACTGCCTCCTGACCATACAGCATCCCCGCTGCAATCTCAGCTCCGTACGTAGTAGTGCGTATCAGAACATACCCAAGTCTTCTTTCCTTTTATCTTCATAGCCCCACTCCTCACCGGGTTTGAGCTCAACGCCACTGTATTTACCGAACTTTATGATCATATAAGCCATCCAAAGAATTACAATTGGCGAGAATAAAAACATCCATGATGCAATCGATGGTTTATTCATGAATATAAAGAATAGAAAAATCAGGAGATATGTGCTGGCCGCGGTTATGGCGAAAATTATTCTTGCTGTCATCGGTAGATGTTTTAAATATGGAACAGCCTGATTTGTAAAGTGTTTTGAGTGTTGTAAAACCTTTAAAAACATTTTATGCCTGTATGATATTTATTAGCTGCAAATCTACTTTTATGTACACCTTAGGTATCAATGCTGTTTTTCATGATTCCGCAGCCTGTATCCTCAAAGACGGGATATTAATTGCTGCAGCAGAAGACGAACGTTTTACTCATATTAAACATGGCAAACGCCCTGTTCCGTTCAGCACATGGGAGCTCCCTTTTCACGCAATAGACTATTGTTTACAGGTAGCTGGGATCCATCTGAATGATGTTGACCATGTAGCTTACTCATTCGATCCTTACCTTTTGCTTGGAGAGAAATATCGGAATAAACCCGTGATTGAAGTGCCATTATTCCAGTCGCCAGGATCGGCAAATACGGAATGGCTAAATCCATGGGATTCCCTCTTTCTTTCTTACATTATTAACGCGCCGCGCCAGCTTAAGGACGGCTATCCTCATCACCTTCAGAAGCGATTTAAAGGCACGCGTTTAGATAGTTTTCAGTTTCATTATGTCGAGCATCATCTAAGCCATGGGGCTAGTGCTTTCCACCCTTCGCCGTTTACAGAAGCCGCGGTGATGACATTTGATGGACGCGGCGAGCTGGCCACTACTACTTATAATGTAGGAAGCGGAACCTCCCTTGATCGAATTGGACAAGTGAATATGCCGCATTCACTGGGCTTGCTCTATGAGGAAATCACATCATACCTTGGCTTTCTGCATTCCTCAGATGAATATAAGGTAATGGCCCTCGCCTCTTACGGGAAGCCAGAGTTTATAAACGACTTCAGGGAGATGATACAAGTTAGCTCCGGCGGTCAGTATACTATCACCAACAAGAACTTTGAGGAGCGCTTTGGCCCCTCCAGGCTACGGCACGAAGAGTTTACCTCACATCATTTTAACATTGCACGCTCTCTTCAACTGGCGCTTGAGGAAAAAGTGCTCGATATTGCCGACTGGCTCCATAGAGAAACCCGGCAGGACAACTTGTGCATGGCCGGTGGAGTAGCACTTAACTGCGTGTTGAATGCCCGGATTCGCGACAAAGGGCCGTTCAAAAAAGTATGGGTACAACCGGCATCGGGTGATTCAGGTACAGCTCTGGGAGCAGCTATATGGATAGATGCACAGCAAAGGCAAAGCCATCAAAAAGATTTTGAGATGACACATGCTTACTGGGGGCCTGAGTATTCGGACGCGGAGATCGAGAAATTTATGAAATGGGCGAAGGTGCCTTACAGAAAACTGGAGGACGTTGCCCGGGAGACGGCCGAAATACTGGCTCAGGACAAGATTATTGGCTGGTATCAAGGGAGAATGGAGTTTGGGCCGCGCGCTCTCGGAAGCCGCTCCATACTGGCCTCTCCCATCAGTCCGTCCATGCAGGCCAGATTAAACGAGGTGAAGGACCGTGAGGACTTCAGGCCTGTTGCACCGGTAGTACTTGAGGAAGATGCACATGAGTGGTTTGAAAACGCTGAATATTCACCCTATATGCTCTTTATTTATAATGTTAAGCCAGATAAGGCTGACAAAATACCTGCGGTTCGACATGTCGACGGAACAGCACGAATACAGACCATTAATAGAGACCAGCATCCTTCTTATTATAAATTACTCGAGGAATTCAAAAAGATCACCGGAGTACCGGTGCTCGTAAATACCTCTTTCAATACGTTGGGAAAACCCATCGTTTGCAGTCCACGGGATGCGATTGAATGTTTCTGGACTTCTCCGTTTGATGCATTGATCATTGGTTCGTTTTTAATAGAGAAAGATTGCAGATGAAAATATCTGTTGTGATTCCTACATATCGGCGACCGCAGCTTCTGGTTCGATGTCTGGAAGCATTAATACGGCAGAATTTCGACAAGAACGAGTATGAAGTGATCGTGGTGAGTGATGGTCCGGACCAGGCAACAAGCGAGGCCATGAAATTCTGGATAGATACAGTAATTCCAAAGATCCGCTACATTTCTATTCCTGGAAAGAAAGGGCCAGCCGCTTCAAGGAATGCCGGCTGGATGAATGCAACGGGACATTTGATTGCTTTTACCGACGATGACTGCCTTCCGAGTCCTAACTGGCTTCAAGCTGCATGGAAGGCATACAAAGGAGAACAACTGGTTGTATTTACAGGAAAGGTTATCGTTCCAATCTCCAGGAATCCAACTGATTACGAACGAAACATATCCAAACTTGAAACGGCTGAATTTGTAACTGCGAACTGTATCTGCACCCGGCAGGCTTTAAAATGCGTGGGAGGTTTCGACGAACGATTCGGTATGGCATGGCGCGAGGACAGCGACCTGCATTTCAACTTTATAAGCAATGAGATACCTATCCATCCCATCCAGGCCGTTGTAACGCATCCGATACGCGAGGTTCCCTGGGGCGTTAGTATAAAAGAGCAAAAGAAAGGACTTTACAATGCACTTCTTTATAAAAAATACCCTGCTCTTTACAGGCAACGAATTAAACCTCACCCCTCCTGGAACTACTATGTGATGCTGTTGCTCTTTTCTGGAGCGGTTGTTTTTTTCGCTGCGGGCCACCCGTTTAAGGGGTTGATTTCCCTTTTAGGCTGGCTTACCCTGCTTATAGCATTTATTGAAAAACGCCTTACTGATACGTCGCGATGCAGGAAACACGTTGTCGAAATGATTGCCACCTCCGTTGTTATCCCTTTCGCCTCCATCTTCTGGCAATTATATGGCTCCGCTAAGTTTAGAGTATGGTTTTTTCAGATAACGGTATTCATAAATGTAGCTTTCAACTATTAATTTAACACGATATGGACTTCCATTTAAAACTATCACCCGCATACGTGAAAAAAATTGCGATATTCAGAGCCCTTCAGTTAGGTGACATGCTTTGTGCAGTTCCGGCAATACGGGCGCTCAGAGCATCCTATCCTGATGCCGAGATTACGTTGCTGGGATTACCCTGGGCAAAGAGTTTTACAGAAAGGTTCAAAGACTATATCGATCGCTTTATCTGGTTTCCGGGCTACCCGGGATTACCTGAGCAGGAGTTCAGCGCTCCCGTGTTTTGCACGTTTCTTGAAAAAATGATCGGCGAGGAGTTTAACCTCATACTCCAGATGCAGGGAAACGGTACCATTGTAAATCCGATGATAGAACTCTTGGGAGCAGAATACTCCGCAGGATATTTCAAAGAAGGTATTTACGCTCCGGATAATGGCTTGTTTATGGAGTATCCCAACTACGGACATGAGGCAGAAAGACATGTAAAACTGATGGAGTTTTTAGGTATACCTCCTTTGGGGACAGACCTGGAATTTCCGTTAACCGCCCGGGATTACGCCGACTTTAATGAAACCGCTCTTCCTATCGAGGAGAAGAAATATGTTTGTATTCACCCCGGATCGAGGGGCGCCTGGAGGAGATGGCCTCCTGAGTACTTTGCGCAGCTGGCTGATATTGTTGCCGGACAGGGATTCACCCCCGTTCTTACCGGAACTTCAGATGAACTTGATATTGTGAATGCCGTGGTGTCGCACATGTTTCACCCACCTGTTATAGCTGCAGGCAAGACCAGCATGGGCGCTGTAGCTGTTCTTATTGAAAGGGCCTTCGCATTGATTTCGAATTGTACCGGCGTTTCTCATATTGCAGCAGCGCTGAAAACTCCAAGTGTAGTAATCAGCCTCGATGGTGAATCTGATCGCTGGGCGCCACAGAACCGGAGTCTTCACGATGTAATAGACTGGACGGTCAATCCTGACTTCAACCTTGTGAGCGATGCTGTAGAACGCCTGTTCCGTAAGTAAATTATCTGAAACCTTATACCGTCTTCACATCCTTTTTATCATAGCTTTCTATGTCGGTGATATAGTTATTCTTTATGAGGAACTCGAACAAAGGCTTTGCTTCTTCCGACACTGGCATATTATGAGTCGTAATGATCTGATTGTTTCTTTTGTCGAGATAAGGATAAGCGTATAATTTAACGTTTCTACTGAAAAGGTCGCTTACATATGCAAGCAGTTCGTCAGTATAGTTTTCACCATACTTCGTCGAATCGAATATACGCCTGAGATTAGCTATATTGGTAGAAATGCCCACGCTATGAGGTTTGCACCTCGAGAGATATTGAGCCAGTTTGTGGTTACGGGTGAAGTTTGATACAATAACATTGTTGCCGGTAGAGCACAGCTCTTCAGCACGGTTTGCAAATTCCTCAAGATCTGAGGTGTTTATTTCCTGGTCGTCGTCGAGCATATTAGACATTAACACCTCTATTAAAACGAGAAGGTTTTCATCGCCAATGTTCTGCGATCGTTTAAATTGTTCGACAGCCCTGTTAAACAAATCGAAGTTTGGCGTTGATTTTTGCCGGTATTTCGTTCGAAGGATCATAATGTCCCTTTTATACAAAACATCCTTCGACTGACATACCTGGGTGTTCTTATCGAAGATTGCGGCACTCGAAAAGCCTTTGGCTATAAGATAGAGATTAACGAGGCGATCATTCGCATGCTTAAAACATGGGCCACGCAGATTGATTAAATCGATCTCAACAGAACCAACCGACAGGTTATCAACCAGCGACTCTATCATTGATTGCACATCCTGAGATAAGAAGAAAGCAGCAAAGACCAGATTTACCCCTACAATACCCAGCACATTCTGCTGAAGGCTGTTGTCGCTATCGAGCAAGCGGATATGCAGTATAATCTCATTTGCTTCTCCTCCAGGCTCCGACTGGAACATGATACCTACCCAACCGTGCGGATCGTTCGTTTTATTATAATTAAGAGTGGTAACCGTGTTGGCAAACGCAAAAAAACGTCTATCCTGATACTTTTCGCCGGAAAGCCGCTCAGTCAACAGATCAAACTCATGTCTGAGCATTTTTTCAAGCCGCGATTTACTTACATATCTTCCGGATTTTTCCGAACCATAAATCTCATTGCTGAATGCCATGTCGTAGGCCGACATGGTTTTCGCTATTGTCCCCGACGCTGCCCCGGCAGTAAAGAAATTTCTCGCTACCTCCTGACCTGCACCAATTTCGGCAAATGTACCATAGATGGTGGGGTCAAGATTGATTTTAAGAGCTTTTCTTTTTGTTTCAGGTATTTCTCGATGCATGGTTCAAAAATACATTTTAAGCTGTAAAACAAAAAGGCGCCGCCTGATTAAGCAACGCCTTTGTTCTGTTAACAAATGCTTTTTAACAATGGTTTCGTAAAAAAGCACTTACCTGTTACAAATTCCCTTAGACTTTATTTAACTGAGATTTCTCTTGATAACACCTTAGCTTCTTCTCTTTTAGCCACGTTCACCTTCAAAATACCGTCAACGTATTCAGCTTCAATTTTGCTATAGTCGGCTGTTTCCGGTAAAGTAAACGATCGTACGAAAGAAGAGTAGCTATACTCCCTGCGGTTATACTTTTTACCCTCAGGGGTGGTCTCATTCTTCTTTTCAGCAGAAATGTTCAATATATTCTTGTCGAGATTAATCTTGAAGTCTTCTTTCTTCAACCCGGGCACCGCCAATTCTATATGAAAATCACTTTCACTCTCTGCTATGTTTACCGCCGGAATTCTTGAAGTAAGGCGGTCCGCTACATATGAGTCATTGAATACTGAATCGAATACATCATTAAACCAAGGTTTTAGAGCGCTCCCGTTGTTTCCATTTGCAAATTTTACAAGTGTCATTTTATATATCCTCCTTATTTTTTTGTTTTGGAACGATAAATACAATGCTCATACCAAAACAATTTCAAGGGAAAAATCGTTTATAATAAGACAATTTGACTTATTATTTTAGAAACTAACCGACAATTTGTCTTATTTATGAACTTAATAGACTTCAACTACAAGACTTTCATACCTGTGCGCTTTGGCGATCTTAATGCCTTCGGAGTGGTAAACAATGACGTTTTTCTTACCTATTTTGAAATTGCCCACTCCGGTTACTGGAAACATATTACACGCTGGCAAAGCAAGTCAAAAGGGATCATCATTGGAAAGGCTGAGCTAAACTATCTGAAACCGGTCACCTTTAACGATGAACTATACGCCTACGTTCGTACCAGCCGGGTAGGCAACTGCAGCTTTGAAGTAGAATATATATTAACAATTAAAAAGAATGCCGATGAAGAAATCTGCACCACAGGAAAAACAACCTGTATTTTTTATGATTTTGAAAAGGGCAAGCCTGCCCTCCTTCCCGAATTACAACGAAACAAGATGATCGCGTTTGAAGCCCTTGCGGTATAATTATATTTTAACTTCTATTTCCTGTACGTAAATTCTACCAGAGAATTATTAATCTCACCCTCCAGAGGAAGTCTTGTTTTTCGGATACTTATACGGATAGTATCAAGTGATGGAAACTCTTCTTTTATAGTGTTCAGTATACCAATCGCCACGGTTTCTAGAAGTTTTTGTGTCTTTTTCATTTGCAATGCGGCTATTTCGAATAGCCGCTCATAGTTCACTGTATTTGCCAATTCATCGTCTCCGTCACTCAGCACATCCATCTCGGTGATTATGTCTACTATAAATTCGTTACCCAGGATCTGTTCTTCAGGATAAAAACCATGATAGGCAAAAAAACGTACACCTTCCAATCCAATCTTTTTCTTGATATTCATTCTGTTCAAAAATAGCTATTGTCTCTAATGTATTGTGACTTTTGCAAAAATATACAACTTGCATTAGCCTTTACGATACTGTACTTTTGCTGAATATCTCCTTATAATTGAATCGATATTCATGAAATTTTACTATTTATCTGCGGGGTTCTTGTTTTTATTCGCATTAACTGCCTGCAATTTGAAAGAAGAGAAAAAGCTTCCGGTTCTTGGTAACCGTGAAACGGTTGAAAAAACAATTGATGGTAAAACAGTAACCGATACCATTTACCAGACTATACCCAGCTTTAGTTTTATCAACCAGGATAGTGCAGCGATAACTAACAAAGATTTTGATGGTAAGATATACGTTGCTGACTTTTTCTTTACTACCTGTCCCTCTATCTGTCCTGTAATGCATCGCAACATGCTGAAGGTGTATGATAAATTCAAGGACAATCCGCAGGTGATGATTGCCTCTCACACTATCGATTATAAGCACGACACCCCCGCAGTATTAAAAGAGTATGCTACGAAACTTGGTGTTAGTGGAAAACAATGGCAATTCCTGCGGGGCGGCAGGGATTCTGTGTATACTTTAGCAGAAAAACACTATCTGGTGGCAGTGAATGAAGATAAGAGTGCTCCTGGAGGATATATCCATCAGGGGTGGTTTGTTTTGATCGATAAGGAAAAACGCCTCCGCGGAGCTTATGACGGTACGCAACCCGATCAGGTGGAACAGATGATTTCGGATATGGAAACTCTGCTAAAGGAGTATCAGCATGATAAGAAATAGAATCATCTGTATTCTGCTCCTTACAATCTCTTCATGGGCCGTTATCGGATCCTGCCAGAGCGAAACCGATCTCAATTATGCCCGGTATTATACCAACGGCAAACAGCTTTATGATACCTATTGCCAGAACTGCCATGGCGCTGATGGAAATGGTCTTCAGCAGCTGATCCCTCCTCTTTCGGATACATTGTTCCTTCGAAAAAACAGAGATAGACTGGCTTGTATCATTAAAAATGGCATGGATGAGAAGATTATGGTGAATGGGAAAGAGTATAATGGGCTGATGCCGCCGAACCCCCAATTGCCTGATATCGATATTGCTGCAATAATTACCTATATCACAAACAGCTTCGGAAATAAGCAAGGTTTATATGACCAAACAGCGGCTACACAAACTCTGAAGAAATGCGAGATGCCCTAGTCGTTTTTTGAGGTGTTAGTCATTATATAGGTTTAGTCATCATTAAAACCTATCTTTGTGAACAGGCCGTTCTATCGCCATCCGTAACGGAGGGAGGAAAGTCCGGGCAACACAGAGCATCCTGCTTCCTAACGGGAAGGGCGCCAACTAACGTTTGTGTACGGAAAGTGCCACAGAAAACAAACTACCTTTACAATAAAAAATTGCAAGGGAAAAGGTGAAAACGCGAGGTAAGAGCTCACGGCTTTGTATGGCGACATGCATTGCGGTAAACCCCAGGAGTTGAAAGACCAAATAAGCTGGTGACAAGGGGCTGCTCGTCCCTGTTCTTCCGCAAGGTTGATGCATCAGCGGGTAGGTCGTTAGATCCTGTCAGCAATGGCAGGGCCAGATAAATGATAGAAGCTCATGTAACTCATGAGAACAGAACCCGGCTTACAGGCCTGTATTTTTAAATCAGATAGGCTCTTCCTCTAAGGAGGAGCCTGTTTGATTTAAAGGCAAAGAAACTCAAAAGCAAGCAAGCCACATTCCTTCAGGTTTTTACATTGATTCAAAGGAACCTGCGTCGCACCCTCGCCCGCCTGGCTTCGGCGCAGGTATGGGATTTCTTCTACAGTTCTTCTAAAAAATCCAATACCCAGACCGAAGCCAAGTCATAGCCAGCCAGAACCTGAGAAGCAGCCAGTCCGAACACGGTCAGGAAAAGGTACCTTATTTATCGACAAGCCAAAGAAGCTAATTAAAAAACTGTATATATTTGTAGACAATATTAAAACATTATACAGACTTTTGTGTTCGGGTTATAGAATATTATGGCAAAAATTCTTATTGTTGATGACGAGCGTGCAATACGCAACACATTGAGGGAAATACTGGAATATGAAGATTATGAGGTAGAGGACGTTGATAATGGAATAGACGGGCTTGAATGTATAAGGAGAAACGACCTTGATCTGGTACTCTGCGATATCAAGATGAACCGAATGGACGGAATGGAGGTTCTTTCTGAAGGGCTGGCTATAAAACCGGACCTGCCATTCATTATGATATCGGGACATGGAACGATTGAAACAGCCGTTGAAGCCAGTAAAAAGGGAGCTTACGATTTTATATCAAAGCCGCCCGATCTGAACCGTCTGCTGATCACAGTAAGAAATGCACTTGAGCGGGGAAACCTCGTTACTGAAACCAAAGTATTAAAACGGAAAGTCAGCAAGGTTCGCGAAATTCTCGGTAACTCTCCTGCTATAAATAAAATAAAGGACACTATAGACCGGGTTGCACCAACAGACGCCCGCGTTCTGATAACAGGAGCGAACGGAAGTGGAAAAGAGCTTGTTGCAAGGTGGCTCCACGAAAAATCACATCGTGCTAACGGCCCGATTATCGAAGTGAATTGCGCTGCAATACCATCAGAATTGATTGAAAGTGAATTATTTGGCCATGAAAAAGGATCGTTTACTTCTGCTGTAAAACAACGTATCGGAAAATTTGAGCAAGCTAATGGGGGCACTCTATTCCTTGATGAGATAGGCGACATGAGCCACTCAGCACAGGCGAAGGTACTACGCGCCTTGCAGGAAAGTAAGATTACACGCGTTGGGGGCGAAAAGGAAATCGAAGTGGATGTACGCGTTGTAGCTGCCACAAACAAAGATCTTCTTAAAGAAATTGAACTTGGAAATTTCCGTATGGACTTGTATCACAGGCTCAGTGTGATATTGATCCATGTGCCGCCTCTTTCAGAACGGAAAGATGATATCCCCATTATTGCACAGAGTTTCTGCGAAGAAGTATGTGCTGAATATGGCATGCCGGTGAAGAAATTCAGCGAGGGTGCTATGGAAGCGTTAAAAGCACTCCAGTGGACTGGTAACATCCGTGAGTTACGAAACATGATAGAGCGGCTTATTATTTTAAGCGACAAGACCATTACCGAAGGTGATGTATATACCTTTGCTAATCCCTCTGGCCCGCAGTCTGCTGATAGTCAGGAAGCCACGCTTCCGGGAGCCCGTATGGATTTTGATAAGTTCAGCAGCTTCCAGGAATATAAAGATCAGGCCGAAAAAGAGTACATTAAATACAAGCTCGAAAAAAACAATTGGAATGTTTCGAAAACAGCTGATGATATCGATATCCAAAGAAGCCATCTTTATAGTAAAATAGATAAGTATGGATTAAAGAGATCGGAATAGGGGTTTAACAATTTCATCTTTTGAATCCATAACGCTTTTACCTTTCATATTTTACGTTTAACTTTGGCAGTATGATTAGACAGATACAATCTTCCCGCTTTCTGGTATTGAGTTTATTGATTATCCTAGCTGCATGCACGCGCGCGCTTCCATTGATGTTGCCACATGCTTGGAACTTTACCGCTGTTGGGGCGTTGGCTATATTTGCCGGTTCATTAATAGAGGATAAAAGGCTTGCTTTTATTCTGCCTCTGGCAGCAATGGCTATTTCTGATATATTTATAGGTAATGGATTTAGTGTTGTGGTTTATATTGGCTTCATTGCAATGGTTGCTTGTGGCCTCTTGATAAGAAACAAAATCACACCAGGAAGTATTGCTCTTGCTTCTGTTGCCGGAGCAGTCGTGTTTTTTCTGATTACGAATTTCGCCTTCTTATACCCATGGTACCCTCATAATGTACAGGGAGTGGTTCAGTCGTATATAATGGGACTACCATTTCTTAGAAATATGCTTATTGCCGATGCAATCTATGGCACTGTACTGTTCGGCGGATTCTACTTGCTGGAAAAAAGATACGTGGTTATCAGAATGAACAACGGAAATTTAACGATTAAATAAAACACAAATACTACTCCAAAAAGAAAGGCAGACGACTTAACGCTTGCCTTTCTTTTTGGAGTAGTATTTCATTCCTCCTGTCAATTCTCCCTTGTCCCTTGTCAATTCCCCCTAACCTGCCCCTCTCCTCTTACAATCCACTTATAGCTTGTAAGCTCTTCAAGGCCCATGGGGCCTCTGGCATGTAATTTTTGAGTGCTAATGCCTATTTCTGCCCCCAAGCCAAATTGTGCGCCATCGGTAAAAGCGGTGGAGGTGTTTGCATAGACCGCTGCCGCATCCACAGTGTTTAAGAAAGTTTCAATATTGTTTTCACTTTCAGAGATAATAGCCTCGCTGTGTTTTGAGCTGTATCGTGAAATATGATCCAGGGCCTCATCAAGGTTTTCTACGGTCTTTATAGACATCTTATAATCCAAAAACTCGGTTCCGAAATGCTCTTCGTCAGCTGGCTTCAGTAGTGACGACGGATAACTATTCTTAATAGCGTTGTAGGAGGGCTTATCTGCAAAAATTTCAACATTAGCAGACGTAAGGGGTTCTATAAGAGCAGAAAGGTCCCCAAGTCGAGCTTTATGGATTATTAAACAGTCGAGCGCATTACAAACGCTTACACGGCGCGTTTTAGCATTATTAATTATCGCTCTGCCTTTTTCAACGTCGCCGCTTTCATCAAAATACGTGTGAACAATACCGGCTCCTGTTTCGATTACGGGGACTTTTGCATTTTTTCTTACAAAATCAATTAACTGCTGACTGCCTCTGGGGATAATTACATCTACCAGACCCGTAGCATTTAAAAGAGACTCGGTTGCAGTTCTGTCTGAAGGCAACAGCAAAGCTACTGAAGTATCAATATTATGCGCCTTAAGTACCTTATGAATCAGGGAGATGATCGCTTCATTTGAAAAAGCGGCATCGCTCCCTCCCTTTAGCACTGCAACGTTACCTGTTTTAATACATAACGAAAATACGTCAAAAGTAACATTAGGACGGGCCTCATAGATAACTCCGATAACCCCTACCGGCACCCTGATCTTCTTTAGAACTAATCCATTATCCAGAGTTTTTTCAACCAATGTTTCGTTAAGAGGCGATTCCAAACCAGCGACATTCCGAATATCATTTGCTATATCCTGAATGCGCTTTTCTGTCAGCCTTAATCTGTCGTATCTGGGATCCTCTTTGCTCATTCTCTCCAGATCCTTCTCGTTCTCAATGAGAAGAATAGGAGTCTGTTTGATAGCTTCATCCGCAAGATCACGCAGAACGGTATTTATCTTCTCTGCAGCAAGAAGTCCAAGGCTGCGACTGGCGTTTGCCGCATTCTTAAAAAGTTCTTTAAGTTCCATATCAGTTATCTCCCGGATTTAAAAATAAGTAATCGTAATGTACCAGCGGTTTTTGATTTTTCTGTCCAAGCAGGCTCGCTGCCTTTTCTGAACTGTATTCTGCTATACCAAGGCCTACCTGGTGATTATCTTCGTCAACTAACCTGATAATATCGCCTTTCCTGAATTCATTTACTATGCTTGTTACCCCAATCGGGAGAAGGCTACTTGCTTTAGACGACAAAAGAGCCTGCTTTGCGCCTTCATTAATCTGAACGACGCCTTTTGCATAGTTCTCTGAATTGGCAATCCATCTCTTTTTACCCGAGGCATTTTTCGCCGGTACAAAACAGGTATTGATCACATCCTGGTTCAATAATCTGAGAAGTATATTTTCAGTTTTTCCGTTCGCAATATGAACCGCAATGCCCAACCGGGCGGCTTTGAGTGCTATATGCGATTTCGTGATCATTCCTCCCCGTCCGAACTGTGATTTTTGTGTAGTGATAAACCCTGAAAAATCAGAGAAAGTTGGATCAATATAACGGATCACTTCAGAATTACTATCGGCAGGATTCCCGTTGTAGATCCCATCAACATTGCTCAGGATTATTAATGCATCAGCATTCAACATAGAAGCAATAAGTCCGGCAAGCTCATCATTATCCGTAAACATCAGTTCGGTGACAGATATAACGTCGTTTTCGTTCACCACCGGTATTACGTTGTGCTGAAGCAATATGCCAAAGCAGTTCTTCATATTTAGATAATGAAGACGGTCCCTGAAGTCCTCTTTCGTTACCAGAACCTGTGCACATATCAGTCCCTGTTTTTCAAAGAGCTCAGAATAGCTATTGATAAGCTTTACCTGCCCGATCGAAGCAAACAGCTGTCTGGTTGCAACCGCGTCGAACTTATCAGATACCGAGAGGACACTCTTGCCCGAAGCAACGGCTCCTGAAGAAACCAATATAATTTCCTTGCCTTGCTTCTTTATCTGCGAAATCTGTTCAACGACATGAGCAATGCGCTCTAAATCAGGCAATCCATCTTTCCTGGTTAGTACATTAGAGCCAATCTTAATTACTATACGTTTGTAGCTTAAGTCCATTACAGGCTTAAAACTAAGAAAAATACCGGTTTTGTCCGTTAGAATTTAATTATTTCCCGGTATTGACAGTCTTATATATCTTCTGCAACGGTAAATTCTTACCCCAGATAGGATCTCATAACAGCTTCGTATTCGTCGGGAGTAAAATAGATGAGAGGTTCTTCTGAAGTGTGGGATGCTTCCATAATAATCCTCGTTCCTCCCGTATAGGGTTGTATTTCCAAAATCCTCTTTTTTTCAAACCGTACCGGTTTATCATCAATCATTACACTAAAAAATTCAGAATTCATTGTCGTAATATTAGGTATCAGTTTTTTCGTTTACAGGTATGATGCTGATAGTGCCATCTTTTTCGAGTACAGCGTATCGTATTTGCGCGAGGCTCTCAATCCCTTGAAATTTACGGCCGGCCTCCAGTATGTCTTCTATCTGCAGTCTTGATTTTTTAATTCGTTCCATTAGTGGTTTGCCATCTTTGACTATTATTAAGGGAACGCCGTTCAACAGGTTGTCAAGCCCTTTGTTTTTATTAGTCAGGAGGGAAACAACTATATCCAGGAACACGAGTGTTGTGATGGCGAGCATCCCTCCTGTTATGGAGCGGTCGTCGTCTAAAAGGGCTTGTTGCGTAGCCTCACTTATGATCAGGAGCAGCACCAGATCGAAAGTGGTCATCTCTCCTACAGTTCGTTTCCCTCCGAGCCGCAGGATGATGAATATAAAGATATAAATTACGGCCGACCGCATTATGATTGAATCCATACCGAAGCATTTAAAAATATATATACTGATGAATTGTTTTCTTTTTGCCGTTTACGTTTATGGTCATATTTTGATCTCCTGTTTTCACAGCCTCTATGTGTAATGTAATATCAGAGGGATTTTGCGAGGAAAACTGTATTCTCATTCTGCCGTCTACCTGATCAAAAGAATCAGGCTCAGGACTTATCCGGGTGATCATTATTTTGTTCAGGTAATCGGCATTGATCCATATAGACGAGTCTGCACCTAGTTTACTGGTTTTTATTTGAATTTCGGAGTGCATTGAATACCTGAGGTAGCGTTCATATGTGACCGAAAGAGTTCCGTCTTCCGCTACTCTTTCAGAAAAGATGCCGGAGCCAAAAATGCCAAATACACCAGCTCCTAAGAAAACCCCCATTAAGATCCACCCAATTCTCAAAACAGGCCATTCTGATTTTTCGAAAGGCACATCCTTCTCAAGGCTCGAAATATCTTTGTCCATATAGAAGATTAACAAATGATTAAACTGAAAAGAATGACTGATTGTTTGTTACACGTTGCTTTTGCATAGCGGCTGATAGCGTTGATTTTTTTCAGTAACTTAGCTGTTTTAATAGTATAGGTTTATATGAAATATTATTCTTTGCTTGCCGTATCAGCCCTAACATACTTAGGGGCTAGCATAACCGGACAAAATTCTATTGCACAACAGAAACCTGCGAAAGGTTTTGATGTAACCGCTGAATCCTTTGCTGATATCCAATTATTACGGTACCAGGTTCCTGGTTTCGATCAGCTTAGTCTTCAGCAAAAGAAACTGGCCTACTATCTTTCCGAAGCGGGCCTGTCGGGAAGAGATATTATATATGACCAGAGGGGGAAATACAATCTGCTGATCCGCAAAACGATTGAGAACATTTATGCTACTTATAAAGGAGACCGGAAAGCTGCCGAATGGGCTAAGTTCAAAGATTATTGCGGCCGCTTCTGGTTCAGCAATGGCAATCATCACCACTATGGCAACGAAAAGTTAATTCCCGAGCATTCTTTTACTTATTTTACTAAGCTGGTAAAAAACTCGGATTTAAAAGGCTTCCCGGTTAATAAAGGTGAGTCGGCGGATTCATTTCTCGCTAGGATCAAACCTGTAATCTTCGACCCTTCCTTCCAGCCAAAAATGGTGGATCTTTCTCCTGATACAGATAATATAGTAGCTTCCTCTAATAACTTTTACGAGGGTGTTACCCAGAAAGAAGTTGAAGATTTTTACGCAAAGTTCAATACTGACGGAAACGCACCTTCGTGGGGACTTAATTCTAAGTTGGTAAAGGAAAACGGGAAGATTGTTGAAAAGACCTGGAAGGTTGGCGGCATGTATGGAGCTGCCCTTGAAAAGATAGTATACTGGCTTGAAAAGGCTGTAACGGTTTCAGAGAACGCTCAGCAAAAAGAAGCGCTGCAAAAGCTTATCAAATACTATCGCTCGGGCGATCTGAAAGATTTTGATGATTACAGCGTTGCCTGGGTAGCCGACACGGCTTCCCGCATTGATGCAACCAATGGTTTTATCGAAGTTTATAATGATGCTATCGGAAAAAGAGGAAGTTTTGAAAGCGTTGTATCGTTGAAAGACCTCGAGTCCACCAAAAGGATACAAGCTATTGCAAGCCGTGCACAATGGTTTGAAGACAACTCACCCTTGCTTCCCGAGCACAAAAAGAAGCAAGTAAAGGGAATCACTGCAAAAGCGATCACTGTTATTTCCGAAGCTGGCGATGCCGCCCCCTCTACTCCTATTGGTATCAATCTTCCAAATGCCGACTGGATCAGGAAGGAGCACGGGTCAAAGTCGGTTTCATTAAGTAATATTGTTCATTCATATAATATAGTAAGCAGCAAAGGCGGTGTTTTAGACGAATTTGCGTACGGAGACGATGTAAAAGCCCGTATCCGTACTTATGGTTCACTCTCCTCTGACCTTCATACCGATATGCATGAATGCATAGGTCATGCTTCAGGCCAGATAAATCCTGGTGTGGAAACTACCGACAAAACCCTGAAAAACTATGCCTCGGCGTTAGAAGAAGCACGGGCAGACCTTGTGGCGCTTTACTTCATACTTGATCCTAAGCTCATCGAAATAGGTGTAATGCCGAACCTGGAAGTTGGGAAAGCTGAATACGATAGTTACATGATGAATGGTTTGATCACTCAGCTTACACGTATTAAACCGGGCAGCAATCTTGAGGAGGCCCATATGCGTAACCGGCAGCTAAATGCCATGTGGGTATACGAAAAGGGGAAAAAGGATAATGTGGTAGAGATGATCAAGGTTAACGGAAAAACGTATACCAGGATTAATGACTATAATAAACTCCGCGAATTATTTGGACAGCTATTAAGAGAAATTCAGCGCGTAAAGTCGGAAGGCGATTATGAGGGCGGAAAAAACCTGATAGAAACCTACGGCGTAAAGGTTGATCAGCAATTGCTTAAAGAGGTATCTGAGCGTTATGCCAGGCTTGATGTTAAAGCCTATAAAGGATTTATACAACCTAAACTTGTGCCTGTGATGAAGGGCTCAGAAATTACTGATGTAAAAGTAACTTATCCTGTTTCTTTTTATGATCAGATGATGGAGTACGGTAAGAAATATGCTTTCCTTCCAGTAATGAATTGATCGAACACATAGTGATAAATCGGATAGGAGGAACGGGATTAATTCCCGTTCCGACCTTCCACAGCACCGCACGTACCGTTCGGTATACGGCGCTTCCCTAAGTTGTAACACAAACTCGCTTGTATTCTGCCAGTAAAGATGGGTATCCCAGTTGTTTAAGATAGTAGTTGGAAAGGGTTGTTGTCAGTATCCAGCTTTTTGCTGTGTGCCAGTAACTTTTCCTTGTATGTGCCCATTCGTACGCCTTGTACTTACTTACGCCTAGTTGTACTAAGTTCCTAATTTTAGACTTGCTATGTTTCCATTGTTTCCATTTGACCATACGTAGCCTACGACGGTACCACATATCCAGTTGCCCCAGTTTCGTCCCCATGTCCGCTAGTTTAAAGTAGTGCATCCAGCCTGTGAGGTATTCCCTCAAGTAGAGAATTCGCTGTTCATCGCTCCAACCTCGACTGCGGCCCGTTAGTCCTTTAATCCTAGCTTTCATCTTCCCTAGACTTTTAGGGTGAATACGTAAGCGCGACTCCCCTCTGTAATTGTAGAAACTATAGCCTAGAAATTTAATCGTGGATACATGACGAACGACGCTTTTCTCTTTATTGACTTTAAGCATCAGCTTACCTTCAACAAATTTTGTGATCGATTCCATAACCCGTGAGGCACTCCGTTTACTACGACAAAGTATCATAAGGTCATCAGCGTAACGTACAAATTTGTGTCCTCGAGATTCCAGTTCTTTGTCCAGTTCATCAAGCATAATATTGCTCAAAAGTGGGCTTAGTGGGCCTCCTTGAGGTACACCTTCTGTAGTTACTATAGTCCTTCCGTTTATTTCTACACCTGCTCTCAAGTATCGATGGATAAGTGAGATCAGTCTTCCGTCTTTGATCGTGCGTGATAATAATTCAATCAGTTTACTGTGATTCACCGTATCGAAGAACTTCTCTAAGTCCATGTCTACGGAATAATTATACCCCTGTTGAATGTATTCCTTGCATTTGATAAGCGCTTGATGCGCGTTGCGACCCGGACGAAAACCATAGCTGTGGTCACTGAATTCAGGTTCGTAGATTGGTGTCAGGATTTGACTAATGCCCTGCTGGATGAGCCGATCAACTACTGTTGGGATGCCCAGCATTCGCTTTGACCCATTGTCTTTAGGAATTTCAACACGTCTTACTGCAGAAGGATAGTAACTCCCTTGCTTGATGGATGTTAAAAGTTTCTCCTTATGCTCTCTAAGATAATCCCCAAGGGATTCGACGCCCATCTTATCGATACCTCCAGCACCACGATTACCGACCACTTGTACATAGGCAGCATTTAGGTTCTGACGGTCAAGAAGTTGTTCTAACAGTTCATCTACTCGTGTGTTTGTGTCTGTGAGGTTCTTTTCAATCATCCTAATAAAAGTCTGCCCTCCCACATAGCATTCGGGTTCCGCCCTATTCTTTTGTGATCAGGTTGATAAACGTTATCAATTTTCTGCATTCTATCCTTCATTAGGTAATTCTCATTTATTGATCACTAACTTAAGGTTCATTCCTTCCTTGCTTTGCCGTAAGCAAGTACTACGAAATCGGCTGACTTCTCACAGCTAGCTTTACTCCTTGCTTCTGAAAAAAAAACTTCCACAAGTCTGTGAGATCTCCCCGGGTAAGAACGATAACTTTCCTCTCATGTGTCTGCTACATTTACCTTGATGCTTCTGTACAGTATAGGACTTTAGTTTGTGTTGCAACCTCATCCAGCATCGTAGGCCTTATATGTAGTTTCTGTCCGTCAGACCGAGAATTTGCCTGAGGCTTCCTTCAGATTCCACCTCACGGTGGACACCCTTGCCTTCGGCTAACACTTCCAACTGTAATGGCGTGTTCGGGACTTGCACCCTAGAGTTATCGCCCATGCCGGGCGCACAACAAGAATCCCGATCGTTGAGCGACCGGGATTCTTTTCCTTAATCATTAATTTAGGTAAGATTCTTCTATTTGTTCATCCTCATTAATAACCTCCTTTTTTAAGCTCAAAGGCGTTTAATGAAATAAAGGTATGGTACTTATTTGCATCTTTGTATGACTATTATCAGTAGCGAAAATGATGTTAATCATAAACCCTATTGTCGTCCGGTAATCATCCGAAAAGACTGTTAGTATACTCCATTTTAATTCGCGACTGGAAGTCCTCTATTGTTTTGAAAATCTCCTTTAATGTAACCTGTTCAATTTTTGTGAGGCTGGTAGGATCAATATAATTATCAGGTTCTACTTTATCATGAATAATCTGACTAGCCTGTTTCCGCAGGCGCATAGCCATAAGATAGTAATACGACTGATTAAGTTCATGATATGCTGTTTCCGAAAAAACTCCCTTTTCCTTCAGTGCCTTCAGTCGTTCTCCTGTATTCGCCTTAAAAATCCTGTTCTTCAGGGCGTATACGCGAACCAGATCAACAATGGGCGTCATCGCTTTCTTTATATCGAAAACTTCCTGACTGCCTACCGTAATCGTCCGGATATTTTTGAAGAAAGAAGTGAGGGGCGGCTGGTATTGCAGGGCATTGTTCGCCATATGAAAAAAGAGCTTTTCCATAGGCTGCTGCAGCTTTTCGTCAAGGAAAGCCCATAGTTCTTCCATGATCTGCATTTCACCATAGATATACCGGCAATCGAAAAAGGTTGAGAACTTGATAACTGTTTCGGGCAGAGATTCAAGCATCCAGCTTTCATAGTTGCGTTTCCAATGAGAAAGAGAATGAGTCCAGTTTGGATTCTTGGCCATAAAGCCCCCGGTGCAGAAACTAAAACCGATGTAATTTAGCTTTTCGGAAACTGTATCGGCAAATTTCAGAAAGTACTCCCGCACTTCCTCCCTATGCTCGTTTGCCTTATCCTCGTAGATAATAGCGTTATCCTGATCAGTCTTTAAGGTTTGTTCTTTGCGGCCTTCACTTCCTAACACCATGAAAACAAACTTTGCAGGCGGTGTTCCCATGTCGGCAATGACTCCCTCAATCACCTTCTGTGCTATCGTATCAGCCACAGTGGTAATGATCTGATTCACTATTTCAGCATTTACCCCGCGGCCGATCAGCTGGGTGATCATTTGAGGTACCTGCTCCCACTTACTTTTCAGTTCGTCAACAGACAAGGATAGCTTAACCGACTGTATATATACCAGCGGGGATTGTGCCTGCTCACTTAAAAGTTTGTTGCGGCTGATGATGCCCTTTAATACTCCATGGTCTTCGGTGAGTATATATCGCGTTTTAGAGCTGAACATCATAAGGAGCGCTTCATAAACATACGAATGAACATTTATTGTGACCACGGGATTGTCCATTATCCGTTCCACGGGATCTGAAGAATCGCCACGGGTGGCAAGCACCTTATCTCTTAGTGTTATATCGGTAACAAATCCGACTACCTTATCCTGTTCATTCTTTACTATGAGACAGCTTATTTTACCCGCGCTCATTATCTGCGCTGCTTCGTAAATCGGTGTATACGTTTTACAATAGATGATTTCTCTTGATTCAATGCTTTCTATCTTGCGCGAATACAGCTGTTCCGAAGCAATAAAACTTTCTTCGAAAGATGTTGGCTTCTTTGCGAAATGAGCAAACTCCTCATTGAGCATCCGGCGGCCGAAGTCACTTGTAAAATGATGAAAAAAATCATCATAGGCGTGGCATAAGCCTCTGAAATCCCGCCGGTGCAGGAAATAGACCGTGGTCCCTTTCTTAGCAATAACCGTTCGCAACGATCTCTTTCTATTCAAAAGAACGGAGACACCTCCATAACAGAAACCGGAATGATGTTTCTCTAATAAGCGTTTATTTTGAGCACTATCATAAAAAAACGACTCATACTCTCCGCTTACAATGATATCTACCCCTTTCATTTTGGTTATTTCCTGCTGATAGATCAAAGTGTCTTTTGAATAATTTACTTCATGCAGCAAATTAGCGACGCTTTCGATTACGTCATTGGGAAGCAGGTTAAAAGGAACGACAGTCTTGAGAAACTCAGTGCGGCTCATAGAAGAAATGCAATTAAAACAGTGAGCAAAAATACGATCAAAACGGGTATTCCGTATCCGGTAGATTTTATTTCTGCTTTTACTTTATCCATCTCGGCCTGTTGATTCTCGATTTTTGCATCGTTAATGTCGCCGTTTTTTAAGAGCTCAAAAAAGCAGTCGGCCGTAGCTTTTGCATCTGCGAGGGCGTTATGCTGATTCTCGAGCTTTCTATGGAATAGCGTTGAGTATAACTCTCCAAGGCGGACGTATTTCATCTGAGGATTGCGTACAAAATGAGAGGTGGCCATCATCGTGCAAAACGACGGTAGTGTAAGCGCCGGGTTTCCCATTCCCGATCTGTAAAAGTCGGCACCTATCATATGGAGATCAAGTTCAGTAAAATGGCCAACAATAAGGGGTGAGTATTCAAGCAGATCGGCGGCAAGCAGCGACATTACTTCAGAGCGGTCTTTACCTCTCCGTTGTCTGAATTCCTCTGTAATTCCATGAATCTGTATAGCTGAAGCTGCGGACTTAAAATCGTTATTATTGATATAATAATCCTGCCGTTTCACTTCTTTTCCATCCCTGGTGCAAACCAGCCATGACAGTTGAACAATATGGGGCCAGTTATCATCCTGAGAGTAGGGAACGTTCCATTTTTTTGGTAGTCCTGAGGCCTCAGTATCTATAAACATCAAATATGGTCTCACCTTCGTTTAATGATTAGTCGTGTTGATAAAAGCCTCCGGCTGTCATCGTGCTGCAAATATAACCTGTTATGATTGGTTTTGTTGTGACGAATGTCATTATTGAATAAACGAACAATAAAAAATGGCTAAGCGGGAGCAGGAAAAAATGACGTGCAGTTGATGTATTGCCCACTCTCGGGGCGAATAAAAACGGTATTTTTGTTGGCTTTTTTCGGGCAATATAAAAGGATTAAATGGCGAGAAACAGATTCAATAGCGGCACTGCACCTGAACAAGAACTTAACAAAGTTAAAATCAACAAACAGTCGCTTCGGACCGCTTCCGGGCTCCTTTCTTATCTTAAACCCTACCGTTGGAAGTTTATCCTGGGTTTGATCTTTCTTTTTCTGTCGAGTTTAACCGGATTGGTTTTACCTGCACTTCTCGGCGCTATGATTGACGCTGCAAAAGGTGAACCCAAAAACTGGATGATACCTTCCACTATCAATGCTATAGGGATCATGGCTTTTGTGATCCTCTTTTTTCAGTCGTTTGTTTCCTTCTTCAGGATCCGGTTGTTTGTTGAAGTAGCAGAAAAGTCAATAGCAGACATCAGGCGGGATACCTACTTCAGGCTAATTACGTTACCGATGAACTTCTTTGCCAACCGGAGGGTTGGTGAGTTAAATAGCCGGCTTTCTTCCGATCTTTCACAAATTCAGGATACTCTCACTACCACCCTGGCTGAAATGATCAGACAGGTGATATTACTAACCGGTGGAATTGGTCTGCTGGTGTTCGTATCTCCGAAGCTTACTCTATTCAATATTTCCATATTGCCAATCCTGATCATTGCTGCTGTATTCCTTGGTCGTAAGATCAGGAAAATCTCAAAACAGGCCCAGGATAAGCTGGCTGAATCAAATACAGTAGTAGAAGAAACACTTCAGGGCATTAGCAATGTGAAAGCTTTTACTAATGAGGCGTATGAAGCAGGCCGCTATGATAAAACGCTTCGCGAAGTTGTCAAAATAGCCTTAAAGGGAGCTACCCTAAGAGGAGGTTTTGCGTCATTCATTATATTTTGTTTGTTTGGTGCTATTGTTGGCGTTATTTGGTATGGGTCCATATTAGTGCTAAGGGGTGATTTAACCATCGGTGATTTAACGATGTACATCCTTTATTCGATGTTTGTGGGAGCAGCGATGGGTACTTTTCCCGAACTTTACGCTAACGTTCAAAAGGCCCTGGGGTCAAGCGAAAGGGTGATTGAGATACTTAACGAACAGAATGAGCCTGTTAATATAATCGCTTCAGAAAATGCCACACGGCGTTTCATTAAGGGTGACCTCGAGTTTAACAAGGTTGAATTTGCATACCCCTCCCGTAAAGAAATAACCGTATTGCAGGGTTTATCCTTTAAAGCAACAGCAGGCGAAAAGGTGGCGATAGTAGGCACCAGTGGGGCCGGCAAATCTACCATTGCATCGCTGATACTGCGTTTTTATGACCCGCAAGGTGGCCAGGTGCTTTTCGATGGCGAGCCTGCCGATCATTATGCCCTTACTGATATCCGTAATCAGGTGGCCATTGTTCCTCAGGATGTATTGCTCTTCGGAGGGTCGATCAGGGAAAATATTGCCTACGGAAAGCTGGATGCTACCGATGACGAAATTAAAGCTGCGGCTGAAAAAGCCAATGCCGACCGCTTCATAAAGGCGCTTCCTGAAGGCTACAATACAATGGTAGGCGAAAGAGGCGTAAAACTTTCCGGAGGGCAACGTCAGCGTATTGCTATAGCAAGAGCTCTGCTTAAAGATCCCGCGATACTTATTTTGGATGAAGCAACATCTTCACTGGATTCTGAGTCAGAAAGGCTTGTTCAGGAAGCGCTCGAGGTTTTGATGAAAAACCGCACCTCTATCATTATTGCTCACCGTCTGTCTACCATACGGGAAGCTGATCGGATTATTGTATTGGAGAAAGGTAATATAATAGAGTCGGGTACCCACGATGAGCTGATGAAAAACGAAGAAGGTCTTTACCGCTACTTAAGTCAGCTGCAGTTCGAAGTTTGATCCTATCGACAATTTTACAGTAAATCATCAGGCTTAGATCTTTACTTGTTTTGTATCTTTACGACATCCGGTAGCTTATCTCTGATTCTGCGGATCGTTTGATTTATTCATCTCATGAAGTTAACCATTTGGGGCGCTGCACGCCAGGTAACCGGCAGCATGCATCTTGTTGAAGTAAATAATTACAGAATACTCATTGACTGCGGACTTGATTATGAGAGGGAAACAAGGCTTGAGGAAAACGCGTTCTTTCCTTTTGACCCCGAAGATATTGATGTTGTAATTCTCACCCATGCTCATATAGATCATTCCGGCAATCTTCCGACCTTACTTCGCCTTGGCTTTGAGGGGCAGATACTTTGCACCTCCCCTACAGCTGATCTTACCGAGTTGCTTCTGCTCGATTCTGTGAATATTCACATGAACAAGCAACGTCGTCGATCAAAAAGGAAGCACAGGAATGGCGGCTTCGCGCCCTTGTATCTTCAAAAGCATGTTATGGATACCTCGGATCGCTTCGTCACAATAGACTTTAACAAGCCTTTCAGGCTGAACGGGGATATTACCGTCGAACTGATACCATCCGGACACCTGCTTGGTGCAGCTTCGGTGATACTTACGGTACGCGAGCATGGTTTTGAAAAAAAGATAGCGTTTACCGGCGATGTGGGACGTAAGAATTATCCTGTAATGGTTGATCCCGCCGACCTTCCTCCTGTAGATTATATGGTGTGCGAATCTACATATGGAGGCAGGTACCATAGTAAAGCCGAAACTGTAGAACAGGTATTGATTCGGAATATAGATGAAACCTGTATTAAAAACCCAGGCCGGTTGATTATACCCGCTTTTAGCATCGGACGCACCCAAGCTTTAGTTTACTCCCTGAACAAGATTTTTTCTGAAGGTCTGCTTCCGCGAGTTAAAATATTTGTCGACAGTCCTCTTGCAAATTATGCAACGGAGATTTTCCGTAAGTATCACCCTATGCTGAACAACGAAGCACACGAGTTCTATCAGCGTCGTGGCGACGAGTTTGAGTTTGAGAACCTGTTCTATGTACAGGACATGAAGGAAAGCCGCCATATTTCGAATTACCTGGAGCCGTGCATCATTGTCTCTTCGGCGGGAATGCTTGAAGGAGGACGTATTCAGGATCATCTTTTTTATAATATTCAGAACTACTATTGTACTATTTTATTTATCGGCTATAGTGCGAAAGGAACATTAGGGCATCGCTTGTTAAGAGGAGATCCGGTAATACATCTTCGTGACCGGGAGTTGTCTGTATATGCCACTATTAGGCAAACCGACTTATTCAGCGGGCACGCGGATCACAATGATTTAGTAAACCTCGTTCAGAAGCAGGATAAAGAGCTACTGAAAAAGCTTTTCCTTGTGCACGGCGAACCTGCTAGCATGGAGGCCATGAAGACAGAGCTTGAAGGAGTAGGATATCATGTTATAATACCCGAAAAAGGTCAGGTTTTTGAAATTTAAAGGAGTTTGTGTTAGGTTTCATAATCTTTTTTGTTTTTTTTTGTTTACTTAAACTTTAACAAAACAATAGCTCATCTTATCTCACTGTGGCGAAGATGAATACCTAAACAGATGACCTTATGAGTAGTTCGAACGATTGCTGTTCTTATCCTTTTCCCGCTTTGGATGCTAATAATATAGTACTTTCATCCAGCGAGATTCATCAGACTATCTTAAAATATTGCATCTCAAGGACCTTTGAAAGTCAAACCATCTTATTGAGAGAAGGTTCACCAAACCGTGCGATCTATTACATTGAATCAGGCTACGCCTATTTATATCACTATCACGACAAAAAGCTTTTTGTTCCATTCCTCGTAGGCCGGGGACATTGGATTACAGATAAAAGGAGTTTTTATAACTCAACCAGCGATGCGATAAGCGTATCTCATGAAAATTTGGTAGCTGCTCAGGGTGCTGTTTTACAAGAGCTCAGTATCGAAAATTACCATCGGCTGATAGCGGAGCAAAGGTATCTTGAAACACTTATTCATAAAAAGCGTGTAGAGATTTTAGAAGATATGTATTCGTCTTTAATATTCCTGAAAGATGCAAATGCACAAAAGAAGGTGGAATGGCTTCTGGAAGTATATCACGGAATATTGAATTCAGTTCCACAGTATATACTAGCTTCGTTCCTCGGTATGAAAGAAGAAACATTCAGCCGTAAGCTAAGAGAATTACTGAAGCTGGAAATTGCTGAGCGACAATCATCATCTTCTGACGAGGCTCAACTGCATGAAAAACCCTAATCTTCGCAGTTTAGCTGCGTCAGATTTACGCCATTCAAAATTACATCAAATTCAGTGCGCCGGTTTAGTTGCTGATCCTGCTCGGAGCAGACCACTCCTGGGTAGCAACGGTTCACAAGTCGTGTCTTTCCGTAATATTCTACTTTTACACGGAATGCACTTATTCCCCTGCTAATAAGATAGCTCCTGGCTGCCTCTCCCCTGCGTAATGATAGATTTCTGTTATATTCCTCTGAGGCCCTGCTGTCGCAATGGCTGGATGTGATGACAGTAATTTCAGGATATTTTTTCATTAGTGCTACGAGCTCATCCAGCGCAGGTCGGGCATCGTAACGTATTTCAGACCGGTCCAGGTCGTAATAAATATTCTGAACAGAGAAAACGCGTTTCAGAGAATCACAGTTACTAATCACATACTGCTGAGGACTCTCCGTTTTATTCAGCAAAATATCCATCCTGATAACTGAGTCTTTCGTGATGCCCACTGTTGTAGTAAAGCCCATCTGGCTTACGTATCCTAACTTCTGACCTGTAATTTCATAGTCTCTTTCTTTCGCCAGATCCTTGCTGAACTGTCCTTTGGTGTCTGTTCTTACGGTATCAGTACCGTCCAGATGGCGCATCAGCAGCCGGCTTCCTCCTAAAGGAAGCTTGGTTCTTGCGTCTTTTATAGTGCCTTCAATTCTGACCCTTGAACTTGCCTGGCTGAAATGGTATATATCGTCTCCACCCCTCCTGTTAGAACTGAAATAACCACTCTTTCCGTCTTCACTTCTTACCAGTCCGAAGTCGTCAGCAGAGGAGTTCACAGGAACACCCATATTACGAGGCTGGTGAACAGGCTTCATATCTTTCAAAGCGACCTCGAATACGTCAAGTCCGCCCAGACCGGCGTGCCCGGTCGAGGCAAAGAAAAGGGTTCCGTCTTTTGCAAGATATGGAAACTGTTCGTTCCCTTCCGTATTGATCTGCTTCCCGAGATTTACTGGTCGTGTCCATTGCCCTGCTCCCGAGCGAACGCAGTAATACAGGTCAGTTCCACCATAACCCTGCGGCATATCGGAAGCGAAAACGAGGATGTTTCCGTCTGTACTAAGAGCAGGGTGTCCGACAGAATACTCGTCGCTATTATAAGGAAATTCTGTTATCGTTGTTAAGCCGCTGCCGCTGGCAATATAGAGTTTCAGCTTGTTGATCCCTGTTTTGCTTTTGCCTTGTCGTCCTTTGTAAAAGTTATTCCGCGTAAATATCAGAGAGCCATCGGGAAATGCCGAAGCCGGACCTTCGTGATATTTTGTGTTCACCCTCCCCATCAGGGGTTTAGCGAGACCTGAAGAATTCAATGCCAGACCAAGCGTGTCCATAAAAAGAGCAGGATTGTATTGCCCCAGTGTTTTGCTGTCGTTGCTGGTGGGTTCGGTGTCGTCGTTATTAAACCTATATGCCTTTCCACTACCCTTGAAGGCTACCCTCATCATACTATCAGTATCTACATCTTTAACATCTTTGAGTTTGGCGACCTGATATAAATTGCTATAAGGTGTGTTATCCCAGGGAAAAACCCGTCCGGAGGCACTCTTTCGCAGGCGGTTGCTGCTGAATAGAAGTCCATCCTTGTAATATAAAGGAGAATATTCCGAAGCAGCAGTATTCAGGTTGGTGTAGGCAACCTTCCAAAATCCATTATTCTGCGTGAAGCTATTTAAATCAGCGCGGGAAAATTCTGATGCACGTTTGTCCGCCGGCATCATACTGAGATATTTACGATACCATTGTTCTGATTTCTCGTATTGCTGCTTGCTCGCAAGCGCCTCTGCGAAGTAAAGCACCCAGTCTGCTTTTAAAGATTTTTGATGGCTTAGCTTCTCATACCAGAAGAGCGCTTCGTCATAGTTTTTAACCTGTCTGTAACTGAAAGCGATCATTTCCATGGCTTTCACATTGGAAGTGTCTTTTTCAAGGACTGCATTCAAATGGTGAATTGCTGATAAGTACCGGAGAGAGTTATATTCTGAAATAGCCTTCTTCATCGCTGGCGTTTCCTTGTCTGAAGATTGAGCAGCCAGCCGGCAAATCAGCGAAGTAATAAAAAGGACCGTTAAAAATATTTTAAGCTTCATAAACTGTGTTTCAGAAATATCTCGGTGATAAAATCTTGCCCCTGCGCGAACCGAATTCATACCTGAGCATAATTTCGTGGCTTCCTGTATTAAAGTTCCTCAAACGGGTAATGCTGTGGTCGTAGCTGTATCCAATACGAATCTGCGGAGTTGCCTGTACCTCAAGTATACCCGCCAGGTCGGCGCTGCTCCTGTACTGGGCGCCTATTGCGAACACATCCTTTATCCATAACGTTGCATTAAAATCAGCTTCCAAAGGTGCGCCTTTTACTCCCTTCACCAGAAATGAAGGTTTCAGTTTAAAATCGTCCGTTAGTGTGAACACATACCCTGAAGCGAGAAACAGATGTAGCGACTTGCGGTTGCCCATAGTACTGTCTGTAGTTGCATTGTTTTCAGCCAGCTTGTTATTTAAAAGGTCCTGCGCTGATAAGCCGAGGTAAAACCTGTCTGAATTATAGTAAACGCCAGTTCCGAAATTGAAAAGAACCTTGTTAACGTTGTTGGCAAATGCAGGATCATAGGAACTCTGACTGCCCAGGGATACACTGGTGAAATCGGCAACATATTGTGAAACACTTCCCTGCAGGCCAAATGACAAAGAGGCCTCGTTCATCCGGATCCTGTAAGCATAGCTGACTGCGGCTCCTGTTGTTTTCGTAATTCCGAGTTTGTCGTTGTAGATCTGAAAACCCAGACCTATGCGTTTACTGTTTAGGGCTCCATCTACCGTAAACGTAGTCGTTTCAGGTGCACCATCAATTCCGTTCCACTGGCTTCTGTACAGTCCTGTTGCAGATACCACGTTCCGGCTTCCGGCGTAGGCAGGATTTATAGCGAGAGTATTGAACATGTACTGCGAATACATGGCATTTTGCTGAGCGCTTACTGAAGCCGAAACAACCAGCAGGCAAATAAGCAGTAAAAATTCCTTCAATGTTTTCATCTTATCTGTTGATGGTTATGTAACCGACCTGCTTGTCCTTGTTATCAATCACTAAAATAAAATAGTACGTACCTACAGGGAGGTCCTCACCAATGTGGATGCCCTCTGTACATCTGCCATTCCAGTCGTTCTGATAGTTCTGTGACCGGTATACGCGGTTGCCCCAACGGTTAAATACCTCCAGAGAAACCTGTTTACCCATGGCATTTTCCACAACAAAGTAATCGTTAATACCGTCGCCATTAGGGGAAAAGCCTCCCGGTACAAATAAAGGCTGCTTAACAAGCTTTACTGGCGTTAACTCAGAAGGAGCCGGATCGCCGGAATTGACCGGGTCGGGCGACAGTCCATTCGTTGACTGATCCTCTGTTTTGTTTCCTGTGTTTTCCGCTACCCCTTCAATATAAGCGAAGTTGTAGTAAGATCCGCCCTCGTTACTCAAAACAACCGTAACTTCCAGTTCAATCACTTCTTTCCATCTTGCGGCAATATAACTTGATGGAAGTAACAATTCTTTGTTGGTAGAACCGTTGTAAGCGTCATTCACAACAAGAGTACCATCAGATCTGATGCTGTTGACTGTAATAGTTGCCGATGGGAAAACGCCCGCCAGATCATCTGTCAGACTTAACTGATTGATCCGGTGATCACCATAGTTGACCACGGTAAAAGTGAATCGGAGATTGAAACTTCCTTCAGCGTTTTTCGTCATCGATGTAAGCGCTTTGGCCAATCCTATCTTCGCTGGACGACTTACTTCTATGATCACTCTTCCAGGCGCTGACTCATTCCCATCCGGATCGCGGATAACGTACGAAAAATCATCGGGACCGGTATATCCTGGTTCAGGAGTATAAATGACCTCCCCTGTTACCGGATCTATAGTAACTGTACCATGTTTTGGCGGACTGGTGATTACAACAGTACTGCCCGGAACAACTGGAATAGTGATAACCGTAGGTTTACCATCAGAAACATCGGCTTCGATGTCAGGAGCCTTTTCAGGCACTCCTTTAACCATTATATTAACGGTGATGGCATCCGATTCAAGTCCGTCTGCTGCCCTAAGCCGGTAAGTGAAAATATCGGTGCCCGAATAATTATTGGCGGGAGTATAGGTGATTATTCCATTAGCGTTTACACTTATACTTCCGTGTAATGGTGTAGAAGCGGGCATAACCGTCGTTCCGGTTTTGCTTATGTCGTTATCTTTAACGGCAATACTGACAGATGTATTAACGGGGGTAGTACGGCTATCGCTGCTTCCCACGGGGCGTACATTGACAGTTACTGTTATTGGATCGGATTCAAGTCCTTCCTTGTTTTTTAATTTGTAGGTAAAAGAATCCTTTCCGCTAAAGCCGGCTGTTGGGGTATAAGTGATCGTGCTGTCGGGATTAACAACCACTATTCCGTTTACCGGATCAGTGTGTTTAAGTACTATAGATCCGGTTTTACCCTTGTCATTAGTAAGTACGTTGATCTTAACCGGAGTTTCTGAAGATGTATATGTATTATCTCCCGTGCCTTCAGGCTTTACGTTTACTGCAATAGAGACAGTTGCCTGGTTGGATTCTGCTCCAAAATTATCTTTCACAGCATACGAAAATGAGTCATATCCGCTGTAATCCTCATTAGGCCTGTAGTTAGCAACACCGGTGACCGGATCGATTGATACTGTTCCATGTAAGGGAGTAAAAATTATCCTGACACTGCTTTTAACCAGTGTATTGTTTCCATCAGGATCAGTATCATTGGCAAGTATAGGAATGGTAGTTATCGTATTTAAAGAAGTTGTTACACTGTCATTTGCTGCTACCGGAGTATGATTAACATTGATCTGAACATCGTCAAAGAGCTCACATCCGGCCGCTGTCGAAACCGACCAGCGAAAAACATAGGTTCCTCCTGTAAGATTGCTGACCAGGGGATTCTGAATGCTAATATTAGAAAAAACGGCTGTGTTAGGGCCCGAAACCTGAGTCCATTTACCGATATTATTTTGAGGATCGCTGCCCCGCAGAATAACGCTGGCATTAGGGAACAGGGTATTAACTAAGGTGTCTCTTCCAGCGTCGGGTTGTGCCGGCGGAGGAGAATATGTAACGACAATCTCTGCGGGGTCGGAAGTTTTACCGTAAGAGTCTTTTACTGAATAATATCCAATAACATTTCCGGTAAAAGAGGATTCAGGGGTAAATGATACAGTACCGTCCGAATTATAGGAGAAAGTCCCCTTGCCTGGTACTGTATAAGTACTCTGGATACCCGTAACAGTAGGATCCAAATCTACTGAAGCTTTGTTGATAGTTCCTCCTGCATTTGGCGAAACGTCGTTGGCTGTAACATCCAGTACGGCAACCTTCCCGCTGCAGAGCGTTAAAGCGTCATTCAAAGCATTCGGTTTACTAATATTATTAACGTCAAACACGTCAATAAATACGTTCCTGATCTCGTGAAAATTGGTTTGGTCTCCTGTCGAGGAAGCGATCCCATAACGCAGATTTGCAGGTGCTGGCTCTGGATAATAGAAATTATTAATAACAGTAACAGTAGTGGGTGATGTGCCCCCGCGTGTAATTCTGACGGTGATATTGTAGCCTCCATTAGGATTAGGAACCAAATCCATGTACACTCTGCGATAGCCGGTAGAACTGGAATCGGGCTGTCTTGCATTACCACCGAAAGTTAATGGCAGCGAGGGGTTCAAAGTTGAAGTACGCACAGAGGTGAGGTATTTATAGTTATCAGGAGTAAGGGCAGCGCCATTCCCCTTTCCTCTAAGAGTAACAGACCCTGATACGCGTCCAATTCCTCCCTGTCTCCCCTCGGTCGGATTTGAAAAATTTCCAAACTCATCTAATCCTATCGCCAGATAGCCTTTGCTTACGCCAGGCGAAACGGGCGTAGTTGTAGTTATCTGGGCATATCCTAAAGAACCACCAAACCCGCCAATATTAAAAGTATCAACCGAAGCGTCAAAAAGAAAGAGGCTAATACCATCGGCACCTGTACCTCCGTACGTATAGTACTCAAAAATAACGCTGAGTCCGTTATAAGAAGGGAACTCGGCATTACTTACGATGTACCCTTTTTGATTTTTACCATAGTTTGTAAGTCTGAGATAACCTTCACCTTCCTTGTCGATACTACCTCCATTGGGGCCTGTACCAGGGGCAGCGGTGAGGAAAGCCGGAGGCGCACCGCCAAATGTAATTCCGGGAGCTGTGGAATTTCGAAAGCTCTCTTTATAGGGAAACTGCGCAAAAAGATAACTTGACGAAATCAAATGAAATATAAGTATCACGGATAACCGTAGATGTTTTATCATAATCTTGACAATAATTGAGAAAGTATCTACCCCCCCTTCCACGTATACGGCTGGCCCGACTTTGTGGTTACCCACTTATTTTCCAAAAATGAAGCCATATTACAGAGCGCAGTAATAAATTAACTGATTTTCTAAGGTATTCTTCTGATAGCATAAATATAACATCGTGCATGAAAATACAAGGAAAGAGAAATAAAAAACAAACGTGTAAATGCTTCTCTTTATGTGTAACAATTTCCCCGCTCTTTTATTTTAATTATTTTATGAAAGTTGCCTCTAGCCAATGACATTTAACAAGAGTGGCCCGACTGTTATTGTTCCTCCCAATCTGCTTTAAAAATTAATTTTTGGTATGGTAATCGTATCAATTTCTAAATTCGTGGGGACATATACGTTCAGAACGTATATTTGAAACTTATCAGCACTAAAAACAGTATAAAGCTGACGAAATCAACTAATACATTCACTATTTATCGCAAGGATCCAAACGGGACAAACGTCTTATGAATATTAAAAGATTAGTAATACCATTGCTATTTATGTCGATGGTTTTTTCTAGTGCACGCGCTCAGGAAACTATAATGAACGATCTCTCTTATCTATACATGGAGAAGCTGGTGGCTGTAGCGAAGGCTAATTATCCCAGAGTGCAGTCCTTTAATCACCGGATAGAAATTGCGAAAAGTAATGTTGCCAGCCAGAAGCTTTCATGGCTTGATCCCATTGGTTTTTCTTATGTGGCCCGTTCGAACAGAAACACCGTTGATATAATTGACCCGGCAATTTTAACAGGCTACCAGTTTGGTATATCGATTAATCCTGGTTCTTTTCTTAGAAAGCCCGGGGCTATAAAAGCCGCTAAAGAAGAATTAAAAATTTCGCTGCTTGAGCAAAAGGAATATGAATTACAATTAGAATCTGAAGTTAAACGACGTTATTTAATTTATCTTCAGAGTTTGAATAACCTGAGACTGCAGACTAAAATGGTGATGGACGCTGAAAGTGTTTTTAAAGATCTTCGGATTCGCTATGAAAAAAACGAAATTACCTTTCAGGAATACACAAATGCATCGATGTCAATAAGCTCGGCCTACCAGGGAAAAATATCAGCGGAAACCGCGTTAATATCAGCGAAAACATCTCTTGAAGAATTACTTGTAAAGAAACTGGAAGAAATAAAATAAATGGAAGAAATAGCTAAATTTCTCCGGTTACTAAAAAAACACCGGCTTACGTTAATCATAATACCATTAATAGCTGTAATTATTACTTATTTTTTGGTTCGTAACCTTCCAGATTCTTACACATCTCAGGCAAGGATCTCTACCGGGATAGTGGACGATACTCAGCAATCGGAACTCATTGACGGTCTTGCCCCCAGGGGCCAGCAAGTTAACCAGGAATTCAGCAATCTCATGGAGATGATGCGGTTGAAGAAGATGATCGACCAGGTTTCCTATAAATTGATCCTTCATGACTTCACGGAAAAGCCATTTCGCAACTATAGTAAATGGATGAGGGAACTTCCCGAAAGCAGTAAAAAACACGCCCTGCAGGTTTACCGTTATAAATACGATCGTTTTGAAGGGCTAAACCTGTGGGATAAAGATCAGAATGGTCTGTATAGGCTCCTGCAGTCGATGAACTACGACAGTCAGGCAATATTAGGCAAATTAAAGGTCAGCAGGGCTGGCGACAGTGATTTTATTAATGTTGAATTTGAATCCGAGAACCCAGAGCTATCTGCATTTGTTGTCAATACCCTGTCTTCTGAATTCATAAAATATTACACTGTCTTGGTCAAGACCAATCAAAGACGAGCAACCAAATTTCTCGCCAATTTATTGAAAGAAAAAAAACGTGATCTTGACAGCGCTGTAGATTCTTTAAGAGATTACAAAATAAGGAACAGGGTACTCAATTTAGATGAGCAGTCGAGCCAGCTCTATTCGCAGATTGTTGATTATTCTAACAGAAAACAGGATATATTTAAATCAATAGCTTCCTATACCGGTGCTCTTAATGAAATCGACAGAAAGTTTGAGCCTAACGAAAGACGATACCTCGAATCTGTTTATACTAAATTGAATCAAAATATTCTCTCTACCAGAGAAGAACTGCGGGGACTTTATGATTTATATATTCAAAATGATTTTGATCCTCAGTACAAAAACTCTATTGATTCATTGCAAAACATTATGTCGGCACAGATAAGCCGTACCAATGACCTTTACATCACTAATCCCTTAGCGGCGAAGCAGGAACTGGTACAGCAAAAAATGAATCTCGAAATTCAGCTGGATCTTTCGCGCTATAGCATGAATACGATTGAAACGCAGTTGCGAAATCTAAATTCGCAGTTTGATCAGCTCGTTCCTCATGAAGCGGTGGTACAAGCTCTTGAGCGCGATGCTGAAGTAGCCAGCCAGGAGTATCTGAACGTATTAAACAGATATAATCAGAGCAATATGGAAGCTGGGCTTTCCGTCAAACTCAATCTTGTTCAAACGGCTATGCCGGGCATGGCGCAGCCGTCGAAGAAGATGCTGCTCGTTATACTGAGTGGTATTCTTACACTTGTTTTTTACCTTGTAATTCTATTTGTCCTGTTTTTTATCGACAATTCCATCCTTTCGGCGAGGGACTTAGCCAATAGAACTCAAATCCCTGTACTAGGCCGTTTAATGTCATTCAGAGGGCCGGATATTGACCTTAAAAATATATGGGAGCAACCTGAGAAAAATAAATATGCCCGGGATTTTAAAGAAAGCTTGAGGTCGATAAGGTTTGAAATAGAGAAGGATTTAAAAGGCCGCATCGTTTCAGTATCCAGTATATCACCATCTGAAGGAAAAACATTACTGGCACTCAGCCTTTCTTACGCTTTTAAAATGACAAACAAAAGGGTGCTTCTTATTGATGGAAATTTTCAGAATCCAAATATCAGCAGGTCGACAAAGGCGGGTATTTATCTTGAAGATTATTTTGAGGGAAGTGCCGAATTCGACGAAATCATACCCGAATCCTCCGTTACAGTGCTTGCTAACAGAGGCGGAGATAGTTCTGTTCTGGAGATTGCTGACGATACCACTATTTTGAAACGATTCAGCCAGCTTCGGGATAAGTTTGACCTGATAATTATAGAAACACCTTCGCTTAGCGCAGGCAACCAGGCAAAAGAATGGTTGAGTTTTACGGATGCAATCGTTGCTGTCTTTGAAGCAGGACAAAGTATAACGGATTCTAAAAAGCCTTATATAGAGTATTTCAAGAACCATGATGAAAAGCTTATGGGCTGGGTGCTTAACAAGGTGCAAACAGAGCAAGCTAAAGGAAAAATAGGTGCAGAGACAGTAGCGGCATGAGTTATCTAAATGTTATATGGTATATTTTGCAGCTACTGATTGGTTACAATCTGGTGCTTCCATTATTACTGTATTTGTTATGGATTATTTTTATCAAACAAAGAAGTAAGGCCGGACGCCCCTCCTCTCTGTCGTCCCCGGATTACGCAATCATTGTAACGGCATACGAACAAACAGATTCGTTACCTGCAGTCGTTCAGTCGATTCTTAATTTAAACTACAGCAGGTATGTGATATACATCGTAGCTGATAAATGTGATGTTTCGACCCTGCATTTCAGCGATGAAAGGATCGTGCTTTTACGTCCGCCCGAAACACTTGCCAGCAATGTTCGTTCGCACTTCTATGCCATCAATCACTTTGTAAGACACCATGAGCGTCTGGCGATTGTAGACAGCGACAATCTGGTGGAACCAGAATTTCTGAACCGCCTGAATGAATATTTTGAAAGAGGGTTTGAGGCTGTTCAAGGAACCAGAGAGGCGAAGAACCTTGATACCGTCTACTCATGTCTCGATGCTGCAAGAGATATCTATTATCATTTTTACGACGGTAAAATCCTCTTTCAACTTGGATCTTCAGCGACCCTTGCAGGTTCAGGCATGGCTTTTACAACTGACTTGTATAAGGAATGCCTGGGAAAATCAGATATATCAGGTGCCGGATTTGATAAAGTGCTCCAAAAAGAGATTGTCGCACGAAATAAAAGGATAGCGTTTGCCGCGGATGCCGTGGTTTATGATGAAAAAACGTCGCGTACCGAGCAGTTAATTAATCAGAGATCCCGCTGGATCAATACCTGGTTCCGGTATTTCAAGTATGGTTTCCACCTGACATTCGAAGGTGTGAAGAATCGCAGTTTGAACCAGGCGCTCTTTGGGGTTATTCTGCTGCGCCCCCCGCTGTTTATTTTTATTCTCTTATCGCTTGTTTGTTTGGTGATTAACATAGTATTTAACCCAATACTCTCGGTTATATGGCTTATCGCCATAGCAATCTTTATACTCGGTTTTATAATTTCCTTAAGATCTTCACATACCGACAGAAAGATATATAAATCGTTGGCGGGCATACCAAAATTTGTCTTTCTCCAGGTCATTTCATTATTTAAAGCGAAGAATGCCAATAAACGTTCTGTAGCAACTGTACACTATACTACTAACAGACCGATGAATCCATAGAACTTTCAGCATGAGGACAAATCCGAAGCAGAGAAAACCGACAACTGGTCAGAGTGAGAATGAGAAGATCGAAAAGATCGGCAGATTTACAGCTATTGTATTTTGCTTCTTTGCAGCGTATTATTTCTTTATAAAGCTCCTGTTTTTATAATGGATAATTTTAAAATTAATATATCTCCTCCGGAAAGGAAAAATACGTCAAACTGGCTTTATACCTTCCTGCGCAAAACATTCATTACCGATAAATTAGCCAACCCTGCAGGAATTACGTTTTTAATTATCTTTAGCCTGCTTTTCGCGTTAATTATTTATCGCCAGGGAGCAGAAACGGGAATACTGCTAGCTGTTGTAATTACTGGAGTTCCAGCGATCTATGGCCTGGTGGCATACCCTAAAGTGGGGACGGTAATCGTAATGATAGCTGCCTATTTTATTATGTGGATAGCGGCGATGGGCGTGGATTTTCCGCTAGGTACAATAATGGACGGCCTGGAAGCTTTACTTATCCTCGGCTTTTTCATCAGTCAGAAGAATAAACCTAACTGGTCGGTTTTTAAAAACCCGATTGCTTATATTATTCTGATTTGGATAAGCTACAATATTATTCAGATAGCTAATCCTACAGCAAGGTCAATACTCCCCTGGATATATACTATCCGCTCGGTAGCTGCTGTTATGCTTATGTATTTTGTATTCACGAACAGCATAAATACCGTATCATTCATCCGTTTTATTTTAAAGTTATGGATTGCCCTTTCGGTGTTTGCAGCCCTATACGCATTAAAACAAGAGTATATCGGTTTTTTCCCCTTTGAGGAACGAGGGCTGTCTGATCCGCGCGTTAAGTCCCTGCTATTTATTAACGGACACTGGCGAAAAGCCTCTATTTTTTCCGACCCCGTCGCCTTTTCATATAATATGGTTGCAACCAGTCTGTTATGCATTAGTATGCTTTTCGGTCCGGTATCAAAACACAAAAAAATAGTATTAGGAATCCTCACTATTCTCTTCATGGTTGCCATGCTTACTTCAGGAACAAGAGGAGCCTATGTACTGGTCCCTGCTGCACTTGTTCTTTTGCTTATTTTAAATTTTAATGCGACGATTCTTAAATTCAGTATCGTTGCCGGAGTCTTGTTTGCAGCTCTGGTCTTTACACCAACTTCGAGTCCCAGTATCCGGCGTTTTCAGTCGGCTTTCAGGCCATCTGACGATGCGTCATTTAATGTCAGGAAAATAACTCAGAAAAGGATTCAACCCTTTATACAATCGCATCCAATCGGAGCGGGCTTGGGCGTATTGAGCAACACGGGAAAGCGGATGGTACCTAACAATATCTTACGAGGCTTTGCCCCCGACAGTGGCTACGTACGTGTTGCGGGAGAATTGGGATGGGTAGGCTTGCTTTTATTCTGCACACTATTCTTCGTTTCCCTAAAAACGGGCATCAGCAATTATTATAAGATGAAAGACCCCGAACTTAAGAATTATTGCCTCGCGATGATCCTCATTGTCTTTGCATTCCTTGTTGGCAGTTATCCGCAGGAAGCGATTGTACAATTCCCATCAAGCGTTTATTTCTGCTTGTTCCTGGCATTGATAACGGTGACATTTAAATTAGATAGCGAAAAGCAGCATCATACAAAAAACTCAAAATAATCATAATGGATTGGTTTAACAGATTTCGACGGGATACGGGTACAAGAGCTTTCCTTCCAGAAATAGATGGTTTAAGGTTTATCGCTATTCTTAGTGTTTTTCTGTGCCATCTCAACGTTTTCTTTATTCAGAAAAATCCTGGCGGATATACGAGCTCATATCATGATTACCCCGTTTTAAATCTGGTAACATCCAATGGTGCCTACGGCGTATACTTGTTCTTTGTAATTAGCGGGTTTATCCTTTTTCTTCCTTTTGCAAGGTTCTATATAAATAACGAGCAGAAGCCTTCGCTGAAGAATTATTATCTTAAGAGACTATCGAGGATAGAACCCCCTTACTTCCTCGTAATGACAGGATTGTTCATTCTCCTGTTATTTGTGATGCATCAATCATCTTTTGCCAGGCTGTTTCCAAGTTTGTTATCTTCACTAACCTACACGCATAATATATTCTATGGCAGAGATACTTTACCACTTCTTAATTCGGTGGCGTGGAGCCTGGAAGTAGAAGTTCAGTTTTATCTGATGGCACCTTTTATCGCCCGCTTGTTTTCTCTGAATAAAGTAAAACGAAGGGCAACCGTTGTCTCATTGATGTTATTCTTCATGGTGATAAAGCATATCTGGGTGCTTCCTTTTCTTTCCATTTACGATTATGCGCATTATTTTCTTGCCGGTTTTCTTCTTGCAGACTTTTTCGTGTCGGGGGATAGGATTTTTCATAGGGAGAATAAAACAGTTCCGGTTTTATTTGGCATTCTGATCTTTTCTGCCATCTGGTCGTTTAAAATAAGTAAGGGTGCCGTGCTGCCTCTCAAAGCCGGATGGGACTTTAGCCTTACTTTTATGATGTTTGTTTTTTCTTATCTTGTATTGTTTACTAGTTTCTGGAAGAGCCTGCTCAGTAAAAAGATCCTTACCACTATCGGAGGAATGTGCTATTCCATCTATTTACTTCATAATCCTATAATTTGGAGCATCGATAATCTGCCCTTTAGCAGAAAGTTTACCGATATTTATCTCGTCGATTGGTCAATTCATTTTTTGTTCATTTCGTTTCTCGTTCTGGCAATATCAGGGACCTTCTTTATTTTGATAGAGAAACCCTGCATGAATAGAAACTGGACTGCAAATGCAACCAGACGAATCAAAGGCATTTTTACTCAACAGGCAGCGTAACTATTTTTTAATTCCAACAACAGACAGATACTATGGCAATTTTTAATGTTCCATCGTGGGTAAGCAAAGTAAATCTTCCATACAGATCTTATAACGAGGTCCCCCAGGAAGTATTCGACTCTGTTAATGAGAAGTTAGACGAGGTGCAGAGTGACATGCCTCTCGTATCTGTTTTGATTGCGGCTTACAATGAAGAAGTCAATATAATCCGATGTTTATATTCACTGTCGCTAACCAATACCAAAATCCCTTTTGAGATCATTGTCATAAACAATAATTCATCAGATAACACTGAAAAGACATTGAGCCGGCTCCATGTCCAAAAGCTTTTTCAGGAAATACAGGGCTGTGGCCCTTCAAGGCAACTAGGTCAGGAACGGGCAAAAGGTAAATATATCCTGTTGGCGGATGCAGATTGCTTGTACCCTGAAGGCTATATAGATGAGATGATGAAAGTATTGCAAAAGCCGGGTGTAGCTTGTGTATATGGGCGTTATTCTTTTATACCCGAACCTGGTTATCCGCGGTGGCAGTTAAAGATGCTCGAAAAAATGAAAGATGTGATAGCGGGATTCCGTCATATCAACCGGCCTTACCTTAATGCTTACGGGATCAGTATGGGCTATATAAAGGAGTTTGGACTGAAAGCAGGGTATATCATGGTAAACGTAAGAGGTGATGATGGAAGACTTGCTTTTGACATGATGAAGTACGGAAAAATCAAGCAGGTGAAATCGGAGAAGGCCAGACCCTGGACCAGTCCCCGGACGCTCGACAGAGACGGAAGCTTTTTTAAGGCAATTACGAATAGAGTGATCCGGGAGTTCAAAAGGTCGTATAAGATGCTGTCCTCAGAAAAGCCTCACGACACAAAGACGTCGGCTAATGACTAGCTTAAGTTGTTTTTCCCCTGGCAGTTTCTATACACCACAATAGTTTTTTGGCTACTGCCTCCCAGCTGTAAGTTTTCGCAAACGCCATTCTGCTATTTCGAAGCTGATCATTGTCCTTTTCCATCGCATCGGTTATCGCCGAGATGTATTCGTCTGATGTTTTACAGAGATAGGTATGATCACTGAAAACTTCTTTCATTGTATTGGTTTCAGTAGCTACTACAGGCCTGCCCATTGCCAGATATTCCACTATTTTCAATGGGAAGTTACCGATGGTTATCTCGTTAACCAGTTGCGGATTGATGCAAACATCGAAGTATTTCACATAGGCCGGTACAATACTGGTATGCTTCTTCTCGATAAAAATAATATTGTCAAGAGCATGGAGCCGGCTCTTTCTGAAATTATCATCCTCCGCCCCAACAAACGCGAAAGTCCATTCTGGTTTTTGCTCTGCCAGAGATTCTATCAGTGAGATATCAATACGCATAGAATTCAGAGCGCCGACATAGCCAATCAGTGGCTTTTTTAAATCTTTCAGATCTTCTGGCTGCAGCCATTCTTTTTGGGGATCAAACACTTCAAGATCCGCCCCGTTTCCAATATAGAAACTGTTTTTGTTGTACTTAGCCGCTCTTTTAGTAAAGTCAAGCGAATTACAGACAACAGCATCGCTTTTTCGCATCAGCGCGGGCTCTATAGCAAAACCATGTTTCTTCCAGTAGTCGAACCCCAGAGTATAGTCGCGATCGAGATAAACATACATTTCGGGAGAAAGCAATTCCTTTAGATAGAAACTCCTGAACATATCCTTGTCGTTGACCAGAACGAACTGCTCAAACCCAATCTCCTGAATTGCTTTCCTGATGTCGGCGGCAAACCTTTTGTTATTAAGGTAATTAAACAATGAAAATATAAGGTTTCCGGGTATCCAGTTGATCGACTCGATTACTCTTGATGGGTTCAATACCCACAGATTATCGGCAGTCCGACTTAAACCTGCAGTCTTATTCCTGATAGCGGCAATGTGATCAAGCGTATATTGATCATTTTCGTTAAGCAGCAATGTTCGTCTGTCAACCGGAGGATTAACATAAAGCACCTTATGCTGTTTCGATAATTCCTTTGCCAGACTCGTTGAGGTTGACTCACGGTCGGTGTGAATGCGCTGCAGACTTACGAAAACAAAATTCATTCCTGGTGGCTTCCCTTATTAAATAAAATGTCAAAGTTATACCTAATCTGCCTGTAAAAGTTTCGTACAACTGAAATTAATGGCTTTTTACTAGTTGTCCAGCTCTTTCTTTTCATGGTACTCGGTTCGTCTGAATTATCCTGAACAAACAACTCGTTGTACTTGCCATAAAATAACCCCCTGCCCTTTCTCTGAATAAAGTTCAGACACATTCGGTACTCGGTTCGGTCGCCCTTGAGCCCTTCAGGGTAAGGACCAAATTTCTCATTGAAGCTGCTTCTCCTCAGGTGCGGGTGGTCACTATAGTAATAAATCTTCCTGTAGTTAGCGTACCATGGCTTTATTAGCATTTTATAAAATCCTGAATTGTAGTATTTTAAATAAGGATAACTACTGTAAGCATAGAAACGTACAATATCGATTCCTGGATCGCTATCCATAAATGATAAAGCGTCTTTGAACCGGGGCGGAAATTTTTCTGTGGGAATAAAGTCCTCCTGTACATATAATGTATAGGGAGTTTGCACCGCTGCCTGCCCCTTATTCAGATTATTACCTAGTCCCTTATTAACCTCCGAACGGATCAGCCGGAATGGTACAGCTGATTGAACCTTCCTGAGGTTTTCTATATGTTCTTCCTTACTCCCATCGTCCGATACGACTATATCTTCAAACCTGCAGTTTAATTTTTCAAAAGCATATAAAAGCCGCTCGAGTGAACCACTTCTGTTATAATGAGTAACCATCAAAGTTACCCCTTTAAATAAGTATGAATTTCCATCCATAAAGAGCCGGTATTATTATATAAATAAACGCTAATTAAAGTGACATAAGAAGCTGCAACGCTGACTTAGTATTTGGCAATATAAGATTTAAATTATATTTTCATCATTTCAAATGAACACTGACGAAAAAATAGTAATTGCGGTGGCTTCAGATAATCACTATCTGATAATGGTAGCCGCCTTGCTTAAATCTATTGAGGTAAATCACAAGTCCGGCGAACTGATCGAAGCCTGGATAATTGAAGACAATATACCCAGGAAGAGAAAAAAGAAACTTGAAGATTCTCTTGACCTGACCAGGATGCAGATTAAGTGGATCAACAATAAAGAGGTAATTCCATCTGGCATGCAACTGCCATCAGATCGTACCAGCTATCCGTTAAATATCTTCATGAGGATATTTATTCCACACTTCATTCCTGAGGGAACCAAAAAGGTTCTTTATCTGGATGTAGACATGGTGGTCAATACAGATATTTCCAAACTATGGTATACTGATATAGACAACTATGTGATGGCTGCGGCAACGGATTCTATTTGTGTATATATCAAAAATAACGTAAAGAACTATAAAGAACTCGGGCTACCCGGCGACTCAAAATACTTCAATTCTGGATTGCTTCTTATCAATATTAAAAAGTGGCTTGAAAAAGACGTCACCAGGAAAGTAATTCAGACGATCAATGAAAACAGGAAATACAGTTTTTTTGGCGATCAGTACGGCTTGAATGTGAACCTCGTGGATCAATGGTATGAGTTGGATCCTCTTTGGAATTACTATGCCAGCGGCGATCACCCCGCGCCTTATATCGTTCACTATTTTCACAGAAAGCCTTTCTATACCTCTTACTTTAACAACCCACACTATAAAGAGCTATTCTATAATTATTTGAATCAGACAAAGTGGAAGGGAACAAAACCTGTAGGCGAGTTAAGACGATATATTAAAAAGGGAATAAATATCATCGAAAAGATCCCGGTGTTTTTAAAGAATAAGTTCAACGCCTGAAAATCTGAAGCACACGCTTAGTGAGCCTGTTATAGATTTTTCTTATAATGCGATGATACTGCTTTATGGGTTTAAAATCTTTCCAGGCTGTAAACTGCAGATAATAAAAAAACTGGTCTTTATACTCTTCGTTGAGGTTGTATGAGTTGTAGATCGGCTTAATATCAATAAAGTGAATGATAAAAGGATCAGACTCATTCAAGGCCGAATAATTATTCCACCTGCTGTCCAGTTCTAACCAGTTATTAGCAAATACAACATTTAAACCATACTGGTCTGGAAAATTCGCATATCTTCTATTACTGTTAACGCAGTTAATGACCTCACTGGTGATATGCTGCTCCCTCCATTTTATCGGATTTATAAGCAATAGTCCCGAATTAAAGTATTTACTGTCAGGATCAATACCTAACTTCTTATAGTTTGAAATCCCTCCCCATGGGCTGCTCACCTTACCAGACCGGTCGGCAACGGCGGCAATAACATATTCGCCCATTTCCGTATGCCACAAAGCGGATATGTCCTTTTTTACAATCATATCCACGTCAAGATAAAGCACTTTTTTTGTGTCTGCTGGAATAAAATAGGGAATAAACAGGCGAACATATACGTTCAGCGGAAAAGAAGAACCATCTAAAGGTAAATCACTTTTTAAAGGAATTACTTCTTTCATTGCCAACCACTTAATCCTGAACATTTGCTGATTGACAGAGGCCAGGAGTTTTGATTTGGTTGAACTGGCAAGCGAATCCTCAATAATATATAATTCAATGCATTCAGCCGACAAATGATTCATCTCTATTGACTTGACTAAGGCAGCCAGCAAAACAGCAAAATGATTATCACATACGGTGACGATGACTATCGGATCATCCTTTTGATTCACTCTTTAATATTATTAGTAACAATTATTTAATCACTACAGTATAATGAATTAAATTGCATTCTACGCGCTGAATTTACAAACAACATGTATCATTGCATTAGTTTTTTAAACAGATAAAGGTACTAAATATTGTTACACACTGAATGAGCTTATTACATAAGGTTTTCAATAGAATCAGGCCGGAACGAAAAGACCGGGAGTATATGACCTATAATCATATCGATCTTTATTTCTGGTCGCCTCCCAGCGGCGGATTGAATTTCGGAGATCATTTATCAAAAATCATTGTGAATAAGGTACTTGCAGATCACAACTACATGCTTGAGGAGGAAGTGAAGCAAAGCAGGCGTTTACTTGCTCTTGGTTCTGTTCTGCATTTCGCCAAAGATAACGACGTGATCTGGGGAACAGGCGTAAACGGAAAGGTCGACCTCAGTGAACATACTTACTATCAGTTGGACGTGAGAGCTGTTAGGGGCCCTTTAACCCGCAATTTCTTACTTGAACGGGGAATAGAAGCACCGGCTGTCTACGGCGACCCAGCCCTTCTTATCCCCTCACTTTTTCCCGGCAGGTTTAAGCGTACAAGTAAGAAGGATTATGTAGTGGTGCCGAACCTCCATGACATGAGTATCGTACAAAATTCAAATGCCGAAAATATTGTTTCGCCCCTGAGCAGCTGGAACCGCTGTATATCAGATATATTAGAAGCCGATTTTGTAATTGCGAGTTCACTCCATGGTTTAATAATTGCCGAAGCTTATGGTATTCCAGCCCGTTATTTGCGTTTGTCAGAAACTGAAAATCTTTTTAAATACAATGACTACATGATGGGAACCGGAAGAGACGAAATAGAACCAGCAACGAGTCTTGCTGAAGCTTTAAAAATGGGAGGAATGAAGGCTCCCCTCTTTGACAGTCAAAAATTGTTAAACGCTTTTCCAACTGATCTCTGGGATTAACATACATGAAAGATAAGAATTTCAGGAAGGAAATGTATAAAGGGACCGTCTGGTCATTAGCGGATAATTTTATCAGGCAATTAATGACTTTTGGTATTTTTATAGTCCTTGCGAGACTGCTTGAGCCTGAGATCTTCGGTCTTCTGTCCGTGTCTATATTAATAGTCCAAATATTCAGAGTGGTGACGTACGACAGTATTGCCACGGCTATACTGCGAAAGGCGGATCCTTCAAACCTTGAATACAATACTGCATTCTGGAGTTGCATAGGTCTCTCCATTCCAGCGTTCGGATTGCTGTTTATATCGGCGGGTCTGATCGAACAGCTGAGCGGTACGAAGGGCCTGGCTGAAGTTGTGAGAGCAATGAGTATCATTATCCTTACTAGTGGACTTACACGAATACATGAGGTGTGGCTTACTCACAGGTTCAATTTCAGATCGCTTACCATTCGATCAACAGCGTCGACTGCAATGGGAGGTATTGCAGGAATAGCGATGGCGCTGAAAGGATACGGCGTATACAGCGTAGTAGGACAGCAGGTAATTGCCTCCTTTACAGAGCTCATACTTCTATGGTTTATTACGCCGTGGCGGCCGAAGGCTGAGTTTTCAAAAGGTTCATTCTATGAAATGGTATCCTACAGCAAGCATGTGGCGTTAACCAGCATTACCAATATGATTAACCAGAACAGCGACATCGCTTTTATCACCTATTATCTGGGGGCCGCGGCCACAGGAATATATACTACTGCCAAGCGGATACCCAACACCCTTAATTCTGTTTTGACCACATCCCTGGTAAGGGTATCACTTCCAGCATTCTCTAAGCTGCAGGATGATGACGAAAGCTTGCGCAGCACCTATCTTAGCTCAACAGCAGTTACCGCTCTGATAACCGCTCCTATTTTTACGGGGTTAGCCATCCTTTCGAAAGATATCACACTGCTGATGCTGGGGCCAAAATGGCTGGATGCCGTAATAATTATGCAGCTTGTTACTATTGTCGGTTTTCTGCCTTCTATAGGCCAGTACAATCAAAACATTATGCTGGTTAGAAATAAACCGCAATGGCAAGCTAAACTCAGAATAATTTATGCAGCAACCGACTTCGTATTCTTTTTTCTTTTTACAAGATATGGCCTGATTTATACCGCTGTTGCATTTACCGTCAGAGCTATAGGATTATACCCGCTTTCTGTTTGGTATGCAATCAGGCTAATCGGCGTCTCGTGGAAGGGCTATCTTAAAGCGCTGTTTCCTTCCTTGTTTTCAAGCGCCATAATGGCTTTGGTGCTAATAACTCTCGCTTTGTTAATGAGGAATATGAATATTTACTTCAGGGTCAGCACACTTATCGTAATGGGACTGATTAGCTACACTGCAGTATGCTATTTTGTAGTCCCTGCCTCATATCGGGAAACTGCAACTGCACTAATTCAAAGTAAGATCTTTAAAAGGAAGTAACATAAATCACATTATGAGTAAAGTTCTCGTCTTTTCTATAGCCGTGGGAGGTTATCATAAACACTTCAAAAGTTGTATAGACACACATCGGTCCTACTGTCAAAAATACGGCTATGAATACCTGTTAGTAGACCGCGCGCCGAGGAGACTACAGGGGTCTGAAGCTTCTTGGCTGAAAGTGCCGCTGATGCTTCAAGCCCTCAGGGGTGACTACGAATGGGTGGCGTTTATTGATGCCGACTGTCGATTTAGTGATAACATGCCGCCTTTTGATACTTGTTTTAACACACTCGACCCTTCCCGGTCGATCTTTATGGCCCCAGGCATTTCTGGACGGGTAAATGCAGGGGTAATCTTTTTGCGAAACACCGCTGCAAGTATAGAATTTTTAGAAACGGTGATCAGAAATGCGGATGCTGAAGTTCCCTCCGAAGACAAGGCGCCATACGAGAACGGCCATATCATTCACTTCAGTAAGGGAAATCCGTCTCTTTATAAACTGGAGCATCTTCAATGGAATAACAATTCGGTTTTAAATACTGAAAGCTATATACAACATTACAGCGGAGGTGAGCTCAGAAAGTGGTATAATGAAAATCTCGCGCCGGTACCTCAGCCTGCTGGTTTTATAAAAAAAGGTTATATTTTAGCGGGGAAAGTAATGCGAAAGATCTCTGCATACATAAACAGGAAGAAACTAACAGCGCCTGTATCTCAGAGGCTGGCTGATCTTCTTCCATTTTTCAAAGCAAATTATCCGGTTTTTAATACCGTCTCAAACGCTGATACACTCTAATGAACAAACCGGCAGGAATATTAGCGTGGCCGGCCTATGCCACACGTGAAGGCAACCCTTATAATTATATTCTTTACAGCAATATAGAGAAAAAAGGATATAAAGTACACGAATTTATGTTTACTCCGAGATTCGTTTTAAGGGCATTGCTATTTCAAAACTATAAGATACTTCATATTCATTGGCCTAGTAGCATTTTATCCTATTCAAACCATTTCAAGGCAAGCCTACGCCTGATATTGTTTCGGTTGTTTATCAATACAATAAAGCTTTTCAATAAGAAGGTGATCTGGACGGTTCATAATCTCGAGGCACATGAAAGTAAAAATGCAGCCCTTCAGAAGAAGATGTATTCATTTCTCTACAAGAAAGCGGATGGATTTATCAGCCTGAATAGAGATGGGTTAAAAATCATTAAAGAAAAAGCAGCGAGTGCCGGCAGACAGAAATTCTGTTATATTCCCCACCCCCATTACCGCGGCTACTATCCCAATGAAACCTCGATGGAAGCAGCCCGCAAACAACTTTCGGTACCTGCTGGTAAATTTGTAATCCTTTTTATTGGCCAGATACGAACCTATAAGAACGTGACGGGACTTATAAGGGCGTTTAAGGAGCTAGATCTGGAAAATAAATATCTTTTAATTGCCGGGGGCGTACATCCGGAGGTAAGAGACCAGCTTTTTAAAGAAGCTGAAGGCCTTGACGAGTTTCAGTTAAATGAAAAATTTCTTCCCGATTCAGAACTACAAGTCTATCTTAATGCGTCAGATCTGGTTGTAACACCTTATTCAAATATATTTAATTCAGGCTCAGTCTTTTTAAACTTGAGCTTTAACAAGCCTACTCTTGCTCCGGCGCTGGGCATTTTCCCCGAATTAAGGGAGGTAGCCGGTCCTCAATATATTAAACTATTTTCAGGTAAATTAGATTCGGGACAGTTGCTTAAGAGTGTTGTAGAGGTTGAAGCTGAATCGGACATCGTAATGCAGCCAGATCTATCCTCGTTCGATCCGGATCATGTGGCAAGTGAAACGATTGCTTTTTATGAACAGTTTCTTTAACTATCTGATCTGCTTTATCACCTTGTTTCCAGGCTTTAGATAGCTGAAAAATAGTGGGTTAAAAGGAATATTCAGCAGTGCCTTTACTCCATAACGCAAGCCTTTTCCAACAGATCCTTTTTTTAGCGAATAGTAGGAGATCATTGCACAATAATCATATATCGTGATTTTATTGAGGCTGAGAGAAAATGTCTTTATCAACGATAGCTTCTTTTGCAAATCCAGCTTGCTGAACGTTCTATCAAAAAAACGTGCTGTGAGCATGTCGACTTTCTCCTTAACCTGGTGATAATGGTTGATAAACGGTTCAACAGGAAATAATGGTGATTTTGATATAGAAGGTAATGCCAGCGAAAAAGCGAGTTGTTCACTGATGAACCACCTGCTTGCCGAATAAAACTGATCTGTAAGATTCAATATATCATTCATAAGCGACCCGGTCTCGCTGCTAAGGCCCAGTACCCCTGAGTTCCAGCAATACATTGAGTTCTCAAACTTGAGCAAGTTTCCGTTTAAAAGAAACGACTGGCTTTCGATAAGTTTTAAAAACGCTTCCGGATATTGTTCTGCATTCTCCAGTTTATTGCGCATATACTTCCTGTAAATGTCGGGAGCATCAGCAAAACGATATTCCCTTACGTGCATGAAGCATTCTCCTCTATTGAGGCTGTCTAATAAGGGCTGAGGGTCGGATATAGCAAAAGTATCCGAGTCAAGAAACAGAACCGGCGTTCCCTGGCGCCGCACGAATACGTCTTTAATGATACAGATCTTTCTCCTGTGAATATAGCCGGTGTTGGCCACCATGTCGTGAAGCATACTGTCTGTGAGGAAAACATATTCGGTTACGAGTCCCTGAAGATAAGGCTCAAAATAAGATGGATCATCGGTGTAAATTACGAACCTGATTCCCCTAATATCCCCACTATACCAGCCGGCAAAACTAAGAATGGCAAAAATTGCTCTTCTATATTCAATCTCTTTTCCATAACACAGCAGGACTACATTGTTCATCATGAGTACTTATCTTGTAAAAAGGGTTGTTTTTCTATCTCTTCGTAAATTACCTCTTTTATATTTTTCCCTCTTGATATTACATTTAACATCAGGATTCCCAGGATAAAGAAGCCAAGACTGATTAGAGCCATATTAAATAAGCTAGATAAAATAGTACTTGCCCATCCAATCACAGCCTCCATAGATATGAACTTCTTATAAAGAACCACTCCCACCATAATCAGCATAAAGATGCCGATGACAACAAAAAGCTTAAGGAAAACCATTAACAGCTCTTCTCCATATTCGATAAATGATTTAAAAGCATGATTAACCAAACCCTGGAAACTCATTTTAGATTTCCCGTCAAGCCTTTTTCTCCGGTCATAAACTATTCCCTTGCTTTTTGCCTTCTGCTTCGAAAGATGGGCAGCAAAATGGATAAACGAAGTATGACATGAATTAAGAACTATTTTTTTATTGATCATACAATAGTTACCGAAGTTTAACACCTTTCCGGTTATCGCTCTAAATATGATCTTATAAAAATAATACGCCAGCTTAAAAGAGAAGCTTTCGTTTCTCTTTCCCCGTATTACATGGACTATATCGAAGCCATTAATCTTAACAAGCTCCTTTATTGCCGTTGGGTCATCTTCGCCGTCAGAGTCCATAATAATAAATTTATCGCAAGGCAAGTTGCTGCAGTACAATAAACCCTGGTAAATCGCACCCTGGTGACCAGAATTGAACTGCAATGTAAGAATGGAAAGTTCAAGATTGTCTGCCTTTAACTCTATGCTTTTCAGTATCTCAAGTGTATCATCTGTAGAGCCATCATCAATAATAACGATCCTAAATCGATACGCCAACGATTCCAGCGCTTTCTCGAGATCAGCAAGAAACACCTCGACGGTTCTGTTTTCATTGAAGCAGGGAGCTATGATTACTACATCTGGTTGAGCTGGCATTATATTTATGATGATTTTTATTCTAACACTGAACGGGTCTGCAAATACTCAAATACATCGTTTACGAGCCCCGATATTTATAAATGGAATAACCTCCTATTCGCTTCAATAAAAGATAGTTTCGATCACGCAGCAATATTAAATTCTCCGTCAGCTGAAAACTATTTGGAGGGTTTGATGAAATGATGTACTTTATCTGCCCTTCTTTCAGGCATTTATCAAAGTTTTCAAACCCAAGGACCTTCGCTTTTTTAATAGCGTCAAACATCTCTAATTGCGGTACAACACAATTGCGGAATAACAGATTATTAATGCCCCTTCTGCCATTAATTTTTAAGTCGGCACTCTCAATCGCCAAATCGGCAAAGATGTAATCGTTCGCGCCAATCCCAAGATCTTTGTAAAAATATTCGGCAACTGCTCTCGCTGCACGCTCCTTCTCGCCGATCCGGGCTTTTTTAACATATTCAATATCCCTGAGCCACTGAAAATGATGCCTCACATTGACTGCTAATAGCATCATGAGTAAAAAAGACAGTCCCGGTAAAGCTAAACGATATAGCCGCCAATGTTTGATATGTGAGTTGGTATAATGAGCGATGAGCACAAACGTCAGGCAAACGGGCACATAAAAATACTGAATATTGGAACCATCCTTCAATATAGTGATTGCAGAGAACACAAACATTCCCGAGATACAGAAACATAGAAACCGTTCGATGGTATCTCCTTTAAAAACCAATAGCTTGGCAACTACTATATAGAGTGCCGCAGCAGCAGGGAGTATAACTTTTATCTTAAAACCATTTCCCCAAACACGGCTCTGAAACCAATGGATACTAATCCCATTATCAAGACCGCCAATCACATTTTTTAGAAACGCATCTTTATAGAGCATAACAAAGAAAAGCAGGAAGGCGGAAAAAACCATCAGGTAAATCGCCGATGCAGATGCAAATGCCTTCCATTCCCTGACAAATAAAAAGAAGGTAAGAAAAATAACGGGAAGCTGTATTCCGCTCTGCTTCGTAAAAATAGCGCACACAGAGAGCACCAGGGAAATGAACAAATATTCAAGCTTTGATCTGGCCGGTTTTCTTTCGTCCAGGAAAACAATCAGGAGGTATACCGACCATAGTGAAAAGCAGTCGTATAATGAGTCGGGACGAACGCTGAATCCTTGCCGGAAAACAGAAATAAAGGCGAGAAAGCCCAGAATTGCTGCAAGAGGCCAGTGGAGTCCGAACCTCCTGGCAATCAGATATACAGATACAGCCGATAAAACATTAAATACTATATTCCACGTGCGGCCAATCAAATATAGCTGTTGTATATCTGACAGAGGATCGACATGAAACGCCTTTGCTGTAAACGCACACACGTAATGGTATATAGGAGTATATTGCGTTATAGAAAAAGGAAGATGTCCGGGATCGGTATACAACTTACCGGTATCAAGGAAGGTTTGAATACTATAAATAACATTTTGTTCTACGCCTGCCAAATCTGTACTTATACTAAACGTCAGTTTAAGCCTGATAGCAATCATTATTAAAAACGCTAAGGCCGAAATAATGAAACTTATCTTCATTATAACACCATTAGGCCATTTTTCTTTTGAAATGGTCATTGTATACAGTTAAACCAGTTTTTTTCTGATCTTATTAATGAGTTTATTAATTCTAAGCCTGTTACCACTAAGAGCTTTGAATCCTCTCCATTTTGTCATGCTAAGATAATAATAGAATCGGTTTTTATAATCCTCATTAAAGGTATATGTGGTATAAATAGGTTTATCTCCAATAAAATGGATCAGATTAGGATCAGGCTCGGTGGAGTCAGGAAAACAGTTCCACTTCGAACTTAATTCATACCAGTTGTTAGCAAAAACAACGTTCAGGCAATACTGGTCGTTAAACTTCAGGAAGGCTTCATTATCCAGCTTACACTTCATTAACCTCTCTGTAATATTTTCGCTACGCCACTTAAACGCATTAATGATCTGCAGTCCTGCATTAAAATACTTCGTATCGGCATGCAGGCCAAGCTCCTTATAGTTCGGAATTCCAGCCCAGGTGCTGCTTACAACTTTGGCCCTGTCAATCGCAGCCCCTATAACATATTGGCCAATATCAATGTTCCATAACTCGGATATATCGGCATTGACAACCATATCGGCGTCTAAATATAATATCTTACTGATATGCTGAGGAATAAAATCGGGAACAAAAAATCTTACATATACATTAAGAGGGAAAGACGACTTGTCAACAAGTTGCTCTCTTCCTACCGGCAGTATATCATTCATTTTATAAAAAGTAAAATTGATAAAAGGAGAGCTTACCGACGCCAATAACTTTTCCCGGTTTGTTTTTGTTACGTGATCTTCAACGATGTAGAAGTCTATTATTTCATCGGATTTGTGGTTAACCTCGATACTTTTGATCAAAGTAGCAAGCATAACCATAAATGCGTTGTCAGAAACAATTACAATTGATATTCTTTCCTTTGAATCCATAAAAGACTAATTCGAGTTATAACACAATAATAAACTTTTTCTAATCCGGAAAAGGTAAGCAGAGGAAATTTATCATTAAAAGCACTTTTATAATGAGCGTAGATTGATATTTAATTCTACATTCTTCTCTTTTGTACGATAAACCTCCAGAAAGGTGACAAAAAAGTGTTATTATCTGATTGATTAGTTTGGGCTTTTGCTTTAATCCAATATAGAGAGCGCCAGTTTAATGATATCGTCGAAAACAGCTTTGTCATTAGTTGTTTTAGCTGCTACGCGGATGCCCTTAACGGTATTGAAGGTAAACCTGGCGAGTGCCCTGGCATCCTGTTTATTCGTTATTTCGCCACTTTCCTGGCCTTTTGAAATAACTTTGTAAAAAACATCTTCAACCTGCTGATCGTTTTGGCAGATCATTTGATTTACTTGAGCATCGTGCGGAGCAACTTCAACTTCTGCATTCACAAGAAAACAACCTTTGTGTGCCTTGTCGTTCAGGAGTTCGGAGGTAATAAAATCGAGTAAGGCCCTGATCGTTTCTTTGGCTGATTTTGAATCGTGAATGATTGCACAAAGTTTGCCGGAAGTCCCGCATTGGTACGATTCTAAGGCTTTCAGATATAATGTATGCTTATCTCCGTAAGTATCGTACAGGCTCGACCGGCTTATGCCAAGTTCTTCCACCAGATCCTGCATAGAAGTACCATTGTACCCTTTTAACCAAAATAGATTAATTGCCTTGTCCAGCACTTTCTTTTCATCAAAATCCTTCGTCCTTGCCATAATCAAAATAGCTTTGCTCTAATTAGGCAAAGCTATTCAATTTAAATAAATTATTCGGGATCGCCGCAGGGTTATCTTATACCACCGCCAGCCAGCAGGGTTTCGCCAGTCAACCATCTGGATTCGTCGGAAGCAAGGAAGACAGCAATCAGAGCAATGTCTTCCGGCTGACCAATGCGCCCCAGTGGCGTTGTTCGCTCCGCTTCCAGGTGCATATCGCTGCCAATGAATCCCGCGGCATGCGTCCCTTCTGTTTCTACCATACCTGGATTAATAGAATTTACCCTAATTTTTTTAGGGCCGAGTTCTTTCGATAAAACATGAGTAATTGAATCTACTGCCCCCTTTGTGGCAGTATAAATCGAACTTCCTACCGGAGCGATGTTGCTCACTACCGAGCCGATATTAATGATACTACCTCCAGCTGAGTTGAAATTTTTCAAAGCTCCCTGGGTTGCCAGCAGCAAGCCTAGCACATTGATATTGAACTGATAATGAAAATCCTCTTCATTGATTTGTTCAATTTGTCCGAATTTATACACTCCGGCATTGTTAACAAGAATGTCAACCGGTCCGAACGCCTTTGCGGTTTCGTCGAACAAACGACTAACATCGGCTGCCTTCGATACGTCACCCTGCAAGGTGATGGCTTTTCCTCCATTGTTAACGATTTCTGCTACTACTTTGTCGGCATCGGTTTTAGATGATGCATAATTCACTACTACAGATGCACCTTCTGCTGCAAGACTTTTGGCTATACCTGCTCCAATTCCTTTTGAAGCTCCTGTTATAACCGCTACTTTGTTTGATAATTTTTTCATGTTTTGAATGATTGATTTTATAATGGAACAATCATTCCACAAATGTATTTCTATTTAGGAACAATCGTTCCAATAAGAAATAATATTATTAAACAATGACAATAGGGTCTTCAAAAAAACGAGGCAATTGGCTTAACTCTGTGTTGTAGTCTATTGCTTCGAAAGCATCGATGCAGATAGTTCAGACTGTATGTACCTGTCGATTAACCGGAGAACAGACTGAGAAGGAATAATCAAGCTAGCTGTGCGACTATAGCGTGCAATATTTATACCGTAAAAACGGCCTGTAGCATCAAAAACAGGCCCTCCGCACTGTTCGGGGCGTAGAACTGCATCGTGGACAAACACCCCTGCGAAACCGTCGCGTCTGCTGCTTTTGCCGCCCGCGAACATTTCGGCGGGGTGACCATTATTGCGTTGAGGCCGGCTTCCCAAAACAACTTCTTTTATCAGCGTAATATCTACTGAACGCAAACTGTCAGGCCTCATCACTTTGATCTTAATCTCATCGCCCGGCCAGTATTTTTTAAGTGCGTTTGAAAAATCATCAGAGGTTTCGATATTTATGCCGTTAAGGTTCAGCACCTGGTCTCCTTGTTTCAGGCCGGCTTCAGCGGCCGGAGAGCTTTGTTTAATATCAGTTAATGTCACCCAGCCTTGCTTCATCCCTACCTCTGTGCCGAGATAGGCAGAACTGGCTAGTTTCGGTAAGCTGATTTCCCGACTGCCCAATACACTTATTTTACTGGTATCGCCGCCCAGAGGAGATATGAGGAATTTGCCTAACTGCTCAAAATCTGATGTATCGGGGCTTAATTCTGCAACCTCTATCCCACTATTGCGCTTCCAATCCATTTCTAACAGTATCAAGTCGGTTTCCTTATCCCTTAGAATTACCCTGGCTTCAATCTTTTTACCTTTCCATACTACACCGGGATCCTCTCCTACCATTGAGCTTTTGCTAACCAGGATGCTTCTGTTATCGAACTTTTTATCGAATGTAGATCCCTTTAATGAAAAGAGAGTTCCAAATACTGTTTGGACAATATCATTTATGTTGCTTTGAACCGGCAGAGAGTACGTATTTAATCTGGAAATGAGGGCTGTGAAGTTCTTCTCCGGTTTTTGAAGTCCCGGGACTGTTATAATTTTACCAATCAAGGGATCTATCCCTATGGTGTCTTTTAGCTGGGGGTATTCTTTATATGTTTCTTCTTTGTTCAGGGCTGTCCAGTATTTCCTGTAAAGATCTACCGGTATTTCAAAATTGTCACTTTCTGAAACGTCAATGGCGCTGTGCAGTCCTATCACCCGCCCGAAGTAATCGAACAACGGACCTCCCGAATCGCCGGGCTCCATGATGCAGGTAGATTGTACAAATCCGTACTTATTGTTCGGATCCGCAATCCGTCCAAACCGCACTGTTGGCAAGGGCTGGTTGAGGCTTTCGGGATAAGCAATACTGATACAAGGTTCGTCCTTTTTCAGTGAATAGGACCAGCCCATTTCAGCGTAAGGGCCTTTAAACTTGCCCATGATTTTCATCATAGCAACGTCAGGTATGGTCCTGTTGCCGGCAAGCTCGATTTCTCCCAGGCCTTTGGCGAAATATTCAGTTCCATCGGCGAACATTACTTTGTAGGTGTTGCCCGGAACGTTTACATGTGCCGCTGTAAGAATGTGTCCTTCGGCACTCACCACAACTCCGCTAAACTGACCGCTGGTTTGCATTTGCTTAACTATGTCAAACCCCCAAATCCTCACGCTGGTGTTGTACGCTTTGTTCACCGCTTTATGTATTGTACACTCTATGCCTGCTCTGTCAAACTTCTGAGCGTAAAGAACATTGTGGATGGTAATAAAGAATATGGCTACTAATAGTGTATTTAGCTTATGTTTTTTCATCAGATGGTTACTTCTACCATTTTTGTGGTAGGCTGAAGGCACTTATTGTCGTTACAGGTTTGGTAAAACAAACCACATTTAATTACTGAACCAGGCTTTACAGCGCTGCAGTCAATTTTCATTTTATAGAACACTTTCCCCTCAAATATAAAAACGCCCTTGTCGTCCGGGAAAGGCAAAGCCGCCGGCGTTTGCCAGTCTTTAACTGTAACGGCTCCTTCCGGTAACTCAAGTCGCGGTTCTGTTTGTATAAAGGGACTTCCCGAAGGAACAAAGGCATACACATGCCATCCTTTCAACATGTTAGCATAAATGAACAGATCTGCACTTTTTCTGTCGGCCGCATAAACAAGTTTAGCAGACACCGATACAGGATCACTTAACGTTGGCTCTGTCGCACCGTTATTATCGTCTATGATCATTGCTTTTTCACCGGCCGGCGATGAAGCCGCCCCAATGGTATTGACCATAAACTTAAAGCCGCCGGCTTCTGTATAAAACAACTTCGCCTTGTTCTTAGTAAACCAGTTTCTCCAATCCGCTGCGGTTGTAAATTTCTCTGTGGTATACCGTTCCAGTATCTTTTGAGCCGTTGCCGGATCCTGATTTTTTTCCAGCATTTCTATACATTTTTCGAGAAGCCCGATCTTCCTGTTCGAAATGCGCAGTTTTTGGACATCTGTGTCGAGCTGTAAGGAATAAGCATCAGAGGGATAAAAATACTCGTAATTATCCCGGTAGTACTTATGATATAAGGCTGTGTTCTCGCCAAAGCGACTGAACAGCTCAGCACCATTCTGCCCCTTTAAATAGTCGGCAAAACTTTCCGTTTCATTACTAACAGGCATCTTGAGGAACATTTCGTTGGCGTATCCAATATCTTCCCCTGCAGCTTTCTTAGCTTTCAAGTCCTGCTGTAATTTCAGCATCCGGGCATTACCCTCCTGTCGCGAAATGATCGCCTTTTCATACAGCGACTTATCAGTACGGTACATCCTCTCGTCAATCCATTCACGGGTTTCGATCTGTACCTTCTTTACTATCGGCAGCTGATGATCATATTTCCGGATATAGCAAACAGCATTTACAAATACATCTTTCGCTTCATCGGTCATGTGATCCGGCGAAGCCGAGAATCCCCACATAAAGTAGTTGCCCTGTCGTCCAAGTGCCACTGCTTCCGCATTTTTAAGGCATACACCTCCGGATATAGACTCCGCGTCCGGAGAATCGTTAAATCCCTCGCCGTGAGAGACCATCCCAATAATATACTTCTCCGTGGCGGATGATTCCTCTTTGATCACCTTCCACATCGGCATTTCTTTCGGAGTTTTCAGACCCTGGAAACCGTTGAAAAATGACTCTGGTGTAGGCCTTTTTACCATCGTCAGCTTGACTTTTATAGGCGAATTAAAGATCTCATGCTTCGTATTGATGTTTAGCGCATCATCTTCAAGACACTGGCAGTACCAGTCGAATTTCAGCCCTATGGGCAAGCCAACGTTAGGCGCCATAGCATGCATCAGAACTACAGGCCGGCTAAAATCAGCGGGCAACTTCACCGGGCCGGCATCCAGAATAGTAACATCAGCATTATTGGACATGTCAGGAGTATAATCTCTTACATCCACTGTTTCGACTTTGCTGAACCGGCTTTCAAGAAAAGCTTTAAAATCGGACATTCTTGTTTTGTAGACCTGCTCAACTACTTTGGGAACTGTACTGTAATAAACCACATTGGCAGGCATCGGTCTTTCAGGACTGTAACCTACGTAGAGTACTCTAAGTGCTATTTTTGCCCCCTTCAATTCAGCAGCAACAGATTGTATTGCTGCTGCTGAAAGAATGACCGTGATTATTACTTTGAAAAATCTTATTGACTTCATAAAACTGACACTACCCGGTATGAATCCTTTTAATTCAGCGTTTCCGCCAGTTTTTTGTTCAGATCTTCACCCCGCAGGTCTTTGGCAATAATTTTCCCTTCAGGACTAACCAGAAAATTTGCGGGCACGGCAGTTACACCATACAGCTTTGCCACCTCATTGCCAGACCCCTTTAAATCGGAAACCTGCGGCCAGGTTAAGCCATCTTTGGTTATTGCCTCGATCCATCGTCCTTTATCACTATCCAGGGATACGGCAAGGATCTCAAATCCTTTTTCTTTATAGATTTGATACTGCTTTAACAGGTTGGGGCTCTCCAGACGACAAGGATGACACCAGCTCGCCCAAAATTCAACCAGCACATATTTACCTCTCAGATCAGTTAAAGCTATGGGCTTTCCAGTCGTGTCTTTCTGAGCAAAAACCGGCGCTTTGGCTCCAATAGCAGTTGTACTGTTCGCCTCGATAAGCTTCGCCAGGTTTATCCCCGCATACGTTTTGCGCTGTTGTTCGCTCAGCTTGTTGAATACAGCTTCTATATCGGTCACCGGTACTCTGTAAGCATTAAAAGCTTCGGTCAATCCCGCAACAGAGAAATAAGAATCAGGGTTGTTTTTTGCGAACTGTACCAGTTTGTCTTTTCGTGCAGCTGTTTTTCCCTTTACCTGAACATCCAGTGCCTTAAAGAATTCAGGGTCTTTTTGCTGTTCGGGCGTGGCCCTCTCCATAACAAGATTGGCTGTACGGTTAATAGCCATCACTGTCTCTCCTGTCGCCTTGTCAAAAGCAAGCATCTCGTTGTACACTTTCGACCCTGTGAATTTGGCGTTATACAGTGAGTCGACGGAAGTCACCTTAATGTTCTCAGCACCAAAATAGAAATAGATAACGTCTCCGGCTCCCTTAGCATAAATTTCATTATTTTTCCCTTTGCCGTCATGGGAAAGCGTCATCCTGGAAAAGGCTATTCCTGTGATATTACCCGAGAACTTGAACGCCCCGTTAACCACATCAGCCGAATCCATATGATTATTTCCATTCTCTGTATAGTCAAAATATACCTTTGCTGGTTTGTTTAGGTTTCCTATTTTACCGGTTAGGGTAAAGTTCGGAGTTTGTGCAGCAACGAAGACCGGAGCCATCGCAGCTAAAATCAAATAGTGTAGTTTCATTTCTATGTTATTTAATTAGTTCTAACCAGGACGTCAACCGGAGATCCTGGAATTCCATTTATTGTTTTGGCCTCTACAATATTTCCGTTTTTGCCAACAGTAACATCCAGACTATATAAGGCTCCTTCTACACCAACAGTTAGGGTATTGTCGTCAGCACTGATTTTGATCATTGAAACTTTCTTGCCGCCAAAATTCGCGTCAAGGGCCCGCACCTCCTCATTAATCGGATTGTACCGGTAGATCTTATCGGCCGACGAGAAATAAAATACGTTTAAGTTGTTGCGCACCCATTTTGAATCTGCCAGCACCAATGACGAGCCTGCGAATTTCCTCTTTTGCTCAGGGACAATTTCTTTAGTTCCTTCATTAAGCCTGTTATTAAATCTATACTCCCAGGTGCCTGTTTCGTCCCTGAAAAAAGCATATGTGGTACCAGACTCACTTGCTTTAAAATACACCAGGTTACTCATCCCGATATTCTTGGGATTGAAAGGAAGCGTAGTGGCGGTCCCGGTTCCGTAATTGGTTCCTAAATACGATCCTCCACCATCAAAAACAACGAAGGCCTTGATTTTTGTGTCATATCCGAGGTAGAAAGAACCTCCCTTTGTGAACATTGGCGACAGCTCATAATCTCCCGGTTGTGGATTTGCATACTTCCCATAGTCAGGAGCAAATGGAGCAGTACTTTGAATACCAACATACAGCTTTCCATTAATCACACCATGGGAGATGGTTCCCATTAAGGTCTCCAAATGCCCGGGGGTAACCGTGGATGGAGGAAGGAAAAACTGAGATCTGAAATTTTCTTTAAAGAATAATGTACTTGGATTAACAATGACACTGCCAGAGCTGGCGTCATTGCACATGATCCAGTATTCCTCTTTGCTTAATAGCTGGTATGGTAAGGGTTTGGAATAATAAAGCTGCACCGGGTTGTTTGGCAAAACAAGGCCAGGCTGCAGTGTTTCATAAATATTGGCAAGAACAGTATTGTCGGATTTTACGAAAGAAAGTTTGCCCTTTCCTCCCTCATTACTTAAGATCACTGTTCCTGAAGAAAACTGGGTAGTACCCGTGATCTTGAATTCATATTTATAAATGAGACCATTCCGCTTGTCTGTTACTATAAGTTTTGCAGCCCTTTCACCTGTGCCTAGATTGAAAAGCATTTTAAATGGATAACCAGTGAAACTCAGCTCACGGAGTTCTTCTAATAAAAGGATTCTCCACTCAAAGCTGAGGTCCGTCAGCGGATCAGCGCCTGCCAGGCTTACCTTCGGTTTTATGATTAAGGAATCGCCAATCAGCGCAGGGATATTTGCATTCCGGATACCTTCAATTACTGGCTCTGAAGGAGGAGAATAATCATAGTTTCCAAGATCCTTCTTACACGAGGTATAAAACAGAGCCACAATGGCTAAAAGATATATATACTTACTTTTCATGATATGCCTTAGTTAAAAATAACTTGATTCCCATTCTCGTTCATAAAGAAATAGCGGTTCACCTGGGGAAAGAACTTAAGATGAATTTTTACCAGAGGAGACTCTTTCTGATAAAAGTCGTAGTCTTCAGTTCCATCATTTCTCTTAGCCAGCACGTATCCTTTTTCAGGATTCCTTAAAATCCATGTAAAAGGATCAACAGTAAAGTTCTTTACATTCTCCAGATAGTACAGGGTTCTGGGTATTCCCATATAGGCGTCTGGCGCCGTAGGAATGACTAAGTCTTGTCCTCCGGAAATTAGAAACAACTTATGAGACGTTCTACTATATGTGCCCAGATTTCCCATCCAATACACCCACCAGGCAGGCTGTTCCAGCCTGTTCGAATACACAAACATTTTGGTACGGATAGCAACCGGCAGTTCAGCTGCAAAATCTTCGCTTTGTATGATGCGCAGCGAGAGCACCACCGAAGTGTTTGCCAGTTGGGGATCGGTGTTTTTAATGATCAGAGGCACCCTTGTTTTACCCGAATCTGCCGGCATGATATAAAAGGGCTTTAACGGCTCATAATGCATATCTTTTTGTGCTGAAGTCAAAGTATCTACTACAGACAGCACAAATTTTCGGTCGCGGTTAACCCGCTTCCCGGCAACTGCTACCGGAATCCAGATGGTATCACTCGCCAGGCCGGGACTGCCGGCGAACGAATAAGTAACTATACTGCTATCGTTCTTTCCTTTGTCATCCAGATAATTCAGATAGATGTTGTCAACGTCGCTATCATATAAAGATATGTCGTTTTTTTCGCAGGCCGATAGAAACAAGGCTAGCAGAAAAGTATATATAAAATATCGTTTCATGGTAATTCCAGATTTAATTTCTATAAGCTAATTCATCTAATGGTAATGGGAAAACAAAGATCTCATCACTTGCCGGATAGACCATTCCGTTGGTATTGATAACATCCCTGTTCAGCCTTTTATACATGTAAAAGATCTGGCTTTCACCATAAAACTCCTTACGTGCTTCCTCAACCAGCTTTCTGATAAAGTCTGGTTTTGCGATCGTTTTAGGCAACGCTACTCCTATTCCTCTATGGAAACGCACACTGTCTACATAAGCGGTTGCCTTTACAGGGTCGGTATCAAAGGTTGCTTCTGCTGCTATGTAATACATTTCAGATAAACGCATCGCAGGTGCCACCGTAGGGTGCATATTCCTTTGAGGAGTACCGTTCCATGTATATTTTTGTACCAGAGAGCGCCCTGGTGAATTATTGACTGGTACATCACGAAACCACTGCCTGAACCTCCAGTCCTCTGCTCCCACACTTCCTTTCTCATATATAAACTCCTTTTGTGTAATAGTAGGCGCATTGCTTGGATTATCGTTTGAAAACAAACGATTGAGAAGCTCTTGCGATTGAGGAACATACCAACCAGTGATGATCTCAGGATAAAACACCTTATCCCGCTGCTGCGAATTGCTACTGAAAAAGTCTTGCTGTTTTGTCCATGGAAATTTGCCCGAATCAATTACCTCTTTTGCATTTGCCAGGCTGTTCACCATGTCGCCTTTATACAAGTACACCCTTGCTAATTCTCCGCAAACAGTGTAATAGTTCATTCTGTGTCTTCTGTTCTGAAGAAAGAGCGAGTTACTGCTCGTCTCTGTCGATTTCATTGCCTCTGGAAAATCATCAGGATAAGTTTTGTCAGGGTAACCAACAATATAACCTGCAGATAAAATAGGGTCGGCAACTTTTAACAGTTGTTTCGCCTCCGTTAAGTCAGCAATTATCTTATTCAACACCTCAGTGGTTGTAGAGAACGGAGTACTTTTAATCGATACGATGGTTACGTATGGAATAGCTACGGCATTCGGTTTACTTACGAACGAAGGAGCAAACATCCTAAGCAGGTCAAAGTGCAGATAGGCCCGCAAAGTAAGCGCTTCGCCCTTAATCAGTTCGTAGTTTTTATCAAATAAAACGCCCTTGTTCTTCTCAACGGCCTCCAGTATCGAGTTGATATTCCCGATTGCTTTATAGGCCGAGGCCCAAATTTCATCGTTCTTGCTGATAAGGAACTGATCTTCATACAGGAATGATTGTACCTTACGTGGATTCGCGTCGGTAAAATCATAGTTTTGAGCCATAATATCCAGATTGCCGAAAGTAAGGTTCTCTCCGTATAATGATTTTTCGGCGTTTAGGTTGTACACCCCGTTCAGCGCCTCCTTAAAGCCCTCCTCTGTTTTAAACAGATCCTCCTTTGTAACATCCGACTCTGGTTGTACATCAAGAAACTTTTTGCAGGAAGAAAAAGCCAGCCCGATGAGTATGATATATATATAGTGCTTCATATATTTTAAATTAAAATGCCGCAAGTAGCGAGAACGTTGCACTTCTCGCGTATGGTGAATTGATACCTCTTTCAATTTTTATGCTAGACGATCTGAACAGGTCGTTCATTGAAACCGAAGCCCGGATGTTTTGGAATCCTATCCTGCGAACTAAGTCGCGTTTAAAATCGTAAGAAAGATATACCGACTGAAGATCTATCAGACTTTCACGTTGTATAAACCGTGAGCTGGCCTTTGTTGGTGTCAGATCTTGGATGTTCTTATACAAAGCGGCATCCCCAGGCTCCGACCAACGTAAAGTCATCGCTCTTCTGTCTACATTAAAGCGGGGATCAGCATTTTCTATACGATCAACCAAAGTCTGATTGTAAATGTCCGCACCCAGCCTGTACCAGAAATTAAAGCTTAGCGTAAACCTTTTGTAACCTATTGAACTGCCAATATTGCCTTCAACCACGGGGGTACTGTTACCAATAGGCCGTGTATCCCTTACATCATACTCATAGGTTAAAGAACCATCTGTTTTTACAAAGATCTCCTTGCCATTTTCAGGATCGATCCCCAGAGATTTCACTCCATATATGGTATTGAGGGACTGACCTTCATTATAGCGAAGTAAAGGCATCGCATAAAGTTTATTCTTTTCATCCTTTTGTATATCGTCAATCTGTTTGTTAAAGGCCTTTAATGAATTTGAGATCTTCACAATTGTATTCTCATTGTGGGCTATATTTCCGGTAATATTGATATAAGCATCGTTACGGGTGAACAGATTTGCCTTCAGGTAAACTTCGTACCCTTTATTGCTCATGTCGCCGAGGTTTTCTTTATACGTTGTAAAACCAGTAGATGGAGCAAGATTGATGTCGGTGATCAAGCCTTTGGTTAGCTTGTAGTAATACCGCGGGGAGATCACAAAACGATCTTTCAGGAACCCGATATCCAGGCCGACATCATAAGTTTCTGTTTTTTGCCATTCCAGGTTGGTATTTCCATAATTGCTGGTAGCGGCACCGATTCCGGTAGAGTACCAGTTGTTGCTGTAATAAGTATAAATAGAACGCGACATGTACGCCGGGAAGCCAATAGAACCGAGGATACCTGTACTGGCTTTTAAACGAACCTGACTGATAAATGCATTATCCTTCAGGAAGTTCTCATTGTGGATATTCCATCCCAGGCCTAGCGCCCAAAAAGGTGCAAACCTGCTGTCGGCTCCGAAAGCAGATGATCCATCCAGTCGAAAAGAAGCATCCATCAGGTATTTATTTTTGTAAGAGTAATTACCCGAGAAAAAAGCACCCAGGGTTCTCTGGATCAGTACATCTCCATCTGGCGAAGAATTTTCTTTGTAAATCCTGGCGAAACCGACATTTGTGAACCTGTCGTTCGAGAAACCCTGAGCAGAAAACGACTTAAAGTCGGACTTCGCCGACAGTACATTGGTGCCTGCTACCAGGTTGAAGAAGTGATCATTGATCTGCTTATTGTAACTTAATGAGATTGTACCGTCTATACCAAGCCTGTTGGTGTTGGAGTAATCATAACTTCCTCTTTTATTTAAGTCGTTAGTTGAATAATCATAAAACTCCTTGCTAAAAGGGGAAAGAAACTTGTCAGATTTACTAATGGTGTTATTCAGACTTATCAAAGCCCTCAACCGCAAACTTCCGGATATTTTATAGTCGGCAGATAACGCATCAATCATCTCAAAATATGATTCTTTGCTGAAATTGCTCAAACTCGCTTCATGCAATGGATTAAATACGTATCTGTTTATGTATTGGTCGCTCCCCTCTCTATAGGTATCTACACGCCAGTTCGCCAGTTCCTGTACAATTCTTCCTACGCTATCTCTTATCGGATAATACGGGTTCATACTTGCGTATGTTGAGAAGCTGCCATAATTGGAATTAACTCCATTCGTCTGGTTTACAGAAAGGTCATTTCTGATGAGAAGCTTAGGCGAAGGGTTATACGTAAAGTTCATACCGCCACTAAACCTGTCCCTTGTCGCACCCTTCATTACACCTGGCATGGTTTGATAACGCAAATCGACACCATATCTGAAAGTCTGGTCTCCGCCTTGCACATTCAGAGAATGCTTCTGTCCGTAGGCATTACGCAGTGGCTGAGAGAGCCAGTAGGTATTTACCCCGCTGGCTACATTTTTAAGCCGGATAAACAGCTCAGCGTCCAGTTTGTCCTGGGTATTGTCACCCACACCAGCGGTTTGAGTACTAAACAAACCAGCCTTCTGTTCATACGCAACCTTGTCGGCTGCATTTAAAATATCATATCCCGAGAGATCCGGAGCTGTAACCTGGAGCTCAGAGTTATAATATAACTGGAGCTTCCCTGAAACAGGAGCCTTTGTGGTGATCACCATTACACCGTTTGCAGCACGCGAACCATATACGGCCGTTGCAGCAGCATCTTTGAGCAGGGTTACCGATTCTATACGGTTAATGTCTAAATCGACTACCTTTTGTACTGATACTTCGAAACCATCCAGTATAAAAGCGGGAAGGTTAAATTGAGCAGATAAATTCTCACGGTTTACTAAATCATCAGCATTTGTAGGAATCGCCGGTAATGCAGTGGCTCCACGAACATTAATTCTTGGCATTGCGTTAGGATCTGATCCCGCCAGGTTGTTCTCCAGTAACTTGAAAGATGGGTCAAAGCTTTGAATAGCTTTCAGCACATTCTGCGGATTCGTCTTTTTAAGGTCGTCACCTTTGATAACGATAGCGTTTCCTGTATAGTTGTCTTTTTTGATTTCCTGATATCCCGTGATAACCACATTCTGCAGTTCTTTAACGTCAGGCTGAAGCTTTACATTAATTACCTCCTTATTTGCTACCGCAATTTCCTGTCGCTTAAATCCAATCATATTGAAAAGAAGCACAGCTCCGGATGGCACAGCACTAAATGAATATTTACCATCCGCATTACTCGCCACACTTCTTGCTTGCGCACCTGGTATTGTCAGTGTGATAGTCACCCCCGGAAGCGGATCCCCCCTTTCGTCTGTCACGATACCCCTCACCGGACCGTCGGGGATTACCGACTCCATCGCGTTCTTTACATAGTTTGTAATTTCGGATAAAACTGTTTTTTCCTTTTCCTTTACAACGATTGTCTTTTCAATAATAGAAAAGCTTAACGGCTGATTTTTAAAGATTGAACCAAGTACTTCCTCCAGTTGTTCATCAGCTGCATTTACAGTAACCGGTACAGCCTTCTTCAGGAGCTTATTATTATAAATAAAATTGTATCCTGTTTGCTGACGCAGACGAACGAATACATCTGACAACTTACTGTTCTGTTCCTTAAGAGTTACCTTTTGAGAATAAAGGGCGGCGCTGACATGGAGGCAGGCGGCCAGTATTATAATCCCCGTAATCTTCATAATCCGTACTAATTGCGAGAATAATGTTCCTGAATGTTGCCTATAGGGCAGCATAAAGATTTTCAGACAGATACTGAGGTATCTGCATTGGTAAAGTAAAGCATGTTTCATACTTTTGCTCTGTTTGGGTTAATGCTGATTAAATGAAACGATTGGTAATAATTTGAATGGGGTTAACCTGAACATGTTATCCAAATGCCTTTCCTGGAGACAGGGTAACACTTCCTGCTCCGGGGCGCAATCCGGAGCAGGTATTATTTCTTAACCCTCTGAATATTCTTTAAGTACTGTTTATTATCATATATATCTGGGTTATTAAATTTATTCCTGTGTTGATGTTACTGTTATTTTTCTTCCTTCAATTCTAAATGCAACCCCGCCTCCCTGCTCCAGCATCTCCAGTACTTTAGAGATTTTCACTGATTGTGCGATAATACCTGTAAATTCTTCGTCGGGTAGCTTTCCACTGTATTCAAATTCTACATCATACCACCGGGAAAGTTGCCTCATAATATCTTTCAGCCTTGCATCTTTAAATTGAAAAAAACCATTTTTCCAGGCCATCTCCATCTCTGTATCGGCATTTTCAATGATCTTTATCCCGGTATTTGAAATTCCGGCCTGATTACCGGGCTTTAGCAATACTTTTTTATGATTATTTGAAACCTCTACAGATCCTTCCAATAAAGTAGCTTTCACTGCCGGATCATTCTCATAAGAGCTGATGTTGAAATGAGTGCCAAGTACCTTTACCTCTGTTCCCCGACTTTTCACAAGAAACGGTTTTTGTCTGTTTTTAGCCACCTCAAAATAGGCTTCGCCTGTTAACTCTACACTTCTCGTATTTCCAATAAATTCAACAGGAAAGCGCAGAGACGAAGCAGAATTAAGCCAGATTTTTGTGCCATCTTCCAACATTAGCATGTATTTCCCCCCTTTGGGAGTAGAAACTATATTATAAATGATATCCGATGCATTTGCTGATGAACTCGGGGACTTCGACAGATCGTAGATTAATTGACCTTCTTTAGTTTTCTTTATAATAACACCCGCCTCATTCGTTAACTCTCCGTTTTCTTTACCGTCTAACGTGATATGTCTCCCATCTGCCAGAACCAGAGTGGCTTTTGAAGTGCCCGGCAAAACATCATTTTTGAATCTTTCTGCTTTGCTTGTCAGAACCGGATTACGATTCTGTAAGGTGTAATACAACCCGGATAGAAACACCAGTACAAATGCTGCCGCCGAGAGCCATCGCAATCTGAACACCTTCCCTCTTTCTTCCCGCGACTTAATTTCCTGTAGCGTTTTTTGATAAAGTTCATTCCCCACAATTTCTTCTTCTCCCATTTCGGGGAGGTTCCAGCCTTCATTGTCTTTTTGAAAACTATCAAGATAGTTAACCAGGAGCTTCTCCTCCTCTGCGGAAGCTTTTCCGCTAAGATATTTTGTGACTATCTTCTGAAATTTTCTTTTTTCCATAACGGGATTTGATTGTAAGTACCCCAAATCCCCTCTTTACCCCCAAAGAAATCTTCAAAAAATTATTATTTATTAACAAAAAACTAATAAAAGGAAGTCGAAAAAATATTAAAGGAGTGTATAGAATAAAAGAATGAAAGCTAAAACATCGCCGAGAGAGGATCTGAGACGGCGAATAGCAATAGTTATTTGATTTTCTACGGTTTTTTGTGCTATTCCAAGCTTTTTCGCAATTTCCCGGTTAGATAACTGCTCCTTTCTGCTTAGAGTAAAAATTTCACGGCACTTATCAGGTAATTGAGAAATGTGCTCATCAACGATTGAGCTTATATCCTTACTATGAATGGTCTGTTCAGCATTATAACCTTCCGGTAATTGGTGATCTTGTGTAAAGAAATCGCTTCTAACTTTTCCTGATCGGATGACCTTCAGTACCTGAAATCGTGTTGCTGCCAGAAAAAAAGCCTTTAGCGATTCAATTTGCAATACATCCCTCCGTATCCAAAGATCCGTCATAATTTCCTGAACTATATCCTCACAACTATGTTTCTCCCTGAGAATATTATAAGCATATATATATAATTTAGACCAATACTTACTGTAAATCATCCCAAAAGCCAACCTGTCGCCGGCTTTCACCCGTTCAAGGAGTTGTTTGTCATCTGCTATATCGGTAATTTCTTCAGTCATCATTTCTCAGGACACTTCTAAGTTATGCATTTAAATAAAAAAAACATAATAAATAGTCCAATAAACATAAACTTAGCTAAAAAAGCATTCAGAAAATTATTATATCAACAAAACGACATGGAGACGTAAATCCGTTAATATTAAAGAATGTCACTCACTAGCTCATATTGGCCGTAATATAAACAAGGCGTATAGCTCAAACATCATAACGTCAAATTTAGGCCGTCTGGCCTATCTGGTAATATTTGGGCTTATTGATAACATAAGGTTTGTTTAATATTACGGCATCTATAAACTATTCTCAAACATATGAGCAATCAATGGACTTCCACTTCTGCCAGACCGCCTGAACTTAAGCTATTCAAAGAAAGATACGACGGCTTGACCAGTTTATCAATACACTCTTACCTATCACGATGCTCGTACCGCTAACAAAACATAAAAGCCTTATAACAGGTAGACAGAGCCTGTCAATTTCTTAAAATATGAAAAATTCATCTATAAGATGGCAAAATATAAAGTTAAACAGAACTACCCCCTTCGTCTATCCCCGATACTTTGGGCAACACCCGAGTTTCGTGCCCTTAGTTTCCGGGCATCATTTTTATATTGATGATAAAGAAAGTTCTGGTGAGGTTTTTTATGAAAAGGTAGCTAATGGTTTCTGGTTACTCGCTCTTGAAATGCAGGCTAAGGCGAATAATCGTTATATTTTAGAAGCAAAAGATGCTCTTTTAGGTTATTTTTCAATTAATATTTTTTACAGTTTGGGGAAAATAGGTTACCGTGATCCTCAGGAAACCCATTGGGCAAATGACCATGTTATCTTTTTGCGCCCCTTGAGTAAAATTGAAATTCTTCTGGAGAAGGGAACTGTATTAAGATGTTGCCGGTTAATCTTTACAGGTAGCTATTTGGCCGACCTAATTAACCAGGATAGTACTATGAACCGACAATGTCATGCTAATAATGCTGACATGTTCAGCCATATATTGTCGTATCGATCGGCTGTCAGGGCTGAAATCTTTCTACAAGACCGTTTATATGATGTTTTACGGTTTAAGCGCAGAAGCTATCATTATCAGCCCTCGCTTTTTAGTATCTTATTTGAACTAACCGCTTTTTTTTTAAGCTTACTATCGAAGAAGAGGTTTCAAACAGTAGTTCGAAAGAAGAACACAACTATGTTATGCTGAAGGCAACCAAGATTCTAGAACAGCATGCTCCGTATAAATTCCCTGGGATTAATAACCTTGCAATCAGCTGCAATATATCGGCTTCCAAACTCAAGCGCGATTTTAAGATGGCACATGGGATTACGCCTCTTGAATACTTCCGGAACTTGCAAATAAACTATGTGTCGGGAATGTTATCTGGAAAGGAAAAGACGGCTAAACAACTGGCGATGGAACTGGGATTCAAGAAAAGCAGTACGTTCTCAGCATGGTACAAAAAGGTAATCAGTAAAAACAAAACTAATATATAAAGTAAATCAAAACAATGAGACTTCCACTTATTTCAGCAGCAATAATAGATGATGATGAGATTTATCGCTTTATAATAGCAAGGATGCTAAAGAACTCAGGTATAGCACTCGTCTTTCAGGCGGAAAATGGGAAAAAGGGCATACAACAAATCGAAACCAGTTTGATCTTGCCGGAAGTGCTGATTGTTGATATAGAAATGCCTGTAATGAATGGTTTTGAAACTGCTCAATATATAAAGATGAACTGGCCTCAAATTGGCATTATTGCCCACTCATCATTAATAGATGATAAAACCAAAGCGCTCATGATTAAATCAGGTGCTGATCTGTTTTTACCAAAACCCTGTAGCGCCAGCGAACTCATTGGCAGTATCTGTCAACTGGCGGTTCTGAAATAAGACGAAATGACCATTGTGCACCGGTTTATCAGCTTGACCTTTTGTATATATGCTGCAGTGCTTCTTGTCCGGTAGTAGAGTCTTTGTATTAAATGTAGCTTGGCTCTTTATTAAATTAACCAATATTTTCTTTCATTCCTGAATCGTACACTAAATAAGTGGTATTTCGATATCATAACGTACTACGATTCATTTGACTCTAAGCGTCTTTTGTAAATATTAAGTCTATAGAGGAATACATATAGACTGAGAGTAAGCACACGATGATGACATCTGCGTAACTCCTGGCTTCAGGTTAACAACACAGGGGGTGTCCATCTCCATTTGAAATAGTTCTCCGATTATTTTAATACTAATATTTTTAGCATTATTTTTGCTGTCCGATTATTAGTAATGACAACTGCATCTGATAGAAAAGAACTCATAAGCCGGTTGCAAAAGAACATTCTGCAATGGGAAGGCTATAAATCGCCACCTGCAGGTACGCAGGAACTGGTCGGACTGGGTGCTGTAGAATCAGCCTTTCCCAATGGTGTTTTTCCATTGGGTTCGGTACACGAACTGGTATGCTCGAATACAGAACAATCTGCCGCCAGCGCGGGCTTTGTTACCGGATTAATGTCAGTACTGATGCAGAATGGTGGTGTGTGTTTATGGGCCGGACTTTCGCAAGACTTGTTTCCCCCTGCCTTGAAAGCTTTTGGAGTTGAACCAGACAGAGTAATATTTATACGCCTTTCGAAAGATAAAGAGGTGTTATGGGTAATGGAGGAAGCACTTAAATGCCCGGGATTGGCTGCTGTTGCAGGCGAGTTGAAGGATATTGACTTTAAACAGTCGCGTCGGTTGCAACTGGCTGTTGAGCACAGTCATGTAACCGGCTTTGTTATTCGTAATCAAACGGACAAAATGGGTTCGACGGCTTGTGCTGCCAGATGGAAGATTAAGTCGTTACCCAGTGAACCTGTAGACGGATTGCCGGGTCTCGGCTTTCCGCGATGGCAGGTAGAGTTGCTCAGGGTACGGAATGGAAAGCCTGGAAGCTGGATCATGGAATGGTCTGATGGCAAATTCAGGCATATAAACATGCGAATGGTTGAACCGCAAAAACTGATGGTGGGTTGAGTATGCAGAAACGCTTTATGGCTATATGGTTTCGTAACCTGACGACAGACTGGCTGAGCCTTCGAAAGCCGGAATTACGACAAATACCCTTTGTTTTTGTCGCTCCTGAGCGAAATCGCATGATCATCACTGCTGCTAATCCGGTTGCGGAGTCGCAGGGTGTCTATTCTGGAATGGCGGCAGCAGATGCTAAAGCCATTACCACTAATTTGCAGATACTGAATTACATTCCGGGAAAGGAAGCACGGCTTTTACGTCAATTGGGATTGTGGTGTATTCGCTATACTCCGGTTGTAGCTGTTAACCTGCCGGATGGTCTGATCCTGGATATTTCGGGTTGTGCACATCTATGGGGAGGCGAAAGGGGCTATCTTAAAAACATCGTTAACAAATTGCGTGCATCAGGTTATGATACCCGCGCTGCCATAGCTGATACCATTGGAGCGGCATGGGCAGTTGCCCGCTTTGGTAAAATAACACCGATAATTGAAAGCGGCAGGCAGGCACAAACCCTGATGAACCTCCCTCCTGCTGCGCTGCGGCTGGAAGCCCCTGTATTGGAGAAGCTGCAAAAATTAGGGTTCAGCACCATTAGAAGTTTTATGCAGATACCGCGTTCGGTGTTACGAAGGCGCTTTGGCGAAGCATTTTTACTGAGACTGGCCCAGGCTTTGGACCAGGAGAATGAAGAGATTATACCTTTAGTCCCTCCGGTACCTTATGTAGAACGACTTCCCTGTTTAGAGCCTATAAAGACCGCCAGAGGAATTGAAATCGCTATACAGCGTTTATTAGAAGGATTATGTTTACGGCTCAAAGCTGAGGGAAAGGGAATTCGTAAAGCTGTACTCAAATGTTATCGTGTGGATGGTAAAATGGTGCATACGGGTATCAGTACGAACCGGGGCTCGCATAGCATATCTCATATATTCAAATTGCTCGAATTACAGGTCAGCAAGATCGAGCCAGGCCTTGGAATTGAACTTTTTCTGCTGGAGGCAACTAAAGTAGATGATATTGATGTGTTGCAGGAAAAGTTATGGGCCGGAAACCCCGGTTTACAGGACTCTGCTTTAGCGGAGCTGCTCGACAGGCTTGCGGGTAAAGTGGGTGCAAACAGGATTCACCGATACCTGCCAGTGGAACATTACTGGCCAGAACGATCGGTAAAAGAGGCGGCATCCTTATCCGAAATACCGGTAACTGCGTGGCGTACAGACAGGCTTCGCCCTATCCGTTTACTTCCGAAACCTGAACAGGTTGAAGTCATGGCGCTCCTGCCCGATTATCCGCCAAAAGTATTTACCTATAAAGGCAGGCGGCATGCAGTGGAGAAGGCAGACGGACCTGAGCGCATTGAACGCGAATGGTGGCTGGAGAAAGGTGAACACCGGGATTATTACGTTGTTGAAGATTCAGATGGGAACCGTTACTGGCTCTTCCGCTCAGGACATTATGATGCTGCCCCACAGTGGTATTTACATGGATTTTTTGCTTGAAATGATGAAATACGCCGAACTGCAAATAACGAGCAACTTCAGCTTCCTTCGCGGAGGTTCACATCCTGAAGAACTGGTGGAGCAGGCTGCTGCTTACGGCTATACAGCTCTGGCTATTACAGACCGCAACAGCCTTGCTGGCATAGTACGGGCGCATATCATCGCTAAGAAGCTGGGGATTAAATTTATTCCTGCTTGCAGACTGGATCTGCAGGATGGCCCCGGTTTATTAGCTTACCCTACAGACCTGGAAGCTTATGGCCGGCTTTCGGCTTTGTTAAGCACGGGAAACCTAAGGACAGAGAAAGGTAAATGTCATTTATATAAGCAGGATGTCTATGAACGCCGTGAAGGAATTAAATTCATTATTATCCCTCCTGAAACGTTGAACGAAGGCTTTGATTATGATGAAGATTTCAAAAGTGCAGTAGCAGAGTATCGTGCCGTATTCGGCAAGGATGTTTATATGGCGGCAACACGGTCCTATAGTGGTGATGATGCGAAAAGATTATACCGTCTCTCGCATCTTGGAATCCCCCTGGTGGCCCTAGGAGACATACATTACCACGATAATGAGCGACGTGAATTGCAGGATATATTAACATGCATTCGCGAAAAATGCACCATTCATTCGGCTGGTTTCAGGCTTCATGCTAACGCAGAACGCTATATGAAACCAATTGATGAAATACACCGCTTGTTCAGGCAATATCCTCAAGCGATAGATAATGCTCGGGAAATAGCGGATGCCTGTACTTTTTCACTTGATGCTCTTAAATATATCGAACCTGAAGAAGCGGTTATTAACGGCCTCACACCTCAGGAGCGCTTAACTAAATATACCTGGGAGGGCGCACATGAACGATATGGAGCGATTGTTCCTGACAAGATCAGAAAACAGATTGATTTTGAGCTGGCTTTTATTGAACGACGGAAGCTCGCCCCCTATTTCCTTCGGGTGTATAAGTATACTCAAAAGGCAGAAGAACTGGGGATCCTGCATCAGGGACGCGGTTCTGCTGCTAATTCAACGGTTTGTTATTGCCTTTCCATTACGGCAGTAGATCCCATGAAGTCAAGATTATTATTTTCCCGCTTTATGTCTGATGCGCGCGAAGAATGGCCGGATATTGATGTCGACTTTGAACATGAGCGCCGCGAGGAGATCATTCAGTATATCTATGAAGATTATGGCCGCGACCATGCTGCCATCGTTGCTACGGTCACGCAAGAACGCCACAGGGGCGCTATCCGCGATGTAGGTAAAGTAATGGGACTATCGGAAGATACCATTAAACGCATCGGGGCGACCATTTGGGATTTCAGTGAAGAGGGATTTGATGAAAAACGCTTGAGGGAGCAGGGACTGAACCCGCACGACCCTCTTATCCGAAAGGTCCTCGAACTTACCACGCTGCTGATGGGGTTTCCGAGGCAGTTGGGCCAGCATACCGGCGGGTTTGTTATTACCGATAACAAGCTGTCTGACTTGTGTCCGGTGATGAATGCCCGTATGGAAAACCGCACACAACTGGAATGGAACAAAGATGATCTGGAAGCACTCGGCATCCTGAAAGTGGATGTATTAGGTCTTGGTATGCTAACCATGATCCGCAAAGCCTTCGATATGGTATTAAAACACTATGGCAGGGAATTAACGCTGGCAAATATACCACAAGACGATGCTAAAGTGTATGAAATGATCAGCCATGCAGATACCATTGGGGTGTTCCAGATCGAAAGCCGTGCACAGATGTCGATGCTGCCACGCCTGAAGCCTAAGTGCTTTTATGATCTGGTGATTGAAGTGGCAATTGTACGACCAGGCCCCATACAGGGAGATATGGTTCACCCTTACCTAAGGCGTCGCAACGAAGAGGAAGCCGTTGTTTATCCTTCTGCAGAACTGAAAGAGATATTAGGCCGCACCCTCGGGGTTCCTTTATTCCAGGAGCAGGCGATGGAAATCGCCATTGTGGCGGCTGGCTTTACCCCTGGCGAGGCGGATGAACTTCGCAGAAGCATGGCTACCTTTAAAGCGAATGGCAAATTATATCTCTATGAGAAAAAACTAGTGGATGGTATGGTGGCCAGGGGTTATGAAGAAGACTTTTCAAGACGAGTTTTCAAGCAATTGCAGGGTTTTGAAGGATATGGTTTCCCTGAAAGTCATGCAGCCTCATTTGCTCTGCTGGTTTATATATCTTCCTGGCTGAAATATTATTATCCCGACGTTTTCTGCGCAGCACTACTAAACAGTCAGCCCATGGGCTTTTACCAACCCGCACAAATTGTAAGGGACGCCCGGGATCATCAGGTTAAAGTATTGCCAGTAGACGTGAACTATTCTTACTGGGATAATACCCTGGAAGAAAAAGAAGGTGATCATTATGCAGTAAGATTAGGTTTCAGGCAGGTGAAGGGTTTGAGGGAGGAGGATATGCTGCTTTTGACAAATGACCGGAAACCCTTTTATTCTCATGTTGATCAGCTTCGCGCGGCTGGCGTACCTGAAGCTGCACTTGAAAAACTGGCGGATGCGGATGCTTTCCGCTCCTTAGGCTCAGACCGCCGCAAAGCTTTATGGGAGGTATCGGCTCTTGGAGACCGTCCTGTTGCGCTCTTTGAAGGCCAGCCATCAGAAAGCGTAAAAGAGCTGCAGATAGAATTGCCCTTAATGAGTGAAAGCGAGCATGTAGTGCAGGATTACGCTGCAACGGGTTTATCACTAAAGAATCACCCGGTCGCCCTGGTTCGCGAAAAGCTCGACCTGCTCCACAACAAACGGATTGCTGACTTAAAAACACTAAAGGATGGTGAACGGGTAAGAGTAGCGGGATTGATCACTGTAAGGCAACGGCCCGGAACAGCTAAAGGGATATTATTTATGACCCTCGAGGATGAAACCGGCAATGCCAATATTGTGGTATGGGAGAAGCTTTTTGATAAATACCGGAAAGAAATAATACAGTCCCGGCTCCTGATGGTTGAAGGTAAATTGCAGGTTGAAGGTGAAGTGATTCATGTGGTGTCCAGTCGTTGTTTCAATCTGAACAGTCTTTTACGGGGCTTAACCCGGACAAATGAAGATACCCTGCCCCTGCTGACGCTGGCCAATGGAGATGAAACGACTGCTCCGGTTTTGGATAGCAGAGAAGTCTTTTATAAAGGGAGAAATTTCAGATAGCGGCCAAACAATTTTGCTTGTATGCCCTTACTTATAAGTAAAATCAATAAATATGGCAGATCCGAAAGAAGACAAGAACGAAAACAATCAAAACACCACTAAACATCCGGGAAATGATATCGAAACAGTAACCTCGGATAATGATAACATAGAACCGGTTCCGGATAAGGAACAACTGGAGGAAAAGAAAGAAGCAGAGGAATAAACTCCCTGCTTCTTTTACATACTAGTGTTATAATTTTTTCACTATCATCCAAAAGCCGAGAGCAGTGATGATTGTAAGTATTCCTGTCGAGATCCAGAGAATGTTAAATCCAAAGTGGTCGGCTATACGTGTTCCGAGAAAAGGAGAAAGGATATGTGCCGCAGAGAAAGAAAGCGAGTTCATTCCCATATAGGCTCCCTGTCTTCCTTCAGAAGCCCTCTTCATCGTTACTGTAGCCATAAAAGGCATAGCCAGTATTTCTGAGAGGCAAAGTAAAAACATTGAAAAGTACAATAACGGTAAGTGTCCCGGAAACGTCAGAATGGAAAACGAAGCTCCGCACAACACGGTTCCAAGTATAATAGAAGCAGAAGTACTCAGTCTTTTGGCCGCTATATGAACAAGGGGCATCTCCAGCGAAAATACCACTAACCCGCTATAAGCCAATATCAAACCTATATCCCATTCACTTAAGTGGTGAGCTTCCCTGTAAAACAATGGAAGAGTATTGAGCAACTGAAAAAAACAAATGCTATAGAAACAACATAAGATAGTAAATACCAGAAATTTACCATCACGCCAGGGGGAAATGGATCGTATAGATACATCAGCATCTGTCTTTTTGGGAACGTTCTTTTTGTCCGTATTCCCCCTTCGCTTTCTAAAAAACATGTAAAACGCAAACCCGGCTGCGCCGGAGGTTATAGCATTTCCATAAAACAACCAATGATATGAGAATGCAGCAAGAAACCCTCCTAAAGCCGGTCCTATCGAAAAACCTAAGTTCATCGCCATCCTGTTCAGCGAAAAAGCTTTGGTAATGCTTTCGGGACTAGAATAGGAGGCAATAGAAACAGAGTTTGCCGGACGGAATGTCTCGGTTATCAGGCTTAAAGTAAAAACGCCCACTGATAATGACAGAGGATTAGTGAGCTCAGAAAGGATACAAAAAACAGGGATACATAACAGAAGACAACTGAGCTGAATAGTAAAATGTCCAACTTTATCACTGAGCCATCCTCCCAGCCAGGATCCCAAAACCGCCCCCACTCCGAAACAGCTTAATACAGTACCTGTGTCTTTAATGTTAAAATGCAGGGATTGTGTCATATAAATCCCAAGAAACGGAATGACCATCGCTCCGCTGCGATTGATCAGCATAATGAGCGCGAGCATCCATGCTGGTTTTGTAAGTCCGCGATACGAATTGAGATATAAATGCAACAGAGCCTTCATTAATATTTAGAATGAAATTATAGACAGTAAATTACAAGGCGGCTAAGATACATACAACACTCAATAACGAGAATATTCGATTGTCAAACTCTGTGGTGTATCCGTCGAACAAGAATTTTCAGACCAATGATCAGGAAACCTCTAAATATTTTATTTTTGATTAAAGCATAACAAATATTATGGTTCCAAATTTCTTGCTCCGGAACAAACGTGTCATTATATACGGCTTTTCATTAGCGTCTTTATTGTTTTTAATGAAGTGGCTTGAATGGCAGTTTGTTATCGTTGATCATGCTTTGGAATTATATATTGGCGCTATTGCGATAGTTTTTACTGGCCTTGGAATGTGGGTCGCCTTAAAACTAACGGGTCAGAAAAAAAGGACCCATATAACAGAAAAAGAAATCTATAAACCTGCTCTCGCTCCTTTTGTAATAAACGAAGAAGAACTTGCCAAACTAGGCCTTAGTAAACGCGAATTGGAGGTATTGGTGTTGATGTCAAGGGGGCTAAGCAACCGGCAAATCGCGGAGAGCTTATTTGTTTCGGTAAATACAATCAAGACTCACTCGTCGCGGCTCTTTGAAAAATTGGAAGCAGAACGACGTACTCAGGCAGTAGATAAAGCCAAAAAACTGGGAATTATCCCCTGAGAGGTCTCATTCTTCAGTTGAAATTATGTATTCTTTTAAAAATCACCCGAAAGTATGAAGCGAAAGTTGCTTGAACGCCTCACATTTGAATCATAAATCAATAAAGGAATATGAAAAAAAATATCATTGTATTTGGAATGATTTCTGGTTTGATCGTCGCTGGGCTGATGGTATGCATCACAACGATCTGTTATAACAATCCGGATTACACAAGCAATATGGTCATGGGATACGCTTCCATGATCCTTGCCTTCTCGCTTGTTTTCGTTGGTGTTAAAAACCTAAGGGATAAACATTCCGGCGGATTTATATCATTTGGAAGGGCATTTAAGACAGGTCTCTGTATCGCTTTTATTGCGTCTACGATTTATGTGGTTGTCTGGCTGATTGAATATTATCTGTTCATCCCCGATTTTATGGACAAGTATACCGGACATGTTCTTAGAGAGGCTCGTGAAAGTGGAGCAAGTAGTTTGGATATCTCAAAAAAGACAATGGAAATGGCACGTTTTAAAGAGATGTATAAAAATCCATTATTCCTCGTGCTGATCACTTATTCTGAAATTCTCCCAATCGGAATAGTTGTTTCCCTTATAAGCGCGTTGATTTTGAAGCGGAAATCAAAAGTGCTTCCTACTCCAACAACTTAAGCAAGTCTGCTTTCGACAAAGAGTTCAGGAAGGAAGTGTCTGTTTTAATAAGATTTTGAACAAGCTCTCTTTTTGACTCCTGCATAGTCATCATCTTCTCTTCTACCGTGCCCGGGCAGATCATTCGTACCGCCACCACATTTTTATCTTGTCCGATGCGGTGCGATCGATCAATGGCCTGATTTTCTACGGCAGGGTTCCACCATGGTTCAATGAGATACACATAATCGGCTTCTGTCAGGTTAAGGCCGGTACCACCCGCTTTGAGGCTGATAAGGAACACCCGCAGTCCGGGATCGTTCTGAAAGCTGCTCACCACAGCCTCCCTATCCCTTGTACTGCCGGTTAGGTAAGCATACCCGATATTGCGACTTTTCAATGCCTTCCCTACGAGATCAAGCATGGAGACAAACTGAGAAAAGACCAGAATTTTATGACGGGGCGACTTATTTTCTATCTGTTCTGTCAGCATCTCAATTTTCACTGACTCCTCTCCTTTTAGTTTCTCTTCTTTTAGTAACAGTGGCGAATTACATATCTGCCTTAGCCGCGTTAATCCTTTTAGAACATTCATCGGGCTCTTCGCTAATTCATCATCCGTGGCAGCTGAAATATACTCTCTGAACTCCTTCTCATAGGCATCGTATATTTTACGCTGCTCAGGTTTCATTTCGCAATAAAGCACCATTTCTGTTTTGTCAGGAAGTTCTGATGCCACCTGTTGCTTGGTTCTGCGCAGAATGAAAGGCTTGATTTTATTTTGGAGTTCTGTTGTCCGCCTGTAACTTTTAAACTTGTCGACCGGCGATGAGTAGATATCCTTAAAATATTGCTTACTGCCCAATAAACCCGGACAGGCAAAAGACAGCTGACCGTAAAGGTCGAAGGTATTGTTCTCTACAGGTGTGCCTGTAATCACAATCTTATTTCGCGACTTTAATAAGCGGACCGCCTTATATCGTTGAGATTCGGGATTTTTAATATTTTGTGATTCGTCCAGGAAGATGTAGTTGAAAGTATAGTCTTTCAGGAAGCGAATATCTGACAGCAGCGTTCCATAAGAAGTAAGGACGATTTCATAAGGGTCGAAATCATGAGTATTTTTTATCCTGTCGGCACCATAAATAGTATGTATCTTTACAGAAGGAGCAAACTTGCTCACTTCCGCCTGCCAGTTAAATATCAGAGATGCAGGAACTACGATAAGATTAACATTATGCTTTGTCTTTTCCCTTTGTGATAAAATAAAGGCAATGATCTGAACAGATTTGCCTAAACCCATGTCATCGGCAAGGCAGCCCCCAAAGCCTAAATCATCAAGAAAATTAAGCCAGTTCAATCCCTCCCTTTGATAGGAACGCAGGGTCCCTTCCAATTCTGCCGGAATCTTAACGTTCTTAACTGACTCAAAGTCCGATAACCTTTTACGATAGAAGTTAAGTTCTTCCTTAACCTCATCATCCAGCATTTCGGCATCATATAACTGGTCGACAGCAGAGAAGTTAACTTTCGGAATAATCAGCGTGTCGTCGCCTGCAATCTCAGCCGAATTAAAATAGGCTGCAAATTTCTCCATCCATTCCTCAGGAAGAATGCCCGTGGTGCCATCGTCCAGCTGAACATACTTATTCTTATTCCTTACAGCTTTCTGCAACTGCTTCAGGCCGAGTCTCTTCTTTCCGTACTTTACATTCACAATGGCATTGAACCAGTTAATCCCGCTAAGAACTTTTATGCTGATCTTTACTTTATGAGGATTGAGCTTATTTCCCTCCAGCTCATTAAAACCAAGGATAGTAATATTGTACTTCCGCCATTCATCGAAGGCATTTAAAAACCATTCTTCATCCAGGAAGCGTTTCTTGTGCAGATAAAAATAGTACAGGTCGTTCTCAAGCTGCTCTTCGAAATAGGGATGCTGCTTTAGCAGAAGTGCTGTAAAAGCATCTTCCTCCTCACCGTCGCGCTTTACCAGAAATTCACGCCCCTGCTTATCGGTTCCATAAACCTGCCGCTTGCTTCGGATCGGTACTTCCTCCTCTCCATATCGCACCACTGGAATGATCATCACATCCTGCCCAAAATCCGAAAGATAAATAACCTTTTCTTTCGGATTATTAAAGCCCTGCTGGTTGAGCTGTAAGGGAGTGGCTGGCTTAATATGTGTATAATCAATACCTACCTTATCCTCGATCTTTGTAAGTAATTTTGTTTTAAACTCCCTGTATTTCGAACCGTGGATCAGAAGCCGGCCGTTCTTCTTCTTTAGCAAGTCAATGATGCCCAGAGCCTGAAGGTTTCCGGCAAGATAAAGCGTTTGTTCTGCCGCAAGGAAATAGTTAAACCTAAGATCCAGGCTTTCCAGGTCGCAGATCCGGCCTTCAATTTTAATACTCCCGCTCAATTCGTAGAAAGCCCCCTGCGGATTTACTTTCAATTCAGGATCGTTTGTCAGCAGCTTGATTTTTACGGGGACAAGGGAACGAGCGGTCACTTTCTCTGACACGTCTTTGTCATGATAGTAAAAGGCATAATCTAAGGGATTCTTTACGATCGCTCTTAGCGCGACCAGATCTGAATGGGTTCGCGCTGTACTTGTCTGGTTTTGAAATTTGCTGACAGCTGTAAAGAACTTTAAATGATCGGGATCTTCCGATCTCCACATGAGGTCGAGCGGCGACACTGCTGTTAAGGGGTTTTTGATACGCCCCTCCAGCGATACTTCCGAACGGTAAAGATCAACAAAGAGATATTGATAGTATTTATGCTGCCGCAATACCACAAAAACCGGCTGATCAGTGGTCCTGGCAGCTGCGTCTGCAATATTTTGATCACCGTTCTTCAGAAGATCGTTAAAAGCAGCAAAGTTTTCCTTTGTTGCTGCAAAGAGTGATGGAAGGCGTGATTTAATAATCAGTTTCTTATGGATGTACTCTAATTCAAAAAAGTTGTCCAGATCGGGTTCGTTCTCCAGCCCATAATCGACAGCAACTTCTCTTAGCTTTTCGTGCCGAAGCTTTTCATCAAAAAACACCCGCAGTTCGTCCCTTCTGATCAGAGCGGTCATAACCAGCGCCTCGTGTTCACATAAATTCTTATTGTTTTCGGGGCAATTGCAGGAGAGAAATAAATCATTGCCCTGACGGACGACTGTTACATCCGGAAAAGCAAGAGTAGTAAACTGGTTGGTAAAGACACCCAGATTAAGCTCAAGGATTTTAGGGTTTACGTTCTGATATGCCCTGCTATCATACGTATTCCCCGCGTTCATGTGTCTTAAAAGAAGCCCTTCCGTAATATCAGAAATGGAGGTATTTCTTAATGTAAAGCGATGATTACCTGACGGTTCTTCCTGTTTTCCTGATGTATTAATCACTGATATTCTTTATAAAGGCGAATGCAATATTTTAAGCCGGATAAGCTTGTTTTGGATGCAAGTTTACATAAACCTCCGCTTATAAAACAAGTTTATCGTCACTCATCTTGCATAACCCTATTCACGAAAGTTGGCAGCAAACCAGATTATACCACCAAGAAACAGGATTGCAGCTATAATCATAATAGCAGGACTTAAAGAATCCTGAATTATTGCGAATGCAAAACTGTCAAGCATCAAGCCTGCAAGCATAACAGCCCCCGGGGCCCATAGCTTTCGATTCCTTCTCATTATTCTAATTCCGGTTTAACCTACTCCGCCCTGCATTACTTCTCTGATCGTTTGCCTTACTATTCCCGCGCTTTCGGGGTCGCCTTTCAATAGAGCTTTACTATACATAGCCAGCTGACTCATAGCAATATGCGGCGGAACAACGGGTACATTAGGGTCTACCAGCACGTCGAGTACTGTGGGACGGTCAGTGCTCAAAGCTTCGTCAAGCGCTCCGGATATCTGTCCGGGCTTTTCCACCCGTATGCCTTTCAATCCTAACAGTTCAGCAAACTGTGCATAAGGAACATCAGGAATATTCTGAGACCCTTCAAATTTTGGTTCCCCTGCCATCATTCGCTGTTCCCAGGTCACCATATTCAAATCACGGTTATTCAGTACGATAACCAGCAACCGCGGATTGCTCCACTCTCTCTAGTATTTCGAAATAGTGATCAACTCGTTCATACCCAACATTTGCATGGCGCCGTCGCCAACAATTGCAATGGGTACTCTCCCTGGATAAGCAAATTTTGCAGCAACAGCATACGGAACCGCCGGGCACATTGTGGCCAGTGTACCTGAAAGAGAAGCAAGCATCCCTTCGCGCATTTTTAAATTACGTGCATACCAAAAGGCCGATGTTCCCGAATCTGCAGTGATAATGCACTCATCAGGAAGTTTTGGAGAAAGCTCCTGTAATACCCTTTGAGGATTGATAGGCTCAGCCTCCTGCATAGCCCTCTTTTCAATGGTTTCCCACCAATCAGTAACATTATTTTCAATAGTTTTGCGCCACGAACGATCCTCTTTGTGTTTGAGCAGTGGAATAAGCGACTCAAGGGTGCTCTTACTGTCGCCTAACAAGTTGATCTCCATTGGATACCGCAGGCTTAGCATTCGCCCGTCGATGTCGATCTGTACTCCCCTTGCCTTTCCCGGCTCGGGCAAGTATTCAGAATAAGGGAAACTACTGCCGATCATAAGGAAGGTATCGCAATTTTCCATCATTTCCCAGCTTGCTTTAGTGCCCAGCAAGCCGATAGAACCGGTAACGTAAGGAAGATCATCGGGTAGTACCGCCTTCCCAAGCAAGGCTTTTGCCACTCCCGCCCCGAGTATCTCTGCTATCTGCTTTACCTCATTCACAGCGCTGAAAGCGCCCGCTCCTACCAGTATGGCAACCTTCTCTCCTTCATTAAGTATGGCAGCCGCCTTCTGCAATTCCTCCGCCGAAGGAATGAGATGGGATTTGGAGTAACCGACCCCCGTAAAAACGTTTCCATGTTTACGCTGCGGCTCCTCTACAGCCTCCTCTTCCTGAAGATCGTTCGGTACGATCACTGCGGTAACGGTTCTTTCTGCCTTTGCAATACGGAACGCCCGGTCAATCACCTGCCGTACCTGAGCTGGATCTGTTACCATCTGAACATACTCAGACGCAACATCTTTATACAGCGACAGAAGGTCCACCTCCTGCTGATAATTACTTCCCATCGACGTCCTTTTCTGTTGCCCGATAATAGCTACTACCGACTGGTGATCGAGTTTGGCATCATACAAGCCATTTAACAAATGAATTGCCCCCGGTCCGGATGTTGCAAGACAGACACCTGGCTCGTCGGTAAACTTGGAATGCGCGCAGGCCATAAAAGCCGCCATCTCTTCATGCCTTACCTGTATAAACCGGATATCGTCTTTGGCACGGTTTAATGCTCCTAATATGCCGTTTATACCATCACCCGGATACCCAAAGATCCGGTTAACCTTCCATTCTTTTAAGCGCTGAATAATAAAATCGCTGACCTTCATAAATGATTTATTGCAGATGTAAACTCCTGATTTAATAAGCCTCGCAGCAAAAAAGTTTAGATTATTTTTATAATCAGGTGCACAGTTTACCCTTAGCAGGTCAAGCGCATTTAAAAATCTACTCTTTTCCCCATGAGCTTGCTCAGGTCAATGGCCTCTCTGGCCGCTGTGGCCGACTGCCCGCTCATCTGCCTGAGTTTCTCCCTTACTATCTGCTCCATCTCCTGCAGCTGCTGCGCTCGTTCCTGATCCCTTAGTCCCGGGCTCTCTTCTGCTTCGGTCACCTTTCCCCGCCCCGCCGTCGCCTCCCTCCAGGCACGCATACTGCTCAGAAAGTCGTTCCCCCTGTAACCGGCCATCAGCTGGGTACGGGTAGGGATGCCCGTTGCTGTTGCCTCTTCATCATGCAGGATGGCCCTGCTTTCCCCATATCCTGCCTCTGCTTCATCTTCCGACTGGAATGCCGCGATCAGGCTTACCGGGTTGAAATCCCTGCTGTTGATCGATTCCAGCTGGTTTTTGTATACGTTCGTATCGGTACATTCCAGCATACCCAGCACCAGCAGCAGGCAGCCTTTGGGTACTTCGTCCTCAAATACCAGCTCGCGGGCGGCAGTCACGCTGCCTACGCGTATACTGACACTCTGTTCCCCGATATACTCATAGAACTTTTCCCTGAAGTTGAAACCTGCCAGTACAAAGCTGAGCCGGAAGCTCTTCACCTTACCGTTTTCCCTGAAAGGGGTGACAAAGTCCCTGCGTGAGTAGATCTCCGGCAGGCTGATGCTTACCTGTCCCTTCTCATTGCGCTTTACCTGCGGTTTGAACTGCAGGGCCTGCGAAAACTTAAAGTTTTCATTGAACTCCAGTCCCTCCAGGAAGGAGAGCTCCCCGTCGTGCAGGTCGCGGTCACCACGCTCCCGGCTGCGGCTGCCCCGGATACTGCGCGAGACGGCTGCCGTCATGCGGTTCACCATCCCTCCGTCATGAAAGTGGTGATAAAAGGGACGGAATGCCTCCCTGATCACCCTGGATGCCTGACTGATTAGTCCGAATTCTCCGGCAGCCTCCTGGCTGGCCTCTGTTTGTTTGAACCGCCGGGGACGGCTCTGAACGATGTTCATTCCCCCGTAGCTGCGGTATACCACGGAGCCTGCTGTGCCGTGGATGCCGCCTTTACTATCGATTACTGCCATATATTTTCCTCCTTTTTTAAATTGCTTCAGCCATCAGCAGCTGGCACAGGGCAGGGTTAGGACGGTAACACGATGCGGAGATCGGCGGCTTTAGCTGATGTAAAGTAAAGTTGATAAGAACTGCAAAAAGATGAAACAGGAAATTCTAATTTATAATCTGTATAATTAAGCGGTTGATTATCTTTGTGTTGAGCTGTTCTGAAAATCCCTTAAACGCCCTGCAGAAAGTCATCATGCCCGCAGAATGGCCTGCTTCTGGTGATCCTTTGATTATCTGTATTCCTTCATACAAGGTCGGCTCAGCCTGCTGTGAGTCTACCTTTTCGGCAAAAAGGTAGACTCACAGTAGGGAATCATTAGCCGGAGCGGGGCAATATGGGTATCCATTAGTACTTTAATGGGCAGCAAGGGCACAATGACGGTTCCACTAACTCATATTGTTACTGCACCCCTCTCTTCGCTGGAGGTTTTTGTATCTTAGCTCCGAAATACTTTGAAAAATGAAGAAGCCACTACGGATAGCCGGGATTTTTTTCCTGCTCATTATTGTTGCCGTTATTCTGTTACCCTTCGTATTTAAAGGGAAAATCGAAGGAATTGCTAAAGCAGAAATCAACAAAAAGCTGAACGCGAAAGCCGACTTTAAAGAAGCTGATATTTCGCTTTTACGCGATTTTCCTGATCTGTCGCTGCGTCTTGAAGACCTTCATATAATAGGAACAGGAGAGTTCGAAAAAGACACGCTGTTGTCGGTAAAAGGTTTTGACCTTTCATTAAACCTTCTTAGTGTAATAAAGGGCGAAACTATAAAGATAAATGCTATAGAACTTGACCGGCCACGCATTTTTGCGCTTGTCAATAAAAATGGAAATGCAAACTGGGATATCTTAAAACCTGACACATCGGCCGCAGACACCAGCTCTGAAACGAAGCCTTTCGTGATACACCTGAAGAAATACAGTATCCGTAACGGGTATATCGTTTACGAGGATGATGTAAGTCGTATGAGCAGTAAGATTGTAAACCTCAATCATGAGGGTGAAGGTGACTTTACATCTGAACGGTTTACGCTGCAGACCACGACGACCGCGGACGAGGTGAATTTTGTCTATGGAGGCATTCCATGGCTCAATAAAATCAGGACAGATGTTGATGCAGACCTTCAAATAGATACAAAGAGTAATACCTATTCTTTTCAGACAGATAAGATCAAGCTGAATGATCTTCAGCTTGGTGCAGGAGGTTTTTTTCAGCTCGCTTCGGCAGACAGCTACAATATGGATATTCAGTTCAAAGCATTGTCTACAAGTTTCAAAAACATACTTTCTTTTATTCCTGCGATTTATCAGCATGATTTTGCGTCTGTAAAAACGAATGGATCTCTTACTTTCGACGGACTGGTAAAAGGACCATACAGCGCTGCTCAAATCCCGGCATATAAAATAAACCTTGAAATAAAGGATGGCTTCTTCCAATACCCTGATCTGCCTAAAGCCGTAAAAAACGTCAACCTTAAGCTCAGTGTTAATAATCCGGACGGCATCACAGACCATACAGTAATCGACATCCCCAGGGGACATATTGAGATGGACAACAATCCTTTTGACTTCCGGCTTAACGTCAAGAAACCGTTATCCTCACTGCTTATTGATGCTGCCGCAAAAGGAAAGCTGGATCTTACTGGAATAACAAGTTTCGTGAAGCTGGAAAAAGGAACTACGCTAAAGGGTTTGCTCGATGCCAATGTGAGCATGAAAGGAAGCGCCGCCGCGGCTCAGAAACAGAACTTCGATCAGTTTTATGCGGATGGCACTATTGCCGTACGAAACTTTCTATACCGTTCATCTGATTACCCCGGCGGGCTGCAGGTGAGCAATATGCTGATGACATTTAATCCCCGGAATGTTACTGTCAGTAATATGGCTGGCAGTTTCATGAATACTAAATTCACCGTCAATGGTACGATAAACAACATCCTGCCATACGTAATCAAAAACCAGCCCCTGAATGGCACTATTAATGTTTCGGCCGATCACATTGATCTTAATAAATGGATGGGAACTTCAGCCAGCGAAACAGGGGGAGCAAATACTTCAGCTCCATTTGCTGTTCCTGCTAACCTCGACCTGCAACTGAATGCAAAAGCAGGTTCTGTTCACTATGATAAGCTTGACATCAGTAACCTTTCTGGTACTCTCAGGATAGAAGATGAAGCTGTTAAGCTTTCGGACGTTAAAGGAGAAGCGCTTGACGGTACCATGGCGATCAACGGTTATTATTCGACAAAGACCGATAAAAAACATCCGGATGTTTCTCTTAATTATGATGTAAAAGGCGTTGACATACAAAAAACTTTTTTTGCCTTCAATACTGTTCAAAAGCTTATGCCTGTCGGAAAATTCCTCGCCGGAACCCTTAGCTCCAACTTAGATATGAAGGGAAAACTGGGTGAAGGTATGATGCCCGATCTCTCCTCGCTTACGGGAAAAGGAAATGTTTTGTTACTTGAAGGTGTTTTAAATAAGTTTCAGCCGCTGGAAAAAATGGCAAACACACTTAATATCAGCGCACTGCAGCAGATCTCGGTTAAAGACATTAAAAGCTATTTTGAATTTGCAGCTGGTAAAGTTCTTGTTAAGCCCTTTAACATGAAGGTGAAGGATATTGATATGGAAATTGGCGGACTCCATGGACTTGATCAGAGCCTTGATTATACCATCAATATGAAAGTACCGCGGGCCCTGATGGGTGCCAAAGGCAATTCTTTGGTTAACGGACTGGTAACAAAAGTGAACAACAAAGGTATTCCTCTTAATATAGGCGATAAAGTTGATCTCCAGATTAAGCTGGAGGGATCTGTTACTCATCCGGTTGTAAAGACCGCTCTGAAACAGAGCGCAGCAAGTCTTGCACAGTCGATGAAGGAACAGTCGGCGGAATTTGTTCGTACTAAAGTGGAAGTGGCTAAACAAGCAGCTGTTTCTGCTGTAAAAGATTCTGTAGCTTCAGCAAAGAAACAGCTCCTTCAGAGTGCGGCAGCCCAGCTTTCCAAAAAGTTATCGGGCAGCACGGATACTTCAGGGAATAAACAACCTGCTGAAAAAAGTCTGAAGGAAACAGGAAAAGGACTTATTAAGGGAATCAATCCGTTTAAGAAAAAAAGTGCTGCTGAAAGCGAGACCCCAAAGGAATAGAAGTATCCGGAGGGCTATTATTTCAGGTATATAGAACTTCAGACGTGATAATCTGTTTAAAAACACATTACATTTTTTTGTATAGCAGATGCCGCAAGTTATAGGAGATTTTTATTCAGGAACCAGTAATATTACTTTGCCTGTTCGGAACAAGCAGGCCTTCCCTGTGGAATTCAGAGATAAAAGCAGACTTACTTTTTATGCTTCCTTATTTAACAGCCTTGAGGTAAACAGCTCTTTTTATAAAATCCCTCAACCGGCAACCGTTGAAAAATGGGCTGCCAGCGTCCCTGAGAACTTCAAGTTTACTTTTAAATTATGGCGTGAAATAACACATAATAAAGGGCTTGTTTTTAATCCCGACGCCGTCAGGAGGTTTATGGACACAATCAACCGGGCAGGTGATAAAAAAGGATGTTTACTGGTGCAATTTCCTCCTGGTCAAGCATTCGATCTTTTCGGACTGGATAGATTGCTCGCTGAAATAAGGAGCGCAGATGAGGATAACTCATGGAAGATATTTTTGGAGTTTCGCAACAGGTCGTGGTATGTTGAAGATATCTATGAGCTTTTGGATCAGTACAGTATGGGATTCGTTATTCATGATCTGCCCGCCTCTGCCACTCCATTGAATGATGTAGCTGGAGATTTCATGTATCTGCGATTTCATGGTCCAAACGGCGGATATAGGGGTAGTTATACCGACGATTTTCTTTACGAATATGCACTGTATATCAATGAATGGATGCAGGACGGGAAGACAATATTTTCGTATTTTAACAATACCATGGGCGATGCCGTTAAAAACCTGCAAACACTCAACCACTTTGTCAATGAGTTAAAAGATAGAGACGCCTCGGATGAATAGATCAACATTTCGTATATTAAAAATGGATTGTCCTGCAGAAGAGCATTTGATCCGGATGAGACTGGACGGCATAAAAGAAATTCGTTATTTAGATTTTGACATTAAGGCGCGCAGGCTGGATGTATATCACTTATCAAATCCACTCCAGATATCCATGGCCATAGAGAGCCTAAAGCTGAACAGCGAACTTACAAAGACAGAAATTGTGGCAGACACTCTCGTACCTGCCACTGAGCAAGAGGACAGAAAGTTATTATATCAGGTATTGGCTATAAACTTCTTCTTTTTTATACTGGAAATGATCACTGGTTTTTTTGCTAACTCTATGGGGCTTGTGGCTGATAGCCTTGATATGTTAGCCGACAGCATCATTTACGGCTTAGCGTTGTTAGCTATAGGAGCTACTGTCGCCCGAAAAAACAGTATAGCAAAAATCAGCGGTTATTTCCAGTTAGTATTGGCGCTACTGGGCTTTGCCGAGGTGATTAGAAGATTCTTAGGCTATGGAGAAGACGTCTCCTTTCAAATGATGATAATCGTCTCTCTCCTCGCTCTGGCAGGTAATGGCTTAAGCTTAACTTTACTACAGCGGTCAAAATGCAAGGAAGCTCATATGCAGGCAAGCATGATATTCACCTCGAATGATGTAATTGCAAATATCGGAGTAATTATCGCAGGAGTACTGGTTTATCTAACCGGCTCAAACATGCCCGATCTTGTCGCAGGAACTATTGTCTTTGCAATTGTGGCGCGGGGAGCTTTCAAAATACTCCAGCTTTCGAAAACTTAGGTTCTTCAGGGCGTGCTATAAACAAAGACTATTCACAGCCCTTGGTACACCTGTGCTGGCCTTTTCGGCGATCACTTCGAGGTTTGAAATTCCCGAAACCGGGGGCGCTTTAGGATCGACAAGGATCTTACGAGCTTGTGCCGGCACATAGCTTACAAGTCCGGCTGCCGGATATACCACAAGAGATGTTCCGATTATGAGAAAAATATCCGCTTTTAAGCAAGCCTCCGCTGCCTTTTCAATCATCGGAACAGCCTCACCGAACCAGACTACATGAGGCCTTAGCTGCGATCCAAGTTCGCACTTCTCCCCCATTTTCAGTTCCCACCCTTCAATCGGATAAGTCAGGTTAGGATTAACATCTGACTGCGATTTTGTTATAATTCCATGAAGATGGATGATATCCGAAGAGCCGGCACGTTCGTGTAAGTCGTCTATATTTTGCGTGACGATCGTGACATCATATTTTTCCTCGAGCCTTACAAGCGCTCTATGCGCGGCATTGGGCTCTGCTTCAAGTACGGCTTTGCGACGCAGATTATAGAAATGCTGTACGAGTTTTGGATTTCTATGCCAGGCTTCGGGAGTCGCCACGTCATTTATATCATACCCCTCCCATAAACCATCGGAATCACGAAAAGTATTTAACCCGCTTTCGGCGGAGATTCCAGCTCCCGTAAGTACCGCAACCTTCTGTCTCATATCTTTTGTTTTGCGAAATGTTTTTAGCTGCCAGCCTCAAACAAACTTAGATAAAAATGCTTTAAATGCATGTCTCCGGATATCATTTTAATAGATTACTCTATCATCCTATGAAATTTCATAATATTGCCAACTAAAAATAATGAAAAAGCCAGACAGTATAATTTTTGATATGGATGGAACGCTATGGGATCCCATGGACCTGTACGTTTCGTCGTGGAATGCAGGACTAAAAGAAGCCGGCGTTCAAAAAATGGTCACGAAAGACGACATTAAACCATTGATGGGGGTTGAAGGTAAAAAGGTACTTTCTATCGTGCTGCCCGAATACAACGAAGATGAGCGTCAGGAAATTTATGGGTTTATAAACCGCCAAAGGAGCAGTTTGATAGAAAAAGGACAGGGTAATCTTTTTGAAGGTATGCAGGAAGGAATCTGTCAACTCTCCTCCATGTACAAATTATTCATCGTAAGCAATTGTCCCGCCGGACTTATTCGCCTGTTTATGAAGCGCGCTGAAATAACAGAATTTATAACCGATGAGATGGCATACGGGGTAAACAATATGCCTAAGCACCATAACATGAAACTGCTTATCGATAAGTATAGTTTACAGCTACCTGTTTATGTTGGTGATACCGATGGTGACCGCGAGCAAAGTGAAAAAGCCGGCATTCCTTTTATTTTCTTAGCATGTGGTTTTGGAGAGGTTGAGAAGTATGATTTGAAGTTTAACGACTTCAGAAGCTTTACCAGCCATTTTCTCAGTCTCTGATTAGCGTGAAGCCTCCGAACAAATAATAAGGATCAGTTGTTATTCTTCAAACAGCAAACCCTTTCTATGTCGAAGTGGTCATAAGTGAAGGGGGACCACGAACACTTAGGATCGTTCCCTCTGACGGTGAGTACGAAGTATTTGAAGAAGAGAGACGGCTGGGCTCGGTTAAACCAAATGACGGCGGGTGGATCACAAAAGGTGAACTAGGCGAAGGCGCAGCTAGTGTTATCGGAAAAGCGATCAGCAGGTACTATAGCTAACGCAGCAGGCAGGAAATTTTCCTTAAAAATATTCGTGCTTTAACTGGATTTTTAATAAAGCTTACTTAACTTCGGACATGAAAACTAACGATGCCGAAAGAAGAAGCTTTATTAAAAAAGCTGCTGTTGGAGGGCTCCTCACACTTGGCCTTCCTAACATAGTTTTGTCTGCCTTCGCTGCAGATAAAATAAAAAAGATCTCATTAACTAAAGGTGATGTTATCCTCTTTCAAGGGGATTCTATTACGGACGCAGGCAGAAGCCGTTCCGAAAATTCCGCAAACAACGCGAAGGCGCTGGGCTCCGGTTATGCCTTTCTCGCTGCTGCAGACCTCTTAAATAATAATCCATCTAAAGACCTTAAGATCTTCAATAAGGGCGTAAGCGGAAATAAAGTATATCAGCTTGCTGAAAGATGGGACGCCGATGCACTCGACCTTAAACCGAACGTTTTAAGCATCCTGGTAGGTGTAAACGATTACTGGCACATGAAAAACGGCAATTACTCAGGTACCATAAAAACATATAGGGATGATTACAAAGCTTTACTGGAAAGAACATTGCAAAAACACCCTGATGTTAAACTTATTATCGGGGAACCATATACGCTTTTAGGAACAGCAGTAAATAAGAGCTGGTTTCCTGCATTTCACGAATACAGATATGTTGCCAGGGACCTTGCAGATGCATTTAAAGCAACTTTCATTCCTTATCAGACAGTATACGATAAAGCGGTGGAAACAGCACCTTCTGCTTACTGGACACCAGATGGAGTGCACCCGAGCATTGCCGGGGCACGGTTAATGGCCACTGCCTGGCTGGAAGCTATTAAAGACTAATCTCTAAAAAGGGAGCATTTTACTCCCTTTTTAGCCAAGTGCTTCGTTACTATATATGCTTTTATTGGCGTCGTCGACGGTAATAAAAGTATAAGTATCTAATATCTCTTCAAATTCGTCATCATCATCCCATACAGGAATAATATTTTTTTGATGATTGAGGGTAAGGAAGGCGTTTAAAGCAGCAATTCGTTCGGCCTGGATGCAGGGTATCCCCGCGACTCCATTGCCTGCCTGCACTGCTGTTTTTGTATCATGACAAATAAAGAATAATTGCTTCATCGGCTTCTGTTTATGTAATTAACGTCTTATAAACCGCTTTTTGAATATACTGTTTTTCAGAAACCAATATCTTAAAGAATAACTCCCCTTGTATCAATAATCTTACATGCGTTCGGGCACTTCAATGCCTAATAAGCCCATGCTTTTCCTGATAATACTTGCGGTTACGGATGACAAAGAAAGCCGGAAATTACGGATATTAATATCTTCAACCTTCAATATGGGCTCCTCATGGTAAAACTTATTGTAAAGTTTTGCCAGGTCGTAGGCATAATTAGCGAGTTGTGCAGGACTAAACTCCTTAGCTGATTCAGCTAAAACGGAAGGGTACTTACTCAGCGCAAGTATTAGCTCGCGTTCTGTTGGAGACACGCCGTTGATTCCGATGTATTCAAGTTTCTCAATGCCTGCTTTAGAAAGTACAGAACGGATACGTGCGTGAGTATATTGAATAAATGGACCCGTATGTCCCTGGAAATCTATTGATTCATTTGGGTCAAAAAGTAGTCGTTTCTTTGGCTCAACCTTCAAAAGAAAGTACTTCAGAGCTCCAAGACCGATCATTCTGTACAGATTTTGTTTCTCCTCTTCTGGCAGGCCTTCTACTTTACCCAACTCTTCGGTACGCCCGCGCGCTGTATCAATCATTTCATCGATCAGGTCGTCGGCATCAACTACAGTTCCTTCCCGTGACTTCATCTTACCCGAAGGAAGATCCACCATTCCATATGATAAATGATATAATCCCTGAGCCCAGGACTTTCCTAATTTATTGAGTATAAGGAACAATACCTTAAAATGATAATCCTGTTCGTTACCAACCACGTAGATAGACTCGTCCATTTTAAAATCATTGTACTTCAGTTGTGCAGTGCCCAGGTCCTGAGTGATATAAACAGAAGTGCCATCGCCGCGCAGTACAAGCTTTTCATCCAGGCCGTCCGCTGTTAAATCTATCCATACAGAGTTATCTTCTTTCCTGAAGAACACTCCTTTTTCGAGCCCTTCTTCAATGATATCCTTTCCAAGGAGATAGGTGCCAGATTCATAATAATATTTATCAAAGCTTACGCCTAGCTTCTTGTAAGTCACATCAAAGCCTTCATACACCCAGTTGTTCATCATCTTCCAAAGGCTGATCACCTCCTCATCCCCTGTTTCCCATTTCCTGAGCATTAACTGTGCTTCTTTGATCAGCGGCGCATTTTTCCTGGCCTCCTCTTCGGTCTGGCCTTCGGCTTTCAGTTCATCGATTTGTTTCTTGTATTCTTTATCGAAGATGACATAGTATTTGCCCACAAGATGATCGCCTTTTAAGCCGCTGCTCTTGGGAGTTTCGCCATTGCCAAACCTTTGCCATGCAAGCATTGACTTACAAATATGTATCCCCCTGTCGTTTACCAGATTTGCCTTAATAACTTCGTAACCAGATGCTGCAAGTATCTGCGCTACAGAATAGCCGAGAAGGTTGTTCCTGATATGTCCAAGGTGCAGAGGTTTATTTGTGTTAGGCGAGGAATATTCCACCATTACCTTTTTCCCGTTTGAAGGAATGTCGCCAAAGGCGCTGTTTGAAATCGTATCGCTGAAAACCTGAAGCAGATATGTGCTGTCGAGCGACAGGTTTAAAAAACCTTTGATGACATTAAATCCTGAAATTTCAGGTCTGTGTTCCTGGAGGTACTCTCCTATTTCTGAGCCGGTCTGTTCCGGCGATTTCTTTGAAAAGCGGGTAAGTGGAAACGTCACTATCGTTATCTCTCCTTCAAACTCCTTGCGGGTTTCCTGCAAATTGATATCAGATTCCTTAAGTTCTGTGCTATAAAGTGCTTTTACGGCCTGTAACGTTCCCTGTACTATAAAATCCATGTGCCAAAATTAATCATTACCATCAAAAAGCCTCAGCTTATATTCGCATAAATCCAGTAAATTTGTATACGACATCACAATTTTTATGGAAAATAGCCATTTCAAGCTTTCTGTGAATTCCGAAACCGCTACATTAAGATCTTTGATCATTCATAGTCCCGACAGTGGTATCGGAAGAGTAGCTCCTTCAAAAGCACAGGATTGGCTCTTTGAAGATATCCTGCATTTGGATACAGTGAGAAGAAAAGAATATGATTATTACGTCAAGATACTTCTTTATTTTCTTGATCCTGAAAGGATAAAAGGGAGATTGTCTTTTATTGACTCCCCCGCAAGTAAACGCGAGTTCTTCAAACCATCAAAACAGGGTTTCCATGCCTCCGGAAAAGTGATTGAATTCGAGCGACTTCTCTGTGAAATCCTTGAACAAAGTGATATCCGTAAAAAATTAACAGCATCTGTATGTGCAATTGAAGGTTGCAGCTATAAATTGCAGCAGGAGCTGATCAACACGTCTCCTTCAGAACTATCAAGTATCTTCATCTCGGGTTCAATGCCTCATGGTAACATGATATTTCCCCCGGTTCCCAATCTGATATTTACCAGGGATATCGGAATTACCATCAATAATTTCATCCTGCTTAACAAACCAGCAAAAAAAGCCAGATCCAGAGAAACACTCCTCGCGCGATATATCTTTTTCAATCATCCTCTATTCAGAGAATACAGGGAAAATATACTTGAAATTCCCGATACGGTACAGTATTTTCTGCGCCCGGGGGAAGAGCATGGCGAGAAAACGACGATCGAAGGTGGCGATGTAATGGTAGTCAGTCCTGATCATGTATTAATAGGTTGCAGCGAACGTACTTCGGCAAGTGGAGCAAGCGAAGCCATTAAGCTGCTTTTTGACAGGGATGTTGTTAGTAAAGTAACGGTGGTCAAGATCCCTCATAAACGTGATTTCATGCACATCGATACCATCTTTACACAAGTCGACAAGCATACATGGGTTGTACTTGGTTCTATATCATCGCAACAACAGCATAAAGGGTCAGAACCTGTAGACTATCTTTCTGAAAAACGTAATAAGGAGAAGCCTGAGATCTTTCAGTTCGAAAAAGGAAAGATTGATACATCCCGTATGTACAACTGCATAGAAGATCTTCTCACCGATATCAGTAAGAATGATCTCAATTGCACGGAAACGCCCCGGTTTATTTATTCCGGCAACAACCACTTTCCTTTTGACGTCCGCGAGCAGTGGACTGACTCGTGCAATTTACTCGCCCTGAAGGACGGAGTTGTAATGGGATACGACCGTAACGACAAAACTGTTGAGGCATTCAGGGAAAATGGATTCTCAGTTATACATGCAGAACAGCTCGTCGAAAAACTCGAATACGACGAACTCTCTGTTGAAGAAATAGAAAAAACGTTAATCCTCATGCCTTCAGCCGAGCTTTCACGAGCCAGAGGAGGTTTCCACTGTATGAGTATGCCTTTGTTAAGAGAGTCCTGATTTCTCAATTTATGCAGACAACATCTTCCATATTCATGGTCCGGCCGGTTAAATTCGAATTTAATCAGGAAACAGCACATAGCAATGCTTTTCAGCGTCGGCTACCGGGATACCTCAATGTGCAGGATGCTGCGGTGCATGAGTTTGATAATTTCGTGGAGGCACTGAAATCCAATGATATAGATGTGGTTGTTTTTGAGGACACACCCGAACCACACACCCCCGACTCCATTTTTCCGAATAATTGGATTTCGACGCATGAAGATGGCTCTGTGTATCTATATCCTATGGAAGCAGAGAATCGGCGGCACGAAAGAAGAACTGATTTAATTAAAGCTTTGGGGAGTCATTTCCTGATAAAAGAACTGAGAGACCTTAGTTATTTTGAAGATCAGAACCGATACCTTGAAGGCACTGGCAGCATGGTTTTAGACAGAGACAATAAAATAGCTTATGCCTGTCTTTCTCCGCGAACCGACACGGTAGTATTAAAGAAATTTGCAGAGCTAAGTGGATACAGTATAGTCTGTTTTCACGCTTTGGATAACCAGGGCAAAGCCATTTATCATACGAATGTTATGATGTGTGTTGGAGCGGAGTTTGTTCTTATATGTACAGAGGCTATTAAAGAAGAGATAGAAAAAAAATTGTTAATCAATACAATACACTCAACAGGTAAACAAATCATAGAGATAACATTAGCGCAGATTTCGAAATTTGCCGGTAATATTCTCCAGCTTAAGAACCGGAAGAACGAAGATCTTATTGTCCTTTCCGAGCAGGCCTTTCAGGCATTAAATGATAAGCAGATAGACCAGCTAAGCAAGTACGGGCGCCTGGTTCATATCCCTTTGAACACTATAGAAACTGCTGGCGGAGGGAGCGCACGATGTATGATCGCAGAAATCCATTTACCGAATTTGTAATATTAAAGCAAATGACTTATTGTCTTTCTATGAAATCAAGATTATCAGCCGATTTGTACTTAAAATTTGGAACTTATTACGTATAACCCACTACTACTTTCCTGCTATTGTCATTTCTCCGGTATTCTTTTTTTCAGTTCATCGTTTCTTGATAATTATTCATTAAAAAATCACATTTTTGCGGAAATTTTAATTAATGCAGAGCTACGAGGAATTTCTTGATCTAAGTGTAGGTTTCCCCCAGGATGGGTTTGAGGTTATTGACGATGAACTATACTTCCACGACCTTAACCTGATGGAAATGATTGAAACGTACGGAACTCCGCTGCGCTTCACATACCTGCCTCTTATAACTAAAAAGATACAGCAGGCAAAATTATTATTTCAGCATGCTATCATTAACAACAATTACCGTGGCAGTTACCTGTATTGTTATTGTACAAAAAGCTCTCACTTCCGGCATGTTGTTGAAGAGGCGCTGAAGAATGACATACATCTTGAAACATCATCGGCCTTTGATATGCCTATGATAGACGCACTTGAGAAAAAAGGTGTAGTCAACAAGGATATTACGGTGATCTGCAACGGATTTAAAACATACCAATACAAACAGTATATCATCGACATGTTTCACGACGGGTTTAAGAATATCATTCCTGTTCTGGATAATAAAGAGGAATTTAACATTTACGATGACGAACTGGACCTTCCCTGCAGTCTTGGGATGAGGATAGCTGCTGAAGAGCAGCCCGACTCTCAGTTCTATACATCCAGGCTTGGAATAAGGATGGAGGATGTTATTGAGTTTTATAACAACAAAATCGCCCCCAATCCTAATTTTAAGGTCAAACTCCTGCATTTTTTCATCAACTCGGGAATTTCTGACACTCCTTATTACTGGAATGAACTTGAGAAATATGTTACTCTTTACTGTAAGTTCAAAAAAATAAATCCCGACCTCACTACTCTTGATATCGGCGGCGGAATGCCTTTCAAGGATTCTCTTGTTTTTGATTTCGACTATGAATACATGGTAAATGAGATCGTCAAGAGGATAAAAGAAATCTGCGCTGAACACGATGTGATGGAACCCGACATTATTACGGAGTTTGGAAAGTATACGGTTGCAGAAGCTTCAGGTATCCTTTATAAGGTACTGGGACGTAAACAACAGAATGATAGGGAAAAATGGCTTATGCTCGACGGCTCTTTTATCACCAATCTTCCCGACGTATGGGCCTTGAACCAGAAATATATTCTGATGCCTGTAAATAACTGGGACTCGGAATATGAGCGTGTCAATCTTGGCGGTATAACCTGCGATGGCCAGGATTACTATAATCAGGAGGCCCACATGAATAGCGTTTTCATGCCCAAAACCCGTAAAGTTCAATACATTGGCTTCTTTCATACCGGCGCTTACCAGGAAGTATTAAGTGGCTATGGAGGTATCCATCATTGCCTTCTGCCCTCTCCAAAGCACGTAATTATCCGAAGGAACAGAGATGAAACCTTCAACTTTGAGGTATTCGGAGAAGAGCAGAACAGCAAGCAGGTATTAAAGATACTCGGATACACTTAGACAAGTGACAATGGACAGTTGAATAGACAAGGGACAGGGGACAGTTGTCCATTGTCCCTTGTCAATCGTCAAACTTCTCAAGCTGCTTCAGCAGTGTAGCGAAGTCTTTGGGATAAGGAGCATTTACCGTTATTTCAGTCTCACTGTTAATCCGGAACGTCAGCTCCTTTGCGTGAAGTGCAAACCGTTTCATTATCGGAAGCTCTTCCTGATCTTTACCTAGGTGGTATCCCCTTTTTATATGTGAGAGAAACACAGGTTTGCCACCATACATTTCATCACCTGCTATCGAAGCTTTTTGCGTAGCAAGGTGGATACGGATTTGGTGCATCCTGCCTGTTACAGGCTGGCACTCAATCAGCGTATAATGCTTGAAATATCGAAGGGAGTTGAAAATAGTCTCAGCCGCCTTCCCATCCTGCCTGCTGATACTCACGTTTTTATTACCCAGATTTAAAATGGGAAGATCAACTTTAAGTTCATTAAACACATGGGTACCGTTCACAATGGCATGATATATCTTCTTTACTTTACGGTGTTCAAATTGCATGGAAACCAGCCGGTACGCCTCCGGGTTCTTAGCGATGATCAGGCAGCCTGAAGTTTCTTTATCCAGTCTATGACATACCTGTGCATCTTTGATATAGTTCTTTGCGAGCCGAAGCATACTTAACTCACCGCCTTCCCTCTCATCAAGTGAACTGATAAACGGCGGCTTATTAACCACAAAAAGATCGTCATTTTCAAAAAGGATTAAATCCTGTATTCTTGGCATTTTCACGGGTACAAAAGTAACAATTAGGTTTATCAAATCAGACGAGTTTACTGAAATACACCAACAAACAGGCTTTGAGAGATTTATACTTACAGCATACAGCTCTCATTTTGCAACTCACCACACGCAACATACAACTCACCACCTACAACCCACGTCCCACAACCCGCAACTTCTTCACATAAAAAGTCGATTGTTGAAATCTTTCTTAAGCAGAATCCGAACTTTCCTTATACACTTGCATCGTTTTCGGTTCTCCTTATTCAATAAGGGGATTAAAAGGGAACCCGGTGTAAGTCCGGGACTATCCCCGTAGCTGTAAGCTCCGTAATTGTGTTTAACAAACAACGTCACTGTACCTCTTCAACGTATGGGAAGGCTGTTAAACTGGAGCAAGTCAGAATACCTGCCGAAGCGTGTTTGTAGCTTTCGGGTGAAAGGTATTGCAAAAGGAAAAGCCGTAAATCTCTTCTTTTTTCATCCCATCCGTATGCTTTTAATTAAAAAAAAGATATATGGTGAACTACGTAATTAAACGAAATGGAGAGTTCGAACTCTTCAAACCTTACAAGATCAAAGATGCCATTGAGAAAGGGTTCAAAAGTGTAAATATTACCTGCGACGAATCAATACTTAAAAACTCCCTGAAAAAACTTTCTGAAAAAGAGGTCTGGGCAGTAGAGGAAATTCAGGACATCATCGAGCAGGAGCTTTTCTCGGGTAGATATTTCGGTGTGATGCGCTCTTTTATGCTTTACCGGCATACCAGGAAACTGCAAAGAGAACACATAAAAGGTTTAGCAGATGATACGACTTTTGTAGACAGCTCTCAGACTATAGAGGAATACATTAATCAAACCGACTGGAGGATTAATGCAAATGCAAATACCTCCTACTCCAACGCCGGAATGGTTAACAACGTGGCAGGTAAGGTAATAGCCAACTACTGGCTGGATAAGGTTTATTCAAAAGAAGAGGGCTATGCACACAGGAACGGTGATATCCATATTCACGATCTCGATTGCCTGACTGGCTATTGCGCCGGATGGAGCCTCCGGGCTTTACTCAATGAGGGCTTTAATGGAGTGAGAGGTCGGGTTGAAAGCACCCCGCCAAGCCACTTCAGGGAAGCGCTGGGACAGATGTCAAACTTCCTGGGTATTTTGCAAAGTGAGTGGGCCGGAGCTCAGGCCTTCAGTTCGTTCGATACCTATCTCGCTCCTTATGTTTTTAAGGATAAGCTCACTTATGGTGATATTCTGAAGGCAGTGAGAAGCTTTGTCTATAATCTGAATGTTCCTGCCCGCTGGGGGCAATCGCCTTTTACTAATATTACTATCGACTGGACGGTCCCCGAGGATCTTAAAGGTCAGATTCCCACAAAAAAGGACATTCATCTTTTTAGCGGAATTAATGACCCTGAACTTGAAAGGGCGGCACATGAAAAAGGCGCCGGATGCCTGGAGGATCTGTGTTACGGACATTTCCAGGATGAAATGAATCTGATAAACAAAGCATATTATACGGTAATGACCGAAGGCGATGCAAACGGACAGCCGTTCACCTTCCCCATTCCAACGGTCAACATCACTGAAGACTTCGACTGGCACGGCGAAAATACCGACCTGCTGTTTGAAAATACGGCTAAAATCGGCTCTTCTTATTTTCAAAACTTTATAGGCAGCCAGTATACGACAGATGAGAACGGAAATAGAGTTGAAAACCCAAATGCCTACAAGCCCAATGCTGTACGGAGCATGTGCTGCCGGCTGCAGCTTGATCTGCGTGAGCTGCTTAAGAGAGGGAACGGCTTATTCGGCAGCGCTGAAATGACAGGAAGCATAGGGGTAGTAACGATAAATATGGCCCGGCTTGGCTTTGTGTACAAAGGGAACAAAAAGGCTTTGTATGAAAGACTGGACTATCTCTTGAACACTGCCGGCTCAACTCTCGAGAAGAAACGAAAATTTATTCAGGAAATGTTTGATCGTGGTCTCTATCCTTACACCCGGCGATATCTCACCCATTTCAGGAATCATTTTTCAACCATCGGCGTAAACGGAATCAATGAGATGATCCGGAACTTCAGCGACGATAGCATTTCCATCGTAACAGAAGAAGGAAGAAACTTTGCTGCTGGGCTACTCGACTATATCCGCGAGCGTATGACCAGCTTTCAGGAAGAAACCGGCAACCTGTATAACCTCGAAGCAACGCCTGCTGAAGGTACTACTTATCGCTTCGCCAGGGAAGACAGGAAACGCTTTCCTGACATTATTCAGGCGGGTGAAGACGCGAATATTTATTATACAAACAGCTCGCAGATCCCCGTGGATTATACCGACGACCCATTCGAAGCGCTGCTGTTGCAGGATGAATTGCAATGCAAATATACCGGTGGTACCGTTTTACACCTCTACATGCGTGAAAGGCTTAGTTCGCCGGAAGCTTGCCGTAAACTCGTTAAAAAGGTGCTTTCTAATTTCCGGCTGCCGTACATAACAGTAACTCCTGTTTTCAGCATTTGCCCGGTACATGGATATCTTAACGGAGAACACGAGTACTGCCCACTTTGCGACGGCCAGTTATTAAATGAATTACAACATAAACTGATAACAGAAAATGAAAACTAAAAAAGAGCAAGAATTACTATCTCTAAACGAATCGAAAAGAAACAAATGTCTTGTTTATACCCGGGTAATGGGGTATCACAGACCAGTTGAAAGTTTTAACACGGGCAAAAAAGGTGAACACAAACAACGAATTCCTTTCCATACAGAAACTCTCAGTCAATCCTGTTTATAACATATCTCCGTTTACTTTACTGGATTACCCGGATAAAACAGCCTGCATCATATGGTTTGCAGGCTGCAATATGAAGTGTCCTTATTGCTACAATCCCGAAATTGTATCTGGTAAGGGGAAGATCAGCTATTTTGAAACGCTAAAATTCATTATTTCCAGGAAAGGACTGCTTGACGGCGTGGTCTTCAGCGGCGGCGAATGTACTATGCATAAGAACATGGATCTGTTTGCTGCAGCAGTAAAAAAACTCGGAATGCTTGTTAAGATAGACACCAACGGGTCCAACCCTGCAATGGTCAGAAGGTTGATTGAGAATCAGCATGTTGATTATGTTGCACTCGACTTTAAAGCAACTGCTTCAAAGTATGCTAAGGTTACACGTTCCGCGCGTTTCAGGCAGTTTGCTGAGACATTCGATATTTTAAACCGGAGTTCCATTCCATTCGAAGTACGCACTACCGTCCACTCTGAATTGCTAAGTACAGCTGATCTTCAGGAAATGATCAATTACCTCTCGGACAGACGCTATCGAGGTACCTATTACCTGCAAAATATTGTACACAACACCACAACCTTAGGTAATATACAGCGCTCTGCACCTATTGACCTTTCAGCCCTGAGGAGTGAGACTATTGATATTGTAATCCGGAATTAGTATTATGTTAAAGGTAAAACGACTTGTTTCATTTTTATAATTCAAAGATTATCAGTCGATTTATACTTAAAAGTTACGACTTATCGCGTATACTTAACACTATTTTGCTTTATTTCGTTTAATGCAGATGGTTTAAAGCATTAAACTCATTTTTTAAATCAACCAGGCAATCTGCACATAGGCACCCTTCGAACAATTCGCTTATATACTGAACTTCATTCAGATTAAGCCGAACGGTATTACACTGACAGCGTGTAAACGAATTAGCCTTACACTCAATTCGTTTACCGCAGCGTTCACATGGAATGATTTCATGTTTAGTCAGCATTATAATATTCAGTTAATCTCGTCATCCTATCCCGAGCAGGAAATACAGCCATCCTCCATAGAACAAACCGGCCCTGTAGGAATTTCATCTTCTACCTGTTTAACATGTGCCGGAATTACCGGATCCATATTCTTCCCTCCCTGGTTCTCTACTGTAAATTTAACAGCCTGCGATGCTGCCTGGGTGCGAAGATAATACATTCCTGTCTTGAGCCCCTTCTTCCATGCATAAAAGTGCATGGATGTTAATTTAGCAGCATTAGGAGCGTTCAGGAAAAGGTTAAGCGACTGCGACTGGCAAATATAGGCTCCGCGGTCGGCAGCCATGTCGATTATCGTTCGCATCTTAATCTCCCAAACGGTTTTGTAGAGCTCCTTGATGTCCTGCGGTATTTCGGTAATGTCCTGAATAGAACCATTCGCCGTAATGATCCGGTTTTTTATATCGTTACTCCAAAGACCAAGGTCTACGAGATCGCGCAGAAGATGCTTATTTACAATTATAAACTCGCCGCTTAGGACCCGGCGGGTATAGATGTTAGAAGTATAGGGCTCAAAACATTCATTGTTACCAAGGATCTGCGAGGTCGACGCTGTCGGCATGGGCGCCACCAGCAAGGAGTTTCTCACACCGTGGTTCATCACATCAAGACGGAGGTTTTCCCAGTCCCAGCGCCCGCTGCCGGGCTTCACTCCCCACAAATCAAACTGGAACTTACCTTCAGAGAGCGGCGATCCTTTGAATGACTCATACGCGCCGTCTTTCACAGCCAGGTCTTTTGAAGCAGTCGTCGCAGCATAATAAATTGTTTCAAAAATGTCCTTATTAAGCTGTTTCGCTTCTTCACTTTCAAAAGGCATACGCAGCAGAATAAAAGCATCGGCGAGACCCTGTACACCTAGTCCAATAGGGCGGTGTCTTAAATTAGAGTTCCGTGCTTCATCAACGGGATAATAGTTATTGTCTATAATCTTATTAAGATTTACGGTCGCCTGATAAGTCACCTCATATAGCTTCTGGTGATCAAAAACGCCCTCCGAAACAAACCTCGGCAATGCGAGAGAAGCCAGATTACATACAGCCACTTCATCTGCTGATGTATATTCCATTATTTCAGTGCAAAGGTTCGAACTTTTAATTGTTCCGAGATTTTGCTGATTAGACTTTCGGTTTGCAGCATCTTTGTACAACAGGTAAGGAGTTCCTGTTTCTACCTGGGCATCTAAAATGGCAAACCAAAGTTCCTGTGCTTTTATCACCTTACGGGCCCTGCCCTCCTTTTCATATTGTATATAGAGAGTTTCAAACTCTTCCCCCCAGCATTCCGCCAGACCGGGAGCTTCGTGCGGGCAGAACAAGCTCCAGTCTTCGTTTGCCTCTACCCTCTTCATAAACAGATCTGATACCCATAAAGCGTAAAATAAATCGCGTGCCCGCATTTCTTCCTTTCCATGGTTTTTACGAAGGTCCAGGAATTCAAAAACATCTGCATGCCAAGGTTCAAGATAAATGGCAAAGGCGCCTTTCCGTTTACCTCCTCCCTGATCTACATATCTTGCTGTGTCGTTAAAGACTTTCAGCATGGGTATAATTCCGTTGCTGGTGCCATTAGTACCACTTATATACGACCCGGTTGCTCTTACATTATGAATACTTAAACCAATACCACCGGCACTCTGCGAAATCTTTGCGGTTTGTTTAAGTGTATCATATATCCCTTCAATGCTGTCGTCTTTCATGGTCAGAAGAAAGCATGACGACATCTGAGGTTTTGGCGTACCGGCATTGAACAATGTAGGAGTGGCGTGAGTAAACCAGCGTTCACTCATCAGATGATAGGTCTTTATAGCGCTTTCAATATCTTCTTTATGGATGCCCACTGCCACACGCATAAACATGTGCTGCGGCCGTTCGGCAATTCGTCCATCCAGCTTAAGCAGATATGATTTCTCAAGCGTTTTAAACCCAAAATAATCGAATCCAAAATCGCGGTCGTATATAATAGTACTATCCAGCAGTGAAGCGTTCGATTCAATTATCGCCCATACATCATCAGCTATCAATGACGCTGCCTTTCCGGTATTACGGTCGGTGTAGTTGTACAGCCTCTTCATCGTTTCTGAGAACGATTTTATGGTGTTTTTATGAAGGTTTGACACAGCAATCCGCGATGCCAGCAGTGCATAGTCGGGGTGCCTGGTTGTTAAAGATGCCGCGGTCTCTGCAGCTAGATTGTCGAGTTCAGAAGTGGTTACTCCATCAAAGATACCTTCTATTACTTTTTTTGCAACATCAACAGGGTCAACAAGCACGTGGTTTAATCCATAGCAAAGCTTCTCAATGCGAGCCGTTATTTTATCGAATTTTACGGATTCAGTTCTTCCGTCTCTTTTTATTACAAACATATTTCTTAGTATCAAGTAGCTAGTATCAAGTATCAAGACTAGCCGCAGTAAAGTAGCTGGTATCTAGTATCAAGTTTTAGTATCAAGTATCTGGTATCAAGTATCAAGACTGGGCGCAGTAACGTAGCTGGTATCTGATATCAAGACAAATCGCGTAAGAGCATCTTGATACTTGATACTAAGTACTTGATACTAAATTAAAAGTCTTCGTCAAGCGAAAACGACTGTCCTTCATTTCCGGCCATTACGCCACTTTTTTGATAGTCTCCAACGCGTTTTTCAAAAAAGTTAGTCTTTCCCTGCAGCGAGATCATTTCCATGAAATCGAAAGGGTTAGAAGCATTATAAACTTTCTCACAACCCAGCTCTCCAAGCCATCGGTCGGCTACGAACTCAATATATTGCCCCATAAGCTTTGCATTCATGCCGATGAGGTCTACCGGAAGGGCGTCTGTTACAAACTTTTTTTCTATTCTAACTGCATCCGTAATTATTTCTCTCACTTTGGATTCAGGTAATTTTTTATTTAGCATGCCGTAAAGCAGGCAGGCGAACTCGCAATGCATCCCCTCGTCTCTTGAGATTAGCTCATTGCTGAAAGTCAGTCCGGGCATCAGTCCTCTTTTTTTCAGCCAGAAGATTGAACAGAAGCTGCCACTAAAAAAGATGCCTTCTACAGCAGCAAAAGCAACAAGCCTCTCCGCAAAGCTGCCGTTCTCTATCCATTTTAATGCCCATTCGGCTTTTTCTTTCACGCAGGGAACTGTATCGATAGCATGGAACAAATGATCCTTTTCCTGAGGATCCTTAACATAGGTGTCAATAAGCAGAGCATAAGTCTCAGAATGGATATTCTCCATCATAATCTGAAATCCATAAAAACATCTTGCTTCCGGAACCTGTACCTCGCTCATGAAATTCACCGCGAGGTTTTCATTCACAATACCATCACTGGCAGCAAAGAATGCGAGTACATGCGAAATAAAATGACGCTCGCCATCATTAAGCCCCTGCCAGTCTTTCATATCTGCCGAAAGATCAATCTCTTCGGCGGTCCAGAAACTCGCTTCATGTTTTTTGTACATTTCCCAGATGTTGGGATAGTTGATGGGAAGGATAACGAAACGATCCTTGTTCTCCCTTAGTAATAATTCATCCTGTTGCATAATCATAATTTAAATGTTTAATGAAATAACAGGTGAGGCAAAGAGCTGACCGCAGAGCAACGCCGGGAGGCGTTAAACAACAGAAAGGATTCCTGCCAAAACCTTATTCGTGAAAGTTTCGGACAAACTATAGTGGCAGGTGTCTGGCTTTAAGACCTCAGTCTTTACACAGTTGCACGTCAGCCCGTGAATTTCACACGGTTCCCATTTAATCATTCCTCCACCGGAGCAATGAACCAATACAGTCTTTTAAAAAGAACTTACAAAAGCAAAAGTAAGTTTAAACAGATAAATACATGGAGAGAAGTTTTTAACAATTAAAACCTCCCACCCGCAGTTTTAATTGTTAGCTGAAAGAATCAGCTGTCTGACAACAGAAATGTGATGTAAATGAAAACCTAAGGCTGTTAATAAGTTTATCCGTCTGGTCTGTGAAAATGAATATCAGCATAAAATTTAAAAGACGTTCGTCATGTGTGATTTTTAGAGGCCGGCACTCAATCGCTATTCTTAAGCGTCAAATTTATATCCAACACCCTTAACGGTAGAAACGTAAGTATCTCCCAGCTTTTCACGAAGTTTCCTGATGTGAACATCAATAGTCCTGTTGGTCACCACTACCGAATCTTCCCAAATGTTTTTAAGGATAACGTCGCGGGTATATACTTTTCCAGGCCTTGACGCAAGCAGATAAAGCAACTCAAATTCCTTTTTTGCAAGTACCACCTTTTGTCCTTGCTGGTATACCAGGTAAGTTTCGCGGTCTATCACAAGGTCGGAGATCTCAAGCTTATTTTCAATGATATCTTCCGTCTGGTTATTTCTCCTCAATATTGCATTTATGCGGCTAATAAGGGCCCGTGGTTTGATAGGTTTAGCTATATAGTCATCGGCCCCCACATTAAATCCTGCAATTTCAGAATACTCTTCACTTCTGGCGGTTAGAAAAACCATAAAGGTACTTTTAAACTCATTCATGGTACGCATTATGCGACAAGCTTCTATCCCATCCATTTTCGGCATCATAACATCAAGGATGATCAAATCGGGGCGCGCTCTTTTAGCCTCGGTAATGCCTTCCTGCCCATTTGATGCAGAAAACACCTGGTAGCCTTCTTTTTTCAGATTATACTCAATCAATTCCCGGATATCCGGTTCATCATCGACAATAAGGATCTTTTGTTTTGCTGAACTCATGTTCTTTATTTACTTCGCTAAAGTATATTGTTAAATATATCAAATAGTTAATTTCATATTAAATAATTGTTAACAATCATAATAGCTTAACAATTAGCTCAGTTTATTTCAACGTCTTATTTAAAAACACTTCAAGTTCGTTTCCGCGCAAGTTCTTTTCGATGATCTTCCCTTCCTTATCTAAAAGGAAAGATGCTGGTATCGCCTCAACCAAATATTGCTGAGAAACTTTGCCGTTCCATTGTTTCAACTCTGATACGTGTGTCCAGGTAAGTTTATCGTCTTTTATAGCTTTTAGCCAGCTCGCCCTGTCGTTATCAAGCGACACACTAAGGATAGTAAAGCCTTTATCCCTATAAGCATTGTATTGTTTTACAAGGTTCGGATTTTCGATGCGACAGGGGCCGCACCACGATGCCCAGAAATCAAGCAGCACATATTTTCCCTTAAAGTCCGAAAGCTTCACCTGTTTCCCATCAGTTGATTCCATTTCAAAATCAGGAGCCTTCTGCCCTTTGGCTAAAGGCTTTAACCGCTCCATCTTAGCGATAAAATCCTGAATGGCTTCGTTACCCTTATATTTGCCTTTCAGATCATCGGCGTACCTAACCATTTCTTCTTCATAGCTATTTTGGTCGAGAGAGCTGATAGCATAAAATCCTGCAAGATTATCTTTGTTCTTTTCAGCAAAAGCCAGTGATTCATCAGAGAATTTTCTCATATTCTCTTCAAAGCGCGGTGTTATGGCTCTTTCAATGGAATCTTTTGCTGCCGGATTTCCTGATACCTTTCTTTCATACTCATTCCGTATGGCAAGAAATATTTTTCCATACTTATTACTTATGGTGTTAAACTCCTTTAGCTTTTCCGCGTCATCTGAACCTTCTATCACATATTCACCTGTGGGGTTATTGTAATCGGCCTCGAAAACGAGCTCATCACCATTCCTGGCAACAAAGAGGTAGTTTTTGTCATTTGCAACGATATAATAAAACTCAGGCTCTGGCGAAGCGACACGGAACTTAAACTCATTGCTTTCGCTTAGAAAAGCCGAGTCAACAAGCTTATTTTGCTGGTAGAGCAATACTTTCTTCAATCCAGGAGCATTCTTTAGCGTCCCCTTCAACGAAAATTCGTCATTATTTTTGCAAGCAGCGAGAACTGCCACAAAAATCAAAATCAGTCCTGCAATACGCTTCACTTTAAAGATTCTAATTTGTTAATTAATAATTGATTGGCGGTCTTGGGGTCGATCTTACCTTTAGATAACTTCATCACATCACCCATAAACAAACCTAAAACGCCTTTTTTGCCTTTATGGTATTCTTTCACCTTATCCGGGTAACGGCTAACTGCTTCATCAATGAACTGTTGAAGCTGATCAGCTCCGGTATCTATCAATAGGTTCATTTCCTCAACAAGCTCCCTAACCGATGTGGCTGGTCTGTTTATAAGTGCAGGGAATAGCTGCTGCACAGCTGCTGAATTGTTTATTTTTCCATCCTGTATTAGGGCAATCACCTCAGCCAATGAAGAGACTTTGATATCCAGTTGAGATATGTCTTTACCACTTTCGTTGAGGTATGATTGTATGGGGCCGTTGATCCAGTTAGCGGCAACTCTGTAATGAGTGGTATGTTTTGAAAGTAATTCAAAATAATCAGCTACTGCTTTATCTCCTGTAAGAAGATAAGCATCATGTGCTTTAAGCCCAAACTGTTCCGTATATCGTTTAATGCGTTGCTCGGGCAGTTCGGGAAGTTGTTTTCTCAAGTCCTCTATCCATTCCTCCGACAAGTGAAGAGGCGGCAGATCCGGCTCTGGGAAATAGCGATAATCATTTGCCATTTCTTTAGACCTCAGAACTGATGTTACACCGGTGGCTGCATCAAAATTAAGAGTATTCTGTTCAATCTTTTCTCCTTGCTCAACCAATTGAACCTGGCGCTTGAATTCATAGTTCACAGCCCGCTGAAGGTTACGAATGGAATTAAGATTCTTCACTTCACATCTCGCGCCATAAGTTGTTTCGCCTCTAAGCCTTACGGAAATGTTGGCATCACAGCGAAGGCTTCCCTCCTCCATATTTCCGTCGCAGATGTTAAGATAGCGAACGAGCTTCCGTATCTCGGTAAAATAGGCAGCAGCTTCTTCTGCCGATCTGATGTCCGGCTCTGATACAATCTCGATCAAAGGAACTCCCGCTCTGTTAAGATCAATTAAAGAATAAATATCATCTTTATCGTGCATGCTTTTGCCTGCATCCTCCTCCATATGGATACGATTTATGCGGACACGTGTCTCGCTCTTATCCTTTAACACTACGGGAACATAGCCCTTCTGACATATAGGATATTCATCCTGGGTAATTTGATAGCCCTTAGGAAGATCTGCGTAAAAGTAGTTCTTGCGGTCAAACCGATTTATCCTGTTAATGGTGCAATTGGTTGCCAAACCCATTTTAACAGCATATGACACTACTTTTTTATTTATTTTAGGCAGTGTGCCCGGAAGCCCGACAGAGATAATACTTGTATTCCTGTTAGGTTCGCTGCCGAAAGATGCAGGATCGGATGAAAAGATTTTTGTATCAGTTAAAAGCTGGGCATGTATTTCAAGACCTACTACCAGTTCGTATTTCTGCAGAACTTCTTCTGTCATTATCCTTTGTACTTTTAGATGAAAGCCGATTTGTCAAATATAGTTAAAAGTTGAAAGCTGAAAGCTGAAAGCTGTTGGAAAAAGGCGGATTGCCGATGCTGTTCATACGAATCCGCCCCCGGAGCAAACGCGTCAGGGTCAACGATTGCTTCATTTTCTAAGTCAGGTAATTAAATCACAGCCTGGCGTATTCTTATCAGCTTCTCCAATAAGGGCTCAAGAACATTAAGATGAAGCATATTCGCGCCATCCGACTTTGCATATTCGGGCTCGGGATGCGTCTCAATGAATAAACCATCGGCTCCAACGGCTATGGCAGCTTTAGCAATTGTTTCTATCAGAGCTGGTTTGCCTCCTGTAACGCCGGTAACCTGATTAGGCTGCTGTAGGGAATGCGTACAGTCCATTACCACGGGTACGCCAAATGACTGCATTTCCGGAATGCCTCTGAAATCAACTATAAGATCCTGATAGCCGAATGTATTTCCCCGGTCAGTTAATATCACATTCGAATTGCCCGAATCTTTCACTTTATCAACAGCAAAACCCATTGAAGCGGCTGAAAGAAACTGGCCTTTTTTAATATTAACTGTTTTTCCGGTTTTAGCAGCAGCAATCAAAAGATCTGTCTGCCTGCAAAGAAATGCGGGGATCTGAAGCACATCAACGTAGCAGGCTGCCATTGCAGCCTCAACACTTTCATGAATATCAGTCACAGTAGGAACACCAAATTCACGGCTTACTTTAGCCAGAATCTTAAGTGCCTTCTCATCTCCGATTCCAGTGAACGAATCAATACGCGATCGATTCGCTTTCCTGTAAGAGCCTTTAAATATTAAGGGTATTTGTAGCTTATCGGTAATTTCAACAATACGTTCTGCAATTCTAAGAACTATATCTTCTCCTTCGATAGCACAAGGTCCGGCCATCAGAAAGAAATTGGAACTGTTGGTATATTTAATACCAGGAATATGATCTAACATTAATTTCCTAATTCAGATAAAAATTTAATACGCATCAGCTGAAGCTCTTCTCTGGTATAGTCATCTGTGCCAAGCTCCTTTAGAGCAGCATCAATGGAATCTACTTCAGTAGCTCTAAAATAGTCAAAAACCTCGTCCTGACGATCTTCATCAATCATCTCGTCGATATAATAACTGAGATTCAGTTTGGTTCCTGAGTTAACAATAGACTCTACCTCTCTTAAAATATCTTCGTAGGAAAGTCCTTTTGATGAGGCTATATCTTCAAGAGCGATATGCCGGTCGATGTTCTGGATAATAGATACTTTTAGAGCCGACTTGTTAGCGGCACTTTTGATAACCAGGTCCACAGGTCTGTCAATCTCATTATCTTCCACATATTTACTGATCAGATTTACAAACGGGGTTCCGAATTTCATCGCCTTACCCGAACCAACACCATGTATCTGCTTAAGCTCTTCAAGATTGACAGGGTAATGAATACACATCTCTTCAAGCGAAGGATCCTGGAATATTACAAAAGGGGGAAGGTTCTTTTGTTTGGCTATCTTCTTCCTAAGATCCTTAAGCATCTTCAAAAGCTCCTCATCGAGAGCAGCCGCGCCCTGTTGTGAACCTTCATCCTGGTCATCCTCGGCTGTTTCCATCTCTCTGTTGAGGACAAACTTAAGCGTATGAGGACTTTCAATAAACGATTTCCCCGACTTGGTCAGCCTTAACAATCCATAGTTATCGATATCCTTTGACAGATAATTATTAAGAAGAGCCTGTCTCATCAACGACTTCCATAAATGCAGGCCGTCCTCTTTGCCACTTCCAAATGCCTCAAGCTTATTATGATTGTAGGCCACTATCTGCGATGTTTCAATTCCCATTATTACATTGATAATATGCTGGTCGTCGAACTTTTCGCCCATTTCTCTGATAAGTTTCAGCGTATCCTTTAATTTCTGCGTGGCATCAAAATGAGATTTATGGGCACGACAATTGTCACACATGTTGTTACAGCCTGTCTCGTCAAAATTCTCGCCGAAATAATGCAGGATTTGTTTACGTCTGCATACTGCTGATTCAGCATAATCAATTACTTCTTTAAGGATCTGAGTTCCTATTTCCCTTTCGGAAACGGGCTTATCCTTCATGAATTTTGCAAGTTTATCAATATCCTTCTCGGAATAAAAAGCAACACAAAGACCTTCACCGCCATCACGACCTGCACGGCCCGTTTCCTGATAATATCCCTCCATGCTCTTTGGTATATCATGATGGATCACATATCTAACATCCGGCTTGTCAATACCCATTCCAAAGGCAATGGTGGCAACAATCACTTCCACTTCCTCCATAAGGAACTTATCCTGTGTCTCTGCCCTGGTTTTGGGATCCAGGCCTGCATGATAAGGTAACGATCTTATGCCATTGAGATTGAGGGCCTCCGAAACCTCCTCAACCTTTTTCCGGCTAAGGCAATACACAATTCCCGACTTTCCCTGATTGGCCTTAATAAACCGGATAATTTCTTTCATCACGTTCCGCTTTGCACGTACCTCGTAATAAAGGTTCGACCGGTTGAACGATGATTTAAATAAGGTTGCGTTGTTCATTTGCAGGTTCTTAATAATGTCCTGCTGAACTTTTGGTGTAGCTGTTGCGGTTAATGCTATAATGGGAATACTGTCACCGATATTACTGATAACCTGGCGTATTTTACGATATTCCGGTCTGAAATCATGCCCCCACTCCGAAATACAGTGGGCCTCGTCAACTGCGACAAATGAGACAGTGATCAACCGTAGAAAATCTATATTTTCAGCTTTTGAAAGCGATTCCGGTGCTACATACAGCAACTTGGTTTCTCCGCTTAATACATCCTGCTTTACTTTCGCTATCTCCGATTTGTTAAGTGACGAGTTTAAAAAGTGTGCTATACTTTCTGTGCCACCAAAGGCACGGAGCTGATCTACCTGATTCTTCATCAGGGCAATCAGCGGCGAAATAACAACCGCAGTTCCGCCGCTCATTAGCGCTGGCAGCTGGTAACATATGGATTTACCACCCCCCGTCGGCATTATTACAAATGTATCTTTCTTCTGTAAGATATTGGTTATTATTGCTTCCTGTTCGCCTTTGAAGTTATCAAAGCCGAAAAAATTCTGTAAATTATCAAATAATGATTTCTTGATCTCCATCGTCCTCCGTGGGAAAAAATTTAGAAAACCTAAACTTAACCCCAAAATAACATATTTTTGCCGTGAATTAGTATGTTTAATTAAAAAATTTCTAATTGAAAACAAATACTGAAGTATTACAAATAGCAAAAAGAACCCTGGAGGCAGAAGTCGAAGGAATATCAGGCCTCGCAGAAAGAATAAATAATGACTTTTATGTGATAATAGAGCGCATTCTCTCGCTAAAAGGGCGCGTCGTAGTTACTGGTGTGGGAAAGAGTGCGTTAATCGCTCAGAAAATTGTGGCAACCTTTAATTCCACTGGCACACCATCAGTATTCATGCACGCAGCAGATGCGGTTCACGGCGATCTTGGAATAATACAGAAAGACGATTTAGTGATCTGCATTTCGAAAAGTGGTAATACTTCGGAGATTAAAATTCTTGTTCCCTTACTCAAACATGGCGGAAACACATTGGTAGGAATGGTGGGCGATAAAGAATCTTATCTTGCCCGGCAGGCAGACTATGTGCTTGATACCACTGTAGAAAAAGAAGCATGCCCGCTTAACCTTGCCCCTACAACAAGTACCACCGCGCAGCTTGTTATGGGTGATATCCTGGCAGTATGTCTGCTCGAATGCCGTAGTTTCAGCAGCGAGGATTTCGCTAAGTTTCATCCCGGAGGATCCCTTGGGAAACGCTTGTATCTGAAAGTAAGCGATCTGTATATTAATAACGAAAAACCTGAAGTCCCACCCCATGCATCGGTCAAAGAGGTCATCATCGGCATTACAAGAGACCGGCTGGGCGCAACAGTTGTTGTTAATAAGGGAACGATAGAAGGGATTATTACTGACGGAGATATCAGAAGGATGATGGAGAAATACGACAGCGTTCACGGTCTGGAAGCCAAAGACATTATGTCAAAATCCCCTAGGAAAATTGAGAGCAGCGAGCTCGCAGTAAACGCACTTGAATTGATGCGATCAAATAATATCACTCAGCTTATCGTTGCGGATAATGGCGAATACAAAGGTGTAGTGCATTTGCACGATCTGCTAAAAGAAGGTATTATTTAAATACAGATTTAAGACGCTGTTGATGGATAAGGAATACCATTTCAAACAAAAACGGTACTAATCTTATTACAAGTTAAATGAAGAACTTTTATGCTGTTATTATGGCAGGGGGCATAGGAAGCCGTTTCTGGCCCATTAGCCGTACTGCTCATCCTAAACAATTTATTGATATCCTTGGTACCGGAAAAACCCTGATTCAACAAACGTATGAGCGCTTCTTAAAAATCGTCCCTGCCGGAAATATATATATCGTCACCAACGACAATTATAAGTCGCTGGTAGCAGAGCAATTGCCTCAATTGGCTGCCGACCAGATACTCGGGGAACCGGTAATGCGCAATACGGCTCCTTGCATCGCCTATGCTTGTCATAAAATCGCGATGCTGAATCCCGAAGCTTCTATCGTTGTATCTCCCGCAGATCACCTTATACTGGATACAGAGGAATTTGTCAAGGATATTAATTTCTCTCTTGATGCTGCATCGCGAAATAATTGCCTGATAACCCTCGGAATTAAACCGTCGAGACCTGATACTGGCTATGGTTACATTCAATTTACCCAGCACACCCTGGAGGGAAACCTTTACAAGGTGAAAACCTTTACCGAAAAACCGAATGCTGAACTGGCCAATACTTTTGTGCATAGCGGAGAGTTCTTATGGAATGCGGGCATCTTCGTATGGTCTGTTTCCTCCATACTGAATGCTTTTGATCAGCACCTTCATGAAATGAATGAGATATTCAAAGAAGGCGACAAAAACTTCAATACTCCTGCCGAGCAGCCTTTTATTCAAAATGCGTATTATCAATGTACCAATATCTCTATTGACTATGGCATTATGGAGAAAGCGTCAAATGTTTACGTTTTGCCAACAGACTTCGGCTGGTCCGACCTCGGTACCTGGGCTTCTGTTTACGAACTTTCAGAGAAAGATTACCTCGGAAATGCTGTACAGCATTCGAAAAAAGTCATGATGTACGATTCGTCAAATTGTATTGTTAATGTACCGCCTGATAAACTGGTAGTATTACAAGGCCTGGATGACTACATCGTTGTGGAAGCAAATAATACCTTAATGATCTGCCACAAAAGTCAGGAACAAAGAGTTAAAGAGATCGTCTCAGACGTAAAATCGAAATTTGGCACGGAATACATTTAGAGTTATGAGGTGTATGTTGTGGGTTGTGGGTTGTGAGTTGAATGTTGAGGTTGCGATGCAGGAAACTTAAAAAGCCTGTTACAGGCTTTCTCCATATCCCCGCTCTTTAATTGATATCCCTGCAACCCACAACCCACAACCTGCAATCACATTCTCTGTCTGACCACCTCATACAAAATGATTCCCGCAGAAACTGAAACGTTGAGTGACGCTATTTCGCCGTGCATTGGAATTTTTGCAAGATGATCAGCTGTACGTATTATTTCTGATGAAATACCGCTTTCCTCAGATCCCATAACAACAACCGTAGGAACCGTGTAGTTAACAGTATAAAGATAGTCGTTCGTCTTTTCGGTGCATGCCACTATTTGTAAGCCTGACTCGCGAAGGTAACGGCATACTTTTAGCAGACTGTCGTGACGGCACACCGGGATTTTAAAAAGCGCTCCTGCTGACGTTTTGATAGCGTCTGAATTGATCTGGGCTGAACCCTTTGCAGGAACAACAAGAGCATGAACGCCGGCACATTCTGCCGTTCTTGCAATAGCGCCTAGATTACGAACGTCGGTAATGCCATCCAGCAGCAGTATCAGGGGAACTTCTCCCCGCTCATACACTTCCTGAATTATATTTTCAATGTTCTGATAGGTTACCGGAGATATGATACCTATAACCCCCTGGTGGTTCTTACGGGTAATGCGGTTAAGCTTCTCTATGGGAACCGACTGAAAGACGAGCTGATGTTCTTTCAGAACAGCCTTCAGCTCAAGATACAGGCCTCCTGTAAGGCCTCTCTGCACGTAAACTGACTCAATATCTTTCCCGCTTTTTACGGCCTCAATTACCGCGCGGATTCCAAACACCATTTGGTTGTTTTCCTGCGCTGGCTTATCCGGGTTAGTGTTCATTAATAAAAATTTTAGCATGCAAAGTACTGATATTTTAATCAGAAATAGGCTTTTCCCGGTCGCTTTTATTTCGTTTCTAACAAAATCAAAAGTTATTAACATAAACTAAATAAGGCTGAGAGCCTCATCTTCTGGACTATTAACATATTTTCCACATTCAATTGTGAATAGAAAAGGCGGTTTTTTAACAAAAATAAGTAAGTGTAAAACTGCCCTTGTGTACAAACAAAACAAGCTTATTGTGTACTTTTGCAACGATGAGTTTAGAAAAGGAAAATCAAGGCAACTATTCAGGAAAAATTATGCCCTTTTCGGAGCGGCGTACCAAATTAAACAATTTGGTCAGTGGCCTCGGAAAACTTCCTCCCCAGGCTGTAGACCTCGAAGAAGCGGTGCTTGGTGCATTAATGCTTGAAAAAGATGCCCTTTCTGCCGTAATAGATATTCTTAAGCCGGAAGTTTTTTACAAAGAAAGTCATCAGAAAATATTTGAGGCTATACATGCCTTATTTCAGAAGTCATCACCAGTCGATATTCTTACAGTTACAGCTCAACTGCGGCAGCAAGGTGATCTTGAAATGATCGGCGGCGCCTATTACATTACAGAGCTTACCAACCGTGTGGTATCTGCTGCCAATATAGAATTTCACGCCCGCATTGTTTCTCAGAAATATATCCAGCGTGAGTTGATACGTATCTCTACGGATATCATTAGCAACGCTTATGAGGATACTACCGATATTTTCGACCTTCTTGATCTCGCAGAAAAGAATCTGTTCGATATAGCCCAGAACAACCTCAGACGGGATACGAGAAAAATGGACGACATCGTGCGTGAATCACTCGAATCACTCGAAAAGCTTCGTGATAAAGTTGACGGGTTAACGGGTGTTCCTTCGGGCTTTACCGCACTTGACAGGATGACTTCAGGATGGCAGCCTTCCGATCTTGTCATTATAGCAGCACGTCCGGCAATGGGTAAGACGGCCTTCGTTTTAAGTTGTGCCCGTAATGCGGCTGTACAATTTGGCAAGCCGGTAGTTGTATTCTCTCTGGAAATGTCATCCGTTCAGCTCGTTAATCGTTTGATCTCGGGCGAAGCAGAAATTGAGCAGGAAAAACTGCGTAAAGGCAGTCTTGCTGAGTGGGAATGGCAGCAGCTTCATTCGAAGATCGGCACGCTTACCGAAGCCCCCCTCTTCATCGACGATACCCCCGCTCTCAATATTTTTGAGTTCAGAGCAAAATGCCGGCGGTTAAAAGCTCAATACGATATTCAGATGATCATCGTCGATTATTTGCAGCTGATGCATGGTAAAGGCGAAGGAAAAGGCGGCGGAAACCGTGAACAGGAGATTGGTAGTATATCAAGAGCTTTAAAGTCTGTGGCAAAGGAGCTGAATGTTCCTGTGATAGCGCTGTCGCAGCTGAGTCGTGCAGTAGAAAGCCGCCCTGGCGCAAGCAAAAAGCCAATGTTGTCAGACTTACGTGAATCAGGATCCATTGAGCAGGACGCCGATATGGTATTGTTCCTTTATCGCCCTGAATATTATGGATTAACAGAGGATGAAGAGGGCCGATCGACTATTGGTGTAGGTGAAGTAATCATTGCGAAACACCGTAATGGCGAAACCGGAACCGTTCCTTTACGCTTCGTTGGTAAATACGTTAAGTTCGCCGACCTGGAAGAAGACTTTTCAGCTTCAGCTGCTTTATCTGGAGGTTCCGATCCTTTTGCCGGCATGGCGCCTTCATCCGATTTCGATAAACCAGGCAACTTTATCATCCGCCCCTCCAGGATGGATGATATAGATGAAGAACCTCCATTCTAGCTAGACCAGCAAACCCATCAGAACACCTGCTATAATCAGAAAGGGTGTCCTGATGTTGGTTAGATATAGAATAAGAAAAGTTGAGATCACCAGTCCCATAGACAGGAAGCTCACTCCTATCGGTTTCATTAGGAATATAAAGGCCGCTATAATAAAGCCTACAGCAACAGCATTAATTCCCGACAAAGAATTCTTTATTCTGGTGATCTTTTTCAGGTCACTCCAAAAAGGAACAAAAAATAATACAAGGATCGCTCCAGGTAAGTTAATTCCGAGGGTTGCTACAATGCTGCCTACAACTTGCCCCCCTATTCCACTGCCTGAATTTTTCATTGCCATTGCTCCTAAGAATGATGAAAACGAAAAGGTCGGCCCCGGTACGATTTGCTGAAAAGCATACCCTGTGATAAACTGCTCTGACGAAAGATAATGTTTCATCTCGACAAATTCGGTAAACATCAGCGGTACCAACACCTGTCCCCCACCAAAAATAATAATTCCGTTACGGTAGAAATTTTCGAAAAGACGAATAGGTAAACTGAACGGCGAGGTTTGATTTATAATTGCACCGAGAATCGCAAATACCAGCAGAACACCAAGGAAATAGAGTACTTTATTTCTGTTAATCCCAGCAAATAACTTTACCCTCAGCGCATTTTCCTCTGCAGTGGTTTCCAGAGCTGAAGAAATGATTCCTCCAATGAGTATAAGTATAGGAAACACAAATGCATTTTTGAGTATAAGAGTTACAATAACCGCTCCTATTGCAAGCCACATCGTTGTTCTCGTTTTTAAAACGGATCTGGCCAGAGTGAAAGCGGCATAGCCTACTGTGCCAACGGCAACAGGCTGAACAAATTGCAGAACGTGATCAAACCTTTCCTTCTGGCCAAGAGAAGAATATGCCAGGGCGATAAGACACATAGCAGTAGCGGAAGGAATGATCCAGACCAGGAAAGTAAGCAACGCCATCTGTAACCCACCCACCTTATAAGCAATACCTATAATCGTCTGTGTAGAAGAAGGGCCGGGAAGTATTTGAGTAAATGCATTAAGCTCAAGAAGATCACTTTCGCTGATATACTGTCTCTTTTTTACAAATTCTTTCAGAAGAATGCTGATATGTGCCTGCGGTCCGCCGAATGCGGTGAGCGTGAACAATGCGGCGTCACGCAAAAAAAGAAGTTTTCTGGCATTCAAATCAGTCGTCCTCGTAGTTTAAGTTTGCAGACCTGTACGCTGCCTGTAATTCTGATAGGGTGTGAGTGTTCCCGGCACGGCTGGCCACGTCCATTCCTTTCTGATAGGTCTTCAGCGCGTCTTCGGTTCTCTCCAGCCCCTCATATAGCTTACCCAAATGATAATAAGTCCCCACATAATCTTCATGATTTAAGACAAGGTCTTCAAAATATTTCAGAGCTGATTCTGTGTCGCCAAGATTTAAATACTCGGTAGCCAGTGCATACTTTAGAAAAGGGTCCGATGTTTCTTTTTCAGAAAATTCCAAAAGCTTTTGTAAACGAGCTGCCTTCATTTTAAAAAGATGCTTTTTTAAACTAAATTTGCAAAAAATAAATTATCCGTTGATGTTATTCTCCGAACAACTGCAAAAGTAAATTTACTAATGGTAAAGTACAACATTGCTTTTTCTATGCCATATCCTGGCAGGGCTTTTGCAAATAACGGCAAGATACAGGATTATCCTGGAACATACCTGACATATTAGTAAGGTTTTAAAATGCAGAATTTAAGCAACACAGAAGGTTAAGGCCAGTGAGACATGAAAAAAATTAAATTAGATATAGTAGGACTATCTTATAGCCAGACGCAATCGGGAGCTTATGCTTTGGTTTTGGGAGAAGTGAACGGTCGACGGCGGCTGCCAATTATCATCGGGGGGTTCGAAGCGCAAGCCATAGCGATCGAAATAGAAAAAATGACTCCCACCCGGCCCTTAACACACGATCTCTTTAAATCCTTCGCCTTATCGTTCGGCATCAATATTCAGGAAGTTATTATCTATAATCTTATTGATGGAATCTTCTATGCAAAGCTGGTGTGCAGCGACGGGAAGAAGACCATGGAAATAGACGCACGAACGTCCGATGCTATTGCACTTGCGGTACGCTTTGAGTGTCCTATTCATACATACGAGTTTATTTTATCGACAGCCGGAATAATGATTGAAGGAAATGACTTTGTTTTCCTTGAAAATATGGAAGGTACACCTGCAGACGAAAAAGTCGTAGAATCCTCTGTCAATTACGCCAGCATGAGCGATGATGAGCTAAAAGACAAACTACAGCAGGCGCTGTCGGAAGAGGCATACGAAAAAGCAGTAAAAATAAGGGACGAACTGTCCAGAAGAAAATCTTCATAATCATAGCAATTGCAATTCTCAATATATTACACCTTTATACTCCCCTTTTATAATTTATGGAACGATTTACAGGCATAATTGGTATCGTGCTGATTTTTGCCATCGCATTTTTGATGTCTAACAACCGTAAAGCCATCAACTACCGTCTTGTGTTTTCTGGTATTGCCATCCAGTTGTTGCTGGCAGTGTTTATCTTGAAAGTTCCTGTGGGCAAGCACATTTTTGCCTGGCTCGGAGCAGCCGTCACAAAAATCCTTAGTTTTTCGCAGGCAGGAGCCGACTTTGTGTTCGGTCCCCTGGTGAACAGGGAGTTTATGGGCAGAGCATTTGGGCCTGGCAATGAAATGATCTTCTTTTTCAGCATTATTCCCACTATCATTTTCGTCGCTGTGTTAGTTAGTGTTGCTTATTACCTTGGTATTATGCAACGCATCGTGAAAGTATTCGCCTATGCAGTTTATAAAATAATGGGAGTTTCGGGATCAGAAGCTCTATCGAACATTGCGAGTGCATTCGTTGGGCAGGTGGAAGCGCAGATTATGATCAAACCTTATCTTAAAGGAATGACCATGTCGGAGCTGCTGGCATCAATGACAGGTAGTATGGCCTGTATAGCAGGAGGAGTAATGGCTGTCTATATTTCACTTGGAGTACCAGCAGAATACCTCCTGGCAGCCAGTATTATGGCAGCGCCGGCAGCTTTAGTGATATCAAAAATAGTCTGGCCCGAGACCCAGGTGTCAGAAACGAAGGGCCAGGTTTCTTTAGAAATCAAAAAGACGAGTGCAAATCTCGTCGACTCCATTTCTCACGGAGCCAGTGACGGCTTAAAAGTCGGTTTAAATGTAATTGCTATGCTTATTGGGTTCATTGCCATCATTGCTCTGATAGACTACGTCCTGGGTTGGGTGGGTATGGGGCTCGGTAATATAGGAGTGTCTCTTTCCTATATAGGCATTGACGTTCATACTTTAAATCTCAAGCAGATACTGGGCGCATTTTTCTCGATTTTTGCATGGGCAATGGGCGTGCCCGGAAAAGATATTCAAACTGCAGGCTCCCTGATGGGCACAAAAATGGTGATCAACGAATTTGTAGCTTACCTCGACCTGGCAAAAGTGAAAGGCGTAATAGATCCCAAAACCCTCATCATAACCAGCTTTGCGTTATGCGGATTTGCTAATTTCAGCTCTATCGCCATTCAGGTTGGCGGCATCGGCGAACTCGCACCCGAACGCCGTACTGATCTTGCACGGCTTGGAGTCAAAGCACTCATCTGCGGAACCCTGGCCTCTTATCTTTCTGCAACTATAGCAGGCATTCTTTTGTAAGTTGAAAGCTGAAAGTTCAAAATGGAAAGTGAAAAGTCATACGTTTTAAGTTAACGATACGACTAAACTTCTTTAAATAAAAAAGCTGCGACGACATCGCAGCTTTTTTTACTTATTACATTAAACTTTCAACCTTCAACTCTCCACTGCGCCTTACCCTCTCTGGGATATCTCTACATATTCCCGTCTGGTTTCGCCGGTATAAATCTGCCTTGGACGGCCTATAGGCTCTTTGTTGTCTCTCAATTCAAGCCACTGGGAAATCCATCCCGGTAAACGGCCAAGGGCGAACAAAACTGTAAACATTTCTGTCGGGAACCCGAGTGCCCTGTAAATAATTCCAGAATAAAAATCGACGTTAGGATAAAGTTTGCGTTCCACAAAATAAGGATCGTGGAGTGCTGCTTCTTCAAGCTTTTTAGCTATTTCCAGAATAGGGTCGTTAATTCCGAGTTTCTCAAGAACATTATCACATGCCCGCTTAATGATCTTTGCACGGGGATCAAAGTTCTTATACACCCTGTGACCAAAACCCATTAGCCTGAAATCATCATCTTTATCTTTGGCTTTGTTAATCCATTTTTCTGTATCACCCCCATCATTCTTTATTCGCTCAAGCATTTCTATTACCGCCTGGTTGGCACCGCCATGCAGAGGTCCCCATAACGCAGAAATACCGGCTGAGACAGAAGCATACAGGTTACTGCCCGAAGATCCCACCATTCTAACGGTAGATGTAGAACAGTTTTGCTCGTGATCAGCATGCAGAATAAGAAGTTTATCAAGGGCATCTATCACTACCGGGTCAATAATAACTTCCTCCGTCAAGCGGCCAAAGGTCATGTGCATAAAGTTATTGACATATTTAAGCTTATGCTGAGGATAGATAAACGGCGCACCCAATGACCCCTTATAGATCCAGGAAACGATGGTGGGCATTTTAGCAAGCAGTTTTATCACCGCAAGATTAGTCTCTTCTTTTGTCGGATTCGGGTTAAGACTCTCAGGTGAAAATGCCGAGAGAGAGCTAACCAGTGAGCACAACTGACCCATTGGATGAGCATTATGAGGAAATGCATCGAAGAATTTCTTCATGTCCTCATGTAAAAGTGTCTGATGGCTGATCTTGTATTGAAAATCGTCAATCTGAGCCTGGGTAGGAAGCTCTCCGTAGATCAACAAATAAGCTACTTCAATAAAAGAAGCCTTTTCCGCAAGTTGCTCAATAGGATAACCCCTGTATTTTAATATACCTTGTTCCCCGTCAAGAAAGGTTATGGAACTGGTAGTGGCGCCAGTGTTTTTAAATCCAGTATCAAGTGTTATGTAACCACTTTGATCGCGAAGCTTAGAAATATCTATTGCTTTTTCATTTTCAGTACCAGTAATTACCGGAAGTTCATACGTTTTATCACCAAGAGTTAAAGAAGCTGTTTCTGACATATAATTTGGATGTTGTAACACAAAATTAAATAAATCTACCTTTCCCATCGCCTATTTTCAGCAGAGTATTGTAATTTTTTTGCAACGACTACTTCTGACTTTAGCGGAGAGTGGTTAATCGATTCTGAATAATTCCACTATTTATTAGGCCTGATAAGAATCAATATTTAGTAAAAGTAAAATTTTATTTTAAATATTTTAACAAATCGTAAGATTTATCGCAAAGTTTATAACAAAAACCAAAAAGTTGCCAACTGGTAGCTCTTTGAAGTATGTTTATAAATATTTACATTAGTAGAACTTTGCAACTTTATTTCCGTATACTGTCGAACACAAACGGTAATCTTGGAAACTGTCAAATTGAGGGGTAATGCTAACAAATGAAAAAGCAAATATTAGTAGTAGATGACGAAATCAGTATTCTAAAGCTCTTAAACTTTGTGCTTTCAAAGGATTATGAACTTATAATAAAAAATAGCGGTGTTGAAGCGATTGACTGGCTGGACCAGGGGAATGACCCCGATCTGATAATATCCGACCTTCAGATGCCGTATTTCGACGGAAGTTCGTTTGTGAGGAATTTAAAAATTAGCGGATATTACAGAGATACACCGGTTATTCTTTTGTCGGGGGCTGAAAACCTCGAAGAGAAGATAAATCAAATGCAGATTAAAGTGGAGAGCTTTTTAGAGAAGCCATTTAATCCCGCTACATTAAAATCCAGAATTGAAGCGTTGCTATCAACATTGGAAAAACAGTAATTTTACGGCAAAAATTAATGATTTTGGCACCTAACATTAATCTTTCTCACCGCACGGGCGTTAATGCAAAAGTGGTTTATGCAGGTACCGAACTGAGAGACTTTGTATTTTCACAACTGGCGGACCAGTTCGAGATGGATCCGTTTGAGCTCGATATCCAGTCGATAGAACAATATCTGAATGAACAATCTCTGCTCACATTACCCGACATCCTTCTTATCGAAGCGGATAATAATGGTCTGTGGATTGAATTCGTACGTAAGATAAAAGCAAACCATCTGCTGCATGGAATGATCATTGTCGTTTTATCTGCTTTTACAAATAAAACATGGAAGGCAGAAGCTATGACTTTGAAGGTCCACGACTTTTACACCTACCCATTTCCCGCAGAGGATCTTTGCGAACGGCTGATATTCCTCGTTAAATTTAAACTTATCAGGCCGCGTCTTACAGAACTTTCCAAACAGGTAGACGTGGTATACAACATACCGCCCACGAAAAGGATCTTCGATATTTTAGTATCGGGCATATCATTGCTTATTCTGGCGCCTTTCTTTCTCATCATTGCGATACTTATCCGGCTGGAATCCAAAGGCCCGGTTATCTATAAAAGCAAGCGTGTTGGTACAGGTTATAGAATATTTGATTTTTATAAGTTTCGGTCAATGCGAAGCGGCGCTGATAAAGAGATTAACAACCTAAGCAATCTCAACCAGTACGCAGCTGAAGAAAGCGGGAAAGCCGCATTTGTTAAGATCAAAGACGATCCTCGTATTACGAAAATAGGAAAGTTCATACGCAATACCAGTATCGACGAACTTCCCCAGTTGTTCAATGTACTGAAAGGTGATATGTCGATGGTCGGAAACCGCCCCTTGCCACTTTATGAAGCCGAAATGCTCACATCTAACGAGTGGACTACCCGTTTCCTCGGTCCGGCTGGGTTGACCGGATTATGGCAGATAAGTAAGAGAGGTAAAATGGATATGTCTGAAAGAGAACGAAAGAAGCTGGATAATTTTTACGCATCCAATCATTCTTTCTGGCTCGATATGAAAATCATCCTCAAGACGTTTCCAGCACTTTTGCAAAAGGAAGAAGTGTAACGCGGGTTGCCGAATAAGTAGAATTTAAATGAGAAGTTCAAGTTCGAGGTGGATCATTTCCATGCTCCTGTTACTGGCCGACTGGTACATATTCGGCGCACTGCGCTTCATCTGCAGCAACATTCCCGAAAGCCTGCGTGCAACGGTTTACCTGATTTACTGGCTTCTGACGGCACTCAGTATTTCCGCCCTGGTGTTATTCCCTTATATCCAATCGCTAAGTACCCTGAAAAAGTTCCGGAACGATCTGTTTACCATGCTGACTGGGTTGCAGCTTTCAAAGATCGCAGCCCTGGCTGTTTTCTTTATAGATGATTTTCGCCGGCTATTAATATGGTTAGCAAGAGCGCTACAGAACGGCGGTACGGCAGGTATAGAGGTAAACCGCTCTGTCCTTCTTACATCTATGGGATTCTGTATCGGCGGCGGCTTGTTTTTAGCTTTGTTATGGGGTTATACAAACAAATACCGGTATAGGGTAAGGCACATAAAATTGAAGTTCGCCTCGCTCCCATCCGGCTTCAGGGGAATGAAATTCATACAGATCAGCGACATCCACAGCGGCAGTCTTCAGAATAAAAAAAGCGTAAACAAAGGTATTGACCTCATCCTGAAAGAGAAGCCAGAAATGGTTCTTTTTACCGGCGACCTTGTAAATGACCGGGCTGTCGAAATGGACGAATATATGGACGTGTTCAGCAGGATAAAAGCGCCGCTTGGAGTATACAGCATTTTAGGCAACCACGATTATGGCGACTACTATTGGGGAACCTATCCGCAGGGCCAGGCAGCTATTGATAAAAAGGAAAACCTCCACCGGTTGAAGCAAATACACAAAGAACTGGGCTGGCGGCTGCTGATGAATGAGCATGTGGCGATAAAGCGGAATGGCGACGAAATTGCGCTATTAGGGATCGAGAATTGGGGAGCGAAAGCAGGCTTTCCGAAATACGGCCAGATGAACAAGGCTTACCCCGGCTCCGAAAAATACCCCTTTAAAATATTAATGAGCCACGACCCCAGTCACTGGAAAGCGGAGGTAAAAGTACAATATCCGGATATCAACCTAACCCTTTCAGGTCATACACACGGAATGCAGTTTGGGATAGAGCTTGGGGGTATCAAATGGAGTCCTGTTCAATGGGTCTATAAAGAGTGGGCTGGACTATATGGCTCTGGCGATCACAAGCTCTACGTAAACCGGGGCTTTGGCTTTCTGGGTTATCCGGGCAGGGTGGGCATCCTCCCCGAAATAACCGTTTTTGAGTTTGTTTAAGAATACAGCAGCTTAAATTGCTCAGCCTTGTTTTAATAGTCGGATCAATATAGCAACTTTGTACTCAGAAATGAGCACCGAAAAAAAATACAGCAGGTTTCGCACAGAATTTAAAGTGAGACCCGATGACATCGACATGTTTCACCATGTACATAACAGTAAGTATTTTGACTATGTCCTTGCAGCCAGGTACGAGCAAATGGAACAATACTATGGAATGCCCATGGAGGAATTTCTGAACCAGGGCTATGGATGGGTGGTTAAAACAGCATATGTTGATTATAAACGACCTCTTGGTATGGGCGACATTATTATTATTGAGACCGGCATCACGGAATTAAACGACAAAGGCTGCCGCGTTGAGTTTAAAATCAACAACAAGAAAACGACCAAGCTTTGCTGCGACGGCTGGTTTGACTATGTCCTGATCGATACTAAAACAGGCAGGAGCGCAAAAGTTACGGAAGAAATGATTGAGAAATACTCAATTTAGAGTTTTGTAAGTTGTATGTTGCGGGTTGTGTGTCGTAAGATTCTCAAGCACCGTTAAGGATATTATTCATACCTAAGAGCTTCGATCGGATCGAGCTTCGATGCCTTTTGTGCAGGATAGTATCCAAAGAATATACCGGTCAGAGCACATACTATAAAGGAGATGATGATCGACGACTCCGAAATGATCGTTGGCCAGTTAAGAGCGGAAGCAATGCCCAGCGCGGCTGAAACACCCAGAACAACCCCGATCAGCCCGCCCGTAACGCTGATCATTATCGCTTCGATAAGGAACTGAAGTAGAATATCAATTCCCCGCGCTCCTATAGACATGCGAAGGCCAATTTCTCTGGTACGTTCTGTAACCGACACATACATAATGTTCATAATACCAATCCCGCCAATAACAAGGGAAATACTTGCAACAGCCGTTAGAAGGCCGGTCAACATGCTGCTGGTTGAACCAAGCGTCTTAATCAGCTCAGCCTGGCTCCGCACAGCAAAATCATCTTCCTCACCCTGCCTCAGTCTGTGGGTCTGACGCAGGATAGTACTTATTTCGTCGGTAGCAGCGTCAGAAACAGCCTCACTTTTGGCAGAAGTATAAATACTTTGAAGATAGGTTGCCGCTAGTATTCGTTTCATAACCGTCGTATATGGGGCCAGGATAATATCGTCCTGGTCCTGCCCAAAGCTACTTTGCCCTTTTTCCGATAGAACTCCTATCACCTTAAAAGGAATCTTATTAAAACGAATGATCTTTCCGATAGGGTCCTCGCCGGTAGAAAACAGATTTTTCACAACCGTTTGTCCCAGGAGGCATACTTTAGCCGAAGAACGGACGTCATCATCAGAAAAAACAATACCGTCTTTCAGGCTCAGCTTTCGGATCTCCAGATAATCGGGACTTACTCCCTGTATAGAGGTCGACCAGTTAAGCGCTCCCTTTATTACCTGTCCGCTTGAAGCCACCTGCGGCGATACCGCTGTAACATTAGTAGCTCCCTTCTGAATAGCCTCCGCGTCCTTGAGTGTGAGGGTTTGAAAGCTGCTCCCAGCCATTCTCACCCCAGGTTCGTTGCTCGAAGGCATGATGGTGAGCATATTCGAACCCATGTTCGACAAGGACGTCTGAATACTTTCCTTAGAGCCCTCACCTATCGACATCATTGTAATAACGGCTGCAACACCTATAATAATCCCAAGCATTGTTAAAAATGCCCGCAGCTTATTGCGCTGTAATGCTCTCAGAGCTATTCTTATCAAATTTGCCGGATTCATAATCTACTAATAATCATCCGAAACCGGCAGTAACTCTAAAGCTTCACTGGCCGATTTCCTGCTTTCATTCAAACTGTCTTTCTGCAATCTCCCGTCACGCAGCATGATCGTCCTGCTGCTGAAACCAGCTATATCCGGTTCATGCGTCACAAATACGATCGTTTTCTTTTGTTGCTGATTCAGATCCTGCATCAGAGCCATAATTTCATAAGAAGTCCTGGTATCCAGATTACCTGTCGCCTCGTCAGCAAGGATCATCACCGGCTCGTTCACCAATGCCCTTGCAATGGCTACTCTCTGCTGCTGTCCGCCCGAAAGCTGGTTAGGAGTATGATCTAAACGATCGGCAAGTTTTACTGCCTCGAGTGCATACACCGCCCTTTCCCTACGTTCTTTTGCCGAAACAAAAGAGTTGTAAAAGAGTGGTAGTTCCACATTTTCGAGGGCGCTCGTTCTCGGCAACAAATTATAGGCCTGAAAAATAAAGCCAATTTTCCTATTTCTGAAACGTGACAGGTCATTCCGGTTAAGTCCCTTAATATTGACACCATCCAGCAGATACTTGCCATCTGTAGGCTGATCGAGGCAACCAAGAATATTCAGCATCGTAGTTTTCCCCGAACCGCTGCTTCCCATAATCGTTACAAACTCTCCCGCTTCGACATTAAATGAAACGCCCTTTAATGCCCTTACGACTTCAGAACCTACCAAAAACTCCCGTTTGAGGTTCTCTATTTCTAAGATTTTCCTGCTCATTTCTTTCTTCCTGGAGGTTTAGGCATGAATGGGCTCGACGCAGCACCAGTAGCTGCAGTAACTCCGCTCTGCATGCCAGTTATCAATACGTCGTTTGCATTTAGCCCATTAAGCACCTCTACCTGCGTATTATTATTTAAACCCGTGCTTACTTTTTTCTGCACAATTTTATTTGCATCCAAGATCCATACGTACCCCTCATTGTCGTTGGTTGTCGTCTGAGATGCTTCCCCTGATTTACCACCAGGATGAGGATAAGAATGCTTTAAGGGAACAACAACGTATTGACGACCAAGTGAAGAATCAGGGCTATATTTTAAGGCCTTTGCCGGGATTAAAAGTGCATTTCTCGATTCTTTCGTATAAATGGTGATATTTGCGGTCATTCCCGGCTTCAGCTTCTTATTCTCGTTAGGCGCATTGATGATTGTGGTATAGGTTACAACATTAGAGGATACTACGGGACTCAGTCTGATTTCTTCAACAGTACCCTCAAACAAATCCTTCAGATACGCATCAACCGTAAAGGTTGCCCTCTGGCCTTTCTGCACGTTTCCAATGTCGGCCTCGTCCACTTTTGCCTGAACTTGCATCTTTGTTATATCCTTAGCAATTGTAAACAAAGTAGGAGTATTAAAACTTGCCGCAACTGTTTGTCCTACACTTACCGTCCTGTTTAATATCACGCCATCTACCGGTGCATATATTTTGGTAAATGAAAGATTCCGTTGAGCCGAGTAAAGCTGCGCCTGGATATTTCTGACACCCGCCTTCGCATTATTATAACTGTTCAAAGCCAGTTCATATTCCGCACGACTCACAGAGCCCGTCTGGTAGAGCTGTTTTTGCCTGTTGAAGTTGCTTTCCTGGTATACCTGATTGCTTTTTGCTTCAGCCAGGCTCGCCTTAAACTGATCAACCGTTGCCTGCATCAGTGAAGGATCAAGAACAGCCAGCAACTCCCCTTTTTTCACACTCGAATTATAATCAGCGTGCAGTTCTTCGATGGTTCCCGACACCCGGCTTCCCACAGAAGTGGTATCTACAGGCTGGATGGTACCGGTAGCAGTAACTGACTCAGAAATGCTGCCTCTCTGCGGCTTCTCTGTCTCGAACGTAATAACCTGTTCCTTCTTTCTAAAGAACAACAGCCATAGTACCACAATGAATACCAGGCCCAGTATCAGAAAAATTATTTTTTTGCTTTTTTTCATATTCGCACTAAAGTTTCATAGGAATTCCTGAGTAAAAGTCATATATACCGACCGAAAGAGCGGCGTTGTACTTAGCCTGTATATACTGTTGTAAAGCCTGTACATATGAGTTTCGCTGCTGATAAAAATCGTAGACATTGGCGGCCCCCAGCCTGAGTTCTTCATTAGCAATCCGGTATACCTCCTTGCTGTACTGAAATTGCTCTGCCGCAGCCTTATACTGACTTTGTGCATTAACAGCCTTTATATAAGCCTGTTCTACAGTTTGCGACAAAACGGTACGGGTGTTTTCTAAAGTAAGGTTTGCCTGATCAATGTTAATCTTTGCCAGTTCTACATTTGTCTTATTAGTTCTTTTAGTGAAGATTGGCACCGACAGCGTCACTCCGATCTGTTGCGAAAAATTATCGCCGAGCTGGCCCAGTGAGGCATTGTAGGAGCTATTGCCGGCATAGCTTGTTCCAAGGTTTGCTCCGACCGTAAGTGCAGGCTTATAGCCCGCCTGTGCTTTGTCCAGACCGAGCTGGGCGCTCTGAAGCCCAAGCTCACTGTTTTTTACTTCTGGACGGTTCTGCAGGGCATAGTGTCTCACCTGTTCGAGAGACGGAATTACCACTTCAGCAATAACAGTATCAGGTTTCGCTATGTCCACATTCGTTTCGTGCGGAAGCTGAAGCAACTGTTTAAGCGCCAGCAGATCCTGCCTCTGTGCGTTTTCCGAAGAAGTAAGAGTATACTGATCATTTGCGAGCTGAGCTTCAAACTGAACCACATCGCGGCGGGCTATACTTCCCGCCTTGTAACGCTCCCGCGCCTGCTCCAGTTGAGCAGTCGAAGTATACACCAAATCCCGCGAGTAAACGACGCTCTCCTTATCAAGCAGAATATTGAGGTATGCCTGTGTGATCTGGAGGGTAAGGTCGTTTTCCTGTTCAAGAACGCTCATGTTGGCCTGCTGCATCAACAGATCCTGCTGCCTGATATTGGTCTTCAGATAACCGCCGTTATAAAGTGTCCACGACGTACTCAGGCCGTAAGATCCGGAAGAACTGCCGCCGCCGGTCTCCACGTGGCGGAGCGTCTGATTTGCAGAACCATAAAGATCAGGCAGGATCGCCGCCCTGGCGAGCAGAAGATTTTGCTCACTGCTCTTCTTGCTCAGCCTTAACGAGTTGATTTTAATGTTATTCTTTCTCGCATAATTCAAGCATGTCTGCAGATCCCATACTTCGGGCAAGTCCGTCGCGTTTGTATCCTGGGCATCTGCCCTGAAGCACATCAGGCAGATAAAGCAGAAAATGAGTTTTTTAACAATCTTATAAACCATGTAAATATTTGAATCAATTTAAACGTCAGGCCATGTTAAGCGTTGACTAATTCAAAACAACGAGTGTTATTTTATAAAAATGAACAGAATAGACATAGGCCCGATGAACATAGACAAGTGTTCGTACTTTACAGATAAAGGTGGTAATTGAGCTTGTATCCACATTCAATTACAAGTAGCGACGACAAAAACCAACCCTCCGGCAGGAAAAAGATCCCTTCAGCCGATTTTTAAGCATTGGTACAAAAATCTTGAGTATACTTGTTTAGCCGATAACAATTATGATACAGAACGAAAAGAACCCTTGGATAACAATTGTGGTGCAAGTGATGCTCTGGCTCCTGTTCGGATTACTTCTGCTGTTATACCTACCCTCAACCTGGGGGGTACGATTACCGGCAGAATTCTGGATCAAGCAGACCGAAATATTTGTTCTTCTTACGACAGCATATTACCTCAACTCTATCATTATAGTGCCTAGGGTGCTATTAAAAAATCACATTCTCGGGTTTATACTACTGGTTATTTTACTCTCCGCGGGAATAACCCTTATTTTGCAACTTTCAGAACGCGCTCTTCACTTGCCTGAGCTCATGGATAAAACATTGAGGAAGCCTGGATCAAACAGGCCTGTCCGCCCGCCCTTCGATATCTTCATCCTGATGGTTTCGTTTCTTATACTGGGTATCAGTACCAGTGTAACAGCCATTCAGAAGAGCCAGCAGGAAGCAAGAAAAAGGCAATTGCTTGAGCAGGAAAAGGTCAGCTCAGAACTCTCCTACCTCAGGGCACAGATAAATCCGCACTTCTTTTTTAATACTCTCAATAACATTTATGCCCTAACCCATATTGACGTAGAAAGTTCGAGGCAGGCACTGCACAAGCTTTCGCGCATGATGCGTTACCTGCTTTACGAAACACAGAGCCAGTCGGCCCTTCTAAGCAAGGAAATTTCCTTTATAGTAGACTACATCGAGCTAATGAAGCTAAGGCTCACAGATAAAGTAACCGTTCAGTTTAATGCCCCGTCGCTAGCCAACGACCCGCAAATAGCACCGATGCTGCTGCTTCCCTTTGTAGAAAACGCCTTTAAACACGGAGTAAGCGCACTGCAACCCGGCTATATAAATATTGACATAAACGTTAATGCAAGGATTTTGAAACTCGACATACGCAATACCGTTTATTCCGAAAGGAGCGTGGTGCTGGAGGAAGAAAGCAGCGGAATTGGAATGAACAACACAAGAAGAAGACTAGATCTGCTTTACCCAGGAAAATATACCCTTGAAGCGGCAGAAAAGTCCGCCGCCAGGGAATTCCGTGTTAACCTAACTCTCGATTTATCATGATATTAAAATGTATAGCCGTAGACGATGAGCCTTTAGCCCTCGGGCTGATATGCAGCTTTATTGAGCAAACACCATTCCTACAGCTGGTGGGAAAATACAGCAGTGCTGCTGAAGCACTCCAGAACCTGCATGAACTGAAGCCCGATATACTCTTCCTCGACGTTCAGATGCCCGACCTCAGTGGCATGGAACTGGCTCGCATACTTAGTAAGACGTCGTCGTCTCCTGCTATCATCTTCACTACTGCATTTAACCATTTCGCCCTCGAAGGTTATAAAGTGAACGCCTTGGATTACCTGTTGAAGCCTTTTAATTATGAAGAGTTTCTGGGAGCGGCAAACAAAGCACTCTCGCTGAAAGAACTCAAAGAAGCCTTCGGAACCAGCAAAGATACAGAAGGGTACAGCCACTGCCTTTTTCTAAAGTCGGAATACCAATTAGTGAAGGTACAATACAAGGACATCCTCTATATCGAGGGACTGAAAGACTACGCGAAAGTATATCTCAATACCGGCGAGAAACCTATACTCTCCCTAATAAGCCTTAAATCACTCGAGCAAAAGCTACCCTCTCAGCAGTTTATACGCGTTCATCGTTCATACATTATTCCCCTCGACAAAATCAAATCCGTTACCCGCAACACCGTCCAGATCGGAGATAAATATATCACAGTAGGAGATCAGTACAAAGAAGCGTTTAACAACTTCCTGAGCCGCTGGATGTGATTAAAAATGAAGTATTCAGGTTACAATGGTATATAAATGCCTAAATTTAAGCCCGTCAAATAATCCTTTATCGCTTAATTTCAGTTCAGGAATAACGAGAAGGGACATGAACGACAGTGTCATGTAGGGTGAAGCAAGCTCAGAACCAAGGGCTTTTGCTGCTGCATCCATCTCTGAATATTTCCGGGCGACCTCATAACCATCGCTATCCGACATCAGTCCTCCGACAGGAAGAGCTAACAGTTGTTCTTCCTTTCCGTTGACGAGTGAAATGCCGCCCTTACTATTAATGAGAAGATTTACGGCGGAACAGATACTGGCCTCGTCCACCCCTACGGCTACTATATTATGACTATCGTGCGCCACCGAAGATGCAATTGCACCGGTCTTCAGGCCAAAGTTCTTAATAAAAGCAGTAGCCACAGGTGCATTCTGATAACGGTTTACAACTGCTATTTTTAACAGGTCTCTTTCGCTATCGCTTTGGATATTGCCATCTATGATTTTCGGCTCCATATATAAAGTTCCAGTAATCAGCTGGCCGTCGCGTGCTTCGATCACCGGAATTTCCTTGGGAGATACACTAATAGCTGAAGCTGGAACCGTAAAATCTGCTGCGGTCTTCTTGCTGCAATTGAAGTTATTGATCATATCTCCTGTATGCTTGCCGCGGGGAATATATGTCCTTCCGTTTTCGGCGACGAGTCGGCCGTCGATATATGTTTTCAGTACTTCGAAGTTAGTAAGGTCCTTCACGATCAGGAAGTCGGCGGGATCCCCCGACTTTAACAACCCCACCTTTAGCCGGTAGTGTTCCACAGGGTTGATACAAGCGGCACGTAGTACTTTAAATATATCTATCCCTTTTGCCACTGCTCTCGCGCAAAGCTGATTAATATGTCCGGCAGCAAGACTATCGGGATGCTTGTCGTCGCTGCAGAACATAACCCGCTCTGAATACTGGTCGATCAGGCAGACCAGCGCTTCAAAATTCTTTGCCGCACTTCCTTCCCTGATCAGGATCTTCATTCCATAACCTAACTTCTCAAGCGCTTCTTCTTGGGTGAAACACTCGTGGTCTGTACTGATTCCCGCACCGACGTATTTCCTGAGAGCCTCTCCCCTTAGCCCAGGCGCATGGCCATCTACCGGTTTTCCGATCCGGCGTGCAAGGGCTATTTTTTTCATAAGGTCCTGATCCTGATTTAGCACGCCGGGGAAGTTCATCACCTCCGTCAGATAACCAATGTCGCCATCCATTAAAAGGCGTTCTATTGCGTCTGCATCTAAAGTTGCTCCCGAAGTTTCAAAAACCGTTGCCGGAACACAGGACGGAGCGCCAAAGCAGAACTTAAAGGGTACCGTTTTGCCATTCTCGATCATAAATTCCACGCCGGTCACGCCACATACGTTAGCTATCTCGTGCGGGTCGCTTACAGTCGCTACTGTCCCATGTACTACCGCAAGTCTGGCAAATTCGGAAGGTATAAGCATCGAACTCTCAATATGCACATGCGCATCGATAAATCCGGGAAGAATGTAATGTTCTGCGGAATGCTCAGTCGGTTCAACAGATGCAATTTTCCCGTTCAGCACATGCACTTTAGCCGCATAGATTCTTCCTGCAAATACATCTACCAAATTCCCCTGAACAAAATATTCCATGCAACAAAAATGTTAAATTAATCTGTCCGTTTGCAAAACGAATAAATATACATTTAAACTGTTGAATAGAGTACTTTGCTCAGAAAATGAAACCTAATTCAAGCGAAACACCCCGGTTTTTCGACCTATAATATGGATTTGGATCAATATCTTTTAAACCGTATTGATAGTTTACATTAAACGTGAACTTTTTTAATTTATAGCCAAATAACATGCTGGCGCCGTAATCATATTGCTCCCAGTCATCATTTTTCTTACTGGCAGAGCTTATATAAGAACTGCCGAACTTAAGGTCATCTTTAACAGAACCGCTTTCGTATGTTCCCTTCAATGCCCTGGCGAAGTAACCTCCCGCACCTAAAAAGAAGTTCCTGTATTTAGCAATGAGATTTATCGGAGCCTGAAGGTATGTCACTCTGTATTCCACATCGTCACTACCGCCGGTAGAGGCGCCTTTCTGCTGTCCCTTCGTAGTTAACTCTAGTCCCGGTTGAACCGACAAGACACTGGTGAGCGGGACGTCCACTATGACGGTAACGCTGTAAGATCTGAAGTTTTTCATTTTTGGCGGATTTACCTCGTCAAAAGTACTCGACCTCGTTGTACTGTTATTATTAATACCGACCTTGATTCCGTAGGTAACTTTAGAGGAATCCTGAGCGTTTACAATGCCGGCTGTAAGAACAAGAAGCAAAAGCGCCGGAAGTTGGGTTTTCAATTTTTTACTTTCCATCGTGATAAAGCGAATCAAAAGGTTGTTTCACTCCGTAAAAATCGTTTTTAAAAACATAAAAACCAGCACATTAACATCTTTTAACATCGTCACTGCACGCCTCAAAACGCAGAAAAGGCCGGTTTTGCAAACAAAAAACCAGCCTTAATACTTCCGGCGATCCAGTTCGTCGCACCGAACTTTTTTTAAAACTTTCTATACTTATCAAAGTCAATACCTATCAAAGTATACTAAAACGTTGCGCTCTTATTTCACTCCATCAATGATTCCCTGATAGGCAGGTTTCTTTGCATAGTTACTATCGAAAGGAAGAGGCCAGTCTGGACGATCATAGTTCCCGGGAATCCAGCTGTCGGCGTCTGAAACGTTCCAGGTCGTTATCCCGAACTGCTGACTTTTAGGAATGGCGTTAAACGTCTTCACAATAAACTTATATTTCTGCGACTGCTGTTCCGCCAGGGCAGGCGAAAAAGTGAGGCTCTGAATATTGTCAGGATTCATTGCAATATCCAGTTCTGCAATATGCACCTTGAGTCCGGTTTGTGTAGCCGTATTAATGGCACTGGCTAGATTATTATCCGGCATGGTATATCTTGTATGCATCTGCAAGCCAATTCCGTGAATGGGAATATTCCTGTTTTTCAGGTTATTCACCAGGTCGAGGATAGCGCCTCTTTTTGTAGGACCGTATTCATGGCCATAGTCGTTGTAAAAAAGAAGAGCATCCGGATCGGCTTCATGTGCATATTGAAATGCGCGTGCTATATAGTCGGGTCCTAACTTTTCAAGCCAGATACTGCTGCGCATAGTCCCATCATCGGCAATTGCTTCGTTTACAACATCCCATGAAACAACCTTACCTTTAAAATGTGCAACTATAGTTTGTATATGTGATTTAAACAGTGTTTCCCATGCTGCAGCATCTCCCTGATAGTTCGTTATCCACGATGGCAGCGACTTATACCAGATAAGGGTATGTCCGTGTACCCGTTTATTATTCTCTTTTGCAAAATTAACCAGGTAGTCGGCATCTGTCCAGTTGTAGGTATTCTCCTGTGGGTGTATAACGCCCGCCTTCATAGCGCTTTCGGGTGTCAGACTATTGAACTCCTTGGTAACCAGTTCGCGGTATGCAGTTTTGTTTTTTAGAAGACTTATATTTACGGCGGCCCCAATAGGAAAAGGAAGGCTCTTTTGTAAGGTGACTTCCTCAGCAGGCTGCTCGGGCTCTGGCTTAGGCTCTGGCTTTGGCGGTTCCTCTTTGCCTTTCGAACAAGCTAACTGTCCAAAAATAAGTATCAGATAAAATATTAACGGTAGTTTCTTCATTGCTTTCTATTACGCGAATTAAAATAATCGGCCAAAGTGTACATCTGTAAATCCAACTGTTTCATCTTTTCCACGAGAGGTTGATACAGATTATAGTAATTGTCAACTATCCCCTTGTTTGCATTTGTGTTGGAGGGTTCCGCACCCTTCTGTGTGGGGTCATTGTCCATATATTTAAACCAGTGCCAGCCCACGCAGCTGCCCGACTCAAGTAAACCAAGAGTAAAGTTCTGATAAAATAATCCTCTGTCTTCCTGAGTTTTAACAATCCATCCTGCCCCTGCTGTATTGCCAAGCCCTGAATCGTCAGCTTTTACATACCACTCTGTAACAATGAAAGGCTTGCCTGACCATTCCTCCCATTTACGCATAAAGTCCTTCTGTGGCGTCCAGTTATTGTAATAGTTTATAGAGATTATATCGGCATACTTACCGGCTGCTTTAAACAGATCGGGATAATTGCGCTGACTGCCATAAAACCGGCAGCCCAGGTACATATGGTTTGGATCGTATTTCTTTATCGCCTTAGCTACGATAGAAAAATATCTCTCAGACACAAAACCAAGGAATTCGGCACGGTGCTGGTCTGTTATTTGATCTCGGCTTATTCCTTTTGTTGCCAGCCATTTTATCGCCGCCTGATACCCGGGATCGTTCTGATCTTTCAATGTTAGATATCCGTCGAGGTTCTTCATGCCCAGAGGCATCTCGTTATCCGAGAAGTAGCCAAAAAGGTTTTTATCATCCTTATATTCAGTTAGTTTTCTTGCTTGCTCCTCACAATAAGCTTCGAACCCCGGATCGAATACAAAGATTACGTTGTTCGGATAACCTTTGTGTCCCGGTACCTGAAACGTCCCACCCCGCTTATCACCATAACCACTCATCCAGTCAAGGTTTATGGTATAGGCGAGAGGTTTCTTGTTCTGCAGGGTCGACTTTCTTATAAGGTTTACATTGGACCATGCACCGGCACCATTAAACCCATTTTCAACAAGTATCTGATGTGTCTTCGTTATCCAGCCTGTTTCATCCACAAACTTCTCCTTTAATGCCTGCTGGTTCCTGTCCGAGCGTCCCATGTTTACAGCATTCATAGCATTGTGCAGATAATAACAGCCTTCGGGATCGACAGCCCACCATCTGTCGTCTATTTTCTTCACATAAAAAAAACCGGTAGGCTTTGTACGCTTATCCGTCCTGCCTCCATATCTGTTAAGCTTAACTTCTTTCGGCACGAACTGTTTAAGCTGTCCGATAGTACGTGTAGGATAATCTTTATACGCTGTAAACGCGTTACTGCCATCAGCATGGTTAATTCCCTTTCTTGCCGCTACTTTCAATGCATATTCCGTGCTGTCCTGTCCAAAAGCGAAGCCAGAGATAAGACAAAGAAAAAGTATATACTTACTTGCTTGCACCATAACTCTTTGTATTATATTTCTTTTCCGTATCGTCGTAGAATTTTTTCAGGATAAAGAATGCCTTCTTCTTTTTCCCTGTTTCTGAATAAAGACCTTTCCTGTTATAGAAGTTCTGGTACAAGGGATGAGGTCTCCTGGGCGACTTAAAGTCAGCCAGGATCCAGGGGGTCATGCCTCTCAGCCCATCGATCTTGCTCAGCATGTTCAATTGACTTACATACAGGGCTTCCTGGTATTCCTCGGTCCATCGGGTATCTTCATCGCCATGAAATCCCGCGAGCGCATCGCCGCCAAACTCGGTGATAACAACGGGCTTATCGTACTTAATGTTAAAGTGATATTTTGACAGCTCCTTAGGAGTCCCGCCCCAATACCAGGCACCATACTCATTGAAACTGGCGAGATCAATCTTCTCTCCCAATGAATCATCCACAATAACTTCAAATCCTTTTCTATGAACTTCGAGCGCTGCAGCTACAAGCCGGGTGTTATCCATTGATCTGACATGCGTTACCATGTTGCTCATGAACCTGTATCTCGAATCACTTAAGGGAGTTTCGTTTCCTACGGACCAGACTATTACGGCTGCCCTGTTTTTATCTCTGGTGATCAGAGTGCTCATCTGAGCTTCGGCGTTCTTATAAGTTTCCGGATTATCCCAGGCGATAGTCCAGTACACCGGCACTTCCGCCCATACCATAAGCCCCATTTCATCGGCAAGCCGAACCATTTGCTCGTTATGCGGATAATGCGCGAGACGAACGAAATTGCAGTTCAGCTCTTTAGCCCAGGTGAGCAGCATTCTGAGGTCGCCTTCTGAACGCGCTCTTCCAGCTATTAGCGGGTTTTCATCGTGAATAGAGATCCCCCGGAGAAACACAGGTTTGCCGTTTAAAAGGATGTCTTTCCCCTTAGTAACAATGCTTCTGAAGCCAATCTTATCACTTATATGGTCGTTTGATGTACTTATAGTTACATCGTATAGCTTCGGACTTTCAGGCGACCAGTACTCAAGGTTGTTAACTGCAAGCTTAATCAGCGCGCGGCCTGAAGTGTCCGCTTTTACTATTGTTTTTATTCCGGCCGCCGGTATTTCAACTGTCACCTTCTGCGATTTTTCCGCTCCCGACAGCTGTATAAATCCTTCAATCTGGCCCATGCTTCCTTTGGACAGCTGAATCTGATAATCGCTGATGTACGATGCCGGGGTCTCGGCAATAAATACATCTCTCGTAATGCCGCCGTAATTCCACCAGTCGGTATTGATAGTCGGCACCTCTTCTTTTTTTCGGGTGTTATCGGCCTTTACCACTACACTGTTTTCGCCTGCCCTTAAACGGTCTGTAATATCGAACTGGAATGGCGTAAAACCACCCTTATGCATTCCGAGTTTCTTCCCGTTCAGGTACACATGCGCTTCATAATTTACTGCACCGAAGTAAAGGAAATAGCGTTTGCCTTGCTTTGGTGCAGCCGTAAATTTATTACGGTACCATATCGTACCTTCGTACAAGTCGAGTTTTTCAACCTGCGAATTCCAGTCGCCCGGAACGGCAAGAGTTGGAGAATGGTCGAAGTCGTATTCTAAAAGCTCAGACTTATCCTCCTGCTTCTTATCATCAAAGTAACCTCCTGTACCTGATTTTGACTGATCGAATGCCTCGCGACGATAATCATAATAGCCATTTTCGTACGGATCAATAATGTAGTTCCATCTGCCATTGAGGCTGATTATACTTCGTGCAGAGATGTTTTGTATCAAATTTTCCTGTGCAGCACTTATCCTTGAAAATAAAGATATGACCAGGATCAAAAGGGATATATAACTATTTTTCTTCATAAAATTATGGTGCTCAGGATCACTTCCAGTTAAAGTGGCCGTAGAGTTTTGGGGTATGTTATAAGTAAATTCATTTGATTACACGTTACGCTTAATATCCTGGATTCTGTGTTAAGGCAGGCTGCCTGTTGATATCATTGATCGAAAATGGAAACCAGTAATTCTTCGCTTGAAACACGCGGTTCTCAACCGTGAACCTTTGGTAAGAGAACGTATTATCAGCATTTTTTACAATCTGCATTCCTGTTACAGGCTTGTTGAAATAAGTTTCTCCCTCCTTCCATCTTCTCACATCGTAAAACCGGTGTCCTTCAAAACAAAGTTCTATCCTTCTTTCGCGTTTGATACGTTCACGCATCTGATCCTGACTTTGTCCCAGGGGTATAAGCGGCATCTTGATACCCGTCCGGTCTCTGATCAGATTAACAGCCTGTCTTGCCGTTAAGGTGAAAGCAGGAGCACCGGCGGAAGCCACAGGAAGCACATCCGGACCAACCAGTTCATTCACAGCTTCTGCGTAATTTAAGAGGATTTCGGCATAACGAAATAGCACCCAGGGACGACGGGAATTGGTTGGCGTCGGAACATTCCAGGTTACGGCACCTTCGTTCATAAATTTCTTCATGTAGTAACCGGTTCGCGTTGCGTTAACGCTGAGGTTCAATCCGTCTTTTCCGCCAACATATGTTTGTACTGCCACATTCTTGAATGATTTACCATTATAAACAATCACAAGATCAAAACGCGGGTCGCGGTTTAATGCAGGGTTCGTTTCTGAAGGAGCAGTTCCATTTTTTGTTTCAAAGGCGTCAACGATCTCCTGTGTTGGGTTCAGTCTTCCTTTAGCACCCGAATAACTTATCGGAGCATTATTCTGTTCAATATCATTCCGATTGTTCGCCCTTGAAGCAAAAATCACCTCGTCATTATACGCAGCCTGGCCAAACAGGAATATCTGGCTATACGAGGAGTGCAGTTTGTGTTTGTTTACGGCGATCAACTGGTTGGCAGCGTCTGCAGCAAGCCTCCATTTCGCCTGATCACCTGAAGGATTGTTCAATGGGCTCGCTGCATAAAGAAGCATGCGCGATTTCAAGGCCATTGCTGCCGTTTGCGTAGCCCGGCCCTTATTAGAATTTGTCCACGACCCAGTCCACAAAGGGAGCAACGTAATCGCAGAATCGCAGTCCCTGACAATCTGATCGACACATTCCTGATAGGTATTTCTTGGGAGATTGCTGTCTTCAGTTTCTCCAATTACCCGCGTTACTAAAGGAATGGCTCCATATCTTTTTACCAGTTCAAAATGGAAAAGAGCACGCAGGAAAAAGGCCTGTCCTTTAGAGCGCTGAATCTGCCGGGCAAGATTATTCGTACCCTCTTCGTTTTCTTCGTTTTCCGGCAGGATGCCGCTGGAAGCAACATGCTCTATAAACAGGTTGGTTTTTCGGATCCCGGTATACATGTCTCCGTAAACATCGTTGAAAGTCCTGGCAGCCCCCCAGGTACTGCCATTAGGATACGTAACAGACGAGTTAGGGTTTGAATTGACAGCCTCATCCGAGGCAGAAGCTAACATACCGCCATCACCATCCATATTGTATTCGTCCGGAACATGGGTGTATATATTATTGAGAAAATTCCTAACCCAGTCTTTATGCTGCCAGAACTGCTGTTCGGTAACGTTGCTGCCTCCGGTATCTTTGCCGTCCGTCAGATAACTGCTTTTTTCACATCCCAGGAACAATACCGGGATTATAAATATGATTGATTTAAAATAAGTTCTTTTCATCGTATGTGTTTTAAAACTTAACATTTACCCCCAGTGCGAATGTCCTTACGTACGGATATGAAGTATTGTACCCCGACGAAGGAATCTCCGGGTCTATATCAAGCTTATTCAGTTTGCTGAATGTAAGCAGGTTAAACCCTGTAAGATAAATCCGCATCGAATTAATATGAACCGACTTCAGTCCTGTCGACGACAAGCTGTATCCCAGTTCGGCTACCTTTAATCTGGTGTAGTCGCCCGAGCGAAGCCAGAAATCAGACTGCTGTGTATTATTCCCCCTGTTATTCAGGGTCATCCTCGGATAAACGGCGGTAGATGCGTTTTCCGGAGTCCAGCTTTGAGTGCTGAACTGATTCAGATACCCGTTGGATGAAGATCCGGAGTTGACAACGTTGATAATGGATATGGTACGCCCGTACACACCCTGAAACTGGGCGGATATATCAAAAGCCCGATATTTTAGAGAAAGTCCGAAACCATAATAAGCTTTAGGTGCATCTGAGTAGTTTTGGGCAACCATATCCTGGCTGTTGATAATCCGGTCGTCGTTCATATCCTTGTATCTGATATCGCCCGGACGTGTTACCGTTGAAAAGAGTTGCTGCGGTGCTGCGTCAATCTCTTCCTGCGATTGAAAAAGCCCCTCCGAAATCAGGAACAAGCGCTGGTATGTAATGTCCCCCTCGCGGTTAAAGATGGCTACCCGGCCGATGTTCCCGCCCACCTCACTTTGGAATGCAGGAAGATTTGCCGCCTCATTCAAGGCAAGTACCTTACTTTCTACCCATGTAAAGTTGCCGTTAAGGCCAAGAGTAACCTTATTGAATGACTTTCTAAAATTGAGGGCGGTTTCATATCCTGAATACTTTGCTTTTCCTTCGTTAACCTGAACCCTGCTTTGACCGATCGTTCGCGGTAGAATGTCGGAAGTAAGAAGATGGTCCCTGTGCTCATCAAAATAATCAAAAGAAACATCGACAGATTGCTTAAAAAGCTTTGCATCAAAACCTATGCTTGCCTTCTTTGCCCTTTCCCAGGTGAGATAGGGATTCGCCAGCGACCCCTCTGAACTGCCGTTGGCGTTGGTATAACTTGTCCCGAAATTATATCCTTCACTGCTCCTGTTATAATAGTTATAAAAAGCGGATGCCCGCACATTGACGTCATCACTCCCTACTACACCATATGAGCCCCTGATTTTTAGATAATCAATAAACGAGGTTGCCGGTTTAAAGAAATCTTCGTCGGAGATGATCCATCCGGCTGAAATTGCGGGAAACCATCCGAACCTTCTGCCTGGTTCAAACTCCTGCGAACCTGAATAGGTAGCTACTATATCCGCAAAGTATTTCGACTTAAAACTATAAGAAAGTCTGTTCGATATTCCTTCCCTCTTTTGATCGAGTGCATTAGGAACCGCGAGAACTCTTCTCTGCAGACGTGTTGAAAAGTTAAATATGTGTTCACCTAAAGTTTTATCATAATCGAGGCCAATCCAAAAGTCATTGCTCCGCACATTCCCAGTGAAGGCGCTGCTCTTGTAATTTACTGGTGTATTCTCATCAGATCCGATCTGCACCAACTGCCCGTTACTGTCATAACCGAACCTTGCATAATTCTGAGTATAACCGTATTGGTACATCCCCTGAATGTCGTAGCTATACAACGCATTCGCAGACAGCCCCTTCAGGAAATTCAATTGCTGCCTCACACTAATTGTTGCCAGAAGTGTCCGTGCCAGGTCATTAATATTTCCATTGCTGTTGAGCATCGCCAGAGGATTTCCACTGAAGAGATTTGAACCACCGTAAGTACCATCGGGATTCAGGAGAGGAAATGCATTGGGAGGAGTGGTGTTAATAGTGCTCATAAAAGTCTGGATGCCCGAGCTCGGATACCTGATCTCTTCTACCCTTCCACCGAAATCAATCGTTGCATCAAGTGTTTTCGTAACATGCAGGTCGAGGTTAGTTCTGAAATTATACTTCCTGTAGTTCGCATTCGTTTTATACTTCGAATTTTCGTCTCCTTTAAGAAGGCCTGTCTGGTTGTATACGTTCAACAATGTAAAGTACTTAGCGAATGAATTTCCGCCGCTAACAGTTGCCACGTATCGCTGTATCGGGGCGGCATCTCCCAAAAACCGATCGACGTAATTGTTATTGGGGTACTTGTACGGATCAGAACCGCTCTGATAAGCAGCAAGGTCTGCCTCGCTGTATTGAGGAGCCGCACCATCATTTATCTTCGCCTGATTGAACAGGGTAGCATAAGAATATGAATCCAGTGGACGCGTTTTATAGACCGGCATTTGAACTCCGCCCTGGGCATCAAAAGTCAGTTTAGTTGATGTTGCGCTTCCCCGTTTTGTTGTAACTAAAACCACGCCGTTGGCTCCCCGCATTCCATACCAGGAGATCGACGCTGCATCCTTAAGTACGCTTATAGTTTCAACTTCATTAACATCCATGTTAACGAAATCCCTTTCAACGCCGTCAACCAATATTAAAGGAGCCTGATTACTATTGTAAGATGATCGTCCGCGAACAAGGAAGGAAGCATCATCTGTTCCTGGCCTCGACCCCATCTGCTGCACATATAAACCCGGCAACCTGCCGGCTAATGTATTAGGCAGTGATGAGATAGGAAGTCGGGGTAAGTCGGAGCCCGAAACAGTGCTGATTGAGGCCGAAATATTCCTCTTCTTACGAACGCCAAACGGAATAGCCACATCGTCGTCGTCGCCCGCGTCAATAAGGGATGGCGTCATGATAACTACTGCACTATTGAGTGCCGACGCCGGCTTAATAACCGTATTATACCCTTGCTTTTTGAATATAACCAAGTCTTTACGTGTTGCTTCTACTGAAAAGCGGCCGTCAGGTAAACTCTTGTTCTCAGTAGTTGTTTCTTGAATCAGAATGGTAACACCTTCTACAGGACGTCCGTTACTTTCCTTTAAAATCCCGCTTGCTGTCACTGTATTATCGGGATCCTGCGCTGCAGCCTCCCTGCCCGACAAAACACAGGCCAGGAGTAGTATATATATTAAAATCTTCGATTTCATTTGAAAATAGATTAAATGTGTTCTTATTACCATCCCGGATTTTGCTTTAATTTCTGGCTTTTATAGATCTCGCTTCTCGGAATAGGATAAAGATCCATGTAAGGCTCATGAACTTTCTGATAGGAACTGGTCAGCCTGGTGCGGGTATAGGTGAAAGACCCATTTGCATTCTTAACTACCCTCATTCCAAACATGGGTTGTGTTATAATCTCTTTAGCTCTCCAGCGCAGAATGTCATACCAGCGAAAATCTTCAAATGCCAGTTCCACTGCCCGTTCGTTCCTTATGCGGGCACGCATGTCATCCTTATTTAATCCCGCCGGTAGTGAAGGCATACCTACTCTGTCCCTCACTTGCTGTATTGCCTGACGCGCACTTAATGTATATCCGTTGGGGACTGCGTCGGGACCATAGGCCTCATTCATTGCTTCTGCATAATTGAGAAGGACTTCCCCATAGCGAAAGAAGATATAGTTGATGAGCGTAGATCCTGAAACATTCCTCTTATACACTTCGGGCCACATTTTTTTGGAATAGTAGCACGTAACAGTATAATTGGTATTTCCTTCGATAAAGTCGTACCCTAAACCCGATTTTTGGCTGTACATATCCATTCTTCTTCCCTGCCATGGCATATCATTATAGATGACGTTTGCATAGAATCGGGGATCGCGGTTTTCATATGGTTTCTGCTCGTTGTAACCAGGCGCACTGCCATTCACTAACGGCGCACTGCTCACAATGGGGCTGTTAGGATTAGTGGGGACTGCGCGCTGAACAACCTCATAAAGGTCCACGTGGTTTTGAGTGGGATTCAGCGTACCCTGAGTACCGCCGGAACCTGGCGACTGTGCAAAGTCAACTATAATTCCATCGTTATTTCCCCTCGGTCCCCGTGGTTTGATCATAATATACTCATCAGATTGAGCCATGTTTAAGACCTGGTCGTAACTTGTCCCTGTAAGAGTATATTTATTAAGGTCAATCACCTTTTTCGCAGCATCAGCTGCATCTGCCCATTTGGTAAGATCATCACCTGCGTTATGCAGAGGACTGGCAGCATACAGAAGGACCCTTGCGCGCAGCGCCATAACAGCTCCTTTGGTTGCTCTTCCATAGTCGCCCGCGGAGTAGTCAAGTTCGAGTTTATCCTCTGCAATATTGAGTTCGTCCAGCATAAAAGCCACACATTCTTCATAGCTATTCCTCGGAAAGTCGATATCATCAAACTGGTCGAACGCGTCCTTTATCAGCACTACTCCGTCAAATCGTTTCGTAAGCTCAAAATAAAAGAAAGCCCTCAGAAAATGCATTTCTCCTTCCACTCTGGTCTTTAAAACGCCGTCAGCAGGCCAGGGAGTGGTTTCAAGCTTGGAAAGCACCACATTTGTAATCCTGATTCCCTGGTAACATCTCCAGTAAACATCCTTTATATCGTTGATCCCTTCACCTCCCCGTTCATAATGATCGTGGTAATTTCCCTGGTTTATCGTTCGGATCGATACGTCGTTATTAGACGACACCGCTTCATCCGAAAACTGGCCTGTAATACCTCTATGTCCGTTCAAACGCGCATAATCATTGACCAGGAAATTATATGCATTATCCGCAAACTGCGAAGCAAGGGTCGGATCGGCAAACACAGCCTCCTCGGTAAGTGCTATGTCAGGCGCCCTGTTCAAGTAATCCTTTACGCAGGATGAAAGCAGCGAAAGCACAATGAATGTATATATTACTATGGTTATTCTTTTCATGTCTCTACAATTGAATGTTTACTCCCAGGTTATAAATCCTCGAGGTTGGATAAATGGACTGCTTAGAAAAATCCGTATTAAAGTCATTCAAGGCCTCGGGATCAAGATACATCTTGAACTTTGTCCAGGTATGCAGGTTCTGGCCGCTAAAGAATAACCGCAGCGAAGAAACCTTTAGTGGTTGCAGCCACTTCTTTGGGAAGTTATAAGATATTTCAACGTTCCGGAGCTTGATATAAGAGGCGTCCTGAAGTATAAAGTCGTTGAGCTGATAATTATAATAATTATTACCCTTCCAATGCAGGGCAGGCCATGTCGCCGTAGCCGCCGTTTCTTGTGTCCAGCGGTTAAGCTGATGTTCATATATTTGAAAACCATTATTCTTCTCGGTCAGAACCACATCCGAACTTACGTTGGCTACGCCTTGCAGCAATACAGACAGGGAGAGCCCTTTCCATGAGAAGTTGGGAGAAAAACTGAAAATATATTCCGGGTTTCTCGAATAGCCGATAGGGACGCGGTCATCCGAATTGATCCTTCCGTCCTGGTTATAATCCACATATTTCAGGTCACCGGGAATAACATTTCCAATGGGTGTGATCCTTGAACTATACTCGGCAATGTCTTCTTCTGATGTAAAAAAGCCATCCGTCAGATATCCAAAGAATTGACCTACTGGTTTTCCCTCTGTCTTTTGATAACCAGGCATGTATAAGGGTTCGTCGGCATTAAGAATTTTGTTCTTATTAAACGAAAACTGTGTATTGATCCCATAGCCAAACTCCCCTGTCCTATCCCTGAAGTTAAGTTCAATTTCATACCCTTTGTTCTTCACTTTACCAACGTTGAGATAAGGATAATTGTCGCCGAAGGTAAGCAGACCAGCACCCCGGCTAACCGTTCTTTCAGAAAGGATATCGGACCTGGTTTCCTCGAACAGGTCGACATTCAACGTTAACTTCTCCTTAAGAAACCGGCTTTCAAATCCAATATTTCTTTTAACACCCGTTTCCCAGGTAATCTCCGTGTTTCCGCGGGAAAGTATATCGACGATAGGCCTGCCGGTCTGCTGTCCTGGGATTCCGAAAGTTACGCCATTGCTTACGCGGGAGTATTCTGTGAGATATAAAAATCGTAGCTTATCGTCGCCTTTATAAAGGCGATCATTTCCAACCTTACCGTATGACCCCCGAATCTTTAAATAATTAAGCCAGGTAACATCTTTCATGAACTCTTCCTTTGTGACGGTCCAGCCTATAGACGCTGCAGGAAAAAAACCATATTGCTTACCTTTGCTTATGGTATATGGTGCGAATTGCTCAGAACCATTGTAGGCCATGTTTATCTCGGCAAAATACTTTTCACCGAAATTGTACGTAGTGCGGTTCACCACTCCCTGTACTGCTTCCGGAGCTGCATTTTTACCGTCGCCTTCAAACTGGTTCAATTGCCTTGTAGCAAGTAAAACTGCCGACAGATTGTGACGGCCAAAGGTCCTTGAGTAATTAAAACCGAGCTGAAGGTTCATTTTGATGCTTCCATCGTATGACGAGCTGATGTCTCCGAGCGGCTCGTCCCGGTCCCTGCTGTCGCCAGCAAGCTTAGTTTCGCCGGTTTCGCGGTCATATAGATACGATGCCCACCAGGCGGCACGGCGCGCGGTACTGTTATAGTAGGAATCGTAGCCAAACAGCCCTTTAAATGATAAGCCTTTTACCAGTTTATCCAGCTTATAATTTACGTCGAAAGTACTTTCAATTGAGTTATTATCGTCATTCCTTGTTCCCCAGCGTGTCAATACAGCATAGGGGTTCCACACGTTTGTACCTACTTCCTGGTTTCCTGTGATTTTTCCATCAGGTAACATAACCGGGTAAGCGAAAGAGGGCGTCTGAAGTATGCGCGAGATCATCCCGTTCATATTATCATAAGCGAAACTCGATCCCGTCGGGCCCGAAGGCATATATCGTTTGCCAAGACGTCCGCCCAGGCGTACGCTCATCTGAAGATCTTTTGTGAAATTAAAATCGAGGTTCGACCGGAAATTGTATCTGTTGTAAGAAGGTGTTGAACGAATTCCGTATGGAGAATCGAATTTCTTGAAAATACCGTCTTCAAACAGGTAGCCCACAGATGCGTAGTATTTTACGATTTTAGTTCCCCCGCTCACATTCAGGTTATGCTGTGTTTGCGGATAATATTTCCGTGTTACGTAGTCAAACCAATTTACATCCGGATAACCAAGAGGATCAGATCCGTCTTTAAACTTCTCCAGCTGCTGGTCTGTCCATAAGGCTGGAAGATCATCGTTTATCCGTGCCTCATTCATCAGCCTCGTATTATCGTAAGAATTGACTGCTTTGGGAATTCCTGTATAGGTTTGTATACTGGCATTCCCCGTGTAACTGATCCGGGGACTTCCTTCTTTACCAGCCTTCGTTGTCACGATGATCACGCCGTTTGCTCCACGGATACCAAAAATTGCTGTGGAGGATGCGTCTTTGAGCACTGATATAGACTCTATTTCGTTCGGATCTATGTCGCCAAAGCTATTCCGCTCAACACCATCTACTATAACTATAGCCCCCTGGTTTCCGGTGTTGTATGTGGCTACTCCCCTGATCTTAATAGTAGAAGAATTAAGTCCGGGCTGCCCGCTCTGCTGAATAACAGAGACCCCGGGAAGCCGTCCGGCCAGGCTATTGGTAACATTCGAAGTGGGCGACTGTAAAATTTCTTTACTGCTTACGGTATTAATCGCTCCCGTTAATGTTGCTCTCTTCTGAACGCCATAACCTACTACCACTACTTCCTCCAGGCTTTTGGCATCATCTCTTAGTGTAACATCGAGCACTGCTTTGTCTCCAACAGCAAGCTCCTGAGTTCCCAAGCCTACAAAGCTGAATGAAAGAACAGCCTTGGGCCCCGGTACAGCCAAACGGTACTTGCCGTTAATGTCTGTAACTGCACCGGTGCTTGTTCCCTTTACCAGAACACTTACCCCTGGCAGCACTTCCCCCTGTTGGTCTTTCACAATCCCTGTTATGATTTTTGACTGGGCAGCGGCAGGTGCAACACCTATCATCAAAAACAATACTAAACAAAGGGCAGACCTCCCTACATGTTGTAAGAGCAGATCCGGTTTAAAATACTTCATTTTGTAAAAATTATTCATTTAATTCTCATGGTTTTATTGATTGATCCTGTTAAAGAGTTTTGCTCTTTTATCGTTTTATAATATGGAGTCAGGGAAATTTACCGGATATAGCGAACAGCCGGTGATATAAGCATCTGTTTAGCCTTCTCCAGTTGGATAATTGCGCTTTTCCTTTCATTTGTTTATAAAATTGATTAGGCAAATATGTGTCTTACGTTGTAATAAGAAGGGGTAGAAACTTCCTTTAGTAGGGGTAAAATTGGCTCGAAAACGTTTTAAGCGTTCGTTTGTCCAACCGGAGCCGGCGAATTTTGATTAATATATTCGGTAGGCGATAAACCATATTGTTTCCTGAACTCTTTGCTGAAATACTTCCTGTCGTTGAAACCAACGGCAAAGGCAACTTCGGCAATGCCGGTTTTATTCTGGCTAAGCATCATAGCGGCTTTTTGCAATCTAACTGACTTTATATAGTCGGCAACCGAAAGGTCGGTTAACGATTGCACCTTCTTATAAAGCACCGTTTTGCTCATCCCGATCTCCTCCACCAGTTCCTGAACTCCAAACTGGTCATTGTCGATATTTCTTTCCACAATTTCCATTAACTTGTGAAGGAACTTTTCTTCCGGTGAGGTAATGGCTATGTTTTTAGGTTGAAGGATTACCTCACGGCTGTATTTCTTCCGTATAACCTCCTTAGCTTCAAGAATGTTATGTATCTGCAATTCGAGAAGCTGGATACTGAAAGGCTTGGTGATATAGGCATCTGCGCCATTTTCGAGCCCGTTCACCTGATGTATAAATGTGGCGCGCGCTGTGAGAAGAATTACGGGAATATGGTTGGTCCTCTCATCCGACTTTATATTTCTGCAAACCTCAAGTCCATCCATTCCAGGCATCATCACATCGCTGATAACGAGGTCGGGCATCAGACTGAAGGTGTCAGCGAGCCCTTTCAATCCATCAGGACTTTCATGAACGTAGTAGTAATCACTCAACGAACCGGAGATGAAACTTCGAACCTCAGCATTGTCTTCAATCACCAGCACTGAATATTTTTTATCAGCCGAAACTCCTTTTTCCGATACCCCCAATGTTTCCTTTTCCTGCTGGATCCGATAGATGGATGTATCCTCACTATTCATATAGTCCGGCTGTATTTCTTCGTCACCTAAATGAGAACGTCCGGTTCGCAGGGAAACGGTAAACGTAGTCTCCCCTGCTATTTCTTCCGTCGCCGGAACACTATAAACATTCAGCTCGCCTTTATGCAGCTCCACGATACTCTTTGATAAAGCAAGGCCGATACCCGTCCCTAAATGCGACTTTGACTGGTCCGCCTGGAAGAAATTATTAAACAGAAGTTTTTGACTTTCTTCTGGTATGCCTTTTCCATTGTCCCTTATAATAATATCTACCCATTCGTTGCCCTTCTTGTTCAACGTCTTTACTGATAGAGTGATTTGCCCGTTATCTGGAGTAAACTTAAATGCATTTGAAAGCAGATTGAAGAAGACTTTCTCCATCTGATCTTTATCAAAACAAACCAGCTGATCCGGAGAATCGGCGTGGTATGTATATTCTATATTACGACTTAAGGCGATATTTTGAAAAGAAAGAAATATCTCGTTTGTGAACTTAACAATATTGCATTCATAAAAATGCAGCTTCATATGTCCGGTTTCCACTTTCCGGAAGTCGAGCAGCTCTGTTACAAGACGCATCAGACGGTCGGCATTGTTTTTTACAAGGATCAGCTGCTTGTGGACAACGGCATTGTCTAAAGCACTGCTGATAAGCTTCTCCAGGGGACCAACGATCAGCGTCAAAGGAGTTCTGATCTCATGAGAAATATTCGTAAAGAAGTTAAGCTTCATCTGATACAGCTCTTGCTGCCGTTCATTCTGAAGCTGCTCATAAAACAGATCTCTTTTAAGCTTTGCCCGGATCCTGAAAAATCTGATAGTAGCAAAAACGATAGAACCTATCGTCAATACATAAAGAAGATAAGCCCACCACGTCATCCACCAGGGCGGCAGAACCGTGATCTTTAAGGTGGCTGGGACGTTGTTCCAGAGGCCATCATTGTTCGCCGCCTTAACTACGAATGTATAATCACCCGGACCTAAATTAGTGTAGGTGGCAGCAGACTGGTTACCAGCATAATGCCAGTCCTCCTTGTTTGTAAGCCCTTCCAGCTTATAAGCGTACTGATTATTGGCGGGATTAATAAAGTTGAGTGCCGCGAATTTAACAGAGATGAAACGCTGGTCGTAATTCAGTGTAATTTCCCGCGTATAATTTATGGCCTGCTTCAAAGGTGAACCTTCCTCTCCAATTACCGCACGGTTATTTCTTACAAATAAGCCCGTGATAACTACTTTGGGAATGAAACGATTTTTCACTATGGCCTCGGGAGAAAACAGGGTAAGGCCATTGACTCCGCCAAAGACCAGCAGTCCTTTACTTGTCCGAAGTCCGGCATTGGTAGAGAACTGATTACTACCCAGGCCGTCGTTCGAATTATAATAGGTAACTTTAAGAAGAGAGGGCTTAAACGGGAAGCGCAGCCCTGCTGTGTGAACTTTAAATATACCATTGTCAGTGCTTACCCAAATGTTGCCCGACCTGTCTTCCTGAATCGATTGGATAACATTATCAGAAAGACCATCAGCAAATCTTACGGTGTAAAACCTTTTTCCGTTGCGATCGTAACAATTTAACCCTCCCCCTTCAGTTCCGAGCCACAACCGTTTTTTCGAATCAATTAATAATGTCAGAACAGTATTGTTGCTGATGGAATTTTTTTTTGACCTTCTAAACTTTGCGGTGAACTTCTGCTTTTGGACATCAAAATAGTTAAGCCCGTTCTGAGTAGAAATCCACATATTACCCCTGTCGTCTTTTCTGATACAAGTAACGAAATTATCGGATAGGGATACCGGATCTTTCTCGTCATGGCGAAAGGTTGTTATCTTGCCAGCTTCATTAATATAACGCAATCCCCCACCGTTTGTACCTGCCCATACGCCTCCGCCATCCACCAGGATGGTATTGATCAGGTTTTCGCTTAGCTTACCCTCATTAACAGGAAAGCTGAAGTTTTTAATGGCATGCGTTCGTTTGTTAAAGCGATAAAGGCCGTCGAGTGTACCAATCCAGAGATTGTCTTTATCGTCCTGAAATAAGGATTTCACACCGTTTGTGGGTCTGTCCATCCCGTCGGGGCGAACAGAATAATACTGAAATGCGCCCGTCTTCAAATTGACGTGATTTATACCACCTCCGTAAGTTCCTATCCATAAACTTCCGTCAGGGTCTTCAGCCACTGCATTTACCACCGGATGATTCAGCCCCTGTTTACTGCCGATGCGTTCGCCTATATTGGTAAAGTTATTGCCAGCCTGATACAGAAGATTGATACCTCCGGCGAAGGTACCGATCCAGATATTAAGGGAGCTGTCCTGCATAAGGCTCCATACAGTGCTGTCGTTCATAGAATCAGGATCCTCTGCCCGGTGTTCGTAATTCAGGAAGCTACCGTCGTCCTGCAAAAGACTGATACCGCCTCTTGTTCCAATCCATACTTTACCATCCCTGCTTATCAGTATGTCTTTAATCCAGTCTGAACACAAGCTGGAAGCCGTAGCCTCAGAATGCCGGTATTGGTAACACCGGTTCTGCCGGGCGCTATATCTGAAAACACCTGAACTCTCCGTGCCGAACCAAATATCCCCCTGTCTGTCCTGCCGTATAACCAGGATCTTTGCCGCCATCAGGCCTGCATTCGACTTTATAACCGGGGGAAGTTCAATGATCCTTCGGGAAACAGGATCGAAACATGCTGGTCCGCGTTTCGTCCCCGTCCAAATACGATTTCCCGAATCCCTGAATATTGTAAACGTAACACCATTGTAGAGGCTGGAATCACTTCGTCTCTTGAACCCCGGGATATCTTGAAGCTGATGATCTTTGACAAGCTTTACTCCGCTGAAGGTTGCTACCCAGATCTTCTTTTGCTGATCGGCAAGAACAGACGAAATATAGTTTTTGCCGCCTTTGACATTAATACTTAAAATAGACCTGAATTTTTCTATTTTAGGGTTATAACAACTTATTCCGTTAGCCGTAGCGATCCACATGTTATTCTCTGCGTCCTCTACTATTGCATTTACCCTGTTATTACTCAGGCTTGTGCTATCCGTGTCGTCATGTTTAAAGGTTCGAAATTCATTTCCGTCATACCTCGTCAGTCCCTTCCAGTTACCGATCCATATAAAGCCCTGACTATCCTGAAAAATGCAGGAAATCGGACTTTGAGCCAGCCCCTCTCTGAATGAAATATGTTTAAATTTAAGCTGGCCCTGCTGCGCCGATGCCGATATCGAAATTAATATCAATAAAGCATTAATTATGAATCCTTTGCGCAACCTCCCGAAAAACATTTATTTAAATTTAATGGTCGGAGCTAAAGATAATGCTTTTTCCTTGCAGTTCGGTTTCAGTTTGCAATTGAAGAGTCTCGCCGTTCATTCCTTTCTACAGTGTCAAAAATCGCTGTTGGTCACGTTCCCTGTTCATCCTTTAGCTACACGTAGCGACCAAATAGGCAATTCGGTATTTCAAGGGATAAAAAGAGAATTAAATAAAGAAGCAAATGATGTGTTAAGCTTAATGAATACAGATGTTAATGGGTACAATCAGACTTTATATCGGTCGGTTGTCCAATCCTCGATAACAATTCCGGCAAGTCTATCAAAGTCACTTACGTTTTTTGTTATCAAAATAAGGTTGTTGAAAACAGCAGTTGTTCCAATAAGCAAGTCAAAATCGTCTAATATGCTGCCTTTGGTTTTCAGCCTGGCTTTTTCTCTTGCGTAAATATCAAGAACAGGGAAAATTGGAAGAATATCGAATTTAGCAATAAATGCTTCCATATTTTTTCGATTCTTTTCTTTCTGCACACTATTTTCAACGCCGTATTTAAGCTCGGCTATCGTCACTTCAGACAAAAGACAGTTTTCTTCACCAACCGCTTTGATTTTACGATGCAAGTCAAACTGCCCTTTTAAGAAATAGATACAAATATTGGTGTCGAGTAAGAATTTTTTCACAATTCTTCACGTTTACGGGTGAAGTTTCTTGCGGCTTTAAGTTCCGCAATAAATTCATCTGCGGTTTGGTCTGATTCCCAAGAACCGTATAAAGATTCAAGAGAAATTTCATTCTCTCGCTTTTTAGAGGTTTTCATCGACTTTGAAAGTCGGGCGATAAGTTCCAATTTATTATTGGGACTAAGACTTTTCAGCAATTTATAATAGCTGTCAATCAGGGTTGTATTCAAGTTTGCTGTTTTCATCTTTCCTCCTTTCAAATTATAACAAAGATAATCAAAAAATTTGCCATATGTTTGTCGCCTAAAAACACGGCATTGTAAAGTCTGAAATTAGCTTATGTCGTTTTCAATCTCATTTCTGTCTGTTCTATAATTCGTTATTAGAAAAAGGGAGTTGAGACCTTTTCCTTAGCGTTACACCTGCAGTTCCTATCCGTCAAAAATTCACTCCATAGTTATGTCTTTAAATTTATGTTAGTCAATGTTTTATAGTGCTGTTGTTAACTTGCAGCTAACGGTCTGCCTCCGCTGAGGCCAGAACTCAGGACCCCACAGATTAAGAGCTTTTGTACCTTCCGGCATCTGCAAAGATCCGTTTTATTCAGCGTTCTGGTTCCGAATGTAAGTCGGTACTTACAGATAGCAGCCCGTGGCAAATTACATCTTCGTCCAGCCATCCTTATCCTTTGTCTTCTCCTTCGCCACTGTCGGGCTCTTCCCCTTTGCCTGTTTCAGCCTTTGCCTTTGCAGCTTGTTATAGGCCTTGCTGTTTAACTCGACCTTTCGCCAGCCTGAATCCGGTGCCCATGATTCGTATTTGGATACCCGGATGATCTGCGGTGGTTCCTCATACGACGTTTCCCGACCAGGACGGATAAAGCTACCGATGATCTCTGTTGAACTGTGTTTTGAACGGTCCTGTACGATCTCCAGGATCCCGTTATTGTTCCGGTAGTATTTCAGAGAGAACCCCACCAGAAGTAAACATCCTTCCGGTACGTCTGACTCAAACGTCCATTCGGTGGCCTCCTGACGCCCGGTGATCAGTTTCACTTCCAGCTTCTCTTCTCCAAGGCTCTTGTACCGGCTGTTCTTAAAGTCGAAGGCGATCACCTGGGCCTTGATGATGCAATAGCTGTAGCTGGAGGATGGCGTCAGGTCTTTTAGATACACGAACGACGGAAAGCTCACCCGGATCGTTCCCTTTTCATCCATCCTGGCCTCCGGTGTCAGCTTCCACTGGTTGCGCAGAGGGGCCGCCGCATTGAACTCGAAGCCCTTCAGCCTGCTGATATCTCCGCCGGTGATTTCCCTTTGTCCCCGAGGCCTGTCGTCCTTGCCGATCACTTCGGTAAGTGTTCTGACCATCCTGTTCATCATCCTGCCATCATACTCATACCCGTACAGGTTCCCAAAGGCATACCGAAGCATCTTGCCTGCTGTACTGGCCAGCCCGAACTCGGCGCTGCTCTCACGCGTGGCCTCCGTTTGACGGACCGTGCCCCGGCCTGGTTTAGATTGTATAATGTTGCGGTTGCCGACCTTGCGGAACGCGTAATTCCCTACGCTTCCCCTTAAATATTTGCCTTGTATGATTGCCATGTACCTATTGGTTTAGATGAACATCGGATTGGTTTATGAAGCTAATTTAGGGATCCTGAAAATGAAAAACATAAAAAAATTGAAATCTTTTTTCGTGAAAGATTAAAACGCTTTCTTCTGAAAGAGAGCGGATTAGCTCAGGAGGTACAGCAAGGCGATCTGAAAACGCGCTGTATAAGGGTATGAACCGCGTTTGGACTGCATTTCAGCTTTTGCAGGCAAACAATATAAAAACTATGTTAAAAGTCCGTGTTTTAATATCAAAACACGGACTTTTAACGCACTCATTACGTAATATGGACGCTAACGTAGTGACGGGGTTTAAAAAGAGTTACAGGCTGGGTACAGAACAGGGGGAAGCAAGATTCAAGAAGAAAAATTCGGGATTATAAAATAATGATTGACTGACTAATAGCCAGACGGTCCTAAGAACTTAAAACAGACAATGACAAAAGAGGCAATGAATGCCTCAAAAATCAGCGGCTCCCCTTCTCCTGTTTAGTTTTTTTAAAGCCTTTTGTTGTTTCTCCTAGAGCCTCTTTTCTACAGAGGCTTTGGATGGCTTGGTTGCTTTTCTTGGTTTGGCAACATGCAGTGCTTTACGAAGCAGGTGGAAGAGTTTATCCAGGCAGCGCTCCTTGTTAAGATACTGACTTCTTTCCTCATCACTTATCACCTGGATCATACCCGAGGCTGTCAGGCGGTTTGAAAGCTTTTCTTTTATGCGCTCTTTTTGCAAGTCGTTAAATATGGAAGATTCTTCCAGGTTATAATTCAACTCTGCTTTGCTCGAAACCTTATTTACATTCTGTCCTCCTTTTCCTCCGCTTCTTGAGGTTTTAAAGCTGATACCGGGGAGTAAATCCTCTTTAGAAAAATCCATCCCCAAATTTAGACAAAGAAAAATATCTGCTATATAAAAAAAGTACCGGCAAAGTTTGCCGGCTCCGGCAAGAGCAAGCCTAATTATATCAGTTATTTATCCTGCCTCCGGATGCCATCTGAAGTTGTAAAGCGGATATACCGCTAACTATTTTTTAATCTTCAATTATTTAAAATCAACACGAAACGATACCTTTGCCCCTGTGATGACCAACAATCTTGTAATAGCTATAGACGGCTATTCTTCGTGCGGAAAAAGCACTCTCGCTAAAGGCCTTGCCAGAAAACTTCACTTTATTTATATCGATACAGGTGCAATGTACAGGGCTGTTACCTTGTATTTCCTAAGGAATAATATCGACCTGGCCGATGAAGAAATGGTTGCCGGAGCGCTGCGGAATATCCACCTTAACTTTCACTCCAGGGATTATCAGACCCATATTCTTCTGAACGGAGAAGATGTTTCTGAAGAGATCCGGCAAATGCAGGTCTCGCAGCAAGTTAGTGAAGTGAGTGCCTTAAAGGCTGTCAGAGATGAAATGGTCAATCAGCAGCAACGGATGGGGAAATCGAAAAACATCGTTATGGACGGCCGTGATATCGGCACCACTGTTTTTCCTGACGCCCAGGTTAAGATATTCATGACTGCAGACCCTAAAGTAAGAGCTGAGCGTCGATTTAAAGAACTCGCAGCCAAAGGACAAAACAGTACACTGGAAGAGGTCTTTGAAAACATAGCACATCGCGACTATTTAGATACTACGCGCAAGGAAAGTCCCTTGTCGAGAGCACATGACGCGATTATTCTTGATAATACAGAACTGACTGAAGAAGATCAGCTTCAATTTGCGCTGGAGAAAATCGAGCCTTTTCTTGCGAACTGCAACCAGGATGAAGCATAAAAAAGGGAGACTTACTCCCCTTTTTCTTCGTTTTCGCCGGCAGAAGGACTGGTATTGTCAAACATCTGCTCATCATGAGGAACTTCCCAACTCAAACGATGCTTATGATCTTTCGAGGTTTTGAAGCCATCGTCGGCAGGTTTCTCTGTTGCGTTCACATCTGTTTTTGCGGCCGAAATTTCATCCTCGCCTTTTGATATTTCATTGTTTCTATCTTCGGGGTTTTTCATGGTAATATTTATTTAACTGATGTATTCAGGTAACAGACCCGAACGTAGATAAGTTTTATTTTTTTGCTATGTTATTCATTATCAACTACTGGCAAATGCGTTCAATCGTTCTGTGAGTCAATAAAATAATAAATAAATTTTCTTCAGAATAAAAATGAATTTACCTACCTTTGCAGTCCTGATTTAAATCAGGAAAAAGGAGAAAAATTAATTAATGGCCAAAAAACAAGAAGCAGAAAAGGAGCTACATGCTAAATCAGCAGAACTCCATGGCGAAGAAACCACGACGGTTAAAGAAAAAGAAAACATTGAGTCAGAAGCTGATTCATTGTCAATTGAAGACATTAAGTCTAAAACACTGGTAACGCCTTCAGGCGATTTTGATTGGGATGCAGACGAAAAAGGTTTTGGTAACTACAGTTCAGAAGAACGTACCAGACTTGAAGAAATGTATGCCGGTACTTTTAATTCGATCAGCAAGGGTGAGATCATCACCGGTATTGTTGTATCAATTAACAACAAGGATGTAGTACTTAACATCGGGTTTAAATCTGATGGTATGGTATCTCTTTCCGAATTCCGTGATACACCGGACCTAAAGGTTGGTGATCAGGTTGATGTTTTTGTTGAATCTCAGGAAGACGTTAATGGTCAGTTGGTTCTTTCACGTAAGCGTGCAAAAACTCAGAAGTCATGGGAGCTCATCAACGAAGCTTTGGAAAACGACACTATCATTACCGGCTTTGTTAAGAGCCGCACTAAAGGTGGTCTGATCGTTGACATCATGGGTGTTGAGGCCTTCTTACCGGGATCTCAGATTGACATTAAGCCAATCCGTGATTACGATATTTACGTTGGCAAAACAATGGAATTCAAGGTTGTGAAGATTAATCACGAATTTAAGAATGTGGTTGTATCTCACAAGGTTCTTATTGAGGACGATCTTGAAAACCAGAAAACAGAAATCGTTGCTAAGCTTGAAAAAGGTCAGGTTCTTGAAGGAACCGTTAAAAACATCACTGACTTCGGTGTGTTTATCGACCTTGGCGGTGTTGACGGTTTACTGCATATTACAGATATTTCATGGGGCCGTATCGAGCATCCGAAGGAAGTATTGTCACTTGATCAGAAGATCAATGTGGTTGTACTTGACTTTGATGACGAGAAAAAACGTATTGCCCTTGGTTTGAAACAACTTACACCACATCCTTGGGAATCACTTGATACTACTATTGAAGTTGGTTCTAAGGTTAAAGGTAAGATTGTTACAGTTGCTGATTACGGTGCATTCCTTGAAATCACCCCTGGTGTTGAAGGTTTGATCCACGTATCAGAAATGTCATGGTCGCAGAACCTGCGCAATCCTCAGGAATTCCTTAAGGTTGGAGACGAAATTGAAGCTCAGGTATTAACATTAGACCGCGACGAGCGGAAGATGAGCCTTGGCGTTAAACAGTTAACTCCTGACCCATGGCAGAACATTGCAGCCAGATATCCTGTAGGAAGCAAGCACAAAGCTGTTGTTAAGAACATGACTAACTTCGGTGTGTTTGTTGAAATTGAAGAAGGTATCGATGGCCTGATTCACATTTCAGATCTTTCATGGTCTAAGAAAGTTAACCATCCTAATGAATTCACTAAAGTTGGTGAAGAGCTGGATGTGGTAGTTCTTGAGCTTGATGAAGAAAACCGTAAGCTTAGCTTAGGTCACAAGCAACTGGAAGAAAACCCTTGGGACACTTTCGAAACGATCTTCACTTTAGATTCGATTCATGAAGGTACAGTTCTTAAAGTAAGTGATAAGGGCGCTATTGTTGCATTACCTTATGGTGTTGAAGGATTTTCTCCAAGCAAACATTCTATCAAGGAAGACGGCAAGCCTCTTAAAGTAGACGAAACTGCTGAATTCAAGATTATCGAATTCAGTAAAGATGCTAAGCGTATTGTAGTTTCCCACTCACGTATCTGGGAAGATGCAAGATCTGAAGCTCGTTCTGCTGAAGTTTCACAGAAGAAGAATGATCAGAAAGCTACTTCTAATGCAGTTAAAAAAGTGAAAGAATCTGTTGAAAGATCTACCTTAGGTGATCTGGGCGTTCTTGCACAATTGAAAGAGCAGATGGAAGGTGCTGAAAACAAGGCACGTAAAGCTAAGAAATCTGACGAAGAAGCCGAGTAATACCGGATTCTGATAAATTAAAGCCCTGCCGCAAAATCGGCAGGGCTTTTTTCGTTGTATATCATATTTTTTTTATTTTTGGCCAAATCCAAACTGATGCAAAACTTAACTCTGCTCGATGGACAAAAGTTTCAGATAACAATCAAAAGACTTTGTCATCAGTTGATTGAAAATCATAATGATTTTTCTGATTCGGTTATTCTTGGTATCCAACCAAGAGGTCCGTTCCTGGCAGCCAGAATTGCTGCCGAATTACAGAACATTCTTCCGGCGACGAAAATATTAAACGGCAATCTCGACATTACCTTCTTCAGGGACGACTTTCGCAGGCGCGAGGGTCCGCTTGTTCCGAATGCTACGAAGATTGATTTCATTATCGAAGGAAAGAAGGTGATACTGGTTGATGATGTACTATGGACCGGAAGGACCATCCGCTCGGCGCTCGACGCTATGCTTGCTTTCGGAAGGCCAGCTAAGGTTGAATTACTAGTGCTGGTAGACCGCCGTTATTCCAGAGATCTGCCAATAGAACCAAACTATATCGGTATACAGGTAGATTCTGTTAACTCCCAGAAAGTTATTGTTAACTGGAAGGAAGCCGATAGTGAGGATAAGGTAATTTTGTTGTCTGAGAAATAAACTGAATATATATACAATGGCAGAACCAGGTCAGAACCTAAGTACACGTCACCTTCTGGGAATTAAAGACTTAAACGAAAACGATATCCGCTTAATTTTTGAAACTGCTGATACCTTTAAGGACGTGCTTAACCGTCCTATCAAAAAAGTTCCCTCCCTGCGCGATGTAACTATTGCCAATATTTTTTTTGAAAATTCCACCAGAACCCGGCTCTCTTTTGAGCTGGCCCAAAAGCGTCTGTCGGCTGATGTTATTAACTTTGCGGCCTCTTCATCTTCTGTTAGTAAGGGCGAAACGCTGATCGACACAGTGAATAATATTCTTGCTATGAAGGTGGATATGATCGTAATGCGGCACCCCTACCCTGGCGCTGGTGTATTCCTGAGCCGTAAAGTGAATGCTCAAATAGTGAACGCAGGCGACGGCGCTCATGAACATCCTACACAGGCCTTGCTCGATGCATTTTCTATAAGAGAGAAATATGGCGATGTAGCAGGAAAAAAGGTGGCGATAATTGGAGATATCCTTCATTCTCGCGTGGCGCTGTCGAATATCCTTTGTCTGCATAAACTCGGCGCCGAAGTAATGGTATGCGGACCTACTACCCTCATCCCCAAATATATTCATACGCTGGGCGTGAAGGTGGAGTTTGACCTTCTGAAGGCTTTGCAATGGTGTGATGTTGCCAATATGCTCCGGATTCAGCTCGAACGCCAGGATATTAAGTATTTTCCCTCACTCAGAGAATATTCGATGCTCTACGGACTCAACAAGCAAATTCTTAATTCTTTAGATAAGGAGATAACCATCATGCACCCCGGTCCGGTAAACCGAGGAGTGGAAATAACCAGCGATGTAGCCGACAGCAAACAATCTATTATACTCGACCAGGTAGAGAATGGCGTGGCTATCCGAATGGCTGTGTTGTATCTTCTGGCGGGACAGAAGCCGTGATTGGAGTTGAGTTGAGAGTTGAAAGTTGAAGGTTGAAAGTTAAGGGTTAAGTGATACAGGAGGAAAACGGAAAGGACTAGTATTGGATAATCAATACGGATAATGTAAGTCCTTATATCGCATATCTGGCATCTCTTGTCTAATTACTCATCACTAGTTTCTTATCTCTCACATCAGGTTCCTCATCTCTCAAATCTAATTCCTCACAATCAAATTTCGCTTTTGAACGCAGAAACGTTACTTTTGGCAGATTTTCAACATCTGTTAGTTTCTTATGCCAATGTATCTGTCTATAACTGTTAACTTCGCAATTTTACAATAAGACATGCTTAGAAAATATATTCTGCTTACCTCAATATTTTGCTCATCACTTTTAGCAGCAAACGCTCAGCAAACAGAGTGGTTTACTATAAATCAGGCTTATAAAAGCGGCATTGAACTTTTTCAAAAGGCTAAGTATGCTGCTGCCAGCGAACAGTTCAGTAAAGTGGAACAGTCGCGCACTTCGCCTTCGTCGCAGTCGCTTGCAGATAACAAGCAGATCTCCTTACTCAAGGAGAATGCACAGTATTACCAGGCGGTATGTGCACTGGAGCTTGGAAATACAAACGCCGAAGGCCTGTTCCTGGCTTTCATCCGTGAGTATCCATCAAGTGCCAATACAAAGTCGGCCTACTTTCAAATGGGGAAATCGTTCTTTGCCCGGAAGAATTATGAAAAAGCGATAGAATGGTTTACTAAAACCAGCGCTGCTAATCTTGCCGGAAAAGAAAACGATGAGTATCGCTTTAAGCTCGCCTACTCCTACTTCTCCACTAAACGGTATAACGATGCCGAGCCTTTATTTGCAAAGCTTAAAGATGAAAAGGGCGACTATAACGAATCGTCCATTTATTATTATGCTTACCTGAATTACCTGAGCGCCGACTATAAAACTGCACTGAGGGAATTTGAACGGTTAAAAAACTCTACAGCTTATCAGGCAAGCTATCCATACTATATATCGGCATTGTATTTTCTCGATAAACGGTACGACGATGTTTTAGCGTATACGATCCCTGCTATCGATGTTATCGATGCGCAGTATAAGCCTGAAATGTACAGAATTGTTGCCGCAACTTATTTTGCACGGTCTGATTATAAAACGTCGCTTGACTACTACCTGAAGTTTCAGGCTTTAGATGCCGGCAAGACTCAAAACAACCAGGATAATTACCAGTTGGGATATATTTATATGCAGCTTAATAATCCCCAGAAAGCGATTAAAGAGCTCGAGAAAATGGGCAGTCCGGATGTTCATTACCAGAACGGGATGATTGTACTGGGACAGGCCTTCATCAAAACAAACAATAAGCAGAGCGCAAGAAATGCATTTTTCAGGGCGTCGCGACTGGATTTCGATCCCAAATTAAAAGAAGAAGGTCTGCTAAACTACGCCAAGCTATCGTATGAGCTTGATTTTTATTCAGTAGCTCTGGACGCCGTTCAGCAATTTATTAAAACATATCCCCGTTCGGCCAAGATCAATGAAGCAAAGACCTTATTGGGCGAAGTGCTTCTTTCTACCAAGAACTATAAAGAGGCTGTAAATATCCTGGAAACCATCCAGAATAAAAATGAAGAAACAAAAGCGGTTTATCAGAAGGTAACCTATTTCAGAGGACTTGAGTTCTACAATGAACGGGCTTTTGAGAATAGTATCTCCTTATTTATGCGTTCGCAGAACAATGCTATCGATGATGAACTGCATGCGCTTGCTACTTACTGGCTGGCTGAGGCGATGTTTGAGGTGCGTAAATATGGCGAATCTGTAGCTCAGTTTGAAAAGTTCCTGGCTATGCCGGCTGCGCGCAAAACCGATGTTTATAATTTCGCAAACTATGCACTGGGGTATTCGGCGTTTCAGCATGAAAGCTATAGCAAGGCCGCTAATTATTTCGCTCGTTTCTTAGGAGGCGACGATAAAGACAAGAATACGGTTAACGATGCCACTCTCCGTCTCGGCGACTCTTATTTCGTGCTTAAAAACTATGGATCGGCCCTTCAGCAGTATAATAAGGTGATTGCGTGGAACAGCGACGGCAAGGATTATGCTCTTTTCCAAAGAGGTATGATCGAAGGCCTTCAGGGGCAGAACGACGCTAAGATCGCAACGCATCAGTCGCTTTTACAGCAGTTCCCGAATTCAAACTACGCCGATGACGCAGGCTTTGAAATAGCCTATACGTACTTTGTTAAAGGTGATAACGCCCGCTCAAAGACTGATTTAGAGGGTTTAATAGAGAAATATCCGAGAAGCAGTTATGTGCCGCGGGCGCTGGTTACTATCGGACTGGTGCAATATAATCAGGATGACGATGCGGGCGCCCTGGCCACGTTCCAGAGGGTTGTGAAGGATTATTCCACCACCGATGAAGCGAAGCTTGCCCTTGAGTCGATCAAAAATATCTATCTTGATAAAGCCGACGCAAACGGGTTCCTTGCTTATGCCAATACCACGAGCATTGGTAACCTGAGTACTTCGGAGCAGGATAATATTACCTTCCAGGCGGCGAATAACCTTTTCCTGAGAGGCGATTATCAGGCCGCTTTCGACGCAGTGAATGCTTATTTCGATAAGTTCCCGAAACCTATTTACGAAAAGCATGCTAAATTTATCCGTGCTGAGAGCCTGGTTAAGCTGAACCGTCCTGACGAGGCAATTCCTGATTATACGTTCATTCTGAACGACTGGACCAGCGAGTATACGGAAAGAGCGCTGATCAGCATATCGAAGCTCTACTTACAACAAAAGAAATATAACGAGGCGGTTGTATATCTCAAAAAGCTTGAGCTTACATCAGAATACAAAGCAAACTACGGATTTGCAGTGAACAACCTGATGGAGGCTTACAGCTCGATGAATATGCCCGATGATGTTCTGAAGTATGTTAAACTGGTACGGGAATTTAACAGGTCGTCTGAAGAGGATAAGAGCCGTGCTGGATTGTATGCAGGTAAAGCGTATCTGGCGAAAGGTGATACAACTGCAGGCCTAAAAGAGCTTACAGATGTAGCCGCTAAAACAACAACGGTTACGGGAGCTGAAGCCAAGTACCTCGTTGCCTATTTACAATACCAGAGCGGTGACTATAAAGCATCGCAGAAGACCATCTTTGAGCTGGTAAAAATGGAATCGCATGATTACTGGGTTACCAAGGGATTTATTCTTCTGGCCGATAATTATGTGGCTTTAAAAGACATCTTTCAGGCAAAAAGCACGCTTCAGAGTGTAATTGATAATTATGAAGGCAAGGACGAGATTATACCGACTGCCAAAGAAAAGCTTGATCAACTTAACAAGAAGAAATAGTACAATGAGACTCAAAAATATTCAGTATAAACTTACACTTTCTATTTTATTGGTGTCTGCTGCTTCTTTTGCACAGGAAAAACCGGAGGAGAAAAAGACTGATAAGCCTACGGGAGCACTCACCGAAGAAATTGTTGTAGAACGTCCATATAAACCGGTGCTCGCTGATGCGGCAAAGATCAGAAGGAGCCCCGATCTGAACAGTACCAAGGCGATGAAGTCGAAGCTTAAATATTCTGTATTGGATAAGAAGCTCGAATTGAACAGTGATATCCGACAGCTGCAGGCGCAGCCGCTTTCATTACAGATTGACCGCCCTCTTACTCATAGCTATGCAAAATTGGGTTTTGGGAATTTCAGTACTGGTTTGGCGGAATTATATCTTAATACCGGTCCGGATGAGGCGCTGCAAGCAGGAGCGTTTTTCAAACATTTCAACCAGGAAGGGAACTTAAGTAAGCAGCAATTTTCGAGGCAGGAAATAGGGATCTTCGGCAAAAGTGTGCTGGATAAAATCACACTGAACGGCGAACTTGGGTTTGACCGTAACTCGACTTACTTTTATGGAACAATGCGAGATTCAATTCGCCCTATTAACGCCAATCCTGAAAAACAAAGGTATGGTACCGTTAGTCTCCGGGGTGAGCTGATAAAGAACTACGGAGAGAATGAAACGTCGGATTACGCACTGAAGGCAGATGGCTATTTGCTTTCCGACAAGTTTAATGCGAAAGAAACCTCTCTGGCGCTGAGTGGCTTTTACAATAAAGTTTGGAAACAGTTTAACATAGGACTTAATACATCAGCAGATTTCACTCAAACCAAAGATTCGGTATCCATCGGAAACCATATTTTCAGGGCTAACCCTTATATAAAACTGCAGGGACCTACCTATAAGCTTTCTATCGGTGTGAACCTGGTTCAGGAATTTGGAGATGCGTCGCGGTTTAACCTGTTTCCGGCAGTAACAGCAGAAGTCCCTATCGTGCCGGAGTTTGCAACGGTTTTTGGAGGTTTTACAGGAAACGTAAATAAGTCGACCATAAGGGAACTCTCCAACTTAAACCCTTATCTGAACAGTAATTTAGCTATCAGCAATGCAGTTGAGAAAACATACGCCTATGGTGGTATCAAAGGAAACGCGGGAGCCGGATTTGGCTATAAGGCTATGCTTTTTTACAAAAAGCTGGAATCTATGCCCCTGTTCAGGAATGACATTACACGCCCGGAACGCTTTAATGTGATCTATGACGATGCTAAGGTAACCGGACTGGAGGGCGAGATAAGTGTGAAAATATCTGAACAGTTAAGCTGGCTGGGAAGACTGAATATCAATAATTACAATATGGATACTCAGGAAGAAGCATGGTTTCAGCCCGATTTCAGATTATTCTCAAACGCACGCTTTACCATTAACAAGAAGATCACTATTGATGGTGAGATTGTAGTTAATGATAAAACTTCGGCCCTGATCTATTCAGGTTCGCAAACTCCTGAAATTGTAAAGCTTAAGAGCTATGTCGATTTTAGCGCCGGAGCTGAGTATTTATATAAAGAAAAGGTGGGTATTTTCCTTCGTGTCAATAATATCTTTGGCAATAAATACGAGAGGTATTTGTATTATCCTAAAGTTGGGTTAAATGTTATTGGCGGATTAAACTATTCCTTCTGATAGTTTGGCTGCATAAATATTTTAGATTATTTTTACCGGGATGGATATTGCGCTGTATATATCGGAACTACTAAAAGATCACAATGAAATAGGCCTTCCCGGTATTGGCACCTTCTATAAGAAGAAGATATCTGCACGTTACGACAGAGAGAACGGTATTTTATATCCACCTGCTGAAGAAATAGCCTTTAAAGCGGTAGAATCAGTTAATGGTGAACTGATAAGATATGTTTCTTTTGCCAAGAAAATCTCGGAAGCTTCTTCCCGGTATTTTATCAATAAATTCACGGATAGTATCCGGCATTCGCTGGAAACAGATGGCAGCGCGAACCTATCGCCTATCGGCACGCTTCATACCGCGCACGGTCATCTTTCTATGAAACCAACTCTGATGCCCGGCGAGCAGTTTGGTTTGTTGCCAATCAAGGATCCAGCCTTCTCGATCATTCAGAAGAGGGCGGCACAACCCTTGCCTCCTGTTAATGAACCTATTTTGGCCGCACCAGCAGAAGCAGATACACCAGCTAATCCAACAAACATCTGGCAGGCCATTGGAGTGATAGCCATCTTGCTTTTGATTGCAGGCAGCTTAACCTATGTATTCTACCCTCAGTTTTTCAACCTGGAGGCAGACAGGCCGCTATCGGCCAATAAGCCACAGGCACCAGCAGCCGCTCCAGCATTAGTTCCTGACACCACTTCACAAAAAGACAGTATACCGGCCACAAATGCTCAGTCGCCTAAAGTTACAGACTCTGCAGGCATTAAGGCTCCGGCCGCTGATAAACCGGTGGAAGTCACCCCTACGTATGAAGTGATAGGCGCTTCACTGGCTTTACGCTCTGAGGCCGAAACCTATTTAAAGGTCATGCATAACCGTGGCGTTAAAGCCAGGATCATTGAAGACACACGCAAACCTAAGTTTAAAATAAGCCTGGGTTCATATAATACCTATGAGGAAGCAAACCAGGAAAAAAGGCGAATTCAAAAAAGCTTTAACCCGGAAGCCTGGATATTTACATTTAAAGATAAAATAAAACAATAACACACATGTTTCTATTACAGATTGATTCTACAGTTAACCCCGACACCGTTGCGACAGCTGCAGCGCAGGCAGCACAACAGGCGCAGGAATTGAGATTTATGGACCTGTTGGTAAAAGGAGGCTGGGTAATGATTCCTCTGGGAATACTTGCCTTTCTCGGCCTCGTTATATTTATTGAAAGATATCTAACCATCAGGAAGGCATCGCGAAACGAATCGAATCTTATGGTTCAGGTAAAACAAAGCATTATATCAGGAAAACTTGATTCGGCAGTAGCTCTTTGCCGTAACAGCAATACGCCGCTGGGCCGCATGCTTCAAAAAGGCTTATTGAGAATTGGCCGGCCTATTAAAGATATCGAAGGCGCTATAGAAAACGTAGGAAAGCTTGAGGTTTCGAAACTAGAGAAGAACATCAGTATCCTGGGCATCGTTGCTGGTATTGCTCCCATGCTTGGGTTCGTTGGTACCATATCAGGTGTTATCAGAATATTCTATAATATCTCATTATCCGATAACATCAGCATCGGTATCATCTCGGGAGGTCTTTACGAAAAAATGATCACCTCTGCAACCGGTTTGATGATCGGTATCTTTGCTTACGTAGGTTATCATGTTTTAAACATAATGGTTGACCGCGTGATCCTTAAGATGGAAACGGACGCTATTGAGTTTATCGACCTGTTAGAAGAACCAGGACGGTAGAAAGGAGATTATGAATTTAAGAAGAAGAAACCGACCGGCTGCAGAAGTTCAAACTTCTGCGATGAACGATATCATGTTTTTCCTGATGTTGTTCTTCCTGATAGCCTCGACAGTAACGAATCCGAACGTGATAAAGTTATTGCTTCCGCGTTCAGATTCGGGACAATCCATATCCAAAAAAACCGTTAGTATTGCAGTTACTAAAGACCTGGAATATTTTCTTGACAAGCAACCGATAGCACTCGAGCAAATACAGCCAAGGCTTTTGGTATATAAGCAACAAGTTGAGGAACTAACGATCATCCTGAGCGTGGACAGGACAGTTGCGATACAGGATGTAGTACAGATAATGGATATTGCTAACAAAATGGGAGTTAAACTTGTTTTAGCAACAGAACCGAAGTAAAATCATGCAATACCAGGAAGAAAATAACTATCCTAAAGCCCTCCTCCTTTCGGGGGGACTAATGGCTGCGTTTTTGCTGATAAGTTATCTGATTGTCTTTGGGATGCCTGTTCCGCAGGAAGTGGGCACCGGAGGAATCGTAGTGAACTATGGTACTTCTGAAGTAGGTATGGGGGATGATTTTATGAGTATTGAGGAACCTTCTGTGGATCCCAATGCTAATAATACACCACCTGACAGGGTAGTTCCGGATGCAGAGACCGTCCCAACACCTTCTGCCGAAAGCAGCGAGAAATCTGTCGTTACCCAAGAAAGTGAAGATGCACCTGCCGTTAGTACTCCTCAGAAGCCGACGTCTTCCCCGGTGGCTGCGCCGTCAAAGGAAGTTAAGGAAAGCAAACCTGTGGTAAATCAGAATGCACTTTATAAGGGCAAGAAAAGTACAGGAACAGGTGGTGGAGACGGAACAGGTAACACTCCTGGAAATCAGGGAGACCCGGATGGTGATCCTTTGGCGTCAAATTATGGTAAAGGTGGCTCTGGTTTCGGGAATACAAAACTAACTCTTGCCGGCAGACATTTCTTAAACCTTCCCAGAATTAATGATGAAGGACAGCAGTCGGGTAAGGTATATGTTGAGATAAGAGTAGACAAATCAGGCGAAGTTGTATATGCACGCGCTGGTGTGAAGGGTACCACGTTGTCTGACCAGTCACTTTGGAGAAAGTGCGAACAGGCAGTAATGGGCGCCAGCCTGAATCAGCTTGAATCGGCACCGGATGTGCAGATTGGTGTGGTGGTTTTTAATTTTAAAGTAAAGTAAATTAGTATCAGGTAGCTAGTTAGTTAGTTAGTTAGTATCAAGTAGTTAGTATCAGGTATCAAGACATGTATTACAGATATTAGCGATTTAGTATCAGGCATTATGATATGCGTAGATATAATACTTCCTTATGTACCAGTCTTGCTACTTGCTACTTGCTACTTGATACTCAATACTAAGCTATGTCTTACCAGCAGACACTTGACTATTTGTATTCACGCCTGCCGATGTTTTCAAGGGTAGGCTCTTCTGCATTAAAGAAAGATCTTACCAATACCATTGAACTTTGTAAGCGTATAGGTAATCCTCAAAACACGTTCAAAACAATTCATGTAGGGGGAACAAACGGGAAGGGCTCTGTTTCGCATATGCTGGCAGCTATACTTCAGCAAGCGGGATATAAAACAGGCTTATATACATCTCCTCATCTTAAGGACTTCAGGGAACGTATCCGGGTGAACGGCGAAATGATTCCGGAAGAAAGGGTGATCGCCTTTACCGAGGAGCAGAAGAAGAATATTGAGGAAATTGAACCCTCATTCTTTGAACTGACCGTTGCTATGGCTTTTCAGCATTTCGCCAGGGAGAAGGTGGATATCGCAATCATTGAAGTGGGACTGGGTGGCCGGCTCGATTCTACGAACATTATTACACCGCTCCTATCCGTGATCACCAATATTAGTTACGATCATGTAAGTATTCTTGGAAACACGCTTCCGCTGATAGCAACTGAGAAGGCGGGTATTATTAAACCGGGAGTTCCGGTAGTGATTGGAGAAAAACAGGACGCTGTATCGGAAGTTTTTCTTGGCAAGGCGTCAGAGAACAACTCTCCTATCGTTTTTGCGTCTGAAGAATGGAACGTGTTATCAAACGCTGTACATGATTCAGAGGCCTTAAATATCTCTGTTCTTCCTGTTGATGGCAGCACCCCTCTTTCCTTTACACTCGATCTTACAGGGACTTACCAGTTAAAAAATATAAAGACCGTTCTCAGCGCTGTAAAAGAATTACAGAAACAAGGCTTGGCGATCCTGATCGAAGAAATTGCAAGGGCATTAAGTCGAGTGAAAGAGCTTACGGGACTAATGGGGAGATGGCAGACACTCAGTGTGGCACCGCTGATTATCTGTGATACAGGGCACAATGAAGATGGTATTAAAGAGGTTTTAAAAAATATACATGCAACTGCCTTCGATAAACTTCATATGGTGATCGGCATGGTCAGAGATAAAGATATTTCCTCGGTGCTGGCTTTGCTGCCAAAGGACGCAACGTATTATTTCTGTCAGCCTTCTATTGAACGGGCTATGCCAGCAGCGGACCTTGCTCAGGAGGCTAATATCAGGGGCCTTGAGGGTCGATATTTCACATCGGTAACCGAAGCTCTTTCTGAAGCGAGATTTTCCGCCTCAGAGGATGATATGATCTTTATAGGGGGAAGCACCTTTGTTGTGGCAGAAATTGTTCCTTAGTTCAACTGCAGACGACCGAAAGCATATTTAATGCCAAGGCTAAGTGTACTGAACGTATCATTCTTACTGCCAGAAATTAAATAGCCATCCATATTATCTCCAAGCACAAAATTCATTGTGTATTGTACTGTAAAAATAAGACCCGGCTCCTGGCTGGTATGAATATCCAGACCAAGCATCGCAGGGATAAACAATTCTTTATTTTTGTTCTGTCCTACATAAATATAGGATGCTGCTCCGGCCAGAGGGGTACGTTGTATCCTGCTCTGGCTGCTATTCAGCAGTCCTCCGCCTGTTCCGAGATAAATGCCCTTCAATACCCGCTTCGGAAGCCCTTCATTATTAACCTGGTACCGCCCCTTGTTTCTTCCAATAAACTGCCCCAGATGGACCTTGCTGTTGAAGGAGATTGCAGTAAACTCATTCAGGAAGTACCTTTGAGTGCTTCTGTTTTCACTTCCCGAGAGTTTTCCTTTTTGAAAGCTCATTCCTCCGCTCAGGAATTTGGTAAGGTAAATTTCTGCTCCACCGCCGAACACGGTCTCGTTTCCAGCCTTCGGCAAATCACTGCTGTTTGTGGTTATTCCGGCGAACGCGCCGATTGTATATCTTCTGAAATTCTCCTGGGCTGATACAAGCGAAACGAAAGAGCAAAAAGTAAAAAGTAAAAGTAGTCGCGTCATTTAAATACAATAACGGGTTATAGCAGCAACTCCGCTTATTTTACGTCGAGGTTATAGATCTTTTGAATCTCTTTAAGCTGTCCTGTAAAATCGATATTCAGATCAATGAGTTCTCCGCCGTGCAGATCGAATACCCAGCCAGCCACCTTTGGAAAACCGTTTGCCTTATAACACTGCTGCACTTCGGCCGTTTTTATAACATTTACGCACTGCTCTATTACATTTAACTCAACAAGACGGTTATAACGCATCCTGTTATCGGCTATAGCATCCAGCTCCTGCTGATGATGACGGTATACGTCGCGAATGTTACGCAGCCAGGGATTGAGAACACCTAAATCACGCGGCTCCATAGCTGCTTTAACGCCGCCGCAATCATAATGTCCGCACACAATAATATACTTCACCTGAAGGTGAACAACAGCATAATTGATTACCGACATACAATTTAAGTCGATGCTGTTCACTACGTTAGCAATATTACGGTGAACAAACACTTCTCCGGGCTCAAGCCCCATGATTTCATTCGCAGGAACACGGCTGTCCGAGCAGCCTATATAGAGAAATTCAGGGCGTTGCTCCCTGGCGAGCTCTTCGAAGAAGTTGGGGTTACCGTCTTTTTTACTGAGAACCCATTTCCGGTTGTTCTCAAATACCTGATCGTAAGCGTCCATTTACTTGTTTTTACAAATGTATATACAGTACTCTTAATATTCAATAGGTCTTATCATTCGCGAATCTTACTATGTCGTATCCGGTCATTAAGGCTAAAGAGCAATTGAAGCAATTATCTCCTTTAACTTTGCTGCTGATTGCTGCAATAGTTCTTTTTCGTCACTGCTGATATTTAGTTTTAAAACGTCACGAACCCCATTTCTGTCAACTATGCACGGTACTCCAAGATACACTCCGGATACGCCGTGGTAATCATCAAGCAGGGTCGATACATTGAGGACAGCGGCCTCGTTATGCAGGATCGCGGTACAGATACGGTCGAGTGCGAGTGCTATAGCGTAATAAGTGGCGCCTTTAGCCTTTATAATCTGATATGCTGCGTCTTTTGTATTTGAAAATATTTCGGTTCTGGCCTCGTCCGAGAGTGAGAGTTCCGTTCCTGCAATATTAGCAAGGCTCCAAAGGGGAAGCTCCGAATCGCCATGCTCGCCGATGATATGCGCATGTACGCTTCTCGAGTCAATCTGGAGCTTCTCTCCGATCAGGTATCTGAACCGCGCGCTATCCAGCAGCGTACCCGACCCTATGATCCTGTTAACCGGCCATCCCGACTTTTTCCATGTAAAGTAACTCATAATATCGACAGGGTTCGATGCAATCAGCAGAATCCCGTCGGTATTGTATTTAAGTACTTCCGTTGTAATACTCTCATAGATAGAAACATTACGTTTCAAAAGATCAATCCGTGATTCGCCAGGCCTCTGCGCGGCTCCTGCTGTAATGATGATGATATCAGCCTCACGGCAGTCTTCATAGGTGCCGGCCCATACTTTAGATTGTCCAAGAAAAGGCAGGCCATGGTTCATATCAAGGGCATCCCCCAATGCTTTCTCATTATTAGCATCGATAAGCACCAGTTCATCCATCCTTTCGCGGAGAAGAAGTGTATAGGCAGTTGTAGAGCCAACGGCCCCTACACCAATAACGACTACCCTTGTCTTTTTTGCAGTTAACGGCATTGTCTTTAAGTTTACGTCCTTTATATAAAAAATAAGGCTGTACAACTGTTTGCACAACCTTATCTTTTATTTTATCTAGAGAGTTCCTGCTGTATAACCATCAGCTCTTCTTGAAGAAATCAATTATGAGGCTGGCCAGCTCCACTCCTATTCTTTCCTGAGCTTCATTGGTAGCAGCTCCGATGTGGGGGGTCAGCGATATCTTAGGGTGATTCAGGATCTCAGCGCGCGGCGCCGGTTCGTTGTCAAATACGTCGAGACCTGCAAATCCAACAATGCCCGAATCGATTGCTTCTATTAACGCAACTTCATCAATTGTTCCGCCGCGTGAGCAGTTTACGATACCTACTCCTGTTTTCATCCTTCTGAATTCATCGGGACCAAGAATAGGCTTATCCAGGAAAGGAATATGAAGGCTGATGAAGTCGGCATCGGTGATCAGCTCGTTAAACTGAACCCTATTCACGGGAACCTTTACGTTTACACCACCGGCAAGGTTGAGTTCCAGTTCAGAAGGCACTTCGTAGAGATCATATGCGAGAACTTCCATACCGAGACCGAGAGCGATCTTGGCTGTTTCGCGACCTATTCTTCCGAATCCTATAATCCCTATTTTTTTACCTTTAAGCTCAATACCTGCAGAATACGCTTTCTTAAGGTTGTTAAATTTAGTATTTCCTTCAACAGGCATTTTCCGGTTAGAATCATACAGGAAACGAATGCCTGTAAACAGGTGAGCGAAAACGAGTTCGGCAACTGAGGGTGATGATGCAGCAGGCGTATTTACAACAGCTATTCCCTTACTTTTTGCATATTCAACATCAATATTATCCATACCAACACCGCCCCTGCCTATAAGTCGTAGATTCGGACAGGCGTCAATAAGATCTTTCCTTACTTTGGTAGCGCTGCGGACTGTAATAGCGTCATAGTTTTTCAACGCCTCGGGGAGCTGATCCTGAGGGATGTTTTCTGTATCAACGGTAAAACCGGCTTGTTCAAGTAACTGCTTACCCACTGCGTCTATACCGTCATTTGCTAGTATTCTTATCATTTGTTTCTTTATTATGTTATCAGAAGCCAGGATAATAATCCTGGTCTGACCTTAGGTGTGTATGAAAAGTGGTTTTGATCCAGTAAGGATTTAACCGTTTTTCTGTGCAAACTCACGCATTACGTCGACCAGAGCATGTACGCTTGTGATCGGCAAAGCATTATAAATGGATGCTCTGAACCCTCCGACACTGCGATGTCCTTTGATGCCGATCATACCTCTTTCCTCTGCTAACTTAAGGAAAGGCTTTTCGTGCTCAGGATTCTCTGTTACGAAGCAAACATTCATCCTTGAACGATCCTCAACATTGCAAGTACCTTTGAAAACAGGGTTTCTGTCGATCTCTTCGTAAAGTGCTGCTGCTTTTGCAATATTTTCCTTTTCAATTTGCGCTACACCTCCTTTGGCCTTCAGCCACTTGAGGTTTAGCATAGAAGTATAAATTGAAAACACCGGAGGTGTATTGTAAAGGGACTTATTATCAGCATGAATCTTATAATCAAGCATTGAAGGTAACTTGCGGCCTGATTTACCCAGGAGCTCATCCTTTATGACTACGAGTACAACGCCTGCAGGCCCCATGTTTTTCTGAGCTCCCGCATAGATCAATCCGAAGTCCTCCACGTTGATCGTGCGGCTGAACATGTCTGAAGACATATCGCTAACCATTGGCACCGGTGATTTCGGGAATTCAAATAGCTCTGTTCCGAAAATGGTGTTATTCGATGTGCAATGAAAGTAAGCGGCATCAGAAGGAATTTCATAATCCCTCGGTATGTAAGAATAGTTGGATTCTTTTGAAGAAGCAACTGCAGTTACATTTCCATATAGCTTAGCTTCCTTCATGGCTTTGCTTGCCCATGCTCCGGTATCAAGATAAGCTGCTGTTTGCCCTTCACCTAATAAGTTTGCGGGAACCATAGAGAATTGTAAGCTGGCTCCTCCCTGCAAAAACAATACTGAATATCCGGCCGGAACATTAAGAAGTTCTTTCACTAACTGGAGCGTTTCATCCATTACAGCTTCAAACTCGGGCGCCCTGTGCGATATTTCTAATATCGACAAACCAGTACCATTAAAATCCAATACTGCTTGAGATGCCTGTTTAAATACTTCCTGCGGTAAAATACACGGACCAGCGCCGAAATTATATTTCATTGTTTAGTTTGTTTGTTGAAGTGCCAAATTTATAATATTTATCGATTCTTTAACGAAAAATTAGCGGAATTTTAATAAATGGAGAAAGATACTGACGAAATAAATACAATTCTCAATGTTGAGGGTAAACTTAATGCTGCTATCGTTGTTACAGGAATACAAACTAATATTATGAAATTACAAAGAATGCTTGTTGCTCTGCTGGTGTCTCTAAACCTGCTATATGCGTGTAATAGCGGAAAGGACAAAAATGCGAGCACTAACACCGACACTGCGTCAAAAAGAGATTCTGTGACCAGCGCGACCCTCAATCCAACTCTTTGTTTTGAACACTACGATGGCACCAAAAACCAGGATACCACGGTCCTCCATCTGGAGATTTTTGAGAATAACGTAAAAGGAGACCTCAAGTGGATACCCTCTGAAAAAGACGGCCGTGCCGGAACTATAAAAGGCACCAAGAACGGCGATATTATCAAAGGAATCTGGACATACATGCAAGAGGGTCAGCAGGATAGCCTGCCTGTGGAATTCAAGCTGTTAAAGGAAACAATCCTGCAAAAAGCCTATGCAATCGATCCGAAAACCGGAAGAGAATCGTTGTCGGATACTTCCGGTTTCACTATCGAATTTAAGGAAGTGCCTTGCGTTGGGTTGTGAGTTACGCTCCCTGACCTATATTCAATGAAAGCCCTCCGTCCATGAAGTAGGTTGATCCGGTAACGTAATCGCTATCAGAAGAAGCCAGGAATACGGCCAGTTTTGCGATTTCTTCCGGCTGCCCTGCCCTTTTCATGGGAATATTCTCTGTTTGTTCGTGTTTTGCTTTCGGATCGTCCATAGCTTCCTGGTTCATCGGTGTGAGGATCATGCCCGGGGCTATATTGTTGACGTTAATTCCGTCCTCTGCAAGTTCGAGCGACAAGGTTCGCATCAGATTACGAATGCCGGCTTTAGAAGCATTATAATCGGCGTTTCCGGGCGCAACAATTTCTTCGTGAACAGAACTCACATTAATAATTTTACCACGGCGGCTGCTCTGCTTCAGGTACCTGATAAATTTCCTGGAGCAGAAAAACGTTCCATACAGGTTAGTCCTGATGGTTTTGTCGAACACATCTGTATCCATATCGGCCACTTTTATACCCGAACCATTCACTCCGGCGTTGTTTACCAGAATGTCGAGTGCACCGAGCTCTGCGATAGCCTCATCCAGAGCCCTTTCAACCTCCTGTTCATCACTAACGTCGAGCTTGACCACTATACCCTTCTGCTCATGCCTCTTTACTTCGGAAAGGGTCTCTTCAGCTCCATTCCTGTCGCTGTGATAACATATAACAACGCTGGCACCTTCACTGGCGAACTCTATTGCTGTAGCTTTGCCTATTCCGGAGTCGGCTCCTGTAATAAAAGCCACTTTCCCAATTAGTTTTTTCATAGTTTCTGTTAAGTAATGTATAGCATCTAAAACAACGGGCTGTCGCATTGGTTGGAATTCTTTTTTATTATTTTAAGTGTAGATTTGCGCGTGGACATATTTGGGGAGGCTTTATCCGATTACTATTACAAAGGACGTGCAGAAACTTTGTGGCTTCATAATTCCTATGCAGAGCCCGAAGAGATGCCAGTGGACGTGTTTTTTAGAACAGAGGAAGATATGCCTGAGCTCGAACTCCTCGCCCTTGAATATAGCCGGGGGAAAATTCTCGATATTGGCGCGGGTGTTGGCAGCCATGCTTTAATGATGCAGAAACAGGGGCGCAATGTTACTGCCCTTGAACAAAGCACTCAGGCATGCCTGATTATGAAAACGCTGGGAGTTAACAAGGTTATCAACGATGACGTTTTCGCTTTCAGGAACGAACCCTTTGACACTTTACTCCTGTTAATGAATGGAATTGGTCTTTGCGGAACAATTGAGGGACTCCATCTTTTTCTGAATCATGCCAGGCATTTGCTTAATCCTGGCGGGCAAATTATTTTCGATTCTTCTGATATCGCCTATCTTTATCAGGATGGCGACTTGCCCGAAGACTTCTACTATGGGGAAATCGCGTATCAGTATGAATACAGGGGAAATAAAGGGCCCTGGTTTCGCTGGCTGTATGTGGACTGGCGCACAATTGCTGATATTGCTTCCGCAGAAGGATTTAACTTCCGGCTCCTTCATGACGATGGACAGGATCAGTACCTGGCTTCGCTTGAATTAAAGAAGTGAGGAATACAATATTTCTGCAAATGATACCCTTTTTTGTTAAACCACGTTAAATAGTTATGAAGAAAATACTTTTTTTTGCTCTCCTCTCATTCTCAGTTGCCGGATGCGGTATAAACAAGCAGATTGAAAGAGCCAAAGCGTTTGAGAAATGCCGTTATGAGATTACGTCTGCCGACAGTATCTATATCGCTGATATGAATGTGATGCAGGTTGTTAATTCAAAAAGCTTCGATATACTGAGAACCCCTAGGCTTGCGCTTGCCCTCCTGCGAAAAGATGTTCCGTTGGAAGGACGACTTAACCTGCAGATAAAAAACCCATCTGCTGCTTTGGCCGCTATTAATCAGTTTGAATACAAGATTTTAATAAAGAACCATGAGCTTGCCGGGGGACTGATAGACAGAGCTATTAAGGTGGAGCCTAATGGAGGTACAACATTGGTGCCTATCCGTATAAGTACGAATATCTATAAGGCTCTCTCTGACAGTAAGGCTCAGCAGGATATTATGGATTTCCTTTCTGCTGCCGGAGATGAAAAAAGCGACAAGAAAAGTATCCTGACGATAAAAATAAAACCAACTATCGGCGTTGGAAATAAAATGATAAAGTATCCGGGATATATTACAATAGATAAAGAGATCACCAGGAAAATATTGCTTTGATAGATATGAAACGTGCCCTGATTCTTGATCTCGACAATACGATCTATCCTGTTAAATCAATCGCTGATAAGCTTTTTGCCCCTCTTTTTAAACTTATGGATCAGTACAGGCAGGAGTTTAGCGGCGGCGACTTCAACGCGGCTATTGAAGATATCATGAAAAAGCCGTTTCAGAAAGTTGCCGATACTTATAAGTTTAACAGGGAACTGACCGAAAAAGGGATGGATCTGCTTCGTAATGCTACCTACGACGAAGCGATGAAGCCATTTGAGGATTATAACCTCATCAAAGATCTTGCTATAACTAAATACCTGGTAACAACTGGTTTTCTAAAGCTCCAGCAGAGCAAGATTAAGAGCCTGAGGATAGAAAAGCATTTTGAGGATATATTCATTGTCGACCCCGATACCACCAGCATGACGAAGAGGGACGTTTTTTTGAATATAATGATGCAAAACAACTTACAGAAGGACGATCTTCTTGTTATCGGTGATGATCCGGAATCGGAAATTGAAGCGGCAAATGATCTGGGTATAGAGACATTTTTATACGATCCGGATGATAATCACAAAGATGATATCGCCACCTATAAAAGCAAGGATTTTGAATTAATAAAGGATATTATTTCGCGGTCGTAACAGCAGAATGATAAAATACTATTTTGATAGACGAAGCGCAGGCCTTTTGCTAATGGAGTCCCTCTTTAGAGAAAGTGCAGGCAGCGCAAAGTAAGACAGCTCGCTTTGATATAAATTTGGGATAGCAACACAATTATCCTTTCTGCTTAATACCGGCATTCTGCTGTTTACGTCGCCTGGTTTAAAGACGAATTTAGAATCGTTTAGTACCTCTGTTGCCTTAATCGATTTTTGAAGTGAAGGCACACGAACAATATGATTAACCGAATCTTTTGACGCTGCGAGTGCAACACTCGCATTGATGCCTATGAAAGTAATAGAGCAAATTAGAAACTTAACCGATGATTGCATTTCGAATTGTGTTTAATAATGGATAACGTTCGTTATGTTAAAGGTAACTATTTAAATATAAACCCCTAAATATTTAACATTTAATATTGTGTTAAGCAATCCCTGATAAGACGTTGGCGTTGAATAATCTTTTCATTAATAAGTCCATTAACACAATATCAGCACTCTATATAAGCAAAAAACGGGGCTTATGGCCCCGTTTTCTTTAAATAAAACTACATATTAGTGTCCTGAATGGCCATCAGCTCCATGAGCATGACCGTGGTTCAACTCCTCCTGGGTAGCTTCGCGAACGTTCAGGATCTGACCTTTAAAGTGAAGGTTCAGTCCGGCCATAGGGTGATTCAGGTCGACATTGACAGCAGTATCAGAAACATTGGTTACGCGTGCTCTGAACTGATTTCCGTGATTGTCCTGCAATGGAAGCACCGATCCTACTTCAGGAAGGTCCATTCCCTGGAACATGTCGGAAGAAAGCTCAGCAAAGGCATTTTCATCCTTTTCACCGTAGGCGTCAGCAGCATTAAGATGAAAGTCATAGCTATCACCGGTTGAAAGTCCGGTTAAATTTTCCTCAAACTTTGGGAGCATCATGCCTACACCGTAAAGAAAAACCAGCGGCTGTTCTTCTGTTGCTTTTTCAACAAATACTTCCTCTCCATTGTCGATGGTATACAGATCGTATGTAAGCGCCACCACGCTGTTTGGTTGAATTTTCATAATCATTCTCTAAAATTAAAGTTGGCCAGGATAGCTCCTGTATCACACAGATTTACTGCGCAATAAATATTATATCAGTTTTAATGCTTCTTCTACTTCTGTAACGGGTAAGCGGCAAGTTCTGTTTTTACAAACAAATATTTTGGTTTCACTATCCCATTTATCCTGCAACAAAGGTAAACTTCCTGAGCTACCTCCCAAGAGAATTTTATTCGGAATAAAGTTTTTTTCAATTTCCTGCCTTTTCTGTTCCGCTAAGGGTCCTGTAATGGCGATCTCCGATATACCGTATATCTTATACAGCAGCAGAATCGCCCAGTTTGAAAATCCTGATCCATAGCTCTTTATTTGCGGAAATATATTCTTCAGCATTACATCGGCTTGTTCGGCATAGTCATCCTGCTGGAAAAAATGTCCGAGCTTAAAAAGATTCAGAGCCATTGCAGAATTAGAGGCGGGTATAACGTTATCGGTAATCTCATGCTTTCGCGCGATGAGTTCTGTATCATTCTGCGAGGTGAAATAGAACATCCCTGTACCAGGGTCATAGAAATTCGTTAAAACATACTCAGCCAGTCTTCTGGCTTCAAAAAGCCATTTTTCATCGAACGTTACTTCATAAAGCCCGATAAGTCCATCGCAAACAAAAGCATAGTCGTCAAGGAAGGCCGTTTCTGTAGCTTTGTTTGTGTACTGATTTCTGAATACTCTTTTGAGAGCGCCGGTAGTTTCCATTAACACGGTGCAGATAAAATCCGCATTAGATAAGGCCTGCCTGAGGAAGCTCTCTTCGTTAAAAGCCCGGTAGGCGTCAACGTATCCTTTCAGCATCAGTCCATTCCAGCCTGCCAGTATTTTGTTATCCAGCCCGGGCCGGATCCTTTTCGCGCGATAATCAAAAACCTTTTGCTTTGAAGTCCGGATACTTTCCTGAAGATGATACAAAGAGACATTCAGCTGAGATGCAAGGGCCTCGTCACTTTCTCTTCTCATCAGGACATTGGTTCTTTCTTCCGGCCAGTTTCCTTCTTCTGTTACATTGAAATATGTGCTGAAGATCTTTGCCTCATCTTCTCCAAGAACTTCTGCTAACTCATCTTTTGTGAAGGTGTAGAATTTACCTTCTACGCCCTCGCTATCTGCATCAAGAGCCGAATAAAAACCGCCTTCGGGCGAAGTCATCTCCCTCTTAACCCACTCTAATGTTTGGTACACCACCTGTTTGTACAGTTCGTCCTTTTTGTACTGCCATGCTTCCGAGTAAAGACTTACGAGCTGAGCATTGTCGTACAGCATCTTTTCGAAGTGAGGCACGTGCCAGTGGCCGTCCACCGAATAACGGGCGAAACCACCCCCTATGTGATCATAAATTCCTCCATAAGCCATTTTTTGAAGGGTTAGGAACGTTGCAGCTGCGATGTTATCATCTTTCGTTAGGCTGGCGTATCTCAACATAAACTGCCAGTTGTTCGGCAGGGGAAACTTAGGAGCACGGTTGTACCCGCCTTCTTTGGGATCAAAAGTTTTTTTCCAGGATCTCAAAATGTCTGCAAGGTCACTTTCAGAATATTCGACAGATTCATCCAGCAAGTGTAATTTCTCTGTTTCGCGCACACCGCGAGTCAATCTTTCGGCATATTCTTCTGCTTCTCCGGGGTTTTGTTCCCAGAAAGCAGCTAATTGCTGAAGAAGTTTCTTCCAGTCGTCTTTACGAAAATATGTCCCTCCATAAACGGGCCTTTGATCAGGCAGACATATGCAGTTCAAGGGCCAACCGCCCTGACCCGTCATTAATTGAACAGCGAGCATGTATACCTGGTCTATATCCGGCCGCTCTTCACGGTCGACCTTAATGCACACAAAATGCTCGTTCATTATCTCCGCTACACTTGCATCTTCAAAGCTTTCATGTTCCATTACGTGACACCAGTGGCACGCGGAATAACCGATACTTATGAGGATCAGCTTGTTTTCGTTCTTCGCTTTTTCCAATGCTTCGCTTCCCCATGGGAACCAGTCCACAGGGTTTTCTGCATGCTGTAACAGGTAAGGTGATGTTTCTTTACTTAAGCGGTTGGGCATGTTTTTTTATTTAACTATATATTGTAATTCAACGAAGCCGCAAAAGTTTGAGTATAGCTTAAGTAATTATATCGTTGCAACAGCAGCAGCTTTTACAGGGATCTTAATCCTAAGACTAAAGTAATAGGTTATCAGCAGTGATAAAAGGAGCAAAATGCCTACAAACTGATGGAGTATGCTATAAAGTAATTTATAATCGTTTACGCTGTTTAAAAGAGCCAGAACGCCAAGTGTAACCTGTATAATCACCAATATTAACGACATGAACCGCAGTTTATACAAAGTGCTGGTTTGAGGAAGTCTCGAAACTTTAAAAGTCCACCAAAACACCAGAATAGTGATGAGATATGCCAGGTTTCGGTGAATAAACTGGATGCTGATTAGATTGTGCGTTATATCAGCACTGAAGCTGCCCTGTGTAAGCATATAATCAGCAGGCCACCACATACCGTTTATCGACGGCCAGGTAGGCGCGGCCAACGCAGCATGTGTACCAGCCATGAAAGCGCCGTAAACAAGCTGAATAGTTAACAAAACCAGCAACCAAACATTTAAGGATTTAGCAGCGGGGGCATAACTGAGCTGACTTTGAGGTACTGTAATCTTTAGCGCAAACCATACAACATAGCACAAAAGGATAAGCGCCGCTATAAAATGTACTGCGAGCCGGATATGGCTCACATAAACCAGGTCGGTACCTATACCGCTTTGTACCATAATCCATCCAATTATCCCTTGCAAGCCACCGAGAAGGAAGAGAATGATCATAGGATGAATCATACTACGGTTGATCTTCTTCTTAACTAAAAAATAGACAAAGGGAATAATGAAGACTACCCCCATCAACCGCCCCCAGTCGCGATGGAACCACTCCCAGAAATAAATGGATTTAAAATCGCTTAAGGTAAAATGACTGTTAATATATTTAAACTGAGCTATCTGCTGATATTTTTCAAAAGCTTCCTGCCAGGCTTTCTCATTCATAGGTGGCAGAGTTCCCAGAATAGGCTGCCACTCGGTTATAGATAGTCCAGACCCAGTTAGCCTGGTAATGCCTCCCAGTAATACCTGAATGATGATCATACCTGCTCCCACCAATAACCAGATAGCAACAGGCCTGTTTTTCTTTAAAGAAATTGTGTCCATAAGATGCTCAAAAGTATAAATTAGTTTGGATGGTTAAAAATTGTTACGCCATAACAAAGCGCTGATGTGCTGACGATGTGTTATTGAGCGGTGTAATAAGAAATAGCGGCTGCTGGTCCTTTTATTGTGAAGGTTTAGAGGGCACTCTTAGTGTACATAGCACCGGAGAAAATCGTTTTGCTGAAGGGTATTTTTAGCAAAAACAGCAGCGGTAATTTCAGTACCGCTGCTGTTAATTTATATCAGGAATCAAATCCGGTTTGAATTCCCATTAATAAAAAGAGTATTTATTGAGCCTGTTTAATATTAAAGCTCTTCGTCATGCTGCGATGCATCTAGTCCCCTTACTTCATCCTCCGGAGATACCCTAAGCCTGCTGATCATGTTGGTTACAACCAGAAGAATATAAGAACCAAAGAAGGCAAATGCAGAAACCAGAATAAGTGTAATCAGATGAGTGAAAAACAAATGCGTTTCACCGAAATACAGTCCGTTACCTGTGGTATTTCCCGAATTGACATTCTGACTCGCAAAGACGCCGGTTAAAAGCATACCTACCATTCCGCCTACACCATGACAGGGAAATACATCTAGTGTATCATCAAGATTGGTGCGTGAGCGCCAGATAACTACCAGATTGCTTACTACTGCTGCAACGGTGCCTATTACCAGAGAGTGAGGCACAGAAACAAAACCTGCTCCGGGAGTGATGGCCACCAGACCAACAACAGCGCCAATACAAGCACCTAAGGCTGAAGGTTTTTTACCTCTGAACATATCGAAAAACACCCAGGCCATGGCAGCGGCAGCAGAGGCTGTAGTTGTTGTAGCGAGCGCCGTAGCAGCAAGCGGATTAGCACCGCCGGCAGAACCAGCATTAAAACCGAACCAGCCAAACCAAAGTAAACCTGTTCCAAGTATAACATAACTGATGCGTGCAGGAGAATGCTCGGGACTAGTACGGCTCTTTAAAAAGATTGCGGAAGCCAGAGCGGCCCAACCTGCAGACATATGCACAACGGTGCCACCTGCAAAATCCAGCACCCCTTTCTTAAAGAACATTCCATCGGGATGCCAGGTTGCATGTGCCAAAGGCACATAAATGAACACCATAAATAAGCAAAGAAAAATGAGATAAGAATTAAAGCGTATCCTTTCTGCGAAAGCGCCGGTTATTAATGCAGGGGTGATAACTGCAAATTTTAACTGAAACATGGCAAACAACACCAATGGAACAGTTGGCATAAGCGACCATGATGCATTTCCAAGCATTCCTTTCATCATGAAAAATGTAGCGGGATTACCGATGACTCCGAGCCCTCCTACGTCTTCGCCGAAAGCAAGGCTGAACCCGAATACTACCCATAAAACAGTAATAAGCCCCATGCAAATAAAACTCTGCAACATTGTTGAGATAACGTTCTTTTTCCGGACCATCCCTCCATAAAAGAAAGCCAAACCGGGGGTCATTAGTAATACAAGAGCAGTGGATACTAGTAACCAGGCAGTATCGCCTGTGTCGATCTTATTTTCAGCGACGGTTGATAATTCAACAGAAGGGAATGCAAGACCAAGCACTACCGCGACAATTAACAATAGAAACGGTAACAATTTTTTCATTTTTCTAAATTAAAGTTAATACTATGGAGAATTTTTATTTGAAAATAGTACAAACTTTAATAAAAACAAAAAATTATCGAGCTTTTTTTTAAAAAAACATACATTTATATGTTATTCAATAAAGAAGATATCAAAATGATTATTTTTTTTACTGAATAATGCTAAAAAATCTATTAAATCATTCAATAAACAATCAACAACGAACAAAGTAAAAGGAATACAATTAATAATCCACAAGATCAGAGATCAAAACAGCGATAAACAAGAAACAAACTCTCTTGAAACGTCAAAAACCGTAAAACAAACGAAATGCCCTATACATCTCCCGGCCAGGTGTCCAGGAAAACCCGTAATCTATTCGAAACATTAGGCGCTGGAATCCGATATAAGCCTCTTTATAACTATTCTGAGGCTGAGTTAGATAGGCCCCTCCTATAATTTCTTCGAGTTTAAGCTTTCTTAAAAGAGGAACTTTTCTGATAAAGCGACCCGAAAAATTATGTTCATAATGAGCTTCAAAAAAGCGGTCGTTGGTAGCAAAAGCATAATAATCCAGAAAGTGGAAATTAGGGAAAAGCGGATTATAAACGGCGGTTTGGTTACCTGTGAAATGATGCCAGTCGGGAAAGTAAAGTGACGATGTATTTAAAAACTTTCCGGCCGACAGATAAAAGGAGCTATATCCCCATAACGCGGTTCTGATCTTGTCCTGAAATAAATCGGCCGAAATAAAATCATAATCAACTGCCGACTTCAAGATACGGGGAATCCCTTTACGGTAGTCAATCATTATAGTGGGATACCTGGCCGGTTCAAAAATCTTACCGTCAGGCCTGGAGGTATATTGCTGACCGAACGTGTAGGAAATTTTCGCTTCTATACTAAGAGAGTTATTCACCGGAAACACCTCTGTTTCAAAGCCTGGACTTAGCGGGTTATTTGATGTAATGGTTTCCGCTGTTTTGCGGAATACGGGATTCGATGAGGAGTTTTGCAGCGGAAAACGTCTGGCTATCTCTGCCCCGGCAGTAAACATTAGGCCATCGGCAACTTCACGCTGTCCGCTTAAGGAAAGAAACTTAGCCTGATATAGCTTTAAATAGTTCTTGCCTTCAAAGAGCGTTGTAAGGGTGTTATAGAAAAGATTAATGGTTCCCCTATTGTTTAAATCCAAAAAATCACTCCCCCCTCTAACTGTAAAACTGGTGTGCCTAAGTGAATCTGTCCGGTAAGTTATTTCTGCATTCGCATTCATAACCTCGCTAGAAAAGCCATACCTGATATTCGGCTCTGCCTCAAGTGACCTGTAAGGGCTAAACCGTTTAACATACCTGGCCCGCAACCTTAGTCCCCACCCTTCAACCGTATTGTAAAATATGGTACTATGCAAAGGATAAACGTACCAGAAGCTATTCTCTGATACATTTTCTATTCGTTGTCCCGCTACAATATAGCGGAGAGGCCTGAACTTATTCAATTCTTTTTGTACCGAATCCTGATATGCCCTGGTTTTCTGGGCGTCCCCCATAACATCATGCTGTTCATAGTTATCTTCCTCTTCCCGAGTCAGCGGAACCGGCCGGTTGTTTGCCCACCAGGTATCGTTATATTTATTGGCACTTGTATCGATCTTAAGGATCTCCTCATCGAAAAAGTCGTCGGGCAAGACGGGATCCGTTTTGTAATTACTATATAGGGCTGTATAATATCCTGCAAAGTTAAAACCCAGTACCTTTCCGTTAAAGCGGATTGTTATGTCGGACGGGAGCCAGTGCATATCTCCTATTTCCGAAAAATGCTGACTAATATGAAGAGTGTCCACAAAATTGATCCGGGCATGCTCTGTCAGCATAAGGTCTACACTATACAGCCTTGGATCATCCTCCAGGATGTATATATATCCTGAAAATGCCGGAGAAAACCGGCTCTTTGGAATAACTTTGATCTTCTGGATTGTCTTTCCATTTTCCTGGGAACTTCCAATTAGCTTAAACCTGTAATAATTGAATGCATTATAAGCTACAGGCGACACAAAGCTTTGGTTTCCAAGGGCAGGCCAGTTAAGAGTGTTATCATAAAAATTAACCTGAAGGTCAAGAGCTCGGTTAAAGCTAAATCCTTGATTGTCTCCAGCTACCTTCGAGGCTTCCATTACCTCCTTTTTCTGCGGATACCTGAAGAAAAATTTCGACTTCGTTTCTGACTGGTAAAGAATACCCTGCCTGTTGGAGTCGAGATTTAAAGTTCGGGCAACGTTTGTTCCCAATATTCTTTTTGGCGCGTCAAGCAACTTCTGTATCCCTTTGGTATAAACGTCGCACTGGTAGGAAGGAACAGCTCTTAAAAACTTCCTCCTTGATATTACACTCCTGACTATGGAATTAGCAGCGTCGTCTTTACCTGCTGTTACGTTTACCTCTTTTAGTTTATATATGTCCTCCTCCAGTGTCAAATTTAATACAAGGGAAGACTGAACGTTCACCTCTTTCTCAATACTTTTAAAACCAACATATCTGCAAGTCAACATATAATTCCCAGGCTTCAATAATATCCTGTAATTGCCTGTTTCGTTTGCCATTGTACTGATATTAGTATCTTTTATAAAGACAGAGGCAAAAGAAACCGGTTTCCCGCTTTCATCTGTAATCTTGCCCGAGACCTGGACCGGCCCCTGGGCATAGGTAACTGAGACTGAAAATATAAAAACAATAAAAAGGGCCTTTAGCATTCAATAGTTCGTTTCTTGGTACATCCTACACAATCTTTCAAAGTTTTATCCTCTCAGTCTGAGCTCAGTAACAAAAGTATAATTTAACAAATTTCTCTTTACACTGCATACAAAAACTACAAATACTGCAGATTCCTTCTATAATATGCTCCAAATCATTTAATTGCAAAGCCATTGTCATTTTAAATACTATATGTAAAACCGATGTTTGACATAACAAAAAAAATAACATTCTATATGGGAATTATACTATTATTTGCGACAGCGTTTACCTATATTCAATACGAACTTGGTAATGCGACCGTTGTTGACACTGACGACGAGAACTTTTAAGGCACTATCCTTCGTTTAATTTATTCATCAGTATTTTCGACAGCTTATTAAAATAACGTTTGCTATTAAAGCCCATCACCCACTGAATCCCACGGCTTGCATTAGTAAGAAACACTTCTTCCGCTTCATTTAAGATATCGGGATTTATTTGTGCTTCTATTACGGGTAAATCGATCTCAGCTGCGATTTTCATAACTACACTACGCATAACTCCTGCAATACAGCCCTCATTAAGAGAAGGGGTATACAGCTTTTTGTCGAAGAGTACAAAAACATTCGAGCTCATAGATTCGCATAGAAAGCCATTCTGATTAAGAATAAAGACGTCATCCAGAGAGTTCTGCTTCCTGAAAATTCCGGCCATAACATAAATCAGCGAGTTGCATGTTTTATAATTAGACAAACAGTTTACGGGCTTCGTTATATCCTCAAAAACATCTACAATCAAGCCTTTAGTGTTCGCAGTATAGGAAGTTTCTTTATTTCCGGTCATCTCAAAGGCATACCCAAACTTATTTCCGAGGGGGCTATAAAGACCTTCAGCATCACGAAATACAGTGAGACGAACGCGTGCATTTTCGCCTTCGCCATTTCTTATGGCGAGCTCAACTACTTTTTCTTTCAGGAAAGTCTCATCAATCAACGAATAGCCCTCAAACCCAAGTACCTTCATTCCATTTCGCAGCCTTTCAGCGTGGAGGTGGGCGAAGCGAAGTTCTCCACGTATCATCCGCATCGACTCAAACAAACCGTCACCGTATTTAAAGCTGCGGTTTCCTGTTGTGAGTACCGGTTGATTTGCCGGAAATATTTCTCCGTTGTAATTAATAAAATTCATAAAGTTCAAAGTTCTTTAATACTAACCCCAAAAAGCCTATTGTGATTTACCGCTATCAATATAATTTCTCCATTTCTGCAACACTGCCTGGAAGTCAGCGGGTAAATCTGATTCAAAATGAATAAACTTTTTCGTGGAGGGATGTATAAATCCTAACGACAAGGCATGCAGCGCCTGGCGGGGAATAAGGTCGAAGCAGTTAACAACGAATTGACGATATTTACTAAAAATAGTTCCTGAAAGAATTTTGTCTCCCCCATACGTGGCGTCGCTAAAAAGAGGATGACCTATATGTTTCATGTGGGCTCTGATCTGATGGGTTCTTCCGGTTTCAAGCTGGCACTCAATGAGAGTGACATAATTAAAGCGCTCGAGCACTTTATAGTGGGTAACCGACCATTTACCCCTGGTTTCATCATCATATACATCCATTACCCGCCGGTCCTTTATACTTCGGCCAATATAACCGCTTACAGTTCCGTCTTCTTCAAGGTCGCCCCAAACAAGCGCCATATATTTCCTTGCTATGGTATGATCGAAGAATTGCTTTGCGAGCCAGGCCATAGAGCGTTCATTCTTACTGATAAGCAAAAGCCCCGAGGTATCTTTATCAATCCGGTGAACAAGCCCCGGTCTGCCGTCATTTCCGGGAAGCTGAGGCAGTTGCTGAAAATGAAATACAAGTCCGTTCACCAAAGTCCCCGAGTAATTATTGTAGCCCGGATGAACAACCATTCCTGCCGGCTTATTTATAACCAGGACATCGTCATCTTCATAAACAATATTCAACGGTATATCTTCAGGGTAAACTTCTGTATCTCTTGGCGGATGAGGAAGCACCACAGAAATCACATCCATGGGTTTTACCTTGTAACTCGATTTAACGATCTTCTCGTTAACAAGCACACTACCGGCTTCTATTGCGCTTTGAATACGATTTCTAGAAGCGTTTTCAATCCGATGCATCAAAAACTTATCAATCCGCAACAGCGACTGTCCCTTGTCTACTACGACTCTGAGGTGTTCGTACAAGTCCTGTTCATCAGGTTCCCGAAGATCTTCTTCTTCCAGCATTCCGCAAAAGTAATATTTTTCGCTTCTCGTTTGGCGTTATTTGAGCCATCAGAAATCAGTTTCAGAAATATTACTTTAAGCTTTATACTTTCACCTTTAAGCTTTCAACATTAAACTTTAGACTTTCAACTTTCACCTTCCGCATTTCAACTTCCCGCAGTACCTTTGCCCAATGTTTGCCTTCGAAATATATAGTCCGGAAGAAGAAATATTTCATCCCCTCTTTAAAGAAAAGGAGGTGCGGGTGTTTTTAAAAAGGGACGACATGATCCATCCATTCATTTCGGGGAACAAATGGAGAAAATTGAAGTACAATCTAATAAAGGCAAGAGAAGAGGACAAAAATCATTTGATAACTTTCGGAGGAGTATGGTCCAATCATCTTCTGGCGACAGCCTGTGCAGCGGCGAAGTTCGGGTTTAAAGCAACTGCCTTTGTGCGAGGCGAAGGCGTAGCGAGCGAGACACTTTTCCTTTGCAGGATGTTTGGCATGGAATTAAAGTTCACAGAGCGGGATGCTTACAGAAATAAAAGACTTCTCTTCGACACTTTTTACAGCAATGATACCTCGGCCTTCTTTATAGATGAAGGAGGCGCCGGTGCCGAGGCCGTACAGGGATGTTCGGAACTAGTGACAGAGTTAAAGGGGAACTATCAGCATATATTCTGCGCAGCAGGTACCGGCACTACCGCAGCCGGTATTCTAAAGGGGTTGCTAATTAATAATTCCCGAGCGTTGCTTCATGTAATTCCGGTTTTAAAAGGTGCAGAATTTCTAAAAGAAGAGGTTAATAAACACTTCATTGACAATCCTTTATATGAGATCCATAACTCCTATCACTTCGGTGGTTATGCCAAAACACAGCCTGATCTTTTAAATTTCATCTCTGATTTCTCAGCTTCTACCGGAATTCTGGCCGATCAGGTATACACAGGAAAAATGATGTACGGTGTATTCGATCTTATCAGACAGGATTACTTTCCTTCCGGAACTAATATTCTAGCTGTTCATACAGGAGGTTTATTCGGTCTCCTGGGCCTGAAGGAAAAAATGACTTTTAAAACCCAGTCGGGGCACTAACAATTAGCTCATCTTTTTAATACATTTGTTTCTAAGGAGGACCTGGTATGTATCAGTTATCAGTAGAAGCAGAAAACGTTCATCAAGTATTAGGAAAGCATATTCTGGCCGATGGTTACGATCTCGTTTTTGACATGGAGAAAAGTAGCGGAGTTTACATGTACGACTCAAAGCACAACAGAAATATGCTGGATTTCTTTACATGCTTTGCCTCTGTTCCTTTGGGTTACAATCATCCAAAAATGCTGGGCGACGAGACGTTTAAGAAAAACCTGATGCTTGCAGCATTAAGCAACCCTTCGAACTCCGATATTTATACGCAGCAGTATGCAGAATTTGTGGCTACATTCTCAAGAATAGCTATTCCTTACTATCTGCCTCATGCATTTTTTATAGCAGGTGGCGGATTGGCAATTGAAAACGCACTCAAGACCGCTATGGACTGGAAAGTCCAGAAGAACTTCAGGAAAGGATATACTGAGGAACGCGGTTTCAAAGTAATTCATTTTGAACATGCTTTTCACGGCCGGACGGGCTATACCATGAGCCTTACAAACACGCATCCCGATAAAACCAAATGGTATGCAAAATTCGACTGGCCGCGAATAACCACGCCTGCTATCAGTTTTCCTTTAACGGATGAAAAACTACGCGACCTTGAAGAAAGAGAGCTTATAGCTATTAAGCAGATAAAACAGGCATTTCTGGATAACAAAGATGATGTGTGTGCCATCATCATTGAGCCAGTACAGGCAGAAGGCGGCGAGAACCATATAAGGGCCGAATTTGCTGAACAGCTCCGTATTCTCGCAGATGAGAACGACTGTTTCCTTATTTACGATGAAGTTCAGACCGGCGTAGGGCTATCAGGAAAATTCTGGTGTTATGAACACTTTGGAGAAAAAGCCAGACCCGACATTATCGCTTTCGGCAAGAAAATGCAGGTATGCGGGATACTGGCAGGGAAAAAAGTTGACGAGATTGACAAGAACGTCTTCACCGTTCCTTCCCGTCTTAATTCAACATGGGGCGGAAACCTCACCGATATGGTGCGGGCTTCTAAAATACTGCAGATCATTGAGGAGGATCAACTCGTAGCAAATGCCGCGAATACCGGCGCTTATCTTCAGCAATGCTTCAAAAATTTATCAGATCAGTATCCTGTAGTGTCGAACGTGAGAGGCCTTGGACTGCTGAGCGCGTTCGATTTCCCAGATACAATTAAACGTAACAAGTTTATCCGTAAAGGCTTCGATCACAACACGATATTTATAGGTTGCGGCAGTCACTCAATTCGCTTCAGGCCTGCGTTGATAATGCAAAATGAGCATATAGACCAGGGAATTGAGGTTATGGGAAAAATCCTGAAAGAACTATAAGAGAAAGTACTGCTATTTCAGCTCAAACAAATTATCAACGCCCAACAACTTACTGCATGTAAAGCCCTCTGCATAGTTTGTATTTATGCTTATTCCCAATTCACGCGCCTTCGCTTCAATAACCTTTACGAACTCCGGGCTTGAAATGTACGTCTCATGTTCCTCGTTCGCATCAGGGTTGTAAAACTGCGTTTTGTAGGCTGCAATTGAAGCCATTTTTTCCTCCCAGAAGGGAGTAATATCAATTATTATATCTGGTTTTATATATGCGTTCTGTATAAAATTCAACAGGAGACGAGGCCGCCATGCGTTCTGCTGTTTTCCATCAAGTTCGGTTTTTATCTTTACCAGGCCCGAAAGAAAAGCAGCATCGTTTACCAGGCCGGCAGCTCTTCCATGATCCGGATGACGATCTGTCAGGGCGTTGGTAATGATAATTTCCGGTTCATACTGACGTATCTTCCTGATGATCATTAGCTGATGTTCTTCGTCGTTTTTGAAAAATCCGTCTCTCATACCCAGGTTTTCTCTAACATCAAGCTTCAGGATCCTGGCAGCGTCGGCAGCTTCGGCTGCTCTGGTTGTTTCATTGCCGCGGGTGCCCAGCTCGCCTCTTGTAAGGTCTATTACTCCAGTTTTCTTCCCTAAAGCTTTATGCTTCAAAAGGGTACCAGAACAACTTAATTCAGCATCGTCGGGATGTACAGCAATAACAAGAAGGTCTATTTTCATATATATATTAGCATTCAGCTGTCAGCGTTCAGGCCTTCAGCTTAAGTTTGATGTATTTATTTTAGAGCGGAATCAATAGGGATAACAAAGATACAAGCAAGGTAACTATACTGGATCGCTGAAACTAATCGTCGACAGCAAAGCCATTAATAGTAATTATAAGGCGAATTGTAATAGCCATAACGTTGTATGATATTTTCAATATCCCTTTCCTGCTGCGGATCATACTTTTGTTTTAAGTTGTGCCCAAAAACCCGGGCAACAGACTGGTAACAAAAAGCGGTAAAACCACCTTTTAACTGTTTCACCAGCTCATAGCTGCTATTCCCGGTTTCGCGGTCAATCAGCTTAATCAATATTTCCCCCTGAGTAATGGTCATGTTCTTTATCTCACGGTTAAACATGTCTTTAATCTCCCGTTCGCAGGCTTTCACCAGAACTTTCTGCTCTTTGCGCTTGTCGGTCAGCGCCAGGTCTTCGTGTAGCCGGCTATAGCGGTCACGGGCAAATTTCGCGTAGGGTAAAACCTTAAGGACGTTATATCGTAACCGGTTATATTGCGCCCTCGCTTCGGCGGAAGCAAAAATGCGGAAATCTCTTATGTTAACATCGGCAAGTGGTATCCAGGGAATGAATTCACCATTATCATCTTTGGTAACGGCAACACGAATGGTATCATTCTTGCCCTTTACATTTGGATCAAATTTTTCCTGGGCATTAGAAAATTGCAGGAAAAACAAGCTAAAAAAAAGGAAAAGAGGAAAATTTTTCATATCTTAGTTAGTACAAACATACACTTATTCGTACAATTATTAATTACATATAGTACGAAATAGTAACCCAAAAGTTATAAGTTACACCATTATTTTTGCAGGATCGCTGAGGATTGAAGATGAACGAATTAGTAATTGATATTGAGGCTGAAAAAAAGGAAATATTAAAGCGTTACAGGGCGCTTCTCAAAGCCTGTAAACCAACGATGCAGAAGGGCGACAAGCGCATGATCAGGCAGGCGTTTGAACTCGCGCTCGAAAGCCATAAGGATATGAGGCGAAAATCGGGGGAGCCTTATATATACCATCCTATAGCTGTGGCCCAGATTGCGGCCGAAGAAATTGGGCTTGGAACTACATCTATTGTTTGTGCCCTGTTGCATGATGTTGTTGAAGACACCGCCATAACTCTTGAAGATATTGAGCGTGAATTTGGGAAGAAAATAGCTAAAATAATTGATGGCCTTACCAAAATATCGGGGGTCTTTGATTACAACAGCTCCCTTCAGGCAGAGAACTTCAGGAAAATGCTGCTTACCCTTGCCGACGACGTAAGGGTTATCCTGATAAAACTTGCGGACCGGCTTCATAACATGCGGACTATGGATCATATGCCGCGCGATAAGCAGCTTAAGATCTCCTCAGAAACGATATACTTATATGCGCCCCTCGCACATCGCCTGGGACTTTATGCAATGAAGTCGGAGCTGGAAGACCTTTCCATGAAGTACACCGAATCTGAAACGTATAAGTTTATTGCCAGGAAATTAAATGAAAAGAAAGCTGAGCGTGAGCTATATGTAAAAGCGTTCATCGGGCCTATAAAGGAGATATTGACAGAACAAGGTTTACATGCTGATGTATATGGCCGTCCAAAGTCTATTCATTCCATATGGAATAAGATGCGAAAAAAAGGCGTTCCCTTTGAAGAGGTATACGACCTTTTTGCCATCAGGATCATCCTTGACAGCAAACCCGAAACCGAAAAAGCAGATTGCTGGAAAGCATATTCTATTGTAACGGACCTGTATCGCCCTAACCCCGACAGGTTACGCGACTGGGTATCATCGCCTAAGGCTAATGGGTATGAGTCGCTGCACACTACCGTTATGGGCCCTAAAGGACAGTGGGTGGAGGTGCAGATCCGAACACAAAGAATGAATGAAATTGCGGAAAAAGGCTTTGCCGCTCATTGGAAATACAAAGAATCGTCGTCAGACAGCGGGTTGGATCAGTGGATACAAAAAGTGAGGGAACTTCTTAAGAATCCTGAATCAAACGCCCTTGACTTCCTCGACGACTTTAAAATGAATCTTTTCTCCGATGAAATTTTCATTTTCACTCCAAAGGGAGCTTTAATGCAGCTGCCTCTGGACGCCACCGCACTCGACTTTGCATTTGAAATCCACTCTGACCTGGGAGCTAAGTGTATTGGCGCCAAGGTAAATCATAAACTGGTGCCTCTGTCACATAAGCTGCAGAACGGCGACCAGGTAGAGATTATAACGTCCTCTAAGCAAAGTCCAAAGGAAGACTGGCTGAACTTCGTTGTAACAGCGAAAGCCAAAGCCAAGATCAAATCTTCTCTAAAGGAAGAAAAACGCCGTGTGGCAGAGGAAGGCAAAGAAATTCTGGAAAGGAAGCTTAAGTCGCTTAAGATAACCTACAACACAGAAAATATTCATAAGATATCCAACTACTTTAAATTCAGCTCAACGCTTGAGCTTTTTTACAATATAGCTAAAGGCAGCTTCGACTTAAAAAGCCTGAAAGAATTTCAGGCTTCTGAAAAAACGGTCGAAAACCGTACTCCTGAGAGGATCGACTCTAACCAAATTGAAGGTATCATTAATAAGGTTAAAGCAAAAGACAGCGATACGCTGCTTATTGGCGAGGATATGCAAAAGATCGACTATAAGCTTTCATCTTGTTGCAATCCTATCCCTGGTGATGATGTGTTTGGGTTTATTACGGTTAACGATGGCATCAAGATACACCGTACTAATTGTCCGAACGCCACTAAATTAATGGCCAACTACGGGTATCGCGTAGTGAAAGCAAAATGGACGTCACAAAAGGAACTTGCCTTTTTAACAGGATTACGGATTACAGGTATTGATGAAGTTGGATTGATTAATAAATTAACCACTGTCATTTCCAACGACTTCAAGGTGAACATGCGATCGATTACTGTGGATAGCAATGAGGGTATATTTGAAGGCTCCATTATGGTCTATGTGAACGACACTCATCACCTGGAAAATCTGATAAAGAAATTAAAGCAGGTTAAGGGAGTTACATCTGTTACCCGCTTTGATTCAGAACCGCAAAAAGTATTTGGACTATCTTAAGAAACAAAATAGCCAGGATATGTAAAGCGGCGATAATAAAAGTCGATAATAACCATTTATATGTAGATGAAGATATACTTTTAATCGTATCTGCGTTCCGGTTCGAAGCACCAAACATCTTTATTTATGTGCTAAATTTAAGATTTCTTATTTTTTTAGATAAATTTGAACGCTGAGTCAGGAAATATATGCCTTTACAAGAAACTATAGCGATGGTAAAAAAGATTTTCGAGGCATACCTCGAAAATAAAAATCTGAGAAGAACGCCGGAACGTTTTGCCATCCTTGAAGAAATTTATTCGCGTAACGATCATTTTGATGTAGAATCCCTATATATTCACATGAAAAACAAGAAGTATCGGGTGAGCCGCGCAACGGTTTATAATACACTTGAGCTTTTGGTTTCGTGTGATCTCGTTACCAAACACCAGTTTGGTAAAAACATGGCCCAGTTTGAGAAATCTTACGGATACAAACAACATGACCACATTATTTGCATTGATTGCGGAAAAGTAGTGGAGTTTTGTGATCCAAGGGTTGGGCAGATACAAAGTATGATGGGTGAACTTCTTAAATTTGAAATCAAACACCATTCTCTGAATCTCTACGGTAACTGCACCAAACTGAAAGAAGGTTACTGTGAATCTTATTTAAAAAACTAAAATATTCCCAAATATTCATGGCTGTTGATGTATTGTTAGGCCTTCAGTGGGGCGACGAAGGTAAAGGAAAAATTGTTGATGTCCTTAGTCCCAAATATGATTTGATTGCACGTTTCCAGGGTGGACCAAATGCTGGTCATACTCTTGAATTTGACAATCAGAAATATGTTCTGAACACAATTCCTTCGGGAATTTTCAATGAAAGGAACATGAACCTCATTGGCAATGGAGTCGTAATTGATCCTATCATCCTAAAGAGGGAGCTGGATACCCTGAGAAAAAGCGGGTTTGATCCTCTTGCTGCAAAAAAACTGGTAATTGCGAGAAAGGCACATCTTATTCTGCCCACTCATCAGCTGCTTGACGCTGCTTCTGAGAGCAAGATGGGTGAAGGAAAGATTGGTTCAACGCTAAAAGGAATTGGTCCGACCTATATGGATAAAACAGGCCGTAACGGACTGCGCGTTGGCGATACCTTACTGCCGGATTTCAAAGAAAGATATCAGAAGCTTGTTAACAAGCATAAATCTATACTTAGTCACTACGGTGATGTCCCTGATTTTTCAGAAAAAGAAAAGACGTTCTTTGAGGCGATTGATTTTCTTAAAACCATCCCTCAGGTAGATAGCGAACACTTCGTTAATCAGTATCTTGCTGAAGGAAAAACAGTGCTCGCAGAAGGAGCGCAGGGAACTTTATTGGATGTTGATTTTGGATCGTATCCATTTGTAACATCATCTAACACCACTGCTGCCGGAGCATGTACCGGACTTGGCGTTGCACCACGGAACATAGGATCGGTAATCGGCATTTTTAAAGCCTATTGCACTCGCGTAGGAAGTGGCCCCTTCCCTACCGAATTATTTGATGAAACCGGCGAAGAGCTTCGGACTGTCGGACGCGAATTTGGTGCTACTACAGGAAGACCAAGACGCTGCGGCTGGATTGATATTCCGGCTTTGAAATATGCAGTAATGCTAAACGGCGTTACAGAACTTGTAATGACCAAAGCAGACGTAATGAGTGGCTTTGAAAAGATATATGCATGTACTCATTACCGATACAATGGTGAGGTAATTGATTATATGCCTTACGATATCTGTACGGTAAAGGCCGAGCCTGTATTGGAAGAAATTGAGGGATGGAACGAAGATCTTACCTCCATTAAAACGATTGCAGAAGTTCCTGAAAAATTGATGGCTTATGTGAAATACATTGAAAAACAGGTAGGAGTGCCTGTGAAGTATTTATCTGTAGGACCTGATCGTGTCCAAACATTAGTCTTAAATTAATCACATTACTCCGGGAATGAAAACTGTATATCATTATCCGGAGAATATCTCTGTTTTTAAAGACAAGGTTTTACAATGGGCCGCTTCGAAAGAAGTGGCCTGTTTTTTGAATTCTAATCAATATTCCGATCGTTATTCGGCATTTGACACCTTAATTGCTGCCGACGTCTTGCATGAAGTTGATTCATATAAAGATGAAGGCTTTAAAAAGCTGGAATTCTTCCTCAGTCAATATAATTGCTGGATTCCAGGTTTCCTCAGTTATGACCTGAAAAATGAGCTTGAGGATTTAAGCTCTGAAAATCCGGATCACCTTCAATTCCCCGACTTGTTTTTTTTTGTGCCACGCCATTTGATAATTATCAGAGGGAATATTGTCGAAATACAGTCTCCTGATGCCACTGAGCTGGCCCAACTGATAGAAAAGGAAACAGTGCGGGATGTTCCGATATTCTTTAAAGGAAGTGTTAAAAGCAGGTTCAGCAAGGCTAGTTACATCGACACTGTTCATCAGATAAAAAGGCATATTGCCAGAGGAGATATTTATGAAGTTAATTTGTGTCAGGAGTTTTATGCTACTGATGCGAAACTAGATCCTGTAACCGCATTCAAACTGCTTAACAATTTATCACCTGCTCCCTTTTCGGTTTTTTTTAAGCTTAGAAAACAGTTCATCATTTCTGCTACGCCCGAGCGGTTTTTATGCCGCAGGGATAACAAACTCATCTCCCAGCCTATCAAGGGTACTTCAGCGCGCGGTGGGAACGCCGAAACAGACAAGTTCTTAAAGGATGAGCTAAAAAACAACGAGAAAGAGCGGTCAGAAAACGTTATGATAGTAGACCTGGTGAGGAATGATTTAACCCGATGTGCAATCCCCGGCACAGTAGAAGTCGAAGAGCTTTTCGGCATTTATACGTTCCGGCATGTCCATCAGATGATATCCACGGTTGTGTGCCAGGCCGATCCTTCGCTTCAAAATGCAGAAATAGTGAAGCGGACATTCCCTATGGGCTCAATGACAGGCGCACCTAAAGTGAGCGCAATGGAGCTGATAGAACAATACGAGCTAACCAAACGAGGGGTCTTTTCAGGAGCAGTTGGATATTTTGCTCCGGGAGGAGATTTTGACTTTAATGTTGTGATCCGAACGCTTCTTTACAACGAAGAAAACGGATATTTGTCCTTTCAGGCTGGAAGCGCGATAACCTTTGCTTCTGATGCTTCCAAGGAGTATGAAGAATGCATCCTGAAAGCAAAGGCTATCTTTAGTATTTTGAACCAGTCAATTGAATGCTGAGCGAGAGTTGGCTATCAGCTATTAGCTTACGACGTTCAAGGCTGAACTTTCAACTTTCAACTTTCAACTTTCAACTTTCAACTTTCAACTTTCAACCTTCAACTTTTAACTTTCAACAACTTAACGTTCAACTCACTTCTTATAGTACTTCATCGCTTCTGGCAGACGTTTCTGGATGGCTGAAATCCTCGTTGCATCACTAGGGTGGGTACTTAAAAACTCAGGAGGAGCACCATTCCCCTGTTTAGAGGATGCCATCCTTTTCCAGAACGTAACCGCACTGTTGGGATCGTAACCCGCCATTGCCATAAAAATCAGGCCCAGGCGATCTGCTTCGGATTCCTGACTGCGGCCATACTTTAACAATGCAAGTTGTCCGCCGAGACCGTACAACTGATTGATGGTTTCTGATCCCGCTGCAGCTCCAACAACACCACCGATTGCCTGCGCTCCAAGTGTCTGAGAATACCTCTCTTCAGCATGCCTGGCGATAGCATGGGCAATTTCGTGCCCCATTACAGTGGCAAGTCCAGCATCTGTCTGAGCTACAGGAATAATTCCGGTATATACCGCAACCTTACCTCCTGGCATACACCAGGCGTTAATATCTTTGCTTTCAACAAGGTTGAACTCCCATTTAAAATTATACTGATTGGCATAGCCATTCTGACTAAGGTACCGGTCGATAGCACTTGCTATCCTACTGCCCACGGTTTTCACCCGCTGCGCATCAGAACCAGATTTTACAACTTTCGTTTTGGGATCGCTTAAAAACTGGCGATAGGATTGAATAGACTGTTGTTGTATTTCATCCGAATTGGCGAGATTTAATTGCCTGCGTCCGGTAAGAGGAACCGTCGAGCACGCCGCAGCTACTAAAATTAATAAAGCGGTACTAAACTTTCTTATATGTTTCATAAATACAATCTTATTTGTTGCATAACACCATATAGCCTCAACCTGTTTTTTTTCTGAACATATTTACTTTAGATTCTTTTCCCCGAAGTAAACGTTCTATGTTCTTTTGATGCGTTACCAATATGAGTATACATATACACATCCCATATAAAACAATAGAACGCAAGGGCGAATGAAAAACAAAAATGATGCTTAACGGAAAGGAAAACCCTGCCGCTATTGAACTTAGCGAGACATATTTTGAGACCAGCAAAACAAATAAAAATACTGTAACACAAAATAACGCAGCATTTAAATGGACAGCGAGTACCATTCCGAAGAGGGTGGCAATGCCCTTTCCTCCACGAAACCCTGCAAATATCGGAAATAAATGCCCCATAACGGCCGTAATACCAAGGGCAAGCTGGTAATTCACAAACTGAATGGAATGCTGCGGCCCCGTTACAGATAGTCCTATCAGGTAGGCAAGATTAGTTGCCGTAAAACCCTTCAGTATGTCGATCGTCATTACAGTAATGCCCGCTTTCTTCCCTAATACACGAAAAGTGTTTGTTGCACCGGCATTTCCGCTACCATATTCACGAACGTCAATTCCATAAAAAGCCTGCCCAATCCATACTGCACTGGGAATGGAACCAAAAAGATAAGCAGCAATAAGTGCCGAAATAGAATATACAGATATCATTCAGCCTGCAATTATACTAAAAAAGAAAAGTCAAATAAATGCAATATACTATTTTATGTTGTGCTAAATAGCCTTTAAACTCATATCCAAACTCTTAACGGAATGAGTTAATGCACCCATGGAGATATAATTAACGCCACAAAGGGCATATTCACGAACATTCTCCTCTGTTATGCCACCCGAAGCCTCAGTTACAAACCTGTTTCCGACCAACTCTACCGCCTCCCGCAGCTGTTCAAAGTTGAAGTTATCGAGCAAGATTCTATCAGCACCTCCATTCTCAATCACTTCCAGCAATTCCGCCTTGTTACGGACCTCAATTTCTATCTGAATATTCAAACCTTTCTCTGTGAGATATCTCTTTGCTGCTTGCAGTGCCTGCTTTATTCCGCCGGCGTAATCGACGTGATTGTCTTTAATCAGGATCATATCGTATAAACCAAACCGATGATTTACCCCTCCTCCTATCTTAACTGCCATTTTTTCAAGAAACCGCATATTGGGAGTAGTTTTTCTGGTATCGAGAATTTTCGTTCCTGTATCTTTAATAAGATCAACAATCCGCGCTGTGGTAGTAGCGATACCGCTCATGCGCTGCATAATATTAAGAACAAGTCTTTCTGCGGTAAGGATGGAATAAACAGGACCTTTAACTGTTAATACGATGTCTCCTGGTTTTACCGCTGCACCGTCATGAATAAATACTTCTGCGTGAAGCTGTTGATCAACCTGTTTAAATATCTCCAAAGCCACGTCAACTCCGGCAAGAATACCGTCTTCTTTAATCAAAAGCTTTGCTGTTCCCTGCTTCGCCTGAGGAATAGTTGAAAGAGATGTATGGTCGCCATCCCCTATATCTTCAAGTAAAGCGTCTTTAATAAATTTGAAAAGTAACTCTTTGTCTTCTTTCATAACGCGCTAAAATAACAAATACATTTCTTGATGTTATTTGTTCAGTCTATAAACAGCATAAATATGACATCCGTCACTTTGTATCGGAAGAATTCAAATGTATATTTGCTTCGTGGAAACTAAAAAATTAGCACTTATTATTCTGGACGGCTGGGGCTACGGCCGGGCCGATAAATCCAATGCAATACTTGCAGCAAATACACCTTTCTTTGACTATCTGGTAACTACATACCCCAATTCGAAATTAGAAGCTTCGGGTATGGCTGTAGGTTTACCCGACGGTCAGATGGGTAATTCAGAAGTAGGACACATGAACCTGGGCGCAGGCCGTGTAGTATACCAGGAGTTAGGGCGCATTCATAAAGCTGTGGATGACGGAGAACTTCTTACTAACCCCGTGCTGCAGGAAGCTTTTCAATACGCGAGATCCGAGAACAAGAATGTTCATTTTATCGGACTTCTTTCTGATGGCGGCGTTCATTCTCATATCAAGCACGTGTATGGGTTATGTGATGCAGCTAAATCAGCTAATCTTGAGAATGTATTTATACATGGCTTTCTCGATGGACGTGATACCGACCCTAACGGCGGAGTAAACTACGTAAAAGCTCTTGAAGCACATCTGGAAAACTCTCCGGTTAAGATTGCCTCTTTAATAGGAAGATACTACGCGATGGACAGAGACAACCGCTGGGAACGCGTAAAACAGGCATATGATTTAATGGTAAATGGTATAGGCAAGCCTTGTACCGATTTTACTGCTGCGATCGAAGAGTCCTACAAAGAAGGTATTACCGACGAATTCCTGAAACCAATCGTTAAGGTACAAACCGGAGGCGCTCCTGTTGCAACAATTCAACCCGGTGACGTAGTGATTTGTTTCAACTTCAGGACAGACCGCGGTCGCGAAATTACACTTGCACTCACACAGAAGGCCTTCCCTGAATATCACCTGGAACCACTTCCTCTCCACTATATTACCATGACCACTTATGATGAGACATTTAAAAATGTCAAAGTGGTGTTCACTAAAGATGATCTGGTAGATACCCTTGGTGAAGTACTGGGGCGAAACGGCAAGACACAGGTAAGAATTGCAGAGACCGAGAAGTATCCGCATGTTACTTTCTTTTTCTCGGGAGGCCGTGAAAAGGAATTCGATGGAGAAAAAAGATTGCTTATACCCTCTCCTAAGGTTGCAACTTACGACCTGAAGCCGGAAATGAGCGCAGAAGGTATCAGAGACGCTATCTGCGAAGAACTTCCTGAAAACCACCCTGACTTTGTTTGTCTTAACTTTGCGAACCCTGACATGGTAGGTCATACTGGTGTTTTTGAAGCGGTTGTAAAGGCTGTGGAAACTGTTGACAGCTGCTTAAAGACAGTTGTTGAATGTGGAATTAAGGAAGGCTATTCATTTATCATCATTGCAGATCATGGCAATGCCGATTTTATGATCAATCCTGACGGTTCCGCGAATACGGCTCATACCACAAACCTGGTACCATGCATACTTATAGATAAAGATTATAAACAAATTAAAGACGGTAAACTTGGAGATATCGCTCCTACTGTTCTAAAAATTCTGAACGTACCAATACCAGAGAAAATGACGGGCAATGTCTTGGTTTAGGAAAATAGTTCCGATTGTAGCACTATTCTGGTTCGCCGGATGTAGTTCTGAGACAGCTCCTGATGCAAAAATAACCTATTTTGACATCAGGGGCTTTTTTACGTCAGAATCAACGCGTCTGGGGAAAAAAAATCTTATAATACATAAAACGGTCACCGACAACGGTACATCAGAGGTCAGAGAGGTTAATATTTCCAACTGGGAAAACGAACTCGCGTTGTTTATTGAATCCGATATAAACAAGCCGTCATGGAAGAATAGCTATAAAGTCGAAAACAAAGGAACTGCGGTAATTTATACGGCGCTATATCCTGATGTGCGTACAAAGCAGTTAACTATAACCATGTCGGCTGCAGGAAAAGTTAAACATATTCAAATCAGTAACAAAACAACCAATGTTCTTTATACTTCCGAAGAACATTTAAACTATTATCCTGATTCTCTTTATCGCATTGATAAATTTCAGGATGTAAAGATATTAGGCTCCCACCGTTACACGATTGAAGGAAAGTGGTGATTCTTTAACAGAAATTTTAATTCCCTATGCCAGGAACAAAACGGAAGACCGCCCAATAAAATGAGCGGTCTTTCGTTTATATGCACGTGAGAGAAATTACATCTATGAAATTCGTAACATATTTAATTGCCGTAGTGCTTTGTACTCTTAACTCATGTGCCGTGCCCCTACCAGCGGGGAAAAGGATTTCATCCGCAACGAATATTTCACCAGCCTCGGGCAATGCTTTTCAACTGGAATTCCTTCAGAGAATTAATGAGGTAAGAACCAGGGGATGCAACTGCGGAAAAACGTATATGCCTCCGGTCCCTCCACTTGTATGGAATACACAGCTTCAGATTGCAGCGTTAAGACATGCAATGGATATGAGCAAGAATAAGTATTTCAGCCATATTAGTAAATCAGGCAAGACCAGCAAAGACAGGATCATGAACGAAGGTTATACCATTACCGGTTATAAACACATAGCCGTAGGCGAAAATATAGCATGGGGACAAAGAACCATTAAGGAAGTAATGGAAGGATGGCTGAAGAGTGAAGGCCATTGCCGCAATATTATGAATAGCTCATTCAGAGAAGTGGGTATATCAATGGAAAACTACTATTGGGTGCAGGACTTCGGCGGAAGAAGGTAGGCGCTTTGAGTTGAAGGTCGAAGTTAATTATGAGTTATGAATTATGGGTTGTGAGTTGTGAGAATAAATTATTAATTATAGGTTATGAATGAGTTGTGCGGCGAAGTTGATTGGCAGCTTAGGCTACGACCCACAACCTGGAACCCGCAACTCAATTCATAATTCATAACCCATAATTCATAATTAAAAAGTCTTATCTATCGAGATTGGCCATATAAACCTTGGCCTTTTTCATCTCGTCCATAATATCTTTTCTACCTGGTGTAGCGTCGAGGAGATGCTGAAGATCGTCAATGCAGGATTTAAATGCATTCTCCGCAGCAGATTTGTCATAGAATTTAGGAAGCTTCTGCCCTTTTAGAATTCCGTAGTCACGGTAAGCAATTGCCCTGTTCTGAAATAATTTCAAGTCGCCGTTGTTAAGTTCAATAGCTTTGCTAAAATCCCTTATGGCAGCAAGCAGTAACTTCTCTCTTTCTGTGTTTGAAGCGGTAGTTTGAGTACCGAGAATGTTTCTCGCTTTTCCGCGGTAATAATAAGCTGATACATTATTGGGGCGAAGGGATACAACCTGTCCGAATGTACTGATTGCTTTGGAATAATCACCCGAATGATAGTAAGAATAAGCCAGCATATATAGAACGTCAGCATTATTCGCTTCTGCAGGCATTGATTTCTCAAGGTGAGTAACCGCCTGTTTGAAATTACCGTCCATAACAGCTTTCTGCCCTAATTTAACATAGTTGTTTTTAATGTCTTGATTCTGTTGTGCCTTAGCCCCAACGTTGAAAAAAAGTACAAGAGATAAAATTGATGCAATTACTTTCATTGAAAATTTACTTAAAAAGTATAACGAATGAACGGTAATATTATTTCTATTTTTGCTATTTACAAAATATAAGTTTTCTTTTATTTTCATACCGCCCCTTAACGAGGATATAAATGCTAAACCCGTTGCTTTTGTTTTAATAGAAATGTGAAGATGCCCCGTATGACGTTTTTGCAGCTTTATTTTCTTATTTTTACACCGTTAACCATACTATGGGTCTTTTAACAAAATTATTCTGATTGGCATAGGCATTGCACAGCTATTCGCTAAAAGTAAAATACACTATATTTAATATACACACTGTCATATTGACGTTGAGAAAGGAACTGAATGAACAACTTGCTGGATTTTAATCAGTCGTTACCCATAATAAATGAAGATACAGAGTTCTTTCCCCTGATGTCGCAGGAAGACGAAGAGGAAATGAATAATGAACAGACCCCCGAAGTTTTATCCATACTTCCCTTACGTAACACTGTGTTATTTCCGGGCGTAGTAATTCCTATTACTGTAGGACGTGATAAATCTATAAAACTTATAAAAGATGCTTACAAAGGCGACCGCACTATTGGCGTTGTTTCGCAGAGAGATGTGGCCATAGAAGATCCTGCGTTCAACCAGTTAAATATCGTTGGAACGGTAGCTCTTATCATCAAGATGCTTCAGATGCCCGATGGCAGCACAACGGTAATTATTCAGGGGAAACAACGATTCAGGTTAAAGGAGGAAGTGCAATCTGAACCCTATATTAAAGCTACGATCGACAAGTTTGAAGAAATACGGCCCAAAGCGGATAAGGAATTTAAAGCTATGGTAGCTTCTATTAAAGAGATGGCGATGCAGATCATTCAGCTTTCGCCGAATCTTCCGAGCGAAGCGAGTATTGCCATTAAAAATATAGAAAGCACCTCCTTTCTGATCAACTTCATTTCTTCAAACATGAATGCCGATGTTCCGGTAAAACAACAGATGCTGGAACTCGCGAATCTTCGCGACAGGGCAAAAATGGTGTTGGAGCAGTTGACTGCGGAACTTCAGATGCTGGAGCTTAAGAATCAAATCCAATCGAAGGTACGCACCGACCTGGATAAGCAGCAAAGAGAATACTTCCTTAACCAGCAACTGAAAACAATCCAGGAAGAACTGGGCGGAAACTCTCCCGATCTGGAACTTGAGAATCTCCGCGAACGGGCTGCCAGAAAAAAATGGTCAAAAGAAGTAAAAGAGCATTTTATAAAGGAGTTGGACAAACTGGGCAGGATGAATCCTGCTGCGGCCGACTATTCAGTGCAGGTAAACTATCTTGAGCTTGTACTTGAATTACCATGGTCGGAATTTTCAAAAGACAATTTTGATCTGAAGAGAGCCGAACGCATCCTTGATAAGGATCATTATGGACTCGACAAAGTGAAACGGCGAATCATAGAATATCTGGCAGTTCTGAAACTCAAAAACAACATGAAGGCGCCGATTCTTTGCCTTGCCGGCCCTCCGGGGGTTGGAAAGACCTCACTGGGTAAATCCATAGCCAGAGCACTTGGCAGAAAGTACGTTCGTATTGCACTTGGAGGGATTCGTGATGAGGCTGAGATTCGCGGACACCGCAAAACTTATATTGGAGCGATGCCTGGGCGGATTATCCAGTCGCTAAAAAAAGCGGGAACCTCTAATCCTGTTTTTGTATTGGACGAAATCGATAAGGTTGGAAACGACTTCCGTGGCGATCCTTCTTCTGCCCTGCTCGAAGTACTCGACCCGGAGCAGAACAATGCTTTCAACGATCACTATGTTGAACTCGACTACGACCTTTCAAATGTTATGTTCATCGCTACGGCAAACTCCTTAAGTTCTATTCAACCGGCGCTTCTCGACCGTATGGAAATTATTGAAGTTAATGGATATACTATAGAAGAAAAAATTGAAATTGCGAAGCAGCATTTGCTGCCTAAGCAGCTGGACCAGCACGGCCTGAAAAAGAAAGATGTTATGCTTAAGCCTCCCGTGATTGAAAAGATCATAGAAGATTATACCCGTGAATCGGGTGTACGCGGACTTGAGAAGAAGATCGGCTCTGTAGTGAGGGGGATTGCTACTAAAATAGCTATGGATCAGGATTACAGCTCAGCCCTTACCAAAGCTGATATGGAAACAATTCTTGGGCCTCCAATCTTCGATAAAGATCTGTACGAAGGAAATGAAGTCGCTGGAGTAGTTACAGGACTTGCCTGGACGCAAGTTGGCGGTGATATCCTGTTTATAGAGGCGAGTCTCAGCCCGGGAAAAGGCAAATTGTCGTTAACAGGGAATCTGGGCGATGTAATGAAGGAGTCGGCCACAATTGCTATGGCTTACCTCCGTGCTCACTCACAGAAATTCGGTATCGATTTCCGTCTTTTTGATCAGTGGGACGTGCATGTACACGTTCCTGCAGGAGCAACTCCGAAGGATGGTCCCTCCGCCGGTATAACGATGCTTACAGCACTGACGTCGGCATTTACTCAGCGTAAGGTTAAACCTAACCTTGCAATGACCGGCGAGATTACGTTAAGAGGCAGAGTTTTGCCTGTCGGTGGAATTAAGGAAAAAATACTTGCCGCCAAGCGCGCAAATATTAAAGATATAATACTTTCAAAATCCAATCACAAAGATATCCTTGAGATAAAAGAAGACTATATAAAAGATATGTCTTTCCACTATGTAACCGATATGAAAGAAGTGATTGACCTTGCTCTTTCTAACGATAAAGTTAAAGATCCTATCGATCTTACAATCAGGGAATCGGTAAACAAAGAAGTAGCTTAACAGTACTCAATCCCGAAATAAATAAAAAAAGCAGCGTGAGAGCTGCTTTTTTTATTTATTTCAGTACCTTCACCGTGTTGACTTAAACTTTTAATGAAAAAACCAATTCTTGTTTCAGCTATTATTACCCTGATCTTTTTTGGGGAAGTTGTCTTCGCTCAACAATCCGGACTACTTACCGATACATTAATTAGCAAAAGAGCTCAAACTGTTTACGTAGAAATGTTAGGCCCTGGTCTGACTATTTCCGGCAACTACGATACCCGTTTTTCTAACCGCAGAGATGGATTGGGCGGCCGGATAGGCATAGGTTATATCGCAGCCGACGGCAATAGCATCACTACTATACCGGTTGGTTTAAACTATTTATTAGGAAAAGGTAAAAACTTCTTCGAAGTAGGTGCAGGTGCAACTTATTTAAATTTCAGCGACAATGAAGATGAGTATCTGAGCGCCGAAGGCGACGGTGTACTGGGAAATCTTACGTTTGGCTACCGGCTCCAGCCAGTTGATAGTGGCTTTAGTTTCCGGGGCGGATTTAGCCCCTTGTTTGGCTACGGTTCATTCATCCCCTGGGTGGGTTTCAGCTTTGGTTATGCTTTTTAACCATATATATTTTTTTACTGGCATTGTGCGCTTATATAATTTATGAAATTACTCTTTTCAATAACATCATTCCTGTTATTAGCTTCTTTTTCATTTTCTCAGAATAGAAATTTCGCCAATGAATTCGGCTTTAGAAGCGAGAATGACGCTTATCTTGCTTACGGACAGGACCGATATTACACGAACGGGCTTTTCATAACCTTCAGACGTGCACTTAACTCAGATCGTACTGATTCAAAAACGATAAAAAGAATATGGGAAGCTGAAGCCGGACAGTATATGTACAATGCCCAGTCGGGATCTGTTCCTGATATTTCATATGTCGATCGTCCCTTTGCCGCCTATCTTTACGGTGGGTTTAAGATGAACTGGTTCCTGAATAACGAACAGGTATTTCAGGTTGCATTAAATTGCGGAACAATAGGTCCAGACGCATTGGGTGAGGATGCACAGAAATTACTTCATAAAGTAGTTAAGTTTTATGAAGTCACCGGCTGGCAATATCAGGTAAACAATGAGCTTGCTCTTAATACATCTTTTGATTATACGAGGCTGCTCTCGAGAACGGGACCTCATACCGACTTCAGCTTAAAAGGATATGCCAATATAGGTACTACATTTTCGGGCGCAGGCGCTGGTATCCTTTTCCGGGCGGGGAATATAAATCGCCTGTTCAGCTCGGTAAGTACAAACAGCCGTATTTCAAATTCTGCAACTGATAGTGTGCCTTCCAGAGAATTATTCTTCTTTGCTCAACCTTCACTTCACTTCATCGCCTATGACGCAACAATTCAGGGCGGGATGTTTAATGATGATAAAGGGCCGGTAACCTTTAGCCCCAGGCGCATGGCATTTTCACAGGAAGTGGGATTGAAATATGCAGCAGAACGGTGGACACTTAACTTTTCCGTTATATTCCGCTCACGTGAGATAAAGTCTCAGGTACATGCGCATCAATATGGATCGGCCTCTGTCTTTTACAGATTCGGCAGAAACAATCACTAAAAGAAAGATTAGGCTCCCTCGTATACTACCCCGGATGTAGGGGTCTCATTTAATTCTATACGGCTTAGTAATGGAAGCTCAGGTTTGATCTTATTCCACAGCCATACCGAAAGCAGTTCGCTGGTGGGATTCTCAAGCCCTGGAATATCATTTAAAAGCTTGTGATCTATAGAAGATACAACAGGATCAACAATCTTTTTAATTTCATTAAAATCTATAAGCCATCCCTGCACCGGATCAAGATCACCTTCAAAGAAAACCGTAAGCTTATAAGTGTGTCCATGTAAGTCCCCGCATTTATGGCCCTTGGGTACCTTTGGCAAAAAATGAGCGGAATCAAAAAAGAATTGTTTGTAAATAATCATATTCAACTGCAAAATTGACAAAAAAGATTCCTTATCAAAATGATGATAGTCATTTAACAATAAAAAAACACCCGGCGACAGCCGGGTGCTACATCAATAATATTTAAAATACCCATTAAGCCTAGGCAAGCAGCTTTTTCACATTCTCAAAACCCAGGGCATGAGAATCAGCTACAGCTTTATAAGTTACATAGCCATCCAGCGTATTAACACCTTTAAGCAGCGCTTCGTTTTCGAGACAGGCCTTTTTAAAGCCTTTATTGGCTATCTGAACTGCATAAGGTACAGTTACATTTGTTAGTGCGATCGTCGAAGTCCTTGGAACAGCACCAGGCATGTTAGCAACAGCATAATGAACTACGCCATGTTTAATATATGTAGGGTTATCGTGTGTAGTAATTCTGTCGGTAGTTTCAAAGATACCACCCTGGTCAATCGCGATATCTACAAGGACAGAGCCCTGCTCCATTGACTGAACCATTTCTTCAGTAACCAATTTGGGAGCCTTTGCACCAGGTATTAATACAGCGCCAATCACCAGGTCCGACTCCTTAACGGCGAGTCCGATATTATAAGGATTAGACATAAGCGTTGTTACCTGGTAACCAAAAATATCATCCAGCTGACGAAGCCGATCAGGATTCAAGTCGATAATTGTAACATCAGCACCAAGGCCTACCGCAATTTTAGCGGCATTCGTGCCAGCGACTCCACCACCGATAATAGCGACTTTAGACCGCTTTACTCCGGGCACGCCCGCCAGTAAGACACCTTTCCCTCCCTGAGATTTCTCAAGGAACTGAGCGCCGATCTGGGCTGACATGCGACCAGCGACTTCGCTCATCGGCGTCAGCAAAGGAAGCGAACCATTACCTAGCTGTACGGTTTCATAAGCTATACCGACAACTTTATTATCGATAAGCGCTTTAGTTAGCTCAGGTTCAGGTGCAAGATGAAGATAGGTAAAAAGGATCAGGCCTTCTCTGAAATACTGATATTCAGAAGCAATGGGCTCTTTAACCTTCATAACCATATCCATTGACCACGCTTCTGCCGCCGTGTCAACAATTACAGCCCCTGCCTGCTGATATTCCTCATCAGTAAAGCCGGAGCCGATACCAGCGCCTTTTTGAATGAATACTTCGTGCCCGAAACGCACTAAATGAATGACACCGGCAGGCGTCATTGCTACGCGGTTTTCATTGTTCTTAATTTCTGCAGGGACTGCAATTCGCATAAATTTTAAATTTGAATGTACATATAATAATACTATTGCAAATAGTATCCGAAAAGTGATGCAAAGATAACATTATGCTAAATGATGTTGCAAGTAATACGGCTGTGTTTCTGCAATTTTCTTCAAAAAAAAGCATATTTCCGCAAGTTGCTTTCACCTCTCTCTATTGCTCCGATATAGGGGGACCTTATTTATAAAATGATACTGGTTTGGCTGGTACTCGCAGCCTCTGAATAATTTAATTCCAGAATCTCCCGCGGCGACCGGTAATCTGCCAAATCCAGCTCAGCTACTGTTTTGCAGTTACCCGGATGATCCGGCGCTATAAATACAGGCATGTCGAATCCAAGCCTCACGTAATATTGGGAAATAAAGCCAGAGGCCGGAAGACTATTTGCAGTAGCCATAATATCTTCTGTAAGCCGGCTTAAGGGATGAAGCAATAGTTTATACCTATAGAGAGCGGTTGCTTCATCATTTACCGGCATCCATAAAAGTCGCGAAACATAACTTATTAATATTGCATCTTCCTTCAGTCCTTTGAGTAGTCCGCACTGATGAGTTAATTCATTATTTAAGCCCCTGAGGTTCTCAATCCACACATGTTTGCCGATGTAGCGGGCAAAAATTTCCAGCGTTTCCTTTGTGCTTAGTTTCATAACGACAAAAATATTAATTTTCCCATTGTATTATACTAATAATTTTAGCAAAACGCAAATCCGAATATAATTGATTCGTTCTTAGAATTGGTTTATTTTTGCACCCTGAAACTAACCAAATGTTCTTTTTGCAAGGAAAGGCAACTTTTATTAAAGCCTTAATTAATACCTGTGAATAAAAATTCAATCTTTACAACAGGTCATGATCTTTCCCCGTCTTAAACATGATAAAATACATTTCAAATAATGACCACAGTCATATACGAAACCGAGTCTTATTGCTAACTATGTACCAAATTCCAAGGCATAAAAGAACGCACCGTAACAGTTAACAAACGTTACCAAATAGATTGCCGACATAGAATACAGAAGAGTTCTCCTGCCATGGGATTTAAATAATAAAGAGCCTATAACATATAAATCGAATAACATGAACGACGTATTATTTAAACCAACAAACATGAGCGATGCACTAAACGCACTCCAGCATGAAGACCTCAAAAGCTGGATCAAAGAAGTTATTGAATTGACAACTCCTGACGCAGTTTATCTGTGTGACGGTTCCAAGAGAGAATATGATGAGTTAGCAAATAAAATGGTTGAGAAAGGCACATTTATTAAGCTTGACGAAAAGAAATGGCCTAATAGCTATGCTTGCTTCTCTGATCCAAGTGATGTTGCACGTGTTGAAGATAAAACTTTTATCTGTAGCAGAACAAAAGAAGATGCTGGTCCTACTAATAACTGGACAGAGCCTAAAGAAATGAAGAAAACCCTTGAAGGCCTTATGAAAGGTTGTATGAAGGGTCGTACTCTTTATATCGTTCCTTTCTGCATGGGTCCTATCGGTTCTCCTATCTCTAAAATTGGTGTTGAATTATCTGACTCTGAATATGTAGTTCTTAACATGCATATCATGACCAGAGTTGGAACAAAAGTATTAGAGCAATTAGGTACTAAAGGCGAATTCGTTAAATGTCTTCACACTGTTGGCGCTCCTTTAGCTGACGGTCAGGAAGATGTAAAATGGCCTTGTAACCCAACTGTTAAATACATTGTACATTACCCTGAAGAAAGATCTATCGTTTCTTACGGATCAGGTTATGGTGGTAACGCATTATTAGGTAAGAAATGTCTTGCTCTTCGTATTGCCTCTGTAATGGGTAAAGAAGAAGGATGGCTGGCTGAACACATGCTTATCCTCGGTGTAGAAAGCCCTGAAAAGGAAAAAACCTACATCGCCGCTGCATTCCCAAGTGCTTGCGGTAAAACCAACTTTGCAATGCTTATTCCTCCAGCATCAATGAGTGACTGGAAGATCACTACAGTAGGTGATGATATTGCATGGATCAAACCAGGTCCTGATGGAAAACTTTACGCTATCAATCCTGAAAACGGTTACTTCGGCGTAGCTCCAGGTACCAACGAGCATACCAATCCTAACGCAATGAAGACTTTAGGCAGCAACGCTATCTTCACTAACGTAGGTGTTACTCCTGATGGTGATATCTGGTGGGAAGGCTTAACTGACAAGGCTCCTGAAAATATCACTAACTGGAAAGGTAAAAAACACGATCCTGCAAGCGGCGAACTGGTTGCACATCCAAACTCACGTTTTACCGCCCCTGCTTACCAATGTCCTTCTATCGACCCTAAATGGGAAGATCCACAGGGTGTTCCTGTAGAAGCATTCGTATTCGGTGGCCGTCGCGCAAGCACTGTGCCTTTGGTACACCAGGCATTCAACTGGAACTTCGGAGTGTACACTGCTTCAACTATCGGTTCTGAAATGACTGCTGCTGCATTTGGCGAAATCGGTAAAGTTCGTCGTGACCCATTTGCAATGCTTCCTTTCTGCGGATATCACATGGCTGATTACTTCAACCACTGGTTACAGTTTGGTCGCAGCCTTCCTAAGGCACCACGTATCTTCTGTGTAAACTGGTTCAGAAAAGACGAAAACGGAAAATTCCTGTGGCCAGGATACAGCGATAACATGCGTGCTCTAAAATGGATCGTTCAAAGGGTTACTGGTAAAACAAGTGCCGTTGAAAGTCCTATTGGTTACATGCCTCGTTACGAAGACATGGACTGGACTGGTCTTGACTTCTCCAGACAAGATTTCGAGAAGATCATGGAAGTTGACAGAGAAGCATGGAAGAAAGAAATTCAGAGCCATGACGAATTATTCCAAAGAATGTACGACAAGCTTCCTAAGGAATTCTTCTACATGAGAGAATTATTACTTTCAGCTCTATGGCGTTCTCCAGCTCACTGGGGTTTACAGCCAGATGAAGCATAATACTTATTAAGTATAAAAAAACCGTCTCAAATAGAGGCGGTTTTTTTTTGAGAGCGTATTTAGTCAAACTTCTTCTTTTTCGTTATTTTAAAATACCATCATTGGTCATCTTTTCTACAATAACTTTTGCATAATCATCAATAAAGCTGTTCAGACTTGATGGGTTGTAGGTTCTCGACTGAGCAGACCATATAAGCTGATCGGTTTTCGCATCAAATACGTTGGTCTCTAAATAATATACCTTATCTAAAGTATAGTATCCGGGGTCATAAAAGCGGCCGTAATACCCTCGGTAATACCCGCCGAAATTACCAGCCCAGCCCCAGGGCGCATAACCGCCACCCATGTAACGTTCCTGAGTCTTTTTATCAACCACTGCATTGGTCACAATCAAATCAGTATCATAATCCTTAATCTTCTTCAGAAATGCATCCTTGTCTTTATTATTCTTGCTTTCAATGTCCGGAGGGAACACATCCAGACTTCTTGAAACGGTAGCTCCCCTGACTGAAAAAACGGCCGCAAGCGCATTCTCCACTTTTTGTTTAGCCTGCAAATTGTTGGTCAACGCCGCAACAAGCACCTTTTTGTAAGTTAAAGTATCAGCCCCGCCCTTCTTCCATGATCCCACAATTTGCGTCGACGTTCCGCACGCGCTCAATACCATCCCTGTAAGAATTGAGAAAAATATTTTTTTTATTGCCTTCATATCTGTCTGATAAGTTATTAAACATGTTTTAGCATATAATTGTTTATTGCTTCAGACTCTTATATCATATTTTTTAACATGTCCTCAAACTATTTGTTGCCACATCTGTTTAACGGTCGGGCAACGATAGGTGAAAAAGTTGTTGACTTACTTTACTTTTTATCTATTTATGAATAAAATCTATAAGATAAATGTACGTGGCAAAAAAGTTATTTGCTCTGTATTAATCCTTTGTGCGGGCTGTTTTACAAGCTTAAAGGCACAATTCTCTTCTCCATTCAGTGTCGGACTTGGTTTCGGGGGAACCAATCTTCACGGTGATTTTAAAAACGAACCCGTTGGATATGCCGGAAGTGCAAACTTTGATTTCCATCTCAGTCCCTTCTTCTCAGCGGGAATAAACTTGCAGGCTGGAAATTTAAAAGGGGAAGCAAATTTCGGAAGTTTTAAAAATGATTTCATGGCCGGCAATTTCAATATAAAGATTCGTGCAGGCCAGTTTTACGCCGCAAAGAAAAATTACGGGCTCTATTCTCTCAAAAAGCAAGGACTGGCGGGTTATCTCGCCTATGCTTATGCAGGTGTCGGTATTGGTCTGATAAGAAGCGATGTTAACGCAAAAATTAATGAGGGAAATACCCGCCAGCTTTTTGATGACGCTTATGGCACCTATGATAAAACAGCAACAGTCATTCCGTTAAATGTCGGAATCGACATTCCGTTCAAACAGTCAATGACCGGGCCAACGTGGTCCGTAAACATTAATTATCAGTTAAATGTATCAACCGCAGACCGCCTGGATGGCTTTGCTCCAATGTACAGTGAGCATAAAGATTTCTATTCATACTGGTCTGTAGGGATTCAAAAGGCCCTTTTTGTTAAAAAGTAGTTTATTTCATTTCTTATAATATGTTGAAATTATCTGTATCATATACCATTTTTCTAGGCTTCGTCGTCGTGTTATTTATGTCGGCCTTTAACCAGAAAAACGCACGTACCTCCTTCCCTCAATATGGCGGGAAGAATCTGCCAGCTCCTCCGGGAATGGCTTATATACCTTCTGGAACTATTTTATATAAAACCGGGACTGATACACTCTCGGAAGGAAAAAATGTCAGCTTAAGTGCATTCTTTATAGACAAGACCGAAGTATCCAATAAGCAATACCGCCAGTTTGTAAACTGGGTAGCTGATTCAATTGCCGTAACAAACTACCTGAAGGATGATTCTTATTTTAAAACAGTGAAGGAGGGTTCCGGCGCTACCGCAGTAACACGTAAGTTAATAGACTGGGATAAGGTTAAAAAGAGCTCCCCTTTTGATATCCCGTCAGTACAGGATAAACTGGCTCCGATGTTTGTGATGCGGGGTGACCGTAAAATGTTAAATCCTGAGGTATTGAAATACCGTTTCACCTATTTAAGAGCTGGCGGATCTAATAACAATGAATATGTTACCGATACCGTTTCTGTAATGCCTGCTGAAGGTATTTGGTCAAAAGACTTTCCTAATGCTCAAATGGCTATGATGGACGAGAATTATTTTTATCATAGCTCCTTCGATAACCACCCCGTAGTGGGCGTTACCTGGAAACAGGCACGTGCTTACACCGATTGGCGCGGTAAAGAATTCTCTGCAAGCTTAAAGAAGAATTCATATCTCAAAGACTTTATATTCACCTTCAGCCTGCCTACGGAAGCGCAATGGCAATACGCCGCCGAGGGGAAAACAGATCCCGAAGACGCTAACAAAAATAAAGTAGCAGCCAACTTCAAGCAAGGTGAAGGCCTCTACTCCAAAGATGGCGCAACATTTACATTACCTGTAAAGTCGTATTCCGCTAACGCCTTCGGAATTTACAATATGGCCGGAAATGTTTCTGAATGGACACTGGACGCTTATAGCCCTTCTGCCATTGAGTTTGTTAACGACCTTAACCCTGTATTGCTCTATGATGCGACTGAAAATGATGGAGAAGTTCGCAGACGCAAAGTTGTAAGAGGAGGCTCATGGAAGGATCCTGGATTATTGCTGAACAGCTCTACCCGTAACTACGAAAATCAAGATATGCCGCATTCCTATATTGGTTTCAGGTGCGTAATGTCTGCCATCGAAATACCTTCATCAAAAATTAAAGCAAAATAATTGTTAAATGGAAATCTATTAAACTGAAACTATGAAAACTGTTGTTGTATTATCAATATTTCTTGCCGGGGCTTTTTCGTTGAAAGCGCAGGAAATGTTCCCTTCTGAAAGCACTTCGCCAGCTGTAGGTTCAGCAGAATCTAAAGATGCTGTGCTGGCTGATACCATTCCACAAACAGATGGCTTCTACAATGCCAATAAAGTACTCGAGAGTGCCATCCCGTTTAAGTATCCTGACGTAAACAAAAGCAATATCCGTTTTTACAAACGTGTGTGGAGAGATATCGACATTCATGATAAAACGAATTTCGCTCTTGCTATTCCAGGAAAAACCCTGATCGAAGCGATCATGAAAGATATAGCGGCGGGTAAGTTAACACCTTACGAGCCAACCGATGAAAGTTTCACCCACAAGCTTACAGCGCTTCAGGGGCAAGCCAGATTTCAGGATAGCGTACTGGTACCTATCTTCGACCAGGACGGGAACCAAATCGATTCAAAGATGATGCTAAACGAGTTCAATCCTGAGAAGATTTCTAAGTTCAGAATTAAAGAAGATATTTTCCTGGATAAACAACGGGGAAAGGTAGAAACACGTATTGTCGGCGTAGCTCCACTGATGGATATCACAACATCGGATTCAACAGCTCTGGCGGTGGGTTCTACACCCGCGTTCTGGTTATATTTCCCTCAACTGCGATATACTCTTGTAAAAATGGATGTATCCGACCCTGATCGTGACATGTTTGAAATGACAATGGATGATATTTTTGTACAGCGTAAATTTACAAGTAAGATCATACGCGAATCATCGGCCCTTGGTTCCGGCTCCTCTCAGGAAGAGCTCAACGCAGCCGAAGCAGAAGAAAAGATCCGCCAGTACAAAAAGAATCTTTGGAAGGTTCCTGAAGGAGTGAAAGTGGCTTCGGGAAAGTAATATCCTTTGCACTGCAAAAAAGGCGGCGGGATTAAAAATCAATCAGCCGCCTTTTTTTGTTGTTTAATACTATTGTTATATTAAAGGGCAATATCGCCTGGTGTTTATAGAGTGATGATTATCAGTGTATTTACACCTAAAACTTACGACTTATTACTTACTACTAATTACCCTTTTGTTTGTTCTTTTCCTCTTCAACCTTTCGTTCCATTTCTTTAGCATGGTCTACCAATTCCTGCATCTTCTGTTTCCATTCAGGTGAATTAAACTGTTTTTCCATGTCTGCGGCCTGCTTTTTCATCGTTTCCACCCGCGCCTTCCATTCAGGGCTTTCAAATTGCTTTCTGATCACTTCTCCCTGCTTTTTTATTTCATCCATCTGTTTTTTAAACTCTGGACTATTGTAGTTTTTTGCCGCAGTTTCCGCTTCTGCACTGATCTTAGCAATCTGCTGCTTCCATTCAGGGCTTTCAAATTTCTTCCTGATCTCCTCACTATGCTTCCTGATTTCGGCAATGTGTTTTTTAAACTCAGGACTGTTATAATATTTAAAGATATTCGTCTTTATAGAATCACTTAAAGGCATTACAGGCACCGCGGAAACCGGAGGAGCCGATGGAACGGATAGAATGGGGTGAACTGGAGGAGGAGGAGGAGGAGTTGACACGTCAGGATGAACTGGCGGAGCCTGAGGCAGCGTGTCAAGACTGACCGCCGATATTGCCAACGCAGGTGTTGCCAATGTACTCGCCAGTTTGAGTGCATTGGTTTTCGCCGGTAGCTGACCGGGTAAGCTTGTGTAACATAGCGTGTCAGTCCGTATATCTTCACATAGTTCCTTTACCTTTTCCGCTGGCTTTGTCCAGCCAATAAACAACACACCGACCATTAAGCCTGTCAGGGCAATTATTTTAGGTATTCCTGTAGATTTTGATGTTTCCATATCTGTTAATCGTTTTATACGGTTTAATAATGAATCTCTTTTGGTACCGCCGGCCTGCATTATTAAGCTATAACCTGTACGCTCCTGTTCGAGTAAGAACAAAGCTTTTGCATAGGAAACCGATGACGAATTCCGCCCCAGCACCATGTCGTCACAACAATATTCACGCTCGCGTCTGATCTCTGCAGAAAGAGCCCACGTTACAGGATTAAAGAATAAAATCATGTCCATAACGCGCTGCAGCAGGTTCCACAAATAGTCGTTACGCCTAATATGCGCCAGTTCGTGTGTAAGGATTGCCTCAACCTGCTCAACACTAAGGTTGTTTAATGAAGCAAGAGGGAAAAAGATAACGGGCTTTATCCACCCCGTAGTAAAGGGCCCGGCAATACGCTCCCCAAAGTACAAAGTCACCTTCCGTTTTATATGTAAAACCTCCTGAAGAGACTCCATCCTGATCTGCCACAGTTGATTAATGTGGAGGCTTTTCTGATTCTTATACCATCGGATCTTCAATAGAGAGGCGATCAATATCGCCGTCTGCACCAGAATGCCCGCCAAATATAATAACCCTATTCCCGATGCATACTTATGGGCTACTGCCTTAATGCTGAAATCACCGTTGCTGACTTCGTTTGCTCCGATCACTGCGCCCGGGTATTCGGCCACTTGCTGCCCTGTAAGCGCAACCTCGACCATTCGTCCGGTAAATAGAAGAAAAATAACACATAAGGAAATATATAACAACCGGAACCGGAAAGCCGAATCCATCCAGGGAAGAAGGAATATGATTAATTTGGCTAACAAATAAATTATTAATCCCTGACCGAGGGATTCGTACATAGCCTCCGTTAAGCCGTGAAATAATTTAACAGTGTCCATACTATTCTATTTTTTATCCAGTTGATCCAAATATTTCTTTATCTGTTCGATCTCTTCCTTTGACGATTTCCGGTTACTTAAAGCCTGCATCACCAATTGGCTGGCCGATCCGTTAAATACCGTATCAATCACTTTATTAAGAATGCTGTTTCTTGTACGTTCGGGATTCATCAACGCTTTGTATATGTGAGTCCGCGAACTGGTATCGCGCTCTACCATCCCCTTCTCGTGCATAATTTGCATAAGCTTGAGTGTAGTAGTATAACCTACTTCCTCGCCACGCTCCTCCGAAAGTATTTCATTTACTTCCCTTACAGTACACTCCCTCTTCTGCCATAATATCTGCAGAATTTCTAACTCGCTATCCGTTGGTTTTATATTCATCTTAACTACGAATAATTTCGTATTACAATAGTACGAACTATTTCGTAATTAAGAAATATTTTTAACTTTTTTTAACAGAAGGCAGTAACCGTATACAAGAGAAGCGCTGGTCCCTGGGTGAAACTAAAGGCAAAACTTTACATTTATTACTTACAAAGTTTAGGTTCTCAATTATTAGCTTATTTTACAACGTATCACTTATACCCTACTACGTATAACTTACAACCTACAACTTATAACGCAGGATCTCGCCGCCTATCAGGTTCACTTCCTCGTCAACGTCAAACAGAGGAAGATCTGTCTCAGGATCTAGTTTAAGCCACTGTTCCCCCTCGTCTTTCTGGATCTTCATATACTCAATTCCCTCTTTAAAAATAGTATAAACACCGTCCTCTTCGGGAAATACAGAATATGTAATATGTCCTGATTCAATATCAAAAGGTTCTTCCATGACACAAAATTAACGATATTTTGGCGGAGGGCCGACATGAGGATCTCAAAAAACTTAAATACGCCAAATAAGTTCTTAGATTAGTATCCTATACTATGATGAATTACGAAGATCAGGCACGTGCCGAACTACAAGCATGGCAGCAGAAAATGCAGCAGGATCCGGGTCTTTTCGACAAGCTCTCAAAAAGGGCGCAGGACCGGATTAACCGGATGATTCCGGAAAAAGCCCATGCCGTGATTACCACTACCATCCAAAAAATGGTAGAGGCCGTTCTGTTTGGAGCAAAATATACGTCCGCCAGAATGCTTACAGACGTTCCCTTGCAGTTCAGAGAAAATCAGTTGCAGGAACGAATATCATTTTATCGTAATTCTGCCGTTGCTGAGGGCGCCGTAACGGGCGCTGGAGGCATTCTGCTCGGACTGGCCGACTTCCCGCTCCTGCTAGGATTAAAGCTAAAATTCCTGTTTGATGCCGCTTCCGTTTATGGTTTCGACGTCAAAGATTACAAAGAGCGGCTCTATATTCTCTACATCTTCCAATTAACCTTTTCCAGCCGGAAGAAGAGAAAAGAAACATATAAGCTCATTGAAAACTGGCACACATACGAGCAAGGCTTACCGGAAAAGCCTGAAGATTTCGACTGGCGCAGCTTTCAGCAGGAATACCGCGACTATATTGATCTGGCCAAAATGGCGCAGCTACTACCGGTAATCGGTGCCGCAGTAGGTGCTATTGCCAATTATAAACTCATGAATCAGTTAGGCGAAGCAGCAAAAAATGCTTACAGAATGAGATTATTATAAGGAAAAGTTTACCTTCAGCCTTGAAGTACATACTATACCTCAGGCTTTTTAGATACAATATTGGCACGTTAACTATGTGATAGATAATTATTTTTCTTTAATATATTCACACCACTACCCCGCCGAAACCGCAAATAGCGGCCTTTTTCATTGCGGCTGCATCAAACTTCGTAAACGCACCCATTTTCAAAGCAATGAAAGCAGCCGCGAGTTTCTTTTTTGGTATCTTTTTTCTTTGCGGTCAAAGAAAAAAGTACACTCACTTTATTTTTTACTAACTTTGTTAGCAATGAAACGATCGGGAAGTGCAGATCTGCCTTTACATTACGGCTACGTTCCTCAATGGCTGGCAGAACGAATGGCAAAGTTGGGCCTGGCTATTACAGAGGCTATTATCATCGAATACGGAAAGCAGGAAGTGTTACGACGGCTCAGTGATCCTTTCTGGTTTCAGAGTCTTGGAGCTGTAATGGGCATGGACTGGCATTCTTCGGGTATTACTACCTCTGTCATGGGAGCATTAAAACGTGCCGTAAATCCTCACTCCCGAGAACTGGGGATCTATATCTGCGGCGGGAAAGGAAAATATTCGCGTGAAGCGCCCCGCGAACTTCTTTCAGTGGGCGAACGTACAGGCATTGACGGCAGCTACCTGGTGCGTTGCAGTAAGTTAAGTGCAAAAGTAGATAACACCGCCATTCAGGATGGCTTTCAGTTATATATGCATAGCTTTATAGTAAGCGATGAAGGCCAGTGGACGGTTGTTCAGCAGGGAATGCAGACCGGAGGATCAACAGCAAGACGTTATCACTGGCATTCTTCGTCCCTCGCCTCTTTCGTGGACGAACCTCACACAGGTATTTGCGGAACAAATCAGGGAAGTATTTTAAACATGGTGGCCAGGGAGGCTTCCACCGCAAGAGATGGAGTAATGGCCTTAACTGTCGAGAACCCAAAACAGATGCTTGCCGAGGCGCAAAAACTGGTTATGCCTGCACATCACGACGTACGCTCAAAAGATGTAGATCTGAAACGGCTTGGAAGCATCCTCTGGCTGGCGCGCGACAAGAGGCCGTCGGATTTCGAAGAGCTCCTGCTGCTCGAAGGTGTAGGTCCCCGCACACTGCAGTCCCTTGCTCTGGTAAGCGAAGTAATTTACGGAACTCCATCCCGCTTTAAAGATCCTGCACGCTTTTCTTTTGCCCACGGCGGCAAAGATGGCCACCCATTTCCAGTGCCAATCAACGTTTACGATGAAACGATAAGCACATTGCAGACAGCGGTACACAAAGCAAAAATGGGCAATTCCGATAAACAACTGGCTCTTCGAAAACTAGGTGAGATTGCACAAAAGGCCGAAAAAGACTTTAAACCAAACAACAACTTCGAACAGCTGATCGAAAAAGAACGGAATGAATCCTGGCGCTATGGAGGCCGTACCGTTTTTGGCAAAGCTAAACCGCCTGTTGATCAGCAGTTAAAACTCTTCTGAGTTTATCGCCACGCTTTTATCATCCTGTCCTTCCCCCGTAAGTCTTTCTTCAATTCTGTTTTAAAGCCTTTCGCTTCCAGTAAAGCACATGTTTCAGCGCCAAAGTGCTCGTTGATTTCAAGAAAGATAGATCCTTCAGAATCAAGGTGCCTGAGACTGAAATCGGCGATATACCGGTAAAATATCAGTGGGTCTTCATCAGGCACAAACAAAGCGGTATGAGGCTCAAAATCAAGAACGTTCTTATGCATTCCTTTTTTCTCGGAACTGGTAACATAAGGGGGATTACTTGTAATGATGTTAAATCTAACAGGCTGAAGACTAAATGTACTATCCAAAATATCTCCCTGGATAAACCGAACCTCCGTTCCATTGAGAGCGGCATTCGCTGTTGCCGTTTCGAGAGCATCAGAGGAAATATCAAGTCCACATATTACAGCTTCAGGAAGATTTCGCTTCAGTGCAACAGGGATACAGCCGCTGCCGGTACCAATATCAAGAACAGAGAGCGCTTCCTCAGCTCTTTTAATCCGGTTTTTTTCTTTTACAAAAGTCAGCACCCAGTGTACAAGCTCCTCAGTCTCGGGCCGGGGTATAAGCACAGAAGAGTTTACTTTAAACCGCAGTCCGAAAAAGTCGGCTTCTTCCATCACATACTGAAGAGGCCTTCCCAAACGAAGTTCGTCAAGAATTCTTATAAGAGAGGTTTCCTGCACTAACGTAACAGAATCATTCTTATGAAGCAGATAATAGCTCTTGCTCACATTGCAAACATGTTCTACAGCAAGCGCTGCTATGCTTTTAGCCTCATCCTTCTCGTAAAAGGATGGTAGCTGATTTACATATATTGTTTCTATATCTCCAAATGTCATGTTTCCTGAAAAGTAAACGGTCTTTTGTTGTGTTCTTCTATTTTACAAACTAAGACTTGTTTGATATGCAAGTTTACATAAAGCTGCATATAAAACAAGTGGATCGGTCTTATCTTCCTTTGAAAAGCAGTTTTACTGATGAAATGTAGAGAATATCATTTTATCAGTTCAGCTTTTCTCTTTTTATGTAAACTTGCATATTCTTAGATCGAATCGCTAAAGCGTTTCTTAGTAGAAAATTAAAATATCCGAAATTGTTTTGATCACACCGGAAGAAAAATACATGCATCGTGCTGTTGAGCTGGCACGGCTGGGAGCGGGAAGAGTTAGTCCCAATCCCATGGTAGGTGCCGTTATTGTACATCATGATAAGATCATTGGTGAGGGCTTTCACCAGGAGTACGGCAAAGCACATGCAGAAGTAAATGCTGTCAATTCAGTATTTGCTGCCTTTGCGGATGCAGAAGCCAGGTTAAAAGAGTCGGTAATATACGTCACGCTGGAACCATGCTCGCATTATGGAAAGACACCACCATGTGCCCACCTGATTATCAGGCACGGGATCCCGAAAGTGGTGATAGGCAGTCCTGATCCCTTCGATCAGGTTAACGGAAAAGGCATTCAGCAACTAAGGAATGCCGGTATAACGGTTGAAGAAAACGTCCTCCGGAAAGAATGCGACTTTCTAAACCGCCGCTTTTTTACGAGGTTAAAAAAACAGCGGCCCTACATCATTTTGAAATGGGCTGAAACAGCCGATCACTTTTTCGCTCCTAATAATGGTTCGCAGCAATGGATAAGCTCCGCAGCCGCCCGTATCCTTACGCACCGCTGGCGTGCGGAAGAGGATGCCATACTGGTCGGAAAGAACACCGCCTTAATAGACAATCCGCAGCTCAACGTGAGGGAATGGCGTGGCCGCAACCCGAAAAGGATTGTCATAGACCGCCATCTCGCACTACCTCCGGGCCTCCATCTGTTCGACCAGAGTCAGCAAACCATCATTTTCAATTCAGTAAAGACCGAAACACACAACGCGGTAAAGTATCTGGAACTTGAAGATTTTGACCGTTACCTCCCCCAGATGATCGCCTATCAGCTTTACATTATGGACATTCAATCCATCATCGTCGAAGGCGGTGCAAAAACACTCGATCTCTTCATCAAGGCCAACCTCTGGGACGAAGCAAGGATCTTCACAGGTCCGCAATACTGGGGAGAAGGAATACCGGCCCCGCAAATCACAGGCAACGTAAAGGACGACCTGAGGGTCGGTCCCGACAGATTAAGAACTGTGTTCAGGGAATATTGAAGATCAAAAATTGTAGGTTACTTGTTGAGATTGCAAGCTTTTGCTCATGCAATAACGTCTAAATATGCATTTATAACTTAATAGAAAGTTCAAGACGACCACCTAATCCTTCTTCAATGATCTTTCTTAAAGTAGCCACCCTTACATCCTTTACGTCATTTTCAACTTTAGAGATATAGGCTTTGGTTGTACCGCATTTATCAGCCAATTGAGTTTGCGTCATCCCTTTGGCTTTCCGGGCTTCATAGATCAATACCCCTAATCTGAATTCCGAAAAGCCTTGTTCAAATTTATCTCTCTTCGGTGTTCCTTTCTGGCCGTACTCTTTATCTATAAAATCATCCAGCGTAATCAGATTATTGTTTTTCTTCATGGTATAACTCTTTTATTTTTAATGCCTTTTCTATTTCCTGCTTAGGTGTCTTTTGCGTCGTTTTTTGAAACCCATTTGCGAGTATAATTAATTGCCCCTCGTCAAAAAAACAAAATATTCTAAAATGTCACTCCCTGCTTGTACCCTTATTTCAAATAACCCCGCCGTCCCCTCCAGGTGTTTTAAATACGTTTCAGGTACAAACTGTACTTCCTCAATTAGTTTAAGCGTCCAGATGATCTTATCTTTAACCTTTTGTCGCTGTTTAGCAAAGAACTCGGGAAAATACTGCTTATAGATCGTTATGGTTCTATATTTTATGTCTCCACTCATAACTTATACAAAGATACATAAAGTCGCCCTTTAAGGCAACTTTTAATCTATTCTTTCAATTGCTCACAACATCTCTACTATTTGGCATGAAGCAAACTATCCCGGCTCCCGATTGTCTATTGATGAAAAGATATACTATATGCCATCATTCAGAACTCATTTTCCTGTTAAGAATGTCCGAACAGATGTAATTGTTACTCCGGTTGAAGATCATACTTTCACTATTGAGCTTGAGAGCACCGATGCCTTCGATGAAGACACAGATCCCAAACACGAGACGGTGTCGAGCAGGAATGCTCCCAACCTCATCGTTCAGAAGACTAAAACAAAAGGATGGGTCATTCTTCAACCGGGCACTTTCGATCTCAATAATGAAGAGGTACAGGCTCTTGGCCGCGCTATTGAAAATGGCAGCAGCAAGGCGCTGTAACGCTTACACGACAGGCTGCCATTCTTCAAGCCGCCAGGCGCTATCCCAGAAAAGCCATTCCAGACGCGAGGCCGTGAGAAAGGCCTCCGTCATCTCATTTTGCTGAGCTGGAGTACATCTCTGCGCAACTTCATCACAAATGCGCAACGCCTTTTGTACCAACGCACCAAACTCTTCGCCGGCATACGTATTGATCCAGGTACTATACGGATTGTCGCCCCTTTGCTGGTTCTGACAAATATAATCGCCCACCTTTTTATAGATCAAGAAACAGGGAAGTACAGCAGCCATCGCTGTCTCCACTCTTCCCACCGCCGCTGTGCTCATTAAAAAGCTTGTGTAATGATGGCATGCAGGAGATATCTCTGCTTTTCCATTAATGCCAAACTCATTAAAATAACCGGCATGCAGGGCGTTCTCCACAACGATAGCGCCTTCCGCAAAACGGATATAATCCAGTACGTAATCATCGGCAGTTCTTGCAGCAATAAGGGACAGCGCACGCCCGAAATACCCGAGATAATTGGAGTCCTGCTGAATGTAGAACTTAAAATTCTCTAATGGTAACGACCCGTCAATCAATCTTCTGATAAAAGGCATTTCAACGATCCGGTCATAAATACCTTCCGATTTCTGCCATGTCAATTCAGTCCAGTTCATGCTTAATTAGAGCTAGTGGTTCAAAAAAGTGATTAAGGGGTCCGTGGCCCTCCCCTGTCTTCACATCGCGGCCTGCGGCTATTGCTTGGTGAATGTACTGGCTGGCCTTTTGCACTGCCTCCGAAAGATCGTACCCTCGCGCGGTAAAAGAGGCAATGGCCGATGATAACGTACAGCCCGTACCGTGAGTGTTACTAGTAGCAATAAAGTCGGTTTTTAGAATTTGCTCGTATCCGTCATTTTCAAGATAGACATCATATAATATTTCACCTTGCAGATGTCCTCCTTTGATTAGCACCGCATGGCAGCCTGTATCCAGAATCTTCGCTCCGGCGAGTTTCATCTCATCCACACTTCTAACCTTCATGGACGACAGAATTTCCGCTTCGTCTAGATTAGGCGTTACAAGGGTAGCAAGAGGAAACAACTCCTTCTTCAGCACCTCGATGGTTTCGCTTTGGATCAGCCGGTCGCCGCTGGTGGCCACCATTACAGGATCTAGTATGACCGGCACATGCGGGTAGTCTCTTAACACACCTGCAATAGTAACAACAAGTTCGGCACTGTGGACCATGCCAATCTTTATCGCCGAAGGTTTTATATCGTCCATTACCGCCCTGATCTGCCCCGCTGCAATGGCGGCAGGTATACTATGGATATCTGTTACCCCAAGCGTATTCTGGACTGTTATTGCCGTAATAGCAGAAGCACCGAAACAACCAAGGGCCGAGAACGTCTTTAAATCGGCCTGTATCCCCGCGCCGCCACCGCTGTCGGAGCCGGCAATGGTAAGCACGCTGATATATCTGTATTTTTTCATCTCTTTGTTCCTATTTAGCGTGAAGAATAAGCCTTTTCTATCGCGTTCCTTAACTGCGCTGCCGCGCCCGCCGGATCTTTTGCCGAGCAAATCGCCGAAACCACAGCAATGCAGTCTGCTCCGGCACGGATTACTTCGGCAGCATTCTCCATAGTGATGCCTCCTATAGCTATAAGCGGCTTAGTGGTTAAGGCCCTGATGCGGCTGACTCCCTCTAGCTTCCATTCCGTAACAGTATCGGTCTTCGTACCGGTAGAAAAAACCGGACTCAATGCCAGGCAATCAGAAACCAGGGAATTCTCGCTTGCCAACTGCTTTTCATACTCAATGGAATATCCTAACAACCCGCATTCAGGCCACTGCTTCCTGACTTCCAAAGGTGGTACATCTGTGTTTCCCACATGAATCCCCCTTGCTTGACATTGCTTCGCTACCCCTAAGTTATCGTTTATAACAAGAGGTATATCGTACTTATCAAGCATCGACTTCAGTCGCCGTGCTTTTAACAGAAAAGCGTAGTCCGCAAGATGCTTCTCCCTCAGCTGAACCAAATCTACCCCTCCTTTAACTGCCTCTTCAACCACCCACAGCAAATCGCGACCGAGGCATGCTGCCTCATCGGTAACGAGATACAGCCGGTGAGGGAATTCCTTATTCTTCATTTTTTTCTTCGATCCTTATCACGCTCATAAATTCCTCTTGCGGTAAGCTATACAGCACATCAAGTAAATTTAGTTGCAAACTGCCCGGACCTGCCGACTTCCGGGCGGCAAGTTCGCCTGCTACACCTAAAAAGGCCATGGCGGAGACTGTCGCCAAAAAAGGATCGGCCGGATTTACTGCTACAAATGCACCAATAAGGGCGCTGGCTGTACAGCCGAGGCCGGTCACCTTCGACATAAGCGGATCCCCATTTGACAGCTTCACTACCCTTGATTCATGAATAATAATATCGGCAGCTCCCGACACGCACACAACGCTTCCTGTCTGCTGATTGAGGTGCTTCGCTGAAGAGACAGCATCAACGCTTTCATGAATGCTGTCGACGCCCTTCGTGCCGCCAGGTACATTGGTGATTGCCATAATTTCGGAGGCATTCCCCCTGATAACGGAGGGCTGCAGCTTCAGCAAGGATTGCAGCACCTGGTTTCTGAAAGGGGTTGCTCCGGCGCCAACCGGGTCAAGTACCCATGGCTTAGCCTGCTCCTTTGCCCTCCCTGCAGCGAGCTCCATGCTTTCAACCCAGTATTCATCGAGCGTGCCAATGTTCACAATCAAAGCGCCCGCAATGTTTACCATATCCTGCACCTCTGCCTGTGCGTGAGCCATTACAGGCGAAGCGCCAGCGGCGAGCAGTGCATTGGCGGTATTGTTCATCACCACGTAATTGGTGATATTATGCACCAAAGGCGACTTTGTTCTAACTTCAGAAATTTGTTTCCAGATTTTCTCCTTCATATGCCAGTTGTTTTTAAGATGTTACCGGCTAAGGAGCTCTTTTGAATAAAAGATGCAGAAAAATCACTTTTCCCTTCGCCGGAACTACCCGGATCAGGTTCAAAGGGTATTATCTCAGCCCCGAAACGGAGCACCCCTAAAGCCACGATAAAAATAGAAAATATAAGAACAGGATCAAATGACCCGCTTTACTTTAAACCGTTTTTTGACGGTTTTATTTTAATCAAGAAAACTTTGCAACGCCAGCTTGTAGCTATGCAAGCCAAAACCGGCAATTACGCCCTTGCAGTTCTTTGCCATCCGCGAAACATGGCGATATTCCTCACGGGCGTGAACATTCGAAATATGAACCTCTACAACGGGAGTCGTGATAGCAGCAATAGCATCAGCAATGGCGATGGATGTGTGAGTATATCCGCCGGCATTGAAAATAATACCATCATAGCTAAACCCGGTTTCATGAAGCTTATCAATAAGGGCCCCTTCCGAATTACTTTGAAAATAGTCAATAACAATATCGCCATATTCCGCACGAAGCTTCTCCAGAAAAGGCTCAAACCCGCTATCTCCGTAAATAGATTTTTCCCGCGTGCCTAAAAGATTAAGGTTGGGACCATTGATTATTTGTATCTTCATCACTTCAAAATTAATTATTTTATCAAGTTTTACGTTATAAGTTGTAAGTAATAAGTTGTAGGTAGTAAGTTGCAGGTTGTAAGTAGTAAGTTATAAGTATTAAGTTGTAAGGTTATAAGTTGTACGTCGAAAGTTATGCTTAATGTAACGTTAAGAAGAATGATTTATAATGTTTTTGAAAATAAAGCATCTCTACGATTTTATAATGTTTGACTTATTACTTATAACCTGCTACTTACAACCCGCAACTTACTACTTACAACCTACTACTTAAAACATAAAATTTACTACTTATAACTCACTACTTACAACTTTAATGAACTGGGATTCTGCAATAAAAGGGTTTTCATCTTTCCTCCGGCTGGAACGTGCTCTATCGGGCAATACAGTAGAGGCCTATATCAGGGATGTTGAGAAGCTTCAGCAGTATGCCCTGGCCGTGAATAACAAAACTCCTGCAGAAATCAGTACCGAAGACCTGAAAAAATTCCTGAAGTGGATTAACGAACTTGGCATGCCTGCAAGTACCCAGGCACGGGTATTATCGGGAATTAAGGGTTTCTTTAAATTCCTGCTATTTGACGAGCTAAGATTGGATGATCCAGCTGTCCTTATAGAAAGCCCGCGAATGACACGGAAGCTTCCCGACACACTGAGTATCTACGATATTCAGAATCTGATCGCCGCCATTGACCTTTCCAAACCCGACGGAATGCGCAATAAAACCATTATCGAGGTGCTTTATGGATGCGGATTAAGAGTATCTGAATTAACGAACCTTAAGATCTCCAACCTGTTCCTTGATATAGAATTCATTAAAGTAACGGGTAAAGGCGATAAAGAGCGGCTGGTACCTATCGGCTCGGAAGCAATAAAATATCTTAAAATCTATCTCGAGGAAATCCGCGTCCACAGTCCACTAAAGCCCTGCAAAGAAGATTTCGTTTTCTTAAATCGCTTTGGCGGTCCTTTAAGCAGGGTAATGATTTTTATGATCATTAAAGACCTCGCTAAAAAGATCGGTTTAAATAAGAAGATCAGTCCCCATACCTTCCGTCATTCTTTCGCGACACATCTGATCGAGGGAGGCGCCGATCTGAGGGCAGTGCAGGAAATGCTGGGGCACGAGAGTATTACTACCACCGAAATATATACCCACCTCGACCGCGACTATCTTCGCGACGTCATCATACAATACCATCCTAGAAGCTGAATTGCTCTGTTGCGGAAAAATTTGTACCTATGCAAATGGCCGATTTTCGTCTCGAAGTTTTTCATACCGTCGCCCGGAGATTAAGCTTTACCAAAGCTGCACACGAGCTGTTTATTACCCAGCCCGCCGTAACCAAACATATCAGAGAGCTGGAAGAGCAATACAAAGTGCGCCTTTTTGAGCGTAACGGTAACAGGATTAAAGTAACCAAAGCCGGAGAAGTGCTCTTTAATCACTGCGAAGAGCTGTTTGACGTATACAGGAAAATCGAATTTGAAATGAATGCCCTTGTCAACCGCCAGACCGGCATATTGCGCATAGGAGCAAGTACAACCATTTCGCAATATGTTATTCCCCCACTTCTTGCAGGTTTCCATCAGAAATTTCCCGATATAAAAATAACACTCACTAATGGCAATACCGAAACAATAGAGAACGCTCTTATCCATAAGAAGATCGATCTCGGATTAATAGAAGGCGAAACAAAAAACCAGCAGATCAGCTATTCCGAATTCATCAAAGACGAAATCGTTCTGGTTTGCCGCAAAGATCACGCCCTCACCCGACAGGGGGAAATAAGCATCAATCAGCTAAAAGACTATCCTTTTATCATACGGGAAAGGGGCTCTGGAACACTTGAAGTTATCGAACATGCACTACAAACTATTGGCATAAAGCTCGACGACCTTGACATCCAAATGCAGCTCGGAACCACCGAAGCTATAAAATCGTATTTGCTCAACTCTGATTGTATCGCCTTCATGTCGGTATATGCTGTATCAAAAGAGCTTAATACAGGAGATATCAGGATTATAGATGTTGCAGGAACCGACATTAGCCGCTTCTTCTACCTCATTCATTTACAGGGAAAAGCCGATGGATTATCCGAAATGTTTATCCGCTACGCCCGGCACGCCCATAACCTCAAGTAATAGGAGATTAAGAATCGCAATTTTGCCCAGCCTCTGTTGAAGCCCATATTTGTGCCGTAACACAGCATAATCATAATGGGATCATATAATTTCACACCTTTTAAACTAAGTCCGACCGTTAGAAAAGCTATTTTTATTTTTGCAGCCGCAATCTGCCTGATGCCTTTCATGTCTCCTCCGTTGGCGCTATTACTTGGCTTAATCCTTGCACAAACCATTGAACACCCTTTCCTTCATCTCAATCACCAGGTTACCAACCTTCTGTTAAAGATCTCGGTTGTGGGGTTAGGTTTTGGCATGAATATATTCAGCGCAATGAGGGCCGGTGAGGAAGGCCTGATGTTCACTGTTGTTTCAATCGTCTCGGTACTTGCATCCGGAGCGCTACTTGGAAGGTTGATGAAAATCGAAAAGAAGACGTCTTTTCTGATATCTGCCGGTACAGCAATCTGTGGCGGCAGCGCCATCGCAGCACTTTCACCAGTTGTAAAAGCCGGTGAAAAACAAATATCTATAGCCCTGGGTACCATCTTTATCTTAAACTCAATTGCCCTTTTTGCCTTTCCCGCAATCGGACATTTCTTCCATCTCACGCAGAACCAATTCGGATTATGGTGTGCTATTGCTATTCACGACACCAGCTCAGTGGTTGGTGCAGCATGTAAATACGGCACTGCTGCCTTAGAAGTAGCCACCACTGTGAAACTTACCCGCGCATTGTGGATCATTCCTGTAGCATTTGCAACTGCTTACCTGTTTAAAGACCGGGATGCTAAAATAAAGATCCCTTACTTCATCGGACTATTCATCGCTGCCATGCTTGTCAATACCTATGTACCTTTTATAAGGCCCGCAACACCATATCTCGTCGGTATCGCCAAAGCCGGACTAACCCTTACTTTGTTTCTGATCGGAACAGGACTCTCCTTCAGTACAATCAAATCAGTAGGCGTAAAACCGCTTCTGGAAGGTCTGTTGTTATGGTTACTTATATCGGCGACCGCATTATGGGCGGTTATCACCCTTGCCTAAAACTTCACCCTTTTCCCCATGAGTTTGCTGGTATCAATGGCCGTTTCTTTAGCTATGGCCGCCTGCTGCCTCATCTGTTCCAGTTTCTCCCTTACCCTTTGCTCCATCTCCTGCTGCAGACGCCGTCGCTCCTGATCCGACTGGCCCGGACTCTTTTCCCGCATGACCGGCTCCCCCTTGCTAATCTGCGTCGCTCTCCAGGCACGTCTGCTGGCAAGAACGTCGTTCCCCCGGTAACCTGTCATCATCTGGGTACGGGTAGGGATACCGGTTGCTTCTGCCTCTTCGTAATGCTGGATGATCCTGCTCTCCCCATATCCTTCCTGGGCTTCATCTTCCGAATGGAAGGCCCCGATCAGGCTTACCGGGTTAAAATCCTTACTGTTGAGTGGCTCCTGTTCGTTTTTGTACACATTGGTATCGGTACATTCCAGCATGCCCAGCACCAGCAGCAAACAGCCTTTGGGCACTTCCTGTTCGAATACCAGCTCCTGAGCTTTAGTCGGGGTGCCGGGGCCCATGCTGATCTTCTTCTCCCCGATATACTCATAGAACTCTTCCCTGAAGTTAAAACCTGCCAGTACAAAGCTGAGCCGGTAACCGGTAACCCGGTAATGTCCCTTAAAGGGGGTGACAAAGTCCCTGCGGGGATCGATCTCCGGCAGGCTGATGCTTACTTGTCCCTTCTCATTGCGCTTTACCTGCGGTTTGATCTGCAGGGCCTGCGAGAACTTGCTGTCTTCATTGAACTCCAGTCCCTCCAGGAAGGAGAGCTCCCCGTCGTGCAGGTCGCGGTCACCACGCTCCCGGCTGCGACTGCCCCGGATGCTGCGCGAGACCGCTGCCGTCATGCGGTTGACCATCCCTCCATCGTAAAAGTGATGATAAAAGGGCCGGAAGGCTTCCCTGAGAATTTTGGATGCCTGACTGATCAGTCCGAACTCTCCGGCAGCCTCCTGGCTGGCCTGGGTTTGCTTGAAACGCCGGGGACGGCCCTGAACGATGTTCATCCCCCGGTAGCTGCGGTATACCACGGAGCCTGCTGTGCCGTGGATGCCTCCTTTACTATCGATTACTGCCATATATTTTCCTCCTTTTTAAATTGCTTCAGCCATCAGCAGCTGGCACAGGGCAGGGTTAGGACGGTAACACGATGCGGAGGTCGGCGGCTTTAGCTGATGTATCAGTAAAGTTGATAAGAACTGCAAAAAGATGAAACAGGTATTTGTAATTTATAATCAGTTTAAACTAAACGGCTGATTTCCTTTGATTTGAGCTGTTCTGACAGTCCAGGCAAGGCCATAGGCAGGAGCCTCTCCACTCCGGGAGTGGTCTGCTACCGCGTATCCCCTGGCTATCTGTATTTCTTCACACCAGGGTGGCTCAGCGTATAGTGAGTCTACCTTTTTGCCCAAAAGGTAGACTCACAGTAGGGATTCATTAGCAGAAGTAGGGCAATATTGATACTCAGGGTAAGATCAGGGGATAACAACACCCTTTCCATTTGACAATATAACCGCCGTTGACTATGTTTGTATGATTGATGCACAGCTATGAAAAAACTGATCTTTCTCGCATTTTCTGTTCTCCTGATCACAGCATGTTCAGAAGAGAAATTAGATAAGCAAAAGGCATTTCAGCTGATCGCGCAAAGCCAGCAATACCCCAAATTAATAGCTTATACTATCAACACCGCCGACCCCAATCAAGTAAGTAAACTTATAAATTCAGAACCAGTAAGGGCCGGGTTAATAGCTATTGAAGAACCACACTCACTTGGCGACATAGGCAGCACCCTGATCACCTTCACGGAAAAAGCCGATCCTTATCTCATACCTATTACTTCGCAGGATAGTTCCCGCGGTGTCCGAAGGATAAAAATAGCACAGGAGGAACTTTCAGAAGTAAGCGATATTGAATTGCTCAACGAAGGCAAAAATGCGGTTGCCCGGTATCAAACCGTTTATAAAAACATAAGTCCTTTTTCGGTGCTGATTCCTGTGAACTTCAAGAAGAAAATAAGTCACAAGGCCTATTTCTTATTGAAAGACAATCACTGGCAACTGGAAGAGACCGGTCTTTAGTCTCACTTCATTCCCCGACTAGGTTAAAAGATAGTTCAGCCAACAGCTACCTCATGCGGTAGAGGGCAGAATAAAAACAAATCAATAACTGCGTTCCCCTATTATTTTTGAGAATATGTCTATATTAACGGTTTTTATATTTTAAGGATGTTCATGAAACGCGAACTGAAGATTATTATATTTTGTGTAGCTTCTTTGATTTTTATTGGCTGCGACCGGATTACAAAAGACCTTGCTAAAGAGCATTTAATGTATCAGGCGCCTGCCTCCTATTTTCATGATACATTCAGGTTCCATTACATCGAAAATACCGGCGCATTTTTTGGCATGGGTGCCGACATCCCTCAGCCGTTTAACTTTATACTTTTAAGTGTCATCCCCCTGGCTATGCTAACCGGCCTGTTCATATACATGCTGTTAAAGATAAAGGACTTAGGTATAGCAGAGCTGCTTGCTTTCTCTTTGATCTTTTCAGGAGGCTTGGGTAATATTATCGACCGCATTATGTTTGAAAGCCGAGTTACCGACTTTCTAAATGTGGGCATTGGCAGTTTGAGGACCGGGATTTTTAATGTGGCTGATATGTGCGTAACTGGCGGAGTCATTTTATTACTGTTTTTAACGAGAAGCGGAAAAGACGTAAAGACGGAGGAAGTTCACAATGAACCGTAAGCACTTCTTGTCGGCACTACTCCCTGCCGGACTGGTTTTATCGTCGGTTAAGAGCTGGGGCTCTGCGCCTGCTCCGCCAAAGCATCGTAAAATCAAAACGCCACCCTACCTTAAGGAGGGTGACACCATCGGCATCACCTGTCCGGCCGGTTACATTTCGACGGAAGACATTCAGCCGGCAATACAGCTCATGGAAAGCTGGGGCTTCCGGGTAAAGCCAGGAAAGACCATTGGCTTACGAAACTTTAGCATGGGTGGAACCGACGAAGAAAGAAGGCTCGACTTTCAGCAAATGATAGATGACAAGGAAATCAGCGCTATCATGTGCGCGAGGGGCGGCTATGGATCTCTGTGTATAGTAGACCAACTGGATTTTAGCAGTCTTTACAATCATCCCAAATGGATTATCGGATTCAGCGACATAACGGTACTTCATTGTCATTTAAACCAGCGGTATAACATAGCTTCCATACATTCCAAGATGTGTAACAGCTTTCCCACCGACTGGACGAAGGCCGAGCCTATACAGATTGAAACAATCTTGTCGATTAAACAGGCGCTTACCGGGGAACAGATGGCCTATACTGCGCCGACGACAGTGTTTAACAGAGCAGGAAAGGCGGAAGGCATATTAGTGGGCGGTAACCTCAGGACAATCGAAAATCTGGCAGGCAGCGTCTCTGATTTAAACACCAGGAACAAGATCTTATTTGTAGAAGATACCGGCGAATACCTGTACAGTATTGACAGGATGTTCTGGAACCTGAAGCGCAACGGAAAACTTTCAGGCCTTAAAGGGCTGCTGATAGGAGGCTTTAAGATAAAGCCAGACGACCCGGGAGAAGAGTTTGGAAAAACGATATACGACATTGTTCTTGAGAAGGTAAAAGAATATAACTATCCAGTGTGCTTTGACTTCCCCGTAGGACATCAAAAAAACAATTTCGCACTCAGATGCGGTGTACACCATCTGCTTGATGTAAACGCCAGCACAGTGACCCTCACTTCAGCTACTCGTTAGCCACCGGAAGCGTAAAATAGAAAGTTGTACCCTGTCCCGCTGAGCTCTCGAACCAAATACGCCCACCGTTTATTTCTATAAACTCCTTGCAAAGGATCAATCCCAGTCCCGTTCCGGTTTCGTTTGCAGTACCGGTCCTTGATATGCTATTATCCATGGTCAGTACTTTACCTGCGTGTTCTTCTTCAATACCCACGCCTGCATCAGCAACCGAAAACTGGTACATATTATCCTTATAATCAGCATTAAGAATTATTTCACCTCCAGGATAACTAAACTTAATGGCATTAATAATAATATTTCTAAGTACGGCATTAATCATCTGCCGGTCGGCTATAATTCTTTCGTTGCCGGCATATTCGGCGTTTATTTCAATACCCTTTGACATGGCACCCGGACTGCAAACACGGATAGCTTCTGTTAAGAGGTCGGGCACATCAATAACCTGCTTAACAGGACTTAAATTGCCGGTCTGAATTCGGGCCCAGCTTAGGAGATTTTCTAAAAGATTATACGTTTGCCGGGCCGACTCATTCATTCTCTCTGCAAGTTGCTGGATTCTGTCACTGCTCAACTTTGATGCATTCTTTGAAAGCAACTGGCTGAAACCGAGCAAAGAAGTGAATGGGTTTTTAAGGTCGTGTGCTATGATTGAAAAAAACTTATCCTTGGTAGCATTCAACTCTCTCAATTCTTTCTCGGCATGCTTTAATGTAGTAATGTCAAAGCATATCATCAGATATGTTTTCAAGCCCGTTTCATTGGAATACTCCGGAACTACCTCCATCGAAAAAAAATATTCTTCACCGTTGGCTTTTAAGTTGAAATCGACCTCGTGTAACTCTCCTGTTCGGTCGGTATTTTCCAGCGCGTCGCTGAGCAATTGTTCAACAGATGGCGGCAGACCCAGGTCGGTATATCGAATCCGCCCTGTTCTTGTATGTGTTACGGGAAAGAACCTTTTAGCAGAACCGTTTGAATAGATACAATTCAACTTGCTGTCAAAGCGCATAATTACCTCGGGTATATTCTCTGTCAGCGTACGGTACTGTTCTTCGCTATCTTTTAAATTCTTAAAGATAATGTCTGTTGGCTGCATGAATCCGGTTTGTACGTTCGCACGGTAAATAAGATAAAATGAAATAAGCTTTGCGTAATGCCCCATCTCATTGCTCAAACTGTAATTCGATATATAAAGGGTAAAACAGAATTCACTTATAATAGTAAAAGTAATAGACAGAAACAGGAACTTATAAACCGAGTCGGAAAAATGCTTCCGTCGTTTGATCAGCATTCCGATGGACACTGTCAGCAAAAAAATAATAGCATACTCTGAATAAATCTTAAAATCAGTTTGTCCCTGACCGGCTACAAAACAAACCGGGAACACCTTCCAGTATAAAATACTTAGGATAATGACTGCAGTAATGGCAAAATACAACAGGAAGATAAGGTCGGCGTTAAGCTTTTTTCTCCACGACAGAAACCAGAACCCTAAAAGGAGGGTTACCGATTCAAGAAAGCGCGTAGCTACCCAAAACTGGTTGGCGTAAAAACCATCGCCTTTAATCACCTGCATTCCATTAAACGTAATTGTATGCAGCAAGTCGAGTGTTCCAATGAAGAAATAGGAGATCCCTACAAGGAAGAGATAGTTATTGTCGAGGATCCTCCTGGAGTTCCAGGTAACGATAAACACAGCAAAAGCGACAATAATAGACAGCAGTTCAACAATTGTATGAAAAAGCAGGTAGCTCTGATTCAAACTGATAATGAAGATCAAAGCGAGCACTACACTCCCAAATGCGAGATGATAATTTTCAGAAATATGACCGAGTATTTTTGAGCTCAAAAGACAAGGAATTATAAAAGACAAAAATAGAATTAATGCAGTAAAAAGCTAAAAAACAGATAGCATCTGGTCTATACAACTCATTTTATTTATGGTTTTTATTCCATTTGAACTTAATCTTTCCATCATCTCCGTCGGTAGCCAGTATATGTAAAACAATTCCCTTCATTCTTCTCTCCTGTATTTCCTTCTTATCTGTAATATCTGCGTCTTTTTTGGGATTTCTGAGTGGCACATCGAGTGCGATATTTGTCCCTTTGCCAAGGGAGTAAACCCCGGCGACGTTCATGTTTAACACACTTGAATTAACCATCATCGGGTTAATTGTAACCTTCTCGCCGCGGATATCAAACTTACCATTAAGATTTGAAAACGTTATATTTTCCAGATCCCTGAACGGGAACGCAAATTTACCAACCCCCATTATTGGTTCGAATCCAATCAGTGCCCCTTTTCGAATGTCAAATATGACGGTTCCATTTAGGGAGCGGGGAACAATCTTTCCCATATCAGTCACACTCCCCGAAATAGTGTTCCTGGAAAACAGAAAGCCTTTAAGATTTTTGTGGGTAAAGGTCTGCAAACCGAAATTGTTAAACGAATAAAAGAAGTCCCTGATATTGACGTTAGCTATTTTTGTATTTATTTTAAAATGATTCAAAGAACCTTTTTGCAGAACAGATCCATTCAGCCTTAACGTTCCACCCGCATGCCGCACACTGATATCCTTCATTTTAATGCCTGATTCAGAAAGTGTAAGATTGGCGTTTGCATCGGTAGCTGTAAATTTGTCGTAAATTACTTTATCTATCCTCATTCGCATGTCCACATTGCTTTTTTCCAGTACTACATTGAGCTGATCCATAAAGCCGGAGTTCCTTTTCTTTACAGTCTTCACCCTTTTACGAAGCGCAAGAAATCCCAGAAACTCACCCAGATTGATCCGGGGACTATTGATTTCCCAGTTAAATAAGATCCTTTCCGGAGCGGTATAATAAAGATTCATAAAATTTTTGACGCTTCCCTCCATCTTTACTATACTCGACCCGCTTTGTACCTGTATATTTTTAATCAGGAGATCATTCTCTGTGAAGCGCAGACCAATAGAACTGTTTTTAAAATTCAGTTTTCTGGGTTGATAGTCGATGTCAGCATTCTCTATATTGATCGTACCTTTAAAAATGGGTTTTCTTAGCTCAAGGTCCACCATATCCGCTTTATAAACCAGGTTAACATCCGCGACACCGCCGTTAAACTTCAGAAGGTCCTCGCCAAATACCTGATTTAACCTTACGATAGGAAATTTCGACCTGAATGTACCTGTGGCAACCGGATTAGTGAGGTCATTGATGTGAACCGAATCCATAGTAAAGGAAATCTTCTCATAATCACCTGTGAAATGATAGAGCTTAATAAGGGAGTTAGGATCGTTGTTTCCCTTTCCTTTTTGAGCGTGGTTTGTAAAGACTCCTGTAAAGCTACATTTATCGACTATTCCTCCCGGAGAGGTAAGTACATTGTTCTTCACTTTACAGCTTACGTCTATTGATGGCTGCGACCCTGGCACCATATTTCCTGCAATGACCGCTTTTACAGCAATAGGAGCTGTAAGATCGAATTTGTTAAGTTTTCCCGCGATTTTCTTCGTCAGCAAAGAAGATGCGTCTTTCCACTCCAGCTCGTCAGAGTCAAGCGTAATAACAAATTCCACCGGTTTCTTTGACATATCGAATTTCCCGCCGATCTGAAAGTCGCCCTCTCCTATTGAAACTTCCTTCTTTTCAAGATCTATAACATCTGTTTCATTGTTATATCTTAAGGAAAATGAACCATTCATTAATTTATCTTTCAGAAAACTCCCTTTCCTTGTATTAAAAGCCAGATCGTTTATCAGGATATTCAGATTAACGCCGGCCTTCCATCCGTCACCTGTATGGTCGATTTTCCCCTTCACGCTTTTAATCGCCAGCCTGAAAAGTTTGTGTCCCTGCCGGTTATCGAGAATGAATGCAACATTATTTAAGCTAAGTCGCCGGATTTCTGCAGTTGAGCCGCCTTCTGTTTCCTTGTTCTTCACTTTATTGTTCTTTTTGAACACAGAAGTGTTACTATACCCGGCGCTGTCTGTGAACAGGTAAATTCGTGCGTTATTGATACCGACTCTATTTATCCGGATTGTGCCGGTTATGAGCGCAATAGCATTGATAGAAACATCCAGATCTTTTGCCTGAAGCAAAGTATGCTGGTGTGTCTTCCAGAGGCTGTCGCGTAATGAAACGTCTCTTAAACTTACGGAAATACCAGGAAAGCCCTTCAGAAAAGAGGGTTCCATACTGCCTATCACTAACGAACCATTCAGGCTGCTGTTTAACTCTTTATTGATTGCAGTAAGAAGTTCTTTTTTATTAAAATTAATATAAACAGCGATTGAAACATATACCAAAAAGATCAATCCTGTAAGTATGGCAATTGCCTTGATTGCAATTGTCGGCCAGCGCTGCATCCTCAACATCTACTATGAAAGAATTTTTGGATTTAATTGTTTGAGCATCAAAGAAATTCAATTAAAAATCAAAGGCTTGACAAGCTCAAACCTTTGCCCGGAGTGAATTTAGTGTTTAACGTTATGTCCGTCCTGTTCATCACCTGAATTGTAGTTCTCAGGAGCTGGAGGAATTCCCTTTTCAGGCTCTAACGTAAAAGCTGCCTCCGAGGCTTTCGTGGCCTGGTCAAGCCGCTCAAGGTCGGAAGGATTAGTCTCAGGCATATCCGCGCTTCCCTCGGCCGAATTTTCATTTTGCCTGAGGTTATTTACTGCATCTTCACCTTCCTTGTCATCAAATGGCAGGTTTTCAGGATCAATCATAATTTTTTCATTTAAATTATAACAACTTGTTATTTCCTATTAAGTAATAAAACCGTGATTTGTTTGAGATGTGAGAGATGAGATGTGAGTTGCGAGTTGTGAGTTGTGAGATGTGAGTTGTGAGTTGCGAGTTGTGAGTAGCGAGTTGTGAGAAATAAACAATATCGCTAAATGAAAGCAACTAAGCGGAAGGCTGAAAGCTGATTGCAGAAAGCCAACTGCCAATATCCAAAAGCTGAAAGCCAAAAGCCCCAAAAGCTGAAAGCCAAAAGCTGAAAGCCAACTGCCAATAGCAAATAGCTGACCACTAAAGCACCAGTTGATTGAACAGCCGTCCTAGGGTTTCTGCGGGGTCTTTACACAGTCCGGGATGTACTTTTGAAGCCTGCACAACAGTACTGCGCGTCGCAGTGAGCCAGCGAAAGCGTGAGGCCATATCGAGTTTAGCGATAGGTCCCCCTTCGGCGGTTCCCTGGCAGATGTAACCGAGGGACTGCAGATGCTCTTTGACCTCTTCAATATCTGTATCTCCCCGGAAAGCAAGAAGGCGTTCTTCATCCAGCATACAGATGCATTCTAAGAACTTCTTTTTAGCACAATACAGGATAACGCCGGCGTTTAGAAATTCTTCGCGTTCAATACGGGGTACCACCCGGATCACAGCATACTCAAATAAGTAACTTTCTTGCATCTTGAGCTTCTTTTAAAAAAATGCCGGAGGAGGCGATACGGGCACATAAAAACCGGGCATACACTGCCCTTATTTCATCGGCAGGTTCATCCGAATGATTTGCAAGCAGCCACTCGTCGGGAATTAAAGACACAATAGTGTGAACCAGGTCGTCGCTAAGCAATGAACGAAATTCAGCATCAGCCGTATCAAGTTCAGACGCCAGCGGTAATAACACATGATCCTTTATCTGAGCAAACGGCCGTACTGCCTGCTCCTTCCAGTTATCCCATGAATGATGAAAATAAAGAGAAGCTCCATGGTCGATCAGCCATAGCTCCTTATGCCACATCAGCATATTGGTATTACGTGCTGTACGATCAACGTTGGTTAAAAGACAATCCAGCCACACAATTTTCGAGGCAAGTAAGGCATCTGGCTTGTTTACAACGGGATCAAAGGTGATCGCCCCGGATAGGTAGTGGAGCGCCAGGTTAAGTCCGGTACTAAACTTAAGCAAGTCCTGAATCTCCTCATCGGGTTCTGTACGGCCAAATGCCTCATCAAGGTTAGCGAATACTATTTCGGGTACCTTCAAACCAGCTAAACGGGCAATTTCCCCTCCAATCAGTTCGGCAATAAGGGCCTTGACACCCTGCCCTGCCCCCCTGAACTTCAGGACATACAGAAACCCGTCGTCTGCTTCGGCTATTGCCGGCAAAGAACCACCCTCCCTTAATGGAGTAACATAGCGGGTAACGTTAACCGTCCTGATCTGCGGCGTATTAGGATCCATACACGTTTTAAGTTATACGTTGTAAGTTGTAAGTTATACGTAATCAGTTATAAGTATAAATCAACTCTTCCTTGATTACAAATTATATAGTTTTAACCTTGCTAAGATACCGAAACCCCGCGGTTATATTTGTTACGATACTCCAACGGCGATAAACCGGTAATCCTCTTAAATGTGTTCCTGAAGGCCTTCGTGTCGGTATATCCTACTTTATACATCACTTCATTTACATTATCCCGCGACGATTCGAGGCGTAATTTAGCGGCCTCAATCTTCACGCGCTGCATATACTCCGCTGTAGTGTTCGATGTTGCCTTTTTAAATCTTCTTTCGAGATTTCTGCGGCTTACAGAGAACATGTCAGCCAGCTGATCTACCGAAATCTTTGAATGGAAATTTCCCTCAATATACTCCTGTGCTTTTTTTACAGCTTCATCACCGTGTTCTTTCTGACCTTCAAAGATTATAAAAGACGACTGGCTGTCGCGTTCAATCTCAACCTCGAACATCTTTGCGCATAATATGGAAATATCGCGACCTGCATGTTTCTCAATAAGGTACAGAATAAGGTTGAGGAATGAATTGGCTCCTCCGCTCGAATAAATGCCCCGCTCATCTGTAATGATCTTGTCCGACACCAAAATAACTTCCGGGAACATCTTTCTAAACTCGTTTGCGGCTACCCAATGAGTCGCACATTTTTTCCCGTTAAGCAAGCCTGTTGAGGTCAGTAAAAAAGCGCCAACACAAAGGCTCGCCAGTTCAGCGCCTGTATGATACTGTCTGACCATCCAGGGCAGAAACTCTTTGTTCATCTCAATAACCTTGTTCATATCCCCGTTTACAGCAGGTATAATGATCAGGTCGGTTTTCCTAACTTCATTGAAAACAACATCGGGAGTTACTTTGAACAGTTTATGGTATACCTCCGCTTCCGTACTCAGCCCTACCAGCTGAACATCGAACAAAGCTGGTTTCTTCATCCCGCTTAAAAAGTCGTTCACTTTATTGAAAAAAGTAAATGAACCTTCAATACAGGAAAGAGCGACATTTCCCCTGGGGACTAGAATAGATATATGTTTCATAAAGTAAATATAAATACAAACACCGGCACAAAGGTACCGGCGTTTGTAGTGATGATCTATCGCTTACTGTGTTACTTTTATTTCTACACGACGATTCAACGCTCTCCCCTGTTCGTTTGAATTGGTAGCTATAGGTTTAGTTTCACCAAAACCTTTGATGGCTAAGTTGGCTGCATCGATCCCTGAATTTACTAAATACGATTTTACCGCATTAGCCCGGTCAACCGACAGCGACATGTTATGCTGCGCAGTGCCTTCTTCAGAGGAATGGCCATTCAGAATGAATCTGGCCGACGGATCCTTTTTCATCTCCCGGGCTGCCTGTTCCAGGATTTGATAAGCCTCTGTCTTCAATACAACTGAATTAAATTCAAACTGAATGTTTTTGAAATTGAAATTCGGTTTTTCTGGCGCCGGAGCCGGTTCTTCCTTTTTCTCTTCTACAGGCGCTGTCTCAACCGGCGTTTCCTGTTGTACTGCCTCTGCCGGCGGGTTTGGCTTTGTCGCCACCTTTTTTGTTTTACATGAAAACAGTGTCATTGCGAGCGCCGCGACAACAACGGGCAGCAGATTCAATTTTTGGATTCTCATATCTAAGTTGTTTTTTTTGTAAACATAAAAAATATTGAAGAAATTTAGAGCTGCAGAAGAATGAAACCCTGCCTGGTGAGGTGTAAAAAGGACAAAACAGGGTGTTGATTGCGACATCATTTCCATCTAGCTTTGATAACATGAAACACATCTCTTTACTCATTCCCGAGGGCGAGACCAGCCTGAGCAACATAGAAGCGACATTCAAAATGTTCTCAAAGGTAAACGAAGCCCTTGAACAGGCAGGCAAACAACCACTGTTCAAAGTGCAGCTGGTGGGACTGAGTATGGAAACCACCCTTACAAACGGACTGTTTTCTATCAAGCCGGGGTTGTTGTTCAAGGATGTGGAAAAAACAGATCTGGTAGTAATCCCAGCGGTGCATGGCGACTTAAAGAAAGTTATCGCTGCAAACGAAGCGTTTATACCCTGGATCATTAAACAGTATAAAAATGGAGCCGAAATTGTTTCTCTTTGTATAGGAGCTTTTATTCTTGCCTCCACAGGTTTATTGAGAGGAAAGAGCTGCACCACGCATTGGTTAATGGCTGCCGAATTCAGAGCGATGTTTCCTGACGTTAACCTTCAGCCTTATAAGATCATTACAGATGAAGGAGGAATCTACACAAGCGGCGGCGCTTATTCTTCACTGAATCTTATTTTGTACCTCGTCGAAAAGTTCGCAGGAAGAGAAATGGCGCTTCTCTCGTCCAAGATATTCGAAATAGACATTGATCGTAATAGTCAGTCGCCTTTTATCATTTTTAAGGGACAAAAGGATCATGAAGACGATGTTATAAAAAAGGCGCAGGCCTTTATAGAAAAGAACTATCCCGGCAGGATCACTGTGGATGACTTAGCCTCGATGCTCGCCATGAGCCGCAGACATCTGGAACGGAGGTTTAAGCATGCTACCTCCAATACCGTCATAGAATATTTACAGAGAGTAAGGGTTGAAGCCGCTAAAATCAACCTTGAATCGATGCGTAAAAATGTGAACGAGGTGATGTATAAAACAGGATATACCGACCCCAAGGCGTTCAGGACAATATTCAAAAAGATCACCGGATTGTCGCCTGTTGAATACCGCAGCAAATACAACAAAGAATTAAAGGTTTAAAAGATTTACGACGCGTTGCAAGAACAGCAATAAAACTGTGTCTCTGGATATATTTAGTACGTCAAACCCTATTTGCGATATCTTCTTCCAGGCTTCCTGCTTGTATAAAATATCGCTACAATTAGAATATCGTTCGTTTTCTGATAAATTTTATATACAATAACGTATGGAAAAACGTCTACTTTACTTTCTCTGCAATTGCGTTTTTTAATTTGATAGTGCTCTGGATTTTTGGAAATGAGTTTAATCTTCATTTCAATAGCCTGACTAAAACGATCTCCCAGACCTTCTAAGTGCTCTTCGTACCATTGATAAGCTTTTATGTATTCGTTTTCAGCCGCAGGATGGAACCGAATAGTATAATTCATTAATCTTCCTTTGCCAGTTTAGCTTTCTGTTTTACCTCTTCCCAGGTTGAAGTTTTAATAGTTCCTGATTCATACTCATCAAGACGCATGTCAATCTCCTTTAGGAGATTTTTATCTCCCCATAAGTCGATACGCTCATTTATTTCTTCCTCCACCATTGTATATATTGCTTTCACCTTTTTTTCGTCGGCATAACGAATATAATCAAATAGTCTGTCCCTGATTACTGTAACTTCCATTTCACTAAGTTATTAACCAAAAATACATAATGTCAACGTTAAATTCAAGCGTTACCCCAAACCCGCACCGACATTGACAAACAATATTCATAATATTCAAAAAAAACCTTACATTTGTTCAAATACACTTGTTTAGTTGAGATAATCTCCTATCCTATTGTAAGACTCCCGTAATAGGAGAGACATATTATTAACTTCCCTTGTAATCATATCATCCGGGCAGTTAACATTTTCTAATTTAATACATTATAATTTGTCATTCGAAAAATTAAATCTTAGTGCTTTTTTGTTAAAAGCACTGAAAGCTGAAGGATATTTGCATCCTACGCCCATTCAGGAGCAGTCGATTCCTGTTATTTTAAAAGGAAGAGATTTGCTGGGCTGTGCACAAACAGGCACAGGAAAAACAGCGGCATTTGCACTTCCCATTTTACAGTTACTACAACCTAAAGAAGAAAAGAAATCAAACGGCAGAACTATCGGAGCGTTAATATTAACACCGACAAGAGAGCTGGCTATACAGATAAATGACAGTTTTACGGCGTACGGAAAGCATGCCGGACTTAAACATATGGTGATCTTTGGCGGGGTATCGGCCCAGGCTCAGATAAGTGGTTTAAGAGCGGGTACGGATGTTTTGATTGCTACCCCCGGAAGGTTACTCGACCTGATGTCGCAGAAAGTGATCAGCTTGCAGCATATCAAGCTTTTTGTTTTGGATGAAGCCGACAGGATGCTCGATATGGGTTTTATTAACGACGTTAAAAAAGTCATTGCTAAACTTCCGGCGAAAAGACAAACGTTGTTTTTCTCGGCTACTATGCCTCCCGAGATAGCCTCGTTGGCAAGTACTATTCTGACAGATCCGGTGAGAGTTGAAGTAACTCCAGTGTCGTCAACAGCTGAGAAGATCAGCCAAACTGTCTACCCTGTAGAGAAAAAAGATAAAGCATCACTGCTGATCCATCTTCTTCAAAACAAGGAAATGAAAAGCGTACTTGTATTTACAAGGACAAAATTCGGAGCTGACAAACTAGTAAAGACACTTAACCGGGCAAATATTGCTGCCGAAGCCATACACGGGAACAAATCGCAGAATGCGAGGCAGAGGGCTCTGACGAACTTTAAAGCTGGCGTGATCAGAATCCTAGTTGCTACAGACATAGCGGCTCGTGGTATTGATATTGATGAACTTCAATACGTTATCAACTTTGAATTGCCCAATCAGCCGGAGACCTATGTTCACCGCATCGGACGAACAGGCCGGGCAGGACTAAGCGGCAATGCATTTTCTTTTTGTGATCCTGAAGAAAAGGACTATTTGAAAGACATTAACAAGCTTACCTCACAGTCTATCCCCGTTGTAAACGACCACCCGTATTTCACGGCTAAAAGCTATATCAGCGCTATGGTGCCGACTAGCAAAGACGTTAAGGGGGGAAAACCCGCGGCTAAAAAGCCTTTCAGGAACAAGAGAAGAGCTTATGCTCAGAATGCCCGTTAATTCTACCTTTAAATTACATTTATGTATATACTGATTTTCTTCATAGGCCATTGGTTTTTGTCGCTGTTCTTTCAAACGTTTTTCCTTCATCGCTATGCATCTCACAAGGTTTTTAGCATGAGCAAATTCTGGGAGAAGACATTTTACCTGCTGACTTATATATTCCAGGGGGCTTCATTTCTTAACCCGGCTGCCTATGCTACCATGCACAGGGATCACCATGCGTTTAGCGATACGGATAAAGATCCGCATTCACCGCATTTCTTCAAGGATGTTTTTCAAATGATGTGGGCAACCGTCTTAACTTTCAGAGACCATGTAAAAAGGGCTGAAGACCCCACACGTAATATCGGAGGAAGCTATCCGCAGTGGAATATTGTAGATCGCATAGGCTCGAGCATAGCTTCGCGCCTGATTTTTGGCGCCGCTTACACTTGTTTTTATATCGCTTTTGCGAGCTCATTCTGGATGTTTCTGCTTCTGCCCATCCATTTTCTGATGGGCCCTATTCATGGCGCTATTGTAAACTGGTGCGGACACAAATATGGTTATGCAAACTTCAACAACAATGATCATTCGAAAAACACTACACCGTTTGATTTCCTGATGCTCGGAGAGTTATTCCAGAACAATCATCACAGGCATCCCAACAGTGCGAATTTTGCACAGCGCTGGTTTGAGTTTGATCCTGTTTACCCCGTTCTGAAATTTCTTCACTGGAGCGGGATCATAAAACTGAGAAAAGTTTAGGACTGATCAGCCTTACAATATTTAAAAGGAATACTATTCCGTATAAAATGAGACAACTTAAGATATCCCAATCCATCACAAATCGTGAAACCCAATCTCTGGATAAATATTTAACAGAAATTGGCAAAGTAGATTTAGTTACAGCACAGGAAGAAGTTGTCCTTGCACAAAAGATTCGCGAAGGCGACCATGCCGCCCTGGAGCGGTTGACAAAGGCAAACCTCAGGTTTGTGGTATCCGTTGCAAAACAATATCAAAACCAGGGGCTTGTACTGGGCGACCTGATTAACGAAGGGAACGTTGGACTCATAAAGGCCGCTAAGCGCTTTGACGAGACCAAAGGCTTTAAATTCATATCGTACGCCGTATGGTGGATCCGTCAGAGTATTATCTCGGCTATTTCGACACAGTCGAGAGCCGTACGCCTTCCGGGAAACCAGATTGGGAATCTCGTAAGGATCAGACGTGAGCAGTCGAGACTTGAACAGGAGTTCGAACGTGAACCCAGTCCCTCAGAATTGGCAGAGAGCCTGGAGACTACTACCGATAAGATTGCTGATTCCCTGAGCAATTCAGGGCGCCAGCTTTCAATGGACGCTCCGTTTGTAGCGGGTGAAGAAGGAACACTTCTCGACGTGATGGAAAGCGGCGATCCGGGTACCGATAGCAAGCTTATTCAGGACTCGCTTTCCATAGAGATCAACCGTTCTCTGGCAAAGCTCAACCCCAGAGACCAGGGAGTCCTGATCCTATTCTATGGTTTGCAAAACAACGCCCCGCATACGCTTGAGGAAATTGCCGAGAAGCTTAGCCTTACAAGAGAGCGGGTGCGGCAGCTAAAAGATAAAGCGCTTCAGAATATCAGACGGTCATCCAGAAGCGGAGTTTTACAATCATACCTCTGATAACATTACCACAACATCATTTTTATTATGAATACAAAGAACAATGAGATAGAAACGCAGAGTTTGGGCATTACCAATAACGTGGCTATGCTGACCGAAAAAGAGAGGGCCCACCTCTCGCAGGCGAAATACTATAGTTACGTGTACGGAATTGGCTTGATTTATTTAAGTAATGGCTATTGGGACTGCACAAATAGCAGCGAAGCTGTTGAATATCTCGACCAATTGGGCATTCCTGAACGCCGGTAAAATAGACCTGAACCTTACGCGCCGTTTGTCACCATTATAAATCCCCATTTGCTGTAGTGTACTTCGCCAGAGAAAATAAGTGTAGTACACATAATTATAATTTAAAAAGTTAATTAGAATTAAAATCCTGAAAACACAAGTTTCTGACTGTTGTTATATTAATTAATCAATCTGTCTATTACTTAAACAATCGCCACTGGCACACTGAAAAGGATTTTAATGAAAACAATTTTTTTGATCAATGATAATTCGGCACATGCTAAACACGCAGCAGAACTTGCTTACAATATAGCCTGCAAAGTGCAAGCGAACATCCTTATAGGCAATATTGTTAAAACAGGCAGAGTCGTTTCAGTCAAAGAGAAAACATTAATCGGCGGGAATATCGAAACTACCGTTGAAACTACGCCGGATCTGAGGAAACACCTTCAGAACCTCAACACTGAGGCCGACAGCTTTAAACCTATAATTGGAAATATTAATCTGGCGGATCTTTCTGTGAGCGACATCTCTCAGCTGATTAACAAACATAAGATCTGGATGGTGGTTAAGGGAACGCCTGCAAAACATTCCCTAAGATCAGAATCCCATTCTGCTAATATCAACTTTGTACTAAATAAAATTAAATGTCCGGTTTTACTGGTACCTGAGAACTCTGTAGTAAATGACTTTGAAAGAATGATCTATATGGCGGATTTGAGATATTGCCAGCTGCACGTAGTAAGATTCCTTACAGAAATGGCGGATCCTTTCGGCGCAAACGTGATGGTTGCTCACCTTTCGGCAAAAGAACTGCCCAATATGGACCGGGAATATAGTCACAGCGTGTTCAGGGAAACCATCTGCAGGAGTATCAGATACGATAAATTATTTTTCGATAATATCCAGGAAAGGGATGTCCGTAAGGCAGTTGATATCCTGATCAATGGAATGAGTACCGACCTGATGGCTCTTGTAAATCATCAGTTTCATTTCGAGGAGGTCGTAAATGGACAAATCGAGGATACCTTACCGCCGTATATTAATATTCCGCTGCTGATATTCCCCAATTAATTCAAATAGTGCAAAAAACCTACGGAGCTCCTCTGAGCTTCGCAGGTTTTTGTCATCCGCATTCTTGTCATCCACTGCAAGCGCTGCATGGGTAAGCAGCCCTGGTCTGCACGGAAGCCCTTTGTGTTAAAACCTTCATTCTTTTGGCCAATCGAAAATTCCCCGGAATAATATTCCAGGTAACACTCTATTTACAATTGTTTCGATCGAAATTATTGATGCTTTCCGGCATTCTTAATAAGTTCGTATACACACAAACACCACTTATAAATGAAACATTTTGCAACCTTAGCAGCGATGTATCTGATGTACATTTCTGCCGTATTCGGCCAGTTGGACGAATCAAAAAACTTCCTGTACCTGTATTCCGATTCCGTCATTTACGCCAACAGGATCAATTTAAGAAGGGATTTTTCAGGATCGCTCTATTTTACCGTAGATTCAAAAATATTCCATCCCGAGCAGGTGAAATTTTTCAATAACTACCGCGGCTTTTTTGCCAATGTAAAGGATGCCACGTTTAATGGAGAAACAGCATTCTCCGAGCGTATACGAAAGGGCAAACTAAATTTATTCGAAGAGAAAACGTTTACCTGGGAATACGATGACGATGGCGATGTATACGGCAGAAGATATCGCGAGCGGCCGCAGGTTTCCGCTGTCAGAAACTATTACAATATAGACTACGGAAAGCAAAAAAAGGCAACCTACACCAACCTAAGTAAAGATTTAGCGGGAAATCCGGAGAGCATTCAATTATTAAATAAATACGAATCGGTAAAGAAAGCTAAAATAGGCCTGTACGTGGGCGCTGGCGCTTCTCTTTTGGCCGGGCTTATTACGTTTGTTTCGGGCGGCTCAAAAAGCACGGACCTCCAGCATGGCTTCAATAGCGGAAGTAAAGAATTTACAGGAGGCGTTATCCTGTTAGGCCTCGGTACAGGACTCGCGACAGGAGGTTATCTCCTTTCTGTTTCCGAGCCAAAGTATCTCAAGGCCGCTATTGATAGTTACAACGACTAACTTTCAGATATCTCAATCCAAACAGGGGCGTGATCGCTTGTTTTCTCCCATCCGCGAACATAGCGGTCCACCCCTCCGGCAGTCAAGCGGCCTTCGAGATGCGGACTGAGCAGGAAATGATCTATACGTAAGCCGGCATCACGACCATAAGCATTGCGGAAGTAATCCCAGAAGGTGTAGATCTTCTCGTCCGGATAGAGCTTCCGTATGGCATCTGTCCAGCCCTGAGCAACCAGCTCCCTGAATGCCGCTCGTACTTCGGGCCTGAACAGAGCGTCGTCAAGCCATCGTTCAGGCTTATATACATCCAATTCTGTAGGCATCACATTAAAATCACCTGTTATAACTACGGGGACGTCCATAGCTAAAAGCGTTTGGGTATGGGCTGCAAGCCGCTTAAACCATCCAAGCTTGTAGTCAAATTTAGGTCCGGGGGCAGGATTTCCGTTAGGAAGATACAAACAAGCGATACGTATTCCGTTTACATTAGCTTCGATGTACCGGCTCTGCACATCCTCCGGATCTCCCGGAAGCACCCTGCCTACCTCTTCTATCGGTAAATTGCGGGTCAGTATGGCCACACCGTTCCAGCTCTTTTGTCCGTGCCAGATGGCGTTATATCCGGCGTCGCGGATAGCTTCTTCCGGGAACTTTTCGCCAGGCGCTTTGAGCTCCTGCAGGCAGACTATATCGGGAGTGGTTTCCTGAAGCCACCGGAGGAGCACCGGCAGGCGCCCGTTTACGCCATTCACATTGTAAGTAGCAATTTTCATATTAAGACGATAAAGCCGACAAATGTCAGATTGTAAAAAAACAAAAACAAATCTACCTATAATACTCTAATCTTATATAAACGGTAAAAATTTATCAAATGGCAAAGAAAGTAGCTGAACAATTAGTAGAAATGCTGATAGATTCAGGAATAAAACGAATCTACGCGGTAACGGGTGATAGTCTGAATGAAGTAAATGACGCGGTCAGAAGAAGCGGAAAAATTGACTGGATACACGTAAGGCATGAAGAAGCAGGCGCTTATGCAGCAGCAGCTGAAGCAGAGCTCGAAGGACTGGCTTGCTGTGCGGGAAGTTCAGGTCCGGGACATGTTCACCTTATCAACGGACTTTATGATGCTCATCGCTCAGGAGCGCCGGTTATTGCAATAGCCTCTACCTGCCCTTCGGGCGAATTTGGCACCGATTTCTTTCAGGAAACGAATACTATCAAACTTTTCGATGATTGCAGCTCCTATAATGTTCTGGCCAGCACGCCGGTGCAGTTCCCGCGAATGATGCAACAGGCGCTACAGCATGCCTACCATCGAAAGGGCGTAGCTGTGATAGGCCTTCCCGGCGATGTGGCAGGAATGGAAGCCGAAGAAAGCGTTGCAGCCAGCGGAGCTTTCCCGGGCGCGGCGGTCATGCGCCCCTCCTATGCCGATCTGCAGACCTTCGCCGATATGGTAAACAGCAGTAAAAAAACCACGATTTTCTGCGGTATAGGCTGCAGGCACGCACATGATGAGGTGGTCGCCCTTGCTGATAAAGTAAAGGCGCCGGTGGGGTATTCTTTCCGAGGAAAAATGTATGTACAGCATCATAACCCTAATGAAGTGGGTATGACAGGCTTACTAGGCCTTCCGTCGGCCTATCACGCGATGCAGGAGTGCGATCTTCTCATCCTGCTGGGCACAGACTTCCCTTATACCAACTTCCTGCCTAAGCATTGCAAGATCATACAGGTGGACGTCAAGCCGGAAGTTATCGGTCGCCGGGCGAAAGTAACGTTAGGACTTGGAGGAACAGTAAAAGATACCATACAGGGTTTGCTTCCCCTGCTAAATGAAAAAAAAGACGACGAATTTCTGAAGAATCAACTCGATTTCTATGCTAAAGTAAAAAAGGCTATCCGCGTCTATGTAGACGACCCCGGGGATACTGATCTCATTCACCCTGAATATGTATGTTCAGTGATTAATGAACTCGCCGCCGATAATGCCATCTTTACAGTAGATACCGGAATGTCGTGCGTATGGGGCGCCCGGTACCTTGATGCTACCGGCAAACGCGAAATGCTTGGCTCCTTTAATCATGGCTCTATGGCGAATGCAATGCCGCAAGCCATCGGAGCGGCATTGGCGAGACCAGACCAGCAGATAATTGCGCTATGCGGAGATGGGGGCTTATCTATGCTTCTTGGCGACCTGTCCACCATAAAGCAATACAATCTCCCTGTAAAACTGATCGTTTTCAACAACAGGTCGCTGGGCATGGTAAAGCTTGAAATGGAAGTAGGGGGTTTACCCGACTGGCAGACCGATATGCCCGATACCGATTTTGCTGCAATAGCAGAAGCTATGGGAATTAAAGGATTTACAGCCCATACCCCACGCGAAGCGCGAACGGCTATCGGCATGGCGCTGGCAACTGAAGGCCCTGCACTCGTCAATATACTTACCGATCCAAATGCCCTGGCGATGCCACCAAAGGCCACTTTTGATCAGATGAAAGGATTTGCGGTCTCAATGACCAAGATGATGTTTAACGGAAAGGTCGACGAAGTAATAGCCATCATCAAGTCAAACTACAAACACATAGCAGGAATAATCTGAGTTGCGGGTTGCGGGTTGTGGGTTGTAGGTTTGTGGGTTGCGGGTTGTGGGTTGCGGGTTGAAAGTTGAAAGTTGAAAGTTGAAAGTAAAAGGTAATAAGTTTTAAGTTGTGCTGTAACTTTTAGCCGAAAATAAACTGATAGTCTACACTTTATGATAAAGCCACGTGATTATCTTTTGTAAAACGAACATGCTCAAGTGTCTTATACTTACAACTCGCAACTTACAACCCATAACTCACATACTGCAACCTACTCTGTATTCACGATGAGCAGGGGGATACGGGTATGATATGCGAGTTTTTTTGAAATGCTCCTGTGGAAAAAGCTTTCAAAGAACTCGTGTTTTCCAGGGATAACAATCACTAACTGAACATTATTATCCTCTGCGAAACGCATAATCCCTTCAGCTATATCTTTGTGGTTCACATAGTGATACTCTACACTTTCGGTGCCCCAGCGTTCGTGAAGTTCTTTTTGCTCCTTAATAAGATCGGCATGAAAGCTCCGGACGCCTTCTTCGCTAACATTAAACACTAAAAGACGCGCATTAAGCAAGTCAATGATCGGTTTTATCTTCAACACAGGAGTTTTATCAGAAACGTCTTTCAGGTCGGAAGCAAACGCAACGACATGAACTGGTTTATATTTAGCTTCAGGAGGTATAACCAACAAAGGAACCTTGCATTTACGTATCAGTTCCAGCGTGTTGCTTCCCATGATGATCCGCTCAAGTGTTCCTTTTGCCGAAGTGCCCATTACCACCATATCTATATTCTCATCCCTGACCAGCGTCATTACGGAAGAAACGAACGGCCCCTCTCCTGTCCGGGTCTCTATGTGGACCCTTTCAGAGAGCTTAACCGATAATTCGTCCTTAAGAGTATTCAGCTGCCGGTTGCTCCTTCCATAAGGATCTTCTGACGGCAAAGGCGGGGGAACAGGAAGTTCTGTAGCCATGGGCAGCGGCAGAAAAGAATGATAAAGGATGATCCTGGACGTATTGAGTTCAGAACTCAGACCAGCGGCATAACGGGCTGCGTTTAATGAAGGGTCTGAAAAATCGGTTAGAATTAATATCGTTTTCATTTTGAGTCATTTAATATCTCTAACAATGAAACAAGCGCTTTATTTGCCTTCGATGGACGAGGTATATTGGTTTAATAACTGATCTTTTAGTATAACCAAAAACAGATAAAAATAGTTTTAATTCAGGTTAATAATGAAGCTGTGAAAAGGAGCGCGGTACTCATACTTTAAGTCGAAGTTTTGTTTATTGCATATTTGTTTGATGATAGCCAGGCCTAGTCCTATACCTTCGGATCCTGCGGTCTTATAAAAACGTTCGAATACTTTATCTTCCTGAAGGGGGCTCAACTGACCTGTGTTTTCAAAAATCAACTCTCCATCCTTTAGGGAAACATTGATTTTCCCTGAATCTATATTGTGCCGGATGGCATTACTGAACAGATTATTCAATAAAATATCAAAAAGATACCGGCTCGTCTTGACGGTAGTATTTGCTGTTTTTATAGTTAAGTGCAGGTGTCTTTCAGAAATAAGCTCTCTGAAATAATCTGCTTTTTGTAATATCATTTCATTAACGGAAAGCTCTTCGGGGCCTGTCAATAAATCATGTTCAATTTTTACGAGGAGCAGCAGGGAGTGACTTATCTTATTAAGCTTTGATATTGCCATATACAGATCCTGCAACGACTGGCTATCTTCTTCACGCAAAGTATTGGATTGAAGGATATTATCCAGTTTGGAGTTTATAACCGCAATCGGAGTCATCATTTCGTGAGAAGCGTTCTCTGTAAACAGTTTAATCTCTCTGAAGTCCTCCCGGATCTTAGTGATCATGGCAGATACACTTTCGTCAAGCTCAGTAAATTCGTCCACTGATGAATTTACACTAATGTACTTGCTCTCCTTGTTTAAGTTGAATGTTTTAATCTGACTCAGAATATGGCGAAACGGTTGCCACATCTTCTTTAGAATGTAATGGTTAATGTATATCAGAACGGCAAAGAGTATCAGTACCGGTATCAGGATAGCAAAGAAGATAAGTTGAAACTGCTTTTGCTGGGGTAATTTGGAGTTAATTATTAATACACGCAGAGGCCTGCCTTCAAAAACTATATCGGCCTTTAAGTATCTGCCCGACTCGGTAACACGCTTCTTTGGATTAAAGAAAACAGTATCCTTAATTTCTTTATAGTCTGTGGCATTGGGGATATTCTCAAATGTGATGATCAGGTTCTTATCACCTTTGGGCGCAGGTGCATGGTTTCGCGAGTGCATAAACTCACGAACTTCCATTAACTCCTCATTAAGACCTTCATCAATGGTCGAATTTAATATGTAGGTTAATGCCTGGTAAAAAAATGCGCCGACAGTTATAAACCCGCCAAAGAGCACTACCAGCAACATCCTGTTATATATCGTAAATAACTTCATTCGGCAGTAAATCGATATCCAACACCATAAACCGAATGGAAGTAATCTTTTGATCCTGCTTCCTGTAGCTTTTTCCGGATGTTCTTAATGTGCGTGTAAATAAAATCGAAGCTGTTGGCCATATCAGCATCGTCACCCCATATATGTTCGGCGGCCGCATTCTTTGAAATCACTTTCCCCCTATTTACTACAAAATAAACCAAGAGGTTATACTCCTTCCGGGTAAAATACACTTCGGTATCATTAACCGTCACCGTTTTTGCCAATGGATCGATGGTTATTTCATTAAAGATGATCTGTGTATTGCTGTTATGGTCTTTTCTGCGGATGATAGCAGCTATACGTGCGTTCAGCTCAGACATATGAAAGGGTTTTACCAGATAATCATCAGCCCCCAGATTGAGCCCCGTGATTTTATCTTCAAGTGCATTCCGGGCTGATATGATCACCACTCCGTAGGTTTTATGAAGCGATTTAATATACTTCAGCAATTGCATACCCTCCCCGTCGGGCAGCATCAGATCCAAAACAACGCAATCGTAATCGTACAATGACAACTTCTGCCGGGCCGTTTCAAAGCGGGAAACGCTTTCGCAGATATTGCCCTCATGCGTAAGATAGTCTTTTATGCTCTTCAGCAAACTGACTTCATCTTCCACAATCAATATTTTCATACACGAAAGATAGCAAGTTTTGCGGTGGAAAAAAAGTTCATGGCTAACTACAGAATGTCTTCAGATTTTCTCTTTAATTTTATAGAAGAAGCCGTTAGTTTCATCTATTAGTGAGCTTAACGCATGCTGCCTTCGTTCGACACACTCCCTTTTAGGTGGTTCCTAAGGGTAAATCCATAATAAATGATTAGATTATTGCTTTTTAATGTTTTATTCGCTGTACAGCTTATCTGGTCTGCCGATTTCAATGAATCAAGAAAACAGGCTCAGGAAACGCATAAATTGATACTGGTTAACTTTTCTGGCTCCGATTGGTGTGGACCCTGCATCCGGCTTCGCAAGGAAATCTTAGAGTCAGGTGAGTTTGAATCGTACGCTCAAAAAAAGCTCATCCTCGTCCGTGCCGACTTTCCGCGTCAGAAAAAGAATCAACTTAGCAAGGAGCAGGAGCGAAAGAATGAGGCTCTGGCGGACATGTATAATCCTGAAGGAAAATTCCCTTATACAGTGTTGGTAGACGAAAATGGAAAAGTGCTTAAACATTGGGATGGGTTTCCCGACCTTTCTCCTGAGCAGTTTGTTAGTCAGATCAAGTTAGTTGACGATGCAAGACAGTGAGGTTATGGAATATCTGCCCGTTATGCATAAGCGGGGCCTGCGTTTAATGGGGAACCATTTTGAACTAAGCGTAGTCAGCGACGATAAACGATGGGCAGAAGACTGCATTGATAAAGCGGTGTCTGAAATTAAACGTATAGAAGCGCTGCTTACCACTTTTCAGGAGAGCAGTCAGACAAACCTGATCAATCGCCATGCAGGAGTAAAGCCAGTAAGAGTAGATAAAGAGGTTTTTGATCTGATCACACGGGCAGTAAAAATCTCAGAATTAACACAAGGCGCTTTTGACATTACCTATGGATCAATCGACAAAAGCCTATGGAACTTTGACGTGAACATGAAGCACTTACCAGCTCCTGAAACGGCGCGCGAATCGGTAAAGCTAATCAACTATAAAAACATCGTTTTAGAGGCTTCAGAGCAAACGGTATACTTAAAAGAAAAAGGAATGCGTATTGGCTTTGGCGGAATTGGCAAGGGATATGCAGCAGACGTGGCCAAGGCGCTGCTACTCCAGAATGGAGTAAAAAGCGGTATCGTAAATGCTGCCGGTGATCTGGCTACCTGGGGCAGTCAGCCCGACGGCCGTCCATGGACCATTGCCATTGCCGACCCTAACCGGAAGGTGCCTTATTTTTCGAAGTTGAACATCAGTAATATGGCTATTGCTACATCGGGCAATTACGAAAAATACGCTTTAATAGACGGAAAAAAATACTCACATACAATCGACCCGAAAACAGGCCTCCCCGTAAGCGGAATTAAAAGTGTGAGTATCATCTGTCCAAGCGCGGAGCTTGCAGATGCGCTGGCCACTCCTGTGATGGTTATGGGAGTTTCTGCCGGTCTTGATATGATCAATCAGCTGCGGCATGTAGGCTGTATTGTAATCGACGACAATAACCATCTCTTTACCTCCAAGAATATAAATATCCAGTCCTGAAATATGTACAAATTACCAATGATTTTATTAGTGGCGGCGCTTCTGATATTTTTCAGCTGCACGCTCCCTTCCTGTGTTAGTGTTAAGCCATACCAGAAGAACAAGCTGAATGATGCTGAAATGGAGCTATCAGCCAGGCATGCACAAAAATTCGAACAAAGCTTTCAGCTTTACAGAGAAGGCGCTTCGGGCGCAAACGGCGGAAAAAGTGGCGGAGGCTGCGGTTGTAACTGATCAAGTAAAAGAATAATGAAGAAGCTATATATTAATATTGCCGTATTTTATCTGAGCCTGCTTTCATTGCATGCACAGCCAACTCAAGTCGCCTCTGCTGAACAGGACACAACAACCTACAAGTCGCGGAAGCTCAATCTTGAGGAGGTTAATTTTGTATCGTCTTACTACCATCAGAATGGTAACCACTCGGCAGTCACCGGTGGCATCGGAACAGAACGCCTATCGGATTTCGCCAATACCATTGATATTCAACTTTCGAACTTTAGCAAACAAGGGCGGAAAAACACTTACCTTTTTGAGCTTGGGGTTGATCATTACACCTCGGCGTCTTCAGATAAAATCGACCCTTCAACTATTTCATCTGCATCCATGCAGGATATCAGGATCTATCCTTCTTTGTCATGGACCAGCTTAAATGAGCAAACAGGCAACTCTTTTGGATTCACCGGTTCATTTTCAAGCGAATACGATTACCAGTCGGTTGGCGCTGCATTTAATATTACACGGCTTTCCAAAGACAAGAATACGCAGTTCGACTTCAAGGCCCAGGTGTTCCTTGACCGGTGGAGTGTGATTTTGCCGGTTGAGCTGAGGGATGAGGTAGGCAAAGGCTACAGACAGGGAGATTCCGCTCCCAGAAACTCCTTCAGTACGTCGTTTTCGCTATCTCAGGTGATCAGCAAACGACTCCAGGCGCTGTTGGCAATAGAACCCTCCTATCAGCATGGATTGCTGGCGACGCGTTATCAACGAAATTATTTCACCGACGGATCAGTCCAGGTGGAGGATCTTCCCAGCGCAAGGTATAAATTGCCTCTTGCCCTGCGACTGAACTACTTTTTAAGTGATCATTATATTATCCGTACCTATTACCGGTATTATCTGGATAACTGGGGACTGCGCGCGCATACGGCCGAAATTGAAGTTCCTGTAAAGTTTACTTCTTTTGTTTCGGTAAGTCCTTTCTACCGGTTTAATACACAACGGGGAACTAAATATTTCGCTCCTTACGGGCAACACAGTCCCGGTTCCGAGCATTTCACGAGCGACTATGACTTGTCGGATCTTCACAGCAATTTCATAGGGGCAGGGTTCAGAATAACGCCGCCTAAGGGAGTACTTGGCTGGCAACGCCTCAATATGCTGGAAATCCGCTATGGTCATTACGTTCGTTCAACTGATTTAAACTCAAACATTTTTACCCTGAACCTTCGGTTCAAATAATCGTAAAAGACTGGGTGATGTATTGGAATAAAAGCATAAAATGAAATATCTGATTATTATCCTGTTCTTTTCTTCAATAGGAACAAAGGCCCAGACAGTTGATTCCCTGGTTAAGCCGTTTTCCAGCAATAGAAATACCTCGCTGGTAAGTTATATTCCCCCGGCACTTTATGTGGGTTACGGGTTTATGGCACTTAACAACAAGGCGCTTATAGGAGTCGACCGAAGCGTATATAACGATATGCGGGAAGATCATCCGCACTTCTCAACAAAGATCGACGACTACCTGCGCTATTCGCCGGCAGCGGCTTCTGTCGCACTAAACATCGCTGGAATTAAAGGCAGGCATTCCTTCACCGACCAGACTTTTATTTATCTCATTTCTACTGCCGTAGTAAGCAATTCGGTAACTTTTCTTAAACGAAGCACCCGTCAGCTCCGCCCCGACGGGAGCTCCAACTCTGCCTTCCCTTCTGGTCATACTGCAACCGCCTTTGCAGCGGCCGAATTTATGCATCAGGAGTTCGGCGAACGTTCCGCATGGTATAGCATTGCCGCCTATTCTGCTGCCACAGCAACCGGAGTTCTGAGGGTATATAACAATGCGCATTGGTTCAGCAACATAATTGCCGGAGCAGGTGTAGGTATTTTGTCGACAAAAGCAGCATACCTGATATATCCTCAAATTAAAAATCTGGTAAAACACCGGAATAATATTTCGGTAACACCCTTTTACTACAACAACGCTTCTGGACTTACGCTATCGGCGTCTTTCTAGCTGTTGGTGCTGCAAAAAACACATACCTTTGTAGAGGCATATCACGCTACTGGCAGCATAAAACATGTAACCGTGACTTTAGTCACCGTTCATCAGCCTTTGGAGTCGGACCTTCGTGCCAGAAACTTATGGAATTAACAGGGTATATTGCATCGGCCTTAATAGGTATATTTTTAGGATTGATTGGTGGAGGTGGATCTATCCTCACTGTACCTGTTATGGTGTATTTGTTCGGCGTACCTCCATTGCTGGCTACCTCCTATTCGCTTTTCATCGTTGGAACCACCAGCTTAATCGGAGCTGTCAATAATCTAAGAAAAGGACAGGTAAATCTAAGAGCAGCGCTTTTTTTTGGCGCCTCATCTGTTATAACTGTTTTTATAACAAGAAAATTTATCGTGCCTGCAATTCCCAAAGATATTGTGACAATTGGTGAATTTACCATTACAGAGCCCTTCCTCACAATGATACTGTTTGGTACGCTGATGTTGCTGGCCTCCTTTAGTATGATCCGTGATCATGATAAACCCTCACCTGAGAAAGAGTGTTCTGATTGTATAAGATTTTTTAAGCTAACAGGTTATGGAGTTAGTATCGGCCTGGTAACGGGATTCCTTGGTGCAGGCGGCGGATTCCTCCTCATCCCCGCCCTGATATTTCTGATCAAGCTGCCCATGAAAAAGGCCATAGGAACATCTTTATTCATTATTGCAATTAACTCCCTTGTTGGCTTCGCCGGAGACCTGGGGCATTTCACAATTGACTGGCAATTCCTTTCAGTTATAACGCTGATCGCCATTGCAGGGATATTCATCGGGGGCCTGATAAATAAAAGAATCCCTGGCGAAAAACTAAAAAAGGGCTTTGGTTGGTTTGTACTGGTTATGGGCCTTTACATCATCGTTAAAGAGGTGTTATCGTGATTGATCTTCACCCTCAGTGCTTTTAGCCCAACCACACCCTGTAAATCTTCCACATCAAGTTTTTCTATATTCCGGTCGAGTATATTCTGTTCCTGAAGCAAATGAACGTACTCGCTATATTCTTTTTCTTCATGCAGGTTGGAATAAACGATGGTGATTTTCCCTGGCTGTGTTATTCGCTCATCGGTATTCAGCACACAAGCTTTATCAATCCGCTTTTTTACTATTTCAAACCTGGCGTTATAGCTGCCGTCTACATCAAGCCGTTTTTCATCCATTCTAAACCGAACAGAAATGGGCGTATCGTACACCAAAACCAGTGTAGTAACGTCAAGCGGGTAAGGAAGTGACGGTTTATAGTAATGGTGAGCCGTCTCCATCTCACATAAAACCTTTAGCTGCCATAAGCGCAGGTCCCTCAGGTGTTTTTCTGTAAAAGCCTGTCCCGGCGCTATAGACGGGCCGATATACAGGTTATGCTCAATTCCGTCGGTTTTAAACCGTTCATAATAATGAGGGAATGCCTGTTGGGCCTCTTCCTGCCTGTTGTCAATTATACCCGCCAGCTTCTCATTTACCATCGTTATAGACTGTTCGTATTTACGCCGATGAGCATGAAACACCCCGGAGGCTTTATCATTCTCTATAAAATATTCTTTTATTGCACTGGCTAAACCGGGTTCCTGGCATTCACTCAGCCATGGATGAATATTGTTCAGTATGTAGTCGGTTATATATTGTTCGGTGCTTGCCTTCACCGGAAGAAGCAGATCCTGCAAAAAACGTTCGAGTTGTCTCTTTCCCTTCTCAAAGCCGTCAGATGGCGTGGGAACTGGTATTTTCTGCAATAACGACAACAGACTGAGCACTTGGGTTTGCAAATCTTTCTGAACGCTGAGATTGCGCGCAGCCGATGAACCCTTTATATCAATTTCACCATATAGGGGAAATACCTCGTTAAAGACTATTGCGCCTAACGACTTTTCCTCCCCGCGCCGCCGGCTATAGATATAACGCTGCGCTTCTTCCTTAAATTTCCAGTATACGCTGGAATGGATAGTGGTAAACTTTTCCTGTATAAATGCCTGAATCTGATTCTGGAATTCGACAATCAGCCTTTTAATATTATCTGTGATATAGGGCATCACCACATCCAGCTTGTTGGCATTGATACTGTTAAGTTCTTTGGACTTCTTTGATACTACCTCCAGCAAGCCTATAACTTCGTCATCTTTAACAACGGGAGCTAAAATAAAGCTCCTGATCGCGGAGGGTGCCACATGACAAGCTAAAGAGCTATCGGGGTTTTCAATATGAAAATCAGAGGTATCCGAAACGGCGAAATAACGCCTCTCGACGATCAGCGCCTGGTACGATCCGGGGCATAACACATCGTTAATGTTGCGGGGTTCGGTGCCCTCCATAATAAAACTGCGCAGGGGCTTGCCAAAAGCGGCAATACTAAGCGTATTGTCTTCACTGTTAAATAAGGTAAAGCCTATTTTAATATGCGGCGTGTCGAAAATCGATTGGAATACAGGATCAATACTCTGTTCAAAACTCGCTGCATCGAAACGCAGCAATCTTTCCTTAAGAACGGATACTGCGTTTTCTATCGTCACATCAATCAGCGACATCAAGGCGAAGCCCTTGATTAACCAGCTTTTTGGCGGAAACTTTTCCATCCATAAATCCAGATTGTCGTAGTTGTTTATTAACTGATCAATATCAGCGGAAGTGAGTTTAACCGATCTTTCGGTGGGTAAAATATCGAGAAAATCAGCATTATACAAAATCCTGTAGTGTCTGATGGTTCCATCTGAAGCAGGAATATCGTAGAATAATGGTTTTCTGAAGTCGAGTTTCGTATTGTAGAACTCATTAAGTATCAAACAGCAATTGAGAACGTAAAACTGGTGCTGATCTAAGTCGCGGATATTAAACTCAAAATTATCGCCGGCTGCTTTGAGAATATTATTGAACCGTTGTGTACGGTTAAAAACCACATTTAAATATGGAAAGGATACGCCCTTTATCTCGTTTAAGGTAAGTGGCTCAGGAAAATACTCCGCGAGCAGGCGCCTAATCAGACCGGCATTCGATTCAATTTGAGCTATATCTGTAATTCCGGTCCTGAGTTCAGGATGCTGGTTGATCTCTTTCAACAAAGCCTCTTCATGCCCTGCCTGACGATTTGCTTTTTCATTAACGGCTGATTCAAGATTGTCAATTACAGAATCGAACGACAGCTGTATCTGGAAAGGTGTATCGGGGAATGACAACAATTTCATAGGTGTTGTAAATATAGGTGAAAGTTGGGAGCTGAAAGCCGAAAGCCGAAAGGCAATGACAACATTCTGACACTTCCTTTAAGGATCCCTATTTTTATCCATAATTATACTATTATTGTATAACAGGTTCGATATTTCGTGTATTTTGAACTGTGCATCCGAAAATACTGAAGCATCTCATTATGAAAAGATATCTATTGACAATTTTCCTTTTCACTCTCACTCTAAATCTCATTGCGCAGGACTCTGTCCTTTATCGGGTGATCTTAATAGGCGATGCGGGTGAAATTGACATGCAGCAGAAAAATGTTGTTTCGGACGCCGTAGCAAAAATACTTACCAGTAGGACATCTGTATTCTTTCTGGGCGACAACATCTATCCCAGAGGAATGGGCTTGCCAGGCAGCGCTGAAGAAAAGACAACGCAGGAGATCCTCAAATCACAATATGAGCCTTTACGCAAAGCTGGCGCTCCTGTATATTTTTTACCGGGGAATCACGACTGGGACCGGATGGGACCGGCAGGGCTTGCTAAAATTAAACAGCAGTCGAGGTTCCTTGAAATGCAGAATGACAGCCTTCTCAGAATGATACCTCGCGAAGGCTGTCCCGATCCGGTAGAAATCCCGCTTTCGGATAGTCTTACGGTAATTGCTTTTGATTCGGAATGGTGGGTATATACTTACAATAAAACGAATCAGGATGGAGATTGCGATTGCAGCACAAAAGATGAAATAATAATGCGGCTCGAAGAGCTTTTCTTTAAAAACAGGCATAAAGTGATCCTGCTTGCATCGCATCATCCATTTCAGACCTATGGCACTCATGGCGGATACTTCTCACTTAAAGATCATTTGTTCCCGCTCACTGCGGCTAGCAAAAACCTTTATATCCCACTTCCGGTAATAGGCTCACTATATCCGTTCCTTCGCAACACTTTTACGAATCCGGAAGACGTGAAACATCCTCTTTATCAGGATATGATCAGGAGAATTGACGGGGTGTTCGACAAGTATCCGAACCTGATCCATGTTGCGGGTCATGAACACGGCCTTCAGTTAATAAAGGGCGAACAGTTTCAGGTAGTCAGCGGCGCGGGTGCCAAAAACAGTTATGCAAAAAAAGGAAAACATTCCTTGTTTGCCGATGCTACACAAGGTTACGTTATTGCCGACATTCTGAAGGATAACGCAATTCAATTGACCTATTATATTTATTCTGACACCGGGGTATCGAAAGCTTTCTCCTATAAAAAGCCTTATGTGCGGGTTAGGGACGCGGAGCAGGCATTTTATGAAAGTTTCACGGGCGACAGTACGACAGTCGCTATCCGGCCCGATTACGAAAAAGCAAGCAACTGGCACAGGAAGCTTTTTGGAGAGAACTATCGTAAAGAGTGGGCAACCGAAACGAAGCTACCGCTCATCCGGATCTCTGAAATAAGCGGAGGGCTTAGACCCACTAAACGCGGCGGAGGAATGCAGTCTAAATCTTTACGGCTTGAAGATAAAAACGGCAAAGAATGGGTCATCAGGAGCGTTGAAAAAAGTCCTGACCTGTTACTGCCTGAAGCACTGCGTGAAACTTTTGCGAGGGACTGGCTCGACGACGCCGTAAGCGCTCAGCATCCTTACTCAGCATTAGTGGTACCTCCTCTGGCGCATGCCGCGAATGTCCCTCATACAAACCCGGTGATAGGTGTAATCGCTCCCGACAAAAATCTGGGGGTCTACGAAAAAGCATTTGTAAATACGGTATGCCTTTTAGAAGAGCGTGAACCTTTAGGAGAATCGGACAATACGTTTAAAGTTCTTGACAAAATCAGGAAAGATAATGATAACAGCTACGACAGTGAGGCGTTTTTAAGAGCACGCTTATTGGATCTTCTCATCGGCGACTGGGACCGGCATGAGGACCAATGGCGCTGGGTGGATAGTAAAAAGGGCAACGAAGAAGTTTATCTGGGCGTACCGCGAGACCGCGATCAGGTGTTCAGGGTATCGGACGGGCTTTTTCCAACAGTCGCCAGACGTCGCTGGATAGCTCCCACCCTGCAGGGTTTTGGGAGGGAGATTGACGATGTGCGCTACTCGCTGTTCAAAACCCGTTTCGTTAACCACATACCAGCGTCGCATATAAGTTATGAACGATGGACGGAAATCACCGAAAACTTTGTTAATGCCATTACAGATTCGGTACTCGAAGCTGCGTTGCGAAGGCTTCCTCCGGAAACTTATACTCTGAGACATAACCGGTTACTGACTCAATTAAAAGACAGAAGAAAGGCGATCCCGGCGGCGATGGATGAGTATTACCGATTTATAAACAAAATCGTTGATATAAGGGCAAGCGATAAAAACGAAAATGCAGTCCTAAGCGACACACCTGAAGGTGTGAGGCTTACATTGCGAAAGAAAAACAAGGATGGTGCAATTACGGATACGCTGATGTCTAAAGTCTATCCTTCTGCAATAACAAAGGAGATCAGGTTATATACAGGAAAAGGGGAAGATGACGTAACTGTAGATGTAAAAGAATCGCCTGTGAAAATACGTCTGATCGGAGATTCAGGAGCCAAAACCTATGAGATAACAGATGCAGGGAAAAAAATAAGGATTTACGGAAAGGAAGAACAGGTAAGGATTAGCGGAAATTCCGCCCGAGTCATAAAGCGGCTGGACAATGACAGCACAAACACGGCTTTTGTGCCCGTGAACCTTTATAATGTTACCGTACCGCTCATGAATGCAGGCATTAACATTGATGATGGCTTTCTCTTAGGAGCCGGGTTCAGGCATATCCGTCAGGAAGGTTTCAGAAAAACGCCTTATGCCAATACACAACAGATAATGCTCACACACTCCTTTTCAACAGAGGCTTTTGCGTTGAGTTACCGCGGTGAATGGAACAGGGCGCTCGGCTCGGCTAGTTTTGTCATGAGCGCTTTGATTAATGCACCTGATAATACACGAAACTTTTTCGGCAGAGGAAATTCAACTCCCTTCATTAAAACGGGCGATTTCAAAAGGTATTACCGTTCCCGCTATAATACCTATCTCCTTGATGCTGCCCTGCAATGGAGAAATGATAAAGGCAGCAGTCTGAGTATAGGCCCCTCTTTTCAGTATTATACCTCTGATCCTTCCGACAATGTGGGCCGGATCATCAGCAATTCTTCGCTTATTAATTCATACGACAGCCTCACCGTTTCAAAAGAGAAAGCCCACGCCGGCTTTGTTATTAATTTTAACAGCGATAAAAGGAATAACGCGATCCTGCCTTCCTGGGGAACGTACGTAAACATCAGGATACAAGGATACAAAGGACTTAATGACTATTCCAGATCATTTCTGCAGGTTCTGCCAGAGCTTGCCTTTTATAAAAGTCTGAATAAGAAATCGACGGTCGTCATTGCTGAACGTCTCGGTGGGGGTATCTCGGCGGGTAAAACAGCTTTTTACCAGTCGTTGTTCCTCGGCGGGCACGACAATCTGCTTGGGTACCGCCAGTACCGGTTCGCCGGTCAGCACATGGTATATAATAATCTTGAGCTGAGGATCAAAGCGTCGGATTTCGCCAGTTACATCCTGCCCGGACAATTCGGATTTATGGCGTTCTACGATATTGGAAGAGTATGGGAGAAAGGAGAGCGTTCATCAACCTGGCATAACGGAACCGGGGCCGGCGTGTATTTTGCTCCGGCACAAATTACCTTATTCAGGCTTTTGGCAGGCTATTCGAAAGAAGGGTGGTACCCTTATGCAGCAATGAAATTCAGATTTTAATTTTGCAAAGACATTTTCATATATCTTTGAGCTCAAATTTTACAATTATTCTTTATGGCAAAGGCATCCGAAATAAAATCGGGAAACATCTTACGTTTCAACGGCGAACTGGTGACAGTTGCAGAAATATTACACCGTACACCAGGTAAAGGCGGAGCCTTTTACTTAGGCAAGTTTCGCAATATCAAAACCGGAAAGATCGTAGAGGCCCGTTTAGGGACTGACGAGCAGGTGGAAATCTGCCGGGTAGAAAGCAATGACTACCAATATCTGTATGAAGAAGGCGACTACTTTGTGGTTATGGATAACGTCACCTTCGATCAGTTCAATATTCCAAAATCACTTTTCGGGCCAGCCGCAAAGTTTATAAAGGAAGGCATGAACGTGATCGTTTCTTTGGAGAGCGGAGAGCCAATTATGGCTCAGGCGCCGAATTCTGTAGAGCTGGAAATCACCTATACCGAGCCGGCTGTTAAAGGCGACACTTCTTCGGGCGCACAGAAATATGCTACCACAGAAACCGGTATCGAAATAAAAGTTCCTTTATTTGTGAACCAGGGCGATAAAATCAAAGTCGATACACGTACGGGCGAGTATATCGAGCGCGTAAAATAATATCTATGGCCTCGTTATAAACTAAACGAGGCCATGGAAGTTACTTCATCAGGTTTGCGTATCGCATAATGCGCAGCATTCTGAGCTATTTTAGCTTTTGAGCTATTTATTGTTTCAGGGACATACGTGTTGCCTACTACGCTTTTGCCCGTAAGGGCTTCAAACCAGGTGCATGCGGCAGTGTAACGACCGTAAGTCAGCTCCAGGTGATAGCCGTCCCTGCAAAGATTATCTCCTATGGCACTTGTCCTGGCGTTCTGAATGGCCGTTCCGGATGGAATAAGAAGTTTAAAGCCCTTTACCTCTTTTACAACTTTCCTGGTTGCATCAACAATTGCCCGGTACATTTCATCCTGATTGTTATGGTAATTTGCGAAACCGGTATGCGATGATGTTTTAGCATAGGCCCAGGTGCGGTGCAGTATAAATTTAACACGATGATTGGTTGCATTACTTTTAGTATATTTCATCAGGTCGGTTAAATATGGAAAGTAGGTTGCATATATCCCTGAATTCGGGCTCGCTTGCTGGAAGCTAATATAGTCCCAGGGTTCATCTTTAATACAGGATAGCAAGGTGCTATTAGCGATTGTCGTCTTTTTACCGCCTACAATCTTTCTGTAAGAATAAGCCGCCGCGTTTGAACCGGCGTTTTTATTATGTGTTTCTAATGAACATCCACCGATATAGGCGTTTCCAATAACCAGACTATCACCGGCAGCTTTAGCAAGTTCGTAGAGGTAGTTTTCGACAGCATCATCAGAAAAGCTGTTCCCTATGGCCAATATTTTAATTACATCTTTCGCCTGAACAGACAGACTGTAAAAAGCAATAAGCAGCAGCGCGAAGACATTCTTAACAAAAGACTTTTTCATTTTATATTTTTTGGATATGTGTGTTGAGGTATTTTTCGCTAAATTAATAAATAGCAATCATCTTCTCAATCTTATTCATTAGCAGATGGTATTTTCCCAGGAGCAAATCTGATCATAGTGAATCCAACCCAAACAGTTGCATATTTTGTCATTTAAAAGTTACGAAAGCATTTTCTGAAAGAAAATTTAAAATGTTTTAAATACTTGTTCGTCTACTTCAAAAAACGATAATGATAACCCAATGAAAATTAGCTCTACATCCTCCTACGCACCAACTGCTGTTGCCTACCCGAATATCCTTCCGCCTGCCGATGCTGAAGAAGAACTGGCAATCTTGTTTTTAGATATCCGGAATTTTACTGGTTTGATGGAATCGCGACCAGCCAGAGAAGTTATCGAGGTAGTGCATCGGTTGTTTTCCATGTTTAATAAGATTATAAAAACGTTCAAAGGCACCGTTGTAGAGATGGCAGGAGACAGCCTTTATGCCGTTTTCGGATTCGGATCTTCTATCAAAGAAGCGGCAAATCAAAGCTATCAGGCCGCAAGGATGATGCTTGAGTCGGTTCAGTTGTTTAATGACGCATATGCCGCGGAATATCGGCAGAATCCGCTCGAAATTGGCATAGGCATGCATACTGGCAGTGTTGTCGTCGGGCAATTCGGACTTGAGTCGCAACAGCAGCAATTATCGGTAATGGGTTTACCTGTCAACATAGCATCACGCTTGCAGGCGAAAACAAAAGAGCTGAATAACGACCTTATCATTTCGGAAGAGGCTTACGGATTATTGCAGGGAAATGCCTCCAATGGTGAAAAAAGAACGGTCAGCTTGCCAGGCCTATCATCAAGTCAAGAAGTGCGCTTACTTGGCAAGCCTTACTACCGGAATATTCCTTTGGAGGAACCTGACTGCGATCTCGATTATGTACTCGCTATTTCGGGTTGAGCTATGTGTCAATTGCAAGAACATTAACGCAACACCGCTGATACTACTTATGAGATAAATGCGTTAGATGTATGGAAAGTGGGAATGAAACTGCGAAGGACATATAAGACATATAAAATACAACTACTATTCATTGTTACAGGACTGATACTGATCAATAGCTTTCAGACATCAGCGCAAATAGTACTGGAGAATTCGCCGATCGTACTGAAGCCTACGGGATATTATATCGCGACCATCGCAGACGAAAGAACCAGTAAAGGAGCCGTCGCTTCGCTGGTCATAAAAAATGCGGCAGATCAGACAATAGTTAAGACGACAGATCTGCATGGCGGTGCAATAGCAGCAGTCAACAACTATTTATCCAAAAATCTACAAAAAGACAGGTCGTTAAGGGCGGTCACTATCGGCCTGAATGAATTAAAAGTGAGCGAAGCGACCCTTCCCGATGGCAGCATTGAAGGTCGCATAAAGCTGCATCTCTCTTTTGGACTGACAAAAGAATATGGTGTAGCCCCTCTCACGTCTCCAAAGTTCGCGTTACGCTATACCCGGCCGGTTGGCAATACGACTTCTGTAGAAAGCCATATCCGCAATATTTTAAGAACTGCTTTGGTTAGTTTTGATAACTGGATGAAGGCCAATGTAAAATCCGATTGGCGGCTCGCCAGGGATGTTAGGTTCAACTTTTCGGATTACAGAGAGCAGCCTGAGGGCGACACGATATACTATTCACCTGAAAGAAAGCTAACCTGGGGTGATTTTCAGTCGCAGAATATACATTCAAACAAATACCAGGCACTCGTGATTCCCGGTCTTGGTTATATACAGGATGCGAAGCTAAAAAATGAGACTATCTATGTTGATGTCGCAATGAAAGCTTATCTGCCTAAAAGCGCCTGCTGGGCCAGTTCCGCTGGAAGAAACCAATATGCCTTAAACCACGAGCAACGGCATTTTGATATTGTAAAAATCATAGCCGAACAGTTTAAACAAAAGGTTTTGACTGAGAAACTTACCCCTGATACATATGAAGCTTTCCTTAACATGCAGTATCTTGATTCCTTAAGAGATATGCACGCTATGCAAAAGGCATATGACATTGAAACTTCCCACGGAATGAATGCAGCGGCACAGGCGAAGTGGAATGACCGGATCGACAGTGATCTAAAAAAACGCGACAATCACACCGCTACTTCCGCATTATGAACAGCGTTAATAAAAAAGGCAGGCGGATGGCAGGCCCTTTTGTTGACTTTACCAGCAAATGCCAGCGTCGTTTCCCCTTCGCAGATGAGCTTCCCATGCTGATTGGTTACATGATAGAGAAATACAATCCTTGCGCCTTTTAAAGCAGGAAGCCTGGTTTCAATCAGAAGTTCATCGTCGTAGAAAGCGGGCTTAATGTAATGTATTTTAACGTCTACAACCGGCAGGATAAAGCCAGCTTCCTCAATTGAAACATAGGAAACCCCTATGCTCCTCAACAATTCCAGCCTCGCCAGTTCGAAATATTTCACATAATTGGAATGATGTGCAAAGCTCATCTGGTCTGTATCGCAATACTGGACTCTTAATTTAGTACTGAAACTTATCATTTGTGATGGTGATTACATACATGCCCTTCCCCGTGATCTTCGCCATGCACTGAACAATTACTTCCCTGATCGGAAAGACGACCATCAAGGAAATCTCTTAAAACGGTGGTTGCTTCGCCCGAACATCCTCTTAAAACCACAATACGATTACGCCGTAACAGCGTGTACGAGCCGGTACCCATACTTCCCGCCAGTAGTACTTCTACCCCATGTTCGGCCAAAACGGTTGCTATTCCCGACCTGCATCCGCACTCTCCCGATCCTTGTATGATTTCAGTTTCGGTTACTTGTCCCGAAGGTTCCAGGGTAAATATCCTGAAGGCTTCTGCACTTCCAAAATGCCCGGAAACATCGGTTCCCGAAACGGCTATTGCTATTTTCATATTCATTTTCATTACGTTGTTCTACTTGTGTGAATTAACCTTTTTCAGGATATCCGCCAATGTCGTGTCTTTCCTATGGGGGATGATCATCTGCACTTGTTTTCCTCTTAAATAATCTGCCACTTTCACGCCGAAACGGCCTGCCACTACCGCCGAAACCCTTTTTGAAAGGAGCATTGAAGCGATGGCTATGCCCGTATCCTTCAGGCTGTCCTTTTCAGTATTTTCTAAATAAGTAACCTTGTCCGATTCACCGTTATAGAAGGCAAAAAAAGAACAGCGGCCAAACTGAAGATGCACGGGTGAGTTTAAGGTATTGTTATGAAGGGCTATGGCAATAATCATTGTTGCTCAACATTAGACAGGTTTACTGAAAGACAAAAAGGACAGGCTGGCTGATCATCCGTTACACAAGAAAAGCTGATCTCACAGCAAGAGCATGAGTACCAGTTGATTCCAACAATAGAATGACCTCCCTCCAGACGGATACCCGAAGCTTCTACAAATGCCCTGGCAATTTTATTTCTGGCGCTCTGGTAAACCCTTGTGAAAGTAGGCCTCGACACGTTCATTGCCTTAGCAGCCTGTTCATGTGTAAGATGATCATAATCGCAGAGTTTAATGGATTCATATTCTTCAAGATGAAGTACCACCTCTTCGCCCGACGATGTTTGAATACCAAAAGGCTTAAATCCCGAAAAAGACGGAGCCCGCTGTATTACTCTTGATTTCTTTATTCGCGCCATAAATAATGCACAATAATAATGAACATTTGCTCATAATTGAAATTTATTTCCCCAGTAGAGAAAGCATACCTGTCCAAAACCGAATGAGGCTATCTACGTAGCATCTTGCCGCTCGCTCCCGTGCTTCTTCGATTTTTATCGAAGAAGCACGGGAGAAAGACAAAGCATGGTCGCTAAGTGGTGGCTTTCCACTCTGAAGCATTTCTGAAGCGGGTACGAAGCGGAACATCCGATTGAACTAAATTAAAATCATATTGACCAGTATTTAAACAAGATAATTTTCTTTAAACGACCATATTTGTAAAAGAGAAAGCATTATATGAAAACTAAAATCTTTATTGGCATTCTTACGATCTGTTTAGTTGCTTCGGTTTCAGCGCAGCAGAAAAAAAACTGGTTAATTCCTGAAAAGAACAATGACCGGGCGTACTGGACGACCCTGCTGTATAAAATGGCAGCGCCTGTTTTAAGCAATATGAGCGAAGGCAAACTGTCGGAGAAAATGCAGCTGGAGCTAAGCCCGAGCTGGGACGGGAGAGATAAAAAGGTTTCATATATGGAATGCTTCGGACGGCTCATGTCGGGACTGGCTCCCTGGTTAAGTCTTCCCGACGACAACACTCCGGAAGGAAAACAAAGGAAACAGCTGCGTGAGTGGGCGCTAAAGAGCTACGCTCAGGCTGTCGATCCCGAAAGTCCGGATTACCTGCTTTGGCGGAAAGAGGGACAGCCTTTAGTAGATGCAGCCTTCCTTGCAAATAGCTTCCTCAGGGCACCTGAGCAACTATGGAAGCCCCTGGATGACGTAACAAAAAAACGATATATAGCCGAGTTCCAGCAGTTAAGGCGCATTAATCCGCCTTATACCAACTGGCTGTTATTCTCTGCTATGGTTGAGACATTTTTGATGACCGCCGACGCGCAATACGATTCGTACCGGATCACCAGCGCTCTTCGCAAAATAGACGAATGGTATGTTGGGGACGGATGGTATTCGGACGGAGAACACTTTGCATTCGATTATTACAACAGCTATGTGATACAACCGATGTATGTGGAGGTGCTTGAAGAGCTGGTAAAGAAGAAACTGGCCAGACCTGCCCAGCTTGAAACGGCGAAAAAGAGAATGCAGCGGTACGGCGCAATTCTCGAACGTTTTATTTCTCCCGAAGGCAGCTTTCCTGTATTCGGCCGCTCGATGACCTACCGTTTAGGGGTATTCCAGCCATTGGCTTTGCTTGCGCTGAAGAAGGAACTTCCAGAAGAGCTTTCTGAAGGACAGGTGCGTTCTGCCCTTACCTCCGCCATGAAGAGAATGTTCTCTGTTGATGGTAATTTTAACACAGGAGGCTTTCTTCAACTTGGGTTTGCCGGACATCAGCCTGGAATAGCCGACAGTTACACAAACAATGGCAGCCTGTATCTTACGTCGCTTATATTCTTACCATTGGGGCTTCCCGCTGATCATTCGTTCTGGACTTCGCCCGCAAAAGAATGGACGCAGAAAAAAGCCTGGAACGGTAAAGAATTTCCGAAGGATCATGCCGTGGGGTACTAAAAACCGTATTTTGCACGGCTGAGAGCCGTCGCGTAAACATTTGTCTCATAAAATTAGCTAATACTCCCCACTCTCCTGCACCCTGTATCTTAGTTTTGTTCTCTAACACTGACCAAAAAATCTGGGGATACACACGCTTTATATTAGTTCTTTATGAGAGATTCATTTATTTTAACAAGCATACTGTCGATTCTTCTGTCGGCAGGATGCAGCAGCTTCAGAAGTCCCAATGAACCGAAACAATCAGGTACATTAAAGGACACATTTAAAGGCAACTTTACTATTGGAACAGCTATTAATGCTGACCAGATCAGGGAGAGAGATCCCGTATGCGGGAAAATAATCACTGACAATTTTGATGCTGTCACGCCCGAAAACATTATGAAAGCAGAGGTGATACATCCTGAGTGGGACCGCTACGATTTCAGCCTTTCGGATAAACTGGTCGACTACGCCAAAAAACACAATTTGGAAGTGAATGGCCACACCCTTATCTGGCATAGCCAGCTGCCTTCCTTTGTACGAAGGATGAAGGACGCAGATTCGGTACGGCAATATTTTACGAACCATATTAAAACTGTTGCGTCCAGATATGATGGAAAACTGGAGTCATGGGATGTTGTTAATGAGGCGCTCGAAGAAGACGGATCTATGCGCCGTTCCATATTCCTTGAAAAACTGGGCGATAACTTCGTGGTGGAGGCTTTCAAACTGGCCAGACAGGCCTCTCCGAATACCAAACTTTACTATAATGATTATAACATTGAAGAACCGGCAAAAAGGGCCGGCGCTATCCGCCTGATAAAAAAGATACAGGCAGCGGGCGTACATATTGATGGAGTAGGCATACAGGGACACTGGAATATAAATCATATCCCTCTAAAGCATATTGAAGATGCTATTACCGAATTCTCGGCGCTGGGTATTAAGGTGGCGTTTACCGAACTGGATCTAAGCGTATTACCAAGCCCGCCAAATGCTACCGGGGCCGACGTTAATCAAAACGTTCAATATGACGCTAAACTGAACCCGTATACAGAAGGCTTGCCCGATTCGGTTCAGCAAAAACTTACTGACGGATACGCAAGCCTGTTCAGGCTGTTCCTGAAACACAGCGATAAAATTGGCAGGATCACCATGTGGGGAGTACACGATGGTCAGTCTTGGTTAAATAACTGGCCTGTAATGGGCAGAACCAATTATCCGCTTTTATTCGACAGACAGCTTAAACCGAAGCCAGCCTTTTATCAGGTTTTAAAGATCAAAGAAAACTACTCAGTTAATAACCAAAGCCATCAGAAAAATGCCCGATTTAATTAGTAAAGTACCAGAAACTCAACCCGACGCCGTTAAAGCGCAGCATATGCCCTCACAGAAACTATCAGTCCTCGAGAAGATAGGCTACAGTTTAGGTGATTTAGCAGCAAACCTTATTTTTCAGACGCTGATGGCATTTCTTGCCTTCTTCTATACCGATATTTATAAGATCCCTGCTGCTTCAGCCGGCGTAGTGATGCTGGTCGGTGGTGTTGTTGGAGCCTTCTTTAACCTGGCAATGGGCGCGATTGCAGACCGTACCAACACTCGATGGGGTAAATTCAGGCCCTGGGTGCTGTGGACAGCTGTACCTTTTGGCGTTATTTCCCTCCTCGCCTTTTCCACTCCCGGTTTTAACGAGACCGGGAAAGTAGTATATGCTTTCATTACCTACTTTTTGCTGGTTCTGGTTTATTCGGCCAACAACCTTCCCTATTCGGCACTCAGCGGAGTGCTTACAGGTGACATGAAAGAACGTAACAGTCTTGCTTCCTATCGCTTTGTAGCAGTGATGATCGCGCAGTTTACCATCCAGGTTTTGCTGCTCCCCCTCGCGCTGTCGCTCGGTGACGGCGATAAAGCAAAAGGTTTTGAGAAGGTTATGCTCGTATTTGCAATTACAGGGGTTGTATGTTTCATCATCACCTTTCTTACCACAAGGGAAAGGATCTCCCCTCCTAAAGAGCAGAAAACACCTGTGATGCAGGATTTATCCGATCTTACAAAGAATAAGCCCTGGATTATTATGCTCGTTCTTACAATACTGGTGTTTGTGACACTTGCCACAAAAGGAGGAATGAACATTTTCTACTTTAAATATTATCTGACAGAAGAAAGCCAGGTGAGATTTCTCAATTCTGTGGGCTTCGACAACATTATCAGGTGGCTCGGCAACGTATTCACGCCTAAGGCATTCGACGAATTTTCGAAGCCAGGCAGCGCACCTTATGCTGTAGCCAGTTTTACCAGTGCGTTCAGCACTATTTCGATGATCATCGGGATCTTCTTTTCGAAACCTCTGGCGGACCGGTTTGGAAAGCGCAACATATTCGGATGGTTCCTGTTCCTGTCGGCTTTTTGTTTAATCATGATCAACTTCTATCCACCGACGGCAGTGGGTCCCACATTTGCAACACAAATAGTACATGGCTTCCTGTACGGGATAACCATCCCACTTTTATGGGCAATGATTGCCGACGTAGCCGACTACAGCGAGTGGAAGAACAACAGGAGAGCAACAGCGATAATCTTTTCGGCAATGATATTTGGATTAAAGGTCGGCTTGAGTATCGGAGGAGCTTTATCCGCCTGGCTATTAAGCATATTCGGATACATTCCTGATGCACTTGTTCAGCCACAAACAGCCACAACAGGTATCAGGATGCTCATCAGTATCATTCCTGGATTTATATTTATTGTGGGAGCCGCTCTCCTCTTAATGTACCCGATTGATAAGAAAACTGAGGTACAAATAGAGCAGGATCTTAAAGAACGTAGATAGTTAATATAGAACACAGAATATTAAAACTCATTATAATGCCAGAAGAACCTATTGATCATATTGATTTTGAAGATTTAAACAAGCGGGCTATATCATCGCCCCTTGTTAACCATATCTATACCGCCGATCCTTCAGCACATGTCTTTGAAGGCCGGATATATGTTTATCCCTCTCACGATATTGAAGCGGGAATCCCTTTCGACGATCTGGGAAGTCACTTCGCCATGGAAGACTATCATGTATTATCCATGGACACTCCTGAAGGGAAAGCTACAGATCACGGCGTGGCCCTTCATGTGAAAGACGTTCCATGGGCTAAGCGGCAAATGTGGGCGCCCGATGCAGCCTGTAAAGAGGGAACTTACTATTTGTACTTCCCGGCAAAAAAGGCGGATAACATATTCCAGATCGGGGTAGCAACGAGCAAGTCTCCTTCAGGTCCATTTATTGCAGAGGCCGAACCCATACAAGGCAGCTATTCCATTGATCCGGCTGTTTTTGAAGACGAGGGAAAATACTATATGTACTTCGGGGGTATCTGGGGAGGACAATTGCAGTCTTACAGGAATAATACCTATAGCGAAGCTAACGAAGAGCCGCTACCGAATGAAGTCGCCCTTGGTCCCCGTGTGGCCTTGCTCAGCAACGACATGAAGCAGTTTGCAGAACCGGTGAGGGAGATCGTCATCAACGATGAACACGGAAAACCCCTTCTTGCTGGCGACAATGAAAGGCGCTTTTTTGAAGCCTCCTGGATGCATAAATACAATGGTAAATATTACTTCTCTTACTCAACGGGCGATACTCATCTCATTTGCTATGCAGTGGGAGATTCGCCTTACGGACCATTTACATACAGAGGAGTAATTCTTAATCCGGTGGTTGGCTGGACCAGTCATCACTCCATAATGGAATTTCAGGGGACATGGTATTTGTTTTACCACGATTCATCACTTTCAAAAGGAGTTACACATCTTCGCTCCGTTAAAGCAACACCTCTAACACATATGCCCGACGGTAGTATTCAAACCATTGATCCGTACCGGGCCAAATAAAACATTGAGGTTGGATTAATGAGTAATGACCGGAGCCCGCTTTTCAGCCGCTCCGGTTTTTCTTTAATAGTGATTAGGAATAATTTCCTTTTCGCCGTCTGCTGAAGGAATGATATACAGCGGATTTACAGATTCAAGTAAGCCTAAATCATAAACCGGCCTTTCAAGTTCGTACGGGATTGGACGTCTGCTAAACTGCTGAAAGTACAGGAGGCAGCCGTCTTTCCATACCTGCGCATCGCGCGCCTGCTGCTTCAGTTTGCTCTGTACACGGAGAAAACGCTCCTGATCTATATAATCGCGGCTCTTATCCCAGATCTTCTGATACTCCCTCACCTGCTGCACCCCCCGATCGTAACGGAAGCAAAGTTCGTCCCATAAGGTACGTCCACTTCTCATCTTATAGCTCCATGGAAGATGATGAAACCATAACAAATAGATTTCCGGGCAGGCGTTCAAATCTTCAAACTGAGATGCGAGCGGCTGGTGGTACTGACTTACTGCCTTACTGCCACTGCTGGTACGATTGAAGCCTATGCCTATAGTGTCGGCCTGATGATAATAAGGAGGTGTCCAGTCGGGCCTCACCCCTGTCGGCGCATACCATGGGCCCGGACCGTAATGATGATTTGCCGCAAATATATGGTGAAGTCCCAGCGGCATGGAATAGTTTACAGCTGTTTCGCGACTGCTCAGCATCATTTCTTTGACAGGTTTCAGGAACTCTGTATTCCACAGCTCGTCTTTGCCCGCAGTTATTTCGTTCTGATCATTCGAGCCAAAAGTAAGCCTCAGCCATTCATCGGCGATCTGAGCACTCGACAAGGTATCGTTCCAGGCCAGCCTGCCAAAGGCGTACCAGTTGGCCTGGGCAAAATCGTGTCCTGTCCAGTTTGAGTCAAGACCTGTATTAGCTACACCTGCGATTGCCGTATACTTGTTACCGAAAATGCTGCCGTTGGTGCATCGGGCGACTGTACTTCCACGTCCTTCCTGATAAGTATCACTTTTGAGGCATTCCTCCCACATGGTCGACAAGAACACCAGTTGCTTAGAATGCCCCAGGTATTCTTGTGTTATCTGCAGTTCATTCATCACAGATGTTCTCTTCATCGCCCCAAACAGAGGGCTGAATGGCTCTCTCGGCTGGAAATCAATCGGCCCGTTTTTCACCTGTATAATCACGTTATCGTGAAACTTACCATCTAAAGGCATAAATTCGTTGTAGGCCTGCCGTGCACGGTCCTTGTCGGTTGAGCTGTACACAAAGGCACGCCACATCACAATTCCGCCCCTGGATTTCAGTGCATCGGCAAGCATATTGGCGCCTTCGGCATGGGTGCGGCCAAAATCCTGGGGACCCGGCTGGCCTTCGCTGTTTGCCTTCACCACAAAGCCACCGAAGTCGGGCACCAGTGTGTAAATCTCTTTTATCTTTTCTGCCCACCATCGTGCAACAGACGGATCTAGCGGATCGGAGGTTTTCAATCCCCCAAGCAACTTCGGAGAAGAAAAGTTCACAGATAGAAACGTTCTGATCCCGTAAGGCCTTAAAACATCAGCAATAGCCTTTACACGCTTAAGGCTGGCGGCGGAAAGCACCTCTGGTGAGGCATTGACATTATTCAAAACACTTCCGTTGATACCTATGGAAGCACAGGCCCTGGCGTACCCGGCCCAGCGACTCCGGTCGTCATCAGTAACAGCAGTATTGCCTTTGCCCTTCCAGAATATCGAACGACCAGCATAACCACGTTCCACGCTACCATCGAGGTTGTCCCAGTGGTTTAGCAAACGGTATTGGTAGGAAGGATTGGAAATAAGAGTCCCCACGTGCTGCTTTGTCTGCTGCAGTCTTAACAGCTCGTAAACACCATACAGAATGCCCGACTCGGTGGTCGCCTGTACGTTGTTTGCAGTGAGGCGGTAGCCATCGGGTTTAATCCGTTTGTCGGGACTAATCGTAAGTGTTACAGTTGCATCTGCCTCACCCAGCCACCTGCTGTTCAACTCCTCCATAGCGATAGCCATCTTTTGCGACTTACCCGTACCAACCACCTTTACCGGATTGGCGATGGTCTTTCGAAGCCACAAATCGTGCCCGTTATCAGCTTTAGCCACCATGTGAATGACAGCAAAAAGGAAAATATTTATAATTACCCTAGTTTTCATTCGAGATCAGATTTGTCCTATTTTATCAGGAGTGTCGTCTTAATTAAATTTCCGCTGGTTGGGTTTGTCTCATCAGGCTGACTGCCCCCTATACTCAAGCTTATTTTTCCGGAATAAGGAGTGCTCTGCCCTTGTTCGTTCACATAAGAAAGATCGGCGGGAGTAAGACTGAACGCCACTACCTTACTTTCACCAGGTTTGAGATTTATACGTTTAAAGCCCTTCAGACTCTTCAAAGCCGATTTTACGGTTTGATCCGGATTGGAGAGATATAGCTGAACAACCTCTTCGCCAGCTGCTCGCCCTGTATTCGTCACCCTCACAGAAACCGTTACCGGTTTACCTTTTACCACTGTTGCAGGAATGGTTGCCCTGTCGTAGTTAAAAGAGGTGTAACTGAGACCGTAACCGAATCCATATAAAGCTTTCCCTTTATAATACCGATAGGTACGGTTTTCCATGCTGTAATCCGAAAACGGTGGCAGCTCAGCATCATCTTTATAAAAAGTTACAGGAAGCCGGCCTGCGGGATTATAGTCGCCGAAAATAACATCGGCCACTGCGGTTCCAGCTGCCTGTCCGCCATACCAGGCATTCAGAATGGCCGGCATATGCTCTGCTTCCCAGGGAATTGCAATCGCGCTGCCTGTCATCATTACAAATACCACCGGTTTACCTGTAGCCTTCAAGGCCTTCATCAGTTCTGTCTGTACCTTCGGCAATAATATTGAAGTGCGGTCGCCTCCTTCAAAACCAGGAAAATCAACCTTCATTTCTTCTCCTTCAAGCTGGGGTGAAATTCCGCCGGCAAATATAAATGCATCGGCGTCCTTGAATCGTTCTGCGAGGGCGGCAAAGTTTGTACGTTGATACGTTCCGGCGCTGAGCCTTACGTTGCCTTTCCCTTCACCCTGCCAGTATTCGAGCACAAGGCGGTACACCGAATCTTTCTTCATGGCGAGATTATAGGTTTTGGCTCCCCATCGGTTCTTCGTCCAGGCGTCGGCTACAACACTGCCGTTTACTGTAAACCGGTATCCGTCATCTGCTTCGAGCTCGAAAGTGAGATCTCCCGAAACCGCTGCTTTAAAATCTGTAGTGTATCTTGCGGAGAAGTTATTTGCCCTGATTCCGCCAGCTATCATCTCTCCCTCCTGCCACAGATGATTGATATCCTCCTCTGTTGTGGTAAATACAGGCGAACCACTAAGTTCTTTGTTATTATAATACTCCGCCTTAAGGCCCAGTTTGCCAGCAAAGGAATATTGCTTTCTTACATCCTCATAGTTTAAAAGAGTATCGTTGGTGAAATTGATAGCCTTCTCATAAATCACTTCGGTATTTTTACCGGCTTTATCTTTAATGCCCTGGAGGACTGTAGAGAGTTGAGAAGGCGTACCATTGTAGTTACCGAGGATCGAAATTGGGTTATCAGCATTCGGTCCCAGCACAACGATCTTTTTAATTGTTTTCTTCAGCGGAAGCGTGTTGTTTTCGTTCTTCAGCAATACGATCGACTGCCGGGCCATCTTTAACGCATGCTCGCGATGCGCCGGACTTTCCAATGCTGAGAAAGGAGTTCGGGCATATTTCACCATAGAAGGCGGGTCGAACATGCCTAGCCGGAAGCGGATCATAAAAAGACGCTTTATAGAAACATCGATTTGCTTTTCAGTAATCTTCCCTTCTTTTACTGCCTGAACGAGCGCCAGATAAGCGCTGGTGCCGCAGTCAATATCCGTACCGTGGAACACAGCATCGGCCGATGCGGATGCTGCATCGGGGTGTGTCTTGTGATTTTTAAAGAAATCGTCTATAGCCCAGCAGTCAGAAGTAACATATCCTTTAAAGCCCCACTGGTTTCTGAGAATATCGGTCATTAACAGATCGCTCGCACAGCAGGGCTGAGTGCGGAAGGCGTTATATGCGCACATCACTCCTGCAACCTTAGAAGAAACTACCAGTTTTTTAAAAGCCGGAAGATAGGTATCCCAAAGGTCGTAGCTGCTCACATCCACATCGAATACATGGCGTAAAGGCTCTGGTCCGCTGTGCACGGCATAATGTTTAGCGCAGGCCGCAGCCTGAAGATATTTCGGATCGTTTCCCTGCAGCCCTCTCACAAAAGCGTCACCCAGTACAGCGGTAAGGAATGGATCTTCACCATATGTTTCCTGTCCCCGGCCCCACCTCGGATCACGGAAGATGTTAATGTTGGGAGTCCAGTACGTCAGTCCGAGGTATCTTTCATTTGTGCGGCCCGTTTCTACCGCTTTATTATAAATAGCCCGTCCTTCTATGGCCGAGTATTCTGCCATTTTGAACAGCGAAGTCTGATCAAATGTAGCAGCCATTCCTATAGCCTGCGGATAGACTGTCACTTTGAATGGCGTCCGTGCAACACCATGCAGCGTTTCATTCCACCAATCGTAGGCCGGTATTTCCAACCGCTGAATTGCAGGAGAGGAATTAAGCATTTGCGATACTTTTTCTTCAAGCGTCAGGCGCTTGACCAGGTCTGACACCCGCTGTTCGAAGCTTAAGTGATAGTTCTGAAAGGGATATTTAAACGTTTGAGCCTTAGCGGCTGCAGAAAACAGCAGTAAGACTATAAGCATTTGACTCAGGCGGACTCTCATTTTATTTATTTAGCGGTTTACAATCATTCTATTTACATTTCTCTATCAGTATTTCCTATTCACCGGTTCTGAAAGGAGAAGCAGGCAGTTTTTCAAAATTATAAAGATTTGGCTGAACAGGATTATCCGCCCAGGCATAACGTACATATTTAGGGTTGGGTACTTCATCCGACCAGACTTCCACTTTATCTCCAACAATGCGGGCCCTGGCCCATACGAACTTCTTATCCGCTCCGGCTACGGCAAACTCAGATAATTCCTCGCCATCAATACTAATCAGGCCACTTCCGGTATTCGTAAAACTTATGAGGACCTTGTTGCCCTGAATTTCCGAGGACCGGTATAGCGGACCGCTGTACACCAAATCTTTTTCTCCGTAAGTAAAGTGGCGGGCAAGCAAAGCGAGGCGGTCGCCTACATCCTTTTTATTATCCGGATGGATGTCATTCCATTCTCCCAGATCAATCGTTACAGCCATGCCCGTATTCGGGACCTTAAGCGTTTTAAGGGCTGCCTCGCGTACAACTGCGGAGCCACTCTCACCGGGCAGATAACTGGCATCACCGAAATTGGGCAGCTGCACATAATAAAATGGCAGACCGGGACTGGAAAATCTGGCTCGCCAGTCTTTTATCAATGCAGGAAGCAACTTTTCATATTCATGTCCGTTGCCGATATTACTTTCACCCTGATACCATAGTACCCCCTTTATAGGATAGTTACAAAAAGGCGCAATCATGGCATTATATAAAGCGGTTGGCTGATTCTGTTCAGAAATCCCTAAGGGCTGTGACCGGCGGGACACGGGCCGGTAAACCTGTCCAACTTTATAGAGCCAATCGCCTTTCAGGTCGAGTTTCTGCCCTTCTGCATCCAGATAATAAGGCTTATCAGGGACAAAGCCACCCTTTCCTGAGTTGTTTTGCACCCGCACGACGATCAGGTTTTTTCCTGGTTTCAGTGCGTCAGGTGGTACAGAATATCGTCTCTGGGGATACATATAAGCCGTACTGCCTATTTGCTTGCCATTTACATACACTACATCAGCATCCACTATCCTGCCCATAAATAAACGGCCGGGTTTTCCTGTCATAGAGGCTGGGACAATCACTTCCTTACGATACCACACCACGCCATCAAGGTCGCGGATACCCTGATCTTCCCAGTAACCGGGAATATTTATATTGCGCCATCCTTTAGCTACATAAGCAGTATCGAACCATTTTACCGGTGCACTAAGCCCTTTGTCTGGTTCATCGTTTTTTACGACGACAGTCCTGGCGGCCCGTTTCAGGCCGGCAACGTAGGTTGTATCCTGGTTCTTTTTGATGATTGCAGTAAGTGAGCTGAATTCCTTTAAGCCCTCTGCGCTTGTCCATGCTTCGATAGGCGTACCCCCTACGCTTGAATTAATGATTCCAACAGGGATATGATACGTGTTATAAATGTGGCGTGCGAAAAAGTAAGCAACCGCCGAGAAGTCCCTCACATCTTCAGGATTTGCCCATTTCCAGCGTCCTTGCGGGACGTCCTCCCTGGGCCCGCTCAGACTTGTCGTCGTTGGCACCAGAAATTGCCGTATTTCAAGAAAGTTAGCATTTGCTATATCTTCGGCGTAGGTGATATTATGGATACCCATCTGATGTACCATATTAGATTGCCCTGAACACAACCATACATCGCCAATAAGAATGTCTTTTAAGATAATTGAGTTCTTTCCTGTTAACTGCATCTCAAATGGCCCTCCTGGCTTCATAGCCGGAAGTGCTGCATTCCATTTTCCGTCCCTACCAGCAGACGTATTAACACTCTTGCCATTAAAGCGAATTTTGATCTTTTCCCCCGGCGACGCCCATCCCCACAGCTTAAGCGTTGTATTACGCTGTAATACCATGCTATCTCTGATTAATTGGGGTAATCGTATCTGGGCAGTAATGGTTCCTATGTGCAACACTACAGACAGAAAGAGAATCAAAATAGTTTTAAATCGGTCCATGTACGGCTAAACGATAAAAGACTGGCTGCCCTGTATTGGGACAGCCAATCTTTTAAGTATGAAAGTTTGATAAAATTAATATCCTGGATTCTGGTAAGCAGCTTTTTCCTCAGGACTTACCTCCATTGCATCCAGCTGACTTTGTGGAATAGGACGCAGATAGTGGTAAGGTTGAATACTTCGCGTTACCGTGGCAGGAGTATGATCTCCGTAATTCCCTCCTGAGATTTGGTATGTAGAGGCGAGTTCGGTCCACTTTTGCGTACGCACAAGATCAAACCAACGATAACCCTCGCCATAATACTCACGGGAGCGTTCTGCTAAGATATAGTTAATGTCGATAGTTGCCGGTGTTGCTGCAGTCATAACTAATGCGTTGTCCTGCACTTTGGCTGCATTTCCGTTATTACTCCAGCGCCATTTACCTGCACGTGCACGGATGACATTAATTAAATCACGGGCGGTTTTACCAGATTGTGTAGTTGCTCCCTTTACAGCAGCTTCTGCAGCGACAAAATAGAGCTCTGAAAACTTCGCAATGTTAAAAGGACGTGTGCTTCCCGCATTGGGTTGCCCTAATCCGGTGCCATTGTCGGTTCTGTACGGTCCGAGTTTCCATAATCCAGGGTACACCCTTCTGCCAATGCCGTTCGGTGATATCACAAAGTCAGCCCTTCCCGGTAATACACCGGCTCCCACGCCATTTTGGCCTGCACCGCCAGGGTAAACAATAGGAACAGCAGGCTCATCATCAAGGAAAGTAAGTATAGCGTCGCCCGGATTCACCTGCATTGAATTCGCGTTATACAAAGGACCACTGATGTTGGCCTTGTTCCAGTTACCACGGTAGGTAGTAACGAAAGTACCATCATAACGCGAGTCGTTGGTTTTATCGGCAAAGGTATTTTTGATAGCACCAATAGTAGGAGCCATACGGGTCCATGGACGTCCGAGTGCCTGTGCTGCTTCGCGTTGAACCGAGCTCACCGCAGTCCATGTAGTACTCGAAGAGCTGCTTCTGATGTTAGTATAGTTCCAGGTCATCATCCAACCAGCGAAATTATCCGGTGCACCGCCACTACCATAAGTAAGACTACCACCGTTGTAGAACTCACTTGACTGGGTATGATCGGCATACAAAAGGATTTCGCCGTTACGGTCGTTCGGACCGAGGTTAACATCATAATATGTAGGCTGTAAGCCGATGCTGGCAGGATGATTATCTATAGCTGCTATAGCTACATCATAAGCCTGCTGAAAATACCATTGGGCATTATGTCCGTCTGGATCAGTTCTGTCGCTTGCCGGAAAAGTAGGGATATTATTAGGATTTTGCAGCCACCAGCCATAAGTGAGATAGGCTTTAGCCAAAAACAGTCTCGCCAGAGTTTTGGTTGCTGCACCCGTTATACGCGGCTGGTCGGGCAAATCGTTCACAGCGGTCAGCAGGTCAGGAAATACTGCTTTTGTATAAACCTGCGGTACTGTGTTGCGGGTAGAGGATGTTTTGGGGTCAGTATTGAACTTCAGTTCACCAGCACCAAGATCCAAAGGCACCCCGCCAAACGTTTGCACCAGAAGGAAATAATCGAACGCCCGGAAAAAACGAGCCTCTGCAATTAATGCATTCGACACCCCAACGGCTGCGCCGTTTTCAATAATACCACTTGCTGTGTTAATATTAGGGAACGCAGCTCCCCATAATACATCGGCGCGGCTATCCTGAGGGGTTATGTTCCCCTGACCGGAGATGTCCATGATCTTAAAATTCTGGTCGCCATCCACTGCGTAGGTTACTTCATCGGTACCCGTTTCACCCGTATTGTAGTAATAAGCCTGACCATAGATATATCGCAGGTGTGCGTACAATGCCGTTAATCCTCCTCTAACCCCGGTTTCCGATTTAAAAAACTCGGGAGTGTATGAACTGCGGGGCTTTTCGTCGAGAATGTCAGAACAACCAGCCATAAACAATGTCAGGATAGCTGTTCCTATAAAAGTTTTAATATGAATGCGTCTCATCGTGATCTTTTTTAAAATGTTAAGTTAACACCAAACAAATAATTGCGCGTTGAAGGCGAGTTAGTACCAATAGTAAGCAGCCTGCTCAGATTTCCACTATAGGGTACGGCCATTGTCGAACTTTGGTCACCTGTAGTATTGGGTTCGGGGTCCATACCCGACTCTTTATGATACGGAGAGAACAACACAAAAGGATTCTGAACGGTACCGTAAATACGCAGTCTGCTGATGCCCGAACGTTTTAACAATTTTTGACTAAAGTTATACCCGAGAGAAATGGTACGTACTTTCAGATAAGATGCATCAAAGTAGCCAAGCGTAGAGGCATACTCCAGGTTGTCCCCACTCCGCAGGCCTGCCGGAGCCGGGTATTTGGCGTCGGTATTTTCTGGAGTCCAGTAATCAACCTTCACATTACCGCGACGTCCGCTCATTAAGTTAAGATAACCTGCTGACCCGTAAAGCGTGCTGTTCAGGATACCGCCACTCTGGAAAACGGCTACCGCGCTCAGATCAAAACCTTTATAGGCTACGCGGGTATTGAATCCTCCCTGAAAATCAGGGTCGGCGTCTAATATCTGTCTATCTGCCGGACCAACTTCCCTCACAGGTTTACCGCTGGCATCATACTCACCGGTGTACTTGACCTTGACCATGCCCGGCTTTGCTGAATTACCTTCGAAATTAGTGAGATAAGGCTCACCTTCCTGCCAGAGACCGACTTTTTCATAATCATAGATTACGTTAATCGGGTGACCGACAAACCACCAATTGTTCTCGTCTCTCTGTATTCCCGAGGCAAGGGATACAATTTTATTACGGTTTGCATAGAAATTGACACCTGCTTCCCAGCTCCATCCATTTACATCATTTAGGATCTGGCCATTAAGAGAAAACTCGATACCCTTATTTTGTGTCTTCCCAACATTTTGAGTAACTCTGTCGACGCCGGCTGTAGGAGGTAAACCCTTATTCAGCAAGAGGTCTTCAGTATTTGTTACGTAGTACTCCACTGTACCCGACAGCCTGTTATTCAATATGGTAAAATCCAGGCCGTAGTTCCAGGTTTTGGAATATTCCCAGCCAAGAACAGGACTTGGCGCCAGAGAGACATAGAATCCGGTAGCGTTTGTATTGCCATAATTATACGGTCGGGGGCTCAGTATTCCAAGTGTACGGTAAGGATCAACCGATTGGTTGGAAGTTTCACCATACCCTACTCTTAACTTCAGTGAGTTTATAGCGGTGATACCTTCCATAAACGATTCATTCCCGATATTCCATCCTGCGGATACTGCAGGATAGGTGTGCCATTTATATCCTGGCGCCAGAACGGAAGATCCGTCAGATCGCACTGTCGCACTTAACATATATCGATCTGCGTATGAATACATTACACGTCCCATCCACGACACTAAACCTCTCGACCAATACTTTTGGTTGTCGGGATTAACAGTAACTTCATCAAGGGCGCTGCCGATGTTGTAGTACTGAAAATCCTCGTTTGGAATATTTCTTCCCGACATGTTCGACTGATTAAAATTGGTCTTTTCAACCGAATATAAGGCTACTGCATTCACACGGTGTTTTTCGTTGAAAGTCCGGTCGTAAGTAAGTAAGTTTTCTACAGCCCAGTGATAGGTATGTGAATTGGTAACAGAAGCTGTTGACACTGTTGTAGGGTCAATTGCATTTACGCCCCTGCCGGTAAAGGCTCCATTATTACTCTGGCGAAAATCTAAGCCAACGTTTGCACGATACTTTAAGCCTTCAATTCCAGGAATTTTAACCTCACCATAGATAGCATTGTAAGTAGCATAGCCTTTTGTTTCGTTCAACCACCGGTCTTCCAACGAATCAACTACATCTTTTGTGTAGATCCATTGCTGGTCCTGAGGCATTTGAGCTACTCTTCTCGGCGTACCATCCGCATTATAGGGACTAACGAGAGGCGACATGCTCAATGCACCATACATACCCACCTGCGAGCCTTGGGTAACGTTATAGTTATTGTTTGTAGTAAATCCAAGGCGTAGATATTTGCCAACTTCCTGATCAACAGAAGCACGTAATGACAAACGATCGTATTGCTGAGAAGGAATCACTCCCTGATCCTGATAATAGCCCAAACTAACGTTATAGCTACCTCCCTTGGTGCCGCCTGTAACTCCCAGGTCATGACTTGTTAAGGCAGCTGTTCTGTAAAGTAAGTCCTGCCAATCGGTATTAACATCGGCTGCTTCATCTCCTCCCAATCTTGGCTGATAATTGAACGCTTCGCGAAGTGCAGAAAGTTCAGATCCGCTCATCATGGGATATGGTGCAAACACACTCTTTGCTCCGTGATAACCGTTATAGCTTACCACTGCTTTTTGTTCCTTTTTTCCTTTCTGGGTTGTTACTAATATAACACCGTTTGCACCGCGTGAACCATAGATAGCGGTTGCCGAGGCGTCCTTCAGGATATCCAGACTTTGGATATCGTTAGGATTGATATCGTTGATAGATCCGGCGAAAGGAATACCGTCGAGTACCACAAGCGGATCGTTTGTAGCGGTAAGCGAACGGGTACCTCTGATACGGATACGCATTGCTGCGCCTGGCTGAGATGAAGTTTGAGCCATCTCCACTCCAGGCAAACGCCCTTGCAGTGCCTGCGTGATACCTGCAGAAGGCACATCGCGCATTTTCTCGCCGGAGATCGAAGCAACCGAACCGGTAACAGCCTCCCGCCTTTGAGTTCCGTAACCAATAACCACTACTTCTTCAAGGCTCTTGGAACTGGGTACCATCTTAATAGTGATGTTTGTTTGTCCGGCAATACTAACTTCCCTGAGATCGAAGCCAATGAAGGAAGCTGTTAGTGTCTGCTCATTTTGAGGAACGGTTATCGTGAACCTCCCGTCGGCGCCTGTACTGGCGGAACCCTTTCCTGATTTTGCTTTCACCGTTGCTCCCGGCAGCGGCTCATTTTTCTCGTCTACTACCGTTCCCCTGATTTGCTTCGTTTGGGCATAAGCAGCCATAGAAACAACAAGGTATAGCAAGGATAGGAATAGACGTTTCCTGAATTTGTTAAATAATTGTTTAGTCATTAGATTCAAATTGAAGGTTTTAAAATTGCTTAGAATGTTTAAATAATGTGACATCGTCACCGGCGCTGCAGTCCGGTCCTCTAATAAAGCCTTTCATAATTGTGTTAATTCTATTTTAAATTCTTTACTGCTTCCGTCAAGACAAGCGTCGGTCCTGTTATATCAAATACTGGTGATGAATACATACTGCCATATACCGTATTTAACGTTTCCTCTATCATGTTGCCTGTTCGGTTTATAATTGTTGTACAGGTTTAATGCTAAAGTAGGTTTGGGCGCTTTAACAGAAGAGGACTAATCGTCATTTATATGGAAGATATGTTCAATGGCTGTTTTCAAAATATAAGTCCTTTCATTTCCTCTCTTTTGCTGGCATTTTATACATATTTAACAAACTGACTATCAATATTTAACATTAAAAAAACCATACTCAACAAGCTATTCTGAAACCTAGTCCGTTTGTACATTTTTCTGGTTGACCCATGATACACTTTTTTCATTACTTCGTTTCAAACTGATATATTCGGATGGCTGCATATTAAATCTGCTTTTAAAGGCCCGTGCAAAATAATTAGGAGTAGCAAAGCCAACTGCATAGCTAACCTGTCCTACGTTCATCTCGGTTTTTTCGAGCAAAACAGCCGCCCTATCTAATTTCACAGAGCGTATAAATTCAACAGGGGTCTCGCCGGTCAGTTCCAGCATTTTGGTATAAAGTGATCCGCGGCTCATCCCAACATGTTTGCTAAGGTTTTCGACAGAAAGCTGCGGATTAGTAAGATTATCGTCGATATGCCTGATCACTTTACTTAAGAGTTTCTCATTATCCGACTCCACTTTCACTTCGGGAGCTAGTACCTTAATTTGCTTACTATAAGCTGTTTTGAGACGTTCATTTAATGCCAGCAGGTTCCGGATTTTAATATCAAGAATATCAAAGTTACATGGCTTTGTCATATAGTCATCTGCACCTGTTTCCAGTCCATGCAACTGGTCTTCCTCCCCTGTTAATGCAGTGAGCAGCAATACCGGAATGTGGCTGGTCCTTTTATCCGATTTAATTTTACGGCACAGTTCTATGCCATTCATGTAGGGCATACTAATGTCGCTGATAACCACCTGCGGATGAGAAAACAGTACTTTTTGCCATCCTTCTTTTCCGTTAGAAGCTTCCAGAACTTTGTAAGACGATTTCAGGTTGTCTTTAAGATAAAACCTGAAGTCTTCATTGTCTTCTATCAGCAATACAACAGGCATTGCTGAAGCCACAGGCGCCTTTTCAGCACTATTCTCTAAAGGCGTTCTTTCTTCATCTTCAACCTGGACAACGGAATCTTCTTCCAGCACAAAGGTCTCCTCGATCCTCTTTAAAGGCAGGAAGATAATGAAGGTAGACCCCTTTCCCTCTATGCTTTCTACCTCTATTGTTCCACCGTGGATTTTTACAAACTCACGCGTGATGGACAGGCCAATGCCGTTGCCTTGATTAAGGACAGCAGAATCTGTATCGCTTTGGAAAAAACGATCGAATATTTTCATTTTCTCCCTCTCCTGTATACCAACCCCTGTGTCCTCAAGCCGTATTATTACACCTTCAGAATTAGGCGCGTTCTCTATATGCAACAGCACCTCCCCTCCTTTCAAGGTGAATTTAAATGCGTTAGACAAAAGATTAAACAGGACCCGCTCCACTTTATCATGATCGAAGAACGTAAAGAAGTCTCTTACGGAACTTCTGAAGCCGAAATGGATCTGCTTACGCTCTGCAAGATCCCTGAATGACTCGGAGACGTCTTTTGCAAATGAAATGAAGTCGCCTTCCGTAACATTCAGGCTTAGCTCTTTCTTCTCTACATTCCGGAAATCAAGCAGCTGATTCACCAGGTTTAGCAAGCGCCGGGCATTCCGGCGGATCATATTCAGCTGATTCGCTTTTTGGTTACTTGTTTCCTGCTGAAGGAGTTGTTCAACAGGACCTACGATCAACGAGATCGGAGTGCGGAATTCATGGCTCAGATTAGTTAGGAACTTTATCCTGAGCTCATCAAATTCATGCAGGCGTTCTGCTTCCCGGCGTTCCTGTTCTATTTGTTGTTGTGCTTTTACCCGTTCCTGTTCGATCGCAAAACGAGCTTTCAACTTCTGAATTCCGACATAACGCATATACGCGAGAATCAGACCTATCAGCAAAATATAACAAGCGTAGGCATAATACGTAAGCCAGAAAGGCGGTCTCACAAAAATCTTTATAGAAGTAACGGGTGTTGTCCATTCGCCTGCATCGGTAGTAGCCTTTACCCGAAAAACATATTCTCCGGGATCAAGATTCGTATATACTGCCGTATTTATCGGCCCGACCCGATTCCATTCTTTATCAAAGTTCTCCAGTTTATAGAGATAGCGGTTCTCTTCGGGCGATGTATAATTAAGGGAAACAAAGCTCAGCGAAAAGTTCTGTTTATAGTCGAGATGGATCTCACGGGCCACCGAAATGTGCTCTTTAATCTCCGATGAAGCTGATGGTAAAACGCTTTGATTTGAAATCTTCAGGTCGGTTAATACAACCCTTGGCACATTTCTATTAGCATGCAGTTGCTGAGGGTCGAAATAATTAAAGCCATCAATACCTCCAAAAAACAGCCTGCCGTCGGGCAATCGTAAGCCTGCTCCCGGAACAAAAGGATTTCGCTGAAGACCATTGTAATAAGAATAATTTTTGAATCGCCCGGCTTTGGTATCAAAACTGCTGATTCCTTTATTGGTGCTCATCCAAAGCTTGCCCGACTTATCTTCTATAATTTTATAGATCACACCATTAGCCAGGCCATTCTTTTCCGAATAGCTGGAAAATGAGGAGGCCTTTTTGTTAAAACGAGCCAGGCCTCCGCCGGCTGTACCCACCCAAACAGTGCCGTCGCCGGACGTGCAGATAGACGTTACGTTATCATTTGGCAGCTTACTATTCGTCTGATTTAAGAGTCGTGACTGTCCCGATACGGGGTTGTACACTACAATACCCGATCCGTTTGAACCTATCCAAATATTTCCGTCCCAGTCTTCCTCAATTGCACGCACATAACCGTTGAAAAATCCCGGCCGTACACTCACTCTATGTTTATTGAAGTGTTGAAAGCGCTTTTCCTGAGGATCATAGAAATCCACACCCTGCCCGTTGGTCCCAATCCACACCGTTCCACGACTATCTTTCTTTATACAAAAAATCTCGTTACTGCTAATTGTGTTAGTACCCTTTTTTATCTGCCTGCTTTCACCAGTCTTTGTATCAAGAACAAACAATCCTTCAAGAAAAGTGCCTATCCATATCTCAGAAGAAACGCTTTCCATCGCCAGGATGGAAAGCCTATGGCCTTGAGGAGATTGACCAAGGGCTATATGACGAAACATGCCTGCACTAACGTCGAACAGATTCAGCCCCCCGCCATCTGTCCCAACATAAACCGTGTTTCCCTTACCAGGGGCAAAGGAGGTGACTACAGGGGCACTGAGTCCGTAAGGATCGTATGAATTACTCTGCCTTAGATTGAAAAATGCCAGGTTTTTGTCGTATTTATTAACACCGCCCCGGAAAGTTGCGACCCAGTAAATACCATGTTTATCTATCAGTATGGCTTTAACCGATTTACCAGTAAGACCATATTTATTCCGGCCGCTACGTTCAACTCTCAACACCTTCCCGTCGGCAGGATCAAGAATATTCAAGCCTTCCTCCGTGCCGACCCATAGTTTGCCGTTTGGCTCAGGAGCTACTGCATAAACAATGTTGCTGCTTAAGCTGAATTTGTCGGCGGCTATATTCCTGTAGTTTATAAAGTTGTGTCCGTCGGGCTTAAGCATACTTAATCCATTGTTTGTACCCACCCAAATATTACCTTTATTATCTTCGGAGATCGCCGAAATAGAGTTATCGGCCAGACTTGAGGGCTTATCATTTGAATGAGAAAAACGTTTAAATGTGTTGCGCCCGGCCAGATAGAGGTAAAGACCAGTTTTCGTCCCCAGCCATACACGTTTGCGGCTGTCGCGGAATAGTCTCAGGCCGACTTGCGACACAACTTCCTGATCAGCCCTTCGCGCTGCTTTAAAGAGCGATACCTTCCGGTTCTCTGGATTCACCGTTCTTATACCTTCATAGCCTGCGATCCAAATCATTCCCTTTGCATCGCTGCAAATCGAGGTAACCGACAGAGGCGGTCCCGGAGTATAATTGATGAACGAGTCCATCTTCCGGTTATAAAGAACCAGTCCGGCTTCTGTTCCCACCCATAAGTTCCCCCGGCTATCTTCGTAGAGGCTTAATATATTACTGGAGATAATACTGGAGGGATCCTCAGCATTACGCCTGTAAATAGTGAAATGTGTTCCATCGAATTTATTAAGGCCGTCGTTAGTAGCAAACCAGACATACCCGTACCGATCCTTCAAAATTGCGCTTACAATATTGGATGAAAGACCTTCCCTCGTGCCAAGATTCATAAAATTCAAATCCCCTATCTGCGCGGATCCGGCCTTTGCAAACAGACAGAAAAGGGCAACAAAGAAAAAAAACCTTATTCTTTTTTGGGTCATGGTTGTATCAATTGGTCTCTACTTTAACTTCCGATCTTCCGGACGGCTATGGTTGCCCTGGCACTATGATAATTTAATGCTTACAATATATAGTATTTCTACTATATCAAAAAGCCTAAATATATTCGTAATATTACCACAGACCAGTTGCAGCAGCCGCCGTATTGATGCTTGATTAGTTTTACTGAAGTAAAATTACCCTTGATAAGGATTAAATTGCGATGTCCTTGTTCCTGATAGTAGCACAAATGTTCAATGAGCAGTGTAGATGCTTTTATCTCTCTGTTTCGGCTTTATATACTGGCCCCAGGAAGCTTTCTTTCAATCCGCCTGAGTCGATCATTATCTTCTGAAGAACTACTGCAGGATCAACCATCCAGTACTTGAGAACATGCTTTCCCGGACTGCCGATCTTGTGCCGGGTAGTTAATTTCCTAATATTACCAATCACAGAAGTCTCCCATTCGCGAGTGTCCACCCTGGTAGAAATATCGACTATCTGTGGCTGCTCATCATCAATTGAAACAGCATAGAACAAGCCGTTCTGATGTTTAAAATCAATAGTTGGAGATACACATGTAATAATGGAGACTATACCACTGTCCTTCAGGTCGATATCATACTCCAGACGAGGCGTCTTCAGGCCAGTCTTTACCCGCGCAGAAGTGACAGGCCAGGGTGTTACACCTGAAAGCGTGTTGCCATAGTCGGGGATTACCGTCCAGCGAATTTCGTCGTTGACCACGGCCCTGCTAAAATGCTCTGCTTCTATCGCTATATAGCCGTGCTCATCCTTAAATATGCCAGGTTTGCCCGCGGTTAGATTCGTAATATACAAAGGCAGCGAAGTAGTATTTTTTGTACTGTCAGGATTTAGCCTGGTTACTGCAGGCATAACGTTATTTGCAGGATCCGACCAGCTCACATAACCGATATGCGTTTGATCCATCATGTGCTTCCATTTGCCGTCAGCCAACTGATTATTATAGTAATCTGATATTTGCTGATCTTTATCAAATAAAACTTTCACTTTATCTGCGGCTTCATTTGCGGCTGCGGCATTCCCAATCTGTATATAGTGCCTGTTTTTAGCTGTCTCCAGATACATTTCTGTAAGATTCGCACTGGCCTGCACTGGATGTAGTACCAGTTGATAAAAAGCGTCCCTATAATTAGCCGGAAGAACTTCATAGAGCTTTTTTGCTTTATCTTCCAACAATCTGTAATCCGAAGCAACCCTCGAAAATTCATTATAATTAAGCAAACTATATGTTTTTTCGTTCAGAAGTTCCGGCTTACACCGGGAGTTATAGCGGGTATATCCTATCAGTATATCGGCTATTTCCGCAGCATGGACATAACCAAACTGTTGAGCCGCCCATTCAACACTATAATTATGCAGTTTGTCTGCCGTCCAGCGTTCAGGTTTCCATGCATAATCCAGAAAGAAGCTTATGGGATATTCCATTGGCTTTAAATCGCCAACATTTACTACCCAAAGTTGCCGTGCATTGTACTCGTAAGCCAGGTGCATCTGCTCCCAGATCTTAGAAACACTGTTTGTGTTAATCCATTTATACGAACGCGGGCCTCCGACATAGTCGAAGTGATAATAGATACCGTAACCTCCCTTTCGCGGCTTTTCTGTTAGCGAAGGAAGCTTACGGATATTGCCCCAGTTGTCGTCGCAAAGGAGCAATGTGACATCGTCGGGCACTCGCATGCCCTTATCATAATAGTCCTGCACTTCTTTATACAGAGCCCACATCTGAGGTACTTCAGAGGCTTCTTTCTTTAATACATCGCTGATTATCGTACGCTGATCTTTAACAATTCTCTCCAGAAGAGCAATATTACTACCTTCGGTCATCGGCATATCCCCATCGCCACGCATCCCCACGGTTACAATCGTTTCCTTCGACCCCATATTTTCAATCCCTTTTTTCCAAAACCCGCTTAGCACCTCTTTGTTGGTTTCGTAGTTCCATTCGCCTTTGCCATACAGCTTCCACTCCTGCTGTGCCCGGTTCATCGGCTCGTGGTGAGAGGTCCCCATCACGATGCCATATTCATCGGCAAGCACAGGGTTTAACTTATCATCATCGTTGAATGCCCTTCCCCACATGGCCGGCCATAAATAATTGGCCTTCAACCTCAGCAAAAGCTCAAGTACTTTTTCATACATCCCATGATTAAACCCGCCGAATTTCGCCGTTGTCCATCCCGAAAATGCCGGGGCTTCGTCGTTTATGAAAATACCCCGGTATTTAACTGCAGGAGTTCCATCGGTATGCCTACCCGGCTGTACATAAATGGCCCTTTTCTTTTTTGGAGGTACATCTGCCCACCAGTACCACGGCGAAACGCCAATTTGAGCCGACATATCGTAAATACCATAGATCGTCCCTCTCTTATCGCTACCTGCAATAACGAGGGCCTCGTCAACGCCAGGAAAGGGCTTCGGCACGGACTGTATCAGGTAAGTTTCCCATTTGCCGGCAATGCTGTTAACATCTATTCTTCCTTGCTTTACCAAAAGGTCAATCCATTGGTTCCGGCCTAAAGTACCGGCTATTACCAGTCGCCTGTTTCCTTCCAGCCTATCCGGGAGCAGCGGACGCACATCCGCCACTGCTTTTATATCATTTATAAAACTGTTCGCCGCCCGGCGTACGCCCGGCCATTCATCCTGGCTTAAAAGGATGGGAGCCGCTTTTCCTTCTGCGACCAAAGGAAAATAACCTTTTTCTCTCCGTTCGAAAATGTAGCCTGCTTGTCCCGGTCCCTGGCTATATGCTAAGGAGACGAACAGGGACAATATAATGAAGGCTAAAGATCCTTTCCTTTTCACCGTAGCTCAGTTAACTTGCCCGCCCGTTTCATTACCCGTTTCACTGCGCTGACAATGTGCTCGTTGTCGAGGCCATACTTCGCCATAAGGTCAGCAGGCTTACCGCTTTCGCCGAACGAGTCGTCGACTGCTACATATTCTTGTGGTACAGGATTATTTTTAACCAGCAGTTGCGCAATGCTGTCGCCCAGACCACCCAGTCTATTGTGCTCTTCAGCCGTTACCACGCATCCCGTCTTTGCGACCGATTTCAGTACGGCTTCCTCGTCCAGTGGCTTAATGGTATGGACGTTAATAATTTCTGCATCTATTCCCATTTCTGCCAGCTTTTCACCGGCAAGGATAGCCTCCCATACCATATGTCCGGTAGCAAAGATACTAACGTCGGCACCTTCGTTCACGATCCATGCCTTGCCTATCTCAAACTTCTGATCAGCGTCGGTGAAGATCGGCATCACTGGGCGACCAAAGCGCAGATAAACCGGGCCTTCATACTCCGCTATAGCAATAGTAGCGGCCTTTGTCTGATTATAATCACAGGTGTTGATTACTGTCATGCCTGGCAGCATTTTCATTAATCCAATATCCTCAAGGATTTGGTGCGTTGCGCCGTCTTCTCCAAGCGTGAGTCCTGCATGCGAGGCGCAGATCTTAACGTTTTTATCTGAATAGGCGATCGACTGACGGATCTGGTCGTATACCCGGCCTGTCGAGAAGTTGGCAAAAGTACCGGTAAAAGGAATCTTTCCGCCAATCGTCATGCCTGCTGCAACACCCATCATGTTGGCTTCAGCAATTCCCATCTGGAAGAAGCGTTCTGGAAAGTCCTTAATAAAGGCCTCCATCTTCAGAGAGCCCACCAGGTCGGCACATAATGCTACTACATTGCCGTTTCGTTTACCCGCTTCCAGCAGGCCAGCTCCAAAACCTGAGCGCGTATCTTTTTTTTCAGTAAAAGTGTATTTCTTCATTTAAATAGTATTCAATCGGTTTGAACTCTGTGAGTACGGATTTAATAGTCACCAAGTGTTTCTTCAAGCTGGGCCAGGGCCGCCGCCAGCTGTTCATCGTTTGGTGCAACGCCGTGCCACTTATGCGATCCCATCATAAAGTCGACACCGTAGCCCATTGACGTATGCATCAGGATCATTACCGGTTTTCCACCCGACGTTTTAGCTTTCGCCTCGTCCAGTACAACCACAACATCTTTCATATCATTCCCCTTCATTTCGAGTACTTCCCAGCCGAATGCCTCCCATTTCGCACGAAGATTGCCCAACGACAGCACTTTTTCTGTGGGGCCGTCAATCTGCTGTCCGTTAAAGTCGATGGCAGAAATAAGGTTATCAACCTTGTTGTGTGAAGCAAACATCGCGGCTTCCCAGATCTGGCCTTCCTGAAGCTCTCCATCGCCATGCAATGAGAACACAAGCGAAGGATCATGATTTAGTTTTTTGGTTAACGCTGCACCGATAGCTACGGAAAGCCCCTGTCCCAGCGAGCCCGAAGCGATGCGGATTCCGGGAAGGTGCTCATGAGTGGTCGGATGCCCTTGAATCCTCGAATTGATCTTTCTGAATGTACCCAGCTCCTTAACATCAAAATATCCTGCGCGGGCAAGCACGCTATACCATACTGGTGAAATGTGTCCGTTGGACAAAAAGAAAAGGTCTTCGCCCGTACCATCCATGTTAAAGCGCGTATTGTGCTTCATGGCATAAAAATACAGACCGACGAGATAATCCGCACATCCCAGGGAACCGCCGGGGTGCCCCGACTGGCACTGGTGCACCATTCTTACTATATCGCGGCGCACCTGCGACGCAACCGAACTTAATTCTTTGTAAATCTCTTCCTTCATTATTTGGCTTGTTGGTTTATCAAATAGTACCAGCCAAAACTATGAGAGTGTTGTGCTAAACACGGATAAGAATATTCAAAAAACCAGCAAAAATGTCAAAAGAGGAAGAATTGATGATCGTCCGCAATAAGAACCTTAACGTTCCACCAGTTCTTTTACACTTTCTCCGTAAAAATCAATCTGATCAGGGGCCTTACTTTTAAGCAGGTTATACCATTTTCCGAAGGCGCCAATAAATACCAAAAGCATCAGAAACATAGCGATCACAGCGAGGGAAGCAAGAAGATATTGCTCTTTGGGAAGATATATCGTTGTAACCTGTATGTATCCGGCCCAAAAAGTAATGAGTGCCATGAAAACCCCTGGGATAGCCGACCAGAGAGCATATCGTCCACGATTCATGCGGATCAGCATGGTGGTACAAACGATGAGCCCGCACGCCGCAAGCAGCTGGTTACTTATACCAAACAAAGGCCAGATACTACCGATATTACCTGTATATACCAGGTATCCCCAGGCGAAGGTGAACAATGCACTGCTTATGATAACGCCAGGCACCCAATTCTTATCATTAAACTTTGGTATCGCCGAACCAAGCATTTCCTGTAAAAAGAAGCGGCCTACCCGCGTACCTGCATCAATAGCAGTGAGGATGAATACCGCCTCAAACATAATGGCAAAATTATACCAGTATGCAGTAAGCTGATCCATAAAAGGTACTTTATTAAAGATATGGGCCATTCCCACGGCAAGAGATACGGCCCCGCCTGTACGCCCATGGAGATCGATGCCGATCACATCAGAATAATGTTTCAGATCTACGGTATGTAAGTTGGGATGAGCAGCCAGAAATGCATCATAGCCCTCTTTTGGAGTATTAATAGCAAAATAATCTCCCGGCATTAGCGTGCAGGCCGCAATGAGAGCCATCAAGGCCACAAAACCTTCTACCAGCATTGCGCCGTAACCCACAAAGAGGATCTCGCTTTCTTTTGCAATCATCTTGGGCGTTGTCCCCGTAGCGATCACCGCATGAAATCCTGAGATGGCGCCGCAGGCTATCACAATAAAAATGAACGGCAGTACCGGGCCTCCTATTACGGGGCCGCCGCCATGAATAAATGCCGTAAGCGCGGGCATTTGCACTGTGGGATGAATAAATATCACGCCCACTGCAAGCATAAGGATAGTACCGATCTTAAGATAGGTTGACAGGTAGTCTCTCGGCACCAGTAATAGCCATACCGGAAGAACAGAGGCAAGAAAACCATATAGCGGAATAGCTATAGAGATCGTACCGATGTTCCAGCTAAACAAGCTGTTAATCTGAGGGTTTTGCATCAGATCGTGTCCGCCTATAATGCCGACAATCAGCAAAACACCGCCCAGTATACTCGCGAAGCCAACACTGTCCTTCCTGTAACGCATAATTAAGCCCATAATAATCGCTATAGGCATCGTAATAACAACAGTAAATAACGACCAGGATGCTTCATGCATGGCATTAATGCAGGCAAGGGATAGTCCTGCGAGCGTGAGGATCAGAATAAATAAAATGGCAAGCCCGGCGATAGTCCCCGTAGCGGCGCCAATTTCCCTCGAGGCAATGGTGGCAAGACTCTGACCTTTATGGCGTACGGAAGCAAACAATACTACCATATCATGTACTCCTCCACCTAATACACATCCTATCAGGATCCAGAGAGCACCGGGCAGATATCCAAACTGTGCAGCTAGTACGGGACCAACCAGCGGTCCGGCGGCAGCAATGGCGGCGAAATGATGCCCGAACAGTACATTCCTGTTTGTCGCAACGTAATCCTGGCCATCGGCGAACTCAACCGCCGGGGTAAGGTTTTTATTACTCAAACGCAATACCTTGTTGGCCATAAACACACCGTACAGCCGGTAAGCAATAGCAAAAACGAGTAAGCCCGTAAAAATCAGCGTGAGTGCATTAACGCCGTTTAAAAATTCCATAAAAGAGCATTTTAGGTTTATCGGGCTAAAAGTTACAAAAATATATGTTAAAGAGTGCCTTTTTCTGAGTTTGCCTGCAAAACATTGTCACCATCTATTTACAAAGGTTTCTCTGCTGTATTCACTACTTTTTCTTAAGTTAGTATCACACAAACACACTGAGATGAAAGCTTTATTAACCTTGATCGCTGCGTATGCAATGTGCATGCATATTGGGCACGCCCAATCCGACGAATCCGGAGATTTCCTTTATCTTTATTCTGATTCAGTAATTCATGCAAATCGTATTGACCTTGAAAGAGACCCTGCAGGTTCATTTTATCTGTGGGTTGATTCACGGCGCATCCATCCGGATCAGGTAAAATTCTTTAACAACAATCGTGGTTTCTTTGCCAATGTGAAAGACTTCGATGTTGACGGTGAAATAACATTTTCTGAGCGTATCAGAAAAGGAAAGGTGAACTTATATGAAGCAAAAACGATCAAATGGGTTACCTATGATAGCATACATGGCTATACTCGTAACCCTACCGTCGTCCAAACAAAAAACTATTATAATCTAGGGTATGGCAACCTTAAAAAAGTCAACTATGTAGACCTGAGCAGTGATTTAGCCTCCAATGCTAAAAGCATAGAGCTTCTCAAGAAATACAGATCTGTGCAAAGGAAAAGAACTATTTTATATACATCTGCAGTTGCCTCCTTTTTAGCAGGAGTTGTATTGTTCTCCATCGATACGGACGCGCCTTCCTCTGATTTGGAAAAACGTCACGACTCGTCATGGAAGAGCACTGCATTTACTGGCATTATTCCGGCAGCCACCTTATCAGTGCTGGGATTTGGATTGATTATCAAAGCAAACCACATGGGGCCTTCAAAAACGAGATATTTAAAACTGGCAATTGATGTTTATAACGAATAGGTGACCATTAGTAATTGCTGCACATCAATTAATAAATATTTATGTTTATTCGTACATGGAAAATGGCGAGAGAAAAGATGTTTACAAGGTATACAATAAGATTGCCCACTGGTTTTCTGAAGACAGATACACCGGATTGATGGAAAAAGAATATCTCGACAGCTTAATAGATTATTTGCCAGCTGATGGCGTTGTTCTGGATATAGGCTGCGGCACGGGAAAGCCAATCCTTGAGTACCTTCTCAGCAGAAACCTCCGGGTCACCGGGGTTGACGCCAGCAGCGGAATTCTCGAAATCGCTAAAACAAACTTTCCCTCTGCTGATCTTATTTTGGCAGATATGCGGGAGCTGGATTTATCCGGCAAATATGATGCAGTAATTGCGTGGCATAGTTTCTTCCATTTGCCGGCTGCGGATCAGCCGGCGATGTTTGCAATTTTTGAAAGGCATTTAAATCCCGGCGGAATTTTACTTTTCACGTCGGGATCGGAGCACGGAGAGGCATGGGGAGTAATGGGCGGAGAAAATGTATTTCATGCCTCTCTGGACACGAAAGAATATACAGATTTATTAGTCAAACATCATTTTAAAATATTAAAACATGTCGAAAATGATCCAAATTGCGGCAATGCAACGATTTGAATGGCCCAGTATACTTAACCGGAGCCTTCGTTATCCAAGTCCGGCATCATCTGTTACTCCCCTGCTTATGGCCTCTGACCAGTCACGTTCATTCCATCCCTTTGCCAGAGCAGACAGTAACCGGTTATGCACAACTGTAATGAAAGGCATAGGTGTGTGACTTTGTTGCGACATGTTGAATATCAACCTTGCGTCTTTATAACCTAGCTGCGTAGTAAAACCCACCTGCGAGTAGTCTTTTTCGGCAATCATTTTCCCGTAATTCTTAAAAATAGGAGAATTAAACAGCGTCGAACCGAAAAAGTCAGCAACCTTCGTCCGGTCAACCTTGTACTTCTCTGCAAGTGTATATGCTTCAGCCATCATCTCCATTGATGCCTGTATCATAAAATTCCCGGCAAGCTTTACCACGTTAGCGGCACCCGCTTCTTCTCCGAAATCGATGATACCCTGACTTGTACTTTCCAGCAGGGACTTAGCCGCCGCTTTAATATCCTCAGAGCCGGAAACGCATACCCATAGTTTTTTTGCCGCAGCCGCCTCAGGCCTTCCAAACACAGGCGATGTCAGGTAGTAGCTGCCTGCGTCACGATGGAGCGCATCAAGCTCTTTCGCAGTTTCTGGCAGTATGGTGCTGAGGGAGATATGAATAGCGCCTTCAGGTAACGTTTTTAAGATCCCATCATCTTTAGTGGCTATTTCCCTTACGGCGTTGTCATCCGATAATACGGTCACTATAAAGGCAGCGCCCTCAGCAGACTCAGCGGGAGAAGCGCATCTTGTGATTGCATCCTGGTCAAGTTGATCCAGCTTTGACGCTGTCCGGTTATAAACCTGCAGGAGATATCCTGCTTCGATCAGGTTTTGAGCAATTGGTGTGCCCAGGTTACCAAGGCCAATAAATCCAACTTTTGTTTTCATACTATAAGATCTTAATAATGTTATCCCAAAGTTCAGGGATTTCAACAAAGTCTTCGTCTTGGTTTTGTAAAAGGTAAACTTGCTGAGCTTTGATTTTTATCTTCCGATAGAACCCGGCGACAATCTTAGGCTGGCTACTAAGGGCACTACAATCATATAGACAACGACTACCGAAAGCCAAACAGCTCCGGGCCATTCCTTTTGCACCAGAAAATACACAGACGAAAAAACAAGCGGACCTATGATGGCCGACAGGCTAATCACAGAGGTCAGTACTCCCTGAAACTGGCCTTGCTTCGCCATGTCGACTTGCTTTGTTGCTAAAGATTGCAGTGCCGGGTTGCCAATACCGCCGAGCGCGAACACCGGCATTATCACAAAAACCGCCCAGCTTTGTCTTGCAAAAGCCATCAACACCGCTGCAAGGCAGGCGCATGCAATGCCGGTAAAAATAGCAGTGCGTTCTCCCATACGCCGAACTGCAGGTCCGGTGAGAAGACCTTGTACAAGCGCCTGGCAAATGCCGAACGTCCCTAGAGAAAGACCGATCCACAAGCCGTTCCACTTAAACGTATCCATACCCCAAAGCGCCCAGCAGGTTCCGTATACTTCACCAGAAAAGCTGAAAATAAAAAAGATTAAGATCAGGGGCGTTAATCCTCTCATTGAAAAAGCCCATTTCATTGGCCGGAGCGGATTGAGCGCAGCCCAATCTATATTGCGACGCTGCGGCTTGTGCGACTCGGGTAACACCAATAAAGCCAGTAACATATTACAGGTATTAAGACCGGCAGCAACCATAAAAGGAAGTCGTAACCAGTAATCACCCAGCAGACCACCAAGAACAGGACCTATGATAAACCCGATGCCAAACATCGCATTGAAAATCCCGAACCGGCCGGCCCTTTGTTCTTCAGGAGATATGTCGGTGATGTAGGCGGTGGCAACAGCCATATTTGCACTGGTAAGCCCGGCAATAGCACGCCCAATAAGCAACATCCAGAGTTGCGATGAAAATGCCATAAAAATGTAACTAACAGCCGCGCCGCATAGTGAAATTAACAGCACCGGCCTGCGCCCCAGTCTGTCGCTGAGAGAACCGAGAACGGGCGAAAAGATAAATTGCATAAAGGCGTAAAGCGCAGTGGTTATACCTATATATGGCGCTACATTGCCTGCATGAGTCACCTCCCGCAATAGCTCAGGGAGGATGGGGAAAATGAGCCCAATACCAATCGCATCAAGAGCAATGGCTGTGAAGATAACAAATAAGGGATTCTGAAGTGCCTTCATGTGGGCACTATAATTTTGCGCGGACTTCATAATTTTCTGTATTTCTTTCATGTTAAATAATTGAAATACAAAATTCTGGATTGCCCCTGTCTCAGGCTTGTATAAATGCGACAAAATCGTCGCCCAGGGCCTGTTTTCTTTTCTTTGATTTTCGTGCGAATGCCCCGGGCGTAGAACCGCTATAGCGTTTGAACTCCCTGCTTAGATGAGATTGATCCGCATAACCCAACTCGTGAGCCAGACTGGTAAGGTTAGAGTCCGGATACCACCATAAATGGTTGCGCACCTGCTCAAAACGGATCAGGGCAGACACATCTTTAATGGTATACCCTGAAGATTGTTTAAAATTCCTTTCCAGCGTACGAACCGTTGCATGAGCAGATGCAGCAACCTCACTTACCGGCATACTACCATTTGCTTCTCTCATTGCAACTCCTGCTTTGAACAGCATACTGCTGGTAGCAATACCTGATCGTATATTAAGAAAATATTCTTTTACACGAGCCAGCGCCTGGTCTATCCTGCCAGCGATCACCAACTCATTCAATGACGATTGAAGTGTAGCGATAGGATGTTCAAATATGTGCACGCCGCCTTTGCCGGATGGTAATCCAAGCAAATCGAACACCGTCCAGGGAAAGCACCTTATACCAATGATCTCCAGACGGTCTTCCGTGTAAAAACGGACGGGCTGATTAAGCAGCCCCATCATAAACGGCGATGGCAGCTGCTGTAAGCCGTTGCTGTAAGAAATGGTAGAGAGGCTTCCGAAATAAAAAATAATTTCTGTATACCCGTCAGGGACCACTTCAAAGTCCGTTTGTTGTTCTCCGAAGTCTCTAATGTTATACCAAAAACACTTAATGGTATCCCGAAGCTCTTCAGGAGGCTCAAATTCCTGGTGCCGCATTATCTAAAGATAGCATGTTCAGGGTAAAGTTATAAAGAAGCTCGCCAATAATCTCTTATTTTCGCATATGCAATCAGAAATTAAGCAGGTAACGTTCAAGTCCGGGCTTCCTTTAGAAATAGAGATCATTCCGATTGCTGCGACAGTAGCAAAGCATCACAACTCGATCACCGTACCGCACCGCGCAACATTTTATCATATTTTCTGGATACAAAAAGGAACCGCCGAATACCTGATAGACTTTGAGCCGGTAAAAGCAGAAGCAAATTCCTTTCTCTTCGTTAACAAGGACCGGGTGAAGGCAATTGACAACCGTAGCAAACACGATGGCAAGATCATGTTATTTACGGATGACTTCTTTGGAAAAACGGAAGATGATCTCAAATATCTTCACAGTACCACTCTGTTCAACGACCTCTTGAATACGCCTGTCATCAACGTTAATTCATCACCTTCTTTACAAACAGCTTTCAGTGCCATTGAAACAGAATTAACAGAAAACAACGACACTTACCATTACCACCTTTTACATAACCTGCTTCACAACTTGCTTTTATTAGCCGAAAGAGAACGAAGAAAGCAAGGGTTCAGTGAGATCAGCAAAGGAGCCGATCTCGATTACACCGTTTTGTTCAGAGACCTGCTGGATTCAAAGTTCAAAATTCTTAAATCAGTTACTGGTTATGCCGCGTTAATGAACGTATCCGAGAAGCGTTTAACACATGCTACAACTAAAACATTGGGCAAATCGCCCAAAATTATCATCGATGAACGGGTGATGCTGGAAGCCAAACGATTGCTTATTTATACCAATCGCTCTATTAAAGAAGTTGGGTACGACCTCGGCTTTGAAGAACCTACCAACTTTATCAAGTACTTTCGCAAGCATACAGATAACACACCTATAGAATTCAGAGAAGCATACTTTAATCGTTAAGTTCCCGAAAGTATCATTCTTCGTCCCATTTTTACCTTTCTCTGGCGTTGAATTGCACGATCTTTGCCTCACAATAAAACAAAAAACAATGAAAACAGCAATTACCGGAGCAACAGGTCAACTTGGCCAATTGGTTGTAAATAAACTAAAAGAGAAGGGTTATGGAGAAAGTATCGTTGCCCTCGTTCGTTCTGTTGAAAAAGCCTCTGATCTGGGCGTGGAAGTGAGAGAAGCCAATTACGATAAACCCGAAACATTGAACAATGCATTAAGGAGCGTCGATACATTATTGCTTATTTCAGGAAGTGAAGTGGGCAAACGTGCCGTGCAGCATAAAAATGTTATTGAGGCAGCCAAGCAAAACGGTGTTCAATGGATAATTTACACGAGTATCCTTCGTGCCGACACTTCAACTATCAGTCTTGCGGAGGAACACCTTGCTACTGAAACTGCGTTGAAGAACTCAGGCATTCCGTTTACTTTGCTGCGTAATGGCTGGTATACAGAAAACTATACCGGTTCTATTCAGGGAGCTATTGCTGGCGGCGCATTTATTGGCAGCGCCGGTGAAGGAAAAATCTCTTCTGCTGCACGGGCCGACTACGCAGAGGCTGCAGTTGCCGTTTTAACCGGAGAGGACCACCAGGGGAAGACCTACGAACTTGCAGGGGACGAAGCATGGACGCTTAGTGATCTGGCCGCAGAAGTTTCGCGTCAGACAGGCAAAAATATACCATATAAAAATCTGCCGGAAAGTGACTATGCCGCCGCACTTGTTTCCTTTGGTTTGCCGCAAGAGCTAGCCCAGGCAATAGCTGGATGGGACGTTTCAGCCTCCCAGGGTGCTTTATTTGATGAAACGCAACAGCTTTCTGCTTTAATCGGACGGCCAACGACACCGCTTGCAGATACTGTAAGAGAAGCGCTTCAGAAATAAAAAACACCGAAGAACAAAGTCCGTACTCTTTGCCGGACCTGTTTTGATGTCACCGGCATCATCTTAGTATCGGAAAGGTTCGTGTTACCATAGTCTGCTGGCACATTGCTGGCAGACTACTGGCACACTGCCGGCACATTTGATCGAGAATTCATCGACTGCGTATGCTGAATTCATCGACAATTCATCGAGTCGGAGTCGAATAAACCGGCTCGGGCGGAAGTATATCCGTAGAATAAACCTGAGAGCAGTCTGCCGTCAGTCTGCCAGCAGTCTGGGAGGAGTATGGGGGGCTTATTTGCAACCACTCCTTATCGATTTTAACCGCTAGGTAAAACCCATCTGTCGACAAGGCAAAGGGATGAATTCTTGCTAATTCATCTTTATTCAATTCCTCAATGGTGGTTGTTACGGATAATGTATCATCACCATGGCGACCACCTGTAACCTCCCCTAAAAATCGGACAGTTTAAAAGTAGAATAATTAACTTTATAACTGTCAAAAATGAAGAAAACGAGATTTACAGAGGCCCAGATTGTTGCGGCTATCAAAGAGTACGAGGCAGGAAAGCCTGCTGCGGATGTTTGTCGGGGTCTGGGCATCAATAAGCAGACCTTTTACAACTGGAAGAATAAGTACAGTGGGATGGAGACGCAGGATTTGAAGCGACTGAAAGAACTGGAGGAAGAAAACCGGAGGTTAAAGCAGATGTATGCAGAGCTGGCCATGGATAATAAAGTGCTGAAAGATGTGCTTTCAAAAAAGTTCTAAAGCCTTGTGAGCGGAAGGACCGGGTTGACTATATCCGCAGCGAGCATGGATATAGCCTCACAAGAGCTTGTAAAACCCGTTGTGCGGTTTGAGTAAAAGTAAATAAATGAAAAAAGAAGAAGGAATAAAGTTGTGCACGTTACTGATAAGCAGTAAATTAAGAAAGTATTCTACATTTTCTTACATGCACAACTTAAAGACCAATTTCGATAAGATTCTTGAGATTAGCAAACTTGCTTTGACAGAATATATGTTAGCGGATGGCAACTTCTTCAAGTACAGGAATTTGCCAAAACTGTCAGATATAGAGATAGTTGCTTTGTCTATTACTTCCGAAGCACTGGGTATTGACTCGGAAAACCTGCTGTTTTCTAAACTTAGAACAGAATATAGCGGTGAGTTTCCTAATTTAATAGACCGGTCTAATTACAACAGAAGACGAAAGAGACTTCAGGATTATATTGCCCTGGTGGCTCAACCTATATCGGAAATAATCAATCCCGATAACCACCAGTTTATTATAGATTCGGTACCTGTTCCTATTTGTCAGAATGTAAGGATTTCCAGGACCAGCATATGCAGAGAAGATTTGCATGTACAACCTTCCAGAGGGTATCATGCATCTCACAGGCTGCATTATTACGGGTTCAAAATGCAACTGATTATTTCGAAAGCCGGTGTTCCGGTATCAATGGGAATAACGGCTGCTAATGTACATGATGTACACTATCTCAGCCAGCTTGAAAATCTGGAACTAAATGAATGTGAATTAATTGCAGATAAAGGATATTTATCCCTGCCCTATCAAACCACTCTTTTTGAACAGGACAGGATTCGGTTAATCACCCCTTTAAGGAATAATATGAAGAAAAGAACAACGCTCTGGAATCCTTCTTACCGATACGTCCGAAAGCGAGTGGAAACGCTGTTTTCTCAGCTTTGCGACCACCTTTACATCAAAAGGAATTATGCAAAATCGCTCAGCGGGCTCTTCACAAGGATGTGTTCAAAGATAAGTGGCGTAGCCGTTCTGCAGTTGATCAATTTCAAAAACAACAAACCCATTAATCACTTAAAACATGCCCTTGCCGCTTAAACCGCACAACGGGTTTGTAAAATAATCAACCTTCCCAGATCGGTATATTACTACGTTTCAATCAAAGATGACACGGAAGTAATTGAGAAGTTGCAGGAACTGGCTGAGAAAAAGCCAAAAGAAGGTCAGGATAAGTTCTATGGCCGCATCCGTAATCAGGGATTGAACTGGAATCGTAAACGTATAGCAAGAGTGTATAAGATGATGGGATTGAATAAGCGGCGGCGTGGCAGAAAGCGCCTGCCAGCCAGAGTAAAGCAGCCTTTAATTATTCCGCTCCAGCCTAACGATACCTGGTCAATGGATTTCATGCATGATACGCTGATGAATGGAAGAAAATTCAGAGTACTCAATATTATTGATGACTTTAACCGGGAAGCCTTAAGAATAGAACCATACTTCAGTATTGGCAGCAACCTGGTCATCAAAATACTTGAACGCCTGGTACTTGAAAGAGGTAAGCCAATGGCCATTCGCGTGGATAACGGTCCTGAGTTTATCTCTTCCGCTCTTTCAGAATGGTGCCTGGAGAAGCAGATCAAACTGCTGTACATCCAGCCGGGAAAACCTATGCAGAATGGATATATTGAGCGATTTAATCGATCTTACCGGGAAGATGTTCTTGATGCCAATCTCTTTGAGAGCATTCATCAGGTAAGGTTACTCAGCGACGAGTTCCTGGAGGATTACAATATGTACCGGCCGCATGAATCCTTGAACGATTTAAGTCCCATTACTTACAGACTGAAAAAATGCGGATAGGTTTTTTTAAGGCATACGGCACAAAGAATATGAAAGAAGGATGCGCTGCACAAGGTACAACGCATCCCGTTTATTCTTCGTGGTTCATCAATATCCCTGACAGGTTGCTCCTCAGCAGAGCCGGTTTCCGTTTCTTGATGAACACCACTAAGTTAAATGTGCATGCGTATATTTACAAACTGTCCTAAAAATGGGGAGGTTACAGGAGTCATAGCCCTCTCAGATCAGTTTAGCTATAATTCAAACCTGGTTGGTCACTATGCACTTGGCTGGTATCACGACTCATGGAATACAGGTGGGCCGTCTGCCTACCTCTCGTCATACGGAGGAATAAAATTTTTCGCAGGCGGACAACCGAGAGTATATTTGAGTTCTAATGGAAATTTTGGTATCGGTACAATAAACGGCGCTTCGAAACTTTCCATCCTCAGGGATTTTGCAGGTGAGGACAAAACAAGTGTAGCGGAACTTCAAATGAATGTCTTGTCCTGAAATAGCTTTACATTAAATGTAAAGCTATTTCAGGACAAGACATAGCACGTCACGGAAAACCGGAGATAATCAATAGCGATCAGGGCAGTCAGTTTACCAGTGATGAGTATACAGAACTACTTAAAAGCAACACTATTCAGATCAGTATGGACGGCAAAGGCAGGGCGACCGATAATATCTTTATCGAACGCCTTTGGAGAAGTTTGAAGCAGGAATACGTTTATCTGAATCCACAGGAAGATGGATTAAGCCTTTACCAGGGAATAAAAAAGTGGTTCGACTTTTATAACTATCAAAGACACCATCAGAGCCTGGAGGATCGCCTCCCTGCTGATCTGTTCAATGCTGCTTAGGCTGTTATCAACAATGATTTTTAAAGAGAAAAAAGTAGCAAAAAAGAGAAAGGCGTGGAAATGTGGAAAACTCTTCGAGTTTACACACATTCCAACACCTGCAATAACAACAACACAGCTTATTATTGTATCATTCTTGTCCTAAGAAGTGGGTCCACTAAAATAATTCCAGGCTGCGACTACACCGCAGTTTGGAATTATTTTTTTATGCTGCCGGGCAGACTTATCTCGCTAACAATATTATTCAAAAGCTAATCCGCTAATTATCACGTACATTGGTTGTCCTTGAAATTTAAAACACAAAAAGATAGTGACAATAATTCGCCCCTCATTAAACCCTTTCAGAAATATCCAGCCAATGAACGAATTCCTAGGCGCGTATAAGTTCTGTTTTTATGAATCTGGCTAAGTATTTAATCAGTTACACAGCCTGATAACCTTCTTCTTCATCGGATACTGAGTTTTAGCATCTGGACTCACAAAAATACATACCCCGAAAGGAGCGGTTTCCGTCATCGTCCTCTGTACTTTTGGTATCTGTACCTGTCTGACATAAACACATTTTCTAAAATCGGTTAACACATAGCCTTTGGCCATTCACAGTCCTGTACCAGGTTTGCCATTGCATTAAACGCAAATTTGTACCGTACATCTTCGGCTGCAGCACGTAATTATTAGTATAACCACCGACTGCAGTATTTTTGGAATCTGAAAAGTTGTCGGTTACGCTGCTCCGGCATTAATAGCGCCGCTCATCGAATAGGCCAGCAACTGCAGCAATATCGCTTTGTAAGTCTCCTGTATTTCGATGGCCTGCCGGGCCGTAGCTGTATTATCGCTCTTTAAATATTAGCTTATGCCATCTTATCGACTTCCACCAGTGCTGACGACCTGCAGGCCGTAGCTCGCGCTGATATTCACGGTCACCAGCGTGAACATGGCGCTTATAAAATATTCCTGCTTTCATATTGTAGTTTTTATTGCCCTATATAGTGATAGTTGACCTTCTTAATAATGTTTCCATCCTGATCTTTGATGTTTCTGAGACGTTGGAAATTATCGTATTCATAATATAGTGTAATTCCTTTCGCATCTGTCTGACTCGTCATCCCAATTAATGGATCATAAGTATATGTTGTCATCTGTACATCTTTTGGATAAAAGCAAACATCATCGACATGATATGTGCCATTAATACTGATTGTATAAGCAGTCCCGGTCACATCAATGTTTTCAACTATTATCTTTGACCAAACGCCACTGGTTTCCTTCCAATAACTTAAAGTGTATTTTCCGTTTGTTAAACCCGTCAGGGTCTTTGAATATCCATTGGTCTTACTATTATGCCCGGTATGACCGCTCGTCAAACTTATACCTGTCCCTGTCGCCTCTTCGAATCCTTCAAAATAAATATCACTGCTTAGTGCATTTGATGCCGAAGCCACTGGGTATTCCTTATTATATCCCCAGACATAACTGAGAGGCGGGCCACCTGGTTTTGTTAATTGCTCTAAATTTCCTTTAGTATCATAGCTTTGAAAAATCACATTCACTGTTGGCTGGTTAGTGCCTTTCTTATATTCTATCGTTTGTGGTTTAAACAAGTTATTGAATATCGAATAATTGGTTTTGGTTTGGTCAAGTTGCGTTCCGTTCTTACTTTTAATTGCATTTATAAGAGGACTGACCATGTTAGCATTTGACATCGACAAATATACGCCGGTGGGATCGTTACCATTGCTAACCATATCTTGTGGATAGGAAAAGGTTTTTTGCAAAATGTCGCCTTTACTGCCCGTGGTGATAATACGCGTAGGCTCTAAATATGACAGGTTGTCGTAAAAATAATTAGTAACAGTTATGGTCTTAAGGTCCTGTAGATGATAGGTTGTATGTGTTTCTTTGGTAACTTTTAATATACCTGCTTCGAGGGGATTTGTTACAATTTCAAAGACAGGGACCGCCGACGTAAACCAAGGTGTTGCGCCTAATGCACACATCCGTTCACTTACTCTTTCTCCAGCGTTGTGTGCATGCTCCCAGGGAAACATGGTTGTACGCGATGCTTTGATCTGGGGGATGGATGTTCGGTTAAATTCTGTGTAGGAATATTCCGTTGACTCCTTTGGCATATAGATTCCACTGTCCAACGTATAAATGGTCTTTTGATTTAGATTACCCACTGTCCACTCATCAAGAAAAAACACATTAGGAGAGTAAGAAGGCAAGAACGAAGAATTAAAACTTAATGAATATACAAGACGAAAAGATACAGGAGTATTATAGACATATTCAACCTTTCCATTTAAATTCCCGTTGGATGAAACTGTATATTCCGTTACATTATTATAATATACCGGAAGGTTGTATGCTCTGGCGATCTCGGCTACCGGGCGTGGCTTAAATCTTCTTATTCGATATGCCCGTTTCGCAGCCTGAATAATACCATCGCCATGTTCATCATAATAATCAATGTAGCAATAAAAAACTTCGGTTTTAAAATCCTGTAATTCCGGTTTGTATGCAAGATATCCTATGCCGTTCTCTGTTGGTCCATATTTGTACAATTTAGTTACTTGGTTACCTTTGTTGTCATTGGTAATGATTTTTTGAATACGAATGCCAGGACCTTCCGCTCCTGTCGAAGTACCATTTTCATACCTGTTGGTTTCGTAGATAAACTCACTGATACCACCCGTCGGATAGGTGATTTTCTTTAACATTCCGCTTCGCTTATAATTAAAATTAGGCTCTTTGCTACAATAAGCCGGCTGGTAATTAAAGCCACTCTGATCTGCCGGAAGTATTATTATACCCTTGCCTGATGCATTACAGTATCCCCACCAGTCTTTATAATTGGAAAAGTTAAATCCGGGGTCTGGCAACGGATCATTGTAATAATCGAAATGATATTTTTCAACTGCATTCCCGGCAGCATCCTTAATAGATATATTATTTAACGAGGTCGAATTATTATTGATTAAATGGAATGCAGTTCCAGGCGTTTGTATATAGTCAAATCCTATTTCCCTTAACTGTTGATTATTTTGATTTGAGACCTGACACCCGGCAAGTTTAAGCGTGTATTGATCATAATTAAAGTTTATAATTCCACCGTTAAAGGTTATTTGTGTTACATATTTTATGCCGTATTCTTGATTTACCGGATTAACTTGCATTAAAGTCGAATATGGCTGATCTTCAGGGGCTCCCAAAGTGAGCGGCTTATCTTTAACCTCAATTTCATCGTATTGCGTATTATCTACTGCAAGATCGTCTCCCGGCGATCCGGTGAGACGGTCGCCATACGTAAAATTGATCAAATCACCAGATAATAGTTTTATTGTACTTAAAAACCATGAAGTTGTTACTGGTTGGCCCAATACGACAGTTTTTTCTCTATCTGCAAATATATATTGGATGCCCTTGTCGTCGGTTAATGTATATGCATCATTTAAGACAGTAATTTTAAATGGACAGTGAGTCAGAAATAGGGGGGCCCCATTACGCATTATAAATTTCCCACTTATACCGTTAACATTAAACGCGTAGATATCATGCTCGCTATCAAGATCACCCGAACTCGGTCCATATTGCTGAGATAATGTCAAATCTGTTCCTAATAATTTATCGTAAAATGTCTGATAGCTGTTGGGGTTACTATTGCTGTACACTTCCGCTACGGTCGTTTCCAATGCTGGAGCGGATTCATCGGGCCGTTCCCTTACTTCCCTGGTAATCTGGCCACCGGCGTTCAGGGCCCATCCCACCCCTAGTGATGAAAAATTAAGTTCAGCCCGACGGCCGGAAGCATGAAAGCTAATATTAATCGGGAGTGAATAATTTTTTAGGTTTACATTATAGATCGGTATGGTAATATCCGGCAAACCTGTATTATAGCTTACCGGGTAATTACCATATAGTTGATAGGTTGAGGCATTGGGTGATGGTGGAACGATATTTGCCAATTTACTACCGTACTGGCTGAAAGCAGAATTCCCAATAAATATGAATGTTAAGAAACAGAATAACTTCTTTGAAGTTGGGCCTTTTATTTTCATTTTATAAAAAAATTTATTCGTGGAGCAAAGAAGAGGATAAGTGATTGCAATTCCGATTGAATCTGTAATGCTATTATTCTGATGTGCTATTGTCAATAAACCTTAATAGGACTCTATCCTTGTTGTGAATATAACACTCAATATCTGGTCTATTTGAAATTATAAGTTTAGCTGCATCTTCGGCAATTATGAGGTTTGGATAAATAGTAAATACGACTTGGGAAGGGCTTATAGCATATATAAGCTCTTCGTCAAGAATGCCCGTATTAACATCAGTTCTTGATAAAACGACCTGATTGTCGGTTAGTATAGGAAAAGAATCATTCATGATATTAATTATTCAACTCGTTTTACTTTAGCACCTTGTACGGTGACTCTCATTAGTACCTCCGATTCATTTACTCCCTGACTAGGAAAAGCAGCAGGTGTTTTGGTGCTGGATGCCCTGACCAGAGAGACTTAAAGCCAAAAAGCCTATGCACACTAAATTTCAAACACCTAATTCAAAGAAAAACTTTGCTTATCTTTAAAGTCCTAAGCCTGTTTACAACTTAAATCAGATAGTCGCTTTTTCAGGATGGAATCAAAAGTAAAAAAATATACCGGTTTGACATTTCAAGGCTTCCTCAAATAATGCCTTTATATTTCTGACTATAGAATATAAAGAATGATCATAACGTTTTTCATTGAAAATTTCACTACTGACCACTTTTTCTAAAGCCTCTTTATCAGTTATAGACTCATCTTCAAATTTATCTATATTCGCTCCGGTAAGTCTATTGATAGTTTCAAAAAAGCTGGTGTTTTCCAAATTTGAATAAATAGTGTCATCTATAGACATCTCTATAAGATCTCCTTCAATATTTTGATTGAAGTCCAATCGATGCAGTGCTTCCTCGTTCTTAGGCACACAAATTATCTTCATGGGTTATCTATATTTCTGAAATGAGTTACTTGGTTATACTCTGCTTGATTTCGTCCCATTTGTTTACCGTTTACAACTTTGTTATTTGGTACTTCTCCGCTCATATCTAAATATTGCCTTTTACCTGCTAAATTAGTGTCCTGTATTCTGAAATAGTCTCCTGAATTATCATAAACGACTTGAACTCCCGTCTCTGCATTATTGTAAATAGTTTTTTGCCCTTCTATTACTCCTTTTGCACCAGGTGTAAACTTTTCAATAGTAGCATCTAAACTCGCTCCTTCCCATTGAGAGGAATATTTAGCTGCACGTACCGCCCCGGCACCTGTACCAGCTGAAGCTTCCCTCGCAAATGTTTTCGCTACAGAACCAACAATCTTCCCAGCAGCAGCACCAACAGCGACTTCAGCTGCTAATGTTTTAACACCCTCGTTTGCCGCTTTTGTATAGGTAACATGTTTAGCTCCATGGGTATTCCCTGCATAATTGGCATTAGATATTGGATCAAGAACGCTATTCACAGTGGCTATCGCCGCCTTTACCATAGTTTTGGCAAAATTTGTCATTCCCTTATAAAAGGCAACCGACCCACTTAAAGAAAACATATCTAACCCTGGCCACATCCCATCAGGGTCAGTAAAACGGATAGGATCATCAAAGGTGTAGCTATAAGGCGACCACCTTCTTCCTTTCTCCGCCAACGGATCAACACTCGTCCATCTCCCAATTACCGGATCATAGAACCTCGCCCCATAATCATATTCATCAGTTAATACATCCTGTTTCTCCTTTCCATTGTAAAGATAATTATTTTTATTCCCTAGTGTATATCTTCCAACATTCAGTCCGAAGGAATAATACTCGTCTTCCTGTACCACTCGTTGGGTATTGTTGCCGTTGTCGTCTATAACCACCCTGGTATTGCCCAGATGATCTTTCAGGTTGTATTCGTAGGCGTAGCTGCCATCGCTTTTTCTGACGGCCCTGCCCTCTTCGGTCTGAATGAAATCGATCACTCCGTTGGTATACTGGATTCCTGCGATATAGTCCCTGGTCGTCCCTCCCTGTACCGACCGCAGTTTGTTTCCTGCTGCATCATACGTATAGGTGGCTGTCCCCGTTCCGCTTACCTGCGAAGGGAGGTTCAACTCGTTGTACGTAATGGTAACACCTCTGGTTCCGTCTGTGGTGGCATTGCCGTTGACATCGTAACCATAGCTTCCTGCCTTAAAGCCTGATACACTGCTTAAACGGTTTCCGTCGTAAAGGTATCCCAGCGTTCCGTAGTTTCCTCGGGTCAGGCTGGTGATGTTCCCCATCTTGTCATATACCAGCTGCTCGCCAAGAAGGTTATTGTTGTTATATACCGATGTGGTCAGACGGTTCAGGGCATCATACTGATAGGTGAACCAGCGGTTGCCGCTGTAGTCCCCCGTGTATTCCTGCTCCGAGATATTTCCGTTGTATTGTGCAGGGGCGCCTTTGGTTGGGCTGTTATACCTTAGCTTCAGGTCGAACTTCGGCGAACTGGATCCGCTCAGCCAGCCACGTTCGTTATACGTATAGGTGGTGGTCTGTAGCCCGTTATGCAGTTCCTTCTTCCACAGCTGGCCTACTTCGTTATAGTTATTCTTTGCCAGCAGCACTTCGGTTGCATTGTTGATACTCTCCCAGGTATGGGTCTTTCTTCCCATATGGTCGTACTGATAGCGCGTCCTGACCGTTACACTGTTTGAAGGGCTAGTGTGGTAGCGGATGACGGTTACGGGCTGGTCGGTAAACGTGTAGGTGGTCAGTACACTGTCTACCCCGCCCCGGTAGTTCTGGCTTTTGACCTGCATCACCCGGCCCTCGTCATCGTAAAAGGTCAGGCTGGTGAGCATGGTTGTTGTCCCCAGAACATTCGTCTTTGTTCCCGTCAGCAGGCTTTTGATCATCCGGCTCCGGGCTACCGGAAGGGAGCCAAATATAGTGCTGCCCGGAAAGGTATAGTCGTCGTAATAGTTCACGCTCAGCAGTTTGCTGTAGCTGGTGGGGAAAGTCCGGTTGGTATAGCCTTCTCCTGTACTGCCTCCCGTATACCTCTCCCAAAGGGTGTCGGTCTGGGCATCGGCTGTAGTCTGAAGTGAAGTACGCGTGCCGGTACTGTTCTGGTATTCCCCGCTCATCACCACCCGGCCCAGGCCGTCGTATTTGGTAAAGTTCCATTTGCCGCTTTGTGCCTGCTTGGGGTCCTGGCTCAGTACCACCTGATCGATCTTATTGTACACCATGCTTTCCCAGCCGTCCTTTCCCGGGATCTTCTTTTCAATCAGTCTTCTTCTCCCGTCGTAACGGTACTGATAGCCGTACTTGGTCAGGCGGGTATCGTCCATGCCCCCGTCGGGCTCTGATCCCGGAGGGAGCACGAAGCTCAGGTCGCCAAAGTCATCGTAGACGTAGTAGGTGGAATAAGGGGTGCTTTCATCCTTCCAGGTTCGTTTTAATACTACCTGTCCCTGTTTGTCTTTATATTCTTCTGTTGTGCCGGTTTTACCGCTTGTCCAGTTCTCATCTTTGGTGATAGTGAGGTACAACTGGCTAGCCTCATAGTTGCCCGTGCTGCTCAAAGTCCGCTTGTACCCCTCACCTGCGGTAGTCACCACATTGGCGTAGTATAACCGTACTGCCCGCTCTCCCGATGCTGTATTGGTCCCGTATTCGGTCTTTACTGTATGGCCGCTGCCGCTGATCCCGCTGGTGCTTAACTGCCATGGATTGCCCGGTGCACCCTGCTCTTCCACCCGGTTCAGCGGTGATGGCTCAAACCTCGTCTCGGCAAAGGGGGATGGAACAGCGCTTACTCCTGACCCTGCTGCAGGGGCGCTGAAGTAGGATGGCAAGGATGTTAGTGCGTTGGGCTTATAGCTTCCTGTATTGGATACATCGGCATAGCCCAGGTATTTCTTTGCCTCCCGCCCGAAGGCATCGTATTCATTGGGGACCACCAGGTCTTTGTCCTTCGCAGGTGCCCCTTTATACTGCACCGTCTGAAGGGGCCGTCCCAGTCCGTCAAAGTACTGGATGGTATGCTGAACTTCTGATGCATCTTTATTGCTTACGTCTACCGTTCCGTCAAAGGGTTTCAGCGGCGTACTCGTCAGGATATAGTTCTGGTCCTGGCTCGGCCGGGGGCCGCCTCCCGTTACGGCAAAGGTAATGGTCGTTGTGGCTGTTCCTCCGCTGCTCCTGGCCGTTATCGTGTACGTGGTGGCAGGGCTGACGGTGGTAGGCGTCCCGGAGATCGTCCCGGTTTCGCCGTTCAGGGTCAGTCCGGCTGGAAGTGCAGGGCTGATGGTGAAGGCCGGCGTGAGAGTGATCTTGCGGATCACGTTGCCTGCATTGTTGCCTACATAGAGGTTCCCCTGCGCATCACGGCAAATACCGAAGGGTCCGTTCATGCGCACCTGATCTCCCGTGCCGTTAACCACCCCGGCGGTGGTTGTTCCGGCAAGGGTGCTGACTGCTCCTGACGGAGTAACCTTTCTGACCATGTGGTTTAATTGGTCGCATACATAAAGAGTACCCGAGGGATCGGCCACAACCGCATTCGGCCAGTTAAAATAGGCAGCACTGCCTGTACCATTGACAAAGCCTGCTGTTCCGCTCCCGGCAAGAGTGCTTACTACGCCTGCCGGGGTGATCTTTCTCACCCTTTGTCCCTGCCGTTCCACCACATAGAGGTTGCCGGAGGCATCAAAGGTTAAACCGATAGGATACGTAAAGGAGGCAGAAGCTGCTGCTCCGTTTGTACTGCCCTGTACTCCTGTTCCGGCATACGTGCTCACCACTCCCGAGGGGCTGATCTTCCGGATCCGGTGGTTTTCCAGGTCGGCTATATACACGTTCCCTGAGGCATCCAGGGTAATGCCAGCCGGAGTCCTGAAGCTGGCCCCTGTTCCGGTACCTTCAGCGTAACCTGCCGTACCACTGCCTGCAAAGGTGGTCACTACCCCCGAAGGGCTGATCTTCCGGATCCGGTGGTTTTGCTGGTCCGTGACATAGAGTGTTCCCGATCCATCAACCGCCAGTGAGGATGGGTGGGTGAACCGGGCTGCTGTGCCTGTACCATCTGCATACCCGCTGTAGCCTGCACCAGCAAGGGTGCTCACCTGACCTGAGGTGCTGATCTTCCGGATACTATGGTTCCCGGCATCGGCTACATACACATTGCCGGAGGCGTCCGCTGCTACCGACAGCGGGTTATTAAACGTCGAGGATAACGCCCCTGTATTGGTCATGCCTGCCGAGCCTGTACCCGCGTACGTCGTAGTCGTATTTACCGATACGGCCGGAGCTCCCGTATTGGTCACATTGACCGACACCGGACTCCCCAGGGAAACCGCTGAAGGGAACGTATAGCTAATCTCTGGTATAGTGGGCAGCATACTCACATTGATCGTCGTGACGATATTGCCGGTATTATTGTCATTCCCTTCTGATACCACATAATAGCTGCCGGATGTGAGGGTCAATTGCAGATAGGCCTGTGAGCCCGGGCAAAGGGGGCCTGTATTATCATCGTTACGCGCTATCTCATTTCCATCGGCATCCAGAAGGTACAGGTAGGTATCAAAGCCGCTGCCGCAGTGCGACAGGGTTACCTGGGCTGTATTGTATAAAGTGAACCGGTAGTAGATATCAGTGCTGGGCTGCCCTATGTCGTTTTTCAGGCAAAGGTCTTCATTACTCATAGTATGGGTGAAAGACCCTGAACTGCTATAAATGCCCGCCCCGATATAGTTATACATATCCGCTCCCTGCGAGGGACTGCTGTACATGGTGCTGCTGAGCTCAAGAACATAGTCGCCGGTGCTGCCGCCATAGCCCTCCACTACCACATAATAGACCCCGGGACTGAGTCCTGGAACGTCCAGTTTGGAAGGCCTGCCACAGTCCGAATCGTCATTGCTGTTCACCCATTCCCCGTTTTCATCCAGTACGTGAACATAGGTGTCAAAGTTACTCCCGCAAAGGGAGATATGCACGTCCGTATAGTCTGAAACAGAAAAGGTATACCATACGTCAGGACCGGACTGTCCGTGGGCCTGGCCGGAGTTGTTATACTCGTTATAGTTATCGGAATAATAGATCCCGTTTGTATAGTTATTGTTCCGCGAGTCGGTAAACATGCCCCCGCAGGGACTTAAGGCCCCCGCATTGATGGGATCGTACATATGGGTTCCATCCTGGCTGTAGCTTCTGCCTGCTGTAAACAGGATCAGCAACGTCAATAGCGCCCCAACCATCCCCCTGAGGGACAGCATCGGTTTCTGGATAGGTGGCTTCATATAAAGCGTATTAGGATAAGTGCCCGTTTAGTCTTTTGGCGTAGTTTTTATCGCTTCCCTTTCCCCCGGTGGAATCATCTTTGATTGCTGATCGGCCGTTAGCAGCGTGCCCAGCTTCCGGTTTCGCTCGTCCATAAGGGCTTTGATCCGTACCCGGCGCGTTTCCATATCCACGTTCTTGTCGGCCTCCAATACCTTCATCCCGGCCTTATACTCAGCCTGTACCTTCATCACTGAGGCTGCTTTTGCTGAATCAACCTTTAGCGAGCGCCTGTAGAAGCCTAGTTGCTGCCTCTCCTGGTCTTTGGCACCTGGCATTCGTCGGTTAACCCTTATACTGTCCGCACGGGACTGGGCAGACGATGAACTAAAATTGAAAAAAAAGCCTGTGCTAACTGCAATAAAAACTAATAAAATCCTCATAATTAATATTTTATAGTTCCAAACAATGATCTTAACTCGTTATTGAAATATCTTCACACCGCTAACTTACGTCCTCACACTGCAACCATACTGCAGTGTGAAAATATTTTTAACTTTTTTTAATTCAATAAAAGGAAGCATAGGCTCAATCAAAATCCAGCTATTCCTCCATGAAGCCAAACCCGAATTTTCCTTTCTTTAGGTAGTAATAGGATCTGATCGTCTTTGAGTATCCGATGGGAGCTCCTGATGCCCGCATTTCATGAATAAAAGCATACAGCGTCCTTTCGGACATTTCCAGACGACGGGCTAGTTCGTCAGGCGTTCCTGTAGATTTGGAACGGATAAGATAATCAATACGTTCCAGGCGGTTAAACAGTTGTAAAAACATAGGGTTCAAGATTAATTGGTATTAAATCATTATTTTATTGTTCTATTTTGATTTCATTATTTCCTCACCCCTCCAAATACCACCTTCAAATGCAGCTTATCCCCTCCCTCTGCATTCATATTTTTCTCACGTTCAAACTTTGCCGAGCTTACAAAGCCTACCCCTTCCATCTTTTCCAATGTATCGAGCAAGGCCACCAGTTTGCGGTAGTCGCCGCCAAAAGAGATACTTTGCCGGAGCGTTTTCGTACTGCCTGTATCGGCAAGTGATTTCAGCAGGTCGGGTGTATACGAAACAGAGATCCCCTTAGCGGAAGCAGCGCCGGAAGCTTTCAGCCAGAGTTCATTTTTCCATCCGGCGGAATCAAGGGTATAGCGCGACACGAGTTGCTCCAGCACCCGCCCTTTTTGGTTCAGGTATGCCGGATTGTACGAAAGGTTGCTTTTGTCTTCATTCTTAAGGCTGAGCTGATGGTTCAGGGCTATGGCATCCGAGGTTTTGCGTAATGCAAGAGGCCAGGAAAGGATAAGCAGTAACAAGGCCCCTGCCAGTAGCAGGCGGTTCTTAATGCGGTAGTCCAGGTTCTTCAGCATCGGTTTAGTAGTTAATCGTTATTGTAAATTCTTGTGTATTGTCGTCCCCCGAAGGTGAGAAGCTGTCCAGGTTTACCTGCTTTGCCCAGTCCTTCCCCTTCAGGATGTAAATCCAGTTATTTAAGGCTGCAGGATCAGAAGCTTCTCCCCTGATCTTTATTTTTCCGGTATCATAAATTTCCTTCCTCTGTCTGCCTGTCTCGGTAACATTCATGGGATTAATCCCTATTTCCTTTAGTTTCAGGGAAGATGGAAGCGTTTGTCCCAGCTGGTCAGCGAGATAGGATAAGCGGATGCCCTTGTTCCATCCTAATTTCTGGAGTAACTTTTCATTCGATGCAATTTCCTTTTCGGTATGCTGCAGGTTCTCCAGGCTGGCTGAAGTTTGGCTTAACTGCGAAAGCAGCGCTTCATTTGCCGAATTAAAATAACTGAAGAGCACAAAATTGAGCAACAGAAGCACGAAAAAGCCAGAAAGAACAGCCACCGCCCTGAAGTTAAACCGTTGCTTCTGCTCAAACTCGTCGAGATGATGTTCAACCTCGGGCGCGGGCAGCGAAACCACCGGCAGCCGGGGATATAAGGCCAGCTGAAATGCTGAAGCATAGGCAATAAGGAACTGCCCGGGCAGCGCTTCTATACCAACTTTCAAAGGAAATTCTGATTTTTTTCCAGGTTCAAACCGGTATTCTGTCCAGTCCCATTCTTTAGTATACTGTACGCAATGCCCATCAAAACACAGCTCATCCCCATAGGTATTCAGCTGCCTCAGAACCGCAGATGCAGCAAACGGACCGGCTGTAAGCAGCAATACGTTCAACCCTTCTCCGGCAAAGGCTACGAGAATCTGGTCGCTTACGTCCCTGCGGATAATGGAGACAAAGGACAAGTCGCCGCTGATAAAGTTCTGTACATAAAACTGGTCCGACTGCAGATTCGGGAACACTTCGTTCAGTTTGTCCCTTCCGATCTCCTCTATCCTTGCCGTTTTTCGGATCAGCACTCCTTTCCCGGTAAGGCTCAGGGCAACAGGTTTATCTTTAGGAAGCTTCTTCAACAGCGAAGCAAGATCGCCGGAATACTCCGATTTGCTATCAATGTTCAGCAGATTCCCCGCAAGCGAAACCGAACAGGTCCTGCAGGCATAAGAGCCGTCGGGAAACAGGTGAAGTTCCACGCCTGTGCAGGAATTAAGCCATTGATATTTATCGAAAATCATGTTAGAGAAATCAGCTCTCAGCTTTCAGCCTTCAGCTTTTTTTATTGTTAGAGAAATCAGCTTTCGGCTATCAGTCGTCAGCTCTTTTATTAAACTACTATTATATTTTTGCAAACTACTCTCGTCTTGACACTTCTACTAAATACTTAGCACTCTCGTCTTGATACTTGATACTAGCCACTTGATACTAGTCCCTAGTAACTTATCGTCGGCTTGATAAACACCACCGTCACTACCTTACTCGTTGTCTTCTCGCGACTACTGAAAAACCATTTCAATACCGGTATCCGGGAAAGAAAGGGCACTCCCGACCCCGAATCACTGTTCTCCGTACGTTCCAGTCCCCCTAGTACGATCATATCTTCATTTCGCGCCCTGATGATCGATTCGAACTTACTGGTGGAAGTCGGCGGCGGAGCATTCAGGGGCGGATTGCCAATAAAGTCGGATATATCCACGCTGATATTCAATGTTACCTGGTCATCACCCGAAACGATCGGACGGATATCGATGCTTAAATCGGCCTTAACGGGGGTAAACTGTTCCGTTACCACCGTCTGAGGTGTAAAAGAACCCAACACATTCTGCGTTTTAGTACTGTAGTAACGCGTACTGCCAATACTAAGCTTGGCCGTATGCCCATTCAAGGTAGAAAGCTTCGGAACCTGCCTTACTTCGGCATTATTATTTGCTTCGAGAGCGCTTAATTTCAGATAAAAGTTAGGAGTAACGCGGCCCAGGTTAATGGAGTTATTCTTCCCTAAACGCGAAAGGAAATCGTTGATTGATTTCGCTCCGAATGTATAATCTATACCCGGGAAGATAGTACCTCCGCTTTTAGGTACGCTGTCAGAAACCGCCGCCTTAATCCCCGTACTTACCGTTTTCCCTTTGCGAACATCCATCAGGATCACCTCGATCAGCACCATCGGCACCAGCCGGTCTATTTGTTTGATATAATTCTCAATCTCCGTGATCTGCGGCGACGAACCTGATAAAAGCAGCGTATTCTGTTCCCTGAACTCTTTTATCTCCACCCCTTTGCGCCATTCTGTTGGGATCATTGCCTGTACCGTATCCACCGAGCGGTATTGCAGCTGGATCACCTTATTTGTGCGGAGCCCCTCCAGGCGCCGTTCTCCAATCAGGTAAACCCCGTTTTCCTCCCGGAAGGTATACTCCGTCCCCTGGAACATGGAGCTTAGAAAACCATTAAAAGTGATGTCTTTCACTTTGGTGGTAATGTTTCCCCGGATATCCGAATAGATAAAATAGTTAATCCCGGCTTCTGCTGATGCAGATTTCACAAGGTCGATAATAGAGGCATTGGCAGCATCCACACTCAGCAATTTTCCAGCTGCCGAGCTTTTCCCATAGATGGCAAAAGCTCCGCCTCCTGCCCCCCCGCCCTGAGAGGGCCTCAGGTTCCGGCGTACGTCTGTCTGCTTTTCACCATTAATAAAGAGTTCTTCATTTTCTCCCAGCCCTTCGAAAATATAAACGTTGTCGGCTGTTTTTGTCAGCTTCAGACTATTGGCATAGGCCAGCTTCTCAAGAGCAACATCAAAGGGCGCATCAGCGAAAAAAGCGGTTACCGTTTTATTAAGCAGCGGCACCGGAACAACGAGGTTCTTCTGACTCAGCTGTGTAATCTTCCGTGCTACCTGCCCCAGCGAATCATTGTTAAGCTCCAGGCTCAAGGTATTGCCCTGCCCATTATACCGAACCCTGATCTCACGCGGAGGAAGTGCCAGCCGCGCTTCAGGAACGGCCGTGACCGACATGATCGAGCCGATCACACTGATATCCAGGTTATGCTCTTTCGCCAGAAAGAGCAGCACATTATGAGCCGTTTCATTCGTAAAGTTATTATAGACCTTAAAGCTGAGCTGCGGATCAATATTAATATTGAGATTATTGGATTGCGCAAGCGCACGAAGAAACTCCTGCGCCGAAGCTCCCGACATTGAAAGCTGCACTTTCTGATTCATTCCCGGCACAGTACCGGCGAGCGACTTCAGTCGCTCTTCTATCAGGCGCATCCGCTCAGGCTGGCTATTCTGCTGCGCCAGAGCCACAGAATTTCCCAGCAAAATCAATAACAGGAAACAGATCCCCGCCCTTCCCCATTTCTTCACGTAAAGGTTTCTCATCAATAACTAAATAATAATGGATATATCTCTTCTATAGACGTTTCACCAGCGGCAAACAGCCCGAAAGCGTTTTCCGCCAGCGTTTTAATTCCTCGTTCCTTAAGCAGCTGATCAATTACCATATTCCCCTGTTTGATCTCCACCGACAGCTCCTGATCAACCGGTATTACCTCATATACAGCCTTCCGGCCCCGGTACCCGGTAAAATAGCATTCCTCACATCCGCGGGCAGTATAATGCTCGTCCACAGCGTAAAAAGGCCTGAACTGTTTAGGATACATCCCCGGTGATGCTTTAGCTTTCTGTTTGCAAGATGGACAAAGAAGCCGCACCAGACGCTGAGCCACCGTTGTGTTGAGGGTATTGGCAACCAGGAAACCCGGAATACCCATATCCATCAGCCTGGAGACAGTTCCCCAGGCTGAATTGGTGTGGATCGTTGATAAGACAAGGTGACCCGTCAGCGCTGCCCGTATGGCCATATTAGCGGTTTCTGTATCCCGTATTTCGCCCACCATAATCACATCCGGATCTTGCCTGAGGAAGGTTCGGAGCGCCGACGCAAACGTCAGTCCGATGCTTTCCTTCAGCTGCACCTGGTTAATGCCCTCCAGAGTATACTCTACAGGGTCTTCTATGGTGAGAATATTACGGGTTTCTTTGTTCAGTAATTTCAGTGTTGCATACAGTGTGGTAGTTTTCCCCGATCCCGTGGGACCGCTGATCAGCAGGATACCGTTCGGTCTCTTTACACCCTGAAGATAGTTTTCCAGGTCGAACGCCGAAAGTCCAAGGCTGTTCAGGTCGATATTCGTCGCACTGTTATTCAGCAGACGGAGTACCACCTTCTCACCGTGCAGGGTAGGTAATACCGATACGCGGATGTCGAAAGCTTCGTCGCTGCTTTTATAATGAATACGTCCATCCTGCGGAAGCCGTTTTTCGGCGATGTCCAGGTTGGCCATAATCTTGATCTTATTCACCAGCGCCGGGTACTCCTCTTTTGGCAGGAGATAACGCTCTACCATCATGCCATCTATCCTCACGCGGACCCTGCACTTATGCTCATACCTTTCGATATGGATATCACTACTCTTTAATCCCTTCGCCTCGCCGATCAGGTTCTCCAGAAATTCGTTTCCTCCTGTAATAAAACCGGCTACTTTCACATCACTGCGGCTTTGTTCCCTGAAATAGTAAGTGGACAATAACCTGTTTACTTCATCTTTACTGATTTTTTCAAGTGACACTGCCTTACCCAGTATAATTTCGAGTTCAGAAGAGAGAGCATATTCATCCGCCTGCTCGCTGCAATAGAATACCAGTTGATCTTCTTTCTGCTCCTTGGGCAGGATTCCGTAATGCCAGGCCTGCTCCCTGCTAAGCAGGTGAACAGCGTCGGGAGGAATGGTGATTTCGTTTAGGGAATTCATAAAGTAATAAAGTTCAGATACCAGTTATCAGAGGTTAAGTTAAACAATGTCGAGTTCCAGTCGGCCAGGGCGAGCCCTGCAAATAGCAAAGCCTGCACGCCCGCAAGAGGCACCTTATTTTTAGCCGGCTCGTTTTTCATTAGGGACAGCAGGGAAATTAGAAGCGCAACAATCAGGCTTCCCACATAAAACACAACGTAGTTAACCGGCGAAAGATAAAAAGCCAGGCAGAGAAGGAACAGAATGTCGCCCCATCCTAAAAGCCCTCTTGTGATATTCACTATCTTTCGCTGTTTAACCGAAAAGTAAACTGTCAGGATACCTAGTTGAAGCAGAAGGAAAGAAAGATTAAACACGCGATCCATAAGTAATGATTCCACTGGTGCACTTCCGGCAGAAATATATACCAGCAAAACCAGCAAGAGCGGGAAAGCAAACCAGGAGACCGCCCGGTAGCGCATATCCTGATAAAAGATGAATAAAAGGCAGGTCATAAGCAGTGTTTTAATCAACATCTAGTCGGCCGTTACCTCTTTCAGGTTTTTATCCTGATCGATCTCCCACACATTGTAAGTACCGTTACCGTTAAAGTCGGCCACCGCAGTAGCCCTCGCCACAAAAGCCGCAGGGCCGGATGTTACAATTTCGATACGATAATTTGCCCTTCCGTCTTTTCCGTCGGTAGTCAGTTTCTCCTGCACAAAACCAATCTCATTCAGATCGGAAGTATATTTTGATTTCTCGAAGAAGTAGTTTTTTTCCAGCGTATGCACATGCTCCAGCTGAAGTTTTGCCTCTGTACTTTTGGCTTTCGTTATCAACGGCATCAGGTTAGGTAGTGCAAGAAGAACCAGGATTCCGATGATCACCAGAACGATAAGGATCTCGGTTAAGGTGTAGGCAGCGACTTTTTTTGCGCAAATGTTCCTTTTCATAAAATTGACAAGTATTATAGCCTTAAATCTAAAGATCGTAACTGATATGAAAAAGATAATTTACACGAATGAGTACTTTTCGGTGATGAATCAAAAAAATAATCACAAATAAGAACAGAACGAGCTATTTCGAATATTTTTGCAACAAAAATGTTACATATAGAATTATTGAAGATCACTCAAAAAAAAAATTATCTTAGTTGCAGTAACCTATATGATTTACCTTTAAATCTATCACAGTGCTTAATTATTATATCCTAGGAGACAGTTCTACAGTAAACTACCTTACTGCAAGTATCCCACCTTTCTTATCAGTTGAATTCCTCGGTTCATCTACCGATCTCGGAGCTGCGTACAATCAGATACTGGTTAAAAAGCCGGACATGGTGTTTATCGATGAAGATCTTATCCATGTAGACGAGGAAAAACTATCCATGTTGCGGCAATCGTCTATGCTCGTATTTACTTCGGGAAGAGTGCAAGGAGATCCCAAAATGCGGTTTTACAATCCTGTGAGTAATCCTTCACCTAATTCTGCAAACGCCGACTATCCAGCGTTAACAGCCCGGCAAACGAAGGGAGACGGCAGCAGCATTTCCGTTCAGAACGATTCAGAAGAAGCCGACAATTATATTATTATCAGAACAAATTTCAGAAGTGCTGGCGGCACGCTGACGGTACTTATAAAGTTCTCCGATATCATCTATATCAAGTCCCTGGGGAATTACCTCCAGATATATACCGAAGGCAATAAGCACTTTACATCTCACATGACCCTGAAAGCCATTGCGGATAAATTACCGGCGCAGTTTGAAAGAATAAACAAAGCTTACCTGATCAACTTAGACAAGGTCACATCTATCGAAGGCCGTGACCACGTTATCTTAAATCAAAACGCCCAAAGCCCCATTCCGATCGGGTGTACTTATCAGCAACGTTTTGCAAAATGGAAAAAGCAATACAGGCCAAAACTTCCGGCAAAGAATATCGCAAGTATTGTTGGAGCACTGCACTATGTGCTACTTAACTTATCAGACTGGTGCGAATTTTATTTATGATAACGATGTTTATTCACAGGAGCAGTTAAGTCTTATATCGTAAATTGATACCTTAAGGACAAGTCAATTAAGCTTAACTCGATTAAGTCTTGTTTCTCTGACAATAATATACATCAACACAACAAAAAGCGCTAAAGGTATTACGTTAACTCCATATAACATGGCATCCGATTCCTTGAATTTCATCATTACTTCAAGATTTAAAGGATCAAAGGTTTTTCCCAAACGTAGATGACCTAACTTATCTTCGTATAGAAAAACAACATACTCCGGTCCGTTGGTAACCTTGTAGAAAAAGCCATTTGTAAAGACGTGAAAAACTTCAACAAAGCAAAGCGTCGCAGTTATTTTGATCAGTCTAATATCTTTATTGAATAACAGGTAACCATTAATGGCCGCAGTTACAATAGCAACTGCGGCCAGCAACAGTATTAGCAATATTTCAACGAAACCTCCTACATCGTGTGTTAAAACTGCTAAAAAAACGATAGATAAATTACTTACAGATGTAAGCAGCAGAAAAACATTAATAATAACTAATAACCAATTACGTTCTTTATTCATTCTGTTCAATCTTTTGATGTTCCATAGCTTTCTTTACAGCTGAGACAACCGCTTCCTTCATTTGATTATAAGCGTCTGCAAGTATATTCCCAGTTTCTGACGTTATCTTTGCCGAAGCTGGGCCTTGTTGTACGGATATTTCATCTTTAATCTCTGGTAACACCTTTATGCCCTTCTCGGATACTTCATTCTTCGTCTCTGTAACGGTCTCACCCTGGTTATCCTTGTAGATCCTTGTTTCTGTGGAGGCTTCTCCCAATCCCTTAACTCCTGCGGCTAGATGTGCTTTTAATTGAACGCCCTTATCTGAATTCATCACAATTGTAGCAGATGCCTCCAGTCTCGCTATTCTATTTCCAGAGCCTACTCCTAAACCAACTTCAATTCAATTGAGTAACACTTCTCAATCCACGCCTCATACATCATTGCCACATAATTTAACACCATACCACATCTTCCCGCTATCACTTGTGGACCAGAGCTCCTTTTCACCTGTATCACAAAAGCCAAGGGTGAAATTAGTTATTTCCACTACCGTTATCGATACCGATATCTGAATTTCCTAAATTACAGATACTTTTAGACGGTATTTGTACATTTTATGGGTTAGGCATAAAGCTGAGTTGCAGCAGCGCTGGTTTGCCACCAAAAAAAACCTCAGTTACTTTAGCCAGACTTCCCGGGAGAAATTCCCATGTTTCATTCTCAGGATTGTAACTATCTTCACTTTCTATTCGATATACATTTCCCATCACTTTTACTGCTGGAACGGGCCTAAAAACGGTTGTTCCTTCTTCAAGCAGTTTTACATAAATCACGTTCTTCATATTTTAGTATTGAAAACCGGACTGCATCGTCGTATTGTAGCCGTACATATTATTGGGCCGCCGCTATGCTGCCATGTCCACTCACTGATCCCTCCGCCAACGCCCGGTGGAGCCAGAGGAAAGGGCGTTGGCGGAGTTGAGCTGACCCCATCGTCTCGGGCAGTCGACCAGGATCCCTTGCATATTTTTGGTTTGCCAGGCGATCGCTGCCCTTTCAACTCGGCAAGGCCTTCCCAAAGAGCTCTGATCACAACGTTGAGACCAATTCCAAGGGAGCATCACTTTCGCCCAGCCACCCATAGTTTGAATTCTTCAAAGGCCATACAAACCTTTTAAATTTATTTTGCTCAAAAATAACAAACCACTTTCTGTATAAGCTGTAAATTTCGTCCATTTCCATTCTGTTGTAATTACAGACACGTCCGGTGGTTTTATTTATTAAAACCGGGCTTATTCTAACATTATGTTTAAGAAGCAAGATACTCAATGAGTAAAGAGCTTCAACTTCCACTGAAAAGGTGATACTGTCATGGGCTCTCATAAGTCGGTTTTCAGTGGTTCCGATATGAAACGCATATTGCTTATTACTTTTACTTCGACATCCTTGAAATAAAAGATACTCCTTAATGACTGCTGTCTTTTGACGTTCGCTATAGCCTAATCGCTCCATGATTTCACGGTCGTCTTGTAAAAAGAATTCGTCATCAGCATATTTTACTTTATGAGAATCGCGCAATTCTATATGCTGTTGGAGAGAATGAGTAACTGTTAATTCTGTCAACCTAAGATAATGCAATTGCTTTTTCCAATTCTCTCTATACGTTCCACACGCTGCGATTAGTCCCAACAAGCACATCAATATTTGTTGAAGTTTGATCTTATTTTCCATTTCTTATGTCTCGCTCAGAACGGATAGTAATCGTTTTGCAGGCGTCATATAGCATTCACTATTCAGTGGTAGGAAGCAACATAATCATCAATTGGATTTAATTCTTCTACCTATAACAAACGGGTATCCCTTTAAATCAAATCTTTTATAATGCTCTGAAAAGACGATCGTATCAATCCCTATGCTGGGGAATATATAACGATGATCTGTACTAGCAAGAATTTCATCTATATTCTCCTCTGTTTTATATGCTTGCGGACCTGCTGCTCCATGAACTTTTGCATTGGGATTAATAAGTATAAACGTCCGGTGATCAATTTTTCTCCACTGCCCCGATACAGAAAAGGCTAAATTTCCAGAAACCGCATTTATGAGTTTGAAGGTTGAATCTGATGAAAAAGCCAATTGAATACTTCGCGATGGAGAGTCTGAAAATCCATACCAATGTGAAATTATTATTTTTTCAGAACCACAAGAGATCAACACAAGCATCAATGAAGATGATATAAATATAGACGCTTTCCGCATGACTAGTTTGAGTTCCATTGTTTCGGTTTTATGAACTGAGCCGGATAAACATATTTTTGCCCAACAAATATTGAACCTTCTCCCATGCTATTAATTACAGCGGGAGTAATTTGATTTATATTTGTTATACTTCTCCTTGCCAAGCTTTGTCCCCCAAATTGTAATAATACGGGAAAAAACTTCGGATCAATAACTCCAGCATGTATTTCATAGTCTAACGAACCATTATAAGAATATTGAGCTTTATAAGAACTCATTTCGTCATTTACCCCATACTCACTCCCAGGTATCCACGCTCCATCGCTCGCCTTAACAAAATTTATTTCTCCTGTCACTACCTGTCCTCCGTGTCTGGTTTCGTGAAGCATTGAACCCGTTGTACCATCATGATACATCGTAACAACACTACCATCGTTTTGAGGCGTTGTTAAAGGCCTGTTATCTGGAGTTAAAGCGTATCGGAATTCATGAACTTTATCATCTCTCATTGCAGCAATATCAGATTTTGATTTATTTAACTCGCTAATTCTCTCTCGGCGATCTCCTACATCCTTCCCGTTTTTTTCTAAACGCGCGATTTGTTTGAGTAACTTCTTCGTACGCTTATCGATTTTCTTTTCAAGCTCTTCAGCTGTTTCTTCATTATCATCGTCAAACCATCTTCCGTCTGGATCTAGAAATCTGATTGGATTATTGTTACAATAAACGTACGGACTAAGTCTGAAACCCTTCTCCGCCAATGGATCAACCGCATTCCACCTTGCTATCTCCGCATCATACATCCTTGCTCCGTAATCCAGAAACCCCACATCGCCCACTATCTGTTCTTCCTTACTGTTGTACTTGTAGCGGTTGTCACTGGCCAGGTAATCATTTCTCTCATGTCTCGCCCCGAACAGATAGTAATCGTTTTTCTCCAGCACTGCGTCATTGCCGTCTACCACGACGCGGGTACTGCCCTGATGGTCATTGAGGAAATAGTTCACCATGTACCCGTCGGCCTGCTTTCTAATCACTCCATGGTCAAAATGAATAGCATCTACATTGGCGCCCGAGGCGTTCTTAACATATACCACTGAACCTGCATAGTCGAAACCGCGGGTTACCGCTCCGTTGAGCTTTCAGAACCGGACTATATTTTCCTCCTTCTGAGCTTCCCCTCCTATCGCATTACACTTTCAATTGTCAGATCATAGAATCTTGCATGTGTTCATATTGTCTTACTTCCTAGGTTCGTAGTATATTCCGTTGATTTTATGTTTTAGAACATCTCTTTCTTCGGGAAGTGCCAACCTAATCGCAAAAGAAACCCTGTTAGATTTATCAGATGATATGGATTTTAAATATTTAAGAAAGTCAATACTAATTGTATCTTTAAAAGAAGCTAATATTACATCTTTAATCCGCCTTGAACCTTTTTGAAATAATACATTTGTTTCAAAAAAAATCCTTTCTGATCCATTGGGAATACAAAAAACATGATTAGGCATCAATCCTATAAACTCCGGTTCTTCATCATCAGAAACTCCTACACTTGGCTTTTCTTCAGGAAAAGAATAAAAATAAACATTATCAGTAGAATCGACGAGAAATGTATAGACAGCATATTTAACTTTAGGAGGCATCAATACCACTCCGGATTGGTCAGTATTCTTTTTAATATTAAGGCTGTCCTCTTTTGAAACTACATAAACTGGGCTCGGCCCACTGCACGATAAAAGCATACCGAACAGCAATACATAAATCAAATACAGTATATTGTGATTAAGGTTTATTACTAATTCCCCATTAACGTTTTTCAACATCTTCATTGTATAATTTTATAAACTGGTAGTATTTCTTACTACATCTTTGCACTTATGCCTATTATCACTGGCCAGGTAATCATTTCTTTTATGTATCGCTCCCTTATAACCTCACCGTATCAAATTGCAGATGACATTGATCCTATTCGATTCGTCAACTTCGTACACCATCGATTCTGCAAAACATCTCTTTGAATGCAAGGGAAAAAGCTTATTTAAGATATGCTAAGGCCTATATTGCTTAAGGACTTTAGGATTCATAATCTTTTTTTCAGGCCACATTTCTATCTTATAAAAATCTTCTCCTTCATCCCCTTTCACACTGCCTAAATTCAAAGAATAAACACGCACGGCGTATTTCCCAGATGGTACTTTCAATTCTAATTGCACTCTAGATGTGGGGCAATCTAATATCTGTAAGAATCCCGAAGAGATGTTCAATCCACACTCTACAATATGATCATATTTTTTATAATCAACCTCCTTTCTAGATTCCTTTAATAACTCCAAGTCTCCTTTAACCGGTCCATAACACTCTGTGTAAACTCCTACGGTTCCCTCCGCGATCCCCAATCGTTCAAATACTGAAATGTCCGTCCAAAGGCCGGATGATTCTAAATCTGGTCCGACGTTTTTATCAACGATATAAAACTGGTTGTATTCTGTATAAAAATCAAGTTTGTATTTAATATTATTACTCATTTTAGTATTATGACAGTTATTAATAAAAAGAATTAACAAGTGTAAAACCGGAATTTTCAAATGTGATATCACGTCTATCCTTCATTGTTATTATCTTGATTTACTTGCTGATATTCAGGCAAATTCAGAATTGGCATGGGCAAGACACGCATTAAAATCCTATTCAATAAAGATGGCACTGCTTTAGGTGTTGCTCTGAGCACTGGAACGGGAAAAGGAACCGGTACTGGATCGGGAGAGGCATCCGGCTCTTTGCCTTTGGGTACAGGGAGTACTAGAAATGCCTCCCCTTGATTCATGTCACTATATAAATTTGCTAAGGACTGTCCTTGCCTGCTGTTCTCGATAGATGGGACATAAGCGACATTGGCGCCAGCCCCTCCTTCAAATGTCGATGCGTAGGGATATTCATCCCTCTGCATACCCGGTTTGGGTAAATAACTTTGGGTAGCTTGATAACGACGCTTTGTCCTTCTTTTTTTATCTGAATCATAATGCAATACTTGAGGTTTGCCTAATCTAAATGAATTTAAGGTATGTCGATAAATATTGGGAGTGTCCATTTCTTTCACAAAATGTATTTTAAAATCTCCGTTTTCATTAGCTCTTTTATAGGCAGCGAATGCTAGTTTTGCATCTTCCCCGGTATATGTCACGCCTCCATTTATATTGATTACTGCCTTTCCATCAGGGTCGATAAACCGAATAGGATTATCATTACCATAGACGTAAAAGGAATATCTTCTACTTTTCTCAGCCAAGGGATCCACCACATTCCACCTCCCAATCGTCGCATCGTACATTCTTGCTCCGTAATCCAGGAACCCAACATCTCCTACCACCTGCTCCTCCTTGCCGTTATACTTGTACCTATTGTCACTGGCAAGATAATCGTTCCTCTTGTGTCTGGCTCCAAAAGGATAGTAATCGTTTCTCTCAAGTAATGTTCCATTACCATCGACAACCACGCGGGTACTTCCCAGATGGTCATTGAGGAAATAGTTTACCATATACCCGTCGGCTTGCTTCCTGATCACTCCATGATCGAAGTGAATAGCATCTACAGTCATGCCCGAGGCGCTCTTTGCATATACTACTGAACCTGCATAGTCTAACCCGTTGGTTCCTGTTCCATCGCGTACGCTGAGCTTCGCCCCAGTAGCGGACCACTTATAGGTCGCTTTTACGGTTTGGCCCTGCTTCACCATGTCGGTTAAGTTAAGGATATTATAGCCGTATGTCGAGTTTTTCCGGCTGTCGTATACCATGTTGCCGTTGGCGTTGTAATTATACGTTCCCTGAGGGCTGCTTCCCTGTATTAGGATATCCGCAGCACCCGGCGAGGCGACCGATTCAGTCAACGCCGACAACCGGTTACCGTCATAGTTGTAGGTCAGGTTGTCGATCGTGTTTCCTCCGGCCGATCGCTGCAGGGTCAGGATGTTGCCGTTTTTGTCATAGCTGATCCCGTTTTCACTGTAATGACTTGGCGCACTAGCCCAGCTAGAACCACTGGCTACATACTGTCGCGCACCGGTAAGCCTGTCTGCATCGTCGTATTGCAGACTATACATATTATTAGTGCCACCGCTGTGCTGCCATGTCCACTCACTGATTCCCCCTCCGTAATTCTTTTTGGAAGCAGGCAATAGGACATTATTGTAACGGAGCTGCATGGAGAAATAGGGACTTGCTTTTTCCGTCAGCCAGCTCCGGATGTTATAGCCCATCGTTTCGGTAGTGGACCACGTGCCTTTTGCATATTTCTGACTTGCCAGACGACCCACCTCATCGTGGGTATAGGTGATGGCTGCCTGTTCAACGCCATTCACGCTTACTTTTTCAGACAAGCGCCGTCCTGCGTGATCATAGGTATAGGCAGTTTGAATATCCGTCTGCAGGCCATGGACAGACTGCCTCTCCTTCACCAGCAAGGGATTACCTGCGAAATCATAGTTAGTGTTCAACCGGCTTGTCCCGCTAGTCACTTTTTCAGCTACCTGTATGACCCGGCCACGATTATCGTAATACTTAACCGAATAGAGATAGTCGCTGCTGACCGCTCCACCGGGTTCCAGCTGTGCGATCAGGGTGCCGGTCAGCAAACCTTTTGAACCAGGATACGGTGTGCCGAAGCCGGCTTCAGGAAGATAAGCCCCATCGTTTATGCCATTGGTGTTCAGAAATGCATAGTTATCGTAATAGTTAGCTGATAAGACTATCGGATTTGCCAGGGTTACGCCTGAAACGGTATACCCCATGGATGCGTTCGTTCCCCCTGTGTATTCCGCTTTTACCAGTATATCGCCAAGAGGGTTTGCCAGGTAGTTCAGGCTGTTGACGCACCTGCCGCTTAATGCTGCACGCCCGAATGCGTCCGGTATGGTAAACGTCCATTCGGGTGTCGGCTTGGCCCTTTGTTCGCCATCCTGGGTATAGATCAGGCGGTCGGCTTTATCGTAGATGGAATAAACGGGTTCGGCACCTGGCAGTTTTTTAAAAATGCAGCGGTTATAGCCATCGTATTTGTACATATAGGCGTAGTTCTTGACGGCTGATGTCGCTTCATCCCATGCGGTATTGGTGGCCGTCAGTATATCCGAAGCAAGCGGAGGTATAACGAAAGTCAGGTTGCCATAGTCGTCATAAACGTAATACGTATCATGCGGTGTCGCTCCGTTCATCCTGCGCGAAAGGAGCATACGCCCCGCCTTGTCTTTAAATTCATAACCCACGTGATTGTCCTCGTCTGTTGTTCTGGTTACATATAGTTCGTAGTCGGCATAATAACCGGTCTTTATGAGCGTCGGAGCAGTATAGGTTCCACCCAACGTATACCTGGCACAAGATAATATGCCAGATGTACCGAAGTTCGCCCACCGGTCGGTTTTCACGGAACGGCCATTACTAAACCAGTCATTACCCGGTCCGAATTGCTCCACAACGAGGTCCAGAGGAGATCCGTCATAGATCGTCTGGCTGTAGGGACGCTGATCGATTCCATAGGTCGTCGTTATTTTAGCCGCCTGTTTGATCTCTTCAGGGGTCAAGAATACTCCTCCATTTGTATTTTTAGCTATAGGCAACCAGCCTTTTGACTTCCTGAAAAGGCCATCCGTTTCCTGAAGTGTTACCCGGTCGCCGCCCAACGGAGCTACATCAAGCTCTATGTTCACCGTTGGATACCCGAAATAATCAAAATACTGAACATTTCGGTGTAATTGCTTCGCATCAAGGATTTCAAGATTACCCGCTTCTACAGTGGGAGTAAGAGTGATGACGTGTGGCTGCCCTTTGGTGGTATGGATATTACCGTAGGCGCTACTTCCTTCAATGGTAGTCGTGATAAGGCCGTTCTGTGAATTTCCTTCAGAAACAACATAGTAAACCCCTTTAGGCATTTTGCTGACTTTTATCACTGCGTTTCCGGTATTTGTACACTTTCCCTCTCCTGTATAGTTGTCGTTAGTGTACACCACTGTACCACCTGCATTCAGAATGCTCATATAGGTATCTGGGGTGGCAGATCCGCAGTGGCTCACCGTGATATCCATCGAGTCTGTAAGAGTAAATTTATAGTATACGTCGTTCGTAAGTTTCCCTGCAAATTGATTCGTGAATTCTGAAGCCGTATTCTTCGTATCTGTAAAATTAAATCCAACTTCGTGCGTTCCTGCATCAATGGCTGTGATCAGTTTGTCGCCCATAGCGCCAAGGGTAGTTCCTTTAATAGTAGTAGTTATATTACCGTTCTGTGCGCCATCAGAGACGATATAGTAAGTCCCGGGTAACAGTGCCAGAATTTTAATGTATGCATTTTGCGTATTCGCGCAAGCCCCGCTGCCGGTATACGTATCGTTGGTATAGTATTGATTCTTATCCTCGGATTGCACTTGTAGATAAGTGTCCGCGACCGCTGAACCACAGTTATCCACTGTTATTTCCATCGGGACCGTCAATGTCAATTTATAAAAAACTTCATTTCCCGACTTCGTAACAACCTTGCTTCTGCTGAACAAACTGGTATTTTGGGTTTGACTATAGGTAAAGCTGGCTTGTTTACTGCCTATATCAATCGGACTTAATGGTGATGAACCGGGTAATAGGTCCTTGCCTGTAAGATTCAGCACGTATTTGGCGTCGCTATACTGCCCCATTGTGAACTTGGAATAGACCGTATAAGTTCCTGCAGCAAGTTCGTAATTGAACTTTCGGTTAGAATAGTAAAAATTGTCAATTGATTGTTCCCTGATAGTATCCCCCAATGCTGAAATAATCTTCATGTAAGCCGTACTCATTGATTCAATCCTCACCGATCCGATATTGTCGAGACTTATATCCATGGGTTTAGTAATGGTGAACTGGTGTACAAGATCGCGCCTGTCGCTATAGGCATCTAATTCGGAACCATCTTTAAAGTCACATTTATACTGTCTGATGTCATCAGGACCAATTGTATGTGAGGCAGTGAAATTTGAACTGAACGTACCCAGGCCAGCCGGATAGAAAAAATCCTCTCCTGTTCTCCTCGCTTTACCTTCAACGCTGGTTTTAATTAGCCCTATATCGTTCGTGCTTCCCTCGTAAGTGATAGCTTCAGTAACAATGTAATATGTCCCTGGCTGGACAGGATATACAAAGGAGTTCCTGTCATTCTGACTATAAGATCTATAGTACCATAACTCTTTTCCTGTAGCGTCAAGCAAATAGATAACCGAGCCTGCCGTAAATGAACTTCCGTTATTGCTAATATACAGGTCCATCGACTTTGTAGTAATTGTCAGTCTATAAAAGATATCCCTTGCTGGCGGATCATTGTTATAATATTCGCCCGTCGAGTAATTATACTCAAGGTGAGTGTAGTCGTTTGTATAATCCCCGGTATTCTTTGTGCTGTTACAGGTGAAGAGATCGGAGTAAGACCCCAGATCGATCGCCGACAACATTCTTTGCCGGTAACCCTGGGCAATTGTTCCGGACGCAAATAAACTCAGCACAAGCGCATACATATATTTTTTCATGATTATCTTTAAAATGAATTATTGACTTATAGCTTGTCCGGCTTACTCTCCGAACTTATATATATACTTTTGAAGCATAACTTTTCTGATATCTGACGGCGATTTCGCATCCAGAAAATACTTGTCCGTAAGCCTGCCGTAATGGTCATATTCAAAGCGGGTTGTTATATTATTGGGATCAGTGATCGCCACAACACCCTGTAGTGGTTTATATTCATATTTTGTTATCTGGGCATTAGGTAGTTCCGTTCTGAGTTGTTCTATTCTTGACCACATCTCTAACGGTGGCTGAGGATAATCGGCAGATCCCTGAAAAATACCAGAGCCACTGTATACCTGTTGAGCAGTCGCATTCTCTATTTTGGCCACCGGAAACTGCCGTTGATATCCCCATACAAAAGTTACTGGCTTGCCGTCCTTTCCCATAATCTCTATCACATTGCCATACGAGTCGTATTCATTGTATTTTACTTCATCCCTGAATGATGGCATCCGATTAGTTCTGAATTGTATCTTTTCCGGAAGATTACTGTTCGGTTTAAACAATATCCTGCTTTCCTTCCAGTTATTATTTTCTATGCGTTTATGGCGGGACAACATTGCCGGATAACCAGTCAGATAATCAAGACTATCGATAATTACCGTTTTATCGCTGTTTATCGTTTCAATCCGCCGGGGTTTTAGTGATGATCCTGGGTCTGTAAGATCGAAATGATAGTTGTATTGCCTCTCCGTTGTAATTACATCCTGCCCGCCTTCGATATCATAATATTGACTTGTGATCTCCTTATCAAGGGCTCTGTAGCTCTCCGTATCCAGGTAATATGTAGTCTGTACATTATCCGATTGTCCAGCTGGGTAGTAGTTTCTGAGTGTAAAAACATCATTGGCTCTTAAACCTTCTGTATCGCCTATGATACGCCTATGAGGCAGGTCCAATTCTATATTCGTCCACCAAACCCGCTCGCTTTTATATCCGTATTTAGTACTTGAAGCCAGTTTGTTATTTCTAAAATGTTCGGTAGTGACCGGGGCTCCATAAAACTGATTTGTCATTGCATAAAAGTTGACGTAATCATCTGATGGTTCCCGGCGATGACCCGGCATTTTCCGGGTAAGCTGCTGCATAATCGTCTCCGGCTGCTCACTCAAAAACTGTTGGACAGAACCGCCAGGGTCTGAGCTATCCCAATTGAGTATATCTTCAAAATCATGGCTTTTAACATTATATGTATATTTGGTTTTCGTTTTAGCATTATCTGTCCAATTCGTAGTCTCTTCGATCACGACGTTATACATCACCGCACTGCCTCCATTGAAACTTATGTTTGACTCTGGCATAGAATTGTAGGTGGTTAAATAACTGTATTCGTAAGCAGTTTTTCTATATTTCACCGATGAGGTATAATCCCGAATGGTTACGATGTGTTTTATCGCCCCTCCGCCCCATACGGGTTGAAAATTTGGCACATCGTGCCTGGTTAGACCATATGTATAGTTTTTATAGATCGCATGATGCGTTTTAGAATCGATTGTTTCGATACGTTTTATCCTCAGGCCACCTACCGGGTGTAAATAATCTTTAGCATAGTAATTACTGTTATTACGGAAAGCGCCAAAATTCCCTTCATAAATAAACTTAGTGGTGATGCCCTGCGGATCGGTTATATTAGTCAAAACGCCGGTTTTTGTCCATTCATGATTTGGTTCGCGGTTTGCACCCTGGAAATTCAGCATCACAGCTCCCGGAATACCTCCGTTGACACTCAGAAGAGTCAATGCTCTCTTGAAACTTGGGACCGTAGGCTCGCTCCGGCTTTCAGATCCATTACAAAAACCCCAATGATCAACGGCAACTGTATAAGTTGAAGGGACAGATGAGGGATCGTAATAATCAAAAGCATATTTGCGCGACTCCACTCCCGGCGCAGATATAATTACTGAATCCAACTTAGTGAGTTTTGTCCCTGAATTATAAGGCGTTATGTAGAATACAATATTCCTTACTTTCATACCATCCTTATTTACTACTTCTATTCTATCCAACACTTCTGTATTGTTCGGATCACTTCCAACAACTTTGTAAAAAACAGACAACTTATTTCCGAGAAAGCTGACTTGCTCCAGTCGCGAGATGATCATATTATCATCTATAAACCTGTTGATCCTCGGATAATACACCTGCGCCTGATATTCTGAAATTGGAGTTAATGTCGCATCCTGAATACCGGGACCGGGTTGAAGAGAATAGTTAATTGAGTAATGACGATTTTGATTTGTAGTTTGTAATGTGAATATATTCTGCTTATCATACCAGTCCTGAAGCGTAACAACAACCTTATTATCGAGATTATAATAATGACTTGGAGGGGTCCTATGGTCGAGCATATAGTACGAGAAATTAACCAATGCTTTATACGAATTATTTGGAGACCAGATCGATTTACATAGCCATCGGGTCGTGTATCCTCCTGCGGTCTCTTTTTCGCCATTAAAATTATATACAACCCCATTAGCATCAGTAATACGCACGCCCTCAGAATGATTATATTCAACTTTATCATTATTGCGCGGGATTGACAAAAAGCGAAATGGTTCTATGAAATAACCACTTCCGCCTCCATTGGGCAGTTTATAACTAATCTTATCGGGCTGAGTATCCCTTATGTTATCTACGAGTTGATTATAATATCCTATTATACCCTGATCATCAGTTGAATAATCTTGCTTATGTGGATCATTGAACCACCCATAATAGGAATCGTCATCAACACCACAAATCTGCCTTGTAACCGATGGTTCCAGATTCAAAGTCCATCCTGTGCCAGCCAGAGTGCTCCCGTCTTTGGGTTTAAGACCCGAGGCATGATACGACAGGCTTACAGGGATGGTAACTTCTCCGGCTACAATCTCATATAACGGAATGGTAATGTTGGGAATTCCGGTACAATGATCTACCGGGTACGACAGATATTTTTCCATCGCTGTGGCAGTGGGCGAAATCGGGACAACACGCGGTACATCCAGCGGGATAGTGGTTTGGGCATAGGTGTTCACTATTGATGTGATCATCAATACGACGTATAGCATCTTTTTCATAGTACTATTATTTTTTTTGATTGTATTACCGGTTAGAAAGCTATTTAAAGGCTTAGCAATGTGCCTGCAGGCGGCTTGCGACAGATCAGGTGTGTGAAAATACATGCTTACTTGATAATGTCTTGTTTTTATACTTAATGAAATAAGGAGCAAGGTTACAATTGGCACTCTTTACATTTGCGTAGGAAATATCTTAAATCCAAAGCTTCGTAAATATTCGTTAAGGTCTTTTCTTATTTCTTCAATAAATCTCTGAAGAAAATATTTATAAAAAAACAAGAATTACACGAACGGGTACTTTTCAGTGATGAATCAAAGAAAAAAGTTTTTGAAAGCACAACCTTCTTAAAAACTATTACTCATCTGGAACATCGGCAGGTACATCGCTATCAGAATGAGGCCGACAACCAGGCCAAGAAAGATGATAATAAGGGGTTCGAGCAGGCTGCTGATGGTGCCTGTTTTATATTCTACTTCTTCGGTGTACTGGTCGGAGATTTTGCCGAAGAAATACCCTAAACGGTTCACTTCTTCTCCTACCTTAATCAGCTGAACAAGCTTCGGCGGGTAGAAGCTAAACTTCGACAGACTCTGGTGTAATGATTCACCCTTGAGAATGGATTTTTCCACTTCTGCAAGGGTGGCTTCCAGAGGATAAAAGCCAATCATCTGCCTTACCAGGGCGATAGAACGCAGTAAGGGCGTATCGGTGCTTACCAGAAGCCGCATGGTATTGGCAAAACGGGCGAGATAGATCTTACGGACAATATCGCCGGCCAGTGGTATCTTAAGCACCGCCGCCGACACGGCCCTTCTGAACCATAGCTTACCCCTGCTCGCGAATATAAAGACGGCAAGGGCGATAACGACAGTCAGAAATACTATAAAATATTTATCTGTAAAGGCCGAAAAGCGAATGATCATCGAAGTGACCCAGGGAAGCCGCCCGCCGAAGCGCTGAAATACATCGGCAAACATCGGAACCACAAACTTAAGCATGAAGAATACTGCTCCCAGCGAGGTCATCAGCACGATCAAAGGGTAGGTAACGGCGCTGATGATCTTCCTTCTTTGCGAGATCCTGTTCTTAAAAAACTTAGCAAGGTCTGTGAGTACCTCACCGATCCTTCCCGTTTCTTCGCCGATGCGGACGCTGTAATATTCGTAGTCCGTAAACATGGCGGTACTTTTTAAGGCGTCGGAAAGGGAGCTGCCATGCAAAACATTTTCTTTGATCCCTTCAAAAAGTGCCTTATCTTTTGCCTTGTCCTGATCTACGAGGATCAGATCGAGCGCCGTCTTCAAATCGATACCCGAAAGGAGAAGTGTACTCAGCTCTACATAAAAGGCCTCCTTCTTGCGGTCACCAACCTTTGCCTTTCCGAATGAGATATCTTTATTCAGCAATTCCGCCCAGCTAAAGGGCCCCTCTTTTCCGCCCGTAGAGGTCTTTTTCTCTGGCTTTTTGGCTTTATATTGCGAAAGGTCTATCTGTGGCATTGGACTGCTGGCTCGGGTTCCGTTTATGAAAGCAATATAGATAAAAATGAAACGAACATAAAATGATATATTTAATCTTGCTCAAATAGGTCTTCAGAGCTATACTGTTTGGTAAAGGCCATGGAGATAGCGCTTCCTTCCAGCTCGGCGGTAAAACTGATTTTATCGGCCAGTTTTCCCTCTTCTGTAGGTTTGTCCTCAAATGTCATAAGCAGATTGCTGTTCTTTACATAGAACGTATCGGTTTGCAGTTCGTGCTGGCTGCGGGTAATGAAAGCGGGACTAAAAACATACTGGATAGTGCCCCGCTCACCTTCCAAACTGATGCCTTCGCCAAGCCGGAGGGCTTTTTCTGACTCGGCGATATCTTTTTTCAAAAGTTTGTTCAGCAGTACGAATTCTGCCACCTTCTTATTCTTACGGTCGTACTCGCTGTACGATCTGCCGACCACGGTATAGGCAGTATAAGCGATGCCTATTGTAATACCTGCGAGCAGCATGGCGATCGTCATCTCGAGGATAGTGAAGGCGGGCACGCTGCCTTTATTCATCTTTCACCTCCCTCCTGACGACTTGCCTTAATCTCCCCATCTCTTTTCCATTCTGATTTGCCCGCACTTCGATTAGCACAAGATCGTCGTAGCCCGGCCAGGCGCTTACGGTTTTCCGGTACCGGATGCTGTCTTCTATCACCTCCTGGTCCTGCCAGTCGCGGTTGCTGATACTCTCGCCGATGATCGTCTGCATTTGCTGCTGAGATTGCGTAGTACTGATGGAATAGCCGGATTGCGTTACATTGGTATAGATGCCCATTGCCATTCCAAAAACGGCGACAATAATCACCATGGCGATCAGAACTTCAATTAAAGTTGAAGCAGCAAGTTTTCTGTCTTTCAGTTTAGCCATCTTAAGATTTGATTAGGGGCTTTGTGCTCAAACAAAGGCGAACTGAGATAATAAGCACTCCTGCTGTTTCTGTTGATGGTAATATCGATGAGGTAATTCTCATACAAGGTGGACGGCGTTTGAATGATGAAACGGTTGCAGCTAACTTTTCCTTCCACTGTTACGGGTTTCTCCATTTTTATAAACCCAGCGGCGTAGATCTCTCCTTTCACAACAGCGTTCTTCCCGAGGCTAATGACGGTCTGTAATTCACTTCGTTTCTTTTCGTGGGTAAAGATGATTCCTGCCAACCGGCAATCGCTACCCAGTTCAATTTTTGGCTGTCCGCCTTCGCCCTTTTTCAGAATTCCGATAGCCGACGGGTATTCAAAATCGGCCTTCTTTTCCACTACCACCGAGTCACGGGCAAATAGCTGACCGCTTCCTTTGAATCCTTCTTTTACAACAATGGATGGCGCATAGACAAGTACATCCCTGAGCTGTGCGCCCGGGCCAATAGTTAATACCGTATCACACAGAATGATGACTCTGCCGGTAATGGCCGTGTTAGTGATCGCCGGACTGGACCGGCTTACCCGGATCACCTTTGGCTCATTGAAAAAAGAATTACTCAATGAATCAGAAACATACACTTCATTATTTAAAGTATCACCTAAATACTTTTCAATTTCGTCGAGCATTGATTGATTAAGTTGAGGGAGTGTCCTCGTGCTGTTCTTAATGCTGCCATATACAAGTTCCTTTCCGGCATAAGGCTTGCCTTCTACATAGGCTTGTTTAATCCCTGCCTTGGGGATCTGCACGTCTCCGGTGATGCGGGTATTACCACTAACGGACAAGGGCCGGTCCTCGTCGCTCAGGTAAACGGCAGTCTGGTCTTTTTCCGTATCCTCTGCAATCAGAAATGCTTTTTTCAGCGTATCATTCAATGTGAATGCTTTCGCAGTGCCAAAAGCGAAAAGCCCCCATCGGTCTTTTTTCAGCACCACACTGTCGGTTTGTTCACCAAAAAGGTCGAGCCTTTGTTCCTCTGTACTCACGTAAGCAGACGACAATAAAATGGATGCAGCGGAGTTGAGGTTAAGCTGCAAGCGACCAAAGCGCATATTTTTCTGGTACTCCAGGCGGTAGAAGTAAGCGGTAGCAATAAGCGAAGCCGAAAAAACAGCGATCACCAAAGCAATTATTATTACCATGTAAAGGGCAGATGCTTTAAGCATTTAGTTTTTATTATCCGGCTCCCCTTCTTTTTTTGCCTTCTGCTTCTTTTTCAGAAAGCCCGGCACCATCTTCTTAGCAGATATGTTAAGCTTTTTCTTTACCGCCGGCTTACCATTTTTGTAATAGGCAACTGTACTGCTGTCTTTCCCATTAAAAGAGGCGACATCTCCATGCAGCAGTCCGTTCCGATAGCTGCCGCTTTTCAGCAAATTCCCATTCTCGTCGAACTCGCTGAACCTGCCATGTTTTACTCCGTTGCACCAGATGCTAATCTCTTTCAGTTTTCCGTTTTGATACCACGACCGCCACTCGCCATTTTTCAGTCCGTTTGAGTATTCTCCCTGCTCTTTCAGATTTTTGCCCGGATATTGCGAACTATACCCTCCGTTGAGAAGCTTCCCGCTATAGCCACCCTGGGTGTTGTGGATGCGACCCGCGCTATACCATACATATTCCCTTTCCGGCTCAGCTGTTACCTCTCCTTTGGCCGGTTTTGTATAAGCAGTAATGATCTCGTCGGGTTTATTGATTGTTACCCTGTCTGTTGTCAATTCTTTATAGTAAGATTGGGCATTCGCCTTAGCACACACGCATAACAGGATAAAGGAAAGGTATAACGTTCTCATTGTATTCTGATAAATTTAGTCTTACTCCGATAAGAGATCTTCACTGAATCGCGGTAACTTTTAACAAGCGTCACGCCATCGGCTTTTTGTCCTTCGCTCAGCATATATTCTTTACCATTAATATTCATAATCGCCACTGCCCTTTTAATATTAGGATTCATAATATAACCGGTATAACGAATTATTTCCCAGTTAACGGGCGGAGGAGCGGCAATAGCATTCATTACGAAACCAGCAGGCTCCCGCGGCACCGATGTTACCGGAACCTCTGACTGAGGTTCGCCGCCAAGAAAGGGGTCGCGGTAATTCAGGGCCAGTGTAAACGTATCCTTCATCTGATAATCATACAACGATTCGTACGAGGCTTTAGAAGCGGGAAGATTGAAGCTTACCGGCTCCGCCGCCTGGGTAGCGGTGAAAATCCTGTAAAAGATAATCCCCCATACTGCCACAACAGAAATGATCAGTATGTAGGTTGTCCGTTTATTCTTCATCAGCTCCTATTGTACGGTAAAATTCCTCACCTCACTATCTGCACCGATATTGCCCGCTGCATCAACAGCCTTTACCTTCCAGAGTATTTTCTCGTTAGTTTCGCCGCCATTGAAAGAATAACTGTTTGTTGTGAGAGTAAGAGGGTAGCTTGAATTGTATGCTGTTGAATCGCTTTTCAATATATATAGCAGGTATTTCTTCGCATCGGCGAGGACATTCCATTGCAGGGTTACGGGCTTGCTCACTCCGCTTCCATTCGCCGGAGAGCCTAGCACTACCTTTCCAGGTGCCGTGCCATCGAATGTAAACCTGTATACGGCCGACCATTTTGATTCCGATGTGTCATTTTTTGCCTTGACACGCCAGCTGTAGGTCTTGTCGGAAGTCGCCGTAACGGCGTACTCCGTATTGGCAACAATCGTATTTACAAAAAGGGACGGCTCGTCCGTGAAATTTCCGGCAGTACTGTCGACCTGCAGAAGATAACCTGCTGCACTGTACATGCTGTACCACGAGGTAATAAAGTTTCGCTGATTCGTTATTACTCCGTTTGGAGGGCCTTTCAGCTGGACCTGTTGTTTACTAAGGTCGGTTTCATAAATAAAAAAGGTGCGCGTGGTATAAAAAGTCTGACTGCTGCCATTCTCTCCCCGCACTCTCCACTGGTATTCGCCTGGTTCAAGCGTAAAACTAAACTTGTTATCTTTAATTACCGAATCAAGTATCAGCTGTTGAGCCTGGTTGAAAGATGGACTTACAATCTGAAGCCTGTACGAAAGAGCATCGTCCACCGGCTCCCACCAGAAAGACTGAAGGTATTTACCGCTTTCTGCGCTGTCTGCCGGAGCATTTAAAAACACTTTCTTATCTTCTATCGACCGTTCTATAAACTCACTGCATGAAGTTACAATACCGGCTAGAAACAGGGCCAAAACGAGGAAATGACTGGATAATTTCATAAGGTTCATTTGAATTAAAGGTATAGAATATTCAGGTACTTTCTATAATTTTTTTAAACCTTTTGTCGATTCCTAAAAAAGCTATACACCAAACAAGCAGTGTATGGAAACCAGAAGAGTGAAATTTAAATCAAAGAGAGCGGAAAAGAACGTACCCTTTGACAAGCGTAAAATCAAGGAAATAGTAGAACAGATCGAATCAGGAATTCCCCGTCGGGAGATACTGAGTGAGTACGGGATGCATGAATCGACCTTGACCAATTGGATGACCCGTTATGGATCGAAGGACTATTATGCAGAACGCAGCCGGCGGTATAGCCCCTCAGAGAAGCGATCGGTGCTGCGGGCAGTAGAGTCAGGAATGTCTGTACGGGAAGCATGTGTGGCTTTTGGCATCAAAAGCAGGACAGTAGTAGACCGTTGGGTGAAGCAACAGAAAGCAGAAAATGCCGAACTTAGCCGTCAAATACCACCAGTGAAATCAAAAAAGAAACAACAAAAAGAAGTTTCCGCGGGCGAAACCAAATCGCTGAAGGAACAATTGGCAGAGGCCCAGTTAAAGATCCGGGCGTTGGAGACGATGATCGATATTGCCGAAGAACAGCTCAAAATCGATATCCGAAAAAAGTCTGGAGCCAAACAGTCACCAAAATGAAACAGCAGGAACCCGCAATGGGAATAAAGAAACTGTGCAGACTGTTTGGCAAGAGCCGCCATGCCTGGTATGACCACCAGTGGCGCTATCAGGATATTGGATTAAAAGAGGAGATCATCCTGCAGCATGTCCATCAGGTCCGTGAGTCCCTGCCGCGGACAGGCACCCTTAAATTACATTACATGCTCACTCCCATGCTGGCTGAGCATGACATCCGAATAGGGCGGGACTATTTATTTGATCTGATGCGGGAGCACGGACTGGATATCCGGCGCAGAAAGCGGCGGGTAGTGACGACCGATTCGCGGCACTGGATGCATAAATATGCCAATTTGGTGAAAGAATTGAGGATTAACCGTCCCGAGCAGGTATGGGTGAGTGACATTACCTATATCCGCATGAACAGCGGATGGGGATATCTCAGCCTGGTGACGGATGCTTATTCCAGGAAGATCATGGGGTACTGCTTTCATAAAGATCTGGCTGCTCAGGGATGTGCACAGGCTCTGAGAATGGCCCTGGACAATCGGATCTATCAGGATGAACTGATCCATCATTCCGACCGGGGATCGCAGTATTGCAGCAAAGAGTATGTATCTGTATTACTGGGCAGCAGGATTGCCATCAGTATGACTGAAAATGGCGATCCTTATGAGAATGCGTTGGCCGAGCGGGTGAACGGGATCCTCAAAGAAGAATTCAACCTGCACCACTCAGGACTGGGCTTTGATGACACTAAAAGAAAGATCGCCGAAAGCATCCGGGCATATAATGAGTTAAGACCTCATGCCAGTTGTGATTACCTCACTCCAGATCAGGCTCATTTGCGGGCAGGAGTCTTGATGAAACGCTGGAAGAATAAAAAATCAAAAAAGGAGGAACTTGCCCTTGTATAGTTCAATCAGGATTACCAAATTGCAGTGTATAATCCAATCAGGAATAACAAACCATAGTGTATAATTAATTCAGGATTTATTCATTAACCTGTATAGCTATTCCAGGATAAGACATTTTTATAACACTCATCATACTCTCTCCCGGCTGGGTTCAGCACGGGTATGGGATTTCTTCTACAGTTCTTCTAAAAAATCCAATACCCAGACCGAAGCCAAGTCATAGCCAGCCAGAACCTAAGAAGCAGCCAGCCCGAACGTGGTCAGGAAAAGATGTCTTTTAATTATTAGTATAGTTTAGCTCCGGTTTCTATTTCGTCTCTAACTCGGCTGGCATTCCTGGCAAATTCTATCTGCATCATTTCTGCCCTATCCTTCTTGCTTCTTTAACAATATTGTCAAAATCCTCGGAATCGTAGTCCGATCGTCATCGTCGAAATATTCAATGATATCCAATATCCGAAAACCGTTGTTTCTTGCAGCAGTGGTAAAGTCGGAAATATTGTGATTGAAGCAGGTCACAATGTTTAATCCGTCTTCCGTTTCAAATCTTGCTTTGGTTCCGCTGTATTGTTTAAAGGGATGCAGCTCGCCAATGTACACATAACCCTCTTGTTGAACTACATCCGCTAGCTTCCTGAAAACATCGTTGAGATTTTCGATATGCTCGAGGATAAGACTGAATGTTACCAGGTCATATTTAGTACATGCAAATACCCAGTCTTTCGTAATATCAGCCTGAACAAATTTCACATCCTCCGAAGCAACTTTACTTTTTGCATTTGCAAGCATTTCTTCCGAGAGGTCGACAGCAGTAACCTGTTTTGCCCTTGTTATAAGCCATTGCGTGTTCTTGCCTGTACCGCAGCCAATTTCCAGACAGTTATGAAAGGTAAGATCTCTCAATGTCGATCTTAATGAAATAGCTTCCAGATCTCTGGTTTTGTTTTTATTTGTATCGTACTGGCTGGCCCAAATATTATAGGCTTCTTTAACGTTCATATTGTCATTTCTAATTCTATTGTTGTTGCCGGTAACCTTGCCAGGCTAAAGGCTCTAACTGAATAAAGATAACAAAATCGGCTTAATTCCGTGATTGATCTCATCTCAAAAATGGATGATTACCTAGCTGAACGATTTGATAACGATACCGCCAATCGCAGCGGCATACCAACAGTTCAGGAATTGTCGGATTATCTCCGCGTTTCTCCGCGCTACCGCTCGGATATGCTAAAATCGTTTTAAATAAAGTGATAGTCTTCACTACAAAAACGCATTCAATTATTCATTCCTAAGCGATTGTACCGGATTACCCATCGCGGCTTTAACCGATTGCCAGGCAATGGTGATCAGGGCAACAGACATGGCAATCAACCCAGCTTCAATGAATACCAGCGGCCCGACATTGATCCTGTAAGCAAAGCCCTGCAGCCATTTGTCCATCGCCCACCAACAAAGTGGAACGGCGATGATGATACCAATCAATATGAGCTTGATAAAGTCCTTCGACAAGAGGATTACGATGCCGCTCACCGAGGAGCCAAGCACTTTCCGGATACCAATTTCCTTTACCCGTTGCTGGGCCATAAAAGTCGACAGTCCAAACAAGCCCAGGCATGCTATGAAAATAGCGAGGCACGAAAAGAATGTAAACAGTTGTCCGAAATGCTGGTCGGCCTCATATTGTGCACTGAACGACTCGTCGAGAAACTGATACAGGAAAGGACGATGCGGAACTATTTGGCTCCAGGTTTTTCTCAGGCCCGCAAGAGTCTCAGGTACGTTATCTCCTTTGATAGCGACCGAAATGCGGTTGAGGCTGTATGAATAGCCATATCTTAATGTCAGCGGCTCCACGGCCTGGTGAAGTGACCGGAAATTAAAATCTTTTACTACGCCTATAATCGTCCCCGATCTTCCCCACTGATCGAACTTTTTACCTACAGCATCAGCCGGGCGTGTGTATCCATACAATCTTGCCGCTGCCTCGTTAATAACCATGGCCTGTGCACTATCTGTTGTATATGATCGGGAATATGGCCTGCCTGCTATAACCGGAATATGGTAGGTCGGAATGAAATCGAAGTCTATCTCATAGATAAAAGGGGCCTGCTCAGCCATTTGTCCTTGCGGCGTTTGTATCTGGGTGCCTGCATTTGGAAGGAACTCTCCGGGCACTGCGCGGGAAGCAGCAACCGAAACCACTCCTGGCTGATCAGCTATGGCCTTTTTAATTATCTCTATATTTTGCTGCACCTTTTCATCACCCTCAAAATTGAGAACCAGCATTTGATCTTTCTGAAAGCCAAGGTCATGCCTGTTTACGTACTTCAATTGACTGTATACAATAGCTGTCGCTGCAATAAGTGCCACCGATAACGTAAACTGAAATACTACCAGCACTTTCCTGAATGACACACCTTCAACCGGGGGCTTGAATTTCCCCTTCAACACGGAGATAGCCCTGAAGCCTGATAAAAACCATGCAGGATAAATACCCGCCAATAAACCTACAACGACAGCAAAAGCAGTCATATAAAAGGGTAACAGCGGTGTAAGGAAATTGGTATAGGAAAGATCTTTGCCTGATAGCTTTCCGATCATTGGGATACTTGCCTGGGCCAGTACCAATGCAATGACAGCCGCTGAAAGCGACAACAGGATAGATTCGGAAAGAAACTGGATCATCAGACTGGAGGGCCTCACTCCCAGCACTTTTCTCACACCTATTTCTTTTGCTCTTTCGAGCGAACGCGCTGTAGACAGGTTCATGAAATTGATACACGCTATAAGCATTATGAAAACAGCAATGCAGGAAAATAAATACACATTCAGCAAACTTCCGGTAGGTCCCGGCTGCCTTTTCGCCGCAGAATGCAGATAAGCGTCTGTCATTTTTTCAAATGAGATAGCATATCCCTTATCGCCGCTGTTTCGCCGCTTAACGAACGAAGAACTTTGTTTGTCCAGCGAACTGATGCTGGTGTTCTTTTTAAGCAGCACATACGTATAAAAATCAACGTACCCCCACCAGTCAAACATCTCCGCCCTGTACTTTCTCACCGTCGACATGGAGATAAGGCCGTTGAAGGTAAACTGAGAGTTTGGCGGTACATCTTCCATCACACCGGTAATCATATAACTATACTGACTATCAACCCGCAGCATCTGTCCCACGGGGTTCTCATTGCCAAAAAACTTTTGAGCAACTGTATGAGTGAGCACTATGCTGTTGGGGGCGGTCAGTGCTGTACGCGGATCTCCATACAGCATTTTCCAGCTAAAGACATCAAATGCTGTAGAATCCATACAGAGCAGGTTATCCTGTTGAAAGCGTTTTTCACCTTTCTCCAGCAACAGGCTGACCGGGCTCATAAACTGCACTACTTTTTCAACCTCGGGAAAATCTGCCTGAAGGGCAGGTCCTACGGGAGCGCAACCCCAAACCTGGTAATCCCCGGGGGTTGCAGATGAAAGGGTCTCGCCATCCTGAACGCTGCGAAAAGTTTGCAGGACCCGGTATATCCTGTCTTTTTTAACGTGATACTGATCGTACGACAACTCGTTTCTGATATAAAGGGAGATCAGCACGCAGCATGTCATCCCTATGGCTAGCCCCGTTATATTAATAAAACTATAAAATTTTCGTTTCAAGAGGTTGCGCCAGGCGATCTGGAAAAAGTGACGGATCATTCTTTATGATTAAGTATCTGATATGATACTAAATGTATGCCATCACCTCAAGTAAGGTAAAAAGCGCCTTTCAGCGTATAACGGTGTTCAATACCGCACAATTAGTGTTCGCTAATGGGTTTTATTGAGATCGCCTAACTGTTCATAGCCAGCCATTCGTCTTTTGTCAGCGAATACAAAACCAAATCAAGAAACTGTCCATTAACAAATTCAGCTTGCCGCAATGTTCCCTCCATTACGAAGTTCAATCGTTCTGCCACTGCCCTGCTTTTTAAATTAGCAACAGCAGCTTTGATTTCAATTCGCTGCAGCCCTAAATCCTCAAATCCATGCCGAATAAGGGCTTTGCATGATCTTTGAATTATACCTTTCCCCTCTGCTTCCTTGCTTAACCAATAGCCAATCGCCCCACTTTTGTTTTGCATATTTAGGTGATGCAGTCCAATGCGTCCTACAGCAGTATTATTGATGATCAGCGCAAAACTGGATTCTTTTAAATCCTCGCACAGCGCTTCAGCATTTCTCAGATACTCCTCCATATCTGAAACATGCTGCATTTTTTCTACCCAGGGCAAAAACGCTGAAAGGTGCTCCCTGTTTTTATCAATCGCCGCAAATAACTGCGATGCCTGTGATTTATGGCTTTGTTCTAATGTTATGTTTTCAATAATGATATTTTTCATAAGAAATGACCCTCAAACCCTTAAGCCACCTGCGCAGCGGAATGTCCATCAGAACCATAATCAGGTATGCGAAAACCACCAGGCCTATTACACCAAATATCGTAATTATCGTCATCTCATTCATGCCTGGCTTATTTTTTTCTACGTAGCTCATGAATAACCATACAAATGGGTAATGTACCATGTAAAGCGGGTAAGAGATATCACCCGACCATTTACATAAGCTAGCTAAAGAAGCAGGTAGCTGCGCACCAGCCCCAAGTGCAACCAGGAATGGAAAACCAAAAATGACAATCAGCGGCTCGACTATCCAGTTTAAATCCTTCATAAATGGATGAAGAAAGACGGCGAGCAACAAAAGGCTTACTGTAATAAAATTCATCCGTGAGTGAATAATCCATTTCGAACGATATACCAATATACCAGCCAGAAAGGAATAAAAAACCCGGATACCGCCCCCGATAATATTGTCGCCCCCCCAGCCCACTCCCAGGTAACCAGACCTATGCGCTTCGTAAACCAGTAAAAATGCGGCCAGAACAGTGAGCATCCACAGGGTTTTGTTTTTGACTTTGACCAGAAATAATGCGTAGCCTATATTAGCAACGTATTCCCAGAATAACGACCAGGTTGGCGGGTTCAGGTGAAACAGATTAAAATACCTTTCATGCACAAGAGGATAAGGAATCATTAAGCATGACGACAGGAACATTACCAGTAAGTCGTCTGAATACTTTAGGTAAAGGTTACTGAAGGGATCAAAAACAAAAACCAGCAGGCCAATAACTGATCCGATAATAACTAGCGGATGCAGCCTGATAAGCCTCGCCTTCAGAAAGGCCCAGGAACCCATTTTCAAAAACTTATGATCATACGCATAAGCTATCACAAACCCTGAAAGACAAAAAAAGAAATCAACTGCAAGATAGGCGTGCGCTATAAAACTGTCATTGTAATCAGGAACAGATATTTCCATAAAATGGAAAATAACTACTGTCAGCGCTGCGACACCCCTAAGACCATCTAATATTTTAAAATGGGGCCTGGTGGCCCCAAAATCTTCACTTTGTTTCACCATTTACGTTTATAAGGTCAAAGATGAAATAAAGCGGCAGGAATCGCTGGCAATTATGTATCAATTCTTAGATGTTTTTTCTCAAACTCTTTCCGCTAGTAAATGGCTACGCTCTTCTGCAGTTTAATTTCCCGGGAAGAGAATCCGAGCATGATATTATAACGGCCAGGATCTTTGACAAAGTCTTTTGCACTCACGTCGTAAAACGAGAATGCATCTTTTGGCAATTTTATCTCTACAAAACGGGCCTCCCCTGGTTCTAAGGATACCTTCATGAAGCGCTTTAATTCTTTTTCAGGGCGCTCCACGACAGCCTTTTCGGCTTTCCCTACATATACTTGTAAAACCTGGGCGCCTTCTCTTTTTCCTGTATTGGATAAACGGCAGGTAATCGTCACTTCGCCTTTGGCATCAGGCGCCGAAACGGAAAGATCGGAAGCTTTAAAGCTGGTGTACGACAAGCCGGCACCGAACGGATATTGCACCTCACGCTTCAATTTATCATACCCTCGGTATCCAATAAAAATACCTTCTTTGTATTGTACATGCTTATCACCATCTGGATCGTAATAATTATTGTACGCGGGATTATCTTCCCATTTCTTCTCAAACGTCATTGGCAGTTTTCCTGAAGGGTTTACCTTCCCGAAGAGAACCTCGGCTATTGCCGTTCCTCCTTCCTGGCCGGCATACCAGGTCCATAGCAGTCCGCTAAGCTTCGGTTCCCATTCCTGCATTTCTATGTTCCCCCCCGCACTCACCACTCCTATTACAGGCTTTTTCGCTTTCATTACGCTGGATAACATCCTTTTGTCGGATTCCGGCAAGCCAAATGATCTGTCGGATCCTTCGCCTTCGGTATCGGAGTTGTGCCCGAAGCAAGCTATCACCAAATCAGCCTTATTCAGATACTCGGCATAATAGTCTTTGGCATCGCCTTTCTTCTTCCATGAGAAATTCACTGCTGCGCCGCCTCCTTGCTGGTAATATTCAATACGTATACGATAACTGGTAGCTTTCTGCAGGGATTTAGTATAATTTGTACTTCTGTATCCGCCTGGAGCCCAGTCATTAATTACCAGCTCGTCGTTTATATATAATCTATAACCATCGTCGCCTCCCAGGGTGAAATCGTAGTCAGAAGTTTCGTCTGAACGCAGGATTCCGCTCCATCTAACCGAGAAAACATCTTTAGACACTTCTTTTATGCCTGTACCACCAGTCCAGGAGTAGTTTATTTTCTTTTCTGCTTGCCTGAATACGGGCTTCCCTTCCAGTTTAGCGTTGTTAAAATATTCAGCCTGAAATCCCTGCTCAGTTAGCTTTTCGTCGGTAAACATGATTTTAGGCAGAAAATCGAGTTCATCTACATATTCTGCCTGTATGTTATTTAATGATGCCTCTTTCCGGATACCATCAAACATTGTCACAAAATGAAATGGAACAACGGCGCCACTACCCCCGCCATGTACGTTCCTGCTTGCGTTTTTACCAGTAACAATAATGTTCCTGACCTTTTTTGGATTAACAGGAAGATTATTATCCTTATTCTTTAATAACACAATGCCTTCCCTGGCTACATTTAAGGCTGTTTCTATAGATGCAGGATCGTCGAGCGGAATGTTCTTGTCGGCTTCCATACCATCTTTGAAACCAAAAGCGATAAGAACGCGAAGTATATGGCGGACTTTCTCATCGATCATAGCCATGGTAACATGCCCGGTCTTGAGATAATATGCCATGTCTTTGGGATTCATTTTTTCTCCGCCTGCCATTTCGAGATCTAACCCACTGCTGGCGGCCGGAATAGCATAATGAGTAGAACCCCAGTCGGACATTACCATTCCTTTAAAGCCCCACTGATTTCTTAATACATCTTTTAATAACCACGGGTTTTCTGTGGTATAAATACCGTTCATCAAATTATAGCTGGTCATTACCGCACCAACCTTTGCTTCCTGCACGGCCGCTTTAAAAGCAGGAAAATAAATTTCATGGAGCGTCCGCTCGTCAATATCATTGCTGATGTTATTCCGGTCGTACTCAGAATTGTTAGCTGCAAAGTGCTTTACAGTAGCCATTACGCCCTGATCCTGTACTCCTTTGATATAGCCAACGGCAACGTGTGAGGTTAAATACGGGTCTTCTCCCATATATTCGAAATTTCTCCCGCACATTGCGGCTCTGTAAATATTCACAGCGGGCCCCAGCAGGATGTTTATACCCCGCGCTTTGCAATCACGACCCAACGCTTTGCCATATTGATAGGCTAAATCCTCATTCCATGTAGCAGCAAGCATCACTGTTGCAGGGTACGCTGTAGATTTACCATGCGTACCTAATCCCTGGGGGCCATCCGTCATCTTCATCCGATGAATTCCTAAACGGGCGATATTTTTGGTATACATCCAATCGGCACCGCCAATATACGCGAGCTTTTCTTCCTGCGTCATCTGACTGAGAAGCTCTTCGACTTTAGCATCCAGATCGGGACTTACCTTTTGCTGTGCTGATAAATAGAAACAGATAAATAGTAATACACAAAACAATACAAGACTCTTAAATTTCATTTTTTCAGGTTTTTCTGAACTCCTTCTTACTTTAGGTTATTTTACACCTTGTAGCCGACAGGTCATGGTTAAACTTTGCAACTAAGGTATGTAAAGGCTGAATTATGCCAGCCAAAAAAGAGTCCTGTCTTGAAAAGATCCAATAACTTTGTTCTGCAAAAAACTATTTATCAATTTATTACATTTATATCATCCTGTTTTCCAGTAAAAAAATCATAAGTTTTTACCGCCGCAGTAATTGATTTTATCCATCGCTTATGCCGCTGAATGTACCGGATGAGCAGACTGAAGTGTCGCGCAGAAGCAATCCTGCTATATAACAACAAAGGATCCCCGTATGGAGATCCTTTGCACAACATTCAACAACAACAATCAATGTTTTCCCCTACCCTTGTCATTGCCGCCGGCATGTCCGTTTCCGTGGGCTTTGTTGCCGGCATTAACTTTAACCTTGCCAGAAGGCCCGCCTTTAACACCCACTTTGGCTTTGCTTTTCGGATGGCCTTTAACTATATAGTATTTTGGATCGCTACTCCTTAAGATAACAGCTTGCGAACGGTTCGATTTATATTTTGAATATTTAACCTTATGTTCGGTATATTTTAAATATGGTTTAGGTGAATTGATAACAACTTTATAGCTGTTATAAAGATCGTAGTTTCGGTATGCCGAAGGCAAACCAGAACTGAATATCCACCTGCCATTATTCAGGTATATAAATTTCCGGGTTGGCACATAGTAGTAGCTTTCTATGTCAGGTAAATAATAATAATCGACATGATCATATCCTACCGGCCCCCACAGCGGTTGGCTGCCAATATTTACGTTAATGCTTACCTGTCCTAAGGCACGTGAGCCTGCTGTGACGCCAATTGCAAGCATTAAAAAGACAAATAGCTTTTTCATACTTTTAATTTAAAATACATTTTCATTATTGTTGTTTAAGTACAACGGCATCTATAACCGTATTTTGTCCGCGTACCACTGATATATTGGCAACAGTGCTGTCTCTATAGCCTTCAACCGGGTTAAATTTAACAGCATATGTTCCGGCAGCAAGGCCGCCTACTGTGAATTTACCAGTCAAAGGATCTGCAACGGTTCCAACGGTATCTGTTCCGGCGATTACCAACACCTCGGGATGGCTCTCTAAGGGCAATACCGTTCCTGATATCAGTCCTGAAGTAGCATTCGCGATACCCCTCACAACGGGTTTAAGCAAATATTTTCCGTTTCCTGTATGCACAATGGATTTGGCTGCATCAAAATCAAGAAGCAATGAGTAGGTTACACCAGCCACAAGTGAAGGATTTTCAGTAAGTTTAACTTTCCAGCCTGATGATTGGCCGCTCGGGGTAACAAGAGCGGATTCTACACCATCAACAACTATTGTATTTCCAGAATCATTAAGTACCAGCCTGATTTCAGTGATATCTCCGGCCGGCATCTCTCCTGATGCAACAAGGATATCCGGATTACTGGTTCCGATTCTAAAATCGAGAACGTTGAAAACGTCTACATCGGCATCAAACACATACGGCTTTCCATCCGAAACCAATATTATTTCTTTGACGCTTAAGTTGATTTCATCAAAATTCCCCGGGGCATCGGTCATCTTGATCTGCACCTTCGTTGTCCCGTCTGTGCCGGCGTTATTGTCTTCTTTACACGCTGTAAATGTTGTAATTCCGAATAAAGAGGCGAATGCGAAGTATACTAGTTTCTTTTTCATCTTAATATATTTTGTTTGTGAGTATGTTTAATACCCCAAAACTGGATAACAAACATGAAATAAAGATGATGTTCCCGAATTAAGTTGCCTGCGATTTTCATTCTATTTTCATGTTCAGCATCTACATTTGTAGTGTTCATAGTCGCCCTATAACAATAACTTCATTATCTTTATTTCATGAAGAGATCATTCATATTCGTGCTACTTATTACATCCATGCTGGTATTGGTATTCCCTGTGCTGTTGCGGGCGGAAAAGCCAGTAGAGGAAAGTTCGATAATTGCCTCCCTTCAGGATAAAAAGAAGCAAGACAAAAAGAATGATAAAAAGAAGGATAAAGGAGATCAGAAGCCTGACCAGCCGGAGGTCAAAGAAGTGCCAAAATCGAGAAAACAGGAACGCCCCACTGTGGTACCTAAGCCAGATGTAAAAGTGAAGCCGGTGAAAGTGAACCGCCCTAAAATTAAGAAACGTTAAGAAAGGTGGTTAAATGAGATCATTACTATTGCCATTCCTGCTAATGCTATATACCATACAGCTTAAGGCACAACAGGAGCCCGATGAAAAGACCACTATCACCCTGGCTGCCCTGTATAGTAGCGACATCAGTTATTACGGTCAGGCTACCAGCGAAAAGTTCCCTTACGTACTGCTTAATGCAACAGTAAAATTACCCTTAGGACTTTATTTTTCGGCCGGATCTTACAAGCTTTTGAATTATGGTTCCGGATTATCGGCAACCGATCTAGGCGCTGGCTTTGACTACGATGTTAATGACGAGTTAAATCTCGACCTTTCATACTCTTATTCTCTTTTTCCAGCCAACTCCCCCCTGCTGCAGGCATCCAACCAAAACAATGTAAACTTGTCTGCCGCATATTCATGGCCGTGGCTTAAAAGCACACTCAGTACAGATTATGCCTTCGGGAAGCAAAGTGATATATTCGTCGGTCTGTCCAATTCAAGAGAGATCAGCCTCGGCAGTCTTTTTAACGAAAAAAACGCGATATACATGGAACCAGCAATTGAACTGGTGGCAGGAACCCGGCGTTTTTATGAAACCTATACGGTAGCAAAAGGCAAACGCGACAAGGCTAAAGGCAAGGCACCCTCTTCGCCAGGAAACTCCGGTTCAGCTGCTGTTAGTACAGAAACAGTAGAATATAGCCGTTTTAATATGTTATCTTATAACTTTAAGATTCCAGTCGGTCTTAGCAGAGGTAATTATATCGCTGAATTCAGCTACCAGTTTTCTGTACTCAATTCAAAAGAAAATGCGGAACTTAAGCCCCGGCTATCCATTTTTGGCTTATCCTGTTATTACCAGTTTTAGGCTATGAAAGTATTAATTGTTGAAGACGAAAAAACACTGGCCTACGAAATGGAGGCCTTCCTCAAAAAGAACTTTTACGTGTGCGATCTTGCCCACTCTTTAAAGAGCGGGCTCGAAAAGGCAGAGCTTAACCAATATGACTTTATTTTAATCGATCTCAGTTTACCCGACGGAGATGGGCTGGAAGTTCTGAAATCCGCCAGGAAGAGTAACCCTGACGCTGCGTATATCATCATCACAGCCAGAACCAACCTGAAAGACCGGGTGAGCGGGCTCGACCTTGGAGCCGATGATTATCTGGCAAAACCTTTTTACCTGCTCGAATTAAAATCGAGGATGCTGGCCATAGCGAGACGGAAGTTTAATATTGCCGAAAAGCTGATTCCGGTTGGACAGTTTCAGGTAGATATTCAAAAACGACAGGTACTGTTTGAAGGAAGTGAAATAGAGTTTTCACGCAAAGAATTTGATCTGCTAAGCTACCTGCTGATACACAGGGGCCGTGTACTCACCCGCGTACAGCTCAGTGAGCACATCTGGGGAACTTTTGTTAATGACGACTATGATTCGAACTACATTGACGCCCATATAAAAAACATACGTAAAAAACTCAACGCCCGGGCTTCTTCAGAATGGCTGGAAACAGTACGAGGAGTAGGTTACCGGATTAAAAAGTAAGATGAAGCTCTCTACAAAACTCACGCTGTTCATTACAGGATCGAAGATGGCCATTGTTTTGCTTTTTATCCTGGCTTTGCCGTTTCTCGTGAGGGAGATCGCCTCTGATTATACGAATCGAACCCTGCGCCAGCAACAAAAAAAGGTACTGAAGATTGTAGAGAAAAACGGACTCGACCATTACTTGCAGGGCGACGAAAATTACGGCAGTTATACGCTGCTGAAGGAGGAATTTATCGCTTTTCTGCCGGTGGATACCGACCTTAAGATCGATGCAATCAAGGATTCAAGAAGACTGATAGAAGGCGATACGCTCAATTACCGCGTTTTAAGCTATACATTTAAAAGTAAGAATAAAAACTACCTCCTTGAGATAGGCAAAACCACGGCGAGCATCGATCAGTACAACAAGCCCCTTCAACGCTTCGCACTATATGTACTGATCACCTTAATCGTTATGACTATCCTGATCGATCTCACCTTTATACGGGTTCTGATCAAACCACTTTCAGCAATCATTAAGACGAAGCTGGTTAACAGTGCATTTCCATTTGAATCCCAGCAGCAACGAATTAAAACCAGCACTACGGATTTCAAATATCTGGACGAGTCCCTCATCTTATTAATGAAACAGATCAACGAAGCCTTTTACAAGGAGCGTGAATTTACGTCAAATGCTTCGCATGAGCTGATGACCCCCATCAGTATCCTCCAGAACAAAATGGAGAATTTCCTGGCTGACGAAAACATAGATGAGGCTTCTGCAATTGCCGTAGTGGAAATGATGAAAACGGTTGACAGGTTAAAGAAGATCACCAGCTCGTTATTACTGATCTCACGGATCGAAAACCAACAGTACGCATCGAAGGAACCTGTACAGTTGTTACCTCTTTTTGAAGATTTGATTGAAGAGATTAAACACAGGCTGGAAGAAAAAAGCATCCATATTTCTTTGGATATTGCACCGGACGTTATTCTTCCAGATGTAAACAAAGACTTAATATTCCAGCTGTTTTTCAACCTGATACACAACGCTATAAAATTCAACCGCCAGGATGGAAGGATTTCAATCGCCGGACATAAGCTGAAAAATGGAAATTACATGATTACCATTAGCGATACTGGCATTGGCATTCCAAAAGAGGATCTCCCTTTTGTCTTTGATCGCTTCAGGAAGACCAACCTGCATTCACAGGTTGGCTATGGCTTGGGACTTGCTATTGTAAAAAGTATTGCGGCCTATCTTAAAATAGATATCACCGCAGATTCGGTAATTAACGAAGGCACTACTTTTACGCTGATATTCAGGCGAAACACCGCAAAATTATAACAAGGGATGCGGGCATCGGTAATATCACGCCTTTGACGACGGCAGGTTGATCATCCAGTAAACGCCGAACTTATCGACAAATGAACCGAAATAATCACCCCAAAACATGTCGGCCATCGGCATCTCTACAGTACCACCTTCTGAAAGGCCTTTGAAAATCCGGTCTGCCTCTTCCCTGCTGTCAGGAGTAATAGAAATGTAGTTGTTATTACCCACACGCAATACGTGACCAGCGCTCGGCAAACAATCGGAGGCCATCAGGAACTGACCATCGCCAATCGGAATAGAAACATGCATTACGCGGTTCTTCTCGCTGTTTGGCAGATTTTCGCCACCGGGGGCGTTATCCATTCTTTGCAGGAACAGCTCCCCTCCAAAAACCGATTGATAAAACCTGAATGCCTCTTCTGCATTCCCGTCAAAGTTTAAATAAGGATTTAATTTCATTTTGAAGTAGATTAATAGTTGTAAAATTTCTTAAGCGGTTCTGTTTGTACAAAGATACCCGCCCTTCACAAAAAGCAAAGGGTACATTACGACTATCAAAGGGTGATTTACGACAAAATGAGTTAAAACCGTCTCCCGGCAATTCCCGACTTAATGAGACGGTACTACCGGTACAATATTTCCATTTTGGTCAAAATGCATCGGATCGATACAAACCTCTCTGTTAAATCCTGCAGCATCTCCCATGTGTATCCCTTCAGGATAATTAAACCGATGGTAAACCATATACCATTCATCCTTTCCGGGTACCTGCAATACGGAGCAATGCCCTGTACCATATATACCCTTTGATGGATCCTTCTGCAGTATCAGGTTATTTTCGGGAATTTCGATCGGACCAAAGGGCGACCGTGATGTTCCATAACGCACCCGGTAATTCTCACTGCGTGTATCATCTTCCGACCATAGAAAATAATAAGTCCCCTTCCTGCAGATCACGTAACAACCTTCCCTGAATGTTTTATCCGGAGTTAAAACCCTGGTAGTATTCGCTTTCAGTGAAACCATATCCTTATTTAGTTCGGCTACAGCCAGGTATCCGTTACCCCAGTATAAATAACTTTTGCCGCTCTTTGGGTCACTAAATACAGCTGGATCAATTTCCTGTCCTCTGTTGATACCTTCTGGCTTAAAATCTATAAGCGGTTTCCCCGAATCCCTAAATGGACCAGTAGGCAGGTCGGATACGGCTACTCCTATTTTCTGAGCCGCGGTGAAGTAATAATAGTATTTGTATTTACCGTTTATCTTCTTCTCGGTAATGGTAGGCGCCCAGGCGTTACGGTTTCCCCATGAAACGTCTTTCTTCAAATCCAATATCACACCCTCATCGGTCCAGTTAGTCAGATCGGTTGAAGAGAATGTTTTAAAATAATATCCACCCCAGCCGTCAAAGCCATCACTGGTAGGATAAATGTAATATTTCTTCGTTTTATTAGAATACAGCACATCAGGATCAGCATAAAATCCATCAAGTACAGGATTCTTTTTCAGAGATATCTCCATACCTTCCGGTACACCCCAGCGGGCGGTCAAATTTTTTAATTCTGTGCGTGAGACCGGAATAATGGTTCCATGACGCGGATGAAAATCCATCTTCACGTTCTGATCGATCACTTTAAACCTGTCCAAATCGGTACTTTCACAGAACTGATATTTGCCTTTGCCATAAACGTCGTACATCAAAATATACTTATCCGAATGGTTTAACTTGAAAACGCCCGATCCCTCAACAGCGTCCCTGGTTTGCTGCTTATATCCTGGCTGTTCAATCCATTTCCCTGAGGTGAGTGAATCTGTCAATGCAAGTTTAATCCCATTGCCATGTCCTTCAGTCTTATAAAACAAGTAAAACAGTCCGTTTTTGTTAATAATATCTCCATCAATACACGACTTGCCATTTCCAGGTCGGAACAGAATTTTAGGTTCCGAATCAAAACCGGTAAAGTCGCGATTGGCATAAGCATAGTAGATGATATCAGGACCGTTGCCATGCTGCATAGACCAGTAAACCATATACTTCTGCGCCGCAGGATCAAATATCGTCTGTGGAGCCCATACACGCTTCAGATCTTCCTGCCCCTTGTAACGTTGTTGTATGTTCACAACAGTATGTTGCCAGTTTATCAAATCACGCGACTTCAACAGCACCATGGCCCGGTTAGAGTCCCACCCTTTCGATGAAGTCATGTCAGTTAAAACCATATAATACGACTGACCGTCTTCACCACGAAGGATATGAGGGTCGCGCACGCCACCGGTACTACTGATCACTTTAGAATCGAGCACTGGCTTGTTGCCATTCAAAGCTCGATAATTGTATCCATCGGTGCTGATCGCAAAGCAAACAGCTTCATCTTCTACCACATTCCCTTTGAAGTAGGCAAACAAGTAGCCAGCAAAATCTTTATCGGACGGCCCCGATTTATAAGTCTGGCTAAATAACCTTCCGGCAAAGCCCACGATTAAAACTACAAAGAGTATTAGTCTCGTAAATTGACATTCATTCTTCATTATCCAGTTTACAGGTTTCATTTATTAAATAGTTACTCTCCGACAATAATATTTCCGCCTCCAGGCAATAAGGAAAGTGTTAATGTTTTATTTTTTTTGAGACGTACCGAAGTCCGTTGCGGTTCTCTCCCCTGGTTATCCGAATACAACATCACTTCTTTGCCCGACAACATCGGCAAAGACACTCTTAGTGTTTTTGGTTTTTCTTCTGCATTAATGCCTGCAATGTACCACGTATTTTCATGGCGTCTCGCCAGCACACAGTATTTTCCGGGATAACCATCTATGAACACTGTCTCGTCCCAGGTGGTCGGAACCTTTTTCATGAAATCAATAACGTAAGCGGGCATTTCAACCAGATTATTAGGAGTGATACCGAAATTCTGTACCGGCGTTTGAAACAAGATTGCTGTTGCCAATTGAAAGGTCTCTGTGGTCTTCCTGGTGGTTCCCCCGTTGTTCTCCCGGTTATGACGTTTGTTAAGCAAGACAGGGCCAAAATCCATAGAAGCTACAGAATTACGGATAAAGGGATGCAGGCTTGCGTTGAACGCTTCAGTATCATTGGCATGCTGTGTGAAAATTAAATTTTCGGAAGCCAGTACAGCTTCACTACCTACAAAATTGGGGTACATGCGTTCCCAGCCACGAGGCAACGTACTTCCATGAAAAATCACTGCCAATCCGTAATCATTCGCATCAGAAAGAATGTCTTCGTAAAGCTTCAGGGTCTCCTGCTTGTCTCCTCCGAAAAAATCCACTTTAATACCTTTGATACCGATCCGTTGCATCCAGGCCATTTCCGGCTTTCGTGCAATGGCTGTATTCATCTTATTCTTTGGTCCCTGCGGTGCATCACTCCAGAAGCCGTTCGAATTATACCAAAGGAGCAAACCAACTCCTTTATCCTTAGCGTATGCCGCCAGTTGTTCAATTTTTTCACGTCCTATTCTGGTGTCCCACCAATTATCCACGAGCACAAATTCATACCCCAGAGCAGCAGAGAGATCGATATACTTTTTCTGATCGTCAAAGTTAATGCTGCCGTCTTGCCACAACAACCAGCTCCAGGTAGAACGACCATATGAGTAAGATTTGGACGGCTTATACAGCGGCTCCACCACATCAAACGAAATAGTCGTTTCAACAACAGGCTTCAGGTTGTTTCCCACAGTAAGGGTTCGCCAGGGAGTATAACCAGGCAACGCAATGGTGGGGTTCGCACGTCCGATACCATTATTTTCACCTGCTTCGGGGAATGCAATCTTATATAAGCCATCTTTAGTGCCTTCGCTCAGCTTCGATCCGCAGTATAGACTGTTTACTCCAGTTTCTGATAATAACACCCAGCCTCTGTCACCTACATGAAAGAGCGAAGGAAAGGTATAACCAACACCATATTTTGACGGAACACCTAAAGGCTGGTCGGCAACGTACTCTTCTTCATAACTGGGTTTGGTTTTCATCCAGCCAATCATAGGAGATGCCTGGGGTGTTAAAAAAGTAGTGCTGACCAACGGGAATTTGTACCCGCTTAGCTCTTCCTCAATGATAAAGTTAGCAGCTTCGCCTGTCTGCGGGACATGGTATCTGAAAGCAATATTATTATTACTCACACGGAATACGACCTCTAGCTGATTCTTATTTTGATTTTCAAATTTACAAACCAGTTCGTTCGCCTGATACCTGACCGTGCTTGTTTTTATTTTCGGTTCAGTATATGTTTCGTCGATCCTGCCTGATTTCTTTTCTATAAGACGAAGGCTTGAACTTAAGTCAACCTGACTGCCCCGTAAACCCAGAGGCGACTTTTCCAGCATTTCTTTTCCCTGCAGGAACACATGATAGTAGAGCCTGCCACGGTCTAGTGACAGCTTAACAACAAGTTGTTCATCCGGGCTGGAAACATCCAGGTCCTGTGCAAAGGACCTCGACAAACATGACAACAATAATAATCCGCAGATTATGTTCCTAAGATGATACATATGGCTCCTTTTGCATTAAACTGACTGGTTAACATTGGTTATATTCAAACACAAGATTAAACAATAATCTTTAAATGTAAAAAAGACATTTAAAGATTATGCTAAAAGAAGGAACATAGGTATAATTGTAAACACAAATAGCCCAAAGCATAAGCTCCAGGCTATTAAGAAAATCACTATAATAATATACTATTTCTTCCTTTTGGGGACGCGGACCTGCTCTTTTTTCTTTGCTTAACGCCTACTCCTTTTTTGAATACCATGCCCGGATTAGCAGGGACTGAAAAAATTGGACAGGTAACGCAAAACCTGCGCCGCGCAGGAAGCTCTCCATTTTGTCTTTTGACACCACGGAAACATGGGTGGCTAATGCCTTCTCCATATTCTCTAAAGCTTGTTCAGAGGCGCCTGAATGCTTATGCATTACTTTCCATTTCTCCAGAATACTTTGAAATTGAGGTGAAGACATGTTATCACTGATATCTGCATTTATCAGATATCCCCCCTCCTTTAACCTGGCGTACATGTCGTTAAACATCAACTGACGTTCATTGTGATCAGTAATAAAGTGAGTAACAAGAAGGCAGAGAACAGCATCGTAGTTTGCACCCTGATCTACATCAGAAAGATATCCATTGAGGATGGTGCAGCGGTCAGCAAGCCCTATCTCCTGTATTTTCTCCTTGCATATGCCGGCCATGGGTACAGATGGCTCAATGCCGGTAAACTGCCAGTCGGGATGAGCCGCGGACAAAGCAATTATTTCCTCTCCCGTCCCGACGCCAACACAGAGGATATGTGCATTAACAGGCAGATCTGCCAGCACCAGGCCCAACAGGAAATGCAAATTCTTAAAAATTGGAGATAAGTTACGATTGCGTTCATCGTAGGTCTCTGAAAATTTTTGATCAAAAAAAACGGATGCTGCTTTATTAGACATAGGATTATTTGTTGATAAACATACTATCAGAAGTATCAACAAATATAGTCAATTATTCCTAAATGCAATGATGTTGCGTAACACTACCTGCTTATTCTATTTCAATACTATTGATCTTCCGGCTGATGTCTCTCACAATGCGATCAAGCTCTTCGGCCGCCTGTTCCAGCAACCCGACGTATTCATTTACCTCTTCCTGCATATCTGCATGTCTAAGCAAAGCCAAAATTCCAAGAATGTTTGCAGCGGGCTTTCTTACCTCATGAGAACTCAGCCAGGCGATGTTCCTGAGGGCAGCAGTCTGCTTCTGTAATCGTCCCTCTCTCTCTTTTCTTTCAGTAATCACATTCGAAACCGCAACAAAGCCTTTGAATCCATCATCTTCGTCGAAAACGGGGGTACAGTTCAAATGGATCCAGTATTTTTCACCATTCTTTGTATAATTAACAAGTTCTCCCGAGAAACTTTGCCCCCTCCCAAGCTGGGCTTTCAATAGAGCCACCGTTTCGGCATTGGTTTCCTCGCCATGCAGCAGTTCCATAGGAGTCTTTCCGTACACTTCTTCACGCGAATAACCACAATGCGAAACAAAGGCTTCATTCACCCACAAAATTCGCATATCTGGATCGCTGATAATGATCAGGTTGTTCACTTTATTAATCAGGTTAACCAGCCTTTCGTTCTCAGCATTCGCCCTTTTCAGATCGTTAATATCCTTGATCGCACCAATAATCTTCACGGCCTTTCCGTCCTGATAAATAATTGTACAACTATCTTTAATAAACTTGTACTTACCATCACTGCAACGAAAACGGTACTCTCTTTTGAGTCTGTCTAGTTTATGCTCTATGGCGTCCATCAGTACAGCATGCACCTTTTCCAGATCTTGCGGATGCATTTTATCAACCCACCAGTGCTCCAGTGATGGGTCATCAGATTTGTCATAACCAAAAAGTGGCCCGATAGACTCGTTCCATTGAATCTTGTTTGTATTCAGGTCCCATTCGTAAATCGCGTCGCTGGTAACATTCGTAACAAGCTTATAAAGAAGCAAGCTTTCTTGAAGCTCTCGCTCTTTCTCCCTGATCCGCGAGATATCCTGCATTGAACCAATTATTCTGACCACTTCATCCTGATCGTTTAACATCAGGAAACCCCGGTCGAGCACATAACGGTAAGTTCCGTCGTTACATCTGAAACGATACTCCTTTTGCCAAAAGCTTGCCCTGCTTGCAATAAGTTTCTTTATACTATTTATAACTTCCGGAGCGTCTTCCGGATGGATGTGATCCCCCCACCATTGAAAAGAAGTGACCTGGTCGGAATATCCAAAGATCTCCTTAACGCCCTTATTCCAGGTAACCGAATCGGCAGCAAAATCAAAGTCCCACACTGCGTCACTGGTGGCTTTCGAGATCAAATCATATTTTTCAGCGCTTTCTCTTATCTTTTTCTCGATCTCCACCTTTTCGGAGTAATCATGAAAATAAATAGAGAGACCTTCATCGGAAGGATAAACGCTTACATCAAAATGTTTATTGAACCGTGCGGAATAAGTGCTGAATCTGACGACGACCTTTTCATAAAGTGCCTTTTGATATGCCGAATAGAAATCCGGATGTTTGGATGGAGGATACACATCCCATAAATTTTTTCCAATCAGGTCCCTCCGGTTTATTCCAAATATCCTCTCAGATGCCTTATTCCAGTAAGTAATGGTCCAGTTGTGGTCAAGTGAAATAAATCCGTCAGTAATGCTATCCAAAGCCTCGTACATTCTGTTAACAGAAGCCTCCCGTTGCCTTTGCTCCTCCGCCAATTCCTGGCGAACTAAATATTCAACAGTTATGTCTTTAGCTAATACGTATACACCTGCAACAGTTCCGTTTACTACCATCGGAATATTGGTAACAGCGAGATGCTTCCTATTCCCTTTTGACGTAATGGTATTAATCTCGAAATGTATAACCTCTCCCTTTAAGGCTGTATTAAACAAGTCCAAAGCAATTTCCTGCTCCTCTGGGACGATAAAAAGAAGAAAAGACGTCGATAAAATGTCGTCCTCGCCACATTCAGCCAGTTTCAATAAGCTATCGTTGGCCCTTAAGAAACGACCCTGGAGGTCGATGGAAAAAACGGCATCTGGATGAGTGTGAAGCGAGGCCTTCCCCGGGTTTCTTGAATCACTCACCCGCGCTTCCTGGCGAATTTCGCCCGCCATGATACTTTCCGTTATATCGGTAACGGTTTGCAAAACCAAGGTAGCTTTATTTGTTATTTCATCCTCAAGGCTGCGGGTTTCGATAAGCCAGAATCTTTCATCTCCATTATCCTTGCGTTTAACGCGCTGGATGAGTTTGCTGGAACTGTCTGTTCCTTGTATCTTGTCCGGGGTACGGCCAAATAGTTCTGGTTCCTGAAAAACGAACCGACCGTTGAAAATGAAGTCTGCGAAACTAATTCCTATTACATCATCTGCAATCCCTTCGATGAGTCGCAAATAGCTATGACTCGCTTCCCTGATAATAAAACTCCCGCCCTTCTCTTTTTCCAGAATGAGAGATGGAAGAGGAGACATATTAAAAGCTAATTGAAAATAATTATGTGAATACTCTTTCAAAACATAGATGATTGCACTTGTTTAAAATTCAATTATCTACGCTTTTACTAAAAAAAATGATTAAGGTTACAAAATCCGGTTGATTTATGCCTTGTGGTAACTATCACTATTTAAGTACAGGCACAATAATCTCATCCCGCTTGACGCTGAATTTATAAATACTTGCCTGAGCATCCCACTGCTTCACTACCGGGACTATCCGTGTTCGCCTGGGGCTTACTTGTCCACTGTCAAAATGAACATGATATACGTAATATAATTCGCCGTCCAACCCTTTAAACAAATCTCCGTGACCTGAGCCATTTTCTCCGGTTACAGAGCGGTGAATAATCGGACTGTCTTTCTGTTTGGTCCATGGACCGTACGGAGAGTCGGAAATAGCGTAGCCAACAGAATAGTCTATATTCTTGAAATGGTTAGCTGAATAAAACAGATAATATTTATTCTTTAGTTTAAAAACAGTAGGTCCTTCCATGATTGGCACCGATTCAAAATTAGGAGTGGCCTCCCAGGATTCAGTCTGGTCAAAGCATTTCTTTAACGTTACAGGCTTTATCTTACCCTCCTTCAGGTTAAACTCTGCCACCCACAAATAATTACCCTTATTAAACCGAACGTGGTACAAGTAATATTTACCGTCGTCGTCTTTGAAAACAAACGGATCAATATTTTTAGCCGAACCATCAATTGGTACAGCTTCCTTCTGCCTGTAGGGACCTAACAAAGAACTGGACTGAGCTAAGGCTGTTTGTTCACTGGCGGTATATGCCAGATAATAGGTATTGTTTGCCTTAAATATTTGTGGCGCCCAGAAACCATCGGTACCATAAGTCTGATCGCCCTTGCTCAGGATCATGTAAGCAGGGCCCTTTGTCCCCGCGGGCGAAGCCCACGACTTAAGGTCTGTAGATTCTAAAACACTAAATCCCGGTTTTCCCTTGCCTCCTCCGGTCCCGGTAAGATAATATTTGCCGTTCTGGACATAGATGGTCGGGTCAGCAAAAAATATTTCCTGTTTCTCCTGAGCTGCTATTTGCAGAACGGTTAGCATAATAATGCAACTGCTGATAATAGATTTCATTGTTGATTTAATATTCAATGGCCGATTAGTGACGCTCATTTTTCTGGTTGGTGAAGGTACTGAATTGGATCATAACCATTTAAAACAACTGAAAAACTCTGTTAAAAGATAATACTCTCATTAAAAAATTTATATTTACCAAACCTTTAACATAGTGAAACTTGAACCCCTAACCAAATAAAAACCATGCGAAAAACGATCATTATCCTTGTCTCGCTTGTTCTGCTCTCCCATCTTTCTTTTGCCCGGAAGGTAATCCTGAATCCTTCGTACGAATTCAGAACAACTGGCATCAGCGAAATTTCAAGAATTGAGATTAAAAAGAACGAAACAAAGCTATGGATTCATTGTACTTTCCTCCCGAAATTATGGATTAAGTTTAATAAACAGACATATATAAAAGATGCCGTCAGCGGCGAAAAGCTGTTTGTGAAAAATATAGAAAATGGCGAAATCGATAAGGAGATGTACATGCCGGCTTCCGGCGATTCAACCTTTGTGCTGGTATTTCCCGCCCTTCCCCGCACTTCAGGGTCGATAGATTATGGCGAGGGAGAAAAAACACTCATCTACGGAGTATCCTTAAAGTCGCGGAAAACACCCGGAACCCGTTTGGATACCATTCCGGCAAGCGTAGCGAAATGGATTGACGCAGAGCTCGCTAAAGCCAAAACGAAAACGCCTGTTGATTATTCATCACCCGATTTTTTTAACAGGGACACAGCCAGATTGGTGGGCTATATCAAAGGATACGACCGTAGGGCCGGATTTTCAACAGGAATAATATATGCCTCCAATGTACTGACACGTGAGGATTTCCCCACGGTGATCACCATCCATGAGGACGGCCGCTTCGAGTCGAATATACCAATGTGTCATCCCAAGCATGGTTACCTCACATTCGGCGACAATTGGATCGGTTTCTATATAGAACCCGGGCGGAGCCTTTCAATGATCTTAAACTGGGAGGATTTTCTCACAGCAGACAGGTTGAGAAATGTAAGGTACACATTTAAGGATATTACGTTCGGAGGTCCGTTGGCAGCAATCAACGAAGATCTGCTATCTGTACCGACGGCCAATACTGACTATGATGTCCTCGAAAAATCAGTAAAGACCTTATCACCAGCCGACTTTAAGGCCAGCCAATTACATTTCTGGAGCGATTGCGAAGCACAACTTGAGCGGGAACTTAAAGGGAAGAATATTACGCCTCAGGCGGAAAAGATCCTGCGTAATGAAGTAATGGTTGAGAACGCATCGTTTTTATTCAATTATATAATGGAAAGGGAATACTGGGCCAGGGAAGACACAACAAATAACATACTTAAGATTGAAGCAGGAATCGATTATTACGATTTCATGAAGAGACTTCCCCTTAACGATCCTTTACTGCTGATCACTCAAAATTTCTCTACGTTCATTAACCGGTTTGAATTCGCCGAACCATTTTCGGGCGTTTACAAAATTCAGCACATCTCTTCACCAAAGAAATCCTTTCAGGAATATCTGTTTAAAGAGCTTAGGCTAAAACAAACCGAGAATGATAAAAGCTATCTGAAACTCAAAAACGAAAGCAATCATAAGATGTCGCAGGCTTCAACAAAAGAGGAACGTGATGAGTTGATGAAGAGCCTCGAAGAAAAGGGCAAGGCGTTCTATGCTAAATACAACAAGCAGTTCGATAACTACAAGAATAAGTATTTAAAACCGACGGAAAACTCTTCGCTCAAGTGGGCGAAAGACAGCTGGTCATACAAAGACTCCATCTTAAAAGCCGATTTCAAACTCCAGCCAGCACTCGTCTATGACATTGCAAAGGTTCGTTCGTTAAAATCCACATTTAAGAGCGCAATGGATAAGGACGCAGTCCGCACGTTCCTGACATCTTTTGAAAACGGGATATCGCATCCTTTTTTAGCTTCGGAGGCCGAACGTCTGTTCAATGAAGAATATCCGTCCGTTCCAAAGACGGCTTATGATCTGCCCGAAGGAAGGGCAGCTGACATCTTCCGGAAGATTATTGAGCCGCATAAAGGCAAAATCCTTATTGTCGATTTCTGGGGAATATTTTGCGGCCCCTGTATTGCAGGTATCAAACACCATAAAGAGAACCGGAAAAAATATAAAAACAACGGTTCATTTGATTTCATTTTCATCACGTCGGACAACGAGTCCCCGCTCGACAGGTACACCGAATTTGTTAAAGAACAGGACCTCGCAAACACCTACCGTATATCTTCGGACGACTATCAGTATTTAAGGCAGTTGTTTAAGTTTAACGGCATTCCCCATTACGTACTGATTGGAAAAGATGGCAAGGTAATTAACGACGATTTCGCAATGCACAATTTCGAGTACGAGATACAAAAATACATCGTGCAGAAAAATATGTAAAATATTTGGTCTAATCAGATATATCATGAAACCATTGCTTACCTTTCTTATCCTCACAGTTTTCATAAATTCATATGTTATCGCGCAGTCAGTAATTGTCAATCCGGATGGCACTCACTCCACTGTGATAAATAACGGCAGCACCTCGGTCATTGTCAATCCTGACGGCACTCACTCTACATTAATCAACAATGAAAATACCCCTGCCTCTACAAATTCAGGCAGTATATCTCTTGCTGCTGCCGGTAATATCTGGAGCGCAGGGGAACAAATGATTGCCAAATTGAAAAAGACAGCTCCAAAGCACGACGGCGTATCGCTAAGATCCTATTCTTTTCAGGATATTGATAATGACGGCGTATATGAGTTGCTTGAAAAAATGAACCGGATTGAAGAAACATCCGCGGGGCTTCTGAATATCGAGCTTTCCCCCGCGTTTGAATTTGTTAAGATATACAAGTTTAAGAATGGCAGATTCACCGAATGCCTTACCGGATGTGCGGATTATTTTTCGACCAGAGTTTACCATTATCAGTTCTGGAAAAAGCAGATATCAAATCCAGTAAATCTAACGGCAGACTCAAAGGCACTTATAAAAAGCAATAAAACCTTATTTATCAACGAGCTGGACAGATTAATACAAGAGATGAAGTAAAGCCCTCCTGTAGGTTCAAAAGTAAAGAGGGTGCTCCAGAATGCACCCTCTTTGACTTTACCTGGTTTCTGTTAAATCAGTAACCAGGATTCTGTTGCAAATTATTATTGCCCGAAATGGCCCTTGTGGGCACAGGAAACCGCTTCAGGTGCTCAGAGGCAGTGGCTTTGTGATCCCACCAATTTTCCGTAGTGAACATATTCCAACGCAGCAGGTCGGTGCGCCTGCGCCCCTCTCCCAGGAATTCGATGCTCCACTCATCGATAAAGCGATATTTATCAAAAGTAGCCGGCTGAACAGGATTAGGATCAGCACCATTAACAAAGTTGCGGCGTCTTACGGTATTGATCAGCTCTGCGGCCCCGGTCACGTCGCCTCTGCGCCATTTACATTCTGCTAACATATAATAGATCTCTGTAAGGCGGATTACAGGATTATCCGCACCCCAGCGGAGCGTGTTGTCGGCTAAAGTAGGAATGGGCACCTTAACAAGACGAACACCAGTATTCTCCTCTCCCTCCGACATTTTAGATGGAAGCTGCGTTATAGAACTGTATTTTTTTCCAGGCCCCACTTCCGAAAAGCGTCCTACCTGATCGCGAAATGAGAGCGGTCTGTCTTTATATTCCTCACCGCCTCTAATAACACCGCCATCCGGCTTGCGTTGTGCTCCGATAAGAAACATACCTTCATAATTGCCACCTCCCAGATACCGGTAAGGACTTTTCCGAAGGTCGCCGTTGCTGAACTTTTCAAAAGGCGAGCCTAGCTTCCATTCGTTCTGGTAGAGTGTAGAGTCTGGGCGGCGAGAGGGCGTAAGATGAGCTCCATTATTGGCTCCCATATCCTGTCCGAAATACTCGCGGCTGTTATAATGATAAAAACTACTGTAGAACCAGTCGTACTGAAGCTTATTGAACTCCGACGGAATCGACCAGATGACTTCTCTGGATCGGTCGTTCCTGAATGAATGCGGGCCGTACCAGACCGCATCCAGCTCGTATGGTCCATATTTACCGTCGATGATGTCCTGCGATAGTTGCTGGCATTCCTGGAACATCGGGCGCCCGACATAGACTTCGGCATTGAAATAAAGTTCCGCGAGCATGGCGGCAGCAGCGGCCTGTGTCAGCTCACCTACCGCACGTTCATCTGCATCCTCTTTTTTCGGTAACTTCTCGATAGCCGTCTTCAGTAATTGTTCAATATGAGCAAATGTTTCCTGATCTGTATTGCGGGGTAAATTTTCACCTTCGAGGCTATTAAATATCGGCAAGCCTCCAAAAAAATCGAGCCCGCGCATATAGAAGAAAGCAATCAGAGTATTCAGCTGGTTTAGGTGCGCCTGCTGGTCTTCTGCTGTTAATGCAAATTTGGTATAGTCGAGCTTCTCAAGATCGCTTCGCGCGTCGAGGGCCAGCGCTATCCCCATCAACGTTCCGCTCCAACTTCCCCATATCCAGCCGTCGTCAGGCGTCCACGTATGGTAATGATAACGTTCGTTCTCACCGCCATTGTACCAGTGCGGCCCTTTAGTGGTGATAGCAAAGTTATCCGCTGTGTGTTCCTGCAAATTCCAGCGGTCTTCGCCAACATACCAGCGGGCATGTGTAAAGGGACGGTTCAACGCGGCCAGTATGTCTTTTTCACTTTTGAAGAATGTTTCTGGAGTAACCTGGCTATAGAACTCCTGATCGAGTTTGGTACAACTTCCAAGTATGAGCAGCGGAAGGAATATATATATTAAAAGCTTTTTCATCTTTATCCATTTTTGTTGTTAAAAACTTGCCTGTAAACCGAACATGAATGTGCGGGTCTTCGGATAAACATCCAGCCTTTCAAAACCCGGAGTCAGCCCGTTAATATTAACTTCAGGATCCAGACCACTGTACTTTGTAAACACGAAAAGGTCCCTTCCTGCTGTATAGACTCGAATGTTCCTGAACGGACCTATCCATTTTTTTTAAAGGTATAACCGAGGCTGATAGCGTCCACTTTCAGAAAATCTCCCTTTTCGAGCCAGTAATCGCTCAGCTGCTTTTCTTTTGCGTTCCGAAGGTCCCCAAGAGCGCTTTTCAAAACGTTCCTGCCGTTAATATTGGGAATACCATAGTACATGTTCACCATATTGAAAACATCATATCCCAGCCAGCTGCGCAGGTATACACCGGCATCCCAGTTCTTATAGGCAACGGTGTGGTTCCAGGAAAGCTGTATTTTCGGGATCGCATTTCCAAGAAAGCGTTTATCCTCCAACTTTTTATCGCTCGAGGGAATCACCTCGTTATTCTTATTATACAGCAGCCAGTCGCCATTTTCGGTAAAACCAGCAAATTTCCAGATATAGAATTGCCCGATGGCCTCGCCTGCGTAGAGCCGTACCGCGTTACCCGGAGAGCCGGGTGCAGGGAAATTCATCTCATCCTGAAAGGTCTGACTGCCATAGAGTGTACGCAATGTTGATTTATTATGTGCGGCAACAATGGAAGTGCTATATGTCCAGTTGGTGGTTTTGATGGCATTATAGTTCAGCTCAAACTCTAGTCCTTCATTTTCCATACTGCCTACGTTCAGGGTTGTTTTATCATAAATGTATGGCGGTTGCGAAACGCTGATGTCGTAGATCAGGTCGTCGATCACTCTTTTATAGTAGTCAAACCGACCACTTAGTTTATTATTCAGGATGGCGAAGTCTATACCCGCATTATACTCTTTTTTCACTTCCCACTTAATGCCCCTATTCTGATTATGCTTTACGCCAAATGTGCGATTCCAATCTCCATCAAAGAGCCACCATGTATCGGCCGAGTACATCCGGGTGGATACTTCGGCGCCGAAACCCTCGTTACCGGTTTCTCCGTAACCAGCTCTGATCTTAATATCGTTAATAAAACTGATGTCCTTCATAAACGGCTCCTGGCTCAGTCGCCACCCGAGCGAGATTCCCGGAAAAGAGCCCCATCTGTATTCAGGTGAAAACTTGGAGGAACCTTCATATCGCAAATTAGCAGTAACAATATAGCGGTCTTTGAACGAATAATTAACACGGCCGAAGAAAGCGGCTAGTTTTACCCATGGATTTTTCCATGACCCGAGCCCCGCTCTTCCATCAACAAGCTGAGTGCCCTAACCCATATCATGCTCCTGGAGTCCATCAACCGGAAAGTCCGAATTCTCCGCCGAGAATCCCTGACCATTAAAGTCCTGATAACTATACCCGGCAACTGCATTGACCTGATGGTCGTCGAAGCGCTTCCTATAGCCGACAGTCCACTCGAAAATACGGTCGTCCCAGCGTTTATATTCCTGTTTTGCATAACCGTCTGTATCTTGCTCCCGTGAAACGCGGTGCTGTGCCGACCGGAAAAAGCGGGGATGTTCCGTATTATTCTTTATACCAAACATGGTAGAGGTATACAGGTCTTTCGTGATGTTCAGCTTTACCGTAGCGTTGGCAAGCAGGTAACGGTACTGGTTTTCCTTTTTCCGGAGCATCACTTCGGCCAGTGGATTCCATGTTTCGAAGCCCCCTGTAAGTACGTTATATCCACTGGGATCGGAGGCATTGTATGGTGAAATCGTAGGGTCGAGACCTATGGCGATGTTGTAGATACTGTTGTTTTCATCCCTGAAATTGCCAGGAGCGCTGTTTCCGGGAAAATCAGCATTTACCTGGTTATAACTTACATTGGTAGTCAGCTCAATCAGGTTGTCGAAAAACTTAAAATTACTGTTCAGCCTTCCTCCTATTTCACCCCGTTCTGAACCGATGGAGATCCCTTTCGCATCCCGCTTAAAAAATGTGGTATGCTGGAAGGATTTTCTTAATTCATTCCATGCGGCACCCTGGTCCATTGATCCTATTCGCGCAAACCTCCGTGCTTAAATAGGTCATAAGCCGTTTCGTAATACGCGATCGCCTTGTCAGTAAACATTTCAGGCAAACGTTTAGGCAATTGCTCATTGCCCGCTTTGTTATAGAGGAAGGTTTCCGTCTTTTGCTGTGGCCCAAGAACTACCAGGCTGTCTCCTTTCAAATAAGCTAGTTTCTGATATGTACCCAACAAAGCACGGGGCTGATAGGACTGCTCAAAAACATTCTGTCCGAACATGTTGCTTTCATATCTCCAGCCAAGTAAGCCAAATAAAGTTGGATAAATATCGATTTGAGAACACATGTCGCTGAAAACCCCTTTCTGCTTTCCCGGCAGGTTTAAGATGATGCATGGAATATGATATTTGCTGATGTCAATTTCATTCTTACCGGCACTCTTAGCACAATGATCAGCAACTATCAGTACGACGGTATTTTTATACCAAGGCTTCATTCCCAGCTTTTTAAGAAATTCACCTATTGCATAATCTGTATAGCGGACGGCTCCTTCCCTGCTACCTTGCTTCAGGGCTATCTTTCCGTAAGGGAATGTATAAGGGCGGTGGTTCGATGTGGTCATCACAAAATTATAAAAAGGCCTTCCCGCTTTATAATCTGCATCCGCTCCCCGGATCACGGCATCCAGCAGATCCTCGTCGCATATTCCCCAGGCATTCTCAAAATGCACCTGGCTGTCTTTAATAATTATCCGCCTGGTATGATAAGTATCCCCCAGACCAACGTTTCTTCCCCGGTCTGTTATATTAAAACCGTTACTGCCAAAGTATTGGTTCATGTTGTCAAAATAACCATCTCCTCCATAATAAAATGTCCGGCTGTATCCATGCTTTTCAAAAATATGCCCTACGGTGTTCAGATTACCATTTCCCTGGCGCCTTACGATGCTGTTGCCGGGTGTCGGCGGAACAGATAAAGAAAGCGCCTCCATTCCCCGCACCGTCCGGGTGCCGGTAGCATACATATTACTGAACAGGAGATTTTGATCGGCCAGCGAATCCAATACCGGAGTAAGATTCTGAGTATTGCCAAAATGCGACATAAAATCGGCGCTAAGGCTCTCAACGGTAATCATAATCACGTTCGGCTTATACATAGGCCCGGCGTTCTTAACGAGTCTCCTGATAGAATTTCCACTCTTGAGAAATGTATCGTCGGGCGTTTTTAATTCGTTGCGAATGAGTTTATAAGCCTTATCAGTAGGGAGCCTGACGTAAAAATCATTATAACTAAGCTCATTATTCTTAAAAGCCGCGAAAAAAGAATAAATGCCAGCTTTCGAGAGCTCATTTTCATAACGGTTACTGCCCCACTCGGCATCTGCATTGCTTAACAGAAATGGATAAGCAACTGCTAAACAAAGCAATATCCCCGATGTAGCTAATCGTTGATTAACAGAAGGAACGGAATGAAAAGTATATGAAAAAGTCTTTATTCGGGAGAATAAAAGAATTACCAGTACGACCAGTGCCAGCACCCCTCCAATTAATAAAGGAAGGGGATATGACTCGTTAATGTTGTTAACAACCTCATAAGTATAAATGAGGTAATCCACAGCGATAAAATTAAACCTGCTTTCAAACTCTTCCCAGAATGTAATTTCGGCAAAGAACGAAAAGAAAACGATCAGCAAGGTAAGAGCCAACCCCAAACAGGTAATTATTTTGTTTATAAGGGTATTTCCCCAGTTGGCAGGCAGAACCAACAGATATACATTATAAAGGGCAGTCAGAAACAGAGAAACTCCAAAATCATAAAAGAAGCCGAAAAGATAAATATGCAGCAAACTAAAAAGTGTGAAATCAACCTTATGAATGGAGACTAAAAGCAAACCCGTGCGGATCAGAAAAGAAATTAAAACAAACAGCGCAATAAAGGCGAACGATACACTGTATCTCCCCTTTTGTAGGTTATGAAACATTCTCTGTATTTATAAGGCAAGAATAAGTTTGAATTCTGTGGAAATTCTGAACACAAGCTTAGTTTGTAACAAAACTAATTTCGCAGGAAATAATCCGCTCCTGGTCGATGTTTTTTCTGAAGATCCGGATTAAAACGCTCTTTAGAAAAAAAAACACTATGAAACTAATAATGCAACCGGGCACTGCCGGGCTAAAAGTATTAACCTACTTTCTAATTATGTGGCTGGCCACCTTTATCGCCGGCATTATTCCATGGCTAAACAGCCTTTTCTATTTTTGGGGAGTATCACTTCTAATCAGCTGGTTATTGCTGCGTAGTGATCATTTGAATCTCTCATCGCTCAACTGTATTCCTCAAAACAGAAAACACTGGAGGCAACTATTTGCAGGAGTATTTTCCGGCTGCCTGATGCTGATTGTAACGGCAATCATTACACTAACTCTTACCCGGGCAAGCTGGCACTACAATCAAAACCCAGGCATCGTAAACATCCTGATTACCTTTATGATGTGTGCCAGCTCTGCCTATATACAGGAATTTGTATTCAGAGGATACCCTTTCCAAACACTCTTAAGAAGGTATGGCCCCTGGCCGGCACAAATACTAATTGCTATACCATTTGCTTTAATGCATATAAACCGTTCCATGTCGCTTCAGGACGTAGCTCCGGTAATGCTGACAACCGGACTAGGCTCCCTGCTATTCGGACTCGCATACATCAAAACAAGAAACCTCATGCTGCCGGTGGGCTTACATCTGGGCTGGAATTTTGCCCAGGCATTAATTCCGCGCACAGCGAACACGGATTCAAAAGTGCTGATCACAGTAGTAAGCGACCCCGGCAATTACAGTTTCTTCACAATCATTTTGCCCTACCTGCTCATCTTTACCATAGGATGCATCTTCCTGGGCTTAACCAATTTCGAAAAAAAAGAAACCGGAAGTCTTACAAATGAAGTTTCTTAAAAAGCAGTTCGCGGTAATTAGCACCTATGGGTATCTCCTGGTTATTTAATTCGATGATGTTTCCCTTAAGGGCCTGTATTTTCTTCAGGTTCACTATATAGGAACGATGTACTCTGAAAAAAATATTCTGAGGCAGTAAATCTTCCAGCATCTTCAGATGAAAACTAACCAGGAGACGCTTATCGTCCAGGTAAACAGAACAGAAATCACGTTCAGCCTGGACATAATTAATGTCGCTGTGATTGACCCGAATCAACCTGATGCCTTGTTTCATAAAAATATAATCGGGAGGCTCCTGTGTTTCTGCATGAGCAGGAACATACCCCGATAAACGATCCATTACTTTTTGAACTGCCTGATAGAAACGTTCAAACACAATTGGTTTCAATAAATAATCAACCGAGTTCAGTTCGAAACCTTCAACAGCATATTTTGAATAAGCGGTTGTAAAAACAACAAGGGGCGGCTTTCTCAGCGAACGCAGAAATTCGGTGCCGCTGATAACCGGCATCTGAATATCCAGAAAAATCAGGTCGACAGCGTATTCGTGGAGTACATCATAGGCTTCAGCGGCATTCATACAGCTCTTTACCAATGTAAGTTCCGGGATTCGGCCGATGTAGGTTTCCAGCATATCTCTGGCGATAGGTTCATCATCAACCACCATGCATTTTATGTTCATACTAAATCGATCGTTAAATTTGCCGAATAATCTGTTTGCGATACCGAACTTTCATACCAGTACCTATCGGGATAGCATAACGCCAGTCTTTTTTCGAGGTTCTTTAAACCAATACCTCCCCTATGAATGCTAACCCTCTGTTGGTCAATATTGTTATCAACGGTAAAGCGCAGTCTGCCGTTTAACACATCCAGAAAAATGCTAATATACGAGCCAGGCTCGTCCGGACTGAACTTAAACGCATTTTCGATAAGCGGGATCAGCAACAACGGCGCTATTTCGTAATCCCCTTCATCGATGCGGCAGTCGAAAACCACTTTTGTAAAGTTTAGCCTTACTTTCTCCAGTTCGATATAATCATTAATCAGTTTCACTTCTTTTGCAAGCGGCAGGCTATCTCCGTTTGAATCGTATAAAATATACCGGAGTAACTCCGAGAGCCTCGACACCAGGTTTGCCGACCGCTCTTTTTCGCCGCTCAAAATCAATCCATATATATTATTCATCGTATTGAATAAAAAGTGCGGATTCAACTGAGCTTTCAGGAAATTAAATTCAAGCTGAATATTCTCCTTCGCAAGCTTCAGGCTTTCAATACTGCTGCGATATGCATTCAGCACAGCTTTAATACATAAGGGAACAAATAGCACCAAAATTAAAGAAAACGGGCTTCCAAAACTAAGGACACGCTTCAACACAATATTGGAGATATCCGAACAAATCAAGCTATAATAGCCAGGTTGATTTTTGGCCATAGTCGCCATGCAGTCCCCACAGGCATTTAGTATTATGCGCTCCAGCACAGTATCGGCTGTCGTATAAACGATCAGGAGTGTAATAAGTACAACAAAAGCTCTAAAGTACTTTCTTTTTCTTAACAGCCGGGGCCATACGAAAGTAACCAATACATAGTAAAAGGCCGCTATCAATGCGATGGCGGATATGCTGAGCAGGGCAACGATGCCAACAGGAAAACCGCTGTAAACATTAAAAGAAATCAGTGTGAGATAAAATCGCAGTAAAAAGAGCAGCCCCCAGAAAAGAAGGTGCAGAGAGATCCGCAGCAACATCCTGGGATATAACAGATAAGCGATCTTATTTATAGTCATAAGTAAATTTGCTATTTTGTGTTTATTAAGTCAACAAAAAACGACGAACACATCAAAAAACACCCGCAAGCATCCTGAAAGGGTTGTCCAACGGTGTACCGCCTGCCTGCCCGGGCCACCGTCAGGATGGATCAGATCGGCTAAGTAAATTTCCAGATTCCTTTGGTATTATTTAGCTTAGTGCTAATTATAGTAAAGATGAGCAACTTACTTTTTACTGATCCCCGCCTGCAGGAAGAAATTAAAAACAATACGCGAACAAAGCTGATCAGCAAGGATACTACATTTCTTCTGCCTGGTGATCATATTGTTTTTATTCCAATTGTGCTAAAAGGAGTACTTCGTATCGTACGGGAAGATGAAGAAGGAAGAGAAGTATTTTTGTATCACCTCTACCCTTCCGAAACCTGTGCCATGGCAATAAACTGTTGCCAGGCCGGAAAGAAAAGTATGGTGAAGGCCATTGCCGAAGACGACACCGAACTGCTGCTGGTGCCCGTTAAAATGATTGAGGACTGGTTCAAATATCCCGAATGGAGAATGTTTATCAACAACACCTACAGCACCCGGTTCGAAGAGCTGATCCGGGTTATTGATCTCGTTTCCTTCAGCAATCTCGACCAGCAAATTCTTCACTATCTCGAAAAAAGATGTACAGCGGCGGGCAGCAGCACCTTAACCATTACCCACCAGCAAATTGCCGACGAATTGCATACCCATAGAGAGGCTGTAAGCAGGCTTCTGCGTACCATGGAAGAAAAGAAAATGGTACGACTGGGCCGCAATAGTATTGAACTGCTGAACTAAATTCAAAAAAAAACGCCTTATCCAACAAATGTTCCAGACGGCGCCTTTGTGATTCCTGATTTTTGTCATGCTTCCCGATACAAACGGGGATTTAATGATAAAATCAGTGAAACACATGACAACAAATCAATTATCCGTTTTTCTTCTGTCGTTCGGCCTGTTGCCCTTTACTTTTTTGAACGCACAGCAGGCGCCAGAGACGATGAGCCTGAACGATGCTGTTGCCATCGCTCTGAAAAACAACCGCGATATTCAGGTAGCTGAACTTGACGAAAAGATTGCCAGAGCGCGTTACCAACAGACCAGCGCCATATTTCTTCCTCAGGCAGCGATTTCCTATTCGGCTCTTACAACAAATAATCCCCTGAATGCTTTCGGGTTTAAACTCCAGCAGCGGACAATCACGCAAAATGACTTTAATCCCGACCAGCTAAATCATCCATCGGCAACCAGCGATTTCTCCGCCAAACTCGAAGTGCAGCAACCGCTGATCAATCCCGATCTGATCTGGCAGCGTAAAGCGGCAAAAAATGAGGCAGAGCTTTACGAATATAAAAAGATACGGACCAGAGAATATCTTGAGTTCCAGGTAAAGAATGCCTACCACCAACTTCAGCTTGCTGCCGAAGCTGGTGACGTTTTAGAGGAAGCTTTGAACACCGCACGTGCCATTCATACTTTTACCGGCAACCGGCTAAAACAGGGGCTTCTGCAGAAATCAGACTTGCTGAATGTCAAGGTAACTGTTTCGGCGATCGAAAGTGACCTTGCTTCTGCCAAAAGCGGTATCCGGAACGCATCTGACCTTCTCAGCCTGCTGCTTAACAAACCTTTGGGTGTAGTGTATCGCACTGAAAAGCTTCAACAGAACGCTCCCATTGCCAGTAAAGACGAAAGCCTGCAGGTTCCTTCAGGGAGGGCCGATCTTCTGGCTATGCAAAAAGCAATTGAAGCGTCGGGAAATGGCATAAAATCCACCCGGCTGAGCTGGCTTCCGAAACTGAATGCATTTGGAAATTACCAGCTGAACGACCAGACTTTTGCCGGAAGCGGCGCAACCTCCTGGCTTGCCGGTATCCAGCTGTCCTGGAATATCTTCAGCGGCAACAAAACCAGAAATCTTGTAAATCAGCAAAAGCTGGAACGCAACAAGTTAGTAGTGCAGTTTGATGCGCAGAAAGAGCAGGCGCAGATGGAACTTGACAAAACTTACCGCGATCTTTCAGACAGCATGTTTAAGACAGAACAGGCGAAAGCCGCCGTAGAGCATGCCGCAGAAGCGCTCCGCATCCTGAAGAACAGGTATGAACAGGGCCTTGCCAACACCACAGATGTTCTGGCAGCTCAAACACAACTTTCCCAGCAGAAGCTATCCCTGGTCCAGGCCACATTTCTCAGCAATATAGCTGCAGAACGACTTCATTTCTTAACCAGTTCAGCAAACAAATAAATCAATCCTGATAAATCATGAAACTACGTTTTTTCCATTCAGCAATAATCACTGCAACGGCAGGAATCCTGGTATTCAGCGCCTGTTCGTCAGGAGACCAACCTGCACAAACATCAGAGGTCAAGGCAATTACCGTAAAAACAGCGCTCCCTTCACAGGGTAACAAAGAAGGCGTTACAGCAAGCGGGCAGCTTCAGTCATCGCGCAGCGCCGATATCAGTACCCGTGTGATGGGCTATATCACAGCCATTCACGTTAAAGCAGGCGACAGAGTTACAAAAGGCCAGTTGCTGGTAAGTATCAGCAACGAAGATATCCTTGCAAAAAAAGCTCAGACGGAGGCCGCCATTGCAGAAGCCAGTGCAGCTTATCAAAATGCAGCGAAAGACTTTCAGCGTTATAATGCACTTTACAAAGAGCAGAGCGCATCCGCAAAAGAACTCGACAACATTTCGCTGCAGTACGCTTCAGCCGGCGCACGACTAAAGGCAGCAAAGCAAATGAAGAATGAAGCACAAGCGATGCTTGCCTATACCAATCTCCGCGCGCCTTTCTCGGGCGTGGTAACGAGAAAACTAGCCGATGCGGGAAACATGGCCAGTCCGGGCTTACCCCTTCTCACCATCGAGCAACAGGGAGAATTCGAAGTAACCGCTGCGATACCAGAAACGGAAATAACAAAGTTAAAAACCGGCCAGCAGGCAAAGATGAGTATTAAATCGGGAGGAAAAACTTTTACCGGGGTTATCCGCGAAATCAATCAGTCATCCGCATCCACCGGCGGGCAGTACCTCATTAAGATCACTGTTCCGGCCAATGAAAAGAAAGGGCTGTATTCAGGAATGTATGTCAATGTGTTCATCCCCATAGCCCGCGAAACCGGCAGCGTAACGAACGAGGGCAGTATCCTTGTTCCTTTAAAAAGTATAGTCATGAGGGACCAGATGACCGGCATCTATACGGTTAGCAACAGTAGCCAGGCAGTACTGAGATGGGTAAGGCTCGGCAAACAGTATAACGGCGAGGCAGAAGTACTTTCAGGCCTCGGCAAAGACGAAAAGTTCATTCTTGAAGCTCAGGGCCGCCTCTACAACGGAGTCCCCGTGAAAGAATCAAATCAATAAACTTACAACACGAAAACATGAAAGAAGGATTTTCAGGTAAAATAGCTAAGGCATTTATCCAATCGAAGCTTACCATTCTGCTGATGTTTGCATTCCTGCTGATAGGCGCCTACAGCACCTATCTTATCCCAAGGGAAGAAGAACCTCAGATAGAAGTGCCCCTTGCCGATATTTTTATCGGCTTTCCCGGAGCCTCACCTCAGGAAGTGGAAACCAGGGTGATTGCTCCTGTTGAGAAAATTATCTCCAATGTAAAGGGGGTGGAATACGTTCACTCCACGAGTATGAAAGGCCAGGGCATGCTCATCGTTCAGTTTTATGTTGGCGAAGACCCCGAGCGGTCGCTGGTAAAGCTCTATAATGAGATTCTCAAGAATATGGACAAAATGCCTTCGGGTGTTACCATGCCGCTGATAAAAACCAGGGCGATAGACGACGTACCCGTACTCGGCCTTACCCTCTGGAGCGATAAGTATGATGATTATATGCTGAGGCAGATCGGTCAGACCCTCAGTAACGAGATCAAGAAGATTCCGGATGTAGCAGCGGTGACTGTCACCGGAGGAAGAAGCAGGGAGCTAAAGATCATTCTCGACAAGGATAAAATGGCAGAGAACCGGGTCGACTTTCTGAGCATAGCCAGGCAAATCCAGGCAAGCAACAGCTCTATGACTTCAGGAAATATGCTGAAAGCAGATACCGCCTACTCGGTAACGACCAACAGCTTTATCAGCAGTGCCGAAGAAGCTCGCAACCTGATTGTCGGCATTAACCAGCAGCAGCCCGTTTATCTTCATCAGGTAGCGAACGTTGAAGACGGACCAGCAACACCTGCCCAGTACGTGGGTTTCGGGTACGGAAAAGCCGATGCCAAAAATACAGTCTCCTTCCCGTCCGAATATCCTGCGGTTACACTTTCCATCGCTAAAAAGAAGGGAGCAGACGCGATGAAGCTCTCTGAGCTGATCCTTAAAAAGTCAGAAAGCCTGAAAAAAGATCTGATATCACCGGATGTACACCTAACCACTACAAGGAATTACGGCGAAACGGCATCCGACAAGGTTTCCGAACTGCTGTTCCATTTATTTATCGCTATTGTTGTCGTTACGCTCTTTGTCATGCTTGCCATGGGCTGGCGGGGCGGATTGGTAGTATTCCTTTCAGTACCCGTGACTTTTGCGCTCACCCTGTTCAGCTACTATTTTCTGGACTATACACTCAACCGTATTACCCTGTTTGCGCTGGTATTTATCACGGGAATTGTGGTGGATGACTCGATCATCATTGCCGAAAACATGCACCGGCACTTTAAGCTGAAAAAACTTCCCTTTCACCAGGCGGCAATTTTTGCTATCAATGAAGTGGGAAATCCAACCATACTGGCCACATTTACGGTAATAGCAGCAGTGCTTCCGATGGCGTTCGTATCCGGCATGATGGGTCCTTATATGAGCCCCATGCCTATTGGCGCTTCCATCGCCATGTTGTTGTCGCTGATCGTGGCGCTCACGCTTACCCCCTATCTCGGGTACCTTTTCCTTCGCGAAAAAGACGATCGCAAGGAAAGAAAGCCAGTACAGATGGAGCAAACGCGTATCTACAGAATATACCACTCTTTCATTAATCCACTGCTTGAGTCGCGGAAAAAAAGATGGATCTTTATGGGAAGCGTCGTGGTTATCCTCCTGGCTTCATTTGTTTTATTCTACACCCGGTCGGTTGCAGTCAAAATGCTTCCCTTTGATAATAAAAATGAATTCCAGGTAATTATAGACATGCCCGAGGGCACTCCGCTGGAAAAAACCAACGCGGCAGCCCGTGAAATTGCCCAGTACATAGCCAAACAACCTCTGGTTGTAAATTATCAAACCTATACAGGAACTGCCGGCCCGATAAGCTTTAACGGATTGGTGCGGCATTACGACCTGCGGCGGGGAGACAATGTGGCCGATATACAGGTAAACCTCGTCGACAAAAAAGACCGCAGTCTTCAAAGTCACGACATCGCCAAATCTGTCCGTGCCGGCGTCCAGGCAATAGGAAAACGATACAACGCCAACGTCAAAATAGTGGAAGTGCCACCAGGCCCGCCGGTGCTTTCAACACTCGTTGCGGAGATCTACGGTCCCGACTATGAACAGCAGGTTAAAGTAGCCCGCGATGTAAAAAAGCTGCTCGGCGAAACACCCGATGTGGTGGATGTTGATTGGATGATTGAGGATGACCAGCCCGAATACCGTTTTGACGTCGACAAGGAAAAGGCAATGAAGTATGGAATTGCCCCTCAGCAAATCGTAGCAACCATGAATGCTGCCTTGTCGGGCATGGATGCAGGCACGCTGCATAGCCCCTCCTCTTTTGATCAGGTAAACATACGGCTTCAGTTGAACGACCAGTCGAAAGACGGCATTAATGAACTGAAGAGCCTTAAGGTGATCGGGCAGCAAGGCAATGCCGTTCCCGTAGGCGATCTGGTTACAGTTACAAAGGACACCAGTCCCGGGAGTATATACCGCAAGAATCAGAAACGCGTAGTGTATGTAGTGGGAGACATGGCGGGAAAATTGGAAAGCCCGTTTTATGCAATGAGCAGCATCTCCGAAAGGCTTAAAACGATAAAGCTTCCGGCGGGATATACGCTGAACGAGGAGTACAGTAAACAACCGGACTCTGAAGAGAACTATACCCTGAAGTGGGACGGAGAGTGGCAGATCACCTATGAAGTATTCAGGGACCTGGGCATTGCATTCCTGGTAGTGATCATTATCATTTACGTCCTTATTGTAGGCTGGTTCCAGGACTTCAAGGTCCCGGTAATCATGCTCTCAGCAATTCCTCTTTCGCTGATCGGGATTATCATCGGGCATTGGCTCATGGGAAGCTATTTTACTGCCACTTCCATGATCGGGTTCATTGCATTGGCAGGTGTGATGGTAAGAAACTCTGTTCTCCTTATTGATTTTATCAATATCAGGATCAAAGAAGGCATTCCGTTGAAACAATCGATTATAGAAGCGGGGGCGGTAAGGACCACTCCTATCCTTCTCACGGCGGGGGCTGTCGCGCTGGGTGCCGTGGTCATCCTGTTCGACCCGATATTTCAGGGACTGGCTATTTCCCTTATGGGTGGAACCATCACATCAACCTTCCTCACCCTGCTGGTTGTGCCGCTTCTGTACTACAAAATGATGAGAAGAAAAGTTAAGTAACCCTAATAATCACCATATGAAGTTATTACTTATAACAGGGCTGCAGGAAAGCAGCGAAGATATTGCAAAAATCATCCGGGAAGCAGGAATCAGCATTTTCAGCACTTCAGCTATCACCGGGTTTAAAGACAACGCTATGGAGAACCTGCTCGACCATTGGTTCAGCAGCGGAACCGAAAGTTACAATTCTGTTTTTCTCTTCAGTTTCACTGAGGAGGAGAGGGCAGCAAAAGCACTTAGCCTGATCCATGAATTTAACCGAGAAAATGACTCGCGGTTTCCGGTAAGAGGCTTTATGCTGCCTGTCGAAGCATCCGTTTATTAACAATAAAAATAGTAATCATGAGAGAACGTATCATCAGGGCCGTAGCAGGCTCCCTGGTTTTAATCAGTGCCTTGCTGGCATTCACAGTAAACATTAACTGGCTGTGGCTGGCTGTATTTGTCGGGTTTAATCTGCTTCAGTCATCTGTTACAGGCTTTTGCCCGCTTGAAAAAATACTCATTCTTTTAAAAGTTCCTTCTTATCCAACAAATGTTCCCGAAGAGCTGAAAAATTAGAGACAATTTGCAGCATTAAAAATCATGGCTATGAATTCAAATCCAGAAACTACAACATTTCAATAAATTACTATGACAGACTTATTTAAATTCCTGCTGTTCTGGAGAAATCCGGTAAATTTCAAAGAGCTGGTTGATAACGGGGCGCTTATTATAGATGTCAGAACACCCGGAGAATACAAAAGCGGCCACATACAAGGATCGGTAAATATCCCTTTAAACAAGCTGAATGATAGTATTGCTATGCTCAGGAAGAGAAGCAAACCGGTAATAACCTGCTGTGCCTCGGGCATGCGAAGCGCTTCCGCAGTTTACGTGTTGAAGGCCGGCGGTATTGAAGAAGTGTACAACGGCGGAGCATGGAAAAAATTAAGCAGGAGGACAGGATGAACACATTGAAAAATACAATTTTGAATAACTGGCATTTTATGCGTTGGTTCAGGCTGGTCATCGGCCTCATCGTTCTGGTAGAAGCATTCCGCGCTTCCAGCGGATGGCTTGGCTTAATGGCGGCCTTGTTTTTATATCAGGCCATCTTTAATGCAGGCTGCTGTGCCGGTAGTTCGTGCAGTATTCCTGCTCAGAGGCAAAAAAAACATTAGAAAGTCGGGGTCTTTAATCTGAAGAAATTATTCCTTATTATTGGCCTTGTCATGCATAAAGAGCAGAACCGGTTTTTCAGAATTATAAGAATATTTTTCTCCAGACGATTTAATCTGCATGTCGACAAGGCAGACGAAGATGATGTGATCCTTTCTATCCGGAAGAACACTGATTTTGTGGGGCCCAATCTATGGACACTGATCTTTGCCATCTTTATAGCTTCCATCGGATTAAATGTAAATTCAACGGCAGTAATTATTGGTGCCATGCTTATTTCGCCACTCATGGGGCCGATAATGGGAATTGGTCTTGGGTTGGGCACCAACGATTTTGAGCTGATAAAAAAAGGAGCCCGTAACCTTTTAATTGCTACGATAATAAGCATTGCTACCTCAAGCCTTTATTTTTGGCTGACACCACTTCACGACGCCCAGAGTGAATTATTAGCACGTACCACTCCATCCGTCTGGGATGTTTTTATTGCTTTTTTTGGCGGCCTAGCAGGCATTGTTGCCGGAACCAGAAAAGAAAAAAGTAATGTCATCCCCGGAGTGGCTATTGCAACGGCGCTTATGCCTCCTCTTTGTACTGCAGGATACGGTATCGCATCGGGAAATATCTATTACTTCCTCGGTGCCATTTATCTCTATTCCATCAATACTGTTTTTATAGGTATAAGCACGTTTCTTATTGTTCGCTTTTTGAAGTTCAAAGTAAAGCACTTTGAAAACAAACGATATGAAAAGAAGGTCTCGCGCTATATTATCGCTATTATTACCATTACTATACTTCCCAGCATTTACCTCGCTTATCGCATCGTAGATAAAAGCATTTTTGAAAACAATGCCCGGGCCTTTATCACCGAGCAATTTCGTTTTAAAAACACGCAGGTGGTAAACCGTACCTTCAAATACAGTTCTAAAGGCAACGAAATAGATCTCCTTCTTATTGGCTATGAATTACCGGACCGAACCATCGATAGCATCCGTAAAAATCTTAAAAACTATAAACTTTTCAACACCAGGCTCCTTGTACGACAAGGATTAAATGCCAAACAGGAAATAGATTTCACACAGATCAAAGCAAGCATCCTGGAGGATGTGTTCAGGAAAGACTCAGCAAGCCTGGCAGTTGATAACCGGGAAAATAAACTAGCAATTCCCATTCCCGATATTCACCAGGAGCTTAAAGCTTTATATCCGTCTCTTCAGAAATACTCTATCTATAACGTCGTTGAGCGCAGAACGGACACGCTTCCCGCTGATACGTTGACACAGGTGATTGCAGACTTTACCGGCCCATTTAGCCCGGCTGAACGGATTAAAATGAGGGAATGGCTAAAGAGCCGGCTTAAAGCAGACTCTGTAAAGCTGATTATTCAATAACCGGAGAAATTTCATCAACGCTTTGTTTCAGTTCCTCATTCGGATCTATGAATAAAGAAGATGTTTCATATTCAATTTTCTTTACAACGCTCGTCGAAACAAAGTAGTTGCCTGATTCTTCCCCATTACCACCCTTCCCTATTTGCATAGCGATAATCCTCCACGATGATGTGTCGATGAGAAGATCTGCCACTTCGCCTACCGGGTGTTCTCCTGTGAAGTATACATCGTAGCCTTGTACCTGACTAAAACTTCGCAGATGAGGGTCAGCGCTTTTGCTATCCTGATATACTGCTTCGTCTAGCGGAACCGTAGGATCAATTACAGCACCCACCATTCCCGTAGTAACAAAACCAGCTCCGCCAACGCCAAAGCCAGGCCACGAATAGTGATTATGAAGATCTGCTTCTTCTTGTCGGGATACTGGTTTCTCACTATTCACATCCGGACTGTTCTTAACCTGATCAGTGGTAAGATTAGCGGGGAAGAAACCGGCATCCCAGTCCGGTTCGCCCAGGGCAACCGGCGATATAAGAACCTTTCGTCCGAATAACCAGTTCCCTGTTTCTACTACCAGATACCTAAGCCGCCAGGTTTGATCATCAAAATACATATCCTTAACCTTTCCAACCTCACCATCAGTTGCAGCTATCCTGTTATTAATTAAACTCTGAATACTCCGTATCATATTGTCCTCCTTTTTTAGTTTAAAATAGTATGATCATTATAGCAGGAAAGTCACTGCCACTGTATTTAAATCATCGATAATGCCGTAGTTTTATGCAGGCTGATAACTCATAGGAAAAGAGCATATTAGGTAATACTCTTTTCCAACTAATATTGCGATCAATGGTTTAGGTTAAATAAAATCAGCCAGTTTAACTGGCTCCGACAAGCCGTGAATTATGCGCCGGCTCTTAAGCAGCCATTTTCCGGCACTCCTCTGCACACTCCTTACAGATCCGGGCACATTCCTGACAGTGCTCCGTTTGATGCTTACCGCATTCATTACCACATGCCTCGCAAATGTCGGCACAGATTGAACATAGTTGTTTAGCGTGAGGACTTCCCATGCTCATCAACTGAGCCGAAGCATAACAAACTGCAGCGCACTGCATATCCATTTCAATACAGCCGGCCATCATTTTAACATCCTCTTCCTTTGTGCATGAACTCGCACAGTGATTACATACAGCGGCGCATTGCAAACATGCATCGATACATGATTTCCATTCGTGATATCCCATAATAATTAAAAATTTAATGGTTCATAGGTCTAACACATTATATCTGGGAGGGTTTACATTAAATAAAAATAGACATTCTGTATAACAACTCTCTAACAATTTTTAGTAAGCTGATCGTCAATTTGCTTTTGAAGCTGCTGCTTAAATGCGTCATCCAGCTGCAATTCAGGGTGATCTGAATGAAATAGTTTCCTTGCCATTTGATTGATCATCGCACTTTGCTGCATAAAAGTTACGCATATAGAACAGCCGGTTAAATGTATCTTCAATTCCAGCTTCTCTCTTAACGTTATTTTCCCTATCTGCTGTTTCTCTATTAAAAAAGTAGCTTTTCTACAGTTATAGGCTATCTTTTTCAATTCCAATTCATTTAGTTCTTTCATGCGTGTTCATTTAAATCCAGTTTTTTTGAAGGCACGACCTTAGATTTACCTTTGTCCGGTGAATGATTACCCAGAAATTCGACGACGTCACTTTCAATTCCCTGCAGATCATTTCTGTCGATTCATCATCGATGTGCTTCATGGTAAACACAGAAAGCCATAAGGCAGGTAACTTTTTCATGCAGGTTTGCAGTATTCTCTGGAATTCTTTGTTTTCAAGTGCATCCGGCTGTTCAATGCCTAGCATCGCCGGCCGGTGCTGGTCATTCCAATGGCCGTCGTCCGGATCGAAAAAGTCGCCGTCCGTTCCTTCAGCGACCCAAACAGCGGGACCTTTAGCTGGGCCCGATGATTTAGACCGGTAAACATCAATGATCTTGTTTTTTAAAATCGCAGTAAGCCACGTCTTTTCTGTACTTCTTCCTTCAAAATTCTGAATTCGCTCCAAAGCGGCCAAAAACGTTTCCTGCACCAGGTCCCTTGCCAGGTCTTCGTCATTAATCCTGACGATAGCATAAGTATAGAGGTAGTCGGCATACTTACTAACCCATAGATGCGGATCGAGTCGACTGTCAATACTCTCAATTCCAGAATGATCTGTTTGCATAAGTGAATCTAAAGAAAATTAATTTACTTTCATGTTAGTCTTTGAGCGCTTGGTCGGAAGTACCTCATATTCCTTACAAAATTTCTTATAAAGAATAAATAATTGACATTTTTTGTAAGGATTTAGATGAGGTTTCGACTGAATGGAAAAAAGCACATGCAAACAAATCACGTTACAAAAGTATCATTGAAAAATCCCATGATTGTATTTTCTCTGATCAGCTTTTCAATCCTGACATCTAATGTAGCGACCGGCATCAGCGCGACAGCAGCCCATCAAGCAGATACAATTAAAATAACGGCAGGTGTTCCGTTAAAGCCGGAGGACATAAGTCCATTGCTTACCGGCGAGCGAATCCCTGTTTTAAGTCTCCCCCGATCTTCGGGCGAAGTGTTCGATCTTAACAAATCAGTTGCTGAAACGCCAACAATTCTTGTGTTTTATCGCGGAAGCTGGTGTCCATACTGCACTCTCCAACTTTCAGGATTACAGGAAATTGAAAACGACCTTAAAGATTTAGGATATCAGATTATCGCTATAAGCACCGACAGCCCCGGGAATCTAAGCAAAACAATGAGTAAAGAAAAACTTTCCTACACACTCTTATCAGACGCCGACCTAAAGGCAGCCAAACGTTTTGGTATCGCGTACAAAAGCCCGGGAAACTACGATCGATTTCTACCCGAGACCTCCGGTGGAAAAAACCTTGAGAAGCTGCTGCCCGTACCGTCGGTATTCATATTAAATAAAAAGGGAACGATCCTATTTGAATATATCAACCCAGACATCACGCAACGGCTAAGCGCGCCCCTACTGAAGGCTGCTGCAGCAGCGCTTCGTGACGATGCCTCCAACATTTAGATACACATGATTAAATACAACTTAGCAAGGCTAAAAATTGTCGCTGGATGGCCTGCTAAAAACATTGATCAAACTTGCCAAAGCTTTCAAGTATCCGTAGCTATTTTATACACGCTACCTATGACAAAGAAATGGCTACCGCCTTGAGAAATCGTGCTTCCAGATGTTAGCAAGCTGTAGTGGTATGGTTAAAAAACATCCTTTTAATGTGTTTGTTCGGGAAATTAAGGAATGTTTTATTTAAAAAATCGTAAATTTGGATATGGCAACATATATAATAGAAGGAACGAACACTGCAAAATTAGAGTTGCTGGTTAACCTGGCTAAAGAGTTGGGGTTAAGTGTAAAACAAACTCCTGTTAAGGTCGAAACAAAAATAGAAGCGCGGCTTAAGAAAGGCTTCAAGGAAAGCAAAGAGATTCAGGCCGGCAACCAAAAAGGAGTAGATGCTTATCAGTTTCTGAATGGCCTATAAGATTATTTTAACTGATACGTTTCAATCGGATTTTAAACGTCTGAAGAAAAAATACCCTTCTCTACCCGATGATCTTCGGAGTTTATTGGATAAGTTGCAAGAGAACCCCGAAACAGGTACTTCAATCGGGATGAACTGCTATAAAATCAGGATGGCTATTGGCAGCAAAAACAAGGGAAAAAGTGGCGGAGCCAGAATTATTTCTCAATTCGTAGCCCATGTTTTACCCGGAACAATATACCTGATTACCTTGTATGATAAAAGTGAAAGGGATACTATCACTGCTGCCAGATTAAAAGAGTTATTAAAAGATATCGAATAGCCTTCCCAACACTTCTGAAGCACAGATAACCTAGGGGGGTAGTCCACTAAGATATAAAAGCTTTCAGAATGTTAACATGAACGATAAATATCACTCCATTACCGGGTTTCCCTTAATCTCCAGCTTGGCGAAGCGCCGCACCTCCAACCCGGCATACCCGAAGTCTTCTACTACTTTCCCTTCAATTAAATAGCATCCTGCTCCCCTGAAGGGATAGCCGGACGTGGCATCCGGGAAATGCACCGTATCGAAGAAGTCGCCCTTTACGTCCAGAAAGGTACCGAACCACATCTTTTTATTGTTTTTTGTGTGCACCGTCTTCTCGCAAACATACAGGCCTACCATCCTCACAACGGCACCGACGTAATCATTCATTTGCCTGGCCATCACATTCCCCCGGAAGCCGGTTTTCAGCAGGTCGAACATCGAAAGCGAGAGCGGATAGCCCAGAAGCTCCAGCTCGTGATAAGCATCTTCCAGGGCGGTAGTGGTCAACTCCGGAAGCTCATAGTGTTTCGCCTCCACCTGGAAAAGCTCAGTTTCATTCAGCGGCTTGACTTTGTTGCCCAGCAAGGTGTGAACGTCCCAGAGCAGCTCCTTCTTATTTTTACCGGTAAAGCGCAATGCCCCGACCCGTATCAGGATGATGGCCTGCTCCAGGTTGATAACGGTCCGTTTTACAAAATCTTCAAGGTTATGGTAAGCTCCATTTAGCTTTCGCTCTTCCGGGATCAGGCAAATCAGCTTGTTCTCCAGTCCCTGGATACCCACAAAGCCCAGCCAGCAGTCGGTACCTTTTACATTCACCACATCGTCGCTGTGGTTTACACAGGGCAGATGCACCGTTGCTCCTGCTTTTTGCAGCTCGTGAACGTACAGCCAGCGGGTATAGAAACCGCCGTAATTGTTCAGCACGGCCACCATGAACTCAATAGGATAATATGTTTTCAGAAAAAGGCTCTGGTAACTTTCCACAGCGAAACTCGCAGAATGGGCCTTGCTGAAGCTGTATCCTGCAAAGCTCGACACCTGTCGCCACACCTCTTTAACCGTTTCTTCGGGTCGGCCAAGTCGCAGCGCCCCTTTAAAGAAACGGTCGACGAGGCGGTCGAACTCTACGCGTGAGCGGTATTTTCCACTCATTCCCCGCCTGAGGATATCCGCATCCGCACCATCCATACCTGCAAAATGCATGCACACCTTAATTACATCTTCCTGGTACACCATCACCCCATAGGTTTCGCCGAGCTGTTCTTTTAATACCGGGTGAAGGTATTTGACGTCTTCCGGACGATGGTGATAGCGGATGTAGGCCGACATCATGCCCGAAGAGGCCACTCCCGGCCTGATGATCGAGCTTGCGGCTACTAATACCGGGTAATTATCGCATCGAAGTTTATTGAGCAGCTGCCTCATAGCGGGCGATTCAATATAGAAGCAGCCGATGGTCTCCCCTGTTTTCAGTCGCTCGTTCAGCCTGGGGTCACTCATAAAGTCCTTCACTTTATGGATATCAATCTTGCGCTGCCGGTTCTCTTCAACAAGATTTACCGCCTGCTTGATGTGACCGATCCCCCGCTGACTCAGGATATCATATTTATCATAGCCAATATCCTCCGCTTCATACATATCCCATTGCACTACAGGCATGCCTTTGGGCGGCAGGTCGAGCGCCGTATAATACGTAATGGGCTCTTCCGAAACCAGCACACCTCCGGCATGGATACTCCGCTGGTTGGGCATGTCGCTCATGAGCGCATGTACGGCAAGGATCTTTTTAAACGTTTCATTATCGCGGTTCTGGCGCTCCTTCGAGCGGTCGGTAAAGCTGTCGATCTCAGCCTTTGGCAGTCCCATTACTTTTCCGATCTCGCGGATCACCGAGCGGTCGCGAAAAGTCGTCATGGTGCCGAGCAAAGCAGTATGTGTGCTGCCGTACCGTTTGAAGATATAATCCTGTACATCTTCCCGCTCGTCCCATGAAAAGTCAAGGTCAAAGTCGGGAGCCGAAGTGCGCTGTTCATTGAGGAAGCGCTCGAAATACAGGTCCAGTTCAATCGGATCCACATCCGTGATCCGCAGGCAGTACGCAGCAATGCTGTTGGCCCCCGAGCCACGGCCTACATGATAATAGCCTCGCGACATCGAGTAGCGGATAATATCCCAGGTAATCAGGAAGTAAGAACAAAAGTCAAGGGCATTGATCACCTTCAGCTCATACTTCAGTCGCCTTTGGGCTTCCCTGTTACTTTTGCCATAACGGTAAATCATGCCTTCCCATGCCAGTTTTTCCAGCAAGGCTGTGTCGTCCTTCCGGTTACCGGTGAAAGTCTTCCGGTTGAGTTTTACCTTGCCCTCCGGGTAGTCCATCCGGCACTGGTCAAGCAGCCGCCTGGTATTATCCAGGATAAAAGGATATTTGGCAAACTTCGCCTCCAGTTCTCCGGGCATCAGAAACTGGTCCGTTTCGCGGCACCGGTCCTCAGCCGCCACTTTACTCAGTACGGTATTCAAATCAATCGCCCTCAGGTACTCATGCAGGCGGTATTCAATCCGGTTAGAAACAAATACAGAGTGAAGCACAAGCAACTTATCTTTAATATCTGCAGTACCCTTCTTATAAAGAAGATGCAGTTCGTCGGCCCGGATGCCTAAAAACTCATTCGGCCCCAGGGGATGACCATGCATGCTGAAAGGGTAAACAATAAAGGCGTGTACGAACAAGGGAGGCCGGTCCGGAAGTTCTTTCTTTGCCAGGTTATGTTCTGTAAGAAAATCATTGAGCTCCTTCATCCCTTCCTTACTCCGGGCAATGCCGATATAGAGCAGCTTCTTATCGCGCCTGAACTCTATGCCTCCGATGGGTTCAATACCACCCGACTTGCGGCATTTGCGGATAAACTCCATGACGCCCGTGGAGTTATTGATATCGGTAAGCACCATGCGCGTAATTCCACGCCCCTTCGCTTCTTCAATCAGCTTGTCGACTGACATAGTCCCATAGCGGAGGCTGTACCAGGAGTGAACGTTTAAATACATGGCATTTATAAGCTTATATCCATGGTAGAGGCCAGCGAAATAGCATTCTCACCAAAACGCTGCCTGATCTTGTCCATCGCCTGGCAAAGGCTGTATTGCTCGCTGGAATCGCTGTAGAGGTCGATTTGCTCAAAGCCGCTCACCAGGTTTGATAACCGCACCCCCACCAGGCGGATCAGCATCCGCTTCTGGTACACCTGCCGGAAGAGCTCCTTAGCCTTCCGGATCAGCACGCTGTCTAAAGAGGTATACGGAATGACAGCCTGTTTAGTGACATCCTCGAAATTGGAATACCTCACCGTTACGGTAACGCAGGCGGCGAGCTTCCGCTTTTGCCTCAGATCGTAGGCTATGCCCATCACCATCGAAGTGAGAAGATGGTTAATAGCGTCGACGTCAATAGTATCCGCACGGAAAGTGCTTTGCGTACCAATGCTCTTCTGCTCGTGGAAAGGGATCACGGGCGACAGGTCAATCCCCTTAGCCTTCTGAAGCAGTACCAAACCGTTTTTGCCGAGCACGGTGTTCATCTGGTCAGGATGCATCTGCGAGAGCGTATAGATCTTTTTGATGCCCATGTCACTCAGCTTCAGGAAGGTCTTCTCACCCAGTCCTGGGATCTTCTTTATGGAAAGAGGGTTCAGGAAGTTGCGCACCTCCGGTTGGCCGATATTCAGTTCGCCATTAGGCTTACACTCATTGGTGCACATCTTGGAAACTGTTTTATTTACCGAAAGCCCGAAAGAAATCGGCAGCCCGGTTTCTTTGATCACCTTCCGTCGTAATTCGTGGGCATAAAGCCGCGTGTTGTGGAAGCGGTCCATCCCCGTCATATCGATATAATGCTCGTCGATCGAAGCTTTCTCAATCAGCGGGACGCGCTCTTTCAGAATGTCGGTTATTTCATGGGAGGCTTTGGAGTACTCATCCATATTTCCCTTAATAAAGACCGCATGCGGGCATAACATCTTTGCCATCCTCGACGACATGGCAGAATGCACACCAAACTTGCGGGCTTCGTAACTGCAGGAGGAAACCACACCTCTGTCGGATGTGCCCCCAATAATCACCGGTTTCCCGGCCAGTCGCGGATCCTTCCTCACCTCTACCGAAACAAAGAAAGCATCCTGGTCCATATGAATGATCTGCCGCTCCATCTGATAATACTACAATTCTGCACTGCAAACTTATGCTAATATTTTTAGTATTACGAAGGACAATTGAAAAAAGTTCGCCCCCCTGCCTCACACAGGTCTCGCTCCACCTTACCTGGAGATGAATTTAAAGCAGAATAACTGCGTTTGTCAATGTGTCTGACCTGGGGCTGTCAAGAATAAAGTTCTAATTGTTTGCCGGATTACGGTTTAATCATTTAAAAATGGATAATCAATATAACCCTGCGCTCCACCTCCAAACATCGTTGCCCTGTCCGGTTCGTTAAGCGTTGAGTCTTTTTCAAACCGTGCCGGAAGGTCAGGATTTGCCAGGAACAGCGTACCAAAGGAGACAAGGCCAGCTATACCTTTTTCCAGTTCTGCTTCAGCTGAAGCTTTATCATAGCCAGCATTAGCGATAACGGTTTGCTTTATCATGCTTCCGAACAATTCTACCTCATCATCAGAAGGGTAATGGGCTGGCGAAGGGAAGTATGGGCTGCGCTTCATCAATTCCACATAGGCAAAGTCCAGTTTGTTAAGTTCCTCAACCAGATAAGTGTAGGTTCCGGCAGGATCATCCAAAATCATATTGCCATACGGATGAAAAGGCGAAATTTTGATCCCCACTTTATCCCCACCAACAGCATTGATCAGTTCCTGCATTACTTCCAGTACGAAACGTGCTTTTTTGGGAATGCTGCCACCATATTCATCCGTTCTCTGGTTTGCACTTTCCGCCAGGAACTGGCTCGGCAGATAACCATTTGCGGCATGAAGTTCTACACCGTCAAAACCTGCTTCGATTGCATTTTTAGCTGCCTTTCCATAATCACTTATGGTTTGGTTAATCTCCGCTATGGTAATTTCCTGAGGAATTTCGTAATCTTTTAATCCCTGCGACGTGAAGTGTTGCATCCCTTGTATGGGTAGTGCGGAAGGTGCGAGCGGAAGTTTACCATTTCGGTCAATTGAATGTCCTGCACGGCCTGTATGCCAGAGCTGGGCAATTATGACACCTCCATTATCGTGTACAGATTTTGTGACTTTTTTCCAGGCCTCGATCTGTGCGGTGGTGTAAATGCCGGGCGTAAGCGGACTACCTGTTGCTTCTTCACTTATTCTGATGGCTTCAGTAAATATCAAACCAGCACTAACCCTTTGAGTATAGTACTGAACTGTTATATCACCTACTACACCGTCTATGTCTGCACGGCTTCTTGTCATTGCAGACATTGCCATCTTATTTTTTAATGTTAGATTTCCTAACTGTGTTTTTTCAAGTAATTTCATGATATTAATAATTTTATTTTTTTAGCTATTTATGATACAAAAATGCTTTAATATAAGCGGAAATCTTAATTAACTTCTACGGCAACCTTTCCGATGTATCCTCCTTGCTCCGCATATTCGTATGCTTCCCTGTACTCCGCAAATGGAAACACTTTGTCGACTTCAATTTGTAACCCATCCTCAATTGCATTGATCAAAACATTTGTGTTTTTGGTGGATGAACTTGCAAGTACCACGACATGTTTTTGGGACGTAAATAAATTTTTGAAAAGTGCCAGGGGAATTTCAATTGGTTTCGGCGTGGGGTTTAGAAATAGTGCTTTAGCCTTCATTATTTGTTTAGCCTTTTTGTATCCCATTTTGCTTGATAAATCAATAACGATGTCGTAGGTTTCTTTCCTGGAAAGCACATTTTCCTTCGTATAATCTATCACTGAATTTGCGCCCCATTTTTTTGCAAAGTCTGAACCCTCTGTACTTGCAACTGCGGTTACCTTGGCGCCCCGTTGTTTTAATAATTGAAGTAAAAACATACCGAAACCTCCGGTAGCGCCATTTACCAGGATGGTAGTTTGCGAATTGATGTTACCCATTTTTTGTATTGCGGTAACTGCCGCGTTTCCAACTACTGGAATAGAAGCCGCCTGAGCAAAGCTGATGTTGGCAGGCTTTTTCCAGATTAACGAAGATGTTATGACAACATATTCGGCTGAAGCACCTGCTTTCATATTTTTGACTGCTCCAAAAACTTCGTCGCCTTTTTTTACACCAACAACGGAAGCGCCAATTTCCTCCACAATACCCGCGAAATCGGCGCCTGTATGCTTTGGGAATTTCGAACCGGACATGAGTGTCATTTCTCCTTTCCTGATTTTCCAGTCCATTGGATTGATAGAAAATGCTTTTATTTTTACAAGTACCTGATCTGCTGTAATAGTAGGTCTTGGTTGTTCTACGATTTGCAAAACAGCTGTGGTTCCGAACTCCTTGTATGCGATTGCTTTCATGATATAATTTTTTAATTATTTAAATTGATATCACAAAGTTGCACACAAGCGCAGCCGCAAACTTGTATCAAATCACTATTCTGATTTGAGACTTGATGTTAATGAAGGTCTGACCGCAGAGGATCCTGCAATGAGATACCTTCAAAGTGTTAAATTAAATATACGTGGGATAAGCAGATTAATAAATCTGTATCAAATCACTATTGTACTTCAACGCCTTAGGAGGCATTCCAAACATTTCGTACATATATTTATTAAACTGCGGGAGGTCGTAAAAGCCGGTGTCGCAGGCAATATCGGTAAGACTTCTGTCCTTGTCAGAAAGCGTGAGATAGATAGCCTGGCGCAGCCTTGTCCACAATAGATACTTTGATAAGCTGCTTCCCGTTTGTTCCTTAAAGAGCGACGCTAAACGAGACGGAGAAAGAAAAACGATATCTGCAAATGTTTGCGGTGTTATATCTGATCGGAAATAATTAGTGTTAATGTATTCAACTATTTTTGTTACTCGTTCGTCATATTCAATTGACTGCAACTTATTTAGTAAGGCATCAACTAATTTATTAATATCTAAACTGTCATTGGGTGTCTGAAAGAAGGAATTTGTTTCCGGTGGCGTATCGAAGACGATATACTCTTGATCTTCTTTAAATCGGCTTGCCAGTTCCAAACCAATAGTCGAATAGGGTTCTATATTTAAAACATTCAACGTTCCATTTTCAGCCTCGCAAAAATGCGTAACGTGAGGTTTTATTAAAAAACCATGAATCCCTTCGTGAAGTAATCCGCTGATCGTTGAATTAAATGGAGCATCGTTCGACAGGACAATTTGATATGCCGAGTGGTGATGGATTTCTACTGTGAGGTTGCGAGCCTTAAGGGCAAGAATGAACGGATTGTAAATCGTTTTTTTCATATAACATAAATCTTGGCGATGTCATCGTTGGAAATTTACAAATTTACTGCGGCCGAACTAAGCAGCATTTGAAAAATCGACTTTTAGAAACTTTCTGAGCGTGTGTTTTTGTATCAGATCTTCCATAAAAGCGCCAGGGTCGTCGGAAGTGATTTTCGCGTCCCGAAGACGAATACCCGTATCAACATAGTAAAAACCGGTATTCGTCTTAAAAATCAGCACTTAATCATTTTTTTCACTTGCCAATGCAAGCTCTTTCTGTGCATCCAGTGCCTCCAGGCGAGATACCAACGCCGCTCGCATGTCACGATAGGCATCTCCGCCGAGCGCTAAACGCAGTGGTGCCGGTGAAATCTCAACGCTGTCAATCATCGCTTGAACCGATTTGTCAACGTCCCCTTTTATAGGGAAAGTGCCCGCGGCAATAGCTCTTCTCACTTCGCCGGCCGGCGTGTTCTCATACGCTGCCATAACCGGGGCAGTCGTCATGCCCGCACCGAATGAGGTTTGATGCGCTCCAGGTTCAACAATGGTTACGCCAATGTTCAATGGCGCCAGTTCCTTGGCAATGGTATCGCAAAAACCTTCAACGGCCCATTTGGTGGTATGATAATAGCTAAAGTTAGGATAAGTTGTTTGCCCGCCTGCTGATGAAAGTTGCAAAATGCGGCCATGTCCTTGCTTCCTGAAGTAAGGTAACGCAGCTCTGATAACCTGGATAGAGCCAATGATGTTGGTATTGATCTGATGAACGATCTGTTCGTCACTGGCTTCTTCAACCGAGCAAAATAAAGCGTAGCCTGCGTTGTTAACCACAATATCAATCTGTCCGAGGTCTGCAAACGCCTTGTCAACCACTGTTTTGACAGTCGCTGTATCTGTAACATCCAGCACAGCTACCCATAAATTCTCCGGATAAGCTTTTTTGAGCTCATCTAAGGCATCCGCTTTGCGAACCGTGCCCACAACACGATCGCCGTTTGCCAGTAGCTTTTCGGTAAGTGCCTTGCCCAAACCGGTAGATGTTCCGGTTATTAACCATGTTCTCATAATGTATCGTTTTAAAATTTAACAATGCAAATTTAGGCATGCATGGAGTTAAGTGTTAGCCCCACCCAAACAGATACCGACCATAATCAAACAGCTATCGCAGTGAAGATGGGGACTGGCCTGAATAGGCCCGGAATGCACGGGCAAAATGCGTGGCTTCTTCAAACCCCAGGCTGTTACTTATCTGGCTGATACTCCAGTTAGAATGTACCAGTAAAGCACGTGCCTCCATCATCAGCCGTTCATTTATGAGTTGCGTGGTGGTCTTTCCGGTAGCTTCTTTCAATGCCCTGTTCAGTGAATTAGTATGTATCGCCAGCTTTTCGGCAAATTGCTGCGGTGTGCGTAAGTAAACCTGCTGGTATGGATAAGCCAGAGGAAACTGGCCGGCCAGTAACGATTTAAAGGAGTTTGCCAGGCGTGTGGCCGCTGTGGAACTTTTATTCTCCGGCTCCGGTTGCTGCTTTAAGGCACCATGTATACATTCCAGCACGTAGAGAAACAACAGATCGTATTTATGCACATAGGTCGATGTTTGCTCGTCGAGCATTTTTTGGAAAAGACCGGTAAATAACGCTTCGTCCGACGGGTTTAACTTAAAAACGGATTGTGCATTGCCGTTAAATACCGGCCAATCCGCTGGTCGCAGGTGCGTGTGCAATGGCAGGAAGTCTTCCGTGAACATACAAGCATAGCCATGGCAGATCCCTTCATGCACTTCCCAGCGGTACGGAACTTCGCGGTTTGTAAATACCAGTACCCATTCATTTCCATTCAAACGGTATTCAGTTCCCTGGTAAAAGTATGAAGTGTTACCCGTAACTAAAGATATTTTATAGAAGTCCTTACGACTATAGGAAGCGGTCGCAGCCAGGCTTTCGGCCGAGAACTCTTCCAGCCTTACTGCCGCAAAATACCCGGCAGAAGGATCCTTCACCTCCGATAAACCTGGCGCAAAAACATGAATGGGCTGCGTATCGATCATGCTCAAATTTAAAAAAGTATAATTTACAATGAAAGCTCCGCTCTACCTTTGAAGCACCTGTGATATACATTCCCGGAAATTTCCGTTTGAGGAAAACATTCCAGTTACAGCGTTGTCGTAGCAAAGGAAATCAGAAAAGTAGTGAACGGATCGCACTCACATTATCATAAACAGATTCAAGCAATGACAGACACGAACAACAGAAAAACAAATACCCTGCAAAATATATTGCGAGTTGTGCTGGGACTTTTCATGGTACTTGCCGCCATTGGTCATTTTACTTTTCAACGGGCAGAATTTCAGGCTCAGGTACCAAACTGGATGCCTTTAAGCAAAGACGTGGTAGTGATTCTTTCGGGAGTACTTGAATTGACACTCGGACTTTCCATGATATTCTGGGTAAAACAAAAAATCAAAGCGGGCCTGCTACTTGCATTATTCTATGTACTTGTCTTTCCTGGCAACATAGCTCAGTATATGAATAGAGTCGACGCTTTTGGCCTTGACACTGATCAGGCTCGTCTGATCAGGTTATTTTTTCAACCCGTCCTTATCCTATGGGCACTTTGGTCGACAGGCGCTCTCTCCTATCTTCTAAGGAAAAAGCAAGCCGCATCAACTGTCAACCGGGACCGCTGAGTACTCCCGGAGGGTCTACATTAAGAAAGACAGGCAGAACAAGTCGGGCTCAGTCAGCTAGAATTCATGGATTCTCTTTTTGTGACTTTCCTTCTTTTTCGCCACCAAAGCACTCCGCCAGCCAGCACACCGGCGACAATTAGCAGCAGCCAAAACAGCCCGGCCGTTCCCGGGCGTTTCACGTCCTTGACCTTTTCTGCCAAGCTGGTGTTACTTTGCTCTTTTTCTTTCAGAGCCAGGGTTTGCTGGCCGCTAAGGCTGCTTCCGCCTGATATGGAGTCTCTTGCAATGGTAGCCCCCTTTATTTTCCCTTTCACTAACACCCTGCTGGCCTCCCCGGTAAATCCTTCCAGGGGAGAATAATGAAACTTCCCCTTCGGAAAGATCTCTGCACTGTATTGATGCCCCAGGGAATCGTTCACTACCAGAACACGGCTGGCCCAGCTTCCGCCGCTAAGGGAACTGCTTTCCGTTTTATACAGCTCCCTCCGGCCAAGACTATCCTTCCGTTCAGAGTATTTTGTTTTCAGGACGGAACAGCCGGATATCATCAATACAGGAAGCAATAATATGGACAACATTGGCAGCGTCATTGCACGCTGCCCTAAAATCATTTTTCTCATAATACCTGTTAAATAAAATGTCAACTAATTGAGGTAACGGGCAACCTGGTAAACCGAGCTGATCAGCCTTCGCTTCCTGTACACGCCATCGCCTTCGCGGCTGCCTGCCTCGTTGGTGTTACCCTCCACTGTAATAACGTACTTATCGCCCCATTCGTCAACAAAGCCGACATGGGCGATGCGGCCTTTCTCCGGAAAATAGATCCCGAACACGTCGCCGGAGTATGGGTTGTGTGTTGCGGGTTGTGAGTTGCAGGAAGAAGGTTGTAAGTTGCGGGTTGTGGGTTGCGTGCTTTCAACCTTCAACCTTGAACCTTCAACTCTCGACTTCCTGCTCCATACCACCTTCGCTGCCGGAAACAAGCTGGGGCAATAGCCGGTTCGGGGATTGGCGACACCGGCCTTGCCGAGGCAATAACACACGAACGCCGCGCACCAGGGATCGCCTTTTTTGAGTCCCACATAGCGAAGGTAGCCCTCTACCCTACTTCCATCGTTTCGGCCGGTTGCTTCGCGAACACCAAGCTCGGCGGTATAGATCTGACGTAGGCGGTGAATTGCGGGTTGTATGTTGTGCGTTGCAGGCCTGAAAGCAACACTACCCAGCAAAATGAATAATATGATTGTTTTCATGTTATCGTCATTTTAGATTAGTCAAAAACCCAATCGCAAACTGCCAAAAGCTTCAGTTGAAAGCTGGCAGCAAGTTTCATATGCTATTAAAAATTCTTATTTTTGTGTTATGGAATTAAAGATGAGAATAGGGTTCGATCAGTTGGTTAGTATCATCAAGCAGCTACCTGTAAGTGAGTTAAACAGGCTTAAAGCTGAGTTGAACAACCAAAGTGACGCTTCTGCATCCAATTCCGATATCAAATCTTTTTTATTAAACGGTCCTGTGTTTGGTAAAGAACAATTGGAAGAAATCAAAGAAGCAAGAAAGCAAATCAATAAATGGAGAACAAAGTAGTTTTACTTGACACATCTGTCTTAATTGATTACTTCAGAAAAAAGGATAAATCCAAAACCCGTTTCTTACAGATTGCCGATCACTTCTCAGCTTTTAAAATCTCAGTAATAACGGAGTATGAAATCTACTCTGGATCTGGGTCTCTTCAAGCAGATTATTGGAACGAATTCCTTCGCCACGTTTCAGTTATTCCACTTGATTCTTTTGCTGTTCAAACCGCTGTTAAACTCAACAACGACTTGAAACGAACCCGAAATCAAATTGATATTGCCGACCTTTTCATTGCCGCTACTGCCGTTTCACTAAATATTCCTGTCTGTACTCTAAACAAAAGGCATTTTGACCGTATCGAAAGTCTCCAACTAATTTAATTGTCTTTATCAGGCTAGTGTGCCATCGTAACTACCAATTGCCAATACCTAACCGCTACATCAGCGCGCCGAGTGTCACCACAAAGCCAAACAGCAACAGCAGGTAAAATCCCAGGTAAATCAACACCTTTTGCCACGACAAGAGCGACGTAAAGTTCTGCTCAAACTGTAATTCGGAATATTCCGCAAATACAGGCCAGATGGCCCGTATAGCCCACCACGTAACAGATTTGAAGATTAGAAAGGCCAGCACGGCCATTATCACCACGCTGAGAATACCGGGATCAACCGGAGCAGCGGTAACGTCTATCGTTCTGGAAAGCATGGGGAAAACCAGGAAAGAAACAAGGGCCAGGAGCAGAATACCAAATTCGTGATTAAAGATCTTATTCCCTCCATCAGTGAGATGGTTGAGGATTACAGTACAAGTATTTTTCATGATGTTAAGGATTAAAAGTTAAGATTGAGCTGACATCAGAAACGTAGCAAAGCCCGTCAGTACCAGTTTGTAATTCAACTCTCCGAGGTATTGTGTTGACGAGGCGAAGCGCTTATCATCACTTCTGAAAAAGAGGTAACAGTGAAGCGTGTCTCCTGCATAACCTTCAGGAAGATGAAGAACGACCTCTTCGTCACTGCGGAGTGCACAGTTTTCCAACACAAGATGCTCCTCATTGGTAGCATCGAAGATCACGATTGTCGCCCTATCCAGGGGGTTCTCAAGCCAGCTGCGCATGTGCCACATTACTTTTATCCCTCCGCCGCATTGATGTAATGAGGCTCCTGTACCTTGAGGCAGGGTTCCCTTGCTGAATACTATCCTGCGATAGACGGGTACCAGATCCGGATACGTACCTGCAATACAATGCCGGATAAAGTGACTTACAGCTGCGTTGTATCCCGTCATATTACGGGGTGAAGGGGTCCATGATGTTTCAATAACCGACCGTAGCGGCGACAATAGCCGGGTAGCCAGCTTCATTTTTGCCCTCGTTGCCATCTGCGCTTCGGTAGGCGCTTTTGGGGGTTTATTACTAAGGGTGCGGACATATTGTGTGTCCTTCCAGCGGCAGTACACCATGCCGCCCAGTTTCCCTGAAAGGGAGAAAATATTAGAGCCTGTAATTCGTGCCATGATTTTTTTCGTTTAGAAAACCGCAGGCTATCGAAGCCTGCGGTCGGGTTGATTAAAAAACGACTACCTTCCCCAGGTATTCGCTGTTAGAAGCAATACGCCTGTCGCGCGAGATGAAGCCCATGTAGGCATGCACCTCGTCGTTGCTGAAGTTTTCCGGAAGGGCGAAGCTGTAGAGTTCTTCCTCCCGTTTAGCGCCCTGGAAGTTGAACAGATAGCGGCCCTTCGATGGGTTGTATACCAGCACAATGGCCGTATCGTCGTTATGAGCATTATTGCCCGGATCGGCGTTGTTCGTCCACTTGAAGTCTAAAGTTCCCGGAATGGTCGACTGCGCCTTGGGGTTCATTGCAGAGATCAGCGTACCTTCGCTGATCTGCACTTTGGCGAAGTCTACGGCATAATCCGGGAAGTCGCCAGAGATAGCGTTCATCAGCACCTTCTGAATAGCCACATTGTAGCCGGTGATCTTTTGTTTGGCCAGGCTCTTAAAGCCTACGCTCACCAGGGCACTTATCGGCTTTACAAAATTCACTGCGCAGGAAAACTTCAGACGCTGGACCAGCTGCTCCTGTGTTGCATTATTTAGTGTTTTACGTGGCAGGCTTCGCATGTAGTCGATGCCTTTCCAACTGCTTCCGATAACATTTCCGATCTTACCGGAGAATCCTCCGAGGACTCCTTTGAGAAAATTTCCCATGATACTTAAAATTTAAAAATTAAACCATAAAATTTACGAAGCATCTGTAGTACCGGTACGTTGTGCTTGCTTGAACAAACATAGAACGGGTTTTCGCAAAAACCTAACGATCAAGGCCGTATGACATACTTTGACCTGCTTTGACACACTTTGACACTGTTTGACAGTGTTCTTTTACCCGGCAAAAGGCACGAACAGAGGCAGCCCGGCCATGCAGGTTTCAAAGGCAAAGCTTATGCACAGCGAAAACGCCTGTTGCCCGTCACTTTACCGTCGGTTTATTTACTCCCTGACGAACAGCTGACGAACAGCTATCGAACAAAAAGCATCGGGCTGACGAAGACCTGACGGACAATCGACAAGGAGTTGACGAACGCGCAGCATCTGAGCAGCGCGCGAAAAACGAGTAAGAAACAAATGAAAAACGACCAGGAAACGAGCTATGCTTCCTCGTAGCAGCGGTCGATGTCAGACTGCCGGTAGTAATCCCGGCCGCCCATACGGTGCTGTTTAAGTTTATGGGCTTTTTTCAAGCGGTAGAAGGTACTTGCGCTGATACGCAGGCGCATCATTGCTTCCTTACTGCTCAGCCAAACATCATCTTCAGGGGGCTTTGATGGTTCAGGAGGCATGAGATTCCCTTTTATTTGTTTCAAAATATGAATCATTTCTGAAAGAAGGTACTCAAACCGGGATGCAGATATAAGAGGCGGGAACTGGAGTTTCATAGCAAAAGGTACTTTTCATGAAAAATTTTCGGCAGGCAGCCAATCAAATAATTTTATTCAGTTTTTTAAATAAAGACTTGTGGATACTATTATCGGGAAAGCCAAATCCCAGGCGAACGGAACTAACATTATAATCGCCGGCAAGATGGTTGTTGGCTGCCTGGCGATACATACATACCTCCTCCATCCAATCCAGCAAAACGGAGAGATCAGTTTCCTTTTCAAATTGTATAAATGCATGCAGTCCTTCGTCAGGCATTGTCAGCACCGCTCTTCCTCCCAGGTAATAATCAAATGCATCCGATAAATAATCGCGGCATCCTTTATAATAGTTCTGAAGGCGCTTAATCTGCGCCTGCAATTCGCCGTCTTCTTCCATCTGTATTAAAACCAGCGACCTGAAGGCATCGGGCTTTGGAGAGCGGATTGAAGATGACAAATGTAAGTCGCTTATAAAATCCGCAGGCCCCGTTACAATATCTGTTCTGCTGTACTGCGGAAAAACATTACAGATACAACTTATGCCGACAAGCCGGTTAAAGTGCTTTCTGTTTTGCTGCGGCGGCCATATCGGGTCGATGCAGAAATCAGGTTCATTCTCTTTAGCAATCACCACAAAATCCATTGCCCCGGCATATTCAAAAAGCATGTTCAGTCTTTCTTCACTCAGCCTTTTACAAGCAGGCACACCAGCCCGGGGCCGTATAAAAACAGCTCTGATCTTTTCAGAACCACTTAGCGAAACAAGCTCGTCTACCAGCATTCCCTCATCATCAGATCCGGTATATATAATTTCGGCGCCAGCCTCAAGGAAAGCAATCTCGGCCTCCGTATCACCCCAGTCGGCCATAACCACACGGTCGCCTTTGCGAATAACCGACGATACAACCAGCAAAAGCGCCAGATCGCGGATAACACAAAAGTTTGCATCCGGAATACTGATGCCCCTTCTCAAAAGAATACGACTGATAGTGGAGTTAAAATCCTGCTCAAAGCCTGCCAACCGTTGCTTGAAGGAAACACCCGTTCCCTGGTAAAGCGATAAATACTTTTCGAAACGTAAAATCTCCGGATCGGGTGTAGCGCAGCCCAGATTAATAAAACGTTCATACTCCGGATGGTACGGGGCCCCGAAGGCAGGAGCCGAAGCCCTGTAATAAAACGGAGCATCAGAGCATTCATACAATGAAGGAGGCTCATGCAAGAGGTAACTTTCTTTTACGAAATACCCAATGCAGGGCTCACTGCTCAATATTCCTTCTCCGGTGAACTTCCTTAGGATCTGTTCTGCAGTGTTACGGTTCACTTTAAGATACCGGGATAAAGATCTCACTGAAAAAAACGGATCACCGGGTTTCATTCCCCTGATCAGATCCTTCAAATAAAGTTCTGTCTCTTCTTTTTCTGAAAACCCTTCTTTTCTTTCCAATTCGAGTTGTCTTTCTGGCATAAATAAGGCTTGAAATGTTTTACAATTTCCCGAAGACAGGTTTTTACGAGGCAGGGTGGCAATATCTTAGTTAATTTGGCAAATTCCCAACTTAAACCTAACTGTCATTTAAATTTTACGAAAACTGTCTGGATCCGGCATCTTAAAATACCCTTACTTTGATCAGAAAACAACTTAACCAGGAAGAAGAAGAGCTGGCGGAAAGCGCCCTTTTGTAAACTGCCATATTTTGACAGGCCAAGCTGTTTTATTTGTAAAAATCAAAGTTCCGGCTTTGAAAACGACAGAAACTCGCCTTATGAACTAAACTTTTATTAGATGAATTACAGGGAATATGAAGAAAAGAAAAAGTATCTGCTTTATCTGATTTACAAAGAAAGACTATTTGAAGCCCGCGAGGCAGCCAGAAAATTCAGCTGCAGTGAACGGACTATTTTCAGGATCATCGAAAGCCTGAAAAACCAGGGATACCAAATAAAATGGAGCCGCGCCCAGAAGAAGTATTTCCTGGCCGATAAAAGCCAGCACCCCGAGATTGAATATTTCTTGAAAGACGGCCACTAACAATATTTTGAAAAAAAATCCAATTTCCTGAAGACTGACATATTCTGACAGGCCGACCCGTTTCTTTTGTATAGAAACATCGGGATGTTATGAAAAAGAACATGGGCTATCATTTTGCTGTATTCCGGCAGGGCTCCTGCCTGACGTATAAAAACAGGAAAGAGCAACCTTAGACCGGCCACTCTTCCGCAACGATTATAAAAGGCATCTATCTGCCTCAAAACTAAATGTGTAACAAAATAAAAAAAATTCAACCGATATGAAAACTTCATTTTTAAAAGCCGGCGCCCTTGTGATGGGCGTACTGCTCGTACTGTTTACTATTGCATTTAAAGCCGAAAAAAGAGTACAACGGTGGACCTTCAACGGCGACAGCCAGTCGGAAGTTTTACAGGCCAGCCAATACACCCTGAACGGAACACCGGCAGAGGACTGCGGCAATACCGGCGACCTGCCCTGCGAAATCACGGTGCCCGATAATATCACCACGCAGGCTCAGCTCGATTCGTATATGGCCGGTAAGAGCGTGAACGATATCCTGGCCATTGCAAGCAGCAAGCGTTCCGAATAAGCCGGCCGATATTGCCAGGGCTTTAATACAGCGGGGCTGCCGGGTATTTCCTGGCAGCCCCGCTTTGTTTAACGCGGGTTCTGCGGCATGCCCGACAGGGCAATCACATCTTCGGGAATGGGCAGGGCGAAGCGGGGGTCGCCCGCGGGGAGCGTATACAGCTGCCCGTTTATTTTGCGCTGCAGCGAAATGCCGGCGCCCTCCCTGTTCAGGCGCTTGATGTCCATCCAGCGCAGTCCCCTCATCACAAGTTCCTTACGTCTTTCCAGCAGGATAAGCTGCAGGGCCTCCCCGCTGCCCGCAGCGCTGAGCGGCACAAAGCTGTTCTTGTTCCATCGTTTGGCCAGCAGCGTGTTCAGGCTGGCCATCGCAGCCTGCGGATCCCCCTGGCGGGCAGCGGCTTCTGCCCGGATCAAGTACATTTCGCCGGCGGCAAAGCCTGTAAACAGCGCCTGCGAGCCTTCGAATGAGCCCTTAAAAGCATACGTTCCGTTGCTGTTGCGTTTAAAGAACACCGTTTTGCGCAGGTCGCCATCCCGGTACAACAGGTACAGGCTGCTGTCGATCTTCGCCCGCGAAGGGTTGAGCGGAGTGGCTACCCCCGACCGTTCGAGGATCACCTCGGCATTGAGAAATTTAACCGGGTAGGAAGCCGAAGCATTCAGCGTGTTAAAATCCAGCAGCGTGCCCGACAGCTGCAGGCACGAATCGGCATAGAGCCCCGCCTCGGGATAGCGACGCATGGAGAGGTAAGTGCGCGCCAGCAAGGCGTAGGCCGCCGCTTTAGAGGGCCGCAGCGCATTCACTGATTTTAAGGGCAGTAAGGGAAGCGATGCCCTTGCATCTTTGATCACCTGCGCGTAGGTTTCCTCCAGCGAGGACCTCAGGGAAGGAAGATTAAAATCAGGGTCAAGGCGAATGGGAAGACCCGGATCAGGCGATCCCTCCTGGTAAGCCATGCACCAGATAAAAGCAGCGCTGAGGTAATTCATACCCCTGAAAAACAGGGCCTGTCCTTTGATATCGTCCCAGACGTCAGCATTGGCGGCATTCCGCTCCATGTCACCGATCAGGTTCAGTACCGTATTGCAGGTAAAGGTCGAGCTATAGCTATACGACCAGTCGTTGCCGTTATCGCCCGTCGGGAAAAGGTTATCTTTTTCCCAGAGGTACTTGCGGCGGTCGGTTTCGCTCCGTGCTGCCCAGTCGGCATCCGTTAAGTAATAATCATCCGTGCTCACCTCGCCCGAGGCAGGGGTATTGCTGCTCATGGTATTGTAGTTATCCAGCATAGCCTGCAGGTCGGCCAGGGACGACGGTACCACCAGCTTCTTGTCGGGTTTTTCATCCAGGAAGCTGTCGCAGGCCGGAAGTGAGATGGCGATTGCCGCTGCCATGCAGAGCAGCGTTTGGGGTAAGAACTTTATATATTTCATATTCATGCTGTATTTTATTTGAGAACATTTATTTAACCGTTGCCCTGAGGCCCAGGGCGAAGCTCAGTGAAGGCGGCAGCGTATTCCGGAAGGCCGCGTACTCCGGATCGAGATGCTGTTTATTAGCCCGCCAGAGGATCCCGGCGTTGTTAACATTCATAAAGAGCCGCAGCGAGCGGAAAGGCAGACTGCGGACGTTCTGCTTTTTGATGTCGTAGCTTAAACTGACATACTGCAGCCGGATATGATCACCTTTCTCCACCAGCACCTCCGATCCGGCATAGAACTGGTCGCGGTTAGCCGCTGCGGGATATACCTGCGAAGGCACATCAGTAACCTGTTCATCGCCGGGTTTCTGCCAGCGCAGGGCATAGTCGGCATGGCCGTTGCCATTGCTGTACAGGTCGGAGTAGCTCAGGGAGCCGCGCACAAAGTAATAGCCGAACTTATACAGCAGGCGGGCGGTGAGCGAAAAGTTCCGGTAGCTGAAGGTATTGCCCAGCGAGCCATAGAAGCGGGGCATGGAAGGTCCGTGGTACACCAGGTCGTCTACCGTAGTACCGCTGCCATTCAGGGCCGAATAATCTTTAGAGAGTTCGCCGTTCACATAGCCCTGCGGATCGCCGGTCTGCGGGTCGAGCCCTCCCCAGCGGTAGGAAAACACCGAGTACACCGGTTTCCCCACAATCCCGGCAATGCGGCTGCTGCTGCCCACGAAGTTGCTGCCCTGCCTCGAGAACACGTAAAAATCCGTCACCTCGTCGCTGTAGCTGCTAAAGTTCAGGTTGGTGCTCCACTCCAGTGCGCCCGTGGTGTTGATGCTGTTTAACTCAATATCCAGCCCCTTCCCTTTCATGGAAGCCACGTTTTTGGTGATATAGCTGCCGATGCCGCTGGTATAATCAATCAGGGCACGGCCGAACAGGTCGGTCCCCTTCTTGCGGTAATATTCAATGCTTCCGCTCAGGCGGTTGTCTTTCAGCTGGAAGTCGGCGCCCAGGTTCAGCATGCGCGAAGTCTCCCACTTCAGTTCGGGGTTGGCATAGTTGCTGAACAAGGTATACGGCGTAAACAGGTAGGGGTTGGTGCCAAAGTACTGGACAGTAGTAACAGCAGCCAGCGCATTATTCACATTCCCGCTGAAGCCATAGGTGGCCCGCAGCTTGAGGTAGCGCAGCAGGGGGAAGCGGTAAAAGCTTTCGCGCGACACATCCCAGCTCAGGCCCGCCGACCACAGCGGGTTCCAGCGGTCGTTGGTATTCACGCCAAACAGGTTAGAAGCATCTTTCCGGGTGCTGCCTGATACCGTATATTTCCCATCGTAGGTATAAGCCGCATTGCCGTACAGCGATACAAAGCGGTTGAGAAGGTGGTCGAAGGAGTCGGCATTGGGGATAAACGACTCGGTGCCGTCTACAATCGAAGGGTACGTTCGCGTATAATCCACATTCCCGAAGGTAAGCAGGTCTGGATTGTAGCCGTAGCTGCGCTCTGCGTTTCCGGTAGTGCGCAGGCTGCGCAGCTCCCCTCCTGCCAGCGCAGCGACGGCATGCTTCCCGAAGCTCCGGTTATAGTTGAGCTGGCCGCGAAGGCTGTTTGATTTCAGCAGCGATTCCGAAAGGTCAAGCACGCCGCCGGGCGGCACCGGGTGTATGAGCGCTCCGGTGGAGGAAAGCTGCGTAAAGGCGTTCACCAGGTCGCGGGCGAAGTAGCTGTTCTCATCATACAAGCGCCTTGCAGAGCTCTGCTGCTGTTCGTACTGGTATTTCAGATCAGCGTTCAGGCCTTTCAGCAGGCGGTAATTGAGGCCGAAGTTCAGCAGCACATCCTGCAGGTCCGATTTCGTGCCGCTGTGCTTGTAATCCTCCAGGGGATAGTACTGCCAGTTGAGCAGCTTGCCCTGCCCTGCGGTATCCGTATACGAAGAGCGGTATCCGCGCGGTACAGCCAGGGCGTTGCCCCCTTCGTCGGCCAGCCGGGCATAAGGGTAGAGATAGGAGCTTACCGAGTAGATCTCGCCATAGCCCGGCCTGCCGCTTTCGTTTTCCGTTTTGGTATAATAGATACCCGAGCTCAGCTGCAGGTTGCTGGTGAGCTGCAGGCTTTGGTTAAAATTGAGGTTCAGCCGGTTGTTCGCAGCATCGAGGTTACTGATGTTACGGTCATAGCCGCCCGAGAGGTTCCAGGCCATCGCGTCTGAGCCGCCGTGCATACTTAAGGAGTACTGCTGGTTAACCGTCAGGCGGTACAGGTAGCGGTCGTAATCGTCGCGCACGTCGAGCTTACGCCATTCATCGATCAGTGCATCGGCTTCCTCCTGTGTAATCGTTTTATCCGCCTGGTCCAGCAGTTCCACCACAGGACTTACGGCAGGTTTCCTTGCCGAGGCGAACTTATCGTTATAATAGCCCTTTTCGTAGAGCATCCGCTCCACGTCGATAAAATCCGATGACGACATTGGCCGGAGGTACGAAAGGTCCGGTTTGCCGCTGACGGTGACGTTCGAGTTCAGCTCGATGGCAAGCGGCTGGTTCAGCCTCCCCTTTTTGGTGGTAATTACAATCACCCCGTTCCCTGCCCTGCTTCCCCAGATGGAAGCCGCTGCGGCATCTTTCAGGATGGTAATATTCTCGACGTCGTTGGGGTTGATATTGTCGATGTTACCCTCGTAGGGAAAGTTATCCAGCACAATCAGCGGGCCTTTTACGCCCTGGATGGTGCTCAGCCCCCGCACCATCAATCCCGAGTTATTGGTACGCCCAACCGACAAGCCACCCGCTACTGCTTCGAGGCGGCTGATCACATCGGTGCTCACCTGCTGGTTAAACCTGCGGTTGTCCACCTGGCTGAAAGAGCCGGTAGAACGCTCGCGGGGAAGGCTCTGGTAGCCGGTAGAGACCATCACTTCCTGCAGGCCGGCAGCCGATTCGCGGAGAAAGATCTCGAGCGGACTCTTTAGCGGCAGCGTAACCGACAGCTCCAAAGGTTCGAAGCCGACATAGGAAATAATCAGATCGGCTTTAGATGAGGGCAGCGTCAGCGAGAAGCTGCCATCGCGGCCGGTAGAAGTACCGGCTTTACTGTTCTTTACACGAATGGTAGCCCCGGTTAGGGGACTTCTATCCTTTGTCGACAGCACCCTGCCGGTAAGTTGCGACTGGGCAAGCATTGCGCCCGGAAAGCTGAACAGAAGAAAGATAAATAAAGCGTGTTTCATCAAAAAAGAGGGTTAAAGATTTTCGTTTTTATCAGAGATCACCAGCATGGGCAGCACACGGCTGGCCTCTTTTAGCTCAAGGCCATAAGCCTGCAGGTTTCTGCGCAACGCCAGGAGATCATCAAAGGAGGCCTGAAAGCGCAGGTCGGCATTGCCCGTATAGCCCGTTTCGTCCACCACCGGGAGCTGCAGCTTGTTCAGGCTGTTCAGTCTCACCAGCAGGCTGGCTAAAGAAGTATTTTGCATATAAGGGTCTGTTTTGTTGTAGAGCCTGTTTTCCGGCTTGCCTCCTTTGCTTTTCAGCAGGTCTTTCCTGCCGCTGCGACGCAGCACCAGGCATTTTACTTTGAGGCGCTCGACGCGGCCCTTCACGGGCGAATAGCGGTTGAGGTCCGCAAGCATGTACGGATACATTTGTTCCTGCTGCTGCGGCGGTACCAGGATCTCGTAGGTATAGAGGCTGTCGGGAGTCGCCGAAGCCACCTGCAGCCTGCTGCGGATAATCATGCGGCGGTCGTTAAACGACTCACCCCTTTGGCGGAACAGCATGATTGCCGCTGTTTGGTAAAGCCACAGCAGCGAAGCATTGGTGACCGCAAGGCCGGTATAGTTTTCGGTATGGCGCTGGTGGTTACCGCTGGACAGGCCCTCATAGCGGCCCCGCAGCAGGATGGAATGGTGCACCAGCGATGCCGCGGGCAAGTCGTCCGAAAGGAACAACGGTTTCTCCGGATCAAGATCCTTCTTCTGTTGCAGTTGCCTGTTGGTTCCGCCCGTGAAAGCTGCGATATTAGCGGCGTTCACCTTTTCGGGGCCGGTAATGGCTTTAACAATGCCGTCGGCCCCTATCCATACATAATGAGGAATAAAGCGGTGCGGAAAAAGATCGTTCAGCACCGTATCGTTCAGCACGGTGGGCAGCCCCAAGGCCTGCCCCCGGTTCTTGTTGTACCTTTCCCAAAAAGGCAGCACCTTGCCTGCTCCCTCCCGGGTAACCAGCAGCACCTGGAGTTTACTGCCGAAAGCCTTTTGCAGCGAATCCATCTTCGGAAAGTTCACAATGCAGGCTGTGCACCAGGTGGCCCAGAAGTCGATGATCAGGAGTTTGCCGCGAAAATCAGCTGTATTTACAGACGGCGACGTATAGTTGTGAAGCCTGGTGATGGTAATATCGGGGATGGTATCCCCGATCTCAAGAGCCTTCGGTTGCGTTTGAGCGTACGAGGAGATGATGGCCGACAGGGAAAGAAGAAGGATGAGAAGGAGGTATATCAATACGACGGCCAGGCCGGTCAGGGGTTTGTTTTCTGCCATCACCTTAGGGCATAGCCCTCCCTCTACTCTATTTTTGAGCATATTTTAACGTGATTAATCCGGGTTAATTATTTAACGACTAAGGAAATTTCGCAGGGGCGAAACGTAGTTTTACTGCTGACGTTGGAGAGCTGCAGATTATTCAGGGGGGCTTATGAGCAGATCCCAATGAAGGGCGGGGCGACTAAGCATAAAGGGCTCGTTCAATATATCAGAAAGAATGATTTTGCTGCTCATTAACGAACCAAGCAGCATCTATGAAATGAGATAATTCTTTATAAGAACTATTTAGACTGCCTCGTTCTTTGTTAGGCTGAGTGGAATAATTTCCTATAACGGTGCCTTTCAACCAGAACAATAAAAGGTTCCTACTTCTTTTGCTAGAACAATTAAGAAAGAAGTTTATTAAAGCTTCTTGGACCTGAAAACGTTTTTTGTTTCTGTTAGTTAATAGTTTCACTATTCAATGTTAAGGATTAACAAATCAAATAAGATTCTCGACCCAAACAGCCGGAATGCGTTATAAAGGTTATCTGGACAATTCGCGTTCTGCAAGTGCATCCGTATCGACGAGGAACGACCTTTAATTGTTCTGATAAAACGATAATCTGTTCCCAGGCTATATAGCTTAGCTATTATACATGCGGGTCTCACTTATTATCCTCGGATTCAAATTCCACATTTGCACGGACGAAGTTCGTAAGTGGGCACCTCTATTTATATCGAAGTGTCACTATTCGACAATCGCTATTGTCAATTTCCTTTATAAAATCAAATATATGAATAAAATTAAAAAATGCGGTAATAAACAACCGCATTTTTTTAAAAATATCGTTCCAATTTGACCGCTTCATACATTGAAGCATATGGCAAAAAGAGAATATCCCGAAATTCAGAAAGAATTTGGCGAGCATCTTCAAAAACTTCGAAAAAGTAAAGGTATTAGTTTACGGTTATTAGCATCTAGGTGCGATTTGGATGATAGCAATATATCAAAAATTGAAAATGGGCACTTTAACGTTCAGCTTTCAACTATTCTTGAATTGGCAAAGGGCTTGGATGTTCCCAAAAAGGAGTTATTAGATTATTAAGTGTATACCGTACTGGTGCTATAGAGCTCTTTTTCTGTAAAACCAATCAACGCACAGGAAACGCTGTAAATGTATTTCTGGTCGCTAACACGCTCGTTGCCGGCTACCAGGGCTCATGAGAGCGCTTCCGTTCAAAGTCCTGTGGTGTAGCGGTGAGAGCAGTAGCCGGATTTTACTTCATATCTCTCGACTCTTTAGACCTGCTTTATACAGAAAAAAGCTTATTTGGGAGTCTAGTGCAAATATACAGGAGTACAATAAGGAACGGAATAATACACGAACTAGATTAATACAGCATTCGTTATTTAAATTTTTTAATCAATCCATATAGCCGAACACCAGAACAACCGATCTTAACTCTATCGTAGCTTATCTAGCATTTGCTATTACTACTCGTCCGATTCAAAAGTAATAACTGATACTGTATATTTACTGTAAAAAAAAAACATGAGTACCATTGTAGCTTTCGCCGATGAATACGGGAACAATTCCTTTGAATTCGACTCTCAGGGAAGTCATTTTATTGTCGCCAGTGTTATATTACGAAAGGATAAGTTGTCTGAAAGCAGCGAGCAAATTGAGCAAATTCGCAGTAAGCATTTTCAAAAAGGCGAGATTAAGTCGAAGAAAGTCGCCAATAATCACGCCCGCCGGATAAGGATACTACAAGATATTTGTCAAATTGATTTTTCCATTTACGCCGTTATCGTGGATAAGCGAAAGTTGGAAGGGGAAGGTTTTAAATACAAAGCCTCTTTTTACAAGTTTCTAAATGGACTCGTTTATAGAGAATTGTTCCGCACCTTTCCCAGCCTAGATCTGGTTGTCGACGAGCATGGGGAAAATGATTTTATGCGAGAGTTCAAAAAATATGTTCAAAGACAGCATATGCCTACCCTGTTTTCCGGCAGTGATTTCAACTTTGGAGTGAGCCACGATAATTCCATGATCCAGCTTGCTGACTTTATTGCCGGCACCTTAGCTCGCTGTTTCGACGACACAAAACGAACGGATGAATCTAGTGAGTTTCTACGGTTACTAAAACCCAAAATTACTAGCCTAAACCAGTTTCCCCCAGATCACCAAACCTATTACGCTGAAGCAGCTAAAGAAGAAAAGAATTTTAATTCGGAAATAGCAACAGCAGCATTCAATAGCGCAAATTTGTTCTTAAATAATCAAAAGGTGGAAGGTCAGGAAGATACAGATAAGGTCAACTGTGTGAAATTGCTTCTACTATACTTTAATAATTACGGCGTCGACAAATATATTACAACCGGTGAATTGATCAGGCATCTGAATGTGGGAAGGACCGAGACCTTAACCGAGCATACGTTCCGAACTAAGGTTATAGGTAAAATCCGAGATTCTGGCGTAATTGTTGTAAGCAGCAGTACTGGACGCGATAAGGGTTATAAGCTACCTTCATCAATAGAGGATTTGCATAAATTTGTTAACCACGGGAATGGAATGATACTTCCGATGCTGCATCGTCTAAAAATCATCCGAGATAAAATCAAGCTCGCTACTTTGAATAAAATTGATATAGCGGATAAAGAAGAATTCAATGAGTTAAGAATGCTTCTGGACGACTTGAAGTGACGCTATCGGGTTCAATAGATATACGACTCCGTATCCCTTCAATTACGTCTATATAGTTTTGAAAAACTCCAAAACTCGCCGGTATCGGATGTAGATTTTTTAAAAAACATGATTCCTGCCAACTTATACAAGGAGCAAAGATTGGCTGCTTGTACTTGCATCAGGTATTTCAAAGCTTCAATTTTAACATATACAATGTAAAGTCGTCGCTTAAAACCCTCAACTTTCAATTATCAGCGCATAAAACAAGCTTTAATAATCAAGAGTTGTTACTGTATCACTTTATAAATATAAAAGACCAAACTGAGTTTAAAGGACTGGTTAATTACTTTTGATAACCTATATTGACGACGATGCTCTTGAATTATAATTGTAAAAAATGCGGAAGCAGCAAGATAAAGGTCGACGGGAATTATCCTTATCACGATATTTATGAATGCTTAGATTGTAATCATTCGTACCATAAGAGGATTGTCGACTGCTGCCGTAAGCCATTCTCATTGTTGTCATTCTTCATTACGACCATGACAGGTATTCCCTATACCATCAATGTTTAAATTGCGGCGGTGCTGATAAAAAGAAACATTTAAAATCAAAAGATTTTCTGGAGCAAATTCGCTACGAATTTAGTCAGGATAGATTTGAACAGTGGAAGTTAGAAAGAAATGAAGAAGATAACATGATTTACCAAAGTCTATGGCATAACAATTATAAAAACACGACAGCTTACAAATATTACACTTATCTGAACTCTCCCGAATGGAAAGAAAAAAGAACACTGGTTCTTAATCGAGATCATCATTTATGTCAACGATGCAGAATTGAACCGGCCCTAGACGTACACCATTTAACGTATAAGAATCTTTATAATGAACCTCTAGAGGATTTACAAGCACTTTGCAGAAATTGCCATGCAGCAGTGCACAGTAATAATATTACAATTAATCTGCGACCATCTTGTTAAATAAAAAATCTGCTCATTTAAGCTATGTTTAAGTTGGAGCCGTATTATTATTGAAAAAACAGAAATAGATATCACCGGAAAATAGGAATGTAAGAGTTTTGGCTAACACTTCACCTCCTTGTATGCCGCTTCGATAAAAACATCAAACAACACATGAGGGCGATACGAGGTGCACAAGAATGTGGCGCCTCCCACTCTGAACAGTTTCAGAACAGGGTCCGAAGCCGATCCAGAGCATGGATAATGATATTTGGTAATATCGTGGAGATTCCGGAGATGCTGACCCCGTACCGGGCATACTGACCCCCTAATTTGGTTTTGGCCCATAGATTCTGAAGGCCTGACAATTTTACCTTTTTTTTCTTAGACTTTCACCTTTAAGTTCAATTCTGTAAGCGGTATGTACCAGCCGGTCGAGTATGGCATCAGCAATCGTTTCTTCACCGATCACATCATACCAGCTTGCCACCGGCAGCTGGCTGGCGATGATAGTAGATTTGCGGCCATGACGGTCTTCTATGATTTCCATCAGATCCATGCGTTGCTGCTGTTCCAGGTGAGTGAGTCCGAAGTCGTCCAGAATGAGCAGTTCCGTGCGCGAAAGCTTTTCCATAAACTTATAGATGCTCCCATCAATCCGGCTCATCTTCGTGCGCAGCAGTAACTTCTGCAGGTTATAATAAGCCACTTTATATCCCTGTGCACAAGCCTGGTGCCCCAGGGCAGAAGCCAGAAAGCTTTTACCGGCACCTGAGGCCCCGCTGATCAGAACGGCATCTCCACTGGAGAGATAAGTTCCCATGGCAAGGTCCGTAATGAGTGAACGGTCAATCCCCCTGGAGGCATCCATGTTCAGTTCTTCCACAGAAGCCCGGTAGCGGAAGCCAGCATTTTTAAGCAGACGGTCAAAGCGTTTTCCGCTGCGCTGTTCCTGTTCGGCCTGCAGCAGCAATTGTAGGCCCTCTGAGAGGTTCAGTTCGTGATGGCGGCGGGTCTCCAGCAGTACCTGCCAACTGCGGCACATTCCATGCAGGCGCAGCTCTTTGAGTTGTGTTTCGATTTGCATATTAAAAGTGAATAGTGGATTGTATATAGTATTCTTTTCCTCTGATATTGTTATGGGCAGGAAGCGGATGTTCAATGCTCTCCTCCTGCAGATAGAGCGTCATGTTGTTCTCCAGTATTTTCTGGATGGCCTTATAGGAGCAGATCCGGTGCTGCACAGCGATCCGGCAAACACGGGTGAACTTTTCTGCCTCGGTATTCCGGTGTAAACGGAACAGGCCGTCGCAGGTGCGGTACAACTGCTCTGGATAACGGTCCTGCTGAAAGATGATCTCAAGGAGGCGGTAGAGATCTTCCGACTTATAACGGGCCCGCTCCAGGTAATATTCCGGACTGCGGTTCAGCCAGGCCTGATTAGCAGAACTCAGATGTTCCTTTACCGAAGTATATCCCCCGCTGTAGCTTCTGATATGGACAGCCACCTGTTTCCCTTCAGCATAGATAGAGACCATACTGCGGGTATAGATCACCTTTACTTTGGAACCAATCAGCGTGTAGGGAACACTGTAAAAGTGTTTCTGAACACTGACATGCCCGTTACTGGCTACCTTGGGTTCACAATAGTGTTTTAGTTCAAAGTCCTGCTGGGGCAGCTCAGAGAGTAACGGCTTTTCAGCGGCCAGGAAGCGTTCTTCCCTGCAGTAGTCCTTACGCTGCATGCGGGTCTGGTTATGCTCGCGTACTTTTTCGCTGATGGCCTGATTTAGAGAAGCCAGATCGAAGAACTGCCGGTTGCGCAGCCGGGCATACACTCTGGTATAGAGCAGCTTTACCTGGTTCTCAACCAGACTTTTATCGCGGGGACGGCCCGGTCTTGCAGGCACGACCGACATCTGATAATGATTGGCAAAGTCTTCCAGGCTCCGGTTGACCTCCGGCTCATACCGGTCTGCCTTGACGATAGCAGACTTAAGGTTATCGGGTACCAGTACCCGGGGTACCCCGCCCAATTCTTTCAGGCAGCAGGAAAGGGCATACAGAAAGTCACCGATTCGCTGAGAGGGTACAGCCATAGCAAAAGCATAATCAGAAAAAGGAAGACAGGCTACAAACAACTGGCAACTGATAATTTCCCCGGTCTGGCGGTCTGTATAACTGATCTGTTTGCCGGCGAAGTCGACGAACAGCTTATCGGCAGGCTCATGGCTTAATACAGAGGTCGGCTTACGGGCAACAAGCTGCTGATGCAGATGAAAGCAGAACTGGGAGTAGGCATACCCCTGGGGAAAACCCAGAATGTATTCATCCCACAGCAGTTTTTTAGTCATCCCTATTTTTTTAAGCTCTTTGGAGAGATATTCCAGTTTTCCTTTGAAATGAATATAACGTGGATCCTTATAAGCAGGATTACCGGAATGGAACCGGGTTTCCAGGACAGGATCCTCCAACTGAAGCAGTTCCTGTGGGTCCAGGGCAGCAGACTGAAGCTTGGCAAGATAAGACTTCACCGTGTTCTTGCTGATGTTCAGCGTTCGTGCGATGGCCTTAATAGAATAGCCCTGGGTGTGTAAGCGTAATAGTTGTTTTATCTGACTCATGGGTCTTGGTTTTCCGGCCATCAGTGATCTTCTTTTGTAATAAATTGATCACTAAGTATAACCAAAACCAGAATTAGAGGGGTCAGTATGCTCCGGTACGGTATCCCCTTTAAGTCAATATCAGGGGGGCAACATGCTCCGGTACGCATTGCGCCTATCTCTCAGAGGGGGTCAGTATCCGCCGGAATGGCAGGCGTTTCTGTTGATTTAAGCAGCATCGCTATCCGCTATCCTAACCGCTTTGGAGGGGTCAACATGCTCCGGAATATCCAATATCGTAGCTGAGTCAGGATGCCAGAAGACAAGTAATTTAAAATTATATGCAAAAAAAATTCTTAACACTTTGTTCGTACCATGTTCGTTTTAAAGATATTGCCTGTTATATTGTCTTTATAGATTGTTCTGCTAGGCATTTACTGGGATAACAACCGGATAGTGTAAAAAGACGAATCAGGAGTGAAAATGGCACATACTAATATATAGGACTGTTTGCCCGCTGTTGAGTGAAATATGCATTTCTATTGAAGTTTAAAGACACATTGAATGCCCGCTATATCAAATCGTTGCTTTTGAGTGTATTTAATCTTTAATAAAATCCTAAAAATTAAACTATTCTCATTATATTTACCAATCAAAGAATCAAAAGACCCATTTTTTAGGGCTTTTGACTCCCTAAATGGTAATATGGCCGACAGTGTTTATATATCTGCAAATCTAACTAAAACTCAATTGGAGTTCTTAAAAATGCTGGACGACTTTGAAATACAATTATTTAAATTCTCAGATATCGAAAAGCAACTCAACCGGAAATTCGAAAATTTAAATGAGATTCTCGAAAATCTGGTTCACAAAGAATTGCTTACCAGGATCGAAAAAGGAAAATTTTGCCGGCCTAACTTCAGAGATGAGTTTGTTATAGGAACCTTTGTAGTGGAAGAGAGCGCCATTGCCTATTGGTCGGCACTTAACCTGCATGGATTAACCGAACAATTTGCCAACACTGTATTTATACAAACAACCAATAAAAAAAAAGACAAGAACATTTTAGGGACAACATACAAGTTTGTCAAAATTGCTGCTTATAAAAGAGTTGGTATTGTTTGGAATGGATACGGAAGCCTCCGCTATCCAATTACTGATATTGAAAAAACAATCGTGGATTGCTTTGATCAGCCTCAATATTCAGGTGGCTATGCCGAACTCATCCGAGCTGTTAGTGTGGCAGAAATGGATTCCCCAAAGCTTATTACTTACTGTAAATCAATCAGAAATATTGCTGTCACAAAGCGTATCGGATTTTTAGTGGAGTTATTTGAGCGCAAAACGTTAGCCTCTTTTGTAGATTTTGCGAAAACGGAAGTTAACAATAAATACAATTTATTAGATCCTCAAGGCTTAGAAGAGGGAGAATTCGTCTCCGAATGGAGACTACGCCTCAATATAGACAGACAAGAATTGATTGAAATTTCAAATAAGCAATACTAATGATACTCAAGAAAGAGATAGAAAAGAAAGCTGCCGCAAGTGGAGTATCAAGAAGTACCATTGATAAGGAATGGGTACTTGGCCACTTTATTGATGCAATATTTTCCGTGGAAGAATGTGCTAAAAGCCTCGTATTTAAAGGAGGTACATGTCTTCGGAAATGTTACTTGGAAAACTATAGATTTTCTGAGGATCTTGATTTCATAGCACTCAACCCGCAATTCAAACTTGACGAACAATTACTTCAGCAAATCATAGATTTAGTAAGTAGCCGGACAGAGATGCAGTTGCATGTTGATAAACTTACTGAATTAAAACATCGGGACAACCCAACCGGCTATACAGCTGTCGTAAAATTCTGGGGCGCTGATCATGCAAAAGATCAGGCTCCCCCTGCTCCAGAACGGTGGACAACTTCCATTAAAATTGAAATTATTCAATATGAGCGAATGATTTTTCCTGTAGTAATGCGTCCGGTATATCACAATTACTCTGACAAGCTAACCACAGCCACCAATGAGATTCCTTGCTATGATTTGAAGGAGGTATTGTCAGAAAAAATCCGGGCACTGATACAACGTTCCTATACCGCTCCACGGGATTATTATGATATATGGTATTTGTCAAACAATGTAAACGACTTGGATTGGAAAGCAATTACTGACGCCTTTTTTGAAAAAATGAAATTTAAGGGGCTTGAATTTGAGGGAAAAAATCAACTCATAAATCCTAAAAATGAACGGGCTGTAAAGTTAGCTTGGAAAAACAGTTTAGGGCATCAGTTGATCTCAGAAAAGCTTCCCGATTATGAGCTAGTTAAAAATGATCTTTTAAATCTCTTTAATAAAATAATATAATGGCAGATGTGCATTCTAAAGAGGTAAGAAGCTACAACATGAGTATGATCAGAGGGAAGGATACAAAGCCTGAAATCCTGGTTAGAAAATTCCTTCTTTCAAAAGGATTGAGATATCGTCTACATGATAAACGCTTATCAGGTAAACCAGACATTGTTTTTCCGCGCTATAATACAGCTGTATTTATTCATGGGTGTTTCTGGCACGGACATAAGGATTGTAAATATTACGTGATTCCAAAAACCAGAACGGAATGGTGGCAGAACAAAATTGACCTCAATAAAGCTAATGATGATAAAGCTGTCTTTAAATTGATATCTGATGGCTGGAATGTAATTATAGTTTGGGAATGCGAATTGAAAAGTAACACTTTGGACGAAACACTTAATAGCCTTTATCACAAAATAGTACATTAACATGATACCTATAATTGACATTTTTGCGGGACCAGGCGGGCTTGGAGAAGGCTTCAGTTCATTGCTTAACCCAGCGGGGAAAAGAGTATTCAAAATTGCGTTATCAATCGAAAAAGATAGATATGCCCATCAAACACTGACACTAAGAAGTTTTTTTAGGCAATTTGAGCCGAGCAAGGCACCGAAAGATTATTACGAATTCGTAAAGGGAAATATTTCTTTAGAAGAACTGTATAAAAGATATCCTGTAGAAGCTGGTCATGCTACGAACGAAACCTGGTTGGCTACACTTGGGGAGTCGAAGGATGCTGTTTCAAGCAACTTGGTTGATAAAAAGATATATGAAGCCTTGAATGGTGAGCGAAACTGGCTATTAATAGGCGGCCCACCGTGTCAGGCCTATTCAGTTGTAGGAAGAGTGAGACGAAAGCAAAATATTCTGGATGAGTCAACGGATGAAAGAGTTGGCTTATATAAACAATATTTGCGAATACTAGCGGTCCATAATCCTGCCGTATTTGTGATGGAAAACGTTAAAGGACTTTTATCCGCTACAACAGAAAAAAGCCCGGTCTTTACTAAAATCCTTAAAGATTTAGCAAATCCGGTAACTGCATATTTAAAAGATTATAAACGAAATGGACAGGAGCTCGCTTGCCCGGGATATAAGATATTTTCTCTTGTCGTAAATCCTAAAGATTTTGGTGCTGATGGGGAGCCCATTATCCAGCAGAAAGACTTTCTTATAAGATCTGAAAACTACGGTATCCCACAGACAAGACATAGGGTAATATTGTTAGGCGTGCGAAACGACATAAGTTTTATCCCTGGTGTTTTAGAGGAACAAACGCAGGTTGCGATTTCTAAGGTACTGTCTGGTCTTACGAAACTCCGGGGGAAACCCTCAAGGGGGGATGATAGCGGAGAGAAATGGAAAGATTTTGTGAATGGGATAATGAAACGCGGAATATTAACAGGTATTCAGGCAGAAATAAAACATGAAATTGTAAAAAGCCTTTCTTTATTAAAGCTACCTGATGAAGGTTCCGGGAAAGAATTTATAGCAGATCAGAAATTAAATACAGAATATCGGGCTGATTGGTTCATTGATAATCGACTCGGGGGTGTGTGCAATCATGCAGCAAGAGGACATATGGAGAGCGATCTGCACAGGTATTTTTTTATTTCATGTTTTGCTAATATCAAGGGGTATTCTCCGCAGTTATCGGATTTTCCTTTGGCATTATTACCTGATCATAAAAATGTTTACAGTAATGATGGCCGTATTACACGCAAATTTGCCGATCGCTTCAGGGTACAGCTCAAAAACAAGCCTTCAAAAACTATCACAAGCCATATATCACAAGACGGGCATTACTATATTCATTATGATCCGACTCAATGTCGCAGTTTTACAGTGCGGGAAGCTGCAAGAATTCAAACATTTCCGGATAATTATTTTTTTTGTGGCCCCCGTACATCACAATTTATTCAGGTTGGTAATGCAGTTCCCCCACTTTTAGCAAACCAGATAGCAGAGATTGTTTTCAACGTTTTCAGTGCTGTAGGAATGAGTAAGAAAGCAAAGAAATTATTAAGAGAATATACATTGTAAAGAGTTACGTCGATTTTGACAACTAATAAATTTAATTATGCCAGTTCCAGTATTTGAAGATATGATGAATCCGACTCTCCAGGCACTCAAAAGCTTAGGCGGAGAAGCTCATATTAAAGAAATTGAAGATAAAGTTTCTGAACTTCTTGATTTATCTACTGAAGATATTCTTGAAGTACACAAAGACAATAGAACAAAACTGGGCTATCGGCTTGCATGGTCTAGAAATTATTTAAAAAGAGTAGGATTACTCGAAAGAACCGGACGGGCATATTGGTCCTTGACAGAAGAGGGAAAGAAAGCAGAAGCGGTTGATAAAGATCAAATTATCAGAAAGATCAAAATGCTGGATGGACGGTTGGCAAACGATGATGATGAAGACCTTTTAGATGATGATTCAAAAAGCGATTTAGATAATGCTATACTTCGCGATCAGCATAATCCGGATGTTGAAAAAGAAGATACACTATCATCAGAAATCATTAAACCGTTTGATCCGAAGAGGATTGACATTACCAGCAAAACCTTGATCTTAGATTCTATATTCAAACGTATTTCCCGAAAAGAGATAAATCTTTTTACAGATTTTCAGAGACAAGGTGATTTGTGGGATCCTATGAAGCAAAGCAGGCTTATAGAATCAATTTTAATCAGATTTCCATTGCCAGCATTTTATTTTGATGGAACAGATGAAGATCAGTGGTTAATTGTAGACGGTCTTCAACGAATAAGCACTCTTAAGAATTTCGTCATCGACAAAACTTTGAAACTTCAGAATCTGGAGTTTTTAGATCAATTCAATGGCTGTAACTACGATGATCTTCCACGTAATCTGCAAAGACGGATTGATGAAGCAGAAATAACTGTTTATATAATAAACCCAGGCACTCCTGACGAGGTAAAATATAATGTATTCAAAAGAATTAATACTACTGCACTTATACTCGAGCCGCAGGAAATTAGACATGCGATCAATCAGGGAGTACCGGCTCTTTTTGTAAAAGAGCTTGCTGATTTGGATGAATTTAAAAGAGCCACTTCTTATACTATAAAAACTCACAGGATGCTCGACAGGGATTTTGTTACAAGATTTTTATCTTTTTATTTAAATCCTTATAAAGGCTACCAACCGGACTTAGATACTTTTATGAATAAATCTATGGCCGCCCTAAAGGAGTTAAGTGATAGCGAAAGATTAGAAATAAAGTCTAAGTTCATAGGAGCGATGAACGGAGCTTACAGCCTATTTGGTGAAGATGCTTTTCGTAAGCGATTTAGCCGAGCCGATAATCGTAAACCAATCAATAAAGCTCTTTTTGAGGTTTGGTCAGTCTCTCTCGCTAAACTTACAAATGAAGATTTAAAATTACTCATCGAGCAAAAAGATAAATTGACGGATGAATTTATTCTCTTATTAAATGAAGATTCTGTTTTCTCAGACTCTTTAAGTTCCGGAACGGGCGACAGAAAAAGAGTAACAAAAAGATTCACCGCTATTGAAAACTTAATCCAAAAACAAATACAACAATGATAAAAGATATAGAAATAGAAAATTTTAAGTTGTTCAAAAGAAGTAAGCTTTCTTTAAGAACCCTTAGTTTGTTTACGGGACTAAATGGTACTGGCAAATCTTCAATTATTCAGGTGCTCCTATTACTGAGACAATCTCAACAGTCCGGAATTTTATCGACAGCCGGTTTAAATTTGAAAGGGAATCTCGTTGAATTAGGAACAGGTAAAGACATTTTTAATCAGTTTGCCGGTAAAGATGAATTTGTAAAAATAAAAATCAACACTACTAATCATACCTATTACTGGGATTTTACATATTCAGCAGATTCTGACATTTTACCCGTTATTAATAAAAGTACTTACACAGATCAACTATCAAAATTTAGTCTCTTCAATAGGAACTTCCAATACCTAAATACAGAGCATATTGTTCCTCTTAATACATATAAAAAGTCAGAGTTTGAAGTAGTTCATAACCGGCAGATAGGTAAGCACGGAGAATATGCTGTTCATTATCTCTCAGAGTATGGATTGGAGCCAATACAATATGCCAATCTGATCCACCCTAAAGCCAAATCGAATCGATTGCTTCATAACGTAGAAGCATGGTTAAACGAAATAAGTCCCGGAGTCAAAGTAATTGTAGAAGACATTAAGGGCGTGGATTCTATTCGTCTCGGCTTTCAATATGAAGCTGAGAACGGATATACCAATGAATACAAACCAATTAATGTTGGTTTTGGTATCACCTATGCCCTACCGGTAGTTGTGGCTTTGCTCACTATAGCTCCAGACAAAATTACAATTATTGAAAATCCAGAATCACATATTCATCCACAAGGGCAGGCAAAAATCGGTGAGCTCATTGCACTATCTACAGCGAATGATTGCCAGATATTTGTCGAGACACATAGTGATCATATCCTTAATGGAATAAGAGTAGCTATAAAAGAAACTAAGCTTCTACATTCAGAAGCGGCAATCTACTATTTTGACAGAGTATCCAATGGGAAAGCTGAACACGAATCTGCGATTACTACTATAAACATTGACAAGAATGGGGAATTAAGTGAATATCCTAAAGGGTTATTAGATGAATGGAGTTCTCAGCTTTTTAAATTAATATAAACACTTTATGGATTTCATTTTTAATGAACTGTGTTTTGGCAACGTTGCTACTGATATTCATGCAGGTAAAAAAGGAATTAATAATCTGCTTCAGGTATGTAAAAAAGGCAGGGAGTCCGGGATGTCAAGATTAGCAATCAGAACTGATTTTTATGAGCAATATCTGGCAGAGAACTATTGTGTCAGAGATTGGCTAAGTGACCCATCTGTAACAAGAACTTACAAAGATTTGCTACTAAGCATTGTCAGGCACCCTTATATTGAAGACGGAGACACATCAACTGAAGAGCGTTTTATTTCATCTTATGGTTTTCTGAATGAAGAAAAAAATACTTCCGTAGAAGGATTGGCAGTTGCCTACCTCTACAAGACTATAGCCGTTAGCCTTTGTTCAGCTGAAAAATGGAATTCACATGAAATTGATATCAGGTTTTCGGAAGCAGATAGTGAGGATCAGAATATTAAAGTCAGGCACGCAAGTCAGATATCTCATATAGAACAGCACAAGGATTGGATTATTTCAAGATTGGGGATAAAATTAGCTGTCACTGATTTGCAGATACAACAAAAGGCAATCAGTCTGAGAGATGACCATGGTAAAGATTTGCTATTAAAGTTCTCCAAAAAGCTGATTAGATCACCCTATGTCACAAGGGTGATAAATTCGTTACCCTTTAATCCTCATAATAACGACTTTGTAAAATCTTGTTATCCCGATGGAAGAGTTGAACTGGTACTTACAGGAACAGATCAGGGGCTAGGCCTTGTTATACAAACAACAGGAACTACTCTATTGGAAACTGAAGCTGTTGCAGCGATATTAAGAGAAGAATTTAACAATGAATATTAAGTACTTGGTAAAAACCTAACCTAAATAACAGATGACCACTTCCGATTACTCAAAATATCCAACCGCTGATGCTGCACCAATTGCAGTTAATATGCTTGAGTCGTTCAGAGCTGTAGGTTATAGTATGGAAGCAGCTGTTGCGGACATACTAGACAATTCGATATCAGCTGAGGCGAAAAATATATGGATAGATTTTGACTGGAAAGGGGCAGACACCACATTTTCAATAAAAGATGATGGTTGTGGTATGACGAATGATGAATTGATTAACGCGATGCGTCCGGGTTCTAGAGATCCGAATGAAGAACGGCATATAAAAGATCTTGGTCGTTTTGGCTTGGGATTAAAAACCGCCTCATTTTCACAGTGCAGGAAATACACAGTCGTTTCTAAAAAGAAATCAAAAGAACCTGTTTTCTGGACATGGGATCTGGATTATGTTTATCATTATGCAAAAGAGTGGAAACTGATCGCATTATTACCTGATGGAAACTGGAACGAACAAATGCAGAATTTAACTTCCGGAACGATTGTCATCTGGCAGGATATAGATCATTTGTTGAAGGGTATAGCTAAAGACGATAAAAGAGCTTACGACAAATTTTTGCAAACGATGGAACGTATCAAAAAACATATCGCAACTGTTTTTCATCGTTATATTGAAGGCAATAAAACAAGAATATTTTTCAGTGGCAGGGAAGTTGAAGCGTGGAATCCTTTTCTTATACAGCATACAGCAACACAGAATTTTCCTGAAGAACCACTACATAATGGAAAAATTAAAGTCCGGGGCTTTGTTTTACCTCATAAATCCAAACTTGCACCGGAAGAATTCAGGAACGCGGAAGGCGTTAAAGGTTGGAATGCACAACAGGGATTTTATGTATACCGAAATGAACGAATGCTGGTTAGCGGAGAATGGTTAGGATTGTTCAGAAAAGAAGAACACTTCAAACTGGCAAGAATAATGATTGACCTACCGAATAGCCTGGATGGAGAATGGCAGATTGATATTAAAAAATCAGTCGCAAGAGCCCCTTTCGGGCTAAAAGACAATCTAAAAGCTTATGCGTCCCTTGTAAGAGCTCAGGCTGTTGAGGTTTATAGGCACAGAGGTAAAGTTGTTCAACGGAATGCCACAACGCAGCATTTTCAGCCCGTATGGATAGAAAAACAAAGGGATGGAAAGCGCTATTACGAAATAAATCAGACTCATCCTCTTATTGTATCAATGGATCTGAAAGCTGTAAAACCGCTCATCAGATTGTTGGAAGAAACATTACCAGTTCCATTGATAGTTATTAATGAATCCGAAAACCCGGATTCATTTTTCAGACCATTTGAAAGAGTAGCAGCTTCCAGTGAACTGAAAGAATTGCTGAAAGCAGTATATAATTCATTATTGAATACTAACACACCGGAACAGGCAAAAAACAGGTTATTACTTATTGAGCCATTTAATGAATATCCGGAATTAATTGAATGTCTATGACTAAATACGAACAGGCAAAAAATGTGTGTGTAACAATGCTTTCAGGGGCAACCGAAAGTATGAATGCCGATTTAATAAAAACCACGGTAGAGAATGTCAACAAGCTATTCTCTCTTTCTGAACCTGAACTGTCAACTCTTCGTGAAGAACTTGAAGTACGATATGCGGTATTTTCTGATCAGTATCGCATATTGGATGCAGAGGAAGATAAAAAAAGAATTCCTTGGATAAAAAATGCCAAAGCAGAAATAGAATGGAAATTCTGGAATCGTTATAGAATGTTACTGGAACAACGGAACTATGCGCCGGACACACTGAATAAAATGGATAACCTGACAGATGATATTCTTGACAGGTTGATTCGACCAGGAAGCAATATTCCTTTTGATAAAAGAGGATTAATTGTCGGTCATGTACAATCAGGGAAAACCGGGAACTATATCGGATTGATATGTAAGGCTGCAGACGCAGGATATAAACTGATTATTGTATTAGCAGGGATTCACAATAGTTTACGTTCCCAGACTCAGCTGCGCATTGATGAAGGCTTTCTGGGATTTGATACCCAACAAGCCCGAAGCATAACTCAAACCACAAACAGAATCGGTGTAGGTAAGATTGATCCTAATCTGGTAGCGCATTCACTGACCACCAATGAAATTAATGGAGATTTTAATCGAAAAGCTTCCGAAACGTCAGGTATTAATATTCGTAGTAATGATCCGATAGTACTCGTCATCAAGAAAAATGCTTCTGTTATGAAAAATCTGTTGGGTTGGCTGGCAAGCAGAGCAGAAACGATGGAAGATGGAAAAAAACAGATCAAAAATCTGCCTTTGCTGGTTATTGATGACGAGGCGGATAATGCATCAATAAACATCAGTAAAAACTATGTTTCAGGAATCAATGCCTGTATCCGTTCCATGTTGAAATTGTTTGAACAAAGTGCTTATATTGGTTATACAGCTACTCCTTATGCAAATATTTTCATTAAACAATATACAGATGATGATGTCAAAGGACTTGATTATAACGTACATAATATACCTTTATCTTTAGGAAAAGACATTTTCCCAAAAAACTTTATTGTTAATATACCAGCTCCTTCTAACTACATTGGACCAGAGAAAATTTTTGGTATCGAGACTATTGAATCGATTGAAGATTATGACAATCCGTCCTATCCATTGAATGATTTAATAGAACCTGTAGATGACTATTTAAATTATATAAAAGATGGGCATAAAATGGATGATGAGAAACCTGATGAACTCCCGCCAAGCCTTCATAAAGCAATAAAATGTTTCTTTTTATCCTGTGCAGCCAGAAGAGCCCGTGGTCAGGAAAATGAACATAACTCAATGTTGATACACGTAACAAGGTTTATAAAATGGCAGGCCAGAATTGGCCGTTTGGTAGAAGAACAGGTAAAAACTTACGCACGTTTAGTAGAATTTAATGATAATGCATTCCTGAGAGAACTTGAACATCTATGGAATGAAGAATTTGTACCCGTTACAAAAAATATTATAGCTAATCCAACGGTCAAAGATCCATCCATAAAAGAAATGTCCTGGATGGATATAGAATCTCATCTATATCCCGCGGTAGCTAAAGTAGAAGTCAGATCTGTACACGGCGATACAAAAGTCGATGGACTTGAACATAAAAATATCCGTCCGCTTGATTATTATGATAATAAAAACGGACTTTCTGTAATTGCAGTTGGAGGTAATAAACTCTCTCGGGGACTTACCCTTGAAGGGCTGACAATTACGTATTTCCTTCGTGCGTCAAAAATGTACGACACATTGATGCAGATGGGCAGATGGTTTGGCTACCGTCCAGGATATCTGGATTTGTGCAGATTATTTACGAGTAATGAGCTTGTCCAATGGTATCAGCATATTACAGTGGCTACGGAAGAAATGCGGGCTGAATTTGACCGCATGGGAGATTTGGATAAAACACCTGCTGAATATGGGTTGAAAATAAGGACGCATCCTGGTTCACTGGTAGTAACCGCTGCAAACAAGTTCAGATACAAGAAAATTATGGAGCTTAGTTATTCCGGAGAGCTGGAAGAAACCTATTCTTTCCGTAAAAACGATACAGCAAATCTTTCCAATTATACACTCGCTCTTTCATTTATCAATAGCCTGGGATTACCTGATGGAATTTCAAATTCAGAAGCTGCATTCCGCAATCATTTTGTATGGAGAGGAAAAAGCAATGCAGATAAGGTTGTTAGCTTCTTATCTGCATATAAAACCAAACAACTATCATTTAATGTTTCTTTGATGTCAGATTATATTCAGGCACAGCAAAGACATGGAGTGATTACAGATTGGATTGTAGTGCTGATTAATAATACAGATGATAAAATAGGTATAAAAATTAATGAGGATATAACTGTAGGATTAACTAAACGAAGCGATTCTGGAACTCAGGTAAATCATTATACTATTGCAAAATCACATATTATAGATCCAAAGCATGAATATATTGATCTGACAGACGAGCAGATAAGGAATGCTCTTAAAAAATCAAAACAGGATGCAGTAGAGAAAGGGAAGGACTCATCACGAGTTAATAAACCAAGCCCGGTAAGAATCAAAGAGGTTCGTCCGGAAAATCAGGGCCTGTTACTGATTTATATATTAAACCCTCAACCTGATGAAAAGAAACCTGCATTATCTGATATTCCGTTTGTTGGACTTGCTGTAAGTTTTCCATGGATTGAAAAAGATATAAAAATCGAGTATGCTGTAAATGAGCAGTTTTTAAAAGAAGTTTTGGATTATCCCGATGAGCTGGATGAAGATGAAATTGATGATCCTTTGATAGCCGAAACAGAGGAAAAAAACACTGAAATGAAATCATTTATCCTTAGAACGATGAAGGATAAGGAAAACTTCAATAAAGAACTTTCTCTTGGTTTTCAAAAGGGAACTAACATAAGTTATAGTAAACATTATAATGAACTCGAAACGAAAACTGTTGCAGTACCGGAACAAACAGAAGGCGGTGTTCCCTTAATCAGAGCAGAAGATATTAATAGATACTATACAAAAACTTATCATGATTTTCAAGTCGTAAATGCGGGGGAGATACTGACAAAAAAGAAAAGTATCATAGCTCCTATTATATATACCGATCAAAAGTTTACACTTTCTGAATTTGGTTTTGTTGCCGATAGTAGTTGCCTGACTGTTCAAAGTTCAGAGCTTGCTTTGGAGTATTTACTGGCTTTGTTCAACTCTGCACTTTTTGCTTTTTACAATGTAGACCGAAAAGGAGAAAAAACGGAAATACTAATCAGAGAATTTCCTGTTATCGCTGATACACAATATATACTAGCAATAACTGCTTTAGTAGAAAGTATATTACACCTTCAGCAGAATCAGGCATCAAGAGAAAACAGAGTAATAAGCTCATACTTCATGAATGTTCTGGATGTAGTTGTCTTTGAGATTTATTTCCCGGAAATATTTAAAAATAACCGTTTAAGCGTTCTTTCGGAATTAAGAGACCTAGATCCATTTAATAATGATATAGAACAAATAAAAAGCTACTACCAGATATTGAATGCCCCTCAAAGTACTATAAAGAAAGCATTGTACTCCATTAATACGATTCCTGAGTTCAAACTTATTTACCAAACGCTGACGGATGAAAATTAAACGTATACATATTAGCAATTACAGGGCGTTCCTAATAAATGATGATCAGGAAGCATCTCGTTATACGTTAAATCTCCCTAACGGAGAGAACTTACTAATATATGGGGAAAATGGAAGTGGAAAATCATCGCTTTTTCGAGCTTTAAAAGATTTTTTCAATGCAGTAACAAATCCGCAGCCATTTCAAAAAAACCTGTTTTATGAAGCACGGAATACTTCGGAACCTCCTTTTATTGATATTGAAATTGATGACAACAGTCATCACAGGTTTTCCTCTGATGGTAATCAATATTTATTGGTTAATAACGAATCGGGAGTTAATACAAACTATATTACTCAGGCAAATATTATCAATGGATTTATCAGTTACAGAGACTTGCTCAAACTACATTTCAGACAGGATAATCAGAACCCCGATTTGGTTTCTTTATTTCTCGGGCAAGACGGATTATTTTCAGATATGGTTGTTCCTGCACCGGCACAACCAGAAAATAAAATAACTTATAAAAATCTCTGGATTAAATGTGGAGGATTGGACCAGGAAGCTCTGACTGATTACAATACCAACGTTACTGCTCTTTTCGGAGAGCTTGAAGCGAAAGCAAATATGCTGCTTGGTTTTTTTCACAAAGAATGCAGCTTGAAGATAGAATATACAGATGGGGTAATAAATGATAACACACTGAATAATCCAACAATATCCTTTAAAGTGAAGCTTTTTGGTAAAGAATTGCCAGAACATGATGATATGCTGAACGAAGCTCGCCTTACGGCTATAGCAATCTCCGTATTTATGGCACATCAACTTTGTATTCCTCCTGCGGAATTAAGAATTCTGTTTCTGGACGATATCTTTATAGGACTGGATATGACCAATAGAATTCCTTTGCTAAAAATACTCACTGCAGATAATTTGGGAGACGGTAGTTCATTTAAAGATGCTCAGATTTTCCTCACAACTTATGACAGAGAATGGTTCAATATAGCTAAGCCATATCTTGAAGGCTGGGAAAAAACAGAATTTTATGTAGATAACCATAGTCATGATATCGAACGCCCCTTTATACGCAAATCCGATACGTATAGAGAAAGAGCAGAATACCATCTCACTAAAGGAGATTATCCGGCTTGTGCGAATTATCTCCGAAAGGCATTTGAAAAAGAGCTAAAGAGAATTCTCCCTGAAAATGTTTTATATCCAGGTTTTAGTGGTACATCGGGAGACAATAGTGTAGTCGCTTTATCAAAAAGAAGTCTTTCAATTTCAGAAAATGATAATGCATGGTTTTACAAATTAAAAGAGGAAGAAGATACAGCTGTAGATACTTTCAGATTTATCTCTTTACAACAAATGATAGATCAATTTAAAAAGTTAGTCAATCAGTATGAAATTCCATTCTTACTCATTGATGAACTTACCGGAATCAAAAACCGGTTACTAAATCCTCTTTCTCATGATGACCTGAAATCTTCAATATTTAAAGCAGAACTTATTACCGGATTTAAAATACTAGATGAACTTCAGAAAATAATTTCAAAAGTTATTTTATCGGTAAAAAATACTGATGCAATTCAGATGTACAGTATTAAAAAAGACTATAAGAACGACCTCTACTATTACAGGTTTGAAATATTGGAAAACCTGAGGATATTTCAATACAACACATTCAGAGTACTATTAAACTCGAATATCAATTCACAATATAGGGCAAAAGAATATAAAAATTTCGAGGTCTTAGAAAAGAACTATATATCTCTTAAAAAATTATGTGAAGGAATATTCTTTCTTTCTGATGTTCCTGGAGCAGTATCTAGCTTCTATGAAAACTTTATATTCGATGAAATTTATACTGCTGAGGGGGAAAAAATTTCTGAATTGATTTGATTATGGAACAGCATGAACTAAACAGGTTTTATACAGAACTATTACAGGATATTCGTTCAGAACAACTTTCAAACGAGGAAGGAGGTTCTTTAGAACAGTTATTTACTACTCACGCTATTGCTCTTCTAACTGAAGGCGGGGAAACAGCAGATGTTAGAATTTCTTTCCATGAAAGTATCATACCGAGAAACCGCCACAAGATCAATGCTTACGCTATTGCGGATAATTATGAAACCCTAGATCTTTTTGTTACAGTATTTAAGTGCACAGAAAAACCTTCACGGATACAGAAATCGGATATTGATAATGCAGCAAAACTATTACTTTCCTTTTTGAAAAAAGCTGATAATAGAGAATATTCGAGCAGTTTAGAAGAATCATCTGAGATATTTGACTTTGCACATACTTTAAATGCTTCAGCAGAACTAAGGGAAAACCTTGTAAGAATAAATATATATATCTTAACTGACGGTATTTACAACGGAGAGATCCCTTCACAAAAAGAATTAAACGAGATCCCTGTTTTTTTCAGAGTAATTGGTTTGAATTATCTTTTCAATATTTCTGAGAAAGAATATGTTCCTATTGAAATTGATTTTGAAGAGGACGGTTTTGAAGTACCGTGTATTAAAGCGGATATAGATAATCCTGAATATCAGTCTTACTTAGCTTTAATCCCAGGGCATGCACTTGTCTCAGTTTATGAGCAATATGGAGCCCGGTTACTAGAACAAAACGTGAGGTCTTTTCTACAATTCACTGGAAAAATAAATAAAGGAATACGAAATACCATACTGAAAGAACCGCATATGTTCCTGGCTTTTAACAATGGTATTGCAGCTACTGCCGACGATTTAAAGCTAAAAAAGACAGAAAAGGGATATTTGATAGAATCTGTAAAAGATCTTCAGATTGTAAATGGAGGACAAACAACAGCATCTATATACCACACTTGGAAGAAGGATAAGGCGGATATAAAAGATATCGTCATTCAAGTTAAGCTGAGTATAATAAAAGACAAGAATAATTTTTCGGAAATTGTGAGCCGTATTGCTGAATATGCCAATACTCAGAATAAAGTTTCTATATCTGACCTTAGTTCTAATACACCGTTTCATATTGAACTTGAAAAATTATCCAGAAATATATGGGCTCCACCTGTCAGTGGTCAATCTCATCAGACAAGATGGTTTTATGAAAGAGCAAGAGGTCAATACAGAAATGCACGGTCTCGGGAAGGAACTACAAAAACAAAACTGAAAGCGTTTGATCTTAAAAACCCTAAAAAGCAGCTTTTTACGAAAGAAGAGCTGGCAAAGTTTATAAATACATGGAACGAAGTGTATCAGAAAGACACATTGGTAATTGGCCCTCATATTGTGGTTAGGGGTAGTCAGAAAAACTATGCGCAATTTATTATGCATAATATACCTGAAAATCTTGAAAATAAATATTTTGAAGAGACGATAGCAAAAGCTATTTTATTCAGAACAGCCGAAAAATTATATGGTAGAAAACCAAGTTCTATCGGAGATATGCGATTTATTACTGTTCCCTATGCACTCACTCTACTTTCTTTAAAAAATCGAAATTCTATAGATCTTAATGAAATATGGAAAAAGCAGACTATTCCCGATACTCTTCAAGACTCTATTTATAACTTGATGACTCAGGTTGAGCAGTTTATTAAACAAAATGCACCAGGCGCACTTTATGGAGAGTGGGCAAAAAAAGAGGATTGCTGGATCGCTGTAAAAGAAAATCTGAATGTTGTTTAGGTGGAGATTCCGGAGAAGCATCTCCGGTGTCTCCAGTTTAGGAACCGTCATTGTTCTGCGAGTCGTTCCCGTATATTATGAGTGAATACATAGGTGTCCAAAATAAATTTGGGGGCACAAAAAACACAGTAAGAGACGATTAATGTATCAATCTGTCAACCGGAAGAAATTAAGCGTATCTGTTTGACTAAACCATTAGCCATCGGAAAAAAGTTGACTATTTTATGCTGCAGAACCACTAGATAAAGGGACAATTCACTTCCTCACTCTGTATTCATCGGCCATATATTATAATTTATAACTAGTTTAATTGGAAAATGTTATACAGAGGCCGATATTATGATTAATTAAGGTAAGCAGGTATTTCAAGATCGCGGAGCTTTGAGTCGATGAATTCCATCGTCTTTATGGCTTCGGCAAATGCTTCTTCTTTAGTTGATACATGCGCTGTGTAGGCTCCACTTTCTATACCAATCATGGTGGCAGAACCTTTTATCTGGGTGAAGCTGATTCCGTAAGGGTAATTGAATACACTGCAGTATTCGATTATTACATAGTGGGTTTCGATGGCGTTTACGAACATGTATCCCTGCTCTCCGGTTTCCTCATCGTCGTAGGCTTCAAGAACGGACCAGTTGGATGGAGGATCTGTCATTTTTGAAACGTTTGGTTGTTTTTTGATGAAGTAAATATAACTAATTTTTTTAGTAAAATAAAACCAGTGAGTCGTTTTTTAGGACTTTTAACCTAAAAACGTACAGCATAAAAACGGATATAATCGATGCTATCAACTCTTCTTTTCGAAGTTTACTTTTCCATTCAGGTTGGTATCGACCTGATGAAAAACAGTACTTACCTTCCCTTTTTGATATTTTAAGGTAAGCAAGGGTTCGTTTATGTCAACTTTGTTTTCGTACCAGTTGCTGCCGTTAGTTAAACCTCGGTAATAAATAATAAATGAGTTTCCTTTCTGAACACCCACTAAATCGGCCTCGTAATAGAGCTGAACACCCTCTGCGAGAATGGTGCACCTGTTCATACCTCTGATCTGGCCCTCTATCGTTAAAGTATATTCCCCCTGATCGTAATAATATGACCACTTACCAAGCCAAAACTCCTCTGGTAATTTAATATCTTCATACGTCGTCTTTTGAGATTTTTCTTTTTCGCGGATCAAGAGTTCTTTTTCCTTTCTTATTATCTCTTTTTCTCTCTTCAAAAATTCGTTCTCCTTTTTTATCGAATCAATAGACAATTCAAGATTTTTGCGTTTCGGAGAGTTGCATGATATGAGGACTGGCAAGAGTAGCAGAATATTAAGACGTTTCATTTTGACTTCTACGACCAAAGAACGGTGGTGTTGCAGCGCTGTTAACGATTAAGGTTAACTAAAAGTTGGTATGAGACAAAATATCATCAAAGGAGTACTACTCAACAAAACTGGAAATGTCACTTGTGCCTGGACTTACTCCCGGTTTGGCATGAGCTGCAGCCAGAGCATCTCGTTCAATCAGGCGATAATAAAGATAAGATTGAAGATGGAGATTCCGGAGATGCTGAATTCGAATTATTGGAGGTAATGTTAGTAACGATTGGCCTTGGGCAAATCCACATAATTCGGTAATGGAAGATAGTAAAAAGTGCCCTACCCCTGCTCTGACCCGCATCTGAGACCTTGCAATATTGCCCTCGTTAAGCTGTCGCAATCCTGCCGTTCAACTTCGCTGCCGATCGAAGATGTACCGCAGCATTACGATATCATTACGGAGGCCGCTCAAATCACTATCAGAGTCGGGCCAGAAGTCAATTGTTCTCCCAGGAGTTAATATTGCTATTTTCTGTTTACAACAGCACGGCATCTGTTGTTAAGTGGAATTCATTCCCTCTTTTTATAAACTTCCCGCTCAGAAACTCCGTAGAAGAACCTTGCATGGTACTTTCAAGCATGCTGAACGTAGCGTCAGCCTTCCAGTGGCCAATACAGTAAGTGGTGTCGCCGATTTTAAACTCCCAACTTTCAACTGCTGCATTTTTATGCCTTATGGCTCCGGCTTATTTCCCGCACCATTGGTGCGAGTTTTTCATTTTGACGATGTATTCTCTGTCTTTAATTGGATAGCCAGATATTATTTTCTAGCTTTGATAGAAAGCGGAACAGTATGAGTACTTTAGAGCTACAGCGACTTTTGATACATCGTATTTCTGAAATCAACGATATGGCATTTCTGAGCGCCATTAAAACCATATTGGACGCAAAAGCAAATACCATTATGTTTACGCTTACGCCAGAGCAGCAGGAAGACATTTCGATTTCCCGCAGTGAAATAAAACAGGGCTTGTTTATAACGCAGGCTGATTTAGATCTGGAAATGGATGCATGGCTAAAAAACGATAATTTGGTCACATAAGCGAAAATAAAGCTTTATGAGATCATGGAGTTTTATGCAGAGCGTAATCATAACAGGATATATTCTATTAAACTTTATAAAAACTTCACTAAAAGTCTCAACCTTTTGTTAAAGCACCCCGATCTCGGCATTAAGACAAGCGAGGAAGCAGTACGGGGGTTGATTGTACTTGATTATATACTTTTTTATGAAATAATCGGCAACGATATTGTTGTCCATACGGTGTAGGCAAGCAAACAGAATCTAGACGATCTTATCATTCAATAACACTTGTCGATCGAAGAGCTTGGGAAGAGCACCCAAATAAATCATGTTACAGGTTCTGAAAATTTTGTCCAGGTAAGGTAAAAAGAAAGAAGAAGGCAGCTTCTTTAATCCTGTTTTCAGCGAATAATCTCGTTGCCGAAATTGGCTTTTTTCTAGGTGATCTGCAATTACTTCCTTTTCAATATCAACATCGGTATGGAGCAAATCCACATAATTCGCCAATGGAAGATGGTAAAAAGTGCCCTACCCCTGTTCTGACTCGCATCTGAGACCCTGCAATATCACCTTCATTAAGCTTCCGTAATGTTGCCGTTCAAACTCGCTGCCGATCGAAGATGTACCGCAGCATTACGATATCATTACGGAGGCCGTTCAAATCACTATCAGAGCCGGGCCAGAAGCCAACGCCAACGCTGTCAAAGTTTCAATATAGCAATCGAACCGTTCAGGGTACAACCATACAAAGCTGGATAAGGCGTAATGGGGATTTAAGGCAAATCCGTATCCTTCAATCTACGATTCCTATGAATACCATAGTAGAACTTACAGATATTGAAACAGGAAGGGTAACAGACCGTATGCCTGAGGAAATTGGACGACTGGCTTCTACACCGGAAGCTGTGCGGAGTATTGCATATATTCAAACATCTTTGGATGAAGCTTTCACAATACAAAAACGTTTTTTTGAAAACAGATAAGCTTTAAAGGTTAATAAGACATGGACAATATGGCTGATCAACTCAAAAACGGTAAATTCTCTAAAATCTGTCATTCACCCTCAGCAACGAAAAAAACAACACAATTAAATAAAAACGGGCGATTACCCTCTCCGACGCTCCAGCAAGATCATCATCATCAGTCCAAGCAGGATCCGCTCGCCATCGCGCGGATCTATCTCCGCCAGCTGGTCCACTTTGAATTTCCTTCCGAAGAACGACGATTCTTTTGACAAGCGCGCAACAGGCGTTCCCTGTGCATTGGTAACAGCATACCTGGGATGAAATAAATAGCCGGTAAACAGCCCTATTAAGGGGACCTCCGAGAGTAAGGAATCGAAAACCTTCGCCCAGGGGTTTTCTTCACGAATGTTGAAATCGAGATTCTTGCCCGGGTCAAAGATCTGATAGCTGGCTTTCCAGATCGATTTCATTCCCCTCCTGCCTACACTGCCGACCGGCACGTCTTTAACGTCAGAAAAAGCATAGCTTGCATTGAAGTCTATCCAACGGTCTGCCTTAATCTGATAAAGGAGTTCCGTCCTGCTCTCATCAGAATAGATCATGATGGCTTCTTTAAGCTTAAACATCTTTTGGCGGACATAAGCTATCGTTCGGCCGGAGGCATCAATGGCCATAAAATCGTTAGCCAGTGTTCCGATCCTGAACCGGAATGAGATTGGAAATTCAAGCTTTGTCACTTCAATGCGGGCAGCATTTTGCTGATCTAAGATGTGGCTTCGTTCAGTCATAACTATATTTTACGAGCTAAATATAGCATTCATTCCTGAAAAGAATCACGGTGCGGTACCTTTTGCGATATCTCCAATAAGAACACCCTGCTTCTTAAACTCCCGTGCGATATTGCGTTTCTCTTCAAGCATTTTATCCTCGGCCCTGGCAAGGTCTTTTTCTGCACCTCTTTTGAAGAGAAAATCTTTCACTTCCCTGAAAAACTGACTTACTGTTTGCAAAGGTTTTAGGCTTTGTCTAATGAAGCTCGTACTTCCTTAACAAACTCTACAGTGGTACCAGTTGCTTTTGCGGCCTGCTCATCGGAAAAATGAAATTCGCTAATAAGATTGGCTACTACCTCATGTGATTTCTTTTCTAAACCTTTTTCCAGACCTTTTTCTAAGCCTTTTTCTAAGCCTTTGCTTTCGCCCCTGCGAAAAAGAAAATCTCTCTCTTCTTTAAAGAATTTGCTTACTGCTTCCATAACTCGCTCAAATTGTGGTTCTATGCTGCGACGTAACTGTACAAAGATACGTAATTGCTTGAAATATCTGCTTTCTGCGAAATCACTCTCTTTGCCTCCTCTGATATCTTCTACGATCTCTTTAACAACCGAATAACTATCGTTGTTGGCAAAATCTGCCAGGATGGCCAGCATCTTCACTTCCGGGTTTGCGGCATTCAAAAACAGCCTGTAATTTATGGAAGAAATCTCCAATAGTTCGTAACTGAATTTAAGCCTGTCTGTATGGAGAGATTTTGCCATCAAAGGTTTCTTGTCGCGAAGAAAGATCACATATTGCCGCACAGGGAGGTGATATCGACGCATGAGCATAATGTAATACTCAGCCATTCGGAATACCATCTCATCCTCGTCTTCTACCTGGAACTCCATATGAAGCAGGAAGGTTTCGCCGCTTACGGTAGTGATCTTCTTAAGAGCGTCGGGCTTTCGCTCTTTGGTATGCTGAACATCATCGGGTAACTCTTCACTCTCTGCCACTTCAATACCCAAAACTTCCCTGATAAAGACAGGCAGGGTTACTTCAAGGTTTTCACGCAAGACCTTATCGTATTGTCCCGATTGTCTCGGTCCCGTATTTTTACTACCACTCTCAGACATATATGGTAATTGATTTTGGTAATACAATAATAAAAACTATCGATCCGGCAGGAAAATGATCTTGATCACAAACAGCCGAAAGAACTGTAGCTATTCACCGAAGGTTAGATTTAGTCGAACCATCACGTTGTAAAAGTCATCTGTGTTCGATAAGTTTATTAATTTTAACTACATGTAAATCTAAGGGAAATGAGTACTTTTAGGACAACAAGCAGACTAAATCTATTGCTAAAAGGAGAATTAAAATATCGGGTATTTGTCATCTTCTCCTTGCTGATACTTTTAAGTTCGTTCCGGCCTGATTCGCTTTATGACTTTCGATCTGTTTACCTGCGGGATTTAAATGAAATGCATACAGAACACGGCGTTTCAATGAGCGATAGAGTAAAAATCTTCAGGCAATTCCTCACGCCACCGCTTTCAAAGTTTCACTATAGCAATCGAACCGTTCAGGGTACAACCATACAAAGCTGGATTAGGCACAATGGGGATTTAAGGCAAATCCGCATCCTTCAATCTACGATCCCTATTGATACCATAGTAGAACTTACAGATATTGAAACAGGAAGGGTAACAGACCGTATACCGGTAAAGGGTGACTTTCACTTTAAGGTATACGTTTTTGACAAACAAAGCTCTCCGCATCGATTGATATATATTACTTCCCCTAATTCGGGCCTTCAATACTTTCTCATTGATGGAAAATCTGATGGCCCATTAAGGGAATTTATTGACGTTGGTATTGATGAAGCTTTGGAAAAGTTGCGGAAAGAAGTCATCAAGGCTTCAGGCATTCACATTTGAGCCATTAAATAATGGAGCGTTTTAAAAAGGAGTAAATATTATAAGCTACAGTTTCTGCTATTCAAACAAAGCACTTGCTATAACCCGTTTCTTTTTCTCAATCAAAACTCCGCGCATTGTTTTCATAACTTCTTCTACCTTGGATGCCAGTAAACAGGTAAAAGTAAACTGCTCGCCACTTTTCATCATTATCTTAGCATAATGATAATCTTCAAAGGGCAGCAATCTTATAAAACCCTTTCTATGCCATACAGGCGGCATATAAAGTACTACTTTTTCAACGTCATTAAATGAAACAGGCTGTCCGTCATTAAATGTAATAGTCTTGCTCAATGTATCGATATCTACGGTATCATGCTTATTAGCTGTATAGTATTCAATATGAAGAAAAAAGGCTGGCAACATAGAGATCAGATAAGTTACACCTAATATTACGAGAACACCATCCTGATTATCAGTTAAGCAGTAAAAATAGAAAATCATCGCAATTAACAACACATGGCCAATAATGGCTGATTCTAAGACCATAAAATGCTTTTTGACGGTGACTATATATTTCATCTAACCTATTTTTTTAAACTCAGCCATTTTTCATAGTATTAATATATTTTAGGTTAGTACTCCGTAAAGCACCGCTGAAATGAAAGCAGCTAATGCAACGCTGGCAGAATAAATAAATGCCAACTTTTCCGGCGGAGAAGGATACTTCTGTATAATTACCTTGTACCTGTTTTTATGAAAGATTAGAAAATAGTTTAGAACTGCAAAAGGAAGGGCAAACTCCATTGTAAAAGCAATAAAACTGTCTATTAAAGTGCCCGGGAAGATATCAATCTGAAACTGTGGAATATTCAAAACATTAAAATATTTCACCCAGAGAAGGATCGTCCAGAAACCCAAAGCATTTATCCATGTATTGTATAAAAAAACGGTTATCTTCCAATCGCGTCTCTTAGGGTGATATTTCTTAAAACTAAGAATCGAATCTGCCCATATCAAATAATAAACGTTTCTCATTTCTGGTTATTAATAAAACCAGTGATTATCATTCGCTCCATATCCATGTGTTAACATAGTGCCATGGGGCTGTTGCAAATCACAATCTAAATAACCATCCCCTTCGAGGAACATAACAACACTGCAACATGCTTCAGCCACGACTTCAAATATAGCTGTAAAAGAATTATTAAATATAGTCGGGATCAGAACCGAAAATATGGGATGCAATTGTAATACCGTAATCGCTCATGATATTGTAATAGAGATTTTCTTCAAAGCTTCCTCCACGGAGCTTAGAAAATTGATATGACCGGTTTTGTTACTTTCATAAATAAAGTCGCAGATGGTTTTTGCCTTGTAAGATGAAAAATCGCCTATGATGGCAAGCTTTACGCGGTAGTTGGAGAACTTCTGAAGAATTTCACCGGCGATACCGGTTTTTAAATCAAAAAAATCGGGAGTAATATTCTGCTCCCGGATAATTATTCCGTCGAATCCCTGATAATAAAGATCGCCCAGCAGATCGAGAGCGTCTTCGGCTCTTTCAATAAAAACACCGTCTCCTCCTACTTCTGCTATCTTTTTATTATTTATGATATGACTGTTTACATTCATATTCAAATTAAGCGAAATTTCTGATAATAAGTTTGTGTGGACATTCTGAAGTCGCAGTCTGTTATTACCGGAGGTATAGCATTTTTAGGAACGGACAGGACGACATCCGGTGCAAGGCGAATAAACTTATGACGGTAAAAAACAAAAAAGCCGCGGAAGGGGCGGCTAATATTCTCTTGGGATATTGATTATAACTTTTCTATTTCTTCAATAGACAAACCGGTCGCTTTAGAAATTTTATTTATCGGAACACCCAGCTTCACTAATTCACGAGCAATCTCATATTTTTTTTCTATTCTGCCTTCTTACCGGCCTTTTTCTCTAAATAGGCAAACGCATTCTGCGTATCCCATTTTTTCGTATTGTGTGTTTCCATAGGTTCTCAAGAGATTTACAACCCCTGAATTTCTTCAGGAGATAATCCTGTAAATTTGCTAATCTGAGCGACCGACAAACCGTCAGCTTTCATTGCCCTGGCAATATTGCGTCTTTCTTCAAGCATTTTTGCTTGTTCTTCTTCCCGTACCCGCTTTTCTACATAAGCAAACGCATTTTGACTATCCCATTTTGCCTTTAAACTTGCTTCGTATGCCATACGTTCCTCCGTTGTTAATTTCGATACCTCTGCTATACTGAAGATTTTCTGAAAAACCCGCTTATCTAAAAATGTCGGCAACCTGTCCATTTTGTGCATATGCTTGAGCAGGTACATCCATTTGTCGCGGTAGCTTTCCAGCTGATGCTCTTCCTTTACAAAGTTACTCAATTCCAGAAATTTAAAACCCAGTTTGTTGTAAAATTGTTTACCTGTGATTTTATCCGCAAGGGCAATATCGTAAAAATACTGTTCTTTTTCGTTATCATCCATCCTGAACTCAAGAACGCCGATAAGGTAAACGGCAGGCAGTTCGTACTGGTTCGATTCTCCTCCTTTTGACAGGAGTCGATGAATGAGCCTCGACGTGTAATAAAGCGCCCTGTCCCTGAAAAATTCCTGTCTGACACGTTGCATCTCGATGATGAAGTGCTCATTGTTACGGCCCCGGCAGTTAAGGTCAAACATAACCCGTTTGTCAGCCGGGACGTCACCGTCGTGCTCCGTCGGTGTATATTCCAGATCTTCTATGTACCTCTCTCCATCAAACAGGTCGTTGAGAAATTCTATCAGAATCTCTTTTCGGGGTTCTGATGCGAAGTAGAAGCGGAAGCCGTAGTCAGTAAGTGGGTCGATGAATTTGGTGGTTATAGGCTGGTCAGAATGGTTCATACCCAAAGTTACAATTTCCTGTTTTTGAAGAAAATAAATAACGACTTTTTTCAAAAATGACTTTTCGAAAAAATGCACAGATATGAAATTCCAGAGATCGTTTTTCCTTCTCAATCACCCCACCGCCAACTTCCCACTTTCTTTCCATAAATATGCGGGCATAGGCTCAGCTAACCGCCATTCTATATTCATGGGCTTGGCTCCGGTAGAGCTTTTAAAATTTGCTTCTCCCAGGAAAACGTATGACAGGGTAAAACCATATTCGTCGTCATTCTGCTCTCTGACAAAGAGTAAAATTTTTCTGCCGGTAGTCTGCTGACTGATATAGGCTTTCCCGGAAGGGTTTTCTGCTGATGCCCGATTCTGGCTCTGCCAGTGAAACAGGCTTTCGTTAATAGCATAGTCTTCGTACAGCGTAGTCGGAGAGTACTCTTTTTCTGTCTTCTTAAGGGTAACGAAGAGGGCTTCTGCGTTTACTTGTTTGTTATAGGCTACTCCTTCCCTGTTTGAGCTTGCCTTTTCAAACTGATGGAGCCCTAATGCTGCCAGAATCTGGTCTCTATTATACCTGCTGTGTATCTTCAACGGGAAGGAGAATCCGAGATCGATGTCCTTTTCAATAAAATCGACTCTTGAAATCAGAAGGTCGATTACTTCCTGCAGTTCTTCAAGCATTACCGGATTGTTTCTCAATTGCTGCATACTCTCCTGTAACGACTGAAAGCCCAGGGCCTCTCCCCCCTTTTGCCAAACATCATAATGGAACATCAGGAGCAAGAGTTCTTCTGCCTGGCTGCTTATCCCGTAATTGAAGTTACTGGTGATGAGATTTTCTATAAACGTGAGATAGCTTATAGAATTGCATTGCAGGAGCCTTCGGCTGATGCAGGATGTAATGGCCTTTTCGTTGGGTTCGGTAAAGCCATCGATCACCCCTGCGTCTGCACATAACCTTTTCCAGCTTCCTCTTTTGTAAAGCAGGGGAAGTTCTATATGGTTGATTTCAAGGAAATTCTTCAAATTTAAGGGCAGTGTGCTTTGGTATCGGAAGTTCTGGATCTTTTTGATTAACTGATTCCGGTTAAAGCCTACGGCCGCCTTGATGTTACTGAGGATAATTTCTTTGGCCCGCTTTTCGAGAATAATGGAACAACCTAAGGGCAAATGCGGAAAGTCGTCGGACACTTCTTTTAGGATAGAGGTATGGGTCTTCCCTACCAGCGCACGGAATTTTTGTTCAAAATCGTATTCTGGCCTGGCATTGCCTACAAAGTCGAGTACGGTAAGGCATTCCTTCCCTTCGGAAAGCCGTAGTCCTCTTCCTAATTGCTGCAGGAAGATGGTTAAACTTTCGGTAGGCCGCAGGAACAGTACGGTATCGATCTCGGGAATGTCTACTCCTTCGTTAAAGATATCGACTACAAAAAGATAGTTGATTTCTTTGTTCTGCAGTTTCCGGCGTACTTCGTCACGATTGGAATTTCCGTTATTGCTCACCAGGTAATCGGCTTTTAATCCCCGAATGACCAGCTTCTCGGCCATAAAACGGGCATGTTCCTGGCTTACGCAAAAACCTAAAGCTCGTACATCGGAAATATCGCTGAGGTATTTATCGCAGTTATGGACGATCTCGTTTACGCGCCGGTCGTCTTCGGTATAGAGACGGGTGAGCTCATTGACTTCGTATTTTCCCTGGCGCCAGTTGACATGCGAAAGGTCGATGGTATCGCTCACCGCAAAGTATTGAAATGGCGACAGCAGCTTCCTGTTTAGTGCTTCGGGCAGGCGGATTTCGGCGGCAATAGTATGGTCGAAATCTTTGAGAATATCTTCTCCGTCCATCCGTTCGGGCGTGGCGGTGAGCCCTAAGAGGATTTTGGGTTCGAACTTTTGAAGTACGGGCCGGTAACTGCTGGCTGCAATATGGTGTACTTCGTCGATAATGATGTAATCGTAAAAACGGGTATCGAGGGGCAGGCTGTCAATACGATTGCTGAGGGTTTGCACGGAGGCGAACAGATATTCGTAATTATCGGGCTCTTGTCCGTCGCCCCAGAATTCTCCGAAGTTGGCGTCGCGCAGCACATGTCTGAAGGTTTCGCGGGCCTGATCGAGAATTTCCTTGCGGTGGGCTACAAAAAGCAGCCGGGCACGCAGGTTTTGCTCTTTGAACCGTTTGTAGTCGAAGGCGGAAATGACGGTTTTACCAGTTCCGGTGGCGGCTACAATGAGATTTCTGTAGCGCCCATGGACCTGCCGCTCTGCCTGCAGCTTTTCGAGTACCTCCTTTTGATGCTCGAAGGGATTGAGATCGAAAAAGGTGGCGATGGTTGCGGTGTCTCTGCTTTGCTGGCTTTTTAGGGCCTTGCGCAGCTTGTCTTTATCTTGTCCGGGCCGGTAAGTTTCAAAATCGCGGTCGAGCCAGTAGGTCTCGAAGATCTTTTGAAACTTGTCGGTAATATGACCGATCTCCTTCGTGGTGATCTTCAGGTTCCACTCGAGTCCTTTGGTTAATGCCGACAATGACATGTTGGACGAGCCGATATAGGCGGTATGGAACCCGGTGTTTCGTTTAAAGAGGTAGGCCTTGGCATGAAGCCGCTCGTGCTGCGAGTTGTAAGAGACCTTTATTTCTGTGTTGGGAAGCGATGCCAGATACTCCACTGCCTTGGTTTCTGTAACGCCCATATAGGAGCTTGTGATTACGCGAAGGCTGCGTCCGCTCTGTGTGAATTCTTCGAGTTCTTTGGCGAAGACTCTGATGCCTGTAAAGCGGATGAAGGATACCAGCCAGCAGATCTCGTCGGCAGAGAGGATTTCTTTGCGTAATTCTGCTTCGAGAGGCAGCCCAATGTTGTTCCCGGTGAATAGTTCGCTTTGGCTCAGCCTGGTATAGGGTGTTATCTGCTTAATCCTCTCTTCGATGTTGGAATAGGGAAAATTCTCTTTCCTGAAGATGGCTTCAAGCAGTTTTCCCTGACTCTCTATGAGGTTCTCGTTCAGGTCTAACCTGGGTAGTTCCTGCATCAGCAGCTGTATGATTTTGTTGCTGAGCTCGATCTGCTTGCCAAGGCTGCTTTCGTCTTTATACTCTGATAATGCAAACTTGATGGTTTCCGCCAGATACGTGCTTAAATACCGGGCGGCTTCTTCCCTATCGAGTATGCTGCTTTTAATGTAATACTGCTCCTGCAGCTGCGTTTCCAGCTTATTGGCGAGCAGTTTTGTGATGAGTTGTTCGTAGAGTCCTTCCTCCATTTATAAGGTCGTGTAGATTCAAAGGTATTGGTTTTGGGGGAGACTTTCAGCAGGAATCGTCGGGGCAATCGCTGAAATCTTGTTTATGGGTTCTTATGAAGTGAATAAGAATCGCAGTGAGGTCTTCTTTGCTATATAGCTGGTAGAATTGCCTGTCTAACTCATTTAAGGGGTTGTCGTTATATGATCTGCTGAAACCTTCAATTGTGCCGTCCTGTTGACAGGTTATCTTATCGTAATAATCTTCATATGTCATGTTTGCTTTTACCACAAGCTGCGAGAACTTGTTTGCTCCTACATGAGAGAGTGCTTGTGGCGCCAGATGTGCATACTTTCCCACCGGATTAAAATAGAACTGGTTAAAGCCTCCGTTATTTACTTCGGCTTGTAAATGCCAAATCACATAGATTGCCTGTCTTGACTTCGATAGTGAAGACACTGCTTGGTACTCGTCGTCTGCGAGTGATTTTATCTTCTCACGAATATTACGGAAAACAACTTGAATCAGACGGCTATCAGAGGTTTTATCAATCTTGCTGATTGTTAAATAAAGGTACTCGGATGGATGAAGCGACGTTGGAAGGATGCGCATACTCAAATTAACAAAATTTCTGATTATAAGTATGCTCCAAAGTTATACACCAATGATATCTTCTTTCCTTGCAAGCATAACTGATCGAATTCAGATCTGCAAAGTCATGCTAATACCTTTGTTAATTCAATAAGTATTTACATTTTTTTCACAACTTTGTTTTCAAGACCCTACAGATCATGAAAAAGACGGTTGATTATAAACTTACAGCGGCAGAGAAACAGGCGCTGAAGGCGCAGAGGATTACGCAGAAACAGATGCAGGAGATGGCTCCGGATGAGGTGGCTGCCGCCCTGCAGGCTTCCTCCGAACGGATCCGCGAGCTACAGGCGCTGGCTGAATTTCAGCGCATTCCTTCGCTGGGGGTCAACTTCGCGGAAGAACTGATCGCCCAGGGCTATTATTCGCTGGAACAGTTGCGGGGCAGGACGGCAGTCGAACTGTTCGACGCTTTCGAGCGGCATGCGGGCGTCTGGGCCGATCCCTGTGTGGAAGATTCCTACCGCCTGCTGGTGCATTTCATCAAGCATGGCGATACCGGCAAACGCTGGTGGGATTTCACGGCAGAACGCAAGGCTTACCGTGCCCGGTACGGCTTCCCGGCCAACCGGCCGTCAAAAGCCTGGTATGAAACCGAAGCTTATCCGAAAATGAAAGCTTATCTGCAAAGCAAGTAGCTTTGAGGTATGAACTAACCGTTTATTTTGAGGCTTCCGGTTGTCAATAGTACTGACATGACCGCCAAATTTCCCTTACAGTATTTATTTATCAAAGGGCTCTCCTTTTACGATGGCGATTCCCTGGATTTACTTTTAGACTGTTGAAGAACTTTTCCTCGGCATCGCTATTATAGCCGTCGTTTGCTCCCGTTGCACTGATAGATATAACGCAATTGTCGAAAATTATAATCCGGCATATGCTCTTTATATTTGATTCGGAATTAAACAATGTTATCTTGACGCCTGGCTCAGGATAGAAAAAATGGACTTTTTTTAGGGCTATCATAATATCCGATGTTCTGGGATACGACAAGCTTAAATTCGGAAGTATTAATCGTATCAAGCATTTCAGTTGGTGCAGACGGCATCGAAATTGTGCCTATACTATACTTATCGAGATATAAGACCCAATTTTGTGTGCTGCTTGAACATCCAGCAGTTGTGGTTAATGCTAAGAAGATTATTAGGTACCCTTTCCATTGATCAAGCACCTTGCTGTAAACGTGAAAGAGTATTTTTATGAAGTTATCGTCTTTTTTAGCCATGAAGAATATTGCTTGCCTAGTTCTGTCAGCATGTACCGCTGCTTACTCGTTGTTGGATTTTCGGGGTCTAATAAGTTGAGCAGTCCTGCGTCTATTGCCGGATTTAAATATTTGGTCCTGAAATTCTTCCTGTCGGATAATCCAAGTAAATCTTGCAACTCCTGTCTGTTGTGCTCTCCTGTAATTACCGCCAACAAACGTTCGACCTGGGGGGTAACCTGGGGGGTAACCTGGGGGGTAACCTCTCCTGAAGCAGGGAACGACATTCGGACTTTTGGGTAAAACAAAGTAACGAAATATTTAATAAATAATGGATGATAATTATATAAGCTCTTGTAAGCAGCGTTCAACGTTCCCAGGATGCAGCACTGGCGGAATGTCTTTAATATTATTTCGGAAAAGAATGCGCTAAGGCCTCAAAAAAGACAGGTCTCCCCTAATGTCTGCTGCTGCGTAAGCCACACCGTCTCAAAAAGATTAGATTATTACGCCACGCTCCTATCCCCCCATATCTATCTATCTGTGATTTTAATTCTCCTGTAATCGTCTTACCAGTGTTATGTTTGGGTTGGAACGCAGATTGTATTCCGCTGTTTGTACTCGGCTGGACAATACCGGGAATTCTTCGTCAGGGAACTCAACAATGGATTGCGACATTCTGTTCAAAAAGACCATAATAGGACTTCCGGAAACTAACTTCCTTTAGAAAGTAATGCCTGATCTGGCTACATTGAAGATAAAATTCAACATATAATATTTTCTTTCAAGAACTCACAGTCTTCGGCTTTTATCCGGATTCATACCTTTGCTCTGCCTACTCCCCTTTTTTTAGCTGTTGCTTAACAAACTCGATCTTCCATCCATCGTTTTAGTATTTGTTTCATAACATACAATTGATCAGACGGTTTTATATCCCGGCCTGACATTCCACCTGGACACCAGAATAGTGTATGTAAAATTGTCTTAACTTGCAGCCTTTAGACACACATGGAACAACCGTTAGAAGCTCACTTTGAGAACAGGATTTACTATTTCACCATTGAGAACAAGGATACAGAAACAATAATGATAACGATGTATAAGACTGCCTATATCTTTTTAAAGCAGGGCAAGGAATGGAGAAACGCTATATGGAATAAATTGCAAATGAGCTCCGGATTGATAAAGGCAGTAATTGAGGCTATTGAAGCGACCGTTCCCGTTAAACCGGAGGGTGATTGAGAATCCGGCTCTGGTACTCATGATAAGCATTTTCATCTAAAGACTACGAATTGCTTTGAGACGTTGCATGGGGTTCATTATCATTATCGTCATACTTATTTGATGCAAAGATCAAATTTAAATTACTCCTCTTCTTATTCGGCTGAGTGATGACTGTGTTATTCCTAAATATGATGCCAGATAAGAGAGCGGGATTCTGTTCGCCATGGTTGGAAAATCTCTCAAAAAATTCTGGTACCGCTCTTTAGCGTCTTCTGCCATCATCGGGCTGATCCGGTTGATCTTATCAGCCAATCCTTTGGCGGTTACTTTCGAGATGATCGCATCCCATCCAATAATTGTAAGTGAAAGTTCTTCAAGTGATCGTTTAGATAAAACGACATATTCGCAATCGGTGATCGCCTGCAGGTATTCGGTTGAGGGGGTACCCTGGTTGAAATTATGGATATCAGCGATAAAGTGGCCCTCATCCAGGAAATACTTTGTGATTTCATCGCCGTTTTTGTTATAATAACAAACCCGCATTATACCCTTGATCAAAAAGATAACTTCTTTTGGAATCTTTCCGGCCTCCTGATAATATGCGTCCTTTTCGATGCTTTTCAGAAGAGCTTTGCTTTTTATCAGATCGATCTGGTGCTGATTTAATTGGCCGAATTGTAAAAGGTAATCAATCATTTGGTCCATAATACATCATTTCATTTGTGCCATCAACATTTTGTCAAATAGCCTGTCAGGTAACATTTTTCTTAAAAGCAGCATCGGTTTCGCCATAGCGCCGCCTGCATACCTCGCCTTTGGTACTTTTGCTTCAATGCTTTTCCTGATCAGCTTTGCGATGACCAAAGGATCGGAAGAGTTCTTCTCCATATTCTCATACGACCTTTTCAACGCCGCTGCTAATTTACTATATTCTGTGTGGCCAGAAACCCTCATTAGGTCATCGCCGCCAATATCCATCATTCCTGTTTTAGTGCCCCCCGGCTCAACCACAATTACATCAACGCCGAACTGCCTCACCTCGTTACGCAGCGAATCACTTAGTCCTTCTATAGCAAACTTACTGGCGTGATACCAGCAACCCATTGGCAGGCCAACTTTGCCTCCTATTGATGAAAGGTTGACAATTTTCCCAAACTTTTTCTTGCGCATGCCCGGTAATGCGAGTTGAATCAATCGGGCCGCTCCGAATAAATTGATCTCTAATTGGTTTTTTGCCTCTGCTATCGGAACGTCTTCCAGTGCTCCATAAGACCCCAAACCGGCCGAATTAATGAGAATATCTATGCCTCCTGCTTCCGAAGTTATAAGGTTCACGCAACTAACAATACTGTCATCACTGGTAACATCCAACGTCACCGGCTTTACACCATATTCACTTAAAGCTTTTAACCTGTTGATTCTCCGCGCCGCACCATAGACAACATATCCACTTTGTGCAAGCAAAGTTGCAGTTGCCTTACCTATACCCGACGACGCTCCCGTTACTAATACTGTTTTTGCCATGTTCTTTTTAATTTTAATGCAAATCTCCATCTAATCCTAAAAAGAACATTTGCCATTTGGCAAAAACATATATTCGCGTACGGAAAAATAGCAGCGTCCCAACGCTCCCAAGATGCAGCACTGGCGGAGTGTCTTTAATATTCCGGAAAAGAATGCGCTAAGGCCTCAAAAAAGACAGGTCTCCGCTAATGTCTGCTACTTTCCATACCGGTCCTTCAGCGATTTTGGCGCCATTAGCGGCTTTAATCTTCAACCGTAAAAATTGCCTGAACGGGAAAGATTTAACGATCTGGAGATCTGAAATATATAAGGATCCCTTATAACTTTGTGCATTGGCTTTCAATTTTTCAGCCAGCTCCAGGGATTTCACTACCAAGTAAAACTGACGGGAATCGGCAAAGCCAGGCCTGCATGTCAGCGCAACCCCTCCGTCTTTCCGCAACTCGATCTCTGCATAAAGGCTTTGCCCGTAATCTTTGCTGGCACGATCTGCAATGGAATAAAGAGGCAAAGCTAATGAGAATATTATTACAGCCTTTACGCCCATGGCACCTCTCCCCCGTTCGGCATACAGGTAAAGAACAGACAACGAAATATTAACTAGAAAAAGAATATATGGAAGTAACAATAATCCATACAATATAAGTGATGGTTTTTTATAGAGAAATTCCTCGCCCGTATGTGCTGTAATTGCTCATGGTGTTGTATTAGATATTTTCTTCAAAGCTTCCTCCATGGAGCTCAGAAAATTGATATGACCGGTTTTGTTACTTTCATAAATAAAGTCGCAGATGCTTTTTGCCTTGTAGGATGAAAAATCGCCTATGATGGCAAGCCTGACTCGATAGTTGGAGAACTTCTGTAGAATTTCACCGGCCATGCCGGTTTTTAAATCAAAAAAATCGGGAGTAATATTCTGCTCACGGATAATTATTCCGTCGAATCCCTGATAATAAAGATCGCCCAACAGATCGAGAGCGTCTTCGGCTCTTTTAATAAAAACACCGTCTTCTCCTACTTCTGCTATCTTTTTATTATTTATGATATGACTGTTTACATTCATATTCAAATTAAGCGAAATTCTGATAATAAGTTTATGTGGAAAATACAACGTAAGGCAACATAAGCTGATAGATATTTATATTTTTTCACAACTTTGTTTTCAGGAACCTACAGATCATGAAAAAGAGGGTTGAGTATAAGCTTACATCGGCAGAGAAACAGGTGCTGAAGGCCCAAAGGCTTACGCAGAAACAGATGCAGAGCATGGCCGCGGATGAGGTAGCTGCCGCCCTGAAGGCTTCTCCCGAACGGACCCGTGAGCTACTGGCGCTGGCGGAATTTCAGCGCATTCCTTCGCTGGGTATCAACTTCGCGGAAGAACTGATCGCCCAGGGCTATTATTCGCTGGAACAGTTGCGGGGCAGGACGGCCGTCGAACTGTTCGACGCTTTCGAGCGGCATGCGGGGGCCTGGGCCGATCCCTGTGTGGAAGACTCCTACCGCCTGCTGGTGCATTTCATCGAGCATAGCGATACAGGCAAACGCTGGTGGGATTTCACGGAAGAGCGCAAGGGCGGCCTAAATACTTTCTCAGTATCAAGGTCTGTTTCAAGATCTTTTTCGGCTTTTGTAAAATTTGGTAATTTATCAGAAAGTAAATTGTTTTCTATTGGCCTGATAGAGCCCTTCCTTTGGTTAAAAGAACTATTTTTTATCCTATTGTTGTCATTATTGGGACGGGGGGCTGGGGGGTGTTCGTTTTACCCCACCGCCAACTTAGAGTAAAGATCTTCAGGCAATTTCTCACGCCACCGCTTTCAAAGTTTCACTATAGCAATCGAACCGTTCAGGGTACAACCATACAAAGCTGGATTAGGCACAATGGGGATTTAAGGCAAATCCGTATCCTTCAAGCTACGATTTCTATCGATACCGTAGCAGAATTCACAAATATTGAAACCGGAAAGGTAACAGACCGTGTACCGGTAAAGGGTGACTTTCACTTTAATGTATACGTTTTTGACAAACAAAGCTCCCCGCAACGATTGATATATATTACTTCTTTTGGATAAGAGAAATGATTTTCTCCGACGTTTTCTCTTCCTCTGCATAAATTACAACCCGGAAGCCGTGCTGTATATCCTCAAAAAGTGGATTGCCGCGTACTTGGGAGTTATGCGGCAGCTTGGAAACATCTTCTTTCGACAGTTTTATCCCCTTGACTTTTCGACAAGGCAAACACCTAACGTTTTTAAATACATTTTTATTGAAAAACAATAAAAATGTATTATCTTTCGACAATAATCTAAATTTAGCAACGATGTCAAAAACAAACAAATTCGTATTTTGGGGCTTATATATTGTGGCTTGGCTCATTTTTGTAGGCTTGTCTATTGAAGCAGGAGGCTTAACAGTAAATTTCTTTTTCAGTCTTTACAAGCCCGAATTCGTTCAAAATCTTTATCAAAAGTTGGACTTAACAGAAATGTACAACAGCAGAAGATTAGCTTTTTTCGGTACCTATGGCTTTATTCTAACTATTTCAATTTTAAAAGCCTGCTTATTTTATACAGTCATCACACTAATGCACAAAATGGATTTTTCAAAACCATTCCACAGCTTTGTTTCCAGGCAAATTTCAAAAATCAGTTACTACACCCTTTCAATTGGACTGTTGAGTTACATCGCCAGGCAGTTCGTTAAAAATTTAGTGCATCACAGTTTTGTTCCCGACAACTTAAATCAATTTTGGGCAGACAGTCAAGCATTCATTTTGATGGGAGCTGTAATCTATATCATTGCGACTATTTTCAAAAAAGGGGTAGATATTCAAAACGAAAACGACTTAACCGTATAAACAATGCCAATCATTGTAAACTTAGACGTGATGATGGCAAAGCGAAAAATGTCGCTTAATGAGCTATCTGAAAAAGTGGAGCTAACCCTTTCAAATCTTTCCATTTTAAAAACAGGAAAAGCAAAAGCCATTCGCTTTAGCACATTAGAGGCGATTTGCAAGGCTTTAGACTGTCAGCCTGCTGATATTTTAGAATATGTAAACGAGAAAAATCAGTAACAACTAAAAATAAAAAGCATGAAAAACAAAATGACACATTTTGCCATTCACATTGACCACATTGAACGGGCAGAAAAATTTTATGCCGGAGTTTTTGAATGGGGTTTCAACTCTTATGGTCAAGACGACTTTTTACAGATCAAGGCGGACAAGTCTGAGAATGGAGAACTAATTGGAGCAATGCAATGAAGAAAATATTCACCTGTCCCTGAAAAAATTATTGGTTTGGAATGCACATTTGGCGTTGAGAACATAGATGAAACCATTGAAAAAGTAAAAGCCTATGGCGGACACGTACTAATGCAAAAGACAGCTATTCCCTATGTAGGTTACATTGCCAAGTTTTTGGACACGGAGGGAAATTTGATCTGCGGAATGCAATACGACAATTCAGCAAGATGAAAACATCACGACCAATTCATCCACATATATCTATGCTGTAAATCAGGCATTTGAATTCCGGGGACTGGAGATTTTGAAGATGCTGTCTTAAAAGCCCAATAAAAGGACCTGGAAGAGGACATTGAACACGTTCATGTCTACCTGTAGGGATGAATAATTGGTCTGATATATCAAATTTCAGCATATATCCAACGTACCAGAAAAAGCTGTATATTTAGTGCTGGTACTTACATCCACTAAACTGTCACAGACTAAACTACATGACTACTTGTAAAAATTGCAATGCTGAAGTGAATTTCAATTACTGTCCCGCTTGCGGAAAACCTTCAAACCTGAAAAGAATTGACCGGCATTATATCATGCATGAAATTGAACACGTTTTACATCTGGAACGCGGAATTCTATATTCTGTAAGAGAACTTTTAGTAAGCCCGGGCAGAAGTGTCAGGCATTTTATTACGGAAGACAGAAGCAGGCTGGTAAAACCGGTTATTTTTATCATTATAACGTCTTTGGTGTATTCACTTCTGAACCATTTCTTTCACATTGAGGATGAATACGTAGAGTTTAACGAAAACCAGAAAACAACGACCGGGCTTCTTTTTAATTGGGTACAGGGACACTACGGCTACGCAAACATTATCATGGGAATATTTATAGCTTTCTGGGCAAAAGTATTTTTCCGAAAATATCATTATAACCTTTTTGAGATTTTGATCCTCTTGTGCTTTGTTATGGGAATGGGCATGTTATTTATGGCTGTTTTTGCAGTTATTGAGGGAGTTGCCCACCTTAACGTGATGTCGATTGCCGGATATTTAGTGGTCATTTATAGCTCCTGGGCTATAGGCCAGTTCTTTGACGGAAAAAAAGCAGGAAATTACATGAAGGCCTTCGCCTCTTACATACTGGGAATGTTAAGCTTCCTGCTTTTAATCGTGGCAGCTGGAAGCTTAATTGATGCTGTTATCCGGCATTGAACACTACTGACTTTTCGCCAAACAAAATTTTAAAAGTAGAACCCAAGCCAGCAAGTATTATACTCCTTGAACATTTTTTTCAATGTCTTTATCTTTTGCATATGTTGATTCTAAGTCAGTATTTTTCTTACTTTTGAAGACGCATACATAGATCTTTATCATAAATAATTCTTTAGTATGAAAATCAATATTTTTTTGGGAGCAGCAATGGCCGTTTTCTTTTTTTCCGCCTGCAAAAAAGATAATCCATTAATTGAGCAACCAACAACTGTTAAAGAAGACCCGCTGGAATATGCCACGGATAGTATTTCTTATAGCATTGATGGAGTCACGTATAACCTGTCTAAATTTTCTAGTTTTTATAGCGCGTCAAATAGACAACCTTATTCTAAAGTAGATTCTATAGTAAAGAATAGTTATTATATATCCGGCCTTAAGGATTCTGTTTTATACTCAAGGACCTATGGAATATACAATGATCAGAACAAGGTTGATGTAATATTTATTAAAACTTATGCCAAGACATCAATGGTACAGGCTTTTATTTTGAGACCAAAAGATGTTATGGATTTATTTACTGTCGGATCTAGAAATTATGCTATAGATTATGGCCGCGACAATATACAAAATGGCATTGCCCTGAGTTTTTCTGATGGTTTTAAAACATACGGCTCAGAATCATTCAGGGAACCTCCGAAATTAAGCCCAGACGCTCAAAAATATTCAAAATTTGAAATTACCAGTATGGAGAAATTAAACTCGGGCACTTACATTTTGGAGGCTAAATTTAATGCAATGGTTTTTAACGAGAAAAATGAAAGCAAAAAGTTAGAAAATGGATATTTGAGATTGGTCATGAGTAACATAGACTTCGTCTTATAACAAGCAGGGACGTTAACAAAATATTCGACACAGGGGCTTTAATACAGTGTGGCTGCATTGATAAAGATTGAAAAGCGTTTTAGCTACTAGACTAGTCACTTTAACTAAACAGCTCTTTCATTTCAGATGTAAAACTCCATTGCTCCTCCCCCAGGTTTTTAATATTCATTCTCTGAAGCGATGCTTTTAACTCTTCGTAATTTCGATGATAGAATTCTGAAATCTTTGCTATTTTTTTCCCTTGATGTATTAAATATAAATACTCGTATGTGCCGCCACGCGAAGGTACGGCAGATGTTCGATATCCTTCTAAACTGCTATAGCTAAAAGAGCCTGGTCTTCCTAATCCCAGGAAGTTCTTAACTTCTAAAGAATCGTTGTTAAGAGAAACCACGATCGCTTTGGCCCTTAATTCGCCCATAATCAACAATACAAGAAACAACAGGTAGAGGCTTGAAATAAATATCAAAAATCCAGCGGAGCCTGAATAATCGAATTGCTCTTGACTATTGAACACAAATACAACTGGCGCTGCCAACATGATTATTGTAATTACAACAGGCAGCAGTACAAAGAACCGAAATTTTGATGCGATCATTATTTGTTTATTGTTTGACCCTTAATCTAACCCTTAGCCTTCCTTGTACTCCTTTATAAGCCTCAATGATGCTTCTTCTTCACTTTTCGAAACCACTATTTTCACGGCACCTGCTCCGCCTGCGGCGACATAGTATGGTAAGATACTTCCCATTATTTCATCTTTAAAGAAAACACGAATGTTGTTGTCTTCAAGAATCTCTTTGATGATACTGGCTTCCCAATAATCTCCGGCAAATACCTCTACCGGATTGAATTCATCTTTGTTGTCCATTTTTATTTGTTTACATGATTAATTGTGTTCATTGAAAATTGGTTTCATCTACCTTCCCGGCACAGACATGCCTGGAACAGGTACGTATAAAGTTAAACTAAAATAGCCTTCCGGAGAAGGAAGATAATTTTGTCACACATATAATTTATGTTATCCTCCCCAACTTTAACAAATTAACTTATATCCTACACCCTTCTGATTAATGATTCTGATACGCGGGTCCAGGGTGAGGTACCTCCTTAATTTTGAGATGAAGACATCCATGCTACGTGAGCTAAAGAAATCATCGTTTCCCCAGGCTTGTATTAATAATTCTTTTCTGCTCAGGGATCGAAAGCGGTGGTGATAAAGTATCTTTACTATTTCTAAATACATTTGTGTCTATCAGGATCATTCAGGATTTCATAATATTGAAGCCCCTGAACTGCAGTGAGCGATGTGGTTATGGGTGTTTGAAGTTCGTGAGAGATGTTTGCTATAAAGTCGTTCTTTATCTCGGGTAGTTGCTTTTGGCTGATGATTAACTTTATCATATAGCCTAAAAGAGCAATCAAAATAGGCTTTTAAGTTTCATATTTATGTTTGATTTGCATCAAAACTATAGCCCTGAAAGGTAAAGAAAAAACGTATTAAGGAATGTTAACATTGGTCTTATAGGATTGAAGGATTCTGTTTAAACGCCAAATTCAAGGAAAACGCAACCAGATTCAGTTATCGATAATAATTTCATCATTATGCCCAACATATTTGTGAGAAATAAACGAATATGAAAAGATCATTCACCTTATTTATCCTTAGCCTAATTACCGGTATTTGTCAGGCTCAAACAATTGACACCTCTGCTTTGCATATCCTGCAAAAAAGCTTCGATAAACTTGCGGCCATGAAAACCATCCATTACCGAATAACGATGGTAGATACCATGAAAAGGGAGAATAGTTTCCATGTCAGCTGGTTCACAGTAAATGGTACTATTAAAAAGAATGCGTATTGGCACCTTCGCCTGGAGAATAAAGCAGAATGGCTTGTTCGTGGCGATACGTTGTATAAAAAAGAAACTCCAGATGCTCAGGTTGTTTTCACTAAAGACTGGGACAGACACAAAGTAGGATCTTCCAGTATTCATAGTATACTGGGTACGACCCGACCTCGGCTGGATAAAAGCCTTGCTTTGCTCAAGTTTGTTCGGGATACATCCGCAGGGGAATTTTATGTTATCGACGAAAGCTACAATTTCAGTTCTGAAGATAGAAAAGGGGATTCGAAAGTGAACCGATATTTTATCGATAAAAAAAGCCTGTTCGCTTATAGGAGAATAATGCATGGAATGTTTATGGATGAAGGTAAGGAGGCGATAGATATTTATGATTTCTCTGTATCGCTTGATACTAACCCGGTTGCCTTTAAACCTGCGGTATTTTTTGATACCCCTGCCGTGGAGGAGAGCGACCGCTTTGAAACACTAAAAACCGGTACCGTATCGCCGCTTTTTAAAGCAACGGATTTGAGAACAGGAAAAAGGATTAGTCTTAATGCGCTCAAAGGGAAAGTGATAGTGTTGGATTTCTGGTATCTTTCCTGTTATCCCTGCAGGCAACTGATGCCTAAACTGCAAAAACTACAAGATAAATTCGGGAAAGAAAATGTGCTTGTTGTTGGTATAAATCCCCGGGACGTCGATTCTAAAACAATTATTAAGTTCTTAAACGAAAAGCATATTAGCTATCCGCAGTACTATCAAACGGAGAAGTGGGTAGGCTGGGATTATAAATTACAGGCTTTTCCAACTACTTTAGTCCTCGGCAAAGATGGCAAAGTAAAGCTGGTAGAGACTGGATTTGGTGAAGCCACAGAGAGCAACCTGGAAAATGCTATTAAAAAAGAGCTTGAAACTAAGATCCATACTAATTAATAGCTGCTTTAAGATTAAAATGAAATACCTAATTATACTGGCATTAATGCTATGCGCTAACCGGCAGGGATACAGCCAGGAGCAAATACCTGAAACTGGATTTTCAGACGTTATCGTTAAGAAAAAAATCAATGGTAAAATATGCGATAGCTGTAGGGCTGTTTCTGTGGTCACCAAAGAATACGATTTCAATTATGTTATTACAGGTGCCGGGCATACTCCACATCGGTTTGGGCGCTTAAAGGGTAGCTTTAGCTATGGGCCATCAAGGCCCCGGGCACCTTTAGTGAGCGCTTATGTTATCTCCCAAAGAAATATAGGGATAAGCTTTTTGCCCAATTTTTTACAGGAGAATGGTAATAAAATCCAACTTTACCGAAATTTTGGCGGACCGGATTATACAAAGCTGGAGTTTAGGGCAGAGCAGAACGGAAAAGTGATTAAGCCATGGATGCCACTTTCTGCTTTGGGAGAAAACAGCAATTATGCTATTTTGGGGATTAACTTCCCTGAAGATAAATTCATTCCAGTACTCTGGAAACGAACTTTTTATGCTGGTGATTTCAATCTGGACATCATGGATTCATTGAAAGTTACTGTCAGGGAAATCACAACAAAAAAATTGCTACAACGGATATCAATCCTCCGTGCGGCAGATACAGCCAATAACTTTATCTATTATCAGCTACCATTAGGCGATGGTGGGCTTAACGCGAACCTTCAGGACATTCTCAATTTAGGACGGGGCGAGCCCGTTGCATTCGGTGGAGATACCTCCACCATATTTAAAAAAGACTACGGCTCTATCGGTATCCTGTTATACAAAGGCCTAACTTTTCAGGACGAGGTCGAATATTCTTTCGGGAAAAATCCTTACAAATGGAAGTCGCTGACGGCGCTCGACCCAGGGCATGGGGTATTTCTGGTTCTCCCAAGTGATATGACTGCCGGAAAAGACCATGACATTTATCTCAGATACAAAAGTCAGCCCGAAACGGTGCACAGCATAACGGTGAGTGTAAAACCGCCTCCTTTTGAAATTCCCTGGGCTCAGATAGCGGTAATAAGCATTTTAATTTTGACTCTTGGCCTAACCTGGTTTTATTTACGCAACAAACGGAACAAAAGAAAACTTGCTGCGCTTAAGCAAAAAAACGAAGATACCGAGACCCGCCTATCCTTATTAAGCGGCCAGCTCAATCCGCACTTTCTTTTCAATTCCTTAAATGCTATACAGGGAACCATAAACAATAACCAGGAGAAGGCAAATGCATACATAGCCAGTGTAGCAAGTTTTATGCGGGATGTAATGGATAATAGCAAAAAGGAGTTTGTATCCCTGCAAGAGGAACTAAAGCAAGAGGAAGACTATTTAAAGCTGGAACAGGAAAGGTCTGCTTTCTCTTACACCATTTCAGTTTCAACAGATTTGAGGCCATCGTTGATCGATTTTCCGCCTTTATTATTACAACCAGTGCTGGAGAACTCTATCCGCCATGCCTTTGGTCAAAACCTTTCTGATCCTACAATAACTATTCAGATATTCAGGGACACTAATAATCTTAACGTTAAGTTGGCAGACAACGGCATCACTTTCTGGAATAGCGATGGGGTTCAGCAGGGGCATGGGCTTTCGCTTACCAGGAAACGTATCGCTGTTTATAACGAAAAGCTTGAAGGAATGTCTATTCAAATGAACGTAAACTACAGCGAGGGAAGCGGCACAATTACTACATTTACCCTTCAAAACTGGCTTTCATGACCAATCTTAGCTGTTTTATTGTAGATGATGAACCAGGCGCTGTTACAACGCTTACCGTGCTGATAGAACGTTACTGTCCTTTTTTAACAATTAGCGGCAGTGCGAACTCCGTAGAACAGGCGCTGAACTTTCTGAATAACCACACTGTGGATATCTTATTTCTGGATATTAAAATGAAGCAGGAAACCGGTTTTGATCTCTTAAGACTGCTTCCCAAGCAGTTTCTGCACATTGTATTTGTTACCGCACACGATGAGTATGGCATACAGGCGATTAAATTTTCGGCAACAGATTATTTGCTGAAACCTGTGGTGCCCGAGGAACTGATTGCCGCTGTACATAAAGTGATCCTGTCAAATAAAAACAGTTATACAGACCAGACTTCCATGCTGCTACAGTCTTACGAACAGCAGCGGCTTAATACACAGAAGAGAATTGCATTGGCAGATCAGAACGAAATCAGGTATGTGCTCATAGAAAGCATCATTTGCTGTGGTGCCGAAAATAGCTACACCAGCTTTTATATACATAATGAAAGCCGGCCAATTATCGTTTCGAAGCCTATTTCCGAATATGAACAAATTCTCTCTTTGTATGGCTTTATCCGCATCCATCAGTCATGGCTCATTAACAAAAACCGTGTAGAATCTTTTAAGAAGGCGGATGGAGGTTATCTGATGATGGATAACAAGATGAGCGTACCGGTCAGCAGGCAAAGAAAACATCTTTTGAAGGAATTGTGATTTAGAGTGTAAGGTAGCAGCTATGGTAACCTACCAACCATAAAAGATTCATCCTTTCTTTAAAAAATATTTCGTGGGTATTTAAGGCCCACCGATTTGTTATCTATGTGCTAAATTTTTGCAATAATCAAGTAATTAGGAGTTGGATAATCCAATAAGGTTATTTGAGAAGGTTCGAATCCAAACGATTTTGTTTTGCACGGAAACCCAATATTAAAATCGCCATTAAACCAAAATCGCCTCTATTATCCATAGAAGCGATTTTGGAAATCTGGTGACCCCGCTGAGGTCTGAATGTTTACATATAACCATCTCGTTATCAAGCAAATGTCAAGCTTCAAACAATACTGGTAACCGAAAGGGAAACCGAACTATTTGTAATTACTTGGATGAATTAAAGAACTATCTGAATATAAAGATATTAAAATGAATGTTAACTAAAAAGTTCTTATAGAATAAACCCTGGAAGAAAAGATATTTATTTTCTTTCAGGATATCAAAGGCCTTGAGGTTCTGAAGCTATCTCAAAGCAGTTTTTCCCTTGGGTGGCGTCATTGATTGGTACCACCTTGTATATCTGCCTCTTTTTTTGCCAGAGGGCTTTCTTCTTTTGGAAATAGGCATAGCAAACATGCAGGGACAGTATAAGCTTTGGCTTATACTGTCCTTATTAACAAATTTTCTATAAAACGTACTCGCCCTTCATTCTGATGGTTACCACAATATCTTTATCTCCGTTGTTCCTGAAATACCATCCATGCTTTCCTTCAAACGGCGAAAGAAACGTACCAACCATGTTATCGGAATAGGCAATGGTATAACTATCGAAGTAGGTATTTTTCGAAGGCTTCACCTCTTTAGGTTCGCCATGAAAATCGAAGTAAAGTTCACCGCTGGTGGTCAGCCATTCATATTTCATTTGCCCGTGTTTGAGCATTTTGATCTTATATTCAACGCCCTCTCCTGCCGGAACGGTTACCTGGACGCTGTCTTCCCTTTTTGTGTACTGCTGTGCCGGGGGAGGTAAATCTGCTTCAGCCGGCCTTTTTACTTCCGGTCCGGAACCTGCCTTTTCTAACTTAATTACGGATCTCGCTTCCCGGACGATCATTTCCGAGTCTCCGGTTCCTTCTTCTGGCACATAGAGTTTGCTGAAACCAAATGCTTTTCCCGTACCGATGGGATCTATACCGTATTCGGCTGGTAAGACTGCTGTTATTAAGAGAACCGACGCGATGACCAATGCAAAAACTAGAGACTTTATTATTTTACCTTTTTCAAGGACCTGATGATTCATTTCTGACATGATGAGATTGTTAAGCTGTAAAATATCCTGTTAATTGAAATCCTAAAAGAAGGAAGCCTGCTGCCATAAGCAGGGTATTGGTGAGGGCAGAAAATTTCATGAAACTGCTATGCCTTCGCCACATGGTGATCAGCGCCAGCACCAGGGCCAATGCGATAAACTGACCGATCTCTACCCCGATGTTGAAACCCAGCAGATTGGTTACCAGCCCCTCCTTACTGAATTGAAAATCCTGGAGCTTGCTAGCCAGTCCGAAACCATGAAATAAACCGAAGATCAATACGGCCGCTTTGGTGTTAGGCTGTTTTCCAAAGAATCGCTGGAAGCCTCCCAGATTGTCGAAGCCCTTGTACACAATAGACAATGCAATAATGGCGTCGATCAGGTAGGCGTTGATGGCAATGTCGGCCAGCACACCCAGCAGCAGTGTAATACTGTGACCTATAGTAAAAAAGCTAACGTAGAGAAGAACCTCCTTGGTTCTGTACAGGAAGAAGATTACCCCTACCAGGAAAAGCAGGTGGTCATATCCTGTCAGCATATGTTTTGCTCCGATGTATAGAAAGGGGCCGAAAGCAACACCACTGTTCCCGGTAAGAAATGTTTGTGTATCCCCGTCAACGCCATGTGCGAAAACAGTACCGGTAGCTGCGTTCAGCAGCAGGAATGTAACGACTGAAATAATATTTTTAAAATTCATAATGTGCTAACAACAATGCCAGTTTCGCACTACGGGACGAAACTGGCTGATTAAACTGATTAATGTACGTGCCCGTGTGCTTTAGCGGCGCTATCCAGAGTGGCTGAATCTGCTGCAGAAGTGGAATCTGCCAGAACAGGCTCGTCTGTAACCACTGGAATACTATCCACCGACATGGTGTCAGAGGTTTCTCCCGTTTTTGTTTCGGAAGAACAGGCGGCCATCATTGCAGAAGCTAATAGTGCGATAAAAATTACTTTTTTCATTGTTTTAAATTGTGTTATTAGATAATTATGGATTTTCTGATTGAATATTACCGTCCGGGAAAACTGCTAATCCCGGATCTTGACTTTTAATAATTTAATAGAATTAATAAAAACCAGGGTATCAGGAAGCAAGTGAATAGCAGCCGCCTGTACCGGGCCAAGTATTTTGAGCAAAACCAGTGTAATGCCGATCACATGCACCACTCCAACACCGACAAAGATATTCTCCCGAATGGTGCGGAACGCCTTTTTACTGATTGCCCGTGCTCTGGCCACTTTCTCCAGCTTATCTTCCATCAGTACAATATCGGCGGCTTCCATCGCAGCTTCGGTCCCCATGATCCCCATTGCAATACCGATATTAGCCTGAACCAGCGCAGGGGCATCGTTTATACCATCACCCACCATCGCGACCTTCGCCCCCGAAGCCTGCAGTTCTTTAATTGTACTAATCTTATCTTCAGGAAGCAGATTCGCCCGGTAGTCGCTGATTCCAATCTGTTCGGACACATGTTTGGCCGTTTCCTGGTTGTCGCCGGTCAGCATAATGACTTTGTTTATTCCTGCAATCTTCAGCTCCCTGAGCATATTGGCGGCCCCCTTTCTGATCGAATCAGCTATATAAAAGACTCCCAGGATTTTTCGATCTGCAGCCAGGTAGATAGCAGTATCCGCAAGGTTGACCCTGGTTGCTGGTATAGAAATTCCATTTTCCACCATAAAGGCTTTATTCCCCAGCAAAATAATCTGCTGTTCAATATCCGCTTTCACACCTCTTCCTTTAATAACTTCGAAAGAGGAGGGTTCGGGATATTCCAGGCTTAGCGATTCGGCATAATTAAGTATTGCTTTGGCCAGCGGGTGACTGGAGCGCCTGTCTGCAGCAGCGGCAAGCCGGACCAGTTCGGCTTCATTTTTGGTATCCTCTATGATTTCCACCTTATTCACAGCAGGGCTTCCTGCTGTAAGCGTGCCGGTTTTGTCAAAGACAATGGTATCGATCTTCGCCAGTTCCTCAAGATATAAGCCTCCCTTGATCAATATCCCTTCTCTTGCTGCACGGGCGATGGCAGCGATGGTCACCAGTGGTGTAGCCAGGCCAAGTTCTGCCGGTGAAGTAAAGATCAGCAAGGCAATGATCAGTTTAACGTCCCTGGTAATGATATACACTGCCAGGACGAAGATGAACACAACCGGGATCAGGTAAGAGGCCACCTTATCTGTATATTTTTCAATCGGAGCCTGCCGGCTTTCGGCTTCTTCAACCAGAGAAATAATCCTGGAAAAAACAGTATCGTTACCAGGCCTGGTCATTTCTATATCTAAAGCGCCCAGCTCCAGGATCGTTCCGGCAAAGGCCTCCGAACCGGGTGTTTTTTCTTCCGGTCTGCTTTCGCCAGTGATCGGAGCCTGGTTTACGGAACCCGATCCGGAGACAACTTTGCCATCGACCGGGATCTTTTCGCCAGCTCTTACCAGGATAACGTCACCTACTTTCAGATCGTCAATACCGGTGTTTACCACCTGACCATCTTTTTTAACCATAGCTGTTTTGGGTACAGACCCTATGAGCTCTTTGATAGAAGCTCTTGCCCGCTCTCCGCTGGCGCTGGCAATGTACTCTGCAATCAGAATGATCATTAATACAACAGCACCTGCCAGGTATTCTGCTCCTACTACAGAAATGATCACAGCTATGGTGATGAAAGTTTCCGTGCCTACTTTCCGTTCTTTGACCAAGTCGTTCAGAGCTGTTTTTAAGAGGGCATACAAACCGAAAGCCATCGCCCCAAGCAGTACCGGTAATGGGATCATTTCCCAGAAGAACAATAAGCAGGCGGTGCCTACAGTAATAATGCGAATGATCTCCCAGAGAAATGTACGCGAGAAAAATACGGATGCCTTTTTCATAACTCTTTTATTATTTTCATTTATTCTTCTTCTTCAGCATTTTTCAATGCGGAGAGTATTGCATACGCATTTTTAATAACGATGCGGGAAGTGGCAGTATCGAAGCCTGGACTGACTGAAATTGCAGTGTAGCCCTCCTGTTCTACACCTTTTCTCACCTCTTCGAGAGTAAATTCATACCCTTTATCCGACTGTGCGGTTTGGACGATCACATAATCTTTACCATTAAGCTGCACAACAGCATCCGTTGGCACCGAACTTTGTTTTTCTGTGCCGGTTTCTATCCATGCTTTCACATACATTCCGGCAACCAGTCCGGGCTGTCTGCTGAAATGACAATGTACCGGGATCTGTTTGTTTTCTCCGGCAGCCTGTCCGATAAGAAAGACCTTCGCTGTACGGTCATAGTTATTTTCGCTGGCCAGTGAGAATTTTACGTTCTGGCCAATCCTGAGTTTTACCATATCGCGTTCAAAAGCATTTAAGGACAGATGCAGATCATCCCTGCCTGCAATCTCAAAAAGAATGTCCGTTGGAGCTGCATATTTACCGATGTTGACATTACTGGTTTTAATATAACCGGATATCGGGGCATACAGACTGGCTGTTCGTACAATCTGTCCGCTACGCTTTACAGCATTGCTGTTCAGGCCTGCAAGTAGCATTTGCTGTTCCAGGCCTGCAATCTTCGCCCTGATTACTTTATAATCCGAGCTAACCTGCTGAAATGTTTTGGTGGCATTTACATCTTCCTGTCTCAGAACCTGCTGCCGTTTATATTCTTGTTCCAGGTATTCCTGCTTTCCAATGCTTTCCAGGTATTCCTGCTGCATGGAAATGAACTCCGGGTTTTCCAAACGCGCAAGTATCTGACCTTTTTTTACAAATTCGCCCGGCAGTAGCCCCGCCGTCCGGATATAGCCCCCGAGCGGGGCCGAAACGGAAGCTGTACTGCTGGGTTCCACATCGATCACGCCGTTCAGCTTAATGATACTGCTGAGATTGCGCTGTTCGATTTGTCCGGTTTGGATATCGGCCAATTTATACTGCTCTGAGGTGAAAGATACCTTATTGACTGAGGCAGCAACTGTATCCTTTTGAACGGGGGCCTCTTGCTCTGCCGAATCACCTGCCTGTTTTCCCCCGCAAGAGTATAAGGTAATGCCTAAAAGCAAGAAAGGGAGGTATATTCTTGTTAAACTATTCATTTTCTTCATGTTAATACTTATTGTATGGATCCTAAAACACTCTCAATAGAGATTATCGCCTGATTATAATTAAAGAGGTTATCCAGATACTGGGTGTGTATATCCGTGGATATAGTCAGATTCTGAAGGTATTGGGTATAGGAAATATCCCCGCTTCTGAAAGCTTTCTCTGCGTTTCCGATGATCAGATCGGCCTGAGGCAGGGCCTCCGATCTATAATACTCCACCGATTTTTTTAGCTTCTGATACTCCTGGATCATCTGCTTCAAATGACCGTTAAGGTTTACCGTGGCCAGTTCTACCTGTGACCGTGCAATCTGTTCACTGACTTTCAATGACCTGATCTTTGAACGGTAACCTCCCGGAAAGATTGGAATGGCAAGGCCAACCTGGTAAAAATTGAAACGGTCGCTGCCTGTATACCGGCGTTCATCACCATTGATCATTTGCACACCTTTATAGGTTTGACCATTATATCCCAGGATAATTTCAGGCAGCATCCGGTTTCTCTCTACTGAGGTCATCTGTTTACTAACATTTAGTTCCTGCTTTAAATAAGCAATGGTCGGGTTCCGGGAAACGGAAGATGTGTCTTCCAGTGGTAAAACCAGTGTTCCCGGAACAAGATCCTTATCGGCAACGGTAATGTTGTCGGTAGTATTCAGAAGCGTCCGCAGCTGCTCTGCCGCTATTGTCAGATCAGCACCGTTTTTTTCCAGCTCATTTTTTATTTGCCGGGACTGGACGGTTGAAGTCATATTCTCCAGACTCGTAGATTCGCCCGTGCGGTACCTTATTCCACTGGCCTTGCTCAGGTTGGCGTAAATGCTGTCCAACTGCATCAGCAGCTCCCTTTTGCCAAGAACATACTGATACTGGAGATAAGCGCGTCTTACATTTTCCCTGAGTTCATTTTCTTTGACCGCTTTATATTTCACCCTGCTGGCGACACGCTCATTGGCTAATCTGCCCTGGCTCACATACAGTGTCGGGAAATCAATCCGCTGACTGGCAGAAATAATATTGTCGGAAATCGTCGGGTTGCTGACCACGCCCTGCGTATAAGATAATTCCGTTTTGGGCAGGCTGATGCTTCCTGGCTTTAGGGCCTGTTGTTCACTGATCTGGTAAGCAGCAATTCTGATCTCGTTGTTATTCTGTAAGGCTTCACTAATCGCTTGTTCGAGGGTGAGGACCCTGTTGGCCGGAGTTGCCGCCGACTGTGCTTTTGAGTTAAACGGCAGTGTAAATCCTAAAGCAATAAAGATTGTTAACAGGGTCGCCGGTTGTTTATTTAGTTTCCCTTTTGATTTACTGAAATAGATATATAAAACCGGCAAAACCACGAGTGTGAGAATAGTAGCTGTTATCAGCCCGCCGATTACTACTGTAGCCAGTGGACGTTGCACTTCTGCCCCTGACGACCCTGAAAGCGCCATCGGCAGGAATCCGAACGAGGCAACTGTAGCAGTCATCAGGACTGGACGTAATCTTACTTTTGTGCCCAGGCGAATACGTTCGTAGATATCGGAGACACCCTCCGCTTCCAAACGGTTAAATTCTGCGATCAGAACAATACCATTGAGAACGGCAACCCCAAACAAGGCAATAAAACCAACACCGGCAGAGATACTAAAGGGCATATCCCGGATCAGCAGGGCAAACACTCCACCAATTGCCGACAGCGGGATAGCGGTAAAGATCAGCAGTCCCTGCTTTACAGATCGGAATGTAAAATACAGTAACAGCAGGATCAGCAGCAAGGCAGCAGGAAGGGCCACTGCTAAACGCGCATTCGCTTCCTCCAGGTTTTTAAACTGTCCGCCATAGGTTACATAATAACCGGCAGGCATATTTACTCTACGGGCAATTACATTTTGGATATCAGTGACGATACTCTTGACATCACGGTTACGCACATTAAAGCCGATAGTAATGCGTCTTTTAGCGTTGTCCCGCTGAATCTGCACCGGCCCGGGTTTATACGATATTTCGGCGACTTCGCTCAGCGGGATCTGCTGACCTGTAGGTGTACCGATGTATAAATTTCGGACATCGGTAATATCTCTCCGGTTGGCCCGGTCCAGGCGTACCACCATATCGAACCGGCGTTCGCCCTCATATACCAGCCCCGCCATTTTACCTGCAAATGCGGCTTCTATGGCAGCATTGACATCCTCAATGTTCAATCCATATAACGCAATCTTATCTCTGTTAAACTGGATGCCGATTTGCGGCAGCCCGGTAATTTGCTCTATATAGAGATCTTCCACTCCGTCAACCGGCCTGATCTTCCGGCCGATCTCACGGGCCAGGTCCGACAAAACATCGAGGTCTTCGCCATAAATTTTCAGTACAACATCCTGCTTAGCGCCGGTTAGCAGTTCATTAAAGCGCATCTGGATGGGTTGCTGGAAACTGAATGTTGCATTGGGGATCACAGACAGGGATGCCTGCATTTTTTCGATTAGTTCTTCCCTGTTTTCTGCGCTTCGCCATTCCTTTTTTGGCTTGAGCGTAACCACCATATCTCCTGCCTCAATGGGCATCGGATCTGTGGGAATCTCTCCTGAACCGATCTTATTAACTACCTGTTTGACTTCCGGGTAGTTCTTTAGCAGGATCGTCTGCGCTTTTTGAGAAACGTCGATCATCTGATTGATAGAACTTCCGACCGGAACGCGGGTTTCCACAGCAAAATCACCTTCATCGAGCTGTGGAATAAACTCAGCGCCCATACGTGTAAACGCGAACAGGGTGACAGTGAATAAGGAAACAGCGATAACTGCTACCAGTAATTTTCGGCGCATTGCACCTTCAATAATCGGTGTGTAAGCACGCTGTATAGCTTCCATCATCCGGTCGGAGAAATTGTGTTTATGCGTGGTGTTTCGGCTGAGAGCCAGTGCTGACATCATGGGCACATAGGTGAATGAAAGCAGGAATGCTCCCAGTATTGCAAAGGATACCGTTTGGGCCATCGGCATAAACATCTTCCCCTCGACGCCTACCAAAGTAAGTAAGGGCAGATAGACGATCAGGATAATGATCTCACCAAACGCCGCAGCCGAGCGGATCTTACGGGACGATTCATATACTTCCTCATCCATCTGTGCCCGACTGAGCACGGAGATCCCCGGATACTTCCCGCCACCGCCTTTGATCCGGTGCATCACAGCTTCCACAATGATCACTGTGCCGTCAACGATAATCCCGAAATCGATAGCTCCCAGGCTCATCAGGTTACCCGAAACACCAAACAGGTTCATCATGGAAATAGCGAAAAGCATGGCAAGGGGAATTACGGAGGCTACCACCAGGCCGCCGCGAAGATTACCCAGGAATAGGATCAATACAAAAATAACAATCAGGGCTCCCTCAATCAGGTTAGTCGTTACGGTACTGATCGCATTATCAACGAGTTTCTTGCGATCAAGAAAGGGCTCTATGACCACACCTTCAGGAAGTGTCTTCTGGATCTGTGTGATCCTTTCTTTCACGTCGCTGATTACTTCAGAGGAATTCGCTCCTTTCAGCATCATTACGATCCCTGTTACCGTTTCGCCCTGCCCGTTTCTGGTGGCAGCACCGTATCTCACGCCGTTGCCAAATTGTACTTTGGCCAGGTCACGGATCAGCACCGGCATGCCGTTATTCGTTTTTACAACGATCCTGTTTATTTCTTCTATATTTTTAACCAGACCCTCGCTCCGGATAAAATAAGCGTTAGGCCCTTTGTCTATATAGGCCCCGCCGGTATTCTGATTGTTACGGTTGAGTGCATTGAATATATCTGTAATGGTAACTCCAAGGCTGCCGATCTTATCAGGATCTATGGCAATTTCATATTGCTTGACAAATCCTCCGAAACCGCTTACTTCAGCCACTCCGGGAGTTCCGAGCAGCTGACGCTTAATAATCCAGTCCTGAATGGTGCGCAGCTCCGTAGCATTGTATTTATCTTCGTAACCTTTCTTTGCATGAACTACGTATTGAAAGATTTCGCCCAGACCAGTGGTAAGGGGGGCCATTTCAGGCGTGCCTACCCCTTGCGGTATGTTTTTAGCCGCAATAGACAAGCGCTCCTGCACTTGCTGTCGTCCCCAGTAAATATCGACTTTCTCTTCAAAAACTATCGTTACAATTGAAAGCCCGAATCGGGAGAACGAACGCATGTCCTTAATCCCGGGTATACTCACCATCGTCTGCTCGACCGGGAAAGTGACCAGCTGCTCTATTTCCTGTGCGGCCAGCGTAGGTGATACGGTGATGACCATTACCTGATTGTCTGTAATGTCGGGAGTTGCATCTATAGGCAGCTTTGTTACAGAATATACGCCCCAGCAAATTAATGCAAGCGTAAACAACCCGATCACCAGTTTATTTTTTATTGAAAAATAAATGATCTTATCTAACATCTGAATGTATAGTAAATGTGATTACCCAAATGGCAGGAACAGCAGAATGCCTGATGCACAGTACGTCCAGGTGCATTCAAACAAACTGGCTATCGCCACTATAAATTGAAGTTGGATGCGAAGGTTAAATCGCATCACTAATGAAGATGTTAGCAGGCAGGAGGTCCCCTGAGAATCAGGGAATGTCGAAGAGAATAAAGTGCAGGCGATTCATTATACCAGAAACGCTGCTTCTTATAATTAGCATACCAGAACTCGTTGTCACTAAACTCTGATAACCCACCAATATGATAAAATGCATTTATATGAGCACCTGCTTTCTTCTCAATGAAATTAAGGTAAACAAGAGTTTTTGCAGAATTTTCATGCTGAACATGAGAAAACAGGTGTCCTAATACTTCTCCAAATGAGAAAGAGAACTGTACGGGCAATGACTGGTGTTCTCCTGGATTATGTTCATGCGCTACCTCATCCGACGAATCCTTGTGAGGGATAATGTCGTGTCCCATTATCATAAAAAGTGCCAGAAGAAACAAAATATACTTGATAAATTTCATCAGGATGAAAAATGATAGCTGAACAGGGTGCTAAAATAAGATATATTTAACTAAATAAATAACACTCTTTCAAACAATAGATAATTTAAGTATAAAATTGGGGGAGATTTGATCATAAAATGAATTACACGTGACAGATCTAAAATTAACCGGATAGCTTGCCCCTGGCTGATAAGGGCGGCCAGGGGTAGCAACCGAACATCATTGGTTGAATAAGAAGCAATTTTTAGTCGCAGTCGCTATGATTACTCCAGGGCTGATGGTGATTATTATTGGATTCAAACACTATCTGATTAGTGGCTTCTGAAAAGATACGGTTGCCGCATCTGCCACATTTCTATCTTGCTTTCTCGTCACGTTAAGATTCGAGATATAGCTTTTGAAAATTTCACAAGTATTTCCTGACATTTTATCCCGCATATGCCAAATGACCAAAGATCACATCGACGCTAATACGAATAAACCAGTAAGGCTTCTTGGGAACTACCTAGATGCTTGTCAATTTAATTCTACTGACATTCAGAAATTTACTTCGTAGATGGCCTTTACTCGAAAGCCTTGAGAAGGTGTCCGTTTTAAAAAGAAATAGAGTAAAAAAATGGAGCAAGACGAAGTTGGGCAATGCCCCACTTTTCGGCCCGTATGCGCTGCAAACGGGGTTTGAAGTATACTCCGGGTATACTTACTGCTCTGAAAATATCATGAACCCTTAAAAAAGTATACCAGCTGGTATACTGGCTGTTGAAATGGAAGATGTGAACAAAAAAACGATCCGCTTTCCGAACGAAACGGGAAGTAAGCTTGAGAAGACAGCGAGAAAGCTGGGGCGAACCAAGGTCCAGCTCTTTATCCAAATGGTGGACTATTTCTACCATACGAAGAAAGACCCGGCTGATTTGAACGACGAGGCATTGAAGACAGCTATTCTTAAAGGCAATCAGCACCTCACCGGCTTCATCAAGGCTCAGGAGCAGTCGCTGCTGATCCCTATCAGGCAAGATACAGAGCGCATGATTAACTCCCAGCGCAGAATATTGGAGTGGCTGACTAAAGAAGAGGCTGCCCATCACAATAGCACGGCTTCGAACTTACAGCACCAAACACAAAAACTGAGCGAAATAGATTTGCTCGTTCGACAGATCGGTAAACAGCTGCAACAAAAAGAACAGCTCAAATCTCAGTTCATGCTCATTCTTGAAGCCTACATCAAAGCGCGGGAGCAATTTAGCCTGATGACGTCAGCCAGGGAGAAAGATGAATTAGTCAGCAAAGTAAAACAGCAGGTAAAAAATCTTTAGCCAATGCATATCAATATTACAGATAGTGAAGAAGGGACTAACAAAGGGAGCAGCTCACAGTTAGTGCATTACCTTGAAAAAGAAAACAGGGTGCGACCGAAATACGGAGAGGAAGATCCGGAATACTGGTTCAACCAGGAACGGAGGGACGTTCCATCTTACGAAGTGCGTATTGCACTGGATAACAATGTCGCCAAACTAAGCAAGACTGATGCAAAGTTCTTTCTCATCAATATCAGCCCCAGCAGGAAGGAGCTGGCTTTTCTGAAGGAGCGATATGGAGAAGCCCAAATCAAAGAAAAGTTGAAGGAATATTCAATCTCAGTGATGGATGAATATGCGAGGAATTTCAAACGGCCCGGGGTTGAAAGCAGCAAAGACCTACTTTGGTTCGGTAAAGTCGAAGAGCACCGGTACTATTCACATAAAGATTCGGAAGTGAAGCAGGGGGTAAAGAAACGTGGTGAATTGAAGGAAGGGGACCAGTGGCACGTGCAGGTAGTTGTCAGCAGGAAGGATATCACCAATCGCATCAAACTCAGCCCGATGAACAAGTCGAGAGGCAGGAATCAAAAGCATTCTCTTAGGATTGGTCAGTTCGACCGCAAAGCATTTGCAGCATCGGGTGAACGGATCTTTGATGAAAAGTTCGGTTTTGAGCGGGGACTTACAGAATCATTTTTATACACTAATACCATGAAGAATGGAACGGTAGAGCAACGGCTGCTGATGCGGAAAGGAAGAGGGATAAACACGGAAAATACTATCTATTCGCATCAACTTTCCCCGGAACACGAGCCTGTTAAAGAATCTCTGCTGGACTCCTTATTGCTCAAACCAGAGCCGGATTATTCTCCCGCTGTTTTCAGGAGGAAGAAAAAAAGGAGGAGGAACGACCAGGGATTGCGGCTTTAGTATCAAATAGTTAAACGAACTCGTCTATGCAAACAGGAGAAGACATTCAGGGATTACGCAAGATCATAGATCTGACAAGGTATATCAGTATTGCCATATTAGCTATTCATTTCTATATCAGTTGCTACGCAGCCTTTTATCAGTGGGGATGGACGGCAGATATTACAAACCGGATCATTTTGAATATCAGCAAAACCGGACTGTTCAGTAACATCATGAAGCCGAAGATTGCTGCCCTGCTTCTTCTTGCAATATCCCTTGTAGGTGCAAAAGGCAGGAAGGAAGAGAAAGTTTCATGGGGAAACATCATGCCACTCATCAGTTTGGGTTTACTGTTGTTCTTCGCCAGTATCCTTTATTTTTATGTGTCTCTGCCGGAAGAGGCGGTTGTTCTATGTTATATCTTGACCACTGTGACCGGATATCTGCTTATGCTGAGCGGAGGCGCCAGGCTTTCCCGGATCCTCAAGGTCGGCCAGCAGGAGGATATTTTCAACACAGAAAACGAGACGTTCCCTCAGGAGGAACGGCTCCTGGAAAACGAGTTCTCCATTAACCTTCCAGCAAAATATCGATTAAAGAAGCAGGTAAGGGATAGCTGGATCAATATCATCAACCCTTTCAGAGGGATACTTGTAGCAGGAACGCCGGGTGCCGGTAAATCTTATTTCGTGATCCGGCATATTATTGACCAACACATCCGGAAGGGCTTTTCGATGTTTCTGTATGACTTCAAATATGACGACCTTAGCAAGATTGCCTACAATAAATTACTGAAGTATTACCGCAACTATAAAGTAAAGCCGTCCTTCTATGTGATCAATTTCGATGATCTTAACCATACTCACAGGTGTAACCCTTTAGACCCAAAGGCAATGGATGACATTACCGATGCAACGGAAGCAAGCAGGACAATCATGCTGGGCCTGAACCGGGACTGGATTAAAAAGCAAGGTGACTTCTTTGTAGAATCGCCTATTAATTTTCTAACGGCTATTATCTGGTATCTACGGAAGTATCAGGATGGAAAGTACTGCACTTTGCCTCATGTTATCGAACTTATGCAGGTCGAGTACGAGAAGCTTTTTCATGTGCTTGGACAGGAAGAAGAGATCAAAGTGCTGATCAATCCTTTTGTTTCTGCCTTTCAGAATAAGGCTAAAGAGCAACTGGAAGGACAGATTGCTTCCGCAAAGATCGGCCTGGCACGTCTTTCTTCACCTCAGTTGTATTATGTGTTGTCCGGTAATGATTTTACCATGGATGTCAATAATCCGGAAGAACCGAAGATTGTTTGCATGGGAAATAACCCGCAGAAGCTTCAGGTCTACGGGGCTGTTTTGTCCTTATACATCTCCCGCATGATCAAACTTGTTAACCGGAAAAATCAGCTAAAATGCAGCCTGATATTCGACGAGTTCCCTACTATATATTTTAACAATATCGACAGCCTGATCGCAACTGCGCGTAGTAATAAAGTCGCTACTACCCTGGCTGTGCAGGATTTTAATCAGCTAAAAAAAGATTACGGCTCAGAACAGGCAGATGTGATAACAGGCATTGTGGGGAACATCATCAGTGGTCAGGTAACAGGGGACACTGCGCGTAAGCTCTCGGAAATGCTTGGCAAAATCCTTCAGGATAAAAGCAGCACGAGCATTAACAGCAGCGATACTTCCCTGACGAAATCTACCCAATTAGACTATGCTGTACCTGCTGCGAAAATTGCATCATTATCCTCAGGGGAATTTGTCGGAACAATAGCTGATAATCCTGAAGAGAAAATAAGTCTTAAGGCCTTTCATTGTGAGATTCAGAATGATCATCAGACGATAGCAGCTGACGAAATTTTGTACAAGCACATTCCTATCATCAAAAAAGTTAGCACAGTAGACGTTCAGGAAAATTACCAATGGATCAAACGGGAGATATTTGAGCTCGTTCAAAAACAAACAGAAGGCGTTGAGAACATTCGGTCAGCTCAATCTCCTTGAAAGTATTTGAAAAGCATTAATGCACTCTAAATATATCAATGCTTTTCAAATACTTTTTATCAGGATGCCTAATATGGCCGCCACTGCAATCAGTTGTACTTCCTGTAACTTCTTTATATAAACCAGAGCCGATCCCGTCGCTACGGCGATAAGAGCAGTTGGAAGATCAACAACAGAACGAGAGGCTATTATTACTACCGAACCAACCAGTGCGCCGATCACAGCGGCGGTGATACCATCAACAAATGCTTTGACACTCGCATTCGCGGCAATCTTTTTAAATGAGGGCGCCAGGATGACGGTAAACAGAAAACAAGGGACGAAAGTAGCCAATGCAGCTACCACTGCCCCCGGAAAACCATTGACAAGGTAGCCAATAAATCCAACCGTAATCACGACCGGACCGGGTGTGATCATGGCAACCGCCACGGCATCGAGAAACTGATTTTCGGTAAGCCAATTCCGTTCAATAACGACACCTGCATGAAGAAACGGCACAATAGCCAGTCCGCTTCCAAATACGAATGTCCCCGCTTTCAAAAAGAACAAGCCGATCTCAGCCAATGTATCCTTAGAGTAATTCCAAAAGCTAAGGTTCGTCAGCAACACTACGGGCAAAACCCGATTCTTTCTCAACCCGGCAGGTGGTGCTTTTATTATCATATATAACAGGCCGCACCCAATGAAAAGCAGAATCTGTTCCTGCTGAGTGATAATGGTGATCACAATCGCCAGAAGATAAAACAGCCAGAGCAGCCAGTTAACTTTAATCTCATTCATCTTCAATTTTCCCAACGATTTGACTGTAAGTTTATAGGCGCTTATGGTAATGATGCCGATTACGGCAGGGGCGACTCCATAGAAAACATCCCGTACCCAGGCCAGACCGCTGTACAACTGATATACCATACCCAGTAATACCACCATTACAAAAGATGGCAGCACGAAAGCCAGGCCGGTCAGCGTAGCTCCGCCAAGACCATAATGGACGAAACCAATGTAGATTCCTAACTGTGCCGCTAACGGTCCCGGGGCCAGCTGTGCCAAAGCCAGTCCTTCCTTGTATTCCTGTTCTGTGAGCCATTGCTTTTGTTCCACAAGGTCGCGATGCATGTACCCTATCAGCGCTACTGGTCCACCGAATCCCCAGGTGCCCAGCTTTAGAAAGTACAAAGTGAGTTCCTTTAAAGTGTATTTCTTATTTCCCATAACTAAAAGGCAATACCAAACTGAAATCCGATGCCGAAAGAAGCAGGCCGCTCGTTACCAACACGCAACGGCAAAGGCAAGGCAGCAAAAAGGCCGCTGCTTTTTCCCCTGATCACCATTTTACTCAATACGGGCGTAAGTCCATAACGCCCGGACGTTTCGAACGCCGCTCGCCCGGCAAAAGTCCAGCCCTTGCCTAAAGCGACAAGTACTCCCGGATGGAAAAGGAAGTTACTCATTTTGCTGGTCCCATTTTCGGCACGGATGGTCGGAACGAACTCAGCTGAGAAGCCGATCTTATCACTTTTCCAGATATTAATGCCCGTGGGCATACCTACTACGTAATGCTGATCAAAGTTGCTTTCAGTACCCGCACTGCTGAAAGTAACGATAGGGTGCAGAATGCCGACATGTCCGGTAATCTTCGGGTAGTTTTGCCGGGAGGTAGTTTGTGCAGAACCAGTGGCTGTGATTAGTCCGGTAGTGAAAAGCACTAAGCAGAATTTGTTCATAGTCAACATTGAATTGTTATAATGCAATGTTATCCATGCCGGCAATAGCAAAATTGTATCTATATAACCTTTGGTCTGATTTTTACTTTTTTAGTGATTTTTTATAAGACGAAGGACTTTGCCCCGTATGCTTTTTAAAGATCCGGTTGAAGTGGCTCTGATCAGAAAAGCCGGTAAGATAGGCAATTTCAGTCAGGCTGTGCACCGTTGTTTCGATCAGTAGTTTGGCTTTGTCAATACGTAGCTTGCGCATATAGTCGCCGAAGCTGAGGTTGTCGAAATATCTTGAGAACTCCCTCGATAGATACGCCGGATTGATCTCCAGTTCCTGCGAGGCCTGCTGCAAACTGAGTGTCATGTTGGTATCCATTTGATCCTGGATCATTTCCTTGAGATTTTCTGCCCACTCCGGCATTTTCCTGCCTTTCTCCCTCTTCAGGTACTGACGATAAACCTGCAATAGAAGTTGTTCAACCGGACCGTCCTGAACATGTTTCTTTTTGAACAAATGCGTTGCCCAGCTATATAAGCCGTCGTAAATAATCATGCCCAGGCTTAAAAGTTCTGCATCGCTGCCGATATTATAGGCAAGCCCTGAAAATATTGCTTCCAGTCCGGCCGCCTGTGGTGCAAAATCAGGACGATCCGTATCTGCCCCTCGAACAATAGTGGCGATACGATCAAGTGCAGGATCTTTTATGCGGTGCCTTTTGAGTATATAGTCAAATGTGCACTCGTCGTTATAATGAGTATATTCTACGCCCGGCATATCAAAAGGAATGGCCGATAACAGCTCAGCCTGTTGTAAGACCAGTTCAGCCGGCACGTAAATGAATTCGGCTTCCAGGTCAACAAAACGCCTGATCAACCAAGGGCAAGCAATACGGTCAATCTTTGGTCTTTCGCGTGTGATCCATCTCATACCTCAAATTTAAGTAAATGCAATCTCTATTTTAGGATCTTGTTAAAAAGCGGCATCCTGTAATGATTGAATTATTGATGTAGCCTATAGAAAGTCGTCAAATAGAAAAATCTATAGACCCGTTCTATTAATTCCATACAAAGCTCGCCATCCGGCTTCACACAGGTTCGCTTCGCCAAAGTATTCTTTAAAGCTTAGTCCACAGACATAAAATCTCTTGGAAAAACTCACCTCTTTTGGACAACTGTTTTATCAGCCTGGAACACTAAGTTCAACAGGTTACTACTATAGACCTGACTATATTCCGTACACTTTACTGCCTTACCTACTAAAACATCGGGGCTATTGCAAGGAAGTATCTTCTTCTTTGGTTCCACGTATAGTGCAAAAAACGCTAAGTTATTGCACCTGGTTAGTAATGTAATCATTAAAAGAATTTTGAGTGGTATTGTTCTCTTTATTGCTCTATGAAAAGTCTCGGAAACTGCCGTTACCATTTATTGCTGATGTAACTGATTATTATTGAAATTATTAAAATAACTCTCAGATCCTCCTGAAGTATCCGTTTCTCGAGGGAACAGCACCAATACGAACACGCCTGCACATCTCTGAATCTGTGACCAGAAAAATAGAAATTCTAATGTTGGATAGCCAGTAAACAGGCGTTTGAAAACCAAGGTCTATAAACTTGCTGAAGTAATATAAGTATCTCACTTTTTAAAAGTGCCCCTCACTCCATTACCGGGTTCCCCTTAATCTCCAACTTGGCGAAGCGCCGCACTTCCAACCCGGCATACCCGAAGTCTTCTACTACTTTCCCTTCAATTAAATAGCATCCTGCTCCCCTGAAGGGATAGCCGGAGGTTGAATCGGGGAAATGCACCGTATCAAAGAAGTCGCCCTTTACGTCCAGGAAGGTACCGAACCACATCTTTTTATTGTTTTTGGTGTGCACCGTCTTTTCGCAAACATACAGGCCCACCATCCTCACAACGGTACCGACGTAATCATTCATTTGCCGGGCCATCACATTCCCCCGGAAGCCAGTTTTCAGCAGATCGAACATCGAAAGCGAGAGCGGATAACCCAGAAGCTCCAGCTCGTGATAAGCATCTTCCAGGGCGGTAGTGGTCAGCTCCGGAAGCTCATAGTGTTTCGCCTCCACCTGGAAAAGCTCGGCCTCATTCAGCGGCTTTACTTTGTTGCCCAGCAAGGTGTGAACGTCCCAGAGCAGCTCCTTCTTATTTTTACCGGTAAAGCGCAATGCCCCGACCCGTATCAGGATGATGGCCTGCTCCAGGTTGATAACGGTCCGTTTTACAAAATCTTCAAGGTTATGGTAAGCTCCATTTAGCTTTCGCTCTTCGGGGATCAGGCTAATCAGCTTGTTCTCCAGTCCCTGGATACCCACAAAGCCCAGCCAGCAGTCCTTTCCTTTCACATTTACCACATCGTCGCTGTGGTTTACACAGGGCAGATGCACCTTTGCTCCTGCTTTTTGCAGCTCGTGAACGTACAGCCAGCGGGTATAGAAACCGCCGTAATTGTTCAGCACCGCCACCATGAACTCAATAGGATAGTATGTTTTCAGAAAAAGGCTCTGATAACTTTCCACAGCAAAACTCGCAGAATGGGCCTTGCTGAAGCTGTATCCTGCAAAGCTCGAAACCTGCCGCCACACCTCTTTAACCGTTTCTTCGGGCCGGCCAAGACGCAGCGCCCCTTCAAAGAAACGGTCGACGAGGCGGTCGAACTCCACGCGCGAGCGGTATTTTCCACTCATTCCCCGCCTGAGGATATCCGCATCCGCACCATCCATACCTGCAAAATGCATGCACACCTTAATTACATCTTCCTGGTACACCATCACCCCATAGGTTTCGCCGAGCTGTTCTTTTAATACCGGGTGAAGGTATTTGACGTCTTCCGGACGATGGTGACAGCGGATGTAGGCCGACATCATGCCCGAAGAGGCCACTCCTGGCCTGATGATCGAGCTTGCCGCTACTAATACCGGGTAATTATCGCATCGAAGTTTATTGAGCAGCTGCCTCATAGCGGGCGATTCAATATAGAAGCAGCCGATGGTCTCCCCTGTTTTCAGTCGCTCGTTCAGCCTGGGGTCACTCATAAAGTCCTTCACTTTATGGATATCAATCTTGCGCTGCCGGTTCTCTTCAACAAGATTTACCGCCTGCTTGATGTGACCAATACCCCGCTGACTCAGGATATCATATTTATCATAGCCAATATCCTCCGCTTCATACATATCCCATTGCACTACAGGCATGCCTTTGGGAGGCAGGTCGAGCGCCGTATAATACGTGATGGGCTCTTCCGATACCAGCACACCTCCGGCATGGATACTCCGCTGATTGGGCATGTCGCTCATGAGCGCATGTACGGCCAAGATCTTTTTAAACGTTTCATTATCGCGGTTCTGGCGCTCCTTCGAGCGGTCGGTAAAACTGTCGATCTCAGCCTTGGGCAGTCCCATTACTTTTCCGATCTCGCGGATCACCGAGCGGTCGCGAAAAGTCGTCATGGTGCCGAGCAAAGCAGTATGCGTGCTGCCGTACCGTTTGAAGATATAATCCTGCACATCTTCCCGCTCGTCCCATGAAAAGTCCAGGTCAAAGTCGGGAGCAGAAGTGCGCTGTTCATTGAGGAAGCGCTCGAAATACAGGTCCAGTTCAATCGGATCTACATCCGTGATCCGCAGGCAGTAAGCAGCAATGCTGTTGGCCCCCGAGCCACGGCCTACATGGTAATAGCCCCGCGACATCGAGTAGCGGATAATATCCCAGGTGATCAGGAAGTAAGAACAAAAGTCAAGGGCATTGATCACCTTCAGCTCATACTTCAACCGCTTTTGAGCTTCCTTGTTGTTTTTGCCATAACGGTAAAGCATGCCTTCCCATGCAAGTTTCTCCAGCAGGGCCGTGTCGTCCTTCCGGTTGCCCGTAAAAGTCTTCCGGTTCAGCTTTATCTTACCCTCCGGGTAGTCCATCCGGCACTGGTCAAGCAGCCGCCTGGTATTATCCAGGATAAAAGGATATTTGGCAAACTTCGCCTCCAGTTCTCCGGGCATCAGAAACTGGTCCGTTTCCCGGCACCTGTCCTCAGCCGCCACTTTACTCAGTACGGTGTTTAAATCAATCGCTCTCAGGTACTCATGCAGGCGGTATTCAATCCGGTTAGAAACAAATACAGGCTGAAGCACAAGCAACTTATCTTTAATATCCTCAGTGACATTCTTATAAAGAAGATGCAGTTCGTCGGCCCGTATCCCTAAAAACTCATTCGGCCCCAGGGGGTGACCATGCATGCTGAAAGGGTAAACAATAAAGGCGTGTACGAACAAGGGAGACCGGTCCGGAAGTTCTTTCTTTGCCAGGTTATGTTCTGTAAGAAAATCATTGAGCTCCTTCATCCCTTCCTTACTCCGGGCAATGCCGATATAGAGCAGCTTCTTATCGCGCCTGAACTCTATGCCTCCGATGGGTTCAATACCACCCGACTTGCGGCATTTGCGGATAAACTCCATGACGCCCGTCGAGTTATTGATATCGGTAAGCACCATGCGCGTAATTCCACGCCCCTCCGCTTCTTCAATCAGCTTGTCTACAGACATAGTCCCATAGCGGAGGCTGTACCAGGAGTGAACGTTTAAATACATGGCATTTATAAGCTTATATCCATGGTAGAGGCCAGCGAAATAGCATTCTCACCAAAACGCTGCCTGATCTTGTCCATCGCCTGGCAAAGGCTGTACTGCTCGGTGGAATCGCTGTAGAGGTCGATCTGCTCAAAGCCGCTCACCAGGTTTGATAACCGCACCCCCACCAGGCGAATCAGCATCCGCTTCTGGTATACCTGCCGGAAGAGCTCTTTAGCCTTCCGGATCAGCACGCTGTCTAAAGAGGTATACGGGATGACAGCCTGTTTGGTGACATCTTCAAAATTGGAATACCTCACGGTTACGGTAACGCAGGCGGCGAGCTTCCGCTTTTGCCTCAGCTCGTAGGCTATGCCCATCACCATCGAAGTGAGAAGATGGTTAATAGAGTCGACGTCGATGGTATCCGCGCGGAAAGTGCTCTGCGTGCCAATGCTCTTCTGCTCGTGGAAAGGGATCACGGGCGACAAGTCAATCCCTTTAGCCTTCTGAAGCAGCACCAGCCCGTTTTTGCCGAGCACGGTGTTCATCTGATCGGGATGCATCTGCGAGAGCGTATAGATCTTTTTAATCCCCATGTCGCTCAGCTTCAGGAAGGTCTTCTCACCCAGTCCTGGGATCTTCTTTATGGAAAGAGGGTTCAGGAAGTTGCGCACCTCCGGCTGGCCGATGTTCAGCTCGCCATTAGGCTTACACTCATTGGTGCACATCTTGGAAACTGTTTTATTTACCGAAAGCCCGAAAGATATCGGAAGCCCGGTTTCTTTGATCACCTTCCCTCGTAATTCGTGGGCATAAAGCCGCGTGTTGTGGAAGCGGTCCATCCCCGTCATGTCGATATAATGCTCGTCGATCGAAGCTTTCTCAATCAGCGGGACGCGCTCTTTCAGAATGTCGGTTATTTCATGGGAGGCTTTGGAGTACTCATCCATATTTCCCTTAATAAAGACGGCATGCGGGCATAACATCTTTGCCATCCTCGACGACATGGCAGAATGCACACCAAACTTGCGGGCTTCGTAACTGCAGGAGGAAACCACGCCCCTGTCGGACGTGCCCCCAATAATCACCGGTTTCCCGGCCAGTCGCGGATCCTTCCTCACCTCTACCGAAACAAAGAAAGCATCCTGGTCCATATGAATAATCTGCCGCTCCATCTGATAATACTACAATTCTGCACCGCAAACTTATGCTAATATTTTTAGTATTACGAATAAGCAGTTGAAAAGTTTCACGAAAGCCTGCAAAAAGCCGGGAAATAATGGGCTCATTAATTCCGTACAAAGTTCGCCATCCCGCCTCACACAGGTTCGCTTCGCCAAAGTGGAGGTCAGAAAAATGGGTATCCACCTAAGGCGGAGCCTCCGCATTTTTCTGACCTCCACCTTGCCTTTAGTGCTGCCGGATGCCGCTCAGTGCACCATAATTAATTCATTAAATCAATAAGTTATGGAAAAGCGCAGAAATCAGTTGGCATTGTATCAGGTAGCAGAGATCCAGGTAAGTTACTTCCCCAAATTTAAGGCTTCAGAACGTCCGGTGATTACAGGGGCAAAAAGTGCCTTTGAAATATTGATGGCTAACTGGGACCAGGGAAAGATCCAGTATGTGGAACAATTCAAAGTAATTCTATTAAGCCGGGGAAACCGGGTATTAGGGATATTCGAAGCTTCTACAGGAGGAGTATCGGGAACAATTGCTGATCCCAAGGTGATTTTCGGCGCCGCGCTGAAAGCGAATTGTTCATCTGTTATAATTTCTCATAACCATCCCTCCTCTTCTCTAAAACCCAGCCAGGCTGATATAAATCTTACAAGAAAACTTGCATCTGCCGGGGAAATGCTTGACATGCCGGTTCTTGATCATATCATCGTTACAGCAGATGGATTTTTCTCATTCGCTGATGAAGGGCTGCTTTAAGCCCTTTAATAAAAAGCCCTGCCTGTGATGAGCACAAACAGGGCACCTAAACCTTATCAAGGGTAAAAATAATACAAATCCGGAATAGTGTTTTTATTTTTGTTAAAATTGGATATTCATCTGAAAAATAGGTTGTCGCCATCTTGCTCCACAGTTGACTGTCTAAGTTGGAAACGGTTGGAACGAAAGGCAACAACGGTATTGTATGGACCTTGCTGATTGTTTTCGTGAGAATCCCATTGTCCCGGCGCTGTCGAGACAATTAGCACGCTTCACTGATACGACAATGGGTGGCGTGTCAAATAGTCGACATTTGCCCTATCTGATGCTATAAACCAACCGCCGCATTTCGTTCTTGCCCACAACTATCCGGCTTGTTTTTGCTTCTTTATTTATACCATCAATCGCTGATTGAATAAAGACCGGTTTAATATGCCCATTAAAGTATTCTGTGCATTTAATGAACAGTTCAAGCCCCGTTCTTGGGGTTTTAAAATAGCTACCTTTTAAGATATCTTCAAGGTATTCCTTCACTTCACCGGGTGTTGCAATGCTTTTAGGAGATAGTAATTGATCTTTTGCTAATTCTGTAAACGAGCGGAACAAACGATATTTCTTATCAGGATCTTCTATGTATATCTGATAGTTTTTTGTTGCGTTACTGTTGGTCGTGGTCACCACTTTAAGTTTGTATGTAAGGGTTGGCAATGACTTATCCAAAATAGCAGATAGTTGACAATTAAAGATGTGCAAGAGATAGTTAGTGTCCTTTGGTTTGTATCGTTTACTGTGAAGTGGATTTTCGATATCCCGAACAAACAAAGGCTGGTATCCCAATAAAAATGACAGGTCACGGTCTGAAAAACCGTGTGAGAGCCTCAGGTCCATTACGTTATAACTCTTCTTAAAGTCAATGGATGTTACTGTAAAGGAATGGGAGGTTTGATTTTCGGGAAGGTTTCCTTTCTTCATTACTTAACTAATTTAGCCGTACAGTAGGAAATGGAGTTTTCTAATTCACGTTTTATCAAACGCCCTTTTATCGCGAATCGGTCTAAAGGCGATCCGAAATCTGATTGCCTCCAGCTTTTACTAAACAGTGTATTGGCAAACTCGGTGACTTCTTTTGCAGACTTATAGGAATTAAAAAAAATCGATTCGTCAAGTATATAGTTAAGTGCGCCAGTTGGATATATTTTATTTGATATAACGCTAATAGATTTCGGTACCAATACGTCAGGTAGAACAGTGAGAGGATAAAAATCATACATTGAATATTGTTCCTGTACCCTCTCGTTCGACCCATCCATTTCAAATCTATTATTAATTATTGCTGCTTCAGCTGAAAAAATGTGCAAGAATGCATGCAACTGGTCGTCAGAATATTTATGTTCGCTCGATATTCCTTCTGCTTTCCCCACAAGAGATAGATTTGCTGAATCATTTGATTTTGAAGAGAGTTTTTTCTGTGATAAATCTAAATTGTATCTAAAAGTTCGAACAACGTTAATTATATGTTGATCAACTGCTGAAATATAGCAAGGTTTTGAGTTGCTTTTTGCCATATTCTAAGGTCGGGCAATGAAAAAATATGCATTGGTTCCAAATTTATTTTGGAATTATTGTAAGTATTTGTACCTTAGTATTATGTATTAATTATTAATATAAACAAATAAAAGGCATCATAATTTTAAAGAAGAGGTATTAACAAAAGAGTCTCGCGCGCAAATTCCGAGTTTTGCTAGCAGACGAGACAATAGGTTAGTGCCCATAATGACTTTTGCGTATTTTTGCGCAAACTATAGCATTATGGGCCCTATTGTTTATCGTTCTGTAGGCCCTCGGAAGCCAGCGCGGCGATATCAAGGGGCCCGCTATAGTACATGCGCCCGTACGTATATTAAGAGACTCGTTACTGACAGTAGCGAGAATGAAAGAAACTAAGATTTACAGCTTTTTTTTCCAGAGGCATCCTATATCAGGATGCCTGTCATTGTTAGTGAATAATGACTCTTTTATTCTTTTCGCATCACTTTCCATCTTCCTTTTTACTGTTTTTAACGACACAGAAATAAGCTTAAGCATTATTGAATCTACTTCCCTTCAGGATCCGATAATGAATATCTTTAAATCTCCCGAGTGACAAATACCGGCCAGTCCCCCTGGCTCTACCCTTTTTGGAATATCATCTTCTTAATCATTAATTAAAGAACGTTCATGAAAAAAAAGCTACTAACGATAGCACTGGCCGTGCTTTGTCCTTTTTTTGCCGCATCGGCACAGGAAATAAAGCCACTTACAATCGGTGATTCGATTCCGGAATCTCTCTGGAACATGCCCCTGCAGGTTGTCAACCATCCCCTGGGGAAAAATACCATCACCCTGAATGACTACCGGGGAAAGTTAATTATTGTCGATTTCTGGGCCACCTGGTGTACGGCATGCATAGCGGCAATGCCCATCACTCACCGCATTCAGGACAAGTACAAGGAGAGTGTCAGCTTTTTGGCCGTGACGCAGGAAAAGCCTGAAAAAGCCCGGTCGTTTCTTGCGTCAAACCATTTAACAAGGGCACTCCATATTACTTCTGTCGTAAACGACACAATACTCAATAAATACTTCCCGCACCGGCTTATACCCCATTATGTCTGGATCGACAGGGCTGGAGTCTGTGTCGGTCAGACCTCGGCAGAAGAATTGACGGAAGAGAAAATTCTTTCCGCCATTGAAGACCGGAAGGTGACTTTAAAGACCAAAGCAGATATTGACGGCGACCGGCCTCTCTTCATCAATGACCAGGTTTCCATCAATGACAGCTCCTTTTATTCCGTTTTCTTAAAGGGAAGATATACGGGATTGCCCACCGGAAACAGGTTCCGTCTGAAGGACAGTATACTAAGAGGCAGGGCCGTAACGAACTCTGAGCTACTTCCCGTTTATGAAGCTGCGGCGGCAGGGCTTTTCGGGCGAATGGGCCTGACATACAGCAGAAAGCGTCTGGTTCTGGATTTAAAAGACACCGCCCGGGTAAAAGTTTCGTTATCCAGGAATAAGTCCCGGGCTAAATCTCTTTATAACTATGATCTGATTCTGCCGGTGAACAAATCGGATTCACTCTATAATTATATGCTTTCTGATCTGAACCGCTATTCCGGCTTTTATGGCCGGATGGAGAAAAGAAAGGTCAGGTGCCTGGTGTTTATCAGTAACGGTAAGACTCCCCCTGGCAGAAGCCACGCTTCTGCGGGCAAACCACTGCAATCTTTAATAGACGCATTGAACCTGTCGGACTCCGTGCCGTTCCCTGTGCTTGATGAATCCGGATATGGAGGTAAAATAGATATTTCATTATCCGAGCCTGTTGATCTGGAAACTGTCAGGAGGCGGGCCGGCACCTTCGGGCTGTCTTTGGTAACAGCGGAGCGCCTGGCAGACATGTTCGTATTATCCGAAAGGCCGGGAAGTAACCCGGCACACTAAATCAAAAAAGCAAGATGAAATTCTATATCGCACTTTTTCTCTTAACCATAAGCAGCAGAGCGTTGTTGGGCCAGCACAAAATAAGCGGAACCGTAACATCCCCCGGCGGGATACCCCTGGCCGGGGCAACCGTCAGGATGATAAATAGCGGCGAAGGCGTAAAAACAGACAAAACCGGCCGGTTTACCCTCACCTTTTCAGCAGACACGTGTGAGATCTCCGTCTCTTTTGTCGGATATGTCAGCAGGCAGGTCCGGGTGCTGCACGATAGCAAGCCAATCGTGGTAGTTTTGCAGATGACTCAAAACGAATTACAGGAGGTGGCTGTTTCGACCGGTTACCAGCGGATTCCGAAAGAAAGGGCAACCGGGTCTTTTACAGTGATCGATCAGCGTTTATTTAACCAGCAGGTTTCCACCAGCATTCCGGATCGTCTGGAAGCGATAACAAATTCCTATTCTGTCTACCGGGACCAGAATGGGGCACAAAGGATCATGATCAGAGGAATGAGTACCATTCAGGGCGTGACATCGCCGCTTATTATACTGGACAACTTTCCTTACGAAGGCGATCTCAATAACATTAACCCCAACGATGTGGAAAATATCACCATTTTAAAAGATGCGGCGGCGGCATCAATATGGGGAACAAAGGCGGGTAACGGTGTAATTGTTATTACTACGAAGAAGGGGAAATTTAACCAGCCTTTACAGGTGTCTTTAAATGCCAGCGTAACGGTAACAGGCAAACCTGACCTGTTTTATCTTAAAGACATTTCCCCGGCCGATTTCATTGATGCAGAGAAGATGCTGTATGAAAAGGGGTATTACAACAGTCAGATCAATGCAGGCGACCATCCGGCCCTTACTCCGGTGGTTGAACTGCTGATAAGGAAAAACAGCGGCTTTGCAGATGCTGACTCCCTTATAGAACAATTAAAGAAGGTGGATGTAAGGGATGAGTTCAGCAGGTATATGTACCGGCAGAGCCTGAACCAGCAGTATGCCTTACATTTATCAGGCGGATCGGACAACCATAGCTGGCAGTTGTCTTCCGGGTATGACCGCAACATCAGCACCCTGCATTCTGATTACGGAAGGATCAACGCACACGCTTCCGGGACTTCCAGGCCTGCCGGGTTTATTACTTTATCTTCCGATCTCTATTTCACGCGGACCCGCACGGGTGGAGGACGGCCGGCTTACGGATCAATAGCTACCAGCAGCGGAAATCTTTATCCCTATGCCCGCTTCGCAGATGCAGCCGGAAACCCGCTGTCAATCATGAAAGACTACCGGCAGGGCTATATCGATACAGCAGGGAGAGGCCTTTTGTCAGACTGGAATTACTACCCTTTAGATGATTACAAGCAAACTCAAGCTGAAAGTACCCTTCAGGATATCGTAGCGAACGCCGGCCTGTCATTAAAGTTAAACACCAGCCTCTCTCTTGATTTAAAATATCAGTATGAAAGACAGGTGACCGGAGGACGAACCCTTTATGGATCTGAAAGTTATTTCGCAAGAGACCTCGTCAATTCCTTTACCCGGATCGATGAAGAAACCGGAGAAGTGATACATCCCATACCACCCGGTTCGATCCTCGACCTTTCAAATGTCCTGATGCAAACCCATCAGCTCAGGGGGCAGTTGAATTACATTAAACAATGGAAACAACACCAACTGACAATCATTGCAGGAGCAGAACTCAGAAAAGCGCGGACTGAAGGCGACCGGTACAGAACGTATGGATACGATGATCAGCTGCTTTCCTTTGGCTATGCCGACTATACCCGGACTTACCCCTCACTGGTGTCCGGAATCCAGTCTTTTATCCCAAACAATAACGGATTCAGTGATTTACAGGACCGTTTTGTTTCTGTCTACACCAATGGGGCGTACACCCTTAACAGCAAGTATACCCTGTCGTTCAGCGCGCGCCGCGATGCCTCTAATTTATTTGGGGTTGAGACAAATAACCTGTGGAAACCACTTTGGTCTACCGGTCTCGCCTGGGATATTTCAAAAGAGCCGTTTTATCATTTCTCCGCGCTGCCTGAGTTAAAAATCAGGGGAACCTTCGGTTACAGCGGGAATACCGATCAGGGCAGGGTTGCTCTCACAACGATGCAGTATGTTGCAGCCTCTCCTTATACCCAGTCATCTTATGCCCGTTTCTCATCCTATGCCAATCCCGATCTTAAATGGGAGAAAATATCGACACTTAATTTAGGACTGGATTTCAGCACGCAGGACAGAGTGCTCTGCGGCAGCATTGAATACTATAAAAAGCACGGTACTGACCTGTTTGGAACCTATCCGGTGGATTACACAGCTATCCCTGACATGAGTATTGTAAAGAATGTGGCGTCTATGATAGCAGAAGGCGCCGATGTTTCATTGCGTTCAAAAAACCTTCGCGGGCAATTTTCCTGGGAATCCGATCTGAACCTCAATGTGTACAGGGATAAAGTCACCAAATATTATCTGCCTTCCAGACAAGGAAGCGATTTTCTGAACGGAGGGGCCCAGATTGCAGGAATAGAAGGGAAGCCGGTATATTCTGTTTTTTCATACCGGTGGGCGGGATTAGATCCCCAAACCGGAGATCCGCTCGGATATTTCGCCGGGGAGATCAGCAAAGATTACACAGCATTAACAGGCAGCTCTGTTCTTGCGGACGACCTGAAATACAATGGCCCTGCTATGCCATCGCTGTTTGGATCATTAGGAAATACGTTCAGTTGGAAGAAGGTGACCCTCGGGATTCGCTTTACGGGTAAGTTTGGCTATTATTTCCGGCGCAGTTCTATTAACTATACCTCACTTTTCGCCAGCAGAAAAGGACATTCCGACTATAGTCTCCGGTGGCAAAACCCCGGAGATGAGAAGTTTACCAGCATTCCCTCTCTGGTCTATCCTTCCGTCAGCTCCCGCGATGCTTTTTATTCCAATTCGGAAGTACTGGTAGAGAAAGGGGACCATGTGCGGCTTCAATACCTTACCCTCGGTTATGATCTCGCGCCCCGGAAAACTTCCTTTAAGAAGGTGAATGTGTATTTCAATATGAATAATATAGGAATAATCTGGAGGAGCAATAAACAGGGCCTGGATCCGGATTATTTTGCCGGGACGATCCCCCCTTCCTTAAGTATCTCCGCAGGAATTAAAGTGTCATTCTGAATTTTTATGATAAGATTATGTTAAAAATAAAGCGTATTATCCCGTATATAGCCGTAGTCCTGCTTCCTTTTGGTTGTAAGGATTATCTGGACGAAAAGCCCGACAAGACCCTGGCTGTTCCTTCCGGGTTGAAAGATCTTCAGGCCCTGATTGACAACTATGCAATAATTAATAACCGCGACCCTTTCTCAGGAGAAATCTCGGCGACAGACTATTATCTGACGGATGCAGACTGGAGCGCTCTGACAACAGAAGGACATAAGAGGATGTACCTTTGGTTGCCCGATTATCTGTTTGATACAACGCCAAACGACTGGTCACAGTGCTATGCTGTTGTCTATTACGCCAATTCAGTGCTGACCGGACTGGAAGACATTGAAAAAACAACGGCAAATCAAACAGAATGGGACGATCTTAAGGGGCAGGCCCTGTTTCTGAGAGCAAAAGCATTCGCGCAACTGGCATTCATCTTCTGTCCGGCTTACAATGAGGCAACATCTGAGACAGATCAGGGTCTCCCACTTCGGCTTAACATAAATTTTAACGAAGTGTCCGAAAGAAGTTCAGTGAAACAGACCTATGCCCGCATTATTAATGATCTGAAAACAGCAGCCTTAGTGCTGAAAGATCAGCCGGGCCATGTCATGCGGGCATCCCGGGCAGCGACGTACGGGATGTTATCGAGAGTGTTCCTGTCAATGCGTGTGTACACGGATGCGGCTCTTTATGCTGATTCTTGTTTGAGGATACGGAATACCTTAATTGACTATGCAACGGTCCCGGGGTCAAAAACCTATCCTTTTACACAATTTAATAATGAGGTGATTTTCGAAAGCATGGCAAGTCCGCCAAGGCCACTGGGAAATAGCAGGGCAAAAATAAGCGCTGATTTGTACAGTATGTATGCGGATGGTGATTACCGGAAAAGCCTGTTTTTTAAAAGTAACGGAAATGGCACCTATGGTTTTCGCGGCAGTTACGAAGGAAGCGCCGCTCTGTTTAGCGGCCTTTCTGCCGACGAGATGTATTTGACGCGCGCAGAGTGCCTCGTCCGCACCGGTAATCCGCAGCAGGCTTTGCAGGACATGGATAAGCTTTTAAAAATGAGGATAAAAGATTACCATCTTCCGGTATTTGCAAATGATAAGGAGATACTTTCTTTTATTTTAAATGAAAGAAGAAAAGAATTAGTAATGAGGGGGATCCGGTGGATGGACATTAAAAGGCTGAACAGAGAGGAAGGACGCGCAATCAGAATGAAAAGAATCATCAATGGTGTTGAGCATGAATTAAAACCGGATGACCTTCGGTTTGCCCTTCCTGTTCCGGAAGATGTCATTCTGCTGTCAGGTATGAAGCAAAACCCGAGGTAAAAGATACCGGTGGAATGAGTTCACACCCATTCCACCGGCTTTCTGATTAATCTGACTCCTTTTGTGATTGAGAAGCAGCTAACAGGCCTGAAAGGTTCCTGTTATTCAGGAAGGTTTGAAAGTCGGGATCTGAAGTACCCGGTGTAAATGCGATTACACAGGGGACGTCCGATCCGTCACCACAGTCGGAACCACCGGTTCCAACCTCCCAGTTACTCATTGTTCTCAGGTCGGTGATATCTGCGCTCCTGATCTTATAATGATAGTTTGTCGCAGCTCCCTTTGATTTTTCAGGAGAACTACCGATCACTTTGAAGGCGGCGAATACACCGACTGAAATGAGCAAAAAGAAAAACAGAAAAGAAAATAGCTTTTTCATATTGATGAACTTTTTTTGCTAAAAAAGGGCTCCAAAAACGTTAAATGAGATATTCGATTTTTTATTTGCCTCTTAGGTGAGCGCCCCGGGAAGAGGTACCCTTTTCTGGGCTGCGTCCTCCCATTGTTACTAATCCTACAGCTTTCGCTGAAATACAGCATTCTGGCAGTTGTGTACATTTCTCATAGATGTTACTCGTTTGATGTAAAATTATCGATACCTGATCTGGCGGTCAACATGCGCACATGACGATCATTTGCGTAATACACTATCAAAATCGGGCTCAGCTTAACTGAATCCGCATACATTACATGACGCTGGTCTGTCTTCTTTTTTTTAATTCATCCTATAATGCTGTTTTCTTGAAGGTTTTCATCATATGAAATGCGTGATCGGTTGAAAAACGCAATGGATGTCTCCACTTTTCTAAAAAATTGAACCTAATTTTAAGTAATCGTTAATTTAAAGGTCGCTCACTTAAAATTTATCGCTATGAAAATTGACTTTTCTACTGCTTCTTTCAAAGATTTTGAAAACATTCCTGATCTCGACGCTTTCAAAAGGGCAGATTACTTTCAAACTTATCTCGACTTTCTCAAACAAAACGGACATTTAAACTACAGGATCCTTTCCACTACGGGATGCGGCCCGGAGATGGAACTTTTAGTGAACGGAAAACGACGAAAGTGTATTTGCCTGGTATCGAATGACTACCTTGGGTTTACCCAGCACCCTGCTATAAAAGAAGCATTAATACAAGCTATCTCTCAGTTTGGTTCAGGCGCAGGAGCTTCCCCCGCAATAGGAGGACACTTCATCTATCACCAGCAACTCGAAGATCGTATCGCTCATTTTTACAAAAAGGAAGACGCCATTTTATATACTACCGGTTATACAGCCAACAGCGCTACTCTTCAGTGTTTGCTGAAGAAGGAAGATATCGCCATACTCGATATGGAAGTACATGCAAGTGTGATGGAAGGCTGCCAACTGACCAATGTGAAGCGGTTCCTTCACAATGACATGGATATGCTGGAAATGGTCCTTAAAAATGCCAAGGATCATTACCGGACAAAGCTTGTCGTTGTTGATGGCGTGTACAGCCAGAACGGGGATATCGCTAAACTCGATCGTATTACAGAACTTGCTCATCACTACGGTGCTTATCTTTTGGTCGATGATGCTCATGGCACCGGAGTGGTTGGAGATACCGGCGGGGGGGTGATGGAGAAATATGATCTGTACGGGAAGGTAGATATCGTCACCGGAACGTTCAGTAAGGCACTGGGGCATATCGGAGGGTATGTGGTTGCGGATAAAGAACTTATTAATTTCCTGAAGTTTCAGGCGCGCCAGCATCTGTTTTCTACTACTGCAACCCCGGCAACGATGGGAATCCTGAAGGCTTTGGACCTGATTGATGAGGAGCCCTTCTGGCGGGAAAAGTTATGGGGGAATATCGATCGCTTGAAAGCTGGGTTGTTAAGCCTGGGGCTTAATATCGGAGAAACAGAATCGGCCATTATACCGGTGAAGATTGGAGATATTGCCCGAACGCTGGAAGCAGGAAAGCTCCTGTTGGAAGCCGGTATTTATACCAACCCGATCATGTATCCGGCTGTCGCTAAAAAGGATTCCCGAATCCGCCTGAATATCATGGCAACGCATACTGCTGAACAGATTGATAAGGTGATCAGTGCATTTGAAGTTGTAAATGACAAACTCGCCTTATCCGGACCTAAACCTTTATGATATGCCTAATCGTTACAGGGATATTTCGGCAAGGCCGAAAAACCGGGCTCTGACAGAAAGAAGGCTGATTGACGCAGTGGGGGGCGTCATTCGGACAAAAGGATATAAAAATTTAGGGGTGAATGCCGTTGCCAAAGAAGCAGACGTCAATAAAAAACTGATCTACCGTTACTTCGGAACCTTTGATAAACTCGTAGAGGCGTATATCCTGGAGAATGACTACTGGATGAATGTTTCCAGGAAGATGGATACCGTAATTGAATGTAAGTCGGATCCGCAGGAGATGAAAGAAGTAATCGTATCACTACTTGAAGGGCAATTTGCTTATTTTCTTCAGCATCAGCCAATGCAGGATATCATTCTTTGGGAAATAACCGAACACGAGAAACTCCTTAACAGTATCAGTAACGTGAGGGAAATCATTGGCCAGGTAATTTTCGAAAAGATGGACACCGTTTTTAAGGATACCGATATCAATCTGCGTGCTATTTCAGCGCTTCTGGTGAGCGGGATTTATTACATGATACTGCATGCTAAGAAAAACGAGAGTACGATATGTGAGATCAATGTCAGCTCTGAGGCAGGACAGCAGGAGATTTTAAAAGCGGTTCGTCTGATTATCAACTGGGCATTTGAACGCACCGCAAGGGAAGGTAACAAAGATTAAATGAATACCTATGGTTCAGCACATTCTTACCAATGAATTCGAAAAGTTAAGTCTTTTCATGCATGAAAGGGCTGAGGAAAAAGAAAAGAACGGTGGAAACTTCCATAATACCCACTTCATTGAAACGGAGTGCATCCGCATACGAACGTCGATCAGATCGTCTATACTTAGTTTTGGCGACGACCGTGCGCGGGCTGCCATTTACATCGAATTTATAACAGGAGAGCTGATCCTTCTTTCGGACTTCTGGTATAGCAATGCACCGCAGGAAACGGGGCCGGACAATTCAGGTAACAGCCGCTTCACGAAACTTGTTGAAACTCTTCTCCGGGAACTCAACAAACTACTGGTACATCTGATTGAGCATTACCCTGTCTATTTTAATAAGCATGCTACTGCTCCTGCTGCATTCAGGGATCTTTGCCGGGATCATATTGCGGGACATGTAGATGCTTTTCTATCTGAGCTTGGCAGGAAAGGAAAAGACAAAGGGCTGTTCATTTTGCTCGACTCGTATATGAACTCGTTGAAAAGAAAGACTGAGTTCAGAACAGAAACTTTTTACCAGTTGGAGTATATTCAGAACTTCGTTAGTGCTTTGAATGCGGTCTCAAACAGGCGTGTTGCGGATCTCGAAAGAGAGGTATATAAAGAGCTCCTCTTACTAAACTTCAATCATCCTCATGCTGCATGGCTGTATATCTCAAGCGTAAAAGGTGAGTATCAACAGGCGGAGAGCTATCAGGAGGAATTACTGGAAGCAGCGGCACAGTTGCGCATATTGCAGCAATACCCGGCAGGAAGTCGGCCATATGACCCAGCATCTGAACCTCTGAAGGAAATACTGGCCAAAAGTTTTTCGGAGGAGATTAAATCTATTCAGCAGATGCAGGAATTGGATTTACACACTCCGGCAGCACAGGCTATCGCTCTGCCCAGGATATTTTTCACTGTTAGTATCACCCTTGAACAACTTCTGTTCTTGTTTCGCTTATTAATTGAAACAGGCATTGTGATTATCAAAAGAAAGGCAGACCTCTATGATTTCATTCATCTGCATATTGGAACAGAGGAAAGAAAGACCTTTTCACGTGGAAGCCTTAGGAATGCCTTTGCCAGCAGAAGACAGGCGACCGCTAAAAAGGTTAAAGATATTCTGATGGAGATGACCCGGCTGATCAATCAAAAATATCTTGCTCCTGCCGGTATAGCAGGGATAGCAGGCCTTCTTTTTTAAGCAACGTTAACAACTCTCCGAACCACATATTGGTGAACCCCTCCCGCCGGGTAAGCCTTACCCAGCCGAGATCCGTAATTTCCTTAAGAGATGTGAAGCCCATGTTTTGACTATGATAAATAAAACTTTCAGAGAAAGGAAGGTGGGATATCCGGGCGTTAAGGAGCTCTTCCTGATTGTCTGTTATATTCATTGCGCTAAAGCTTATAATTACTAAAGATCAGCCTATGTGCAGGCCTGATTAAAATACTTTTTTATCTGCTAGTGTGTTTTAGATTATCTCACTTTGTGATGCAATTTACGTTCTAATGTACTCAAAGTTAATTCAATAAGAAAATTGTGCTATTTTTTGTCACATATTACCCGGGGCGCCTGTTTGTCGTAACCTGTGAGTACAGTTTTGTTACTGATCTTCGTGTCACATGCGCGGGTTGACTCAAACCATCGTCGTACAGAACTTTGCAATGAGGATCAATTTCCTTCACCACCACCTATGATACAAGAGTTTTCAGAAGAGCTTTATAAGGGCGTTGTTTCGGCCCTTGAAGAAATTGACAGTACAGTAATAGAGCCATCTGTGCAACGTAAGACCAAAACGGAAACCGTTTTCCGTTTCCTTATGGAACTCAAGAAACGTGCATTAGCGTATTTATTTACTTCACCCGAAGAAGAGATCCATTTCTTTAAGGAAATCAAACCGCGCTTCACCAGTATGCTTATCTATTATTCGTCTGTCGACCGGATAGAGCTGGGTAAACCTGAAGGGAGTCTGGCTCATGTGAAGTCGTATTACGAGCATGAACTTGTTGCAGTCGATAAATTCTTTGGCAGGAACAGGGAGATTTATACTTACTTCAGATCAGGCGATACCTATCTCGACCATCAGCTCTTCATCCGTGGTAATACTGCTCCAAGATGGATGTGTAAAGGGCCGGTTGATCAGGATGAGCGTTTTTCTACTGCCGCTGATTTGATATTCGCCAGGATAAAAGCGAAAGAGCAGATTGCCCGGTATCTGGAAAATACGATTAATGGACTTGAGTTCAGGCCTTTCTCTGGTGATGAACCGGCCATCAACTGGACAGGGGATTCGATTAATCTCTTGGAAAATGTTTTTGGCTGGTATTATACAGGGCAGATCAATAACGGGCAAGCGACTATTGCCGATTTGGTGAGAAAAGTAGAAAGGGTATTTAATGTGAATTTGGGTAAGCCTTATCGCAGGTTTTCGGAGATACGACAGCGGAAACGTTTGAGTAAAACCAAGTTCCTCGAGGAGATGAGCAGGGCGATCAATAAGAAGATTGAGGATGATGATGAGTATAGGCCGGGGAGGTAGGATAACAAAGTCCTCTGTTCAGGAACTTTTATCAATCAGATTGTGGTAGTCCGTGAGTAAGATCTAAAGAATTGAATAGTTTTTGTACAAATCCCTTACTCTTATATAATTCCTTTGAGAACCTATTTGTAATTACCGTTTCAAAAGAATCGTAGCAAGAAAAGTAATCTTCAACCGTCTGCGTACGTTGCTCCTTTCTATTTGCCCGTTTCTGTTCATTATAAAATAGTTCAAAAAGCTCCTTGATCTGAATATTTGAATTGTTACAAAGATCAATTATGTTTATCAGAAATTTCAGGTCGATAAAAATGAGCGGTTTAATTATTTTAAATTCTTTTTTTAGATCTCCCTCCGTGATTTTTTCGCTGAAAGCCTTTTGTAAGTAATTAATTACACCTGGCATTCCAAAGAAGTGGTCTGTATATATCATTATTGGATAAATGACAAGATTTCGGTTATGCTTATACCTCTTAGGTTCTTCAAACGAACTAACCCTCATTCTGTTTAAATGAGCTATCAGCTGTCCGATGCCTTTGTTAGGGCGATTATATTTCTTGTCTATTTCTATTTTGATCGCCTCATAAGTTTGATGGACTGCAGCGGCTGAGAAAAAGGCATCCTTCAATTCAAACAGGAAAATATCATTGCATCTTCGAAAATATGCATCAGGCGCTCCTTGTTTTTGACTTTCATCAAAAATGAGCACGTCGTATTTTCGGTTTTTCAGCACAGTCGAGATTAATCTTCGAAATAAAACTGGTTCCGTTACTTTCGATGAGATATAGTTTTTAAAATCAGGAAGTTTTTTAAAAGATTCCACTCTTGGACCGAAGTGTTTATGTAGGTCGAAGATCAGGCTATCATGTAATTTATTCGAAAGGAAGTTCCAATTCAAAATAATGTAATCCCCATTTATTGTACGATATAAAGGCCGGGCTTTAATTCCCTCGTAATTCTGATGCGTCTCTTTATATTGATTTCTATATAAAGCTGGATCAAGAGCAAAAGAATCAAACATTTGCTTAAATTCCGAATCAGCTGAAATAGAAAATTTAGTCGTCTTTCTCGTTGCTGGCTCCTCATTACCCCAGGATTGCATGATGATATTTGATAGCGACATTATATAAGACCAAGGACCTGGATGGCCTCGTTCCAATAGAAATGAAGCTGTTAGTTCCTTGTATTCGGAGTCATAGAGAAGAAAGTTCAGCAAACAAACACCACGAATCATCGACGTAAATGGATTGGAGCGGATGTTTGCCCCAAATTGGCCTGATAACATTGGCCATGTCTTTTTATAAAAGAAGTCTTCAGCGGTAGTTTCCTCTCTTTCAAAAAGCTTATTATCATAATTGTTCCTATTTTCAATGAAAATAACATAAGCTTGAAGTAGATATAATTCCTGATCCGCATTTGTATCCAGGAAGTCGGAGGGTCCTTCTCTAAAGTTCACTAATATATAGTGCATAAAGTCTAATATGTAATTCATCTCGAATAGTGGAGCCCATCTGTGCTTTTCAGGGTTTTCAGCGACGAAGATCCCCCTTATTATCTTCGTTTGAATTTGGGCTGGCTGCCGGGATAAAAAGAGATTCAGTACCTCCATTTGGTCGATATCGGAGCGGCCTAAATACACTTTGGCTTGAATAAGAGACAATAGTTCTAGAATAAGTTCTGAAGGAATCCCCTGCAATAGGTCGTCAAGATTGGGTATAGGACCGTCAAACAAATCTTTATACCTCGGAATTACAATCATTTTCATTGCTATAAAGCTACATACAAATGAAATATGTAAAGAGGGCTAATCATATTTTTAACCACTACCCAATACCTTGTCAAACCTCCACTCCCACTCTTTCAACCTTTGCTTTTGTTATCCCGGCGCAATGGGGCTCCGGGTAAAAGCAAAGGTTTATGTTACAGCAATTCACCTGGCAGCAGTTCCTGATCGCTGCACTTGTACTTTCTCTGATTTGGTACGCAATTATCGTTATTCTGCTCTACCGCAAAAGGCTGAATGACACAATCAAAAGGAAGTCCCTTCCATCAAGACCACGGATTCAGTCTTCGTATGACCCTCGGGAGGAAATAGACGAAGAGCCGGGCGATGATCAGGATAATAATTTAATCGGAAAACCCTCACTTCCGGAAGGCGTAGAGGAACTCTCCATGTCACAAATTTCATTTGCGCCGAAGCGGGAAGAAACTGAGGCTGAACCAGAGAACAATGACCGCCTTGGACTTATTCCGGATGTCCTCGATGAAATGAAGACCCTCTTCAATATTCTGCAAAATGAAAGCGGCACGAAGGAGGATTTCTTCTCTCTATTCAGTTTGATCAAATCAAAATACCCTGGCATAAAGCACTCACCTCATCTGGCGCAGCTCAATGCCTACATTCTCGAAAACTTGCCGTTTCCTCTGTCTGAGGAAGAGTTAGACGCCCTTTGGGAATAGCTGAGAGATAAGTCTTGCACATCATACAATCCATCATCATATCAAAAAATCCACATCATGAAAAATCACAACACCCTTTCGTCTAAGAAACAGACACTATTGAACACCTTACTATTCGCCTCGGCGCTGCTGACAAATTGCTTCTTTTCCCTGAGTTCATTCGCCCAGGACGGCAATGCCGGTATAGCCGAAGCAACCAATAAAGTTAAAGGCTATTTCGACACAGGCTGCGATCTGATGTACGCCATCGGTGCGGTCGTGGGTATCATCGGTGCCGTGAAAGTATTTAACAAATGGAATGCGGGAGAGCCGGACACCAACAAGGTTGCAGCCGCCTGGTTCGGCTCCTGTATCTTTCTGGTCGTAGTAGCCACAGTTCTCAAATCCTTCTTCGGCATTTAAGTTATGGCTACCGTATATCAGATCAACAAAGGGATTGGCAAGCCTATTGAGTTCCGGGGGTTGCGCGGGCAGTATATCGGCTGGCTGGCCGGCGGACTGGTTTTTCTGCTGATAGTCTTCGCCCTTCTTTACATTTCCGGGCTTAGCCTCTATATTATCCTGCCTCTGATTTTCGGAGGCGGGGCCGGTCTTGTCTCCGGAGTCTTCCGGCTTAACCGCCGCTTCGGTGAACATGGCCTGGGAAAGTACCTGGCGAAACGCAGTCTGCCGGACTATCTCTGCATCAGATCAAGAAAAGTATTCACCCGGTTAAAAGATAGGATCACGCCATGATGCCCTTAGAGAAAATTCTGCCGCTCTCTAAAGTAGAGCATAATGCCATCCTGTCCGCTCAGGGAGACATCACTATTACTTATGAAGCGATCCTCCCGGAGATCTTTACCCGTTCTTCCCAGGATTATGAGGCGATTCATCAAACGCTGGTAAAAGCGGTCCGGGTACTTCCGGCTCATAGTGTCTTCTGTAAACAGGACTGGTTTACAGAAAGGCGGTATACAGGCAGGAATCAGCGCAAAAATATCAGTTTGCTGGAGGCTTCTGCAAACCGGTACTTCGAGGGTCGCCCCTATTACGATCACTGCTGCTATATCTTTCTTACGAAAAAACCGGAAGGAAGAAAACTGTCCGGCTCTGCCTACAGCAATATTCTTCGAAAGTCGATTGTGCCGCAACAGATGATCAGCGAGGCACTTTTTAATGATTTCCTGGACAGCGCAGCACGCTTCTCCCGCGTTATTTCCGACAGCGGCTTCATTCATCTCAGGAGGTTAACCGATGATGAGCTTGCCGGAACAAAGGAACAGGCAGGCATCATCGAGCAATATATGCTGCTGACCGGCAAGGATCAACTGCCAATGCTGAAGGATGTTCACGTGAAAAACAACTTACGGATCGGCGATCAGCAGTGTCAGCTGTTTACGCTGGCTGACGTGGAAGATCTCCCGTCCCTCTGCGCAAGCCGGATGACTTATGAACCCTACAGCACAGATCAGACCAGGTTTAGCACCGGGTTTGCGTCCTCTCTGGGGCTATTGCTTCCTTGTAACCACATTTACAGTCAATACATTTTCATTGCGGATGGTCAAAAGACGCTGAAAGAACTTGAACGTAAAAGGTTACGGTTGCAGTCCTTGTCTGCCTATTCAAGGGAAAATGCCATTGCACGGGATGCGGTGTCCGATTACCTTAATGAAGCAATTGCTCAGCAACGGCTTCCCGTAAAGGCTCACTTTAATGTCCTTGCCTGGACGGACAGACCGGAACTGTTACAGGAAGTGCGAACTATGACAGGAGCCGCTATAGCCAGGCTTGACGCGACGGCGAAGCTTGAAACCGACGGTGCTGCGCAGATCTGGTTTGCCGGCGTTCCGGGAAATGGGGCCGACTTTCCAATGAACGACACCTTTGATACGTTCCTGGAACAAGCTGCATGCTTTTTAAATACCGATGGCAACTATCGGTCTGATCATGAGGGTATCCGGCTCGGGGAACGGCTCTCGGGCAGACCTGTAAAAGTTGATTTATTTGATGGGCCGATGAAATCCGGGCTGATCACCAATCGTAACCTCTTTGTTTGCGGGGGCAGCGGCGGCGGAAAGTCAATGCTCATGAACCACATGCTTCGCACGCTTTACGAACAGGGCACCCATTGCGTGGTGATCGATATCGGAGGAAGTTACAAGGGGCTTTGTGATCTGTTAAATGGATATTACTTTATCTATACCGAAGAAAATCCGATTCGTTTTAACCCTTTCTACCTGTCTTCCGGCGATGTGCTGGATACCGAAAAGAAGGAAAGTTTGAAAACGCTTCTGGTGGCGCTTTGGAAAAAAGAAGATGAGGCCTACTCACGCAGCGAATATGTGGCCATTTCGAATTCCCTGACGCTTTACTACGACTATCTTGACAGCAACCCGGAAATATTTCCCTGCTTTAATAGCTATTATGAATTTCTGCAAAAGCACTACCGGGCGATCCTGACAGAAAGCAAGGTTCAGGACCGGGATTTTAATGTTGAAGGGTTCCTCTATGTCCTTTCACCCTACTATAAAGGCGGTGAGTTCGATTATCTCCTGAACGCGCGGGAAAACCTGGATATGCTGAATGAACGGTTCATTGTGTTTGAGCTGGACAATGTGAAGCGTGCGCACGTAAAGGCAGCATAGTAAATATACCCATGGCAGGGTATTAGGCTAGTGTTCAAAATGGCCTATCATCCGTCGGCTTATCTGAAAGGGAAACCGGACAGGGAGTGTAGCATGCCGACCAAAAACTATAAGTCAACCAGTTGTCAGGTTGCGACTGAATAGAAGGATGAAAAGCAGATACGAGGATAAAATCCATACTGATTGAATGATAACCCAAGCGGCTCCGAGTTGTAACTGTGACGTAAGACAACTGAACTCGTCATACTGTGATACTCTCCTTTTGGTTTTTGAGAAGGGAGAGCAAGAACAGATCACAGCGCAATTGCAATATGCAATAAAGGGTGGAAGTCGTATCCGACAATCTGCAAAGCCATAGTTACTATGCCGCTAAACGTGGATTACCTAAGTCAGAATGCCGCTGGCGCGGCTATAGGGAGCAGTCCCTTGAATATCTGATATGGTAACGGAGCTTCCGTAGTAGTCCGAGCAAGGTAACACCTTGTACATGGCGAAGGGAAGCAGCTAATAGTTTTTAATGCTAATAAAGGAAAATGTGTGAGACATTATGAGAAGTCCGCAAAAGGTATTAAACAGTTTAACAGAGCATAGCAAACTTTCAAACTATAAGTTCGAAAGGCTCTATCGTATTCTATTCAACGAGGAAATGTATTACATCGCTTACGAAAATATCTACGCAAAGCCAGGTAATATGACCCAGGGGTCAGATGGTCAGACTATCGACCAAATGAGCCTTGACCGAATTGAAAAACTAATTGGTGCAATCAAGGATGAAAGCTACCAGCCCCATCCCTCACGAAGGACGTACATACCCAAGAAAAATGGTAAAAAACGCCCTTTAGGGATACCCTCATTTGATGACAAGTTAGTGCAGGAGGTGATTAGAATGATTCTGGAAGCCATATATGAAGGAAGCTTTGAGCATACTTCACACGGTTTCAGACCCCAAAGAAGTTGCCATACTGCAATGCTACAAGTCAGCAAGACTTTCAACGGAGCCAAATGGTTCATCGAGGGCGATATTAAAGGGTTCTTTGACAACATTAATCATGATGTGTTATTGAACATCTTGCAAGAACGCATCTCGGATGACCGATTTATCAGGCTAATGCGAAAGTTCCTAAATGCGGGGTATGTCGAAGATTGGGTATTTCACAGAACATACAGCGGTACGCCACAGGGCGGCATTATCAGCCCCATATTGGCTAATATCTATCTGGATAAACTGGATAAGTACGTAAAGGAATACATCCAAAACTTTGATAAAGGAAATGGTCGGAAACCAAACCGAGAACGCCTTGAATGTGAATACGATAAGATACTTGCTTTAAGTATGCTCAGAGCCGAAGATGATGTTGCCGACAGAAAGTTAATCGGACAGCGCATTAAAGCGATTGATAGAAGAAGAGCCATGATTCCCAGCTGCGATGAAATGGACAGTGACTACAGAAAACTCAAATACGTGAGATATGCAGACGACTTCCTCATCGGAGTAATCGGCAGTCTTGCTGATTGCAAGCAAATCAAACAGGATATTACTAAGTTCCTGAATGATAAGTTACAGCTTGTATTATCAGATGAAAAGACGCTGATAACCCATACGGAGAAGCCTGCCAAATTCCTTTCATTTGATGTCACTGTACGCAAGTCCGATCTGACCAAAAGGGATGTAAATGGGAAGATGAAACGCCAGTTACACAAGAAAATCGTCATCAGGATTCCTCATGACACAATTAGGAAGAAACTGCTTGCCTATGAGGTCTTAGATATTCGGCTTCACAATGGCAAAGAGCAATGGAAACCGAAAGAGCGCATGGGCTTGGTATTTAACGATGACCTTGAGATACTTAGTAAATACAATTCCGAGATACTTGGCTTTTATAACTACTACTCGATTTGCCTTAATGCTGCTACCGTAAACAGGTTCAAACACATTATGGAGTACAGCATGTACAAGACTTTCGCAGCAAAGTACCGTACAACTGTACCCAACATTTGTAGGAAATACATGAAGGATGGCGTATTTACCGTCGCTTATACCAATAGCAGACGTGAAACCCGATACCGCACATTCTACAACAACGGCTTTAAAAGAAAATCCGAAGCAAGAGAAGCCTTCTTCGACAAACTACCCGATTACTATCAAGTCAGAATGCGGACAAGCCTGATTGACAGGCTGAATGCATTGACTTGTGAACTATGCGGGGAAACATCAACTCTCGAAATGCACCATGTGCGCAAACTGAAAGACATTCCGAAAGGAATGGAAGAATGGAAAGTGCGCATGATTACAAGAAAGAGGAAAACTATGGCAGTATGCCGAGAATGTCACAAGAAGATTCATTATGGAAGTTAAACTGCGATTATTAGTGGAGAGCCGTATACGCGGGAACGTGTACGTACGGTTCGGAGGCGAGTGTTTGGAAACCTGCTTTAGTAATAGAGTAAGGCGCCGGGCGCTTAGCCTACACCATCCAATCCTTTTCCCGGCAGTCACCATCATTATCATGGAGCTTTTTATCTCAAAAATGAGAAAGCTCAAAGGTCTGCGTAAAATGCTGGCCATTGATGAAGCCTGGGTGGCAATTGCGAAGTCCGGGATGGCTGAATTCATTAAATACCTCTATAAGACCGTCCGGAAGTTCAATGGAATAGCAGCCCTGATTACCCAGGAGGTGGATGACCTGATCAGTTCACCAATCATACGGGAAACCGTCATTAATCTTTCGGATACCAAACTTCTGCTGGACATGCGCAAGTTCGCCGGTAAGTTCGAGCGCCTGCAACAGGTAATGGGCATGCCGGATAAAGCAAAGACGCTGCTACTGTCTTTAAACCGGGCCAATGAACCGGGCAGGAACTACCGGGAGGTCATGATCGATCAGGGCGGCCAATCCATAAAGGTTTACCGGAACGAACTTTCATTGGAAGAATATCTCGTGCGCCCATAAGGGCATATAGTAAATGTGGTTTGGCAACCACTAGGCAAGTGTTTATAACGCCTATCAACAGCCGACTTATCCGGAATGGAAACTGAACGGGGAGTGTAGCATGTCGGAAAAGCCACAAGTCAACTAATTGTCGTGTTGCGACTGAGTGGCAAGTTGAAAAGGTAGATATGAGGATGAAATCTGGATTGATTGAACGATAGTCTAAACGGCCGGTTCCGAGGCTATGACGGAAGACAGTTACTAACGTCATATATGTGGTACTATACTAATGTTAGGTAGTAGTTATAGCATAAACAAACCACAACGTAGCTGCAGCAAGCAGAAAAGGACGAAAATCGCATCCGACAATCTATCGCGCCAGATAGTTACTATATGTCTAAATGGGGATTACCTAAGTCGGAATGCCACTGGCGTGGCTATGAGGATTTGCCTCTGAATATCCGATATGGTAACGGAGCCCCCGTAGTAGTCCGAGCAAGGGAAAGCCTTGTACATGGCGAAGGGGGGCAGTTAATTTAGTTTAATACGATTAAAGGAAAATGTGAGAGACATGAGAAATCCAGAAAAAGTGTTGAACAGTCTAGCCAAGCATAGCGGCAACTCGGATTATAAATTCGAAAGGCTATACAAGGTTATGTTCAATGAAGAAATGTACTATGCCGCATACCAGAACATCTACAGTAATGTGGGTAATATGACAGCGGGAGTTGACGGTAAAACCATCGACGGCATGAGTATGCTTCGCATTGAACGGTTGATTGATACGCTCAGAAATGAAACGTATCAGCCAAACCCCTCCAAAAGGACTTATATACCAAAAAAGAACGGTAAAAAGCGTCCACTTGGAATACCTTCATTTGATGACAAACTGGTGCAGGAAGTTATCAGAATGATATTGGAAGCCATATATGAAGGCAGTTTTGAATATACTTCTCACGGGTTCAGACCCAAAAGAAGTTGCCATACAGCTTTACTAGGTGTACAACAATCATTCACTGCTACTAGATGGTTTATTGAGGGCGATATAAAGGGATTTTTTGACAATATCAATCATGAAGTATTGATAGACATCTTAAAGGAACGTATTGCTGACGATAGATTCATCCGATTAATCAGGAAGTTCTTAAATGCGGGTTATGTTGAAGATTGGGTATTCCACAGAACATATAGTGGTACACCTCAAGGAGGAATTATAAGTCCTCTTCTTGCTAACATATACCTTGACAAGTTTGATAAATACATCAAGGAATATATTGACAAATTCAACAAAGGGGAAAGAAAAAGGCACAACCGACCTTGGGCATTAAACGAACAAAGAAGAGCCCGCTTAGCGATGAAACTAAAAGAGGAAGAAGATGAAAATGTTAAAAAGCAAATGATTGTAAAGCTTAAGGAGTTGGTGCAGGAACGAAGTAAATATCCAGCTTATAATAAGATGGATAGTCTCTACAAGAGAATGAAGTACGTGAGATACGCGGACGACTTTTTAATTGGTGTCATTGGAACTAAGGAAGATTGTAAAGCAATAAAGGATGACATTAGGAATTATCTTAATGAAAAACTAAAGCTAGAACTCTCGGACGAAAAAACACTGATAACTAATGCGAAGAAACCTGCTAAATTTCTAGGATACGACATCTTTGTTCGTCAATCCAATGACAAAAAGCGAGACAAGTTAGGAAGACCAGTAAGGTGTTTCGGCGATAAAATCGTGCTCTATGTAACAACTGAAGTGATGCAGAAAAAGCTTCTAAGCTATAATGCGATGAAATTAGTCACGCAAAAAAGTAAAGAAGTATGGAAGCCACGTTCACGTTACTACATGAAAGATCTTGACGACCTAGAAATTATCAGTCAAGTAAATTCCGAGTTACGAGGATTCGCTAATTACTACTCAATTGCCAATAACAGTGCTTACGTCCAATCCTTTTCTTACATCATGGAATATAGTATGTATAAGACCTATGCGCTTAAATACCAGACATCCGTAGGTAAGGAAAAAACCAAGAGATGCATCAACGGTGTGTTTACAATCCCCTACAAAAATAAGGAAGGAAAAACACTCCTTAGACGCTTCTACAAGGAAGGTTTCAAGAGACAAAAAGTAGCTCGTGGAGCTTACGTTGACAACGTTCCCAAAACTATTACAACAACAGGTGGAAGAAACAGCCTTATTGCAAGGTTGCAAACTGAGAAATGTGAACAATGTGGGGCAACCGAGAAATTGGAAATGCACCATGTACGCAAAGTCAAAGACCTGAAGGGAAAACAGGATTGGGAAAAGAGGATGATCGCAAGAAATAGAAAAACCTTAGCAGTATGTTCAAAATGTCACGACAAGATACACGCAGGCAAGCTAGACTGAATAAATTAATGGAGAGCCGTATACCTGGAGACAGGTACGTACGGTTCGGGGGAGAGTTCTTGGAAACCTACCACGGTAAAACGTGGCAAGGCGCTGGGTTCTTATCCTACTGCTATACCACAGAGGAAAGTGAAAAGATCCGCGTGCGGGAATTCGCGGAAAAGTATGACAGTATAGAAAAAGGCATTGCCGCCCTGGCAGCCGAACTAAGGAAAAATTAACAAAAACAATTCACTATGAAATTGATAAGCAGTATGAAAAAGTATATGGTCATGCTACCTGTCAGCGCCATGACGCTGTTTGTAGCACTTCCAGTCAAGGCAAGCGCACAGATTGCGGTAGCTGAAGTCATTAAGGCCGGAGTAAAGAAAGTGATCAAGGCGGTGGACCTCAAAGTTCAACGCCTTCAAAATGAGACGATCTGGCTTCAAAACACCCAAAAGGTACTGGAAAACCAGCTCTCCAAGCTGAAACTTGCCGAGATCGCGGATTGGTCTGAACGGCAAAGGGAACTTTATTCGAAGTATTTTAATGAATTGTGGGAGATTAAAACGGCAATCACCTATTACCGGAGGATCAAAGACCTGACTGAAAAGCAGGTGGCTATTGTGGACGAATACCGCTGGGCATGGAACCTCTTTACCCGTGATAAACACTTTACACCGGAAGAACTGAGTTTCATGGAGTCGGTGTACAAGGGCATCCTGGATGCGAGTATCAAAAATGTCGATCAGATCCTGCTGGTGGTAAACAGCTTCAAAACGCAGATGACTGACGCGAAACGGCTGGAAATCATCAACACAGCCGCAGCCCAGATCGATGAGAATTATACGGACCTCAAAAAGTTCAATACCGAGAATAGCCTGCTCAGCATTCAAAGGGCCCAGTCGGCAGATGAAGTAACCGTTTTACGAGAGCTCTATGGAATCGAACAATAAGCCTGTTATCAGGGCGACGGCCTGCCTGCGGAAAAGGGCTGGCGCCCTGCTCACTTACACGATATTGACTGCTCTCCTAACCTCTTTTTTGACAACGGGCAAGGCGCAGATCTGGAATGAGTTCTTTAAGCAGAAAAAGACGCAGAAGAAATACTTACTTCAGCAGATTGCAGCATTGCAGATGTATATCGGGTATGTCCAAAAAGGCTATGAAATAGCGGATGAGGGAATAAGTACCGTAAAGTCGATCCAGGACGGTGAGTTTAGCCTGCACAGCGCGTTTTTTTCTTCTCTAAAAGCGGTAAGCCCGGTCATTCGCAACAACACCAGGGTCGCTGAAATCATTGAGATGCAACTGGCGGTGAGCGGCGCCCTGAAGGAGATCAAAAAAGAAGATAATCTGACACCGGAAAATATCGAATATATCACCGATGTGTCCAGCACTGTACTAAAAGAATGTGCCTCCGGCCTGGATGAACTGCTGCTGGTGATCACAGCAGGGAAAACCGAAATGAAGGACGATGAGCGGCTGAAACGGTTGGACAATATCTATCATTCGATGAAGAATAAATCCGACTTCGTACAGAACTTTTCCGGTGAAGTACTTCTGCTTACCAATCAGAGAAGGTCAGAACAGGAATCACTTAAAAAATTAGGACGATTTTATGAAAACGATTAGCGGAAGAATGAAAAGCTGCTTTTTGCTGTTGCTCCTGGCTTTTGGGATAGCAAGCGGTAGTCAGGCCCAATCCACCGAAGCCCAGCAACTGCTGCTGAACGTCGAAAAGCTTAGTCAGCTGAAAAACATCCTGGAGGACATGAAGAAGGGCTACCAGATCGTAAGCGAGGGGTACTCGAAAATAAAGAATATTGCTCAGGGAAATTTTTCTTTACACGAAGTATTTCTCGACGGCTTGCTCCTGGTGAACCCTGAAATTAAAAAGTATCACCGGATAGCGGACATCATTACAGATCAGAAGGATATTGTTTCTGAATACAAAACCGCGTATAAAAGATTCGTCGCTTCGGGGAATTTCAACGAAAATGAAATCCGGTATCTGAATCAAGTTTATAGTCAGTTGACTACCCAAAGCCTCCGGAACCTGGACGATCTGACCACAGTCATAACTTCTTCCCAGCTGCGCATGAGTGATGACGAGCGGCTTCAGGCCATCGACCGGATCTTTGAAGACACGCGCGATAAGCTCAATTTCCTGAGGCACTTTAACCGGCAGGCCAGCCTGATGAACCTGCAACGGGAAAAGGAAAAGGCAGATGTACAAAGTTTGAAACAAATCTATCAGCCATGAAGAAGAGTAAGAATAACGTTTGGATTGGTAGCATCCTGTGCATCGGTCTACTGGCTGTTCTCCCTTTGGCCGGCAGCGCGCAGGGGCTTCCCGGCGAAATAAACAGTATGCAGGCCGAACTGGATAAAGTGTACGGGCAGATGCTGCCCCTTTGTTCGCGCCTGATCGGTGTAGGACGCAGTATTGCCGGATTTGCCGCACTCTGGTATGTCGCCAGCCGGGTATGGCGACAGATTGCCGCAGCGGAGCCAGTCGATTTTTATCCCTTGCTGCGGCCCTTTGCTCTTGGTTTGGCAATAGCCATTTTCCCGGCAGTCATTGCTTTGATGAACGGCGTATTGCAGCCCACGGTTTCTGCAACTTCTGCAATGGTAAAAGACTCGAATAAAAGTATCCAGGTCCTGCTGAAACAGAAAGAAGCTGCGATAAAGAAGTCGGGTGCCTGGAAAATGTATGTCGGGGAAACGGGAAGCGGTGACCGCAGTGAGTGGTATAAATATACTCACCCGGAAGATCCCAATCCCCGGAATGAGGGACTGTTTGCAGGAATAGGCAACGACATTAAATTCTGGATGGATAAACAAAGCTACAACTTTCGTAATTCAATCAAGCAATGGCTCAGCCAGGTGCTCGAAGTGTTGTATGCGGCAAGCTCGCTTTGTATCAATACCCTGCGTACTTTCTTTCTCATTGTTCTGGCAATCCTCGGACCGCTTGTCTTCGGCCTGGCCGTGTTCGACGGTTTTCAGCATACGCTCACGGTATGGCTGGCCAGATATGTCAATATTTTCTTATGGTTACCCGTGGCCAACATTTTCGGAAGTATCATTGGAAAGATCCAGGAAAATATGTTGCGCATAGACCTGAGCCAGATCCAGGAGCAGGGTGATACCTTTTTCAGCAGCACCGATACGGCATACATGATATTTCTGGTCATAGGAATCGTCGGCTATTTCTCAGTTCCTAATGTGGCGAACTATATCGTGCATGCGGGAGGTGGCAACACGATGCTTCAACGGATAAATACACTGGTGATCAGCGGCAGCACTTCTGCTATGAACCAGGTCAGTAAGGGCGGTGGAATGGTAGCCGATTCCCTTGGCGATATGGCCAGGCAGGTACAAGGAAGCTTCTCCGGCTCCGGCTCTGACTACTTCGGAGATAAATCCGGCGGGTCCCGGCATCAGCATGATAAGCTTTCGGGCAAGTAGTATAATCTCAATAAAAAGCGTAAGAATATGTTCACCCATTTTAAAAACATCGATACGGCCTTCAGGCACATCAGGACGTTCAGTCTATTTCTCATTCTGGCTAATATGCTGATTGTCTGTTTCAGCTTGTATAAGAGTTACCAGCTGACTGAACAGGCCCAGAATAAAGTTTTTATCCTGTATAACGGCAAAGTGCTCGAGGCTGTGGCATCCGACCGCAAAAGCAACCTTCCGGTAGAACTGCGGGACCACATCCGGACTTTTCATCAATATTTCTTTTCACTCAGCCCGGATGAAAAAGCGATACAGGCAACAGTTTCCAGGGCACTGTACCTCGCTGACGAATCAGCAAAGAAACAGTACGATAACCTCAGGGAATCCGGCTACTACAATAACCTGATTGCTGCCAACATCTCCCAGGAGATTGATATCGACAGCATCCGGCTCGACGTAGATAATTATCCTTACCGCTTTACCTGTTTTTCGACGCAGAAATTGATCCGATCAAGTAGTACGGCTATTCGGAAACTGATTACCCAGGGACTGGTGAGGGATCTGAAAAGCCAGACCGACAATAATCCGCACGGCTTTTTGATCCAGAACTGGGAAATTATCGAGAATAAATAAAGGGTTATGAAAGCGTTCAGAAAGCCCCCCCTCCTGCTCTCCGAGAGCAATGAGAGACTGGCAGCTGTTATTGCAGGCCGGATTATTTCGGCAGAACGAAAGATTGCTTCCTGCCTGAACAAGACTGTTGCGCGTTTGCCGCCGAAAGTCAGGATCGCGATACTCGGGCTGCTTAGTCTCCTGTTTGCAGCCTATAATTTATACCTGTTGATCAGTTCAATCACTTATTAATATTCAAAAACATGGATACAAGAAAAAAGAATACTCAAAAGCTTTTACTGGTGCTGCCGGTACTGGTTTTACCCTTTTTGGCTTTAGCCTTTTATGCACTTGGAGGTGGCAGGCAGTCAACCTCTGATGAAGATCGTAATGCTGACAGCGGTATAAATACGACACTGCCCGATGCTCAGTTTAAAAACGAAGATCCGCTCGATAAGCTTAGCCTGTATGAACTGACAAAACGGGACTCCTCGGGATTGAAAAAGCAGTTCGGACAGATGGAAGACGCGGAAAAGATTAGCGTCCCGGCGATTGCCGGGAAAATACCCGAAGATCCCAATGAACAGGAAATAAACGAAAAGCTGGCACAGATAGACAGGGAACTGAACCGCAAGGTAGTCCCGTCAAAGGATCAGAATCCGGTGACAGTTGCATCGGCGGCACAAACCCCGTCCATGAAAGGCGACGTAGACCGACTGGAAAGGTTGATGCAAAGCATACAGGAGGAAAAAGAGGAAGACCCGGAGATGCGGCAGCTTTCGGAGATGCTGGATAAGATCATCACCATCCAAAACCCGGCCCCTGAAAATGCACGTCCTGATGCAGAGAAGAAAGCTCCGGCGGACAGTCAGTTTCGTGCCGTTCCGGCCAGGATCGTTTCTGATCAGAAAGCGGTCCAGGGAGCAACCATCCGGCTGCAGTTACAGGACAGCATTCATCTTGAAGGTGTTATTATCCCGGCAGGCCACGAGATTTTCGGCATTTGCCGGATTACCAATCAGCGTCTTTTGCTCGACGTCCGGAACATCAGGCTTGGTATGTCCATCATTCCGGTAGACCTCTCTGTATATAGTTTAGATGGTATGGCTGGGATCAATGCACCCGAAGCCGTGCTTGGAGATGCGGCCAGCAGCGGAGCGGACGACGCAATCCGGAGTGTGGGCATGTATGGCATTGATCAATCCATTGCCACACAGGTGGCCGGTGCCGGAATTGATGCTGCAAAAAACATGTTCAGCAAGCAGCTGAGGAAAGTAAAGGTAAAACTGAAAGCGGGCCAGCCAGTTCTGCTGCGAAACAACAAACTTCGCTAAAACCGGAATCAACTTACAAAACAACCGATGGCAATGGAAGATTATCTTGAAAGTCCGCATATAGCCGACACACTCATAGAGTATCTGGTCCGTAAACGGGAAGAAGGCTACACCAATGTTATTTACAATTTGGATCGCCCTATTTCATGTGTGGGGGAACTGGAATGTTGTAAGGAGAAGGATGTGGCTCAAATTCTCGAGTTCTATGTATTGTCACCCGAAGAATATTCCTGGACGCCGATCGATGTCATGATTGACCGTATTAAGCGTGAGCAGGAAGCAAAAATTCCTCCGCCACCGCTCGAATTTTCTAAGTACACCAGTAAAACAGATAATGTGATGAACAAAAACAATCTTGAAAACCTTCGGGACGAACTCAGGGAGCTCCGTTTCGACAAGAAGCTTGCAGATGAAATGCAAAAGAACATGGAAAAGAACCTCTCCGAATTTCAGCTTCGGACTCAGCTTCCCGGAAGCAAAGGGGAACAGGTAGATTTCACTTTGCATTTTAAGCAGTCAGGCCAGTCTGACTACTATTTCTTTAACAAGTACGACGTAAAGCTGAATAAGAATCCGCTGGAAGAAGGACAGAAGTATCTGGTTATTTCTCCGGGCGACCAGGGTAAGCCGGTATTCCGGAAATTCGACAACCCGAATGAAGCAATTGATTATTTCAAAGGTCAGAAGGGCAACTCTGAACTGGCTTCGGGCAAAGACCCCGCTCACAGGACCACACTGGCAACAATAGAAAACGACAAGGTAAATTTCGTGGCCAAAGATTTCCAGAAAGCCTTTTATACTCCGGCTGTGGCCCAGACCGTATACGTAGAGAAAGGCAAAGGATTTACCGCAGATCAGGCGGCCAACCTGATCCAGGGACGTGCTGTTTACCGGGACGACTTACTCAATGTTGGCGGAATTCCTTATAAAGCATGGGTGGCATTGGACTTTGATAAGCCTAAAGATCGTTTTCAGAATTACCAGACCAGGCAGTTTCATGATCCTTCCTATGGGTTTGATCTTTCCAAAACATTGGATAAATTCAATATCAAGGAACTGGAAGACCCTGCAAAGCGTCAGAAACTGGAAGAGTCACTGCGGAATGGGAACCGTCCGTTGATTACAACGGTGAAAGAAGGTCAGGAAACCAAACTTTTTATTGAGGCCGTTCCCCGGTATAGTCAGGTAAACTTTTACCAGGAGAACGGAAAACCGGAGAAGAGGGAACAGTTTATTAAAGATCCATCGCTGGAAAAGACAAACGTCTTTGACCGGAAGCTGGATAAAGAAAAAGACAAAGAAGTCACTGAAAACCAGGGCATGAAACTTTAATACAGCTTTTTTAATAAATTGGCGCTGAAAAGTAATCGAAGTATTACACGCTAATCCAGGGAAAAAATAATTTAAATAAACAATATCATGGAAAAATTTCAAAAAGTAAAAGAACTCGTCAGTTCAATTGAGAAAGACGCAGAGGCTTTTTATCAAAAAGGGAACAATAATGTAAACAATATGATTATGTAAAGTAACTGCTCTTTCGCGGTACCATAAACATAATAAGAGGGTGTCTGGCTATTTCGGACACCCTCTACTAAAACGAGTTCTTTACATAACTTTTGGGTTCGTCATATATTTTAACCAGTCTTTAAGCGAAGTATTTCTCACCCAAAGTGCGTCCTCTGTCGGCACTATTTCTTTACTCGCCGCCTCAATCACTTTCATTCGGCGTGAAGCAGATAGCTTGGCGTATATTTCAGTTGTTTGTACGCTGGAATGGCCCAAAAAGTCCCTAATTATAATTAGATCGGTTTCGTTTTCGACCATGGCCATTGCCATGGAATGCCGTATTTTATGCGGGCTACAATCTTTTGGCACAAGTGTGGGGTCGATTTTCCGCGCCATATTTGCATACTTGGACAAGAGGTGATTTATGCCTTGTCTGGTAAACTTTTCGCTTGAATGGTTCACAAAAACATATCTGTCAAGGTTTTGAGGTAGCATAGAATGATTTTCGTCTAAATGCTTTTCAAGAACAGATGATAGGTGCTTTATTATCGGTACATGCCTTATCTTGCCGCCTTTTCCATATATAGCTATGTGTTTTGGTGCGCTTATTGAAACATCCCGTCCTTTTATTTCAATTAATTCACTGACTCTTACCCCGGTAGCATAAAGTAATGTAAACATTGTAAAGTCTCGTCTGCCAGCTTGCGAAGTTGTTTTGATTTGCGACAATAGCAGCTTTATGCCTTCGGGCTTAAGGTAGGATATCTCTTTTGGCTGAGATTTTTTCAATTTAATGTTGTGGATTTGTATGGCCGTCTCAATACATTCGGGATAATCGTATTTCAAAAAGGCAGCGAAGCCTTTAAACGCAGCAAGCCGTTGATTCCGTGTTGCAATTGAGACTTTTCTCTCGCATTCCAGCCAGGTAAGAAAGGCTTGAATATGTTTATGGTCAATATGTCTAAGTTCAATTCTTTCGGGACTTATCCGAAAGGTATTTTCCATAAAATCAATAAATTGGATAAATGCATATCTGTAGGTTTCTATCGTTCGTTCTGAACAACCACGATCATTAATCAGATAATCGCGGAAATAACGGTGGACAGCACTGGCAAAATCGGTTTTTTTCATAGCGGTTATCTTTCAAATATTTCGTCAAGATTCTTTTCAAACTTCTCTTTAAGATAGGGATACATACTAGTCGTCAAACGTAAATAGCGTTCGGTAGAATAGATGTTATTGTGTCCCAAATAGACCGACAAAATCGGAAGAGCAACATACATATCTGCTCCTGAATCGATCATTTGCTTAAAGGCTCTCACTGCAAAGGTATGGCGCCAGTCGTGTACACGTTTACCGTACCGCCCACTTCCTCTGTTCGGTATACCTGCATGCTGTAAGATTTTATGGTGTATTCCGCTAACTGCTGATGCTGATAGATATCTCTGCCGAACAGATGTAAAGATGTAGTCATTATCTGATAAGGCGTAGAATGTTTTATCAGCAAAAGATTGCATAAGGCTCAACAAGCTGTCGGACATGACTACGTACCGCTGTTTGGCATTTTTCGTTTCCGATAGCCTTAAAATACCCAGTTCCAGGTCGACATCTTTCTTAATAATCTTGATAGTTTCCGTTATTCTGGTGCCGCAGCATAACATGATCCTGAACAGGACGGGTAACTGAATTTTATGCTTACGATCTTTACCCGACTCGTAAGTATCCAATGCCCTGAAGTATTTATCAATTTCTTCATCGGTATAAATATGGGGTGCGAATTTGGACTTAGGGTGCTTGATGTCTTTTAGCTGAACCACCGGAAACCCCTGTATAAAAAGGTATTCAAAGAATCTCTTTGTAGAATTGATTCTATCATACTGTGCATTCACGGATTCGTCTTCTGATCGCTGTTTCCATTTGATTGCCTGGTCTTTAGAGAATGATATATCAGTAATTTCTTCTTGGAGAAAAAAAGCATCAAGTTGTTTGAGATGAAAAAAGTCCGGGTACATATATTTTACACCACCCTTCTCTCTGAAATCCAAAAAGGTAGAAATGTGGTTGGCAAAAACTGAATTAAAGATAGGCCTGCTCATTTCTGACCTCCTTTCCGATATTGTTGTAATATAAACTATGTAGATCCGGGATTGGTAAGCTACATTTTCGCAAGCGTTCAAAATCAATTTGCAGGTAAGCTTTGGTCGTTTCTGAACAAGAATGGCCCATAGCCATACTTATAACGTAGTAACCGGTGCCACGTTTCAGAAGATTCGAAGCAAAGCTGTGCCGCAAGGAATGTGGGCCATGCTTTTTTTCTTTCCAATTAACAATGTTGGTCGCTCTAAAAGCGGACTCTACAATTGAATAGATACCACTGGATGTAAGCTGAGCACCTTTTCTTTTGCTGTCGTGCCGTACGATGATCACGGCATCACCCTCTGGAGGCCTGCCGTGTTTTAGATAATCAATAATTGCATTGCCAACAGATGGTATAAGGGGGTATGATATTGGTATATCAGTTTTCTGCTGGTTAAATGATATTGTATTTGTTTCCCAATCAATATGCTTAAGGCTCAGACTCCTGATATCAGAAGCCCTCATTCCGTATTCTGCGGCCAAGAGTAGGATGAGATAATCTCTTTTCCCGCCAGCTGTGCTTCTGTCTACTGATAGAAGCAGCTTTTTAATCTCCTCTTCGGTATAAGTTGTTGGTAGTTTAGAACCTTGGTGTATGTGTGGCTCTTTGAGGATTAGTGTTGACAGATCACCTTTTGTGATTTCGGAATTGTGCAGGAACCTATAAATATTGCGCAGAACTGCCTTAAACCTCATTCGATTGGATTTTGATTGGCACGCAATAAAATCTTCAAAATTTGAGGTAGACACTTTCTCGAAATGAAGACCTTTTTCATTTAAAAATGTATCGTACTTAAAAGCTACCCGCTTATGGGTATCCAATGTGTTTGGAGCTAATTTTAAACTTAATGTGCACCATTCAATGTATTTGCTGAAAACTTCCCCGAGTTCCGTTTTAAGGTTTTTTTCAACCGGAGGAGTATAATTCTCAAAATCTTCATTGTGGTATACTGATAGAAGCATTCTGACAACCCGGAGCCTCTTTTTTTGCTCCGATGTTAAGGTGGGAGTCAGATACCTTGTACCTATAACTTCATCACAAAACCTTGCTGCATTTTCCTCATTAAACTCTTTGAGGTCGTTTTTATCCCACCATTTCTGGATCGCTCGACAACCCCTTGTATAGTCTTTAATGGTTCCCCTGTAATAATCTCTGTCAATCAATTCAGCAAGATATGCCTCTATGACTTCTGAGATTTCTTTAATCTTTTTGTTCATAATAACTTGATTTATAATGGTAAACCCTAAAGCTAAATCAAATAATTATGTAAAGCCCCATATAGAAAAAGGGTGCCAAGCATAGCCAGGCACCCCTTGTTTATATTTATAGAACCTTGAAAAAACAGATTCTTTACATAATCATATTGTTTACATTATTGTTGTTATGTTAATATTCACATAAGAATAAGACCGCTGGAACACGCCTGCGCAACGGCTTACAGGCAATCAAAACCCTTGCATCCGAGATTCGCAAAGATGTAACGGAGATTAAAAACAAGGCGAAATAAAGCCCTGCTGTTTTCTCGTAAAGCACGGGACACACCCGTGCTTTACATGTTTATAGAGCTTCCTAACCAGGGCGGAAACAAAAAGCTAACAAGTTGACATAGAACAAACAAGTAGCTTTTCCTATGGTACGTAATTTAGAAATTACGTATTTTTACCCGGTATCATTAATCACTTGAACTATGAAAACAATTAAATTAATGAGCACGGCCTCTATCGCTCTATCCTTAATAACATCCGCTTGTTCTTCGGGTCCGGACAAAGAAGAAATCTCGGAACGGATTATCGGAAAATATGCCCAACAAGGCGAGAATGAATTTGACTACTTCAAGGATACCTTAGAAGTGCGGGCTCTGGAAGATGGAAAATTTGATGTAGCTAAGATTGCGGTCTGGTCATCTGCCAAAAAAAGTGACCCTCAACGCCCTTCTAATAAAGTTGCGGGCGTATGGAACCATTATGGCCCGGGTAAAACCTTCGTTGCAGAACTGCAGGCTCAGGATACTACCCTCCGCATTACAGAGCCAATAAGTGGAGCTGTGACCATACTTCATTTGGATATAGATAAAGGGACTTTAAGCTGGCCGGCTCAGGATGGAGGAGAGTCAGTATACCCGAAGGTGAAGTAAGGATAAGTTGACATCAACCACTATAATCATAACTGCGGTGTGCGATCTTAAACTATATGCCTCTGATTTTAAACTTAAGCTAAATTACCTGTCATTGCGTAAGTAAACTAAACGCGAAGGATATCAGAAGACGCCGACTTCTTTAATAAATAATCAAACGTATACTTTGGTGAGTATCCTAATAATTCTCGGGCTTTATCAGTGACGTAAAGGCGGTCAATGCTTTCAGGAAATGACCATCCGTTAATCTTGTAAATTTCGGCAGCTTGCGGATAAAGTTTGATAATTGCTTCTGATGGATTTTTCTTAAGCCCGATTAAATCATCCTTTGTAAACGGACTGCTGCTGGAAATATTGAAAATTTCAAACCTTTCAAAATGGTGGCTTAACCCCAGATACAACGCTTCGGCCCCGTCTCGTTCATCAAGTCCTCTGTAGAGACGATGGTTGGCTTCCACATTGGGATCTTCCGGCAGAAACCGGCCTACCCGATAAACCGATGTATGCAAACCCTCCTTATAAAAAAAGTCTTTGCACAGTTGTTCCGCCGCTTGTTTAGTAATGTCATAAATGTCGCGGGGCTGTTCAGTAAGTGACTCATCTACCCAAACCGCTTGCAGGGGATCAACCATGGCAGTACCATAGACTGACGTAGTACTGATGTAAAGAAAATGCTGGATTCGGTGCTGAACGGAGGCATTCAATAAGTTCAGCGTTCCACAGATATTGGTATCGACAAATGCCTCTCTTGGATAATCAAGATCATAATGTTTGCCGTGGATAGCAGCAGTATGGATAACGGCGTTGATCTGCCTACATACGTTGAGTACCCCGGCCTTGTCTTTGATGTCCAAAATGACATCGGTATAAGGACTTTCGATAAGATCGGCTCCAATAGCTGTCAAGCCAGCCGACCTTAACCTTTGCATGACTGCTGAACCGAGTTTACCCGCTGAACCTGTGACCAGTACTTTCATAATCTTTTTGGTAAAATTAAAAAAAACGTCATTCCAGCAGTTCATTTGCTCTTCATATAACAGTTTCATAGCTCCACGTTTAGGCCGACTTTGCCGTCAGCAACGCAATCTGCCACTCGCAATCTTTGAAAAGTGTTTTAGCACGCGCGATCAATAGTTTCATGGAGGCTTTTTTGCTGAGCAAATCTCTACACAATCCCGGAGCAGTCAAGGCCAGCCCTTCGGGTTTGCTGAAAAAAAATCTTCCCTGCTCGCTCCGCTCACGAGGTATTTTTTTTCGCAAAGCCTTGACTTGCTCCGGGATGGTATAAAGTGCGGTGCTTAACAAAAAGCCAGGAGGCCCTGCCGACTGACTTTCTAATAGCAAGCACTATGAAAATAATGAACGGCAGAAGCCCGCCACTGAGCGCCAAACCGCAACCGGTAGAACAGCGCAGTTCACCGCATACTCCCAACGGGCAAAAAATCAATAATCCAATAACATTAAAATTTAAAATCATGAAAACGACGGTCATCAACAGCAGCAAGGGAAACGGAAAAATCAACACCACTATAGGAAACGATACACCGGGGAAGATCGCAGAGGCAACAGTAAACGGATTGCCTGTAAATACAGGCTTCGATAAGAAGGAGGCAGAACCTGAAGCACCGGAAACAATTGCAGATGCCGCCATTCCCGCAAGCACTCCGGCAGAACTGGCTACTCCGGAGACGAAGCAAGAACCGACAAAAAAGGAGCTGAAAGAAGAGATGAAAGCAGTCCCCAATCTTGAAAACACTCTCAAACTCGTGGAGGAGCTGCACCGCAGAAAGGTACAGCGCGACCGGCTGCTAGCCACTATAAACAGCCTTGAAAGCTTCGAGATTGCCCAAAAGGAGGATGCCGAAGAGACCGACAGCAATTACTATCAGGGTTGTCAGCTCACGATTGAGGACGATAACCGGAATAAATTCAGCACGAAAAATCCAGTCATCATTCAGGCGGTAGCGCAGTTCGTTAATCACATGTGTGTAAACCGCCTTGCCGAAATCGAAGCAGGCATAGTCATACCGTGAATGGTTACAGCACCCGCACAAATGCGGGCGCTTTTTCTCTTAAAGCAGTAATGAATTTAAAAATATTTAAACATGGCACACAATATTAATTACAATCAGCGCACTGGAATACACAGTTTTTTCAGCGTGAAAGAAAAAGCTTGGCACGGTTTAGGAACCGTCATAGAGAATTACCCTACCAGCGCCGAAGCAATAAAATTCGCCGGGCTTGATTATATGGTCGAAAAGCGGCCGTTATTCACGATCGACGGCAACAACCTTGCTTCAAACAACTGGGAGGCGATCCCGGATATTGAAGTGCCTAACTATTTTGCAACCGTGAGAGCCGACAACGACGAGGTATTAGGCGTAGTGGGCAATGATTACGAGGTCGTTCAGAATGTAAACGCTTTCGATTTTTTTGATTCCATTGTAGGCGGTAAAGAGGGAATTCTATACGAGACAGCAGGCGCTTTAGGTAAAGGTTATGGAAAGTAATAGATTATGTAAAGTCATACTATAAAAGCCTATGAACTTCTAAAATTCAGCGGTTTAACTTCATTTCTACTTTACATTATTTTGTTGGCGGCAATAATGCCTAACGATAAATAATGTGATTATGAAAGAAAACCAAACCATCGACGAACTTTTAAATGAGTTTGAAAAACATCTCCGTACCATACAACGGGGCAGGTATACTCTCCGAGGATATTGGCAGATATGGAAGCCCCTAAAGCGGTTTATGGCAGCGGAAGGGATAATGTATTACGATAAGTCCGTTGGCGACCAGTTTATTAAGTCAAAGCTGGGCGAGTATGATTATGCTTCCCTAGACCGCATGCAACGGCATTTGGTTAACAAGGTGGATGCACTTTATGTTTTCCAGTCTACTGGGCAAGTGTTTTTCGGGACTGCGCCATTAAGACGAACCCCACCAAAACTGTTGACAGGTGAAATAGGTGTTGCCATGCAGGATTTTATCAGCTACAAAGCGGCAACTTTTGCGTTGTCAAAATCTACCCAAAATCATCATCTGAACGCACTGCATGGCTTTCTTACTTTTTTGAGTAGCAAAGAAGTAAAAAGCATAGTCGATATAAATGAGGTATATCTGGTATCGTTCATGAAAAGCCTTGACCCGACAACTCTTGCCACGAACCATTCCAAATTGGGCGTTCTCAAAAGTTTCTTAACCTATCTCTACACGGAAAAAATCCACAATAAAGATTATTCTGATGTGATACAGCGGACGAATTACAAATCACAGCCAAAGCTGCCCTCGTTTTTTTCTGCCGAAGATATTGCCTGCATCATTGAAAAGATAGACCGAGGCAACCCATCAGGGAAAAGGGATTATGCCCTGGTGTTGCTGGCGGCAAAACTTGGTCTGCGGGTATCTGACATTGCACGGCTAAAGTTCGAGAACATCAACTGGGACAAGGGCATCATTGAGATCGTACAGTTCAAAACCCAAAAAGAAATCGTTCTTCCACTCTTGCCCGAGGTAGGAAATGCCATTATCGATTACCTAAAATATGCCCGTCCAGTATCCAATGAACCATATTGCTTTGTCCAGCACATCTATCCGTTCAAGCCGATAACGCCTGATGATGTTACTGGAAAAATCGGTGTCCATATACGCCGTTCGGGCATCGTTCTTAAGAACAGGCATAAGGGAGCGCACGCCCTGCGGCACAGCTTTGCCGCCCGATTGCTTGAAAATAAAACACCGCTCCCCGTAATATCAGAAGCATTGGGGCATAGCCGTACCGCTTCGACCATGCTTTACCTACGTGTCGATACGCAACAGCTTAAACAGTGCGCCCTTGATGTGCCAATGGTTGCTCCGGCCTTCTATCAGCAGAAAGGAGTGTTTGTATCATGAGTGCAATCAATTACTATAGTATATACAAGCCCTTAATCGAGGAGTTTGTAGCGTTGAAAAGGCATCTGGGTTATAAATATATGACCGTCGAATATGCTTTTATGCAATTCGACCAATTGGTCTATGAACGGGAAGAAACAGCTATCGGTATCAGTAGGGAACTTTGTGAGGAGTGGTGCATCAGACGGCCAAACGAATCGGACAAAACATGGTACAACCGTATCCATGCCATGCGCCAGTTCGGTGATTACCTGAACAAACTGAACTACCCATCTTATTTGCCAGTCCTGCCGAAAATCAAGCCATCAACCCATACACCTTATATCTACACCAAAGAGGAAATGGCTGCCATATTTGAGGCAACAGACCAGTTGAGCGCCCATAGCACCTGTTATAACTCAATGGTCTTGGTGCTTCCCGCATTGTTCAGGGTATTATATGGCACTGGGCTGCGCATAGGCGAAGCTTTGTCCCTATCCTGTGGGGATGTACATCTTGAAGAACGGTACTTTGTACTTCGGGACACAAAGAACGGAACGGACAGGATGGTTCCCATCTCCGATACCGTAGCCAATGTGGTTAGGCAATATATGGATTGCAGGGATAACTTTCCCATGGCACGAAAAACAGACCTGCTTTTCGTACAGCCGAACGGAGACTGCTGCGATAATGGACGTGCCTATTCTTGGTTCAAAAAAGTGTTGTATAAGGCTGGCATCCCACACCGTGGTAGACGTCAAGGCCCACATGTGCATGATTTGAGGCATACCTTTAGTGTGCATTCGTTGGCAAAAATGGCGGAGGATGGTATCGATCTTTATTATTCACTACCTGTACTTTCAACTTATCTTGGCCATAAATCCATCGCCAGCACGGACGGATATGTGCGACTTACCGCCGACATGTACCCATCCATCATAACCAAAGTCAATAATGTTTGTCCTTTTCTGTTCCCCGATATCCATGATGAAGCAAGCCATTAAATCAGTAGACTTTCCCAAGAGCCTTGCGGACTTTCTGACCAAATATCTCCCTGCCGAACGAGGGATGAGCAACAATACGATAGCATCATACAGGATAACATTCATCCTGCTTATTACCTTTATGGAAGAATATAAGGGCATAAAGCCGCAAAAGTTGGCGTTCAGTGATCTGACCAAGGCTTGTATCGTTGACTTCCTCAACCATCTGGAGCAGGTACGGAAATGTAGTGTTTCCACCCGTAACGTTAGGTTGGCGGCGTTGCATACCTTTTTCAAGTTTGTGCAATATGAGTGGCCAGAGCAACTGGAAGAATGCCGCAACATACTTTCGATAAAAGTAAAAAAAGCCCAGCGTGGCACCATCAACTATCTGAGCGTTGAGGGAATTCGGCTTTTATTGAGCCAGCCCGACCTGACTACAAGGCAGGGAATACGGGATCTGGCCTTGCTTGCATTGATGTATGATACGGGCGCACGTGTACAGGAAATCATAGACCTGACCCCTGAAGATATAAGGTTGGACAAGCCCTGTACCATCAAGCTTATAGGAAAGGGCAATAAAGCCCGTATTGTTCCGCTCATGGATGCAGAGGTAGTCCACTTAAGAAACTACATGGCAAAAAACCGATTATTGGAAACCCATGCAGGGACTTATCCACTGTTCTACAATACCCGAAGGGAAAAACTAACACGGGCGGGCATTACCCATATCTTGCACAAGTATGCAACGATGGCCAGAGATAGCAATAAGTTGCTAATCCCCGAAAAAATCAGTTGCCACTCGCTTCGCCATTCAAAAGCAATGCACCTTTTACAGGCTGGTGTCAACCTTGTCTACATACGTGATATTCTTGGGCATATATCGGTTACCACAACCGAAGTGTATGCGAGAGTGGATTCCAAACAGAAACGGGAGGCGATAGAAAAGGCCTATGTTAATGTCGTTGACAAGGAAGTCCCAATATGGGTAAACAACGAGAGCCTATTGGACTGGTTAAAGAACTTTTAGGCTAAATAATGTAAAGTAGGATTGCTGAAAAATGCCGTTATCAGCACAACAATGCAATCCAATTTACATAATCTATTACTTTCCATAACCTTTGTTATGTAAAGCTTTACATAACAAAGGAGAGCGCATCTTTATTACTGCGAAGCTACCGGATTATATTCGGGTCGGCAGGAATGATCTGATCGAGCAGTATCTATTTTTAACTACGTCCCATGACGGGTTCGGCAGCATCACGGCAGCATTTACCCCTATCAGAATTGTTTGCAACAATACTTTAAATGCTGCCCTACAGGGCGCAGCTAACACCATTAAAATACGCCATACTGCCAGTGCGCATGACAAATTAAAACAGGCGCATAAATTATTAGGAATCAGCAAGCAGTTAGCCGGAGAGCTGGAAGAACTATTTAATCACTGGTCAAGAATCCGCATTACTGATAGTGCTGTGAAACGCCTGATCCAGTTAGCTATGGCACCTTCAAAAGAAGTCCTGCAAAACCTGCAGACTGGGAAAGAAGATCAGCTATCAACGGTCTTTAACAATGTGGTTAGCTCCATTCTGGATTATTCCTTTACTAGTGAGAGCCAGCAGGAGGCCACCACGAAAGGAACGTTGTTCGGCGCTTATAATTCGATAACCGGGTATTTTCAAAATGTCAAGGCTTTCAGGGACGAAGAAAGCAAATTGAAATCCATCATGTTCGGCTCAGGCCTACAGCGCAGCCAGACAGCCTTTAATCTGTGTGAAGAGTTCGCCAGGCACGGAGTAACAGCCCTTAATTAATTAACCGCGGGCGGTCTTCGCGCTGCCCGCACATAAATCAGTAACAAGATGAAAGATCTAAAGAACCTCATAAATTCAGAAAAAGCAAAATTGCTGCACGATCTGTTCCCTCAGGAAGTACCTCCCCTATTAGACTTTATAGATGCCTGGAATCACAAGCTCGAAATTGATCAAGACACCATCCGTAAAGAGTGGAATTTTGGTTTAATGTCGTTCAATCAGTGGTTCCGCTTATCTCGTGAAACGGCTGATCTGCTGAAACGACACCGTTCAAATATGATACGCAGCAGCCGCGTATTTTCCGACCAGTTGTTCTTCACTTATACGACTCTATACGTTATCGACTGCATTATAAAATACGCTGATTGGGAAAGTAACAGCCCTAAATTTAAACTGGCGGTTGCACTATTGTTTAAACCAGAAAACGAAACTCGTCATGAAAAGGAATCGTAAACCTCCTGAAGCTAAAAGCCCAAACGCGGGAGAATTCATCAAAATCGACCCGCCGGAGCCTATGGTGTATCATGAATATTCGGATTATCCTTACTGCGTATGCGGGAATTTCGAGAAGGACGACGGCTTCAACCGTTGTGACCGGTACGGCAATCTTATTCCTATATCGGTTCATGTTGAGTTAAACAAGTACGGCCGCTGCGAAAGGTGCGGCAGAGTTATAGAAGTGAACAGCCGAACGATTATTGGAAGGATTGAAAATTTCAACAAGCACGTATAGCATTATTTAAAAAAGGCCGATTCAACGTGAGTCGGTTTTTTGTGATGCCGAAAGTGCCTGAAAAGTTTTTAAAAGTCCTTGTAAAGCTGAAAGAACACTTACGCTCAGATCAACAAAGCAAGGAATGATTTGATATTTATAACATCAATTCAAAATTTGGTACCTTCAAAGAATAACTTGGACTATATGACAGCTGGGCAACTTAAGGGTACATTACTAGAATATATAGTTAGGAGCTTAATGATCAATTGCGGATTCACATCAGTTAAAGCGGATGGTCATTATGTATTTGCTCAACGAGGGACTGGGCTTTTCTTTATTAATGGCAAAGGTGCGGCTCATGACGCAGATGTTCTTATGGAACCGCCCATACAGATGCCTTTTTCCTATCCATCCAGACTATTATTTGAGTGCAAAAGCTACGATAAAACTATCGGTCTGAATGTTGTCAGAAATGTATTGGGGCTACGTTACGACATTAATGAGTTTGAAATCGTTACAGATTTAACGATAGCACAAAGGCAGAAAAACCGCAGGGCAAGTTATGCCATTGCTAACCGCAAACGATACTTCTATCAAGTGGGGGTTGCATCTGTAGAGGAATTTAGCAAACCGGCTTTTGAGTTTGCAGCGAACAATAAAATCCCCCTGCTTTCGATGCGTTGGTTTCTTGACGATTCAACTTGTGATCTATTTCATGCTATTGATAATAGTTACATACGGTCAATGCCAAGAGATATTTTAAATGCCTTATATGAGTTTCTAAAAGATAAGCGACCTGATGCCCGGGATGATTCTACATACAGTGGCTTACACGATTTTTTGCAAATGGATGAAATCGTGGGGGAAATTTTGACGGAATTTGAAAGGGTAATAAACAGCTTTGTCGTGGGCCTCCTTGAAACCGGTGATCTGTTGTTTATGTTCACAAGACAAGGAAATATTACCGATTTCTTTACCCAACAATCAGGTAGAAATAACCTGGAAGCAAGACTACGCTATTTTTCCGATGATCCTACCAAATGGACTTTGGAGATTCACGATTATAGGTACAATTCGGGTGAAGTCCCTTATCGTCTCGAATTTAAAGTCCCGGTTGCACTTGTCTCTCAATGGAAGGCTTTTAACTTCGATAAGGTTGCCGGCTATAATCTGAAAAGCGAATTCTTCTCCAGAATTTTCATATTCTCACAACGAGCGTCGAGCAATTACGGACTGCCATTTACCTTGATCAATATTGATAGCCAATGGCTTGATAACTTGCGGTCAGAAGAGTAGCCTTCCTTTATCATAACCATCCTAACTTACCAACTCAAGTGTCTGCTCCAGAAGAACTTAAAAACACTGCTGCTGATAGAATTAGCAATGCGCATCCAGTTGCAGGGTACCATTTTCAGTTCCGGAATAAAGGCCATCAACGGATGGTGAGAGCCACACCATTTGTAACGAGCATGTATCCTTGCTTTAATCCCTCTTATTTACCAAAACGAGTGGTAACGGCGCAGCCAATATCTAAGGTCGGGTTAACCACTTTATGCGATCAAACCACCAGCAGATCAAGGCAGTGAACATCTAATCGGTTTTCTGCTGAAATGTAAAATAGCAGTACTTAGCTACCGGTTTCCAAACATTATTGCATCCGAGAATAATTTGTTAACCTTCGTGACAATTTAACTTAACCAATAACGACTATAAGCGGACAACTGGTTGTGAGGGGATATCTTCTTCAATTAATTATTACGGTATTAGATAGCTTATCTAATCAATTCGTTTGGGAAAGCGTCACGATAGAGCCTGATGATGAAACCGAAAAAGTTGATATAAAATGGGGTCCGCCAGATGGTAAGAAGAAACTTGTCCAAGTAAATCATCACAAAATAGAATATCATTTGCTGCCGCCAAGCGTTGGTCCGCCGAACTTAAAGAAGCTGTATACGGGTGGTAATAAGTTCATTGATTCAATTGCCCCATCTGTTTTTGCGCTTTCAAGATCTCTTATTTCCATCTCAAAATGTTGGCGGCTCGCATTGATACTCCCTACAATGACCTGGTTTTTCAAAACCACCATCTGGCTCATCGTTTCAGATCCCGGTATACAAGCAGGCTTTCCTTCTCCTAGTATGCCGGTCATTACATATATACCGTTTATTCCCAGAGAATAAATAAGATCAAAACCGAGCTGAGGTACACCGGCTGCTTCGAAAATAAAATCTATTTGCCCCAACGTTTCATCCAGCTCTTTTATGGAAATATTCTTAATGTAAAAAATAGTTCGTTTGAGATTTCTTGAAAAGGATTAAATATTAAAAGAGCAGATGCGCACGTTAAAGAGGCCATTCGATTTTGGCAAATTCAGAAAAATAGAGTTTTCCAACACTCGGCTCGATTCCATGCACAAAGCATATTGAACCTAAAAGCCAATCTTTGTAGTTTCTTTGCGTTATCTTGGCCTTTTGAATGTGTCGTTGCACACCTTTCTGGCAATGATAAAGATGATGTTCAATTTCCTTCTTCTTTTTTCTGCTGACACGGGGTTTTTCATTAGATATATCAAGTCCAGTAACCATAAACTTTTGACCCCGGAGCAGAAGTCTTGTCTTGGATAAGTTCGGAAAGAAACCTTCGTCCCTGATAATTTTATATACTGTTTTCCTCACTCTTTCAAGGATATCTTTATCACCAGATAGAGTAAGATCATCAGCATAACGACTATACTTCAAGCCGTTTTTCTCACAAAGACCCTGCAAGCGGCTGTCGAGCCGACGGGCCACCAAATTCGCCAACTTCGGGCTCGTCGGCCCTCCTTGGGGTAATATGCCGGTGGAATCGGATATTATCCTATCTCTTATCTCCACCTCATGCTCTCTAAACTCGGAAAAGAAATTCTTACCGTGAACAATTGTACACAATTTGGCTAGCGAGACCGAAAGGTTGGGATGAAATCCAATACTTTTGAATATCCCATAAACACGTTTCTCATTTATGGAATCAAAAAAGCGCAACAAATCAATTTTCAGAATAGCTTTCTGATTTACATGTACAGTGGCATTTTTTAATATTGAAGTAGTGGGATCAAATCCAAGGCAGGCCGGATGGGAGGGAATTTTATTTAGAATATTAGCCAAGATCCAGCGCTGGATGTATCGCAAGGGGTTGTCGGGACTTTGAATAGTACGGAATCCCCCGGCTCGCTTTTGAAGTTTGAAACGCTTATAATAATCCCGACGATTGGATTCTGCTAGTCGGACCATCATGTCAATATTCATACCCATCGAGATGGCCAGGTGTGCAAGTGAATAAATTACCGGCAGCTGTCTTGCTGTTAAGTACTTCACATATGCCTCTATGTCTGCGACGAACAGTGTTGTATGGCCTTCATCTCGCGCAGCTTCTAAAACATCGTCCAATGGATAGTCCATACGCTGCAACCCTATTTTAAATTGAAAAGCGAAGCTTTGGTACACAACTCGCGAATACCTGCAGTGATGTTGTGTATCAAGGGTTGAAAAGTATCTTCAACCATTTCCCCATCTACTGATGGGATATCCGACCTTTGCATTTTCCTTTCAGAAAACAAAGGCAGTAAGTGCCAAGTTAGGCCGGATGTTGCTTGCAGATTATCTCCTACCATTGAACGACTTGGGAAAATAGGCATTTTTTTTTATTTCAAAATCAGTTTTTTTATCTAACGCGATTTTTTTCAATTGGGATATGCATTTCTTAGCCTGCTGGAATAGACTCAAACCTCTCAAAGTAAGATCATGGTGGCGATCAAAAATGCCTTGGGATTTGCCCTTGTTCATATAGGCCAGATAATCATCTCCGGTAATTCCCAAACGCTGACAAATCGAAAATTCATTGAACCCATCTCTTTTCAATTTTAAGATTGCGTATATAGAGAAATCGATATGGCTTACTGAACTGAAGATCTTTTTACCTTTAATCACTCTGGCGGTTGCAAACGTTGTTTTCAGCATATCTGTTCCAAATTCCTGGAGCAGGCTGAGCTCATAGGACAACTGTTTCCTAAATTCCCTGGCCTGTGATATTTTATGGGGCGAGAGTCTAGGCACCAGCGGGTGGAATGGAAGTTTTTTATCTTGTTGCCAAAATATGGGCAGAGTGTTATTTGGTGACCCATAAAAAAAAGTGACCAACGACTGCGAGTTCTCAAAGCCCAGGGCATGATGATATTTAAGGCCGCCACCTTGCAAAATCTCTGGACGGGTCAATTTCATCCCATATCTATATGACAACTTTTTATAAGGTCCATGCTTTCGGTATCCAAAATAGCTCGAAAAAGAGGAAAATGCTTTTCGATAAATCTGGCTCTTCTCAATGAAGATATAGTCAAAGAGCGGGCCGACGGTTCGTACCGCATCTTCCATCGCGGCCACACCCAGGAAAAATATTTGCTTGAACTGCTGTTTTATCGGAAGAATCTCAGAATTATAATACGTTTCCACTGATTTGCCCGTCCCCAAAAAATCATCTAGAAGCAGTAAAGTATCAAATTCCTGAGGCAAACTTTTCAAGGATTCAACAGACGATGCCAATTGAATATTAGCTTGGTTAACGGTATAGGCTTGGGTTTTTCGTAATAGGTAGGCCATCATGCTTCCACTCTTGCCAAATTTGCCAATAGGATGAACCGCAAGTTTGGACCCCTCCATCAATTTTTTCAGCACTGCTGTCAATCCCGCATGATATGCCTCTTCGATTTCAAAGGAGGTGTACATCTTGAGATTTCTGATCAACCTAACGGCTAAATAGACTTCATCTTCCTCAAAATTTGATAACCACTTCAAAATAGTAACCGGAGAAACTAGATTTTTCAATCGTTTGGATATGATCTCCAGCTCCACTTCATCGATATTGATCTTAAACTCCATGTTTTTTATATTCGCAAATTAGAGAAATCATATTTGACACAATATACGAAAATAGAAATCATCATCTACCGTCAGCACACCTATAAAACGACTGTCTTTCTTTGCTAGATAATTCGTTTTCTGCGAAAGAATGGAGTTCAATACATATCATGCCAACCACATCTAATTAGAAATGGTTAGGTACGCCAGTGAGTAATAAATTGTCAATGGCGGAGGGCTTCAAGTACGCGTGCTCATGGAGCAATATAATTAATAACTGACGAAGATATTCGTTAGTTAGAGTAACAATAGGTATTGTATTATTGTCGGTTAACTGAATTTCTTTATTGATTTTTTTCTTGTACGCTCCATGAACTATATGAGATCGATAAGCATAAATTTTCTTTACATTGGCGAATACGGTAAGAGGCTCGTATCTATCTGGCTTTGATTTAGAAAGCAATGCAACCAGCCTAAGCGCAAGCTTATGAGTTATTTCACCTTTTTCACTATCACTTAAAAGCATCTCTAACGCAATAATTAAATCGTTAATAATATCTTCCTCCTCCGAACGAAGATTCGATTTATAGAACCTCCTCAAAGCAAAGATGATCTGGTTATTACTTGAATCCCGCACTGCTGTAAACACCTTTTTCAGTTCATCTTGCTGTAGTTTTGTAATTTTAGGATAGTCTTCTAAATTCCAATAAAAATCATCGAAATAACTTGGGTAACTTCTTGTCGATATGCCCATCATTAATGGTAGATCGCCGGATACATTAATTGACCGGTCTTTAGGTACCATCAATAGCTGGGCATATCCAGAGGTAAAGTCGGTAGCAATCTTAAGAGACGTAAAAAACCGTTCAATCAAATCTCGAGGATATATATTTGCATTGGAAAATGGCTCATAATAAAAATGAGTAGGCTTTTTGTAGTGAAAATCATCTAGAACCAACTCATGCGTTGCTGACATAATAATATTTTCATAATTGCAGGTGAGTAAGACTTAATTCGTGCCCTGGCTCTCTGATATCCATCAGTAATTCTTTTAATCGCTATTCCGGGATAAATTTCGAGATAATCCAGATCAAATTTCACAAACAGATCGGGACTGTAATATCGAAATATATCATTTCAGAATAGAGATAGTTCTCAATCGGTTGATAGATCTCATCAAACTTACCTATATCAAAATACACCCATGTAGATAGTAATAACGCTCAATAAAAGACTCTGCCAGCGGTAAACAGGATACTTCAAATAAGCGGTCTGATTCAATAGATTTGTTTGGATGTATGTAATAACTCTGAACTTCGGGCATCTCTTTGATATTTTTAAGGATACTATCCATTTCTTGAAATTCGTTCAGATCGATTTTGGGTTTAGCGCCAGCATACGCCCTCTTAAAAAATTGTGATACTTCTATCCGTGAAGGATAATATGAAATCGAAGGAAACCCATTCTCCTTGTATGATAAAACCGGATAATTGGCAATAGATCTTGGTAGAAATGCGTCTTTAATTGCAGGTTCTATTAAAGGGAGAACCTTTGGAACTAAACTGATCAATAATTGGTGAAGCGATGCTCTTATCCTTTGATGCGTTTAGTTTCAATCCAGCCATAAACCTGTTTAGCTATACAATTTGAAATCTCTATCATACCTATTGTTGCCTCTATCTTCGCTTCCATTGATACTTCATTATCGACTTTACCGATGAATGTGGTAAGGCTTTGCTCTTTATCTTTTGTCAATTTTATGGCATTAGCAATATGTTTATCAGAGAAGTGGATAAATCCTGAAGTGGCTTCATACACACTGGTTATCCAAGGATAATCGATAGCCGCCTGATCTTTAAGATACCTGTCAGTCATCAGCTTACCGTTTCGGTCTTTCATTTTTCTGATTATTTCCCCTTTCCAGACATTATTTGCAAATGTATGAGGCTCCGTAACCAGCCACGCCGCTGATAGTCGGAGGTAATTATCTAAATGTGGACGTACCAAATGAGCCGCTGACAAAAAGTTCGCAGTGCCAATTAAGGTTTCAAACCCGTAAATAAGTGATAAGCCCCTGTTGAGTATGCCCGAAATGAAATAATCCAGCGGGTAGAGTCCCTTTCCACTACTAATCATACCCACGGCAAGGACCTGAAATTTCTTCTCGAACAGTCGGAGTGACTGCATATAGTTTTCCAGAAACCCCTTAAGGATTGCCTCATTTTCATTTTCAGGTATACCGATTGGCACATCAATGAGTTTTATCCAGTAGGGTCTGGATGCCAAATTGATAACCTCAGTGTCGTTCCCAACAAACCATCCTTTTTCGTGCGTATTATCCTCAATGACCATCCTGCCCAGGCGGCACTTACTTAACAGATCATCGGTTGGCTGTTTAGCCAACAGTACCGGCTCCTCCATTTCAGGCAGCTTTCCGTCTTCTATGTTATACCATTCCATTGATAAACTTTTGACAAATTAATTGCCCATCTGCGCACCCTAATTGCGTAGAGTTATTTTTTTAGAAAATCATGTCAAACGACTTTCAAAAACCGTGGGTTCGTTTTTCTTTCCATGCGTCTTTCGTTTGCGAAACCCAGCCCGGTACTATATAACTTATCATAGATATAGTCATCTTCTGGCGAAAAGCGATAGATGTCTTTTTGATGAAGAATTCGTTTATGCTTTAGAAACTGACCGGTGACCTGGCCTTCATCATTTACTATCAAACGACCATGTAGGTCGGCCCGTTGATGTAGGAAGCGGTAAAAGTCTTTCTCCGTAAGTTTTTGTTTACGTAGTCCTAGTAGGAATATCTCCAAGTCGTCGATGCAAGTTGCCCATGGAAATTGGTCATCCTCATCAAACAAGGCCAGCATCATTTGGAGATCGCATTGCACATGGCCAAATTTATTATAGGTAACTATTATCGTATATATGTGCCTAAAATACTTGGATCTATTGTCATAAGCACATTCTTCTTCTTATCGTAAATATCAAACGGCAATTTTGCCAGAAATTTCTCTTTGACACTGAAGGCCTGCTCATATCCATAGTCGATGGTGTCTTTAAAATCCTGCCAGATTCGATTGTAGGCCTTATCCGGATCATAGATTGGTTCGCGTATTTTTCCTGCTTTGGCCTCTATAATCAAAGCTGTTTTTCCGTCCAGAACCAATAGGTCACGTTCATTTCCGCCTTGTTCAAGGTAATAGGATGGAATAATTTTGACATTGGGGTTCGACTGATAAAAAACTTCAAATATGCTCTCCAGCTTTCGTTCCAGATATTTATCCCTTGCGACCGTGATACGGTTCTGATTTTTAATGATTTCAGCGCATTTTTGCTGGAGCAGTCCAGACATGGCACTTAATAATACCCGGTGATCTAGTAAAAGATAACTACCGTTCGCAAAACAATAGATCGGCTTCTTATACAATTGATTGGGCTGGCTGAAATATAGATAAGTATCATCAGTATATCTTGAAACCGTCAATTCTTGTAATACCAGATCGACCAACGGCTTTGGAATTCCATCTAGATCATCCAAAGTAAACATGTTGGTGCTGGAGGGATCTGTAACGTACTCGAACATTCCTGTTGGTGCATCGGAAGTTGCCAACATTGCATCCTGAAAAGTGCTCCCATTCGCCATTGCAGTTAGGATTTCAGCCTTGAATTCGTCCTGGCTAAGTTGTTTTTTAGGCTGTTTTAAAAATGCTTTGTCCTGCCTTTCCTGAAGCAGTGCATCTAGCTTATCATATATCGCTAGTATATCGGATGAATTCCATCCAAATTTGTCAGTCAATTCTGCATCAAAATTCTTATAAAGCTCTGTTATCTTTTCTATAGCCTGTTCTTCATAATGCAGCGGGCCTACATGAAAAAAAGCTGTATAAGTTGACGACCCGATCTGTCGCCGTCTGACCACCTCTTCGGCACCCATTTCCTCTAACAAATGTTCAGCAAACGGCTTAAGTTCACCATATTCGTATTTATGGATGGTTTCCATTTCATCCAACTTTTTTTTCAGGGCTGGCCAATCCTGGTTCTGATCGAAATATTTTTTATAAGATCGGGTAGGCGAAGTGATATTCAGGTTTAACAGATAAAACAATTGCCGGAATGGTGAAACAAGCCCTTTCATAATAGATATATTCCAAGGTAATGTTATCCCGTTTATGTATGAAGTCATTTGCCTTGCAAAAATATCCGGGTCAAATTGAGCCACTCGTTCTTTCAGTTCACGCGCTATGGCTTCAAGCTTATCCATTTTTTTCTTTATTAATTATAATCTACTTTTTCTGCACCGTCAATGGGATAAAGCACTGCTTCAAGGATTTTATATGCTGCCAAATGCTTATCCTTAGTCATTTTCTCCAAATTTAAAAGACGCCATTTGACCGACGGAAGTTCTGATACTAAATTCGCATCCAAGCCGGAAAGTGTCCAATCAGGTGTTTTGTTTTTTATAGAAAGCAAGAATTTACGCTCACTATCCGTCATGTCCTTGTTAATATCGCTAATCAGCCTTTCCCGAACAGAAAGCAACTCTTCCAAAGTCACGTCGATTTCTGCCATCTGTAGGAACTCTGTTTCGTAGATTCCCGAAATATCCTTTCGGTTGGGGTTAAGCAATTCCGCCATTGGCCGGAAGTGGCTTATCAGGAAGACCAAAAACGTCTTCCGCAGTTCTTCTGTCAATCCTTCATTTTCGTATAATTGTTTAACATCGAAAAGGTCGCGTGGATGTTGGCGGTCCAGTGCAGCACAAAGTTTTCCGGCGTATAGGTCGGGATGTGATGCGACCAGCATTTCGGCATATCCGAATTCTTTTTCTACTTCCGGCTTTACTTCCATCCTTACGGCAGGGAAAAGACTCCCCCTAATTACCGGTGATAGTTCTATTTTAACCCGAACATCATTCAGTGAAACAATGAGCCGTAAAGAATTGTCCTGCTGAAGTGTAGTATTTTGTACCTGTGCACCGATGATCGTTGTCTTTACGGAATCAGTTATCCTCGCTAATGCAGCCCTGATATTTTCAAGCGAGGTTTCCCGGTCTTCCATTGGCAGGTAAGTAAATCAATGTCAACAGAAAGCCTAGGCATATTGCGGTAAAATAGATTGATGGCTGTCCCTCCTTTAAGCGCAAAACAATCCTCTTTATCTATGATAGGCAGCAATCGGATAAGCAACCGTACCTGATCTGCATATTCTTCATTCTTACTCATAAAAATCGGGAACAGTTATTTTATATTTTTTATTTAATTTTCCGCCCTTTACAATAACGCGGTTGCCAGATCCGAAGTCGATATTTTCCGTTTGAAGCTTTGTAAACCAATTATGATTCTGGCGTTCGGCCAGATAAAAAAACATCCTGCGTACCTTGACACTAGTACATAGTTCCAATAGCTTTTGGAGCGTTCGTGGAGAAAGTGTATTCAATCCCTGCATAAGTTCATCGGCGTGTTCAAATGATATGTTTCCCGGAACTTGGTTCATTACTTCTAAAATGGCTATTTCGGGAGTGGCAATACGTAAACCCTCGTTCGTGTTTTTCCAATTCAGAACCTTGGTAAACTCAACCAGTTGTGATACCTTTTCGTCCTCAATACTATTACCGAACAAATCTCTGGAGCTATGTTTCTGGAACCTAGCTCCAGTTTCCAAACCATTTACCCACACTGGAAGATTGTCCCTTCCGTATAAGTGAACCAAACGCTGTTCTGATATGGGAAGATAATGGGCAAGTTTTTGAAGTTCTAATGCTGATATGCCGCCTATAGTTAGGTCTGTGGATAATTGTCTTTGTAGAAAATAAACAACATCTCCCCATTCTATTTTCGATCCCGCACGTTTATACACCCCGTTCTTCACGGTCTCTAATTGCTGGCTCTTCAATAGATTATCTATAGCGTGATTCGTGAACTCATGAGCTTGTAGCCAAGACCTCGTAACTAATGATCCTTCTGGGACCAACTTTGTTATCTGCTTTCTTCTTTGCGAATATGTGCTCATGTTTACTAAAATTGAACTTATCGGCGAAATTCGCCGATAAGTCAAATATACACAAACTATATTGTTTACAAAAATCATAATTTTCGGCGAATATCGCCGAAAACGGTCGCTTGTGTAAACTCTGACCTTAGCAGTGACCTCCCTCACTTCCCCGATGTGAATGCACTGGTATCGAGCTGCAGGGGCGAGGATAACCCAAAAGAAAAATGGCTTCCTGCAGATTTAAAAAAACCGGATATTTTGGTTAATTTTCGCAATGGATCAGACTCTCGATAAATATTTCTGCCAGGCTTGTGGAGGCGAACGGAAGCATGTGGTACTCTTTGAAAAAAAGACCAGCGGCGCCGAGGACGAATATAATTTCCAGTGGATAAACCGGTTCCGTATCATCGAATGTGCGGGCTGCGAGAACATTTCCTTTCTGAAAATGTACGGGGACAATTTCATGATGCGGGAGGGCCAAGATGGTGAAATGGAATACTATGAGGATTCCGATGTCTATCCGCCCTATCTGAAGCAGGGCGAGGAGCTCAGCGGACTCCATCAGCTACCGGAAAATATCAAGAGCATCTATAGGGAAACCGTCAATGCGCTCAAGGTAGATTCGCTGCTGCTCACGGCAGCAGGCTTCAGGGCAGTGATCGAGGCCACCTGTAACCACCTAAAGATCAAACAGGCTAATCTTGCAGAAAGAATCGATCAATTGCACAGCAATGGATACCTGAGTAAGGCTGAATCCCGCAGGCTACATTCCATCAGGTTTTTGGGCAATAGCGCATTGCATGAGATCCAGACGCCAAAGGCAGAACAGCTGGTGATCCTGTTGGCCATTGTCAACCATTTGCTGAGCAACCTGTTCATCAGCGACAAGCTGATCAAAGGAAAACTGGATATCCCATTGGATAACTATGATGATTTTATCAACGTGATCAAACGATCGGTCCGCAAGGAGCTGATCGGAAAAGAGGTTTCACTCGACGCCCTGCTCGACAAGGCCAAGCGACTGATGTCAACCAAAGACTATAAATCCTTCCGGACATCCTTTGTCGAGGAATCCGAAAAAGGTGGTTTTGATTTCCTTGAAGTCGCAGACGCCGATAGTGCCAAATTCAAGATCACCAAGCTGCCCAAGTTGGTCAACACCTTCGATTTCTATATTTAAAAATGTATAGTCTTTAAACGCTAAAAATTGAACAAAGTTCACATTCCAGCGGGATAATATCGATCCGTATAAGGATTTCGCAATTCATAGTATCAACGGACGTTCAGACAAGCCTCACACCCCGACTCTTATCTATTGTAAAAAATCCATTCAGACGCAGCCTCCTTCCAGTTCCGCACCTTCCCTCCCCTAGCATTTTTCCACCCACTCCTGCTTTGTTCGTTATAGAACTTTTCAGTCAAGTGTCCGCAGCCTTTCTGATCGAAATAAATCTTTACAAATTCAAGGTCTGGTGGGATTTCTCTCCCAAACCCGTTTTGGTAAGTTACTCTTTCATATACTGCCATTCGGTGCCGGATAACGTTTGACTTCATACCGATCGGAATTTATTGCGAAAGTCTCCGGATTGCATCAGTTCATTGATCTTTTGCCGATCGTAATAGGTAATATTCCCTAATTTCTTAAACGGAATCAGTCCTTTAGCCCGGAGATAGTGTAGCTTCCCCGCTGAAAGCCTCAGCATTTCTCTTATTTCTTTAGCTTTAAGCCACTGCTTTTCAGGACTAACTCCCCTACCGTTTAGCGCCTGCTGAATGTCCATAAGTAATTGCTCCCTAAACTCAATTAGGTCTCTAACCGTTAGAAGCCTGTCCCATTCAGCCGGACCTGTGCAATTATCTGGTTTCCTTAAATACTGATGCTTTTCCATGGCCGTGATTTTACTCAAAGATGGAAAGGGTTTGATGATCGATTCGACACCTTGTCAAAAGATGGCCAAATATTTAGTATTGGAACAAGTCGCATTCAGTAACTACATTGCGCAATCAGCGGTTGCACAATGTAGTTTGGTTGTCCCCGTATCTAGAAATTCTGATCTTTCAAACTGCCGTTCTTAAGAAAGAGCTTTTCTTGAAGCTCCTTCATATTATTACTCACTTTACGCTTGGTAATTTTCGCATAGATCTGAGTAGTCCGAATATCCTTATGCCCTAGCATATTACTCACTGTTTCAATGGGAACGTCCTGTTCCAGGGTTACAGTAGTGGCAAAGGTATGGCGGGCCATATGAGTTGTCAATCTCTTGTTAATGCCGCAGATCTCTGCAATTTCTTTTAGATAGGCATTAAATCGCTGATTGCTGTTAACAGGTAATAACCGATCATTTACCACACAATAAGGATGGTCCTTATACTTCTCTATAATCGCCAACGGAACAGGAAGCAGAGGGACGGTCTCTTCTGTACCTGTTTTTGCCCTGTTTTTACGGATCCACAGTTTCCCATCAACGCCTTTAAATAGATTAGCTTTTTGAAGCTTGTAGACCGTTTCATAGGCATATCCGGTAAAACAGCAAAATATAAAAACGTCACGCACTTCAGATAAGCGTTCAACAGCTATACGTTTATTGTAAAGCGCATAGATTTCCTCCATACTCAGAAACTCTCTTTGCGGATGTTTGTATGCGCATTTATACTCAGCTAACCTTGAAGAAGGAGACCATCCAAGATTAACCGCCTTTTTCACTACCTGCTTGATGGTTTTCACATGTTGCTTCGCAGTATTATCATTCATTGATCTGGTGAGCAGGAACCGGTAGAACTGCTCTGCAAAATAAAAATCCACCTTCTCAAGGTTTACGTCTTTCTGCTTATACTTGCTTCTGAGAAAGGCGGCCACATTCCGCTCCGTGCGTCGGTAACGCCTCAGTGTCCCGGGCGATTTCTTTCCTGCATTGACAAGTTCTTCGAAGTCGCCGATAAAGATTTTTATTGCAGCAGTTAGCCCCTTTTCTTCAGTTGGTTTAGGAAACAGGGCGTCCTTAAGCATTTCTACTGTAACCACGTCTTGAACTGAAGTCAGTATATTATACTGTCTTTCTATTTCGATCTCGGTTCTCTTAAGATAGGTGGAAATGACCTTGTAATCCGGACATTCTTTTTTGGGAATACCGTGCTCTTCATCCCAATAAACGGGGTTAATTTTTTTACCGGTTGAAAAACCGAATCTCAGGCCACCTACAGTGATCCTAACATACAGTGGAACCAAGCCATTTTTTGACCCTTTTGACTTGTACAGCCAAAAAAGTACAGACAAATTTTCATTAAGTCTCATGTTGTTGATAATTAAATATTTAACCATGAGTTCTTAGCACTATCCAAAAGTAATTACTAAAAATTGCTAAAGATCGGTTTCCTAATTTCGGCAAAACCAGTAGGAAACCGAATAGGAAACCGAATGGGTTGTATTTTCCTGTACTTACCTGTATTGAAAAACTTGAAAATTTGGCTATTTTGAAGGGTTTAAATGAAAATAGCCTTCCGAAGAAGGCTATTTTGTGACCCCGCTGAGGCTCGAACTCAGGACCCACAGATTAAGAGTCTGTTGCTCTACCAACTGAGCTACGGAGTCGTTTTGGTGGTGCAAAGAAAAGAATTTCTTTCTTTTTTCACAACCCCAAAATCATTTATTCTTCATTTATGCCAAAGAATATAATTCTTCACGCTGTTGTTTAATGGCTTCACTGGTGATATATTCATCGTAAGTCATTAGTTTATCGATAATTCCGCCTGGCGTCAACTCAATAATACGGTTGGCAACAGTGTTGGTAAGTTCGTGGTCACGCGATGTAAAAAGTATTGTTCCTTTAAAATCATTCATCCCGTTGTTCAGTGCGGTGATGGATTCGAGGTCGAGGTGGTTGGTCGGCTCGTCGAACAGCAGCACGTTTGCCTGCTGCAGCATCATTTTAGAGAACATACAGCGCATCTTCTCACCTCCGGAGAGTACGGAACACTTCTTGAGTACTTCTTCGCCTGAGAAGAGCATTCTGCCGAGAAAACTGCGGATAAACTGTTCGTCTTTATCCCCTTCAGAATATTCTCTCAACCAGTCGATCAGGTTCAGGTCTTTTCCCTCGAAATACGATGAGTTATCGTTTGGAATGTCGGCCGCATTAATGGTGATGCCCCATTTGAAGCTACCGGTATAATCGGCATCCCTTCCGGTAAGAACATCGTAAAATGCCGATATTGCAAGGCTGTTCTGCGAAAGCAGGGCTATCTTATCGCCTTTGTTAACCATGAAGTTTACATCAGAGAACAGCACTTCGCCTCCGGAAACCTTTCTGAGTTTTTCAATCTGAAGGATCTGATCACCGGCTTCCCTGCCCTGGTTATTAAACATAATCGCAGGGTATTTCCTGTTGGAAGGCTGAATCTCGTCGAGGTTGATCTTTTCAAGAGCTTTCTTTCGGCTGGTTGCCTGCTTGGATTTCGAAGCATTCGCACTGAAACGACGGATAAATTCCTGGAGTTCCTTTACCTTATCTTCCAGCTTCTTATTCTGGTCTGAACGCTGACGCAGGGCAAGCTGGCTCGACTCGTACCAGAAGGAGTAGTTTCCGGTGAAGATGGACATCTTTCCGAAATCTATATCTACTATATGCGTACAAACCGTATCGAGGAAGTGACGGTCGTGTGATACTACCAGCACAATATTCTCATAGCCGGCAAGAAAATCTTCGAGCCAGGCGATTGTTTCAATGTCGAGGTCGTTGGTTGGCTCATCAAGCAGCAGGATGTCGGGATTGCCAAACAGGGCCTGGGCCAAAAGAACGCGTACTTTTTGATTACCATCCAGCTCTTTCAGCAGCTTGTAATGACTTTCTTCCTTTATTCCAAGGTTACTCAATAAGGTGGCTGCATTATTCTCTGCATTCCATCCGTCCATTTCTGCAAAGATATTTTCAAGCTCTCCTGCCCTCTCGCCGTCCTTATCTGTAAAGTCTTCCTTCGCATAAAGGGCGTCTTTCTCTTTCATTATGCTATAAAGCTCTTTATGCCCTATCAGCACGGTTTCTATCACCGGAAATTCGTCGAAGGCATAGTGGTTCTGCGTAAGTACCGCCATTCTTTCTCCCGGCGTAAAGCTTACCGAACCACCCGTGGGATCGACTTCACCCGACAGGATTTTCATAAAGGTTGACTTGCCTGCGCCGTTTGCTCCTATAATCCCATAGCAGTTGCCATGAGTAAATTTAAGATTAACGTCTTCAAACAGTGTGCGTTTGCCGTAACGTAAAGATAGATTGGATACTGTAATCATGCCTTTGAAAATGAGGTGCAAAGGTAGGGATTATCAATTTCATATACCAGTTCGCAAAAAAGATTTATTTTTAGGATGTTTTTATCATGACAAAAGACGATCTTCTAAAAGCTTTACAGCAAACGCTTATTAAAACCAAGGCTGTTAAAATATCTGATCTTTCTGAACTCAAGGGTTATTCGCTTACAGACCTTCTTGATCTTACATTTCATCACGAAACAGCTATCGCCTTCAGGGCTGCGTGGGTTTTGGAGAACGTGCAGGAGCGCTTTCCTGAACGCTTCGATCCGCTGCTGACCGACTTTCTTAACAAGTACCCCCTCCAGAAAAACTTCAGCAGTCAGAGGCACTACACCAAGATCCTGTTCAGCCTGCTCGAAAGAAACAAGATTGCTCCTGACTTTGATTATGAGAAGATTATTGAGCCGACATTCGAGTGGCTCGCAATGGAGCAAACTCCGGTGGCTGTAAAGGCTAACTGCATGAGCATTTTATATCTGCTGAAAGAAAAGGACGACTGGATTGCCGGCGAATTGAAAGCGGAGATAGAATTCCTTATGAAAACCGGCGGAGCCGCCATTCAAAGCAGGGGAAAAAAGATTCTGTCATTACTTGCTTAAATGAGTATAATTGTACTTTAATAATACCATCACGATGGAATTAACCCTTACTACGCCGGCCTTATTATTTCCGGCGATTTCACTGTTACTCCTGGCTTACACCAACCGCTTCCTGGCTCTGGCCAGCTTAATCCGGAACTTAAAGAATCAATACTCCGAGAACCAGAATCCCAACCTTTTAGGACAGATCAGCAACATCAGAAAAAGGATCCTCCAGGTAAGGAATATGCAGGCATGCGGCATTATGGGCTTCCTGATTTGTGTTCTTTCGATGTGGTTGTTGTATAACAACCAGCAGCGTATAGCCGAGTATGCCTTTGGTTTAAGTCTGATGCTGCTTATGATCTCCCTGCTTATTTCTTTCAGAGAAACGCAGATCTCTGTTGAAGCGCTCGAAATAGAACTGAGCGATCTCGAAGAGTCAATCCTGGAAAACAAAAAGGAGAAGTAGATGATGAATTTCGCGATCAGTACACCGATCATTTTGTTCCCTGCTATTTCGCTCATCCTGCTGGCTTATACCGAAAAGTTTGTCCACCTGGCGCGGCTTATCAGAAACCTGAAAAAGCAAAGCGCCAGTCAAAACGTACCTCACCTTGCCGAGCAGATCATAAACCTCAGACGAAGGGTGTATCTTATCCGCAGGATGCAGGCTTTCGGCACCGGCAGCTTCTTTTTATGCATCGCGAGCATTTTCCTCATGTTTAGCGAACTCGACCAAATGGCATGGTACACATTCTGGGTAAGCATGGTACTGCTGATGATAGCGCTTTATTTGTCGTTTAAAGAAATAAGCTTGTCGTCTGCAGCGCTTAAGCTGGTTATCAGTGACATTAAAGAAGAGATTACGAAATAGAATGCTATCTAAACGCCAGGATTGCATTTAGGATGCCGTTTGAAATCTCTTCCTGGCCCGCCTCTGAATTCATATACCTTTCTTCCGCAGGACTGCTCAGATAGCCGATTTCCGTAAGCACTGCGGGCATCGAAGCCCTGGCGAGTACCGCAAGGCTCTTCTCGTGTACTCCCCTGTCTATCCTTCCCGCCTTACGGTATTCTTTCTGGATCAAAGTGGCAAGCTGAATACTTTTTGTGCGGTACGCATTTTTCATTAACGACAGAAGAATGATCGTTTCGGGATCCTTAGGGTCGTATCCGTTGTAATTCTTCTTGTAGTCCTTTTCAAGCAGGATGGATGCGTTTTCACGGATAGCGATATCCTGTTCGTCGAGACGACCGAAACCCGAAACATAGGTTTCGACACCCCGGATAGACGAACGGTTTTTCTTATTATAGGGGAGTGAGTTGCAATGCAGGGAAATAAAAAGACTGGCCTTTACATCGTTTGCTTTTTCAATGCGTTCGTATAGTGGAACAAAAACGTCTGTGCTCCTGGTTAAAACAACCCTGATACCTTTTGCCTTTAGGGCATCCCTCAGTTTAAGGGCAATTTTCAAGGCGATATTTTTCTCTAAAGACGTTGTGCTCCTGGTGCCGCTGTCTTTACCTCCGTGTCCCGCATCTATCACTACAGTAAACGTACCTGGCTCGGCATTTTCGGCTACGAGACCATAAGGTAAAAGAAGTAAAAGCGCGGCATAAAAAAGATGTTTCATCACTAATCTCTGTACTTTTGGCGCAAAGTAACAATATACATCTAAGCCTGCAACCTATTTTTTAATGTTTAATGTTATTTAACTGTATAACGATACACGTTCCTGAACAGATTGCCATCCTTGTCTATCCCCTCAATAACGGCCTTGTACGGGCCTTTACCGTCGGCATTGTAGTACTCAACCGAAGCTTTTCCTGTTGCATCAGTATTTACAAACGGATTCCAGTATATGGTGCTGCGAAGGTCATTTGTAACAACGCCGCTTTTGGCCACTGCGTATTTGGGCGAGTAGAACTGCCGTGCTTTCTGATACCCCATTGGATTGAAGTTTACCAGATTGCTCTGAGGAAGCATCTCCTGCAACTCTGATAATTTTATAGGAGTGCCTTTGGGAGCCTTCTTGGTGTTTACTACTAAAACGCCGTTCGTGTTGTACAAGCGGTTCACAGTGCCAAGGTCATCCCGGAGGAAGATCTCCACCGATTCTACTTCGGCCGAATTTACAGAACTTAGGTTGATTGCATCCACCGGCATGCCATTAAGGAAAACCTGAACCGGAACCCTGCTGCCAGAATTATAATCTCTGCTTATATAAAAGTTCTCCTCCGAAAAGGTCATTCCCATGGTACCTCCTTTTAAGCAATCGAGCAACATCGGACAGCCCTTGAAGCGGTCGCCCGGAATAAGATGATCCGGCATCATACTTAAACCGCTCAGGGCGGGATAATCAGCATGGCTCGGCTTAGGCGTGGACTTCGCTTTAATAACAACCTCACTCAGCACAATAGCCGTTCTGTAAAGCTTCTTACTATTTACAAGATAAGGATTAAGTGTACTGTCAATATTCACGATCTCGTCGGGAGCATTTATATTCGAGGTTGCGCCAGGCAGTATTTCGCCGTCCAGCATGATCATCATGTTCCTTGAATTTGCGTTGCTGCGGGCGCTCACAATTGCTTTCACCGAGTCGGGAAAAACCAGGTTATTAAAGCTGAACTTTCCTTCGGCATCCGTTTGTGTACTTACAGAGAAGCTCTTTTCTGGAATGATAAACTGAACCGTACCCCTATTTACAGGCATGCCTGAACGCATCCGCAAGGTTCCGGATATCTGGATCCCCTGCTCCGGAAAATATTTCACCGCAGGGAACTTATCGTCTAAAATATCCCTGTATGAAAAAGCTCGGTATCCCTGTGTAAGCATCAGCAGGTCAAGGTCGGCTATTTTCTTATCTGTGATAGCATTAAAGTAGTAATTAGGCTTCTCTATATATCCCTGTAAATCAGAACTAAGAAGCAGGCTGCTTAAAATAGTAGTTTCCGAATCTTCATTAAAAGGCACCTTACTTTCGTCAATCACCGCTATGGAGTAAGAACCTTCAACTGGCTTATCGGGATACTGGGCTGCGATGTTGAGCTTCACCCTCTGCCGTGTGGTATAGGCAGGCTTATCGCTGGTCAGGCTGACCGAAGGAGCCTTGGAGTGCGTGATAAAAGCAATACGCTCGCTCACGGGCGAACCGGTGGAAGTGAACAAAGTGATCTGGACGATGCCCGAAGGAAATTTATCTTTCGGTACCGAGGCAGAAAAAGCCTGGTTGTTTAGTTTCGCCTGGGCAGCATAACAGGTAACTCCCGCGCTCCTCGCCACAATATAGAAGGTTTCATCCATATGCCTTTCCAGATACGCCGGAGTAGCTGAAATACGGATAATGATATTTTCGGGAGACATATTGTTAACGGCCAGGCCTATACCCGAGGTACGGGGTTTTGGCAGGTCGTAGCTGGCAGTCGACCCGTCGGCAAACGTTACGTTCGCCTTATATGTTTTGTCGCTTTCGGGCGTAAAGGTGAACATGCCCATTCCCAAATGCTGGGAGTTAAAAGAACAGACCGTAGCGCCCGCACCATCTGTTACCGTGCCCTTCACCTCCACACCAAGCCCGTCGGTTTTAATCGCTTTAAAAGCGACAACCGACGATACGCCCGATATAAGTCTGCCGCCCTCAGGGAAAAACTGAACATCGGCATTGTGGAAGGCCGACCGCAGGGGGAATGTGCTGGTGATGGTTTTATCGTCGGATACTGAGATTGCAGTCTCGAGCTCTCCGGCATTCTCCTGGTCCTTCAGATCGCTGTTTAAAGCCAGATAGCCGTTCTGGTCGGTAACGCCCCTGCCTTTATTGACGGTTTCAAACTTTGATACGATCCGCCAGGTCACTTTCTTCCCGGCATAGGGTTTTCCATTCTCATCCTTAAAAAGCACGCGGGCGTTCACTTTAGGGACTTTGTTTGCAACTTCTCCCTTCACCGTGATATGGGTGATCAGATCTTTATTTAAAGTATTACCGATACTGATGGTTTTATTAAAGAAATAGGCATCCCCAAAGTTGAGCATCCAGCGTGTATAGGCCCTGAAATGATAATTCCCCTGCTTATACGACATGGGAGAAAGCGTAAGGCTGCCTGCCGCCACGCCGTTTGAAACAGGAAGTTTGAGGGTTTCCATCAGCGAGTCGCGGCTGTTTATAACATCTACATACACCACTTTACTCAACGGTGAGGGCGCATGAAGATGACTTGTTAAATACGCTTTATACCAGATGGTATCTCCCACCGCATAGTAAGGTTTATCGAAGTGAAGATAGACCTTTTCGAAGGGATGTTCATCGGTTAGCTTCTGTACTTTCTGGACGATGGTATTGATGCTGATTGTATCCCGCTGTGAAAAAGCCGAAAGGTGTATGAAAAACGTAAGTACAAACAGTGACAATAAATATTTTAAGGAATTCATCTGAGGAGCTTTCATCAAAAAAGAATGGTAAATATATTCATTTCAGGTTAGAGAAATTTAACAGCAACGATTCTTTTACATTATTTAACACTTAAAGCAGAAGCGTATCAATCCGGTAAGCCATAAGCATATCAGCGGCTTCCGACCACGAAAACACCGTAAAGTGGCCGTCCTGTGAAGCCACGAAAGCAAATGCATTGCGCTGATCGTATACAAACTGCGCTGCCGAAAGATGCCTGGTGCCGCCTATCTGCCCGGGATGTACCACTGTAATTTCACTTCCCGCCACGGGCTCCACAACGGCAACCCGGTCCACAGGGTCGCTGCCTTCGCGCCTGCCTATTTTCACTCCAAATGCGAGGAGCTCGTGCTGATCGCTCACTAAGGTGGCTCCGTCTACGGCAGTAAGACCGGCGATATGCTCCACTTCGCGGCTTAAACCGCTCTGCCAGGGGCTCTCCCGTAACCCGTCTTCTACATTGGCGATATTGGAGAGTCCGGAAAAAGCCGGTGAAACCGAATACTGCATGGGGTGAATGATTGATTCACGCCATTGGTGTGTGCCTCTGGGTACGACCAGAAGGCATCCTCCATGCTGATGGCCACGCATAGATACCGCAAGCTGAATAAGTACGTTTACCGGATCGTTCCATGCAGGCGGACTGCCTAAATCAAGTAAGGCCTTAACTACCGGAGGGCAGTCGGGTATTCGGGCGCTCTCATCGTTCACGACCTTTACCTGGTCGCCCTTCAATACAGCGACGTTGGTAAATTTACCAAAGCCGCACATGCGCCTGTGCTTGATCACCAGCAGGCCAGGTTCGGAAACGTCCAGCACAAAGCACAGGTTCGGTATTATAAGCGTTGTTCCCCATAAAAACAGGTCATCGCCTTCCAGCCATACGCCAAGGTGTATGCCCGCACGTTCAAGTCCCGGCGCCAGTTTGGTGAGGATAGCGGGACTAAGGGGCAGCCGCTTTTCAAAGAGAAGAGGATCCTCAGCCTGATCCGGCCTGAGAAAGGCTATGGAGATCTTTGGCGGATTGCCTTCTTCTTTTCGCAGACTTGCCCAAAATGCAGCATCAACAATAGCTTCGATAACGTTGGCCGGAGGAATAGAAGCTGTGCTGTCAGAACCAGCCTTACAAGCCAATGCCGCATGCTCAACAAAATGAGCCTCGATCGTTGCCGCTACCGAACGTGCTGCCTGATATGTGGGTTCATAAGTCATATAAATAGATTAATCGCCTATGTAAACGTATTTCTGAAAGCAACCAGCACTTCCAGGTATATATCACGATTGAGATCATAGCCCGCCGGCTTTTCAAGCCTTACAATCTTCCCCTTTTTATAGGTCACCGGAAAAAGATTTATAAAGTCTGCTTCCGCAATCTCGTCGCTGAGCCATGAATGCTGCCTGTATATTTCCATAAGCTTCATCTCGAACTGTCTTTCTTTGATAAAATCGATAGCCATGAAGCAAAGATAATACTCAGCGGTGCTACTTACCTAACGCAGTTTCCAGCAGCTCGGTGTAAAAGTCCGTTATGGTTCTTCCCGTCTCTCTCACCTGTTGAGGAATGAGGCTTGCCTCTGTTTGCCCCGGAACAGTGTTTACTTCTATAAAAAAGAACTTGCCGGTTTCCTCCTCGAGGATATAATCGATGCGAACCACTCCCCTGCAGTTTAACCGCCTGAACGCTTCCGTTACCACACGCTCAACGCGGGCCTGCTCCTCGCCTGTCATGCGGCCGGGTGTAATCTCGTCTGTGATTCCCGCTGTATATTTCGCCTCGTAATCAAAAAACTCTTTCGAGCTAACGATTTCCGTGGAGGGTAACACCTTAATGCCTTCTTTTCCTTTATAAACGCCGATTGTAAACTCGCGTCCCGCGATGTACTCTTCTACCAGTACCTGGTCGTCTTCCTTGAAAGCCTTTTCAAGCGCCAGTGGCAGCTCTTCAGCGGTTTTTACCTTGCTCATACCAATGCTGCTTCCGCCGTTGTTAGGTTTCACAAACAAGGGGAGATTTAAGCCCGCCAGTACCTCCTCCGCAGCCGAAGGCGTGTTGGCAAACAACTGAATGGAGCGCGCTGTATGAAGGTCTTTAATCCCCTCAACAATCGCCTTGGTGTAGCCTTTATTCATCGTGATGGCCGATGTAAGGGCATCGCAACTGGTATAAGGCAGGCCCACCATATCAAAATATCCCTGAAGCTTGCCATCTTCGCCCGGCGAGCCATGAAGTCCGATGAAAACGCCATCAAACCTGATCACCTTATCCTGGATATTTAAGGAAAAATCGTTCTTATCGATTGTATGTTTGATAGCATTTCTATCGATATAATACCAGCTCTCTGGAGTGATAATAATCTTATAGACCTCAAATTTTTCGCTGTCTATGTTTCTTTCGATTACTTCTGCGCTTTTAAGAGAAATAACCGATTCGCCGGTAAAACCTCCGGTTACAAGGGCAATAGTCTTCTTCATGCGCCAAATATACAATTAGCTGCTGGCAATTTGCTATTGGCTTTTGGCAACGTAATTCTTATAATATCTTCAAAAATCGTTAATTTTAGATTAAGTTTGCGGGCGGCAAAACAGGAGGCCTGCGAGCGCGGGGAGCTAATTGCCAACCGCTAAGTGCCAACAGCTTTTAACAATGAGTAAATTTTTAGAATATCTCAAGACCAATACATTCCGGAAGAATCTGATCATCGCTATTGCTTCTATAGCCGGATTTTTACTCATCATCTTTTTCAGCCTGAGGTTTTACACCCGGCATGGAGAGGGAGTGCCTGTTCCTAAGTTAAAGGGCCTGTCGGTTGAAGAGGCAGTTGAATTACTTGAATCTCAGGGGTTCAGGTACCAGATCGATTCGGTATACCAGGTAGACCGCGCGCCTGGACTTGTTATTGAGCAGGACCCCGACGCCAATACCAATGTAAAGATGAACAGGACGATATACCTCACCATCATTACCCGCAACGCTCCGGATGTAGGCTTCCCCGACATCTTTGAAATGACTTTCCTGGAAGCCCGTGCTGTGTTAAGCAATTACGGAATAAAGATCGGCGATACCACCTATACTTCCGACATTGTTCGTGATCGTGTACTGGAAGCTACATATAAAGGCCGGCAGATAAAAAAAGGCGATCAGATACCTAAAGGTACGGTAGTAGCCCTTTTACTGGGCGATGGCAAAGGAGCCAGTGAGGTAGACCTTCCGAACGTAGTAGGCCTTTCTTTACCCGAAGCTATCTTTTCACTGAAGGGTTCGTCGCTCGAAGCAGGTTCTGTGTTTTACGAAGGTACGGTTACCGACAGCACTACCGCCCGCGTTATCAAACAGTATCCGGCAGTTAGCGATACTTTATCGAAAGTACCTATCGGAACACACGTAGATCTTATCCTGTCGAATGGTCCGCCTGCACCTTAACATTGAACTGTTCGTAAACTCGAAAACTTGTTAATGAGCTTACTGTTGATATACAGATGCAGAATGACGGTTGACTGATTTGCCTTTAATACAGTTGTACTGAATATCTGCCGCATATTAAATCGATTAATTAACTTTTATAAAAGAATGACTGATAAACAATCCGGAAGACTTTCTCTAAAAGCCAAAATCTTTATTGCTTTAGGGCTGATTTTAGTAATTTCTCTAGCCATCACTGCCTTCAACTATTACCTGCGTTACTTCGGGCCTAGCGTTACCGATAACGAGCAATATCTTTATATCCACACCGGTTCTGATTTTGACGATGTATACAAAACTATCAGGGATAAGGAGATCGTTAAAGATTCTGTTGTTTTTCAATGGGTGGCATTAAACATGAACTATCCAAAGGCGGTAAAGCCGGGCAAGTACAAGCTAACCGCGGGCATGGGGAACCGCCGTTTCATTAACATGCTTAAAGCCGGCAACCAGGAGCCTGTTAAACTGAGCTTCAGAGGATACCGTTTAAAAGAAGATTTTGCGGGGTATGTATCCAAACAGCTGGAGCCCGATTCCGTTTCGCTGGTACGGTTACTTGATTCAACCGCATTTATCAGCAAATATGGCTTCAACCGGGATAATGTGTATGCCATGTTTATTCCTAACTCGTACGAGATGTACTGGAATATTTCTACCGATAAGTTCTTTAAACGGATGTACGACGAATATCAGAAGTTCTGGACGGAGAAGAGAAACGAAAAGGCAAAGGCGCTCGGACTTACTCCAATACAGGTAAGTACGCTGGCCGCTATTGTGGATGCCGAAGCGCTTCACGACAGCGAAATGCCCGCCGTGGCGGGGCTTTATCTTAACCGGCATAAAAGAGGCATGAAGCTTCAGGCCGACCCCACGGTGATCTATGCAAATAAGGACTTCAGCATCCGCAGGGTACTGAACAGGCACCTTATAAAGGATTCGCCGTACAATACGTATGTGTATGCGGGACTGCCTCCGGGCCCTATTATGATGCCCAGTATTAAGGCCATCGATGCGGTTTTAAACTACCAGAAACACAATTATCTGTACATGTGCGCCAAAGAGGATTTTTCGGGATATCACAACTTCGCCGTTACCGTGGCCGAACATCAGGCAAATGCCAGGCGGTTTCAGCAGGCACTCAACGAAAGAAACATCAAAAAATAATGTTTGTACACGAAACAAAGATCAGGGTACGTTATGGAGAGACCGACCAGATGGGCTATATGTACTATGGCAACTATGCTGAGTTTTATGAAGTAGCACGGGTAGAGATGCTGCGCAGCCTCGACATGACCTACCGCTCTATGGAGGATGCCGGAGTGATGATGCCTGTTCTGGAGATGCGATGCAAGTATCTCAAACCAGCACGTTACGACGAGGAAATCACCATTAAAGTAATACTTGATAAGATGCCGGGCGTGCGTATCCACTTTCGGTATGAACTGTATAACGAGGAGAACGAGTTCATTCATGAGGGCGAAACCACACTTGCCTTCATCGACATGAAGAGGAACAGGCCTTGTATGCCCCCTGAATATTTCCAGGAGCGGCTCAAACCTTTTTTTGATTAGAAAAAGATTACGCCAATGATCCAGAGATTCCTTTTGAAAGTTAAAATATACAAGCGGTTTATGGACTGGACCAAGAAGGCAGTATTCCCTGTTTTCAGTCCTCTGCCCATTTACACGGTAGGTTCATTTTTCTTCCAGGAGGTAACGAGAGATTCGCTGATCACCAAGGCTTCTTCACTCGCATACAGCTTTATGCTGGCAATTTTTCCGGGTCTGATCTTTTTATTTACGCTCATTCCCTATATTCCCATCGATGGATTCCAGGACCAGCTGATGTCGCTTATCTCCATGCTGCTCCCTTCTAATGCCTATGGAGCCGTACAATCAACGCTTGAGGATATCATCAAAAAACAAAACGGGGGACTTTTATCGTTCGGGTTCCTTGCTGCACTGTTCTTCTCTACCAACGGAGTGACTAACCTGATGCAGGCCTTCAATAAAGCTTCGCTGCAGCCCGAAACCCGCGGCTGGTTTAAGCAGCGATTTGTGGCCATCGTTCTGACTGTCGTTACGGTGTTTGCCCTCATCTTCGGGCTGGCGGTAATCACTGCCGGCGAGTTCATCATTGCGAAGATTAAAACAGAGATCCAGTTTAAGGAATGGTTCTGGCTGTATGTTATCGCGCTGGTAAGGTGGGTGATCCTGGCTGTGGTATATTTTACCACGATCTCTATTTTATACCGGTACGGTCCCTCCTACCAGAAAAAATGGAAGCTTTTCAGTCCCGGATCGTGGCTTGCCACAATACTTGCCATCCTCACGTCGTGGGGCTTCACCTATTACATTAATAATTTCAGCAATTACAATAAGCTGTATGGATCTATCGGTACGCTCATTGTGATCATGATCTGGCTCTTTCTGAACTCCCTGATCATACTGATCGGCTTTGAGCTCAACGCGAGTATCGACCTTTCTAAAAGGAGTATTAAGATTATCAGGCCGCGTTTTAATACCTTCAAAGACGAACCTGTACAGGAAACGTTTCAAAAAAACCTCCCCAAATAAAAATTATAAAACTGTATTACAGGGCAGTAAACCAATTAAGCATTTTTTTTCGTTCCGTTTTTTGCAGAATTGAGCGGAGTTTGTACTTTTGTCCCCGGAGAGTTGGCAGAGTGGTCGATTGCGGCAGTCTTGAAAACTGTTGAACTGTGAAAGGTTCCTGGGGTTCGAATCCCTAACTCTCCGCTCCAAAGTCCCGCAAGTGCGGGATTTTTTGTTAGAGCTAATTTAAAACCGGAGAGGTGTCAGAGTGATCGAATGTGCCTGATTCGAAATCAGGTGTACTGTAAAAGGTACCGGGGGTTTGAATCCCTCCCTCTCCGCAACCAAAAGGTCAAAATTTGGAAAACGGCACAAATCGAAGGATTTGAGCCGTTTTTGTTTTTAGGACGGAGAAGCCGCGCGCGGCGGCTTAATCAACTTCAGGATTTTCGTCCGCGTTCTATTATTGGGTTTCTCACACTCACTTTTATTCTCGCCGTATTGCCTTCGATTGATTTAACATATCCGAACGGAAAGCTTTGATCAAAAACGTTATAGTACTTAATGGTAACAGGCCCAACCGACTTTACTTTACCCTTAGAATCGTGAATATCGAAAGTATTGCAATATTTTATTTGAATGTCGCCTATCGATTTAAGGTTGCCGCGCTCGTCGTGAATATCAAAAACATTGTAGTAAGTGAATTTAATATTGCCGATAGATTTTATCTTACCAGGAATATCATGAATATCGGAAGTACCATAAAAAGTAATAGGTAAACCCAGTCTTTCAAGGTCTAACGGCGTGTTGATATCGTCATTCTCCGATTCTATATACGCAATACTCCCGTCGTCTTCAATGCCCACATAAATAGTGTTATTGATCACCAGGTCGATAGAGGTGAATCCTTTTGTTTTGTTCGAAATTCTGAAGCGCGCCTGAGTGATTGTTTGTGCTTTTGCAAAAACAGCAATAAAAATAAGGCTTAATAAAAAAACGATGGTGAACCGGTTCATTTGCAGGTTTTTATTTAGACAAATATAGACCTCCCCGGGTAATAAGCCAAACGAATGTTACATCGACTATCTTTACAACGCTGCTTCATCTATGGACGAGGATGATGAAATCTCTTGCAGAACCTGTTTAGCTTTTGTAAATTTAGATTTTGCAAGAACCAGTAAAATTCAGAGCACACAAACTAAACCACTAAACACACATGAAAACATTTATTTTTACTTTGTTAGCTTCGATAAGCCTGACATTTTCAGCCGGCGCACAGCAGGTGTCCCTTTATGACCGCGAAGGCGAAGCAAGAGCCTACATTGACTATGATCAGGAACGGACAATATTTATGTGGGATGGTACCCCCGTTGCCTTCCTCGAAAAGGACGGGAGCGATTTAGCCATATTCGGCTTTGATGGCAGTTTTTTAGGGTGGTATGAAGATGGCACCATATACGACAAAGAAGGTCAAATCGTTGGAGCAAGAAAAGATGCAACTATCCGTATTACAAGAATGGAGAGAATGAAAGGTATTCAGAAAATGACGCCCATCCGCCCCATTACACCAATAACCCCCATTCAACCAATATTGAAGAGTTCATGGAGCGACACCCCATTGGCTGAATTTCTATACTCTGGCAAAAAATAGAAGGTAAACTATGAAGAAAATAGGATTTTTATCATTCGGACACTGGTCCAGGCATCCAGCCTATAAAACCCGTACAGCAAGTGATACGCTGCTTCAATCTATTGATCTGGCTGTTGCCGCCGAAGAAATTGGACTAGACGGCGCGTACTTCCGCGTGCACCATTTTGCGGCCCAGTTAGCGTCGCCATTTCCTTTACTATCCGCTATCGGAGCCAGAACAAGCAGTATAGAGATCGGCACCGGCGTGATTGATATGCGTTACGAGAACCCGCTGTATATGGTGGAGGATGCCGGAGCCGCTGATTTGATATCCGGAGGGCGATTACAGCTGGGGATCAGCAGAGGCTCGCCCGAGCAGGTAATTGATGGGTGGCGCCATTTTGGTTATGAGCCGGCTGATGGCGAAAGCGACGCCGACATGGGACGGCGTAAAGCGCTGGAGTTTCTGGATAAGCTAAACGGTATCGGGTTTGCAGAGCCCAATCCGTACCCGATGTTTCCCAATCCGCCCGGTCTGTTACGCCTGGAACCGCATTCCGAAGGCCTGAGAGAACGCATCTGGTGGGGCGCTGCTTCCAACGCCACGGCTGTTTGGGCGGCCGAAAACGGCATGCACCTGCAAAGCTCAACCCTTAAATACGATGAAAGCGGCAAGCCCTTCCATGTGCAGCAGGCCGAGCAAATCAGGCTGTACAAAGAAGCCTGGAAAAACGCAGGACACCAGCGCGAACCCAGGGTTTCGGTGAGCAGATCTATTTTTGCACTGGTGAACGACCAGGACAGGTATTACTTCGGGCAGGAAGCAAGCGGATCTGATAAAATTGGATTCATTGAAAGCGACAAGCGTGCTATTTTCGGACGAAGCTACGCCGCGGAACCCGATCAGCTCATAAAGGAGCTGGCTAACGACGAAGCTATCCAGGAAGCAGATACGCTCCTTTTGACGATACCGAATACACTGGGCGTTGATTATAATGTGCATGTCTTGTCATCTATTCTGGAGCATGTAGCCCCCGGTTTGGGCTGGCGGTAGCGAGAACAATCGGCAAGCATTACTCTCATTCCAAGCGGCTAGTTAAGGTCAAAACAATACGGTTCGTTTTGTTATTATACGTATAATCAAACTTTATAATTATGAACAGAACAATTGGATTAGTATTAATAGTACTTGGAGTGGTAATGCTTATCTGGACAGGATTTACATATACCAAAAAGGAAAAAATAATAGATGCAGGACCATTACAGGTATCCGCCGATAAAAAGGAAAGCGTAAACTGGCCTCCTTACCTGGGCGGCCTCCTGCTCGTAGGAGGTATTGTTATAGTAGTAACGGCTAAAAAGAACTAAAGCCAATTTACTTCCCGATACAAAACTTCGAAATATAACTATTTAATTGTTTATCAATAACTTACAAACAAACCATTATCTTTGAGGGACAAATGGGGGACATAAATCTAGTAAACAAAACGTCTACATACTGTAGCAAACAAATGTCTCGTCTCTTCTTAAATATTACATTTTCATGACAATCTATATTGAAATTAAAAAGCGTTCCTCGGTTCCCTCCCATTGCTATAATAGCTAAAAACAGAATAACTATAAATACAACAGCCCACACAAAAAGCTCAAGTTTGATGCGCGATCCGTCTTGGACAATAATGTTTGCATGAAATAGCATTAAACTTAGGGTGTATCCATGAAGAATAGGGCGAATGACAACAGCATAAATTCGTTTGTCTTTTTCCTCTCATTCCAATGTGTCTTGAAAAAGCTACAGGTGCATATTGGATTAAATTATCGTCCTCTAAAATAGATACGGAAAACCCAGTATATTTTCGTTGATGACATTGCATTTTTTTGTAACTTTCTACGCTTGATCTTCTATCAGATAAACGCTTGGTTAAGGGTCAAGTGAACAACATAAACCATTCTAAAATTGAGCGCAAAATACAAAGAAATTGCCCCTTCTCTAATCGATGAATACGGGCGATATTGTAGCATATTAATAGTCACGGCAACGAAAATCGAAAAGGACGTAGTACATGAATATCTTTTTCCGATTGATGGTCAGGATAAGATTTTAAAGATTCAGAAGAATTCATACACCTACTATCTTGGAAAATTCGGTTATTATAATGCAGTCCATGTGGCTACCGGGAATATGGGGTCGATCAGCCGAAACGCTGCGATAAAGACAACTATGAAAGCTATTGAATTCTGGAAACCCAAAGTTGTCCTTATGGTTGGAATTGCATTCGGCGGGAAACCGGAGAAAGTGCGGATCGGAGATGTACTCATTTCCGAATGTGTGGTAAACTATCAATTGATAAGGGTAAATGAAGACGGATCACATACCTATAGGGGGCAGGAAGGTCCCGCGAGTTCCTTACTGCTTAACCGCTTTGTGTCGGCAGACGACTGGAGATTCAACGTAAAATTCGACGATCAAGACTATGAAGCTAAACACGTCCATGGCTTAATCCTGTCAGGCGAGGAACTTGTTGATAATAAGGATAGAAAGAAAGAATTAATGACAGAATGGCCAGATGCGATCGGCGGCGAGATGGAGGGAGCTGGGATCTACACCGCCTGCGATGGTAACTCCGTCAGCGGTTGGATACTCGTCAAGGGCGTTTGCGATTATGGCGATGGGGACAAAGGCAAAAATCCAAATAAAGACCTTTTTCAGGAAATTGCGGTTCGGTCTTCGGTGAATTTAGCTGAACATGTTTTTAGTTCGCCTTATGCGTTTGAGGAAATCGGTCTTTATTCAGGTGCATTTCCATATCCGAAAGAAGAATCAGAAGATTCAAAAAAAAAAATTAACGACGCCCTGGAAGAGCAGGTAAAACGCCAACTAGCCAAACAGAAGACATCACAGAAATACATACCAGAAACCTTTATTGAGGTGAATAAGAACAAAGAAAGTTTGCGCTATTTCTGCGATCCATTTGCCTTTATACCAAAGGTAATGTGGGAGTATTCGGTGCTCAATTTTGTACCACTAAATAAATTGCTTGCGAAGAAGGGCGCCGCTGCATTTGATTTTGATCTGCAGGGCTTTGAAAAAGACGCACAACTTGTTCAAATCGAGTCTATCCCCCACTTCTGCGCTCGGCTAGATAACTATTTGAAGGTAAAAATATCGGAACTGGAGCATCCCCCAGTTGCAAGCAACTCCTTACGCGATTTTTCATATAAACTATCCCACCTTGAGGAAACTTTTCAGTGGCTAGCGAAAAAAGTGTGCCTTATAAAAGAGGATGCCGGACAGGGAAAAACAAACTTCGTATGTGACTTGGCCGAAAACTTTCTTATCAAAAGAAAAGTTCCCTCAGTATTTCTTTTGGGTACAGACATCGACCCCTCAGACATCCGTAAAAGTTTATTAAACAGGGTCTATCCCGACCGGTCTGATCTTAACTTCGAAACCTTTCTTTCTGAACTCGAGCAGTATTGTAGATCCGTAAACAGACCGTTTGTAATTATTATCGACGGACTTAACGAAAATGCGGCTGCACAGAAATTAAGTGAGAATCTCGAAAAGTTCATTGCCGAAATCACGGAAAGGACGTACATAAAAGTAATCATCACCTGCCGTTCCGAATATTATCAGAAGCACTTTTCCAATTTTGACAAGTCGTCGTTTTCTCCTCAGATGTGTGAAACTGATCGCCTAACAATAGGCCGTGATAAGGTGGCCTCCCACAAAATATTTAACGGGTACCTGGCGTTTTTCAACATCAACTTGCGAACATATTCGACAAAGGTCTTCGAACAGCTTACACAGAACTATCTGTTGTTGAGAATATTTTGTGATGCGCACAGAGGCGAATCAATCCCATATTTAGGACATATACATAAGGAGTCGCTGTTCAGGCAATACTTCGATACCAAGGTCACCGAAATTACAAAACGAATGGAGGGGGACGACGAGTTGAAAGTCAGCGGCCCTATTAACATTAGAAATTTTATCGGACGGCTGATCGCCTATATGGTCGAAAACCGAAAATACGAAAACATCCCACTCGATGGCTTGCTGGAGAAAGATGACAATAGAAAAGTCTACATTAGATTTTTGGATGAAAATATTCTGGTCAGGAGAGACCCAACCGGGTCCAAGGGAATATTCGGCGATCAGGAAGTTGTGAATTTCACTTTCGATGAATTCAGGGATTATCTGCTGTCTGAATACCTTATTTCGCTGGTCTACCCAAAGGACAAAAAGACGTTTTTGCTCTTCCTAAAAGAAGAAATCAATCCGTCGTCCAGAATACTTGAAGGATGTGGGACATTCCTATATTATATCACAAAAAAGAGCGGGAATGCCGATTTACTTAAAATCGTGGAGGGGCAAGTCTGGTTCGACTCCATCTACTTAAGGTGCATATTTAACCTTGAGGATAAATATATAACACCGACTGATCGGGATAAAATCTTTGCCATCATCGGTACCAACCGACAAAGTGCAATATTTATCTTTTTTGCGTTCCGATATCGGTATCGGCCTACGGAAGCCCCAAACCTAAATTTACAACATTATCTTGAGCACCTGAGAGGACTTTCGCCCGAAGAGTTCTACAGCAAATTTCTTGAACTATTCACTAATCGCGAATTTCTCAATGATCAAATAAATATTGACAGTTTTCTAGCCGATACTGAGAGCTTTTTAGACCACTACGACGATGGAGATTCGGAAGATAGCGACGATGCGATTGTTATAGACAGTGAAAAGGATTTTCCGCATTCATTGTTTGAAATCCTCATCTATTTGTTTCCGTATAGATCGAGTTTGGAGATTTCACAACTTTACGAGCGTTACTACCATAGATTCCCAGTCCAGGCAAAAGCACAGTTGAAGATTGCACGTGGATCAAGAAATTTAGAATCCAGTATTAAAAAAATTTGCCGACGCTATGATATACTATTATGATGATTTTGAGTTCATGTTCCTGGTGCACCGTAACTTGGACAAGGCAGCGTTCCTTTTCTCCGCTGGTGCAAATCATGGCTATGCCGCAGACATGTTTGGAAGAATGTATGACGCCTTGATGATCGAGTCTCTCGATGTGATAGAAGAATTTAACAGATTCTATAAACCAGAGTATGAAGCCTTAGGCGGATTCCTATATCGCAAGTGGAACTTTTCCTACAAAAATGTGGAAGATATATTGAAAAAACTGGAAAAAAACCCAGAGGCTCGGCTCATGCGTCGTATCGAGTACAGCTATTACGGCAGCGAACTGAGAAAATTCATGTCTGAGGAGCCGATGGTTGACCGTATTGAAAAAATCCTTTTAATGAAATAACATGAAAATCAGATATGATTTTGTCACGAACAGCTCTTCTACATCGTTCATCATCATCAACGATGGAGAATTCAGCCTAAAAATGTTCCTTGATGCGGTTGGAATTGATGGGTCGTCGCAATTTCAAGATATCTACAAGGAGCTCTTTCAATCCTTCAAAAACAGCATGGAGCTGGCACGTACCGCATATGCAGATGACGAACGATATCGGTCAAAAGACTTCGAGCAGTGGATCACGGGACAGTTTGGTCCAGAGCTTGCCCGGCGTGTTGGTGATGCCGAAAAATCCGGAAAAAAGGTCTACTATGGACGCCTCAGCAGTGACAGAGGCCCGGTTGAGGGTTTTTTCTGTACTGACTCCTTTATTATCGAATCCGAAAATCTTTACATTGATGCTACACAGAATGGCTGGTAACTTGGAAAATCTAGTGGTGCGGCACTATCCAGATGAGCACTACAGTATAAGGTTTAACAAGAAAACCGGTTACTTCATAAGAGCCGAAGACAAAGGCTTTCCCGAACCCCTTTGGTCTAAACACGGGCCAGAACTCCTCGATATCAGTATTACTAACTGGTGCGATAAGGGCTGTAGTTTTTGCTACCGTAAATCCACTATAAGGGGCGGTCATATGAATCTGACTGATTACCGAATGATAATGGAGCAGGCCAAGGCAATGGATGTCCTTCAGGTTGCCCTCGGCGGGGGGAATCCGAACCAGCATCCCGACTTCGTAAAGATCTTGGAAACCACTGTGGAACACGGAATAGTTCCGTGCTATACTACAAATGGAAGAGGCCTCACCCGTGAAATACTGGAGGCAACCAAGAAACTCTGCGGCTCAGTTGCAATAAGTGCCTATGAGCCATATACAGAGTTCAGGCAACACCTGGAACTTCTGTATGCCTATGGGATAAAGGCGAACGTTCACTTTGTTACGGACAGCAAGACCATAGATACGGCAATTTCATGGATGGAGCACCCTCCATCGTTCATAGAGGGGATAAATTCGATAATTTTTCTCAATTATAAACCGATCGGAAGAAATCCCGACCTTGGTATGCTGCTAAAAGATCCGTTGAAGATAAGTCGGTTCTACGATCTGGTAAACAACCGCAAACAAGCGTTTAAGATAGGCTTCGACAGTTGTAGTATTTCCGGGGTCGTAAAGTATTCAAATGCGAATTCTAATTTCTACGAGGGATGCGATGCCGGCAGGTTTTCTGCTTTTATCGACGAAAACTTGAGGATGATGCCGTGCTCATTCATGACGAACAATAATTGGTTCGGGTCGTTACGTGAAAACACTATGCTGCACATTTGGCAGAATAATGAATATTTTGTAAAATACCGCAACAATATCCTGAATAATGGCTGTTCAGGATGTCAACATCAGTCCACTTGTATGGGCGGGTGTCCTTTTATTGAAGAATTATCTCAGTGTGGTTGGAAAGACCAACGGTTGGGGCTTGTATTCTAAAAGCAAAGCGTACATTCTTTCAGCTGCGGTAGAAAACCTGCACTTCGCCCCTCAATTTACCAGCTATGCACTCCTGATAAAATTGATCAATGATCACCGATAACTACTAAGATTTGGGACTTACTCAGAAAGCATATAACTTCCGTCTCCGAAGATATATTTCATAGAGCTTCAAACTGATCAACTGATTCCCAGGAAAGGCTTGATTATTTCAAAAACGCGCGAAGCCAGTAAATATGGCAGATCCGAAACCTCAGAAATTTTTGAAACTTTTTACCTGTAAAAAAAACAGAAATATATAGTGAACGGGATCTCCATGAAATACCTCCAAATTTCAAAAGGATCAATGAGAATATCCCTTTGACTTTCGCAATAGTTGTGCCCAAGTGTTCAACCTGTAAATATTCTACTCTTTATTTTCTTAACTTTACCATAAGCATAATAATAACAAGCTTTAATAAAATATCCGCTCAGGTTAACATTCACACAGTCAGGAACAAAAACAACATGGCAGTTTGTAAACTATGTCGTCAGAATGAGGCTAACAAAAAGAACACACACTATTTAACAGACGCGATTATCCGTTCATGTCTTAATCTAAATGGTGTCAATGAACGAGAAAAGGGTTTATATTTCGCACTGGATAATACCAATCCATTTATAGATTTCAATTTTCAAAAACTGGATGGATATTCCGGAGCATGTTGACCCCTCCAAAGCGGTTAGGATAGCGGATAGCGATGCTGCTTAAATCAACAGAAACGCCTGCCATTCCGGCGGATACTGACCCCCTCTGAGAGATAGGCGCAATGCGTACCGGAGCATGTTGCCCCCCTGATATTGACTTAAAGGGGATACCGTACCGGAGCATACTGACCCCTCTAATTCTGGTTTTGGTTATACTTAGTGATCAATTTATTACAAAAGAAGATCACTGATGGCCGGAAAACCAAGACCCATGAGTCAGATAAAACAACTATTACGCTTACACACCCAGGGCTATTCTATTAAGGCCATCGCACGAACGCTGAACATCAGCAAGAACACGGTGAAGTCTTATCTTGCCAAGCTTCAGTCTGCTGCCCTGGACCCACAGGAACTGCTTCAGTTGGAGGATCCTGTCCTGGAAACCCGGTTCCATTCCGGTAATCCTGCTTATAAGGATCCACGTTATATTCATTTCAAAGGAAAACTGGAATATCTCTCCAAAGAGCTTAAAAAAATAGGGATGACTAAAAAACTGCTGTGGGATGAATACATTCTGGGTTTTCCCCAGGGGTATGCCTACTCCCAGTTCTGCTTTCATCTGCATCAGCAGCTTGTTGCCCGTAAGCCGACCTCTGTATTAAGCCATGAGCCTGCCGATAAGCTGTTCGTCGACTTCGCCGGCAAACAGATCAGTTATACAGACCGCCAGACCGGGGAAATTATCAGTTGCCAGTTGTTTGTAGCCTGTCTTCCTTTTTCTGATTATGCTTTTGCTATGGCTGTACCCTCTCAGCGAATCGGTGACTTTCTGTATGCCCTTTCCTGCTGCCTGAAAGAATTGGGCGGGGTACCCCGGGTACTGGTACCCGATAACCTTAAGTCTGCTATCGTCAAGGCAGACCGGTATGAGCCGGAGGTCAACCGGAGCCTGGAAGACTTTGCCAATCATTATCAGATGTCGGTCGTGCCTGCAAGACCGGGCCGTCCCCGCGATAAAAGTCTGGTTGAGAACCAGGTAAAGCTGCTCTATACCAGAGTGTATGCCCGGCTGCGCAACCGGCAGTTCTTCGATCTGGCTTCTCTAAATCAGGCCATCAGCGAAAAAGTACGCGAGCATAACCAGACCCGCATGCAGCGTAAGGACTACTGCAGGGAAGAACGCTTCCTGGCCGCTGAAAAGCCGTTACTCTCTGAGCTGCCCCAGCAGGACTTTGAACTAAAACACTATTGTGAACCCAAGGTAGCCAGTAACGGGCATGTCAGTGTTCAGAAACACTTTTACAGTGTTCCCTACACGCTGATTGGTTCCAAAGTAAAGGTGATCTATACCCGCAGTATGGTCTCTATCTATGCTGAAGGGAAACAGGTGGCTGTCCATATCAGAAGCTACAGCGGGGGATATACTTCGGTAAAGGAACATCTGAGTTCTGCTAATCAGGCCTGGCTGAACCGCAGTCCGGAATATTACCTGGAGCGGGCCCGTTATAAGTCGGAAGATCTCTACCGCCTCCTTGAGATCATCTTTCAGCAGGACCGTTATCCAGAGCAGTTGTACCGCACCTGCGACGGCCTGTTCCGTTTACACCGGAATACCGAGGCAGAAAAGTTCACCCGTGTTTGCCGGATCGCTGTGCAGCACCGGATCTGCTCCTATAAGGCCATCCAGAAAATACTGGAGAACAACATGACGCTCTATCTGCAGGAGGAGAGCATTGAACATCCGCTTCCTGCCCATAACAATATCAGAGGAAAAGAATACTATATACAATCCACTATTCACTTTTAATATGCAAATCGAAACACAACTCAAAGAGCTGCGCCTGCATGGAATGTGCCGCAGTTGGCAGGTACTGCTGGAGACCCGCCGCCATCACGAACTGAACCTCTCAGAGGGCCTACAATTGCTGCTGCAGGCCGAACAGGAACAGCGCAGCGGAAAACGCTTTGACCGTCTGCTTAAAAATGCCGGCTTCCGCTACCGGGCTTCTGTGGAAGAACTGAACATGGATGCCTCCAGGGGGATTGACCGTTCACTCATTACGGACCTTGCCATGGGAACTTATCTCTCCAGTGGAGATGCCGTTCTGATCAGCGGGGCCTCAGGTGCCGGTAAAAGCTTTCTGGCTTCTGCCCTGGGGCACCAGGCTTGTGCACAGGGATATAAAGTGGCTTATTATAACCTGCAGAAGTTACTGCTGCGCACGAAGATGAGCCGGATTGATGGGAGCATCTATAAGTTTATGGAAAAGCTTTCGCGCACGGAACTGCTCATTCTGGACGACTTCGGACTCACTCACCTGGAACAGCAGCAACGCATGGATCTGATGGAAATCATAGAAGACCGTCATGGCCGCAAATCTACTATCATCGCCAGCCAGCTGCCGGTGGCAAGCTGGTATGATGTGATCGGTGAAGAAACGATTGCTGATGCCATACTCGACCGGCTGGTACATACCGCTTACAGAATTGAACTTAAAGGTGAAAGTCTAAGAAAAAAAAGGTAAAATTGTCAGGCCTTCAGAATCTATGGGCCAAAACCAAATTAGGGGGTCAGTATGCCCGGTACGGGGTCAGCATCTCCGGAATCTCCAACTGGATGAACTGACCCTTGAGGCCACCATTGGAAGAAAACCCACAGACGGCGAAATCGAAAGAGCCAAATCAATTCCGTTTTCGGTCGACTATATTTTCTGCACTACATGTGAAGACCTCTTTTCTCAAATTGAAAACAAGTTCATAAATGACATACTACCTAGCTTCCGACGAAATAACCTATCCGGTATTGAAAACATCACCGAGCCCGATCCGATCGCTGTCAGAAATTTCTTTTATATCCAGATTTATAGGAGCGCTGTATGCGAGGATATACTGGATTTCCCTGATCCTTTCTTAGAGCAAATGCGGGTATCCATATTAGGAAAAACAGGCGACAAATCTATTCCTCTCAATGTAACATATCTTCAAACCGCTGGAGAGACTGCCAGTTATACGGAAAATTTCGTTGGGTTTACCAGTGATAAAAATCCTTACATTATTTTCATGAACGACTTCATTATCCAAGTTTACGAAGATTCTGATAAAATTCACCTCAATCACTTCTATGGGCTGAATGAAGAAGGTAATTATAAATCCTACATAAACCACCTCGAAGAGGGTTTCACCTTCCGAATTTTTGAAAATGCTAAAAGAAAAAACTTTTTAAACAATGTTGTTATTGGCGAAAAGGTTCAAAAAAACATCCAGTATTACCAAGAAATGTTTGATTTGTTTTGGCGTAAGCTGTTCGGAGTAGATGCACCTGCGCACCAAAAACAAAGATATATAGAGAACTTGATAAAGGGAGATCGAAACAATCTCATTAAATACTCAAAAGAAGAGGTATTGCAGTTTACCAAATCATATATGAAGAACCTATTCAAAATAAAAGAATAGTACAATGGCTTTATCCAAACGTCATCATTATATCCCCCAGTTCCTTATCAAGAGATTTGCAGACGATAACAACATGTTGTACCTGTACGACAAAGAGAAAAACGCGTTTGCCAAAGAGAAGCGAAGCCCTAAATCAGTGTTTTTTGATATGAACAGGAATACGCTTGATTTTAACGGCATACCCAACGATAGTATAGAAAAACTGTACGCCACGCTTGACGAAAAGTTTTCACGAGACCTTGCTAAAATCTCCGAATCAGAAAAAATCACAGAAGAAGGACTGATGTCCTTATTAATAATGGCGTCTTCTTTAAAATGGCGGCTACCTGTTAATGATGAGCTGTTCACAACCAAAGATAACCATTATACTTTCGATAAATTGCCAATTTCAATCAAGGTTACAAATGATGATGGCACCGAGAACAGAGAAGCATTAAGCCATTTAATGAACTCAGAAGCTTTCCGGCAGACAAAACGTATTATTTTTGCATTTCTTCCATTCTACGACAACCTTAAATTAACTCCCGATAAATTGCTCAGCTTTCACAAAAACAGCTATATAAATAAAAGAGATAATATAACTTCTATACTAGGAGACTCACCGCTTATTGAAAGTGATGCTTCGGACATAGAAGATCTGGACAATTTTATTTTGCCACTCGGAAACAGTGATACTTTTATCTGTAGCAATTCTAAGGGAAAAAGAGTCAATAACATAGCCTTTTACGTCAATAAGGATCTGGCAATGTTTCACCAAGCGAAAAAATATGTTGTATGCCGTGACAAAGATCACCTTGTTTCAATTATCAATGCTTATCAAGCCTTGCAAAAGGAAAGACAGACACATTTTATAAAAGAGCACATTTTTAGGTTTGTGTAAATCTGAGAATAATTCACATCCTTTATTGACACGGATATTTGACTACATTTCACTTAGATTCTGATTAACCCATGATTCCTTTAAGATCTCCTTGGCCTTTCAAAGAATACGCTCTTCGAAAAGGATGGGCAAATATTCCTTTAACCGGTACCCCATGTTTAGTATCTTTATTTCATGACTGAAAAAGACTATACATATAAAAAGCACTCCATTAGTGAATTTTTAGCGAAGACTCCTTTATTTACACCTTTTAAAGCCGTTGAAAATTATATTAGGCAGTGCTACGCTTATACTAGTCCTTGCGAAATTGCAGGTGAAACTTTTTCTTTCCATTGCGAAAAAGAGAACGAGATACGAACTTTTGAATTGCATTTAACTAAAGCCAGTTTAAATTATTTTGGATCAATGCCGGGTGATCAGATTCCACGCGAATTATTTGCATCGGATGGAAGGCTTGATTTTGAACACCATTTTATTGGAGAATGCAAGTCCTGTAAAGAATATCATGTTGATTTTCTATTACACGTTTATACTGACAAACCGATCACGCCTGACCAATCCAATACGATAAAATTTGATCCTGAAAACAACATGGAACATCCGGCAGATGAATATGATCCTGACCGAGCCAATCTTTATATTGAGAAAACTGTCTCGTCCTAAAAAAACTTTACAGTTTTGACCATTAATCCTATAAAAACTTTGCAGGTATTTCCTGGTAGTCCTAAGATATCCTTACAAGGATACGGAGTTTCATTTTTATTCTGAATGTTCAAATTCATTTTCGTCCGGAATTGTCTTCCTATATCTTCTATATTGTTTCCAACGCTTGCGAATCGGACCCGATAAACTCTCATGAACCTTCGCTGGGCTTAAATAATCTATACTCCCGTGGGGGCGGCTTTCGTTATAGATAGCAATAATCCTGGATACATGCTTCTGTGCATCCTTATGATTTTGATAAATCCGTTTTGGAAAGAATTCATTCTTTAAGATTCCGTTTACCCGCTCGGCCAAAGCATTATCGTAAGGACTACCGCTTTGTGTCATGCTTATAGCTACACCGAAACGTTGAAGCGTTTCGGTGTATTCTGCACAGCAATACTGAATTCCGCGGTCGGAATGATGGATAAGATAAAATGGCGATTCATGTTTCCAGGTCGATATGGCCATTTCCAAAGCTTTCAAGCAACCTGTCGCTTCTAACGTCGGGTGCAATGCATAACCTACGATCTTATGGGAATATGCATCGGTAATCAGACTTAGATAACTGAAGCCTTGAATCGTCCTGATATAGGTGATATCGCTTACCCAAAGCTGCTCTCGTCCGGTGATAACAAGTTCCTTTATCAGGTTTGGATATCGCTTGAAGATATGATTAGAATCAGTAGTACGAACTATACGCTTACGACGCCGGATCATTAGCCCGTGAAATCGAAGCAGGTCGAATAATTGATCGCGGCCAATTTTGATTCCATGTTCCTTCAATTGTGGTTCCAGCAAGTACAGGAGCTTTCGTGTACCCAGCAATGGCATCACGCTCCGAATTTCCTTTACCAACGTCAGAACAATCATGTTAGCAATCGACGTTTTCTCAGCATGGTGGAATGCGTCATAATAAGCTTGTCTTGTAACGCCAAACAGTACACAGAGCTCCCCAAGGCCTACATGGGGATGTTTCTGCCTCATTCTCTTGACTGTTTGGCACCAGGCTTTTTTCGGATCTTGATCTTCAGCTCCTCTTCGCTTACCTTAATCATTGTTTCCAAAGAATCCACCTTTAACTGAGACTTTTCCAAAGCCTTCTGTAACTCGATAACTTGTCTGTGAAGATGACGAATGGTTGAACTTTCAGTAGATTTTGTCATAAATTCCTCTTGTGAGTTCAGTGAATCCAAGTTAAGTAAAGAATACTGAACAACCCAATCGTTTACAGTATTCCGACTCATACCGTAAAGCTTAGCTGCCGTACGATGGCTGTGGAAACCGGATTGTATTTCTCCAACAACTTTTCTTTTGACTTCTTCGGGATAAGATCTGCCGATCTTTTTGAGCGGTTTTACCGTTCGCTTTCTCTGTTTTTTTTCCATTTACTTTACATTTAATGTAAAGCTATTTCAGGACAAGACAATATCTGACACTGGCAGCACCTCGGCCCCACGTGTTTTTTGCTGAGTAAATTGGATATGATAGTTCCCCTGGTTTCCGCGTATTTCTGACCAGTAAAGAGTCTCAATATCGGAAAAGCGTAAACCGGTTAAGGCAGATACTAAAGACGCCCGCTTAATGTCATCCTCACATGGTGTATCTGCAAGTCGTTGCAACTCATCCTGGAACAGAAACTCCCGGTGAGTCTCTGCCGGCGAAATAGAATCAATGATCTCACCGATATTTTCTGCCAGTAATTTTTTTTTAAAGGCTCGCTTCAATGTAAACTTAAATTTGGAAAAGTAACTCACGGCTGCATTCGTATTGATCGCCCTGCCTTTTTTGCCGTCTTCTTTAGTCAGGGCAGGTTTACTTTTCAGGAAATCGGCATACTCCTCGCACAACGTCTCGTTCAACTGTCTGAACGAAATAAAGTCGCCTGCGAATAGTTTAAAATACTTCACCGCACTCTTCCAATTAGCCAAATTGGAGCCGATTCTTTTATTCTTTTCTTCCTCAAAGAAATCTATAAAGTTTCCCTCCCTTTTGGATGAAGAGATAAACCCAAAGCGCTTGTTCTGTACTTCAATTTGTATAGAAGCACTCCAACTGTTCGCCAGTTCATATGTTTCTTTATTATGGAAACGCTCTGTCTCTGTTTTGGGTTTACTGTACACAAAGAGCTTTAGATAGTGCTTTCTGACAACTTTACCCGTTTCCGGATGTGGAACGGGCGGGTAGATGTCTAAAAACAAAGACAGTTTCCCTTTAGCTATCGGTTTCTTTCTTAACGTAACTTTTGACATATATCTTGCTTTACACGAATTCCCTACACCTGTTGCAATGGTAAAAAAAATATATCCCTGGTGCTATCCTGTGTATTTTTTCCATCGGAGAAGTAAGAGGTAACATATCTTACAAACTGATTATTTTTCCCTGCTTGTCCTGCTCCTGTAGGCTTTATACAAATCGTCAATATCTCTTTTTCGTACTAATACCGATTTTCCGTAACGCTGCTTTTCGATTCGATTCTTCAATAGTATTCCGTATACATTCGACGGAGACAATCCAAAAATCGCTTCAACCTCTTTTATTGAATAGCATTCATCCGGATCGAAGATTCTTTCGTGTTGAATCTCCTCATTAATCAATGGTTTATTATCAATATGATTTTTCAGCAGTTCGTCTATAACCGTTTTCGCTATCAATGTTTCGCGGCCTACTGCTTGTTTTTCGATGTTATTCACCTTACAAAAATTTCGGAGAAAAGACATTGAAACCCCAAATTTCACACAGATCTCTGAGATTGTATAGGCGTTGTCTCGGTCCAGTATGACCATGGCTGTTTTCTGCTTTTCTTTTTGCGGCACCATATGAACAGAGCTTTTGAAAAACCTTTCCAGATCTTCTCTCAATATTCTGGTTTGCCGGATTCCCAAATTACAGGAGGGAAGCTTTCCGCTATTAATCCAATAGTTTATAGTATTCTTTCCCATGCCGGTAAAAACACAAGCCTGTTTTACCGTCAGCAGTTGTCTTGCATTTATTTCAGCTAACGGAAAGCTCCTGATATTTTGAACCTGTTTTTTTACCTCCTCTATTTTCGCCCCCCGTTTTAGTGCCTTATAGGCCCTTGAATTACATTTCGAAGAGCAATATCTTGTTGTAGTTGTCCTTGCCTCATAGTCTTTACCACAATATTCACATACCTTATTGACACGGATATTTGACGACATTTCACGATGATTCTAAGTTAACCAATATGGCTCTTTAAGGATCTCTTAGGCTTTTTAAGGCTTTCTAAGACCAATAAACTCACCCGTTTGTCCCTCGTTTAAAAAAAATCAATTTGGGGGACAAATGAGGGACAAATCTAAACGAAATGATCGTAAAAAAACGCAGGGCGAGTTTACGCAAAAGGGCTGTAAATCATTGATTACAGCCCTTTTGCGTAAATAAAGTATAGGTATATTTCTATATATTACGGGTGGTTATTTTCCGATACAGAACTTCGAAAATATATTCTCCAGCAAGTCATCTGTTGTTACGGTGCCGGTGATCTCTCCGAGATAGTATAGGGCCTGCTTTATATCCATGGCAAGGAAATCGGATGTCACCGGATCCTCAATACCGGCGAGGACGCGGTTCAGCGCTTCTTCGGTGTGCCTGAGGGCTTCTACGTGGCGGATATTGGTTACCATCACGTCGTCGGTATTGATGTGATGCAGGTTTACTTTTTCCAGGATTTCGTCCTTCAGCTCTTCGATGCCCTGCTTGTCTCGTGCAGATATATAGTTTAAGGGCAGGCTGCTTAACTCCTGCTTTTGCTGGTTACTCACCAGGTCGGTTTTATTCATTACGGCTACGGCGCGCATGCCGAGGCTTGCGGCTTCGTCCAGCTGATGCTGTATTTCGCCGGAGCTCTGCGAGGGGTCGAACAGGTAGATGATCAGCTTCGCCTGTTTCATCTTCTCCCGGGTGCGCTCCACTCCTTTTGCTTCAATAATGTCTTCTGTATGGCGGATGCCTGCTGTGTCGATAAAGCGAAAGAGGATTCCATGGATGGAGATCTCGTCTTCGATGGTGTCGCGCGTGGTTCCGGCAATGTCGGATACGATGGCGCGCTCTTCATTTAACAGGGCGTTCAGCAGGGTGGATTTTCCTACGTTTGGCTTCCCGGCGATCACTACGGGCACACCGTTCTTCAGCACGTTGCCCTGCTCAAATGATTTTATTAAGCGTGACAGCACACTGTTTATCTTGTACACCAGCGCTCGTAACTGCTCGCGGTTGGCAAATTCTACATCCTCCTCTGAGAAATCGAGCTCGAGCTCGATCAGCGAAGCAAAGTGGATGAGCTGCTCTCTGAGCTGCCGGAGTTCGCCTGAAAAGCCTCCCCTCATCTGCTGCATGGCTACCTGGTGTGAGGCCTGCGAGTTGGACGCAATGAGGTCGGCGACGGCTTCGGCCTGCGACAGGTCCATACCTCCGTTCATGAATGCCCTCAGCGTAAACTCGCCGGGCTTTGCTGCCCTGGCGCCTCCACGGATGAGGAGCCTGATGAGGTTTTCGATGATGTATTTGGAGCCGTGTGTGGATATCTCTACCACATTCTCTTTTGTGTAGGAATGAGGTGCTACGAAAAGGGACACCAGTACTTCGTCGATGATGGTTTCGCCGTCGCGGATAGTTCCGAAGTGAACGGTATGCGACGACTGCTTCGCCAGGTCCTTACCCCTGAATACCTTATCGGTAATGGCTATGGCTTGCGGCCCCGACAGGCGGATGACGGCTATGGCGCCACTTCCGGCGGGTGTTGCCAGCGCTACAATGGTATCGGCAGTGTCTTTGGCTAAGTGGTGAGAATTAGTCATTATGTATGGTTCTTATCTTAAAACTTCTCTTCGATGCCCAGGCCGAAGAGTGCGAAGTCGTATTTTACGGGGTCGCGCGGATCAAACTCACGGAGCCGGGCGGTGAGCTCTACGACGGTGAGCCAGTCGGTTTGCTTCCTGCTGATAAGTTTCAGCTTGCGCGCTACGCGGTCGACATGCAGGTCGCAGGGGCACATGAGCTGCGAGGGACTGATGCGGCTCCACAGTCCAAAGTCTACGCCCCGGTGGTCTTTACGGACCATCCAGCGCAGAAACATATTGAGTCGTTTGCAGGTCGACTTCTGCGAGGGCGAACTGATATGCTTGATGGTGCGCGAAGGGAAGTCCTGCAGGCTGAAAAAGTACGTCCTGAAATGGTTCAGCATAGTCTCTACCCGGTGGTCGTCGGGCTGTAGTTCACTGAGGTAACAGGGTGGCGACGAAAAGCTCTCGCCGGTGTATGGCCCCTGAACCTGGTCCATGAACTCTTCCCGCAATACTTCATTATGGAACAAGCCGGTCCGCGAAGGCAAAAAAGCGTCTTCCAATGAATCGTACTGGCTGTAATGCTGCTTAAGGAAGCTTACGAAGTACAGCAGGTCGGTGTCATTGAACGTGCGGTGTTTGAATCCGAGCAGGGACTTTAAATCGGTTTCCTGGTGGTGTAAGATATACTCATACGGACGGCCATCCATTCGCTCGATAAGCTCACTGCACTTGCTGATAATCGTTTTGCGCTGTCCCCAGGCAAGGATGGCCGCAAAGAATCCCATGATCTCTATGTCCTGTACCGCAGTAAAGCGATGTGGGATCACCACCGGGTCGTTCTCTATAAATTCCGGCCGGTTGTACTGATCTACCTTTGCATCCAGGAAATCCTTCAGTTCATTATTCTCAAAAAAAGAAAAACTCATTTCACCCATATTCCTTGCTTCTGATAAAAAACCTAATCAACAGTTATACTCTGCAACAATGTACAGCTTTGAACTTACAACCGGCAACATACAACCTATAGCTTCAGCGCTGTTTCCAGGTCTTCTAACAGGTCGTCAATGTCTTCTACTCCTACACTTAGCCGCAACAGGTTATCGGTCACCCCGGCCTGCTCACGTGTCTCCTTTGGAATGGAGGCATGTGTCATGGTGGCCGGGTGATTGATCAGGGATTCTACTCCGCCAAGGGATTCAGCCAGTGAAAACACTTTAAAGGAAGAAGCCACCTTGAAGGTTTTTTCCAATCCGGCGTCTTTCACGGTGAAGGAAATCATCCCGCCGAAATCGCGCATCTGCTTTTTGGCAACCTCGTGATTGGGGTGGTCTTCAAACCCCGGCCAGTATACTTTGCCCACCTGCGGATGTGTTTTAAGGAACTGAGCGATACGGCGACCGTTTTCGCAGTGTGCTTTCATCCGGAGATGAAGGGTTTTGATCCCTCTCAACACCAGGAAGCTGTCCATCGGACCGGGAGTAGCGCCGCAGGAGTTATAGATAAACCAGAGCCGCTTATACAGGTCTTCATCATCGAGCATCAGGGCACCCATCACTACGTCGGAGTGGCCGCCCAGGTATTTCGTCACCGAGTGCATTACGATATCGGCACCCAGATCTTTGGGGTTCTGGAGATAGGGTGAAGCAAACGTATTGTCTACAGCCAGCAGCACCTTATTGGCTTTCGCGATGGCAGCAACGGCTGCTATATCGATGATCTGCATGGTTGGATTGGTGGGTGTTTCAATCCAGATAAGTTTGGTATTATCGTTTATATAGTCCTGAACCCGATGGGGATCGGAGAGGTCGACAAAGTGAAACTTAATGCCGTATTGTGCGAATATCTTCGTAAAGATGCGGTAAGAACCTCCGTAAAGGTCGTTTCCGGTTATCACTTCGTCGCCGGCTCTCAGCAGCTTCATCACCGCATCCGTTGCGGCCATTCCACTCGAGAAAGCTAGTCCGTATGTGGTATTTTCCAAAGCGGCGAGGCAACTTTCAAGGGCTCTACGCGTGGGGTTCGTTCCTCTCGAATACTCGAATCCCTGGTGCTCGCCAGGCGACTTCTGCCAATACGTAGACGTTTGATAGATCGGCGTCATCACGGCTCCGGTTGAGGGGTCGGGTTCCTGGCCGGCATGTATTGCTTTGGTTGCAAATTTCATTTTATATCCTGTTAATTGAACAAAAATATAAATACCGGGGGGAAGATAGGGTAGAAAGCGCGTTTTATTGCGATTTATTACTATAACATTACGGTACGCTATTCATCATGGTCATAATCCTCGTTTAATACGTAGTCGAGTTTCTTCTGGAAGGAAACAATAAATTCAGATCCTTCGCCATGGCTGCTTCGAACTTCAAGGTTCCCCCCGTTGGCTCCGGTGAACTCCTTTACGAGTACCAGTCCAAGTCCTGTACCAGTCTCGCTGTTGGTTCCGTAGGTGGAAATGCTCTTGCCTACTGCCGTAAAAAGACGCTCTATCTTTTCTTCGGTTATGCCTACGCCGGTGTCTTTAACGTGAAGCTTGTAATATAGTTCATCTTCGTCAAAGAAAAGACGCACCAATCCACCTGTATTGGTGAACTTAATGGCATTTCCTACCAGGTTCTGAATAATAACTTTCACCTGGTCTGGATCGGCATTTACCCATACCGGCAGTTTTTGTTCGTTGATCAGACTGATGCCTTTATTCCTGGCAACAATCTCGTATACGTCTAACAGCTCGTGGCTTATAGCTGAGAGATCTATAAGCGAGCGGTTCGCTTTGATACCTTTTTGCTGACTGGCTGCCCAGTACAGCATGTTATTGAGCATATTATATACCGAGGTAATTTCGCGGTAGAATCCCTCTACGATGATCTTCTGCTCGCCCGGTGAGAAACACTCGTCGCAAAGCAGCTCAGAAGCCTGCTGCACGGATGCGAGAGGAGCCCGCAAATCGTGACTCAGGATATAGAAAAGCTGGTCTTTGGTATAGTTGAGCCGTGACAGCTCTTTATTCTGTTGTTCAATCTTATCTTTCTGCAGCTCTATATCTTTATTCTTTTTGTTTAGCCGCAGGTTTAAGAGTTTTTGTTTCCGGTTGCTGCGGATAATGTATGCAATGAATACAACAATGAACAGTGCAGCTACGCCGATCAATATGAATATCAGCTCGTTAAGCTTAATTTCCTGATTCTTTAGTTTATTATCACGCACCAGTTGTTGGTTCTCTGCCATCTTTCGCTTCAGGTTCAGGTAATTGATTTCCTTTTCCTTCGCTTCGCTCATCAAACTGTCGTCGTAACGTTTGTTTAACCTCGAAAAATAATAAGCATTTCGGAAGTCTCCTGTTTTGGCATAAGCTTCAGAAAGCACTTTACTGGCTTCAGATGCGTCCCATTTCACGTTCATCTTGTTCGCCATATAAAGCCCGGTGGTTGCATGCCGGATGGCTGCCTTATACTGCTCTTGCTGATAATAGACTTTCGCGAGGCCGATATTTGCAAAAGAGCGCTCCCAGTTATTTTTTGTAATCTTAATAACCTCCTCATAGTAATCAATCGCCTCTGTATAGTTTCCGGCGTTGAAATAGGTGTGTCCAATTCTATTGAAGGCCATATCACGCATATTGGCGTTGCTGGTTTCGAGTGCAAAACCAACAGCTTTCCTTAAATAGAACAAGGCGGAGTCGGGTTTTGAGGTCTCGTCAAAGCAAATACCCAGGTTAATATAGTTTGCCGCCAGAGAGGACCGGTTTTTAAAACGCTGGTTCAGCTGAGCTGCTTTCCTGAATTCGGGGATGGCATCATGGTACTTGGTCTGTCCAAGGAGTACCAATCCCATGTTATTGATGGCATCGGCTACGATTATGTTACTGTTTTCTCCGGCACTCAGTAATAGCACACGCGAACTGGCTTCCATCGAAAGGTTGTACTCCCCTTTTATATAGTATACCTTGGCAATGCTGTTGAGCGCCTTTTTTTCGGATTCAACCGAGTTCTGGGCTTTCGAGAGGTCCAGCGCTACCCTGGCGTACATCAGTGAGCTGTCGGGATAGGTATACCGGTAGTGGTCTGCTATCTTCAGTACCAGTGGAATGTTCCCGCTTTTTTGCCTGTAATCCTTATCGGCTCTGGCCTTATCCCATTTTTTTAATAATGAGGCCATGGTTTGGGAATATCCGTAAGAGCACAGAAAAGACAGGGGTAGCAGGATACAAAATATTCTACGTAATTTTCCGCTGAGAGACATTAATATAGCGCCGGATAGTTTCCGGTAAAAATATATATTTAATAGCAAATATCAACTATATACCGGCGCCTACGACTGATTATTCTGAAGTTTCTTTACATATAATTCGTCTACCGTTACTATGATGACAGCGAGCAGGGGCGTCGCCAGGATTATGCCGAGGCCGCCGGTAAGTGTACCAAACAAAACCTGACTGATAATAATCATCGCCGGAGGTATTTTGATCATTGCGTTCTGCACCATCGGAGTGACAATATTGCTTTCTACAGCCTGGATGAGGAGATACAGTGCTACAATAATGAGTGTGGTATTAACGCTCACAGTTAAGCCGATGAGTACTGCCGGAATCATAGCGATCAGCGGGCCGAAGTTAGGGATAAAGTTAAGCAGTCCGGCCATCACCGCCAGCGCCAGTCCCATTGGCACCCCAATGATCGTCAGTCCGGTAAGGGTTAAAATACTGATAAAGAACATGGCTATCAGCATGCCTTTCAGCCACCCTTTCAGTGTGTAGCTGATGCGGTCCATCAGTCGTTTAGCTGTTGCTTTTCCCGCGGGAGGAATGAGCTTGATGATCCCGTCTTTATACAGGTTTGGATTGGCGGTGAAAAAGACGCCGATAAAGAAGGTAATGTAAAAATCGCCCACGATACCAAAACTGGTGCGAAAGATCTGCTGAAAGGAAGTCATAAGCTTCTGGCTGTTGTTGCCAGAAATGTAATAGATTATTTTCCTGCCTAAAGAGCTTTGCTTCAATTTGTCTTCTGCGGTTTTAACGAGATCAGGCAGTTCTTTCGACATATCTCCCACTTGTTCTGAGATCTTCGCCCCCAGAAACCAGAACAGCATTCCGGCGACAATAAAAGAGAGAGACACAGAGAGCATCACACACCAGCGTCGCCTCCAGCGGGTGCGTGTCTCAATGATGTCGGCTACGCCGTGAAAATACGTAGCAATCAGAGAGCCTGCAAAAACCATTAAAAGAACGTTAAATGCGGCTTTCAATATAAAAATAAGGATAACCAGCAACGCAATGATGCCGAGCGTTATCCATACTTTTTGGGTATAAACTTTGAGGTTCTTACCCCCTGAAGAGTGTTCGTGCTTTGAGTTGTTTTCGTCCATATGAGTAATATATCCAAAAGCAAACAGCAGGCATAATTGTTTTAGGCGGGTTGCGGATTGGTCGAGAGTTGAAAGTTGAGAGTTGAAGGTTGAGAGTTAATTGCTGATTACTGAAAGTGGTTATTGATGGGTGAATTATGGGTTATGTCCGTTTTCAACATTCATAACCCATAACCCATAATTCATAATCCAACTCACACCTGCAACCTGCAACCCTCACCCCTACTAGTACGCTCTTGCGAACAGCACTCTCTGAACAGACGGCTTTCCTGTAAGGATGCAGACACCATCTTCTTTGGGATTGTCTATTGGAATACAGCGGATCGTCGCTTTGGTTTCCTCCTTGATCCTTTGCTCCGTCTCGGGGGTGCCGTCCCAGTGTGCCGATACGAAGCCCGCTTTCTCGTCGAGCACTTTTTTAAACTCATCGTAGGTATCTGCGCGTGTGATATTTTCTTCCCTGAATTTCAGAGCTTTTTGATAGATATCCTTCTGGATTTGTTCAAGAAGCTGTTCGATATGATCTGCCAGATTCTCGCTGCTAATGGTCTGTTTTTCCTTTGTATCACGGCGCGCGATTTCCACTGTTCCGTTTTCAAGGTCTCTTGCTCCCAGCGCAATTCTCACAGGAACACCCTTCAGTTCGTATTCAGCAAATTTAAAACCAGGACGCTGTGTGTCGCGGTCGTCATACTTAACCGATATATTCCTGGCTTTAAGCTCTTTTACGAGGCCATCTACTTTCCCGGTAATACGGTTCAGGTCTTCCTCACTTTTATATATCGGAATGATCACCACCTGTATCGGAGCCAGTTTTGGAGGCAGCACCAATCCGGCGTCGTCAGAGTGAGCCATAATAAGGGCGCCCATTAAACGGGTAGAAACACCCCATGAAGTAGCCCATACGTGGTCAAGCTTCCCTTCCTTACTGGTGAATTTCACATCAAATGCTTTGGCAAAGTTCTGGCCAAGGAAATGTGACGTACCCGCCTGAAGCGCTTTACCATCCTGCATGAGCGCTTCAATACAATAAGTTTCAATAGCTCCGGCAAACCGCTCGTTGGGTGTTTTGGTGCCTTTCACCACAGGTACTGCCATCCAGTTCTCAGCAAAGTCGGCATATACATGCAGCATACGTTCTGCTTCTGTTATTGCTTCTTCAGCCGTGGCATGAGCTGTGTGGCCTTCCTGCCAAAGGAATTCGGCAGTACGAAGGAACAGTCGCGTGCGCATCTCCCAGCGCACTACGTTGGCCCACTGGTTTACAAGTATAGGCAGGTCGCGGTACGACTGGATCCAGCCGCGGTAGGTATTCCAGATGATGGTTTCGGAGGTAGGTCTTACTATCAGTTCCTCTTCCAGTTTGGCATCTTCGTCGACGATAATATTTCCGTTTCCATCATTCTTCAAGCGGTAATGCGTTACTACTGCACATTCTTTAGCAAAGCCTTCAACGTGAGAAGCTTCTTTAGAGAAAAATGACTTCGGTATGAACAAGGGGAAATAGGCGTTGGAGTGGCCGGTATCTTTAAACATTTTGTCGAGCGCAGCCTGCATTTTCTCCCATATAGAGTATCCGTAAGGCTTAATTACCATACATCCTCTCACCGCAGAATGCTCTGCCAGGTCGGCTTTTGTAACAAGTTCATTATACCACTGCGAATAATCGTCATTTCTGCTTGTAATACCCTTACTCATAATAATTTTTAAAGTTTTTTTTCGTAATTTTAACACAAATATTCAGATAGCAAAGTTATAAAACTAACCGGGCTATAAAACAGTAAATGATGCAACCTTTTCCCCGGAAGTTGCGTCTAATAAGAAAGAGACAGGGATTGATTGGAGAATTAACACACACGGCAATGAAAAGATTATTATTACCGGCCCTTGCATCAGTAAGCTTACTGCTTGGGGCCTGCTCTACCAACCGTTTGGCACAGGTGAGCACCAATGATGATGTATATTATTCTCAGGCCAAAGCAAAAGAGGTAGAGTATCCTCAGAAAAATGAGCAAAGCTACCGTACGAACGAACAGCTATATGGCGGGGGAGATTATGCAGACGATAATGTAGACTATGATTACGATTACGGGTACGCTTCAAGACTGAACAGGTTCTATTATGCGTCGCCGTGGAGAACCTATTACGACAGTTGGTACAGCTACAGCTACGATCCCTGGTACAGCTACCGTTATGACCCGTGGTTCTACGGCTCAGGACTGTCGCTTTCATTCGGATTTGGTTACCCCTATTATACAAACTATTACAGCCCCTGGGGTTATTATGGCTACGGCAACCCTTACTATGGTAATTACTGGGGCCCGGTTTCTTATTACGGCGGATACCCCTATGGATACGGATACGGCGGTGGATATTACGGCGGAGGAATAGCTAGCGGCAGAAACAACAGGTCCAGGCCGAATATGGGTACAGGTAATCCCAATTATGGAAAAGACAGAAGTGGCGCCAGACCAGCTGACCGTAGTTACGGCAGTGGCAGAGGGTCTGTATCGAGACCGGAAGGATATTCGACACGGCCGACTACGGATGGCAGAACATCTTCAGGTACCACACAAAGACCCAGACCTTCAGTAGACAGAACGAATACAAATTCAAGGCCAGCCAGGGCTGAAACACCTACAAGAGAAGCTTACCCTAGCTCTACTCCTTCCACCTCCAGCAGTTCAAGAGGAAGCAGTAGCGGTAGCACCAGCAGTGGAAGCGGAGGTAGTTCAAGCACTCCTTCCAGAGGCAGTCGCGGGGGCAGGTAACTTGATATTTTCGATAAAAAATTGAATATGAAATTTAACTATGCACTTGTAGTGATCATAGCATGTATGGTCACTCAAAATATATACGCGCAGTATAATCAGGATGCTCTGCGGTTCTCGAGATTCGACAGAGGATCAACAAGCCGGATTAAGGGAATCGGAAACGCATCAACAGCAATAGGCGGAGATTTAAGTTCCATTAGTACTAATCCCGCCGGTCTTGGTTTTTTCAACGGCTCAGAGTTCAGTTTTACGCCTGAATATAATTTTTCTGATATTTCATCCACTTACTTTAATCAAAAGGAAAGCGATAAAAAAAAGCAATTAAACTTCAATAATGCCTCTGTTGTATTTCACTCATCACAGAGGGTACCAAAAGGTGCAGATCCAACCAAAGGCTTGTTGAGTGTAAATTTTGGGCTATCATGGAACCGAACGAATAATTTTTATGATAATATTTATTATGCGGGTTTCAATCCCAATAATTCAATCGCAGACATGTTTGCAGAAAGGGCATACGATGATGGTCCCACTATTGATGCCTTGAAAAAAGCAGCCAGTCCTCTCGGATTTTGGGGATATGAACATTTCCTTGTAGATACGATTGGCCATGATGCATCTGGATTACTTTACGATCCGGTAACACATCTAAATTCCTCACAATCCATGACTCAGGTCACCACGGGAGGTCAAAACGAATTTAATCTCGCTGTAGGAGCAAATTACAGCAATAAGCTTTATGTTGGAATGAGCCTTGCCTTTACTAATTTAAAGTATAACTCTACTTCTACATTTGCTGAAGAGGGTAATGCAGATTTTGTAGATGCAAACAACGTACAGGGAGTGAGGGGATACAAAACGTTTTTTGATAACCATCAGACGACAAACGGAAACGGATTTAACTTAAAACTCGGTTTCATCTATAAGCCTCTTGAGTCTGTTCAGTTCGGAGCTTCCTTTACAAGTCCAACATGGTATTCTGTAGAAGACAACACAACATTAGGACTTGAAACATTTTACACGAACGGAGATAAATATCCGATAGGAAATCAGGATGAAGACGAGTCATTTGAACAAAACTATAATCTAAGAACCCCTTTAAAAGTAAGCGGCGGACTGGCTGTATTTATCGAGAAAAAAGGATTCATAACAGCCGATTTAGAATACGTTGATTATGCAGGTATGCATATGAGCGGTTATGATGGCGCAGCTCAGGACAATAAAAACATAAAGGAGTTGTACCAATCTACCGTAAATGCCCGCATCGGTGCGGAAGGACGGGTAAGTCCTAATGTGTATTTAAGAGCTGGCTATGGCTACCTTGGAAATCCTGAAAAAGGAATAGGGGGCGCTACTACAAATATCAGCGGTGGTATTGGATACAGGATTAGTAATTTCTTTGTTGATGCAACATACACTAATGTTTCAAGAAAACAGAACGTTTACCCGTATGAGGTTTATGGAAGCATGAGTCCCGAAGCTGAGCTCAAAAGGTCTTACAACAATGCTTACCTTACTGTAGGTTTCCGTTTTTAGAACGTGTTAATTTTTCTCAATAAAAAGCCGGCTCCTGTTAAGGGTTCCGGCTTTTTATTATTTATCCTATCTGAATTCTATTTTCTTTCCGCTTGTGTGGGCTCCGAACTCAGGCGCATACATACTCTGGATACTGCAAATACCGCAATTAAATGTTCCTGCCTGCGTTACCCAAAGGCCATACTCCAGCACATATTTACCCTTCGGCAGACGACTAATAAAGAAATTGGAAGAAGCGTCTTTATGCACCTGATAATAGTATAACCCGTCCTGCGTTTCGAAGCCCGATAAACCCTTCGCCACTTCAGCACCTGAAGGTCTAAGATCTTTTAAGTGGACATATTCAAAATCTTCTTCAGCGTTAACGTAAAGCATTACTTTTATTAAATCTCCCTTAACCGGAATGTGTTTATCATCAATTTCATACAAGCGCTTATCATGTCCCAGGTCTTTTACAAGAAAGTATTTTCGTTCAATAGAAAGACCGGAAGAAAATGGCTTTATCTTATTTATATTTTCGAGGTACTGCCAGTACACCGCCCCTATTCCAGTCGCTTTGCCGGTGTTCTTAATCTTTATTTCAGCAAGTTTAGGAGAAATCTCTTCCGCCCCCCATGAAGCTCTTACATAACCCGTTCCATGACCATAAACTTCAGGCTGCATTAATGAGGTTAACTGTCTGTCGCCTGCTTTGATCTCCGGAAGATCGCTGCCAGGCAACTCACCTTCACGCCCTGTAAACAATGCCGAGCAGGCTGCAACTGTAGCTTTTGTAGTTCTCCAATCCGACAAATGCTTATTCCCTAATAACCATGTTTTCATTTCGGCAACAGCACTCGTATCATCAGTACATTCAGAAAATAATTGTATGAGTAACGACTGTGTCTCTGCAGGGGATTGATACCAAAAATGACCTGGCTTATTCCGGGGCCAGTACATTCCTGACTCTTCAGACCGCACTCCTGTTTCTTTTAAAGAAGCGACGATTTGGTTGGTAAAAGCAGGATCATTAAACCTAAAGGCAGTTAAAGCGATCATAGCCTGTTCATAAATACTCCTTCTTGTCCATTCAGCCTTAACCCCGGCAATATAAGCGGCAAAAGCACCTACAAGCTCGCCTGTAATTTCTTTCTTCCCATAATAACTTTTCGCATACCACCCTTGTATTGTTAAGGGAGACAAAGGTCCACCAGAAGTTTTATAATCGGAGATAAGCCGCTGATCGAGATATTTTATCGCTTTTTTTGAAATCGCGACAAGTCTGGGATCTGCCGCGGCGGATAATTGCAGAATTGCCCCTATACCCGCCGTAACATATTGGGTAATATATCTGTCGCCTGCAGTCCCGCCCGGGATCCACGGAAATGATCCGTCATTGATCTGAATCCGGGAAAGCTCCTTTAGGTATTCATCTCTCTCGTAATTCATCCTGTTGAAATCGGCAAGCAAAGTAAGGTTCTTTTTCTGCTCACTTTGTGATTGAATCTCATTTAACCAGGGTGTCTCTTCTATAAAAGCTGAATTTACTTTCCTGTTTTTCAATGCCTCATTAAACACTTCCTTTGACGAATGCCTTTCAAGGTTTGAAAGTATCATTTTCATCTCAGGATACTTGTTCAGCATGTATGACGCCAGGGTGTTTGCGTAATAGCTACCGAATGTTTGCTCAGTGGTAACAGAAGGGCTGCCTAGGAAAGTTGACAAGGACTGGATCACCGTCCACAACTGATTAGACGTATATTCAAGTAAAAGACTTTTGCTTCTTAATGATGCGGATTGCTTTTTTAGAAGTGGCTCGAAGGTGAATGACCGGCTTTGCCCTGATGGAACCACCAGAGGCAAGCTTTCTGTAACGAGTTGGGCGTTGCTCAGGACAGGAACAAAAGTCTCCTCTCCGTCTGAGCAGCTGGGCGTTATTGCATTTATTCTGCAGGTAATACCTGATAATCCCCTTGGTATTAAAAAAGTAAAGGGAACAACCTCGTTTGAATCCGGGGTTATTTCAAACTGCTTACTAGGCATTGGAGAGCGGGAAATAACCGGTAAGAGGGCTTTGGTATCCGGGTTAAATAACTGAAGTTCCGCAGTACCCCTAAGCGTTTTTCCTGAATAATTTGTAATTCTTGCCGTTATGGTCACAGAATCATCTTCCCTGAAGAAGCGTGGCAAATTAGACACAATCATCAATTCTTTTTGAGTAACCAATTCCTTTTCTAAATATCCGGAAGCTAAATTCCTGGTATGGGCAAAAATCTTCAATTTCCACCTTGTCAGGGATTCGGGTACCGTAAACTCTATTGATGCCTCTCCTTTCTGGTTTGTCTTTAAATGTGGGTAAAAGAAAGCGGTTTCATTAAAATTTCTCCTAAAATTGACGACTTGCTTTTTTTCAGGCAAAAAAGGAGGTAAAGCCGGAAAGGCTTCCATGCTTGCAAAATCATGAACAGTGTAATCTTCCTCCATTTCAACCCGGGAACTGCGTTTCCACTGTTTACTTAAAACCCTGGATACTGGCGAGTCTTCGCTCCCCGGGAGCTTTTCAATCCGTCGTTTGTCTGCTTCAGCGTTTAGATCACTTCGGTTTTTTCTAAGATTTACTACTACGGGAAGGCCCTCTTTTACTTTTACAGATTGAGATATGTATCCTAAAAAGCTTATGTCCAAGGTAACATCAGAAGGGACCCTAATCTTAAAATAACCATATTGATTGGTAGATACACTAATGTTGCTGCCCCTTATTTTAACAAGCGCCCACTCTTGAGGATTACCTTCGAGAAGCACGCGCCCGGAAATATTAAAACCCTTTTTAAAAGAGTTCAAAGCATTGTAGTATTCAGTCTGGTGAAAAACCGAATCCATCTTGTCAACAGCGGAAGACTGAGGTGTATAAACCGATACTTTTTCCAGATCGATATAGCCAGGAGGCACGTCTTCGTAAATATTCCTTTTGAACTTTAGAGGATAGGAGTTAACAGGCCTTTGTGTGAAGTAACTATCCCAACTGAAATAGTTATAATATTCCTGCCTTCGAATAACGGGAAGTGACCATGTATCTTTTCTATTCAGTTGATCAATTGACATATCGTACATTGCTGCAAGCAGTTCAGCTTCGACCGGTTCACCATCTTTTCCTGTAACTTTTAATCTCCAATGTTCTCTGCCTCCCGGTGTCAATTTTTCATTAAATGCAGAAAGGGAGATATTAAGTTGCTTATCTGGAAGACGTTGATCAATGTTCTGTGAATATTGATATACTCTGTTATCGTGGAATGACAAAAATTGGAGACGAAGATCCCGACCAGTGTTACCAGCAACGCTAATCGGTGTTTGTTTTTTTCCGGATTGAAGCCATTGAGCTGACAAAAGCTTGTTTCCGTTGTACATCTCCTTCAATATCATTCCCCGTTCTCCGAAGCCTGTAAAGAACAATGCGTCTTCTTCCTTGCTTGCTGTATTTCTGAATGCTACAGTCCAAAACCGTTGTCCGGCAGGCATATCGGCCTGCTGGCTTAGAAGTGTAGTATAGTATTCGGCCGATGTGGTATCTCCATTGACATTTCGGGCTAAGAACCTGATTAAATAATATCCCGAAGAGATATTTTCCAGCTTGCTGAATACGGCAAAAGCTGGTTGATCTTCTGTTATGCTAATACTGTCCTTAAAAAGCATTTTTTTGACCTTTTGGTCATTTTGATCGTCCCTGTAGGAGTAAGACGGGAAAGCCCTCTCAAACTCATCCTTTTTCATAAGGGGCAGATCCGGCGTACTCCAGAACCTCCTGCGAAAGATCTTTTCGGGACCTTTGACCTGATATAGTTCGGCAGTTATCTTCCCCGCCTGTGGACGGCCATTTAAAGTACTTAAGCTAACTGGGATCTTTATCCTCTCTGTCACAGAAATAAGCTGATCGACCAAAGCAGCTACTCTTATTGCACGATCTCCTATTGTAACAGAAACAAGCGATGACCTAGTTTCTCCGTCGGGCGATGTTGCCGTTACGGTAATATTATAAGTATAAACAGCGCCTGGATATGCCTCCTGCTTATCAATTTTAGCCCGGAAGGGAATGGTAAACTCTCCTTCATTGTTACTTCGCACTGAGTCTGTTGTGATTGTGACTAAATTGAATGAAGGCCTTCCGTTTCTTATGCCCCCATACCTGTGATAGTCGCCCCAGGTATTACTCCTCTCAATCTTGTAACTTATCCTGGCATTAGAAATTCCATACGATGCATATGCTTGTACATGCCCTCTTACAGTTACCGAATCGTTAAACCTGTATATTTTTTCAACAGGAGAAAACTTCACAGAATAAGTCGGCCGTTTATATTCTTCTACTCTAAACCACGAAACGCCATGTCCTGTTGAAATATTATAGGGTCCGTTAGTAGTGACCTCAGGGAGAATAAAAGCCCCACTAAAAGAGCCGAACTCGTTAGTAATGATATTATCCAGCTTATCGACAACTCCATTATTAGCGTCCCGCAACTCTATCTGCAACGTCTTTTGAGAAACCAGAGCTGAAGTATCTCCGGAACGTGCCATTTCTATTCCCCTAAAATAAACAATCTGTCCCGGCCTGTAAACTTTCCGGTCGGTAAACAATGCAGAAAGAAATTCGGTTTGAGGATTGGCAAGCTCGTGGGGATTCGACTGATAAAAATGCAACTCTCTCTTAACAAGGGTATCTCTATTCCTGACAATCTGTATTCCATAGTTTCCTTTTTCGCCTGCAAAATAAACTTTCCCTAGTTTATCTGTTAGTGCGGACGAAAATGTTCCTGATTTTCGTGAGGAAGCACCGGCACTATCCAAACTGACAATCACGGAAGCGAGCGGGTGTCCCTTCTTTCTGTCGGCTACCAGTATTTCCCATTTTTCGTTTCCGGTGAATCTGGTTGTAAAAGCAAGGTTTGATACAATAAGCGGCGCACATTGAATAAGGGCAGAGTCGGGAGAGTCGGCGTCACGACATACCATAAGATAGGCGCCGGGCTTAAAGGGGCCAATTTTTAATTCAGTTCGATGCTCTTTGTAATCTTCCGGGCCGGGAAGCCCGATGTTCTTATGTTGCACAAGCTGACTTTTTTCAACTACTTCAGCAATCCGCTTTCTATTCAAACGTCTATCCCCCGTACGCGTAACAGAATCATAATCACCGAAGCTGATTTTATATAAGCTTAACAGAACAGCTTTAACATTCCGGTAAGAAACTGAAGCGAGCAAATTCTCATCTGGTAAATTAAACTCTTCTACAGCACAAGAAAGATCTTTACGGAGAACTTCTGCCAAAAGTTTATCGGCCAGTCTGGCAGACCTCGAACCGGGATACCTCGCTGAAGCTAATCTGGCGAATTCAAGTGCAAGACCAAGGCTATCCTTATAACGGTATTCAATGGCAAGGCTGTACAATGCATCCGCAGCCACCACACCTGACTTATCTGAAAATGCAATGTGCTTAAGCGTTTTCAGGTATAAGATATCTTTTTCCTTCAGACTTGTATTGTATTTCAAACACTCCATCCGTCTCATATTCAGGTGTGCAGCAGCAATGGTGCGGCCATTTGTAAGATGTAATCTTTCCGCCTGCTGTAACAGTTTGAAACCTGTATAAAAAGCCGATAAGGTATCGTTCGACGAAATAGCTATAGTTCCAAACACGTTACTTGCAGCAAACAAGCGAGGATCATCAAGCGAAAAGGAAGATCGCGGCGATGAAGCCTGGTAGTCCAAGAAGAAATCGAGTGCACGGTGAAGAAGTATATCGTATAAGGTTGGCCTGACTTCAAGTCTCGTAGTGTCGCCTGCGAGTACATTGTTAAAGATATTAACAGGAGTATTTAGCAATAGCTCTCTTTGAGATAAGGATTCTTTGAACCATTTTGAAGCTGTGTCAGCGATACTTCTGAGACCCCATGTCGCTATATCCTTCTGAACTTTATCAACATGGCTTCTTGACCTGATCCTGTATCGGTTAACCTGGTAATATCTCCAGTACGTCTGGGCGAGAACAGACTGAAGTACCGGTTTTAGAGGAAACTCCGACTCCTTTATGTCGGAGTTCAACGAATCAATCACAGGCATTACTGCGTCCTGATCCAGATAATTTTGAAAGGCTACCCGAAATAATACAGCCTTTATTTGCCACGCTGGTTGTTTCTGCCGTTTGCCAAGCTGCTCCAGCTCTTTTGCCTTTTTTAATGCTGATCGTATCAGGCCGACATTGGCCAGGGAATCAATTTTAAAAACAAGATCTTCATATAAGAAAGTACGCTGTGCCCTGGCCGGAGTGTTGATACACCATGTCGCAATCAGACAAAGCAGGAACGATTTAAAAAAAGTTAGCCTAAAGGAATAGTGAGGCATGGTCGAAGGTTTATTTTTAAGATAATATTACGGACAAAAATCCATAAATTTTCTTAAATAAACTTCTTAAATAATACCATGCAACGACCCGCCCCTTTCTCCTAAACGGTCTACCCTTTTTTCCACCTCCGGATCTTTAATCAGTTCGGGCGCATGATGAGGCTTTTTGCGGGCATCTATAATAAGCGGTCCCCGGCATCCCCAGTGTTTATGCTCTGTAAAGCTGTTGATTCCATAAATGTCGTTGGCCGGATTGCTGCGCGTAAACGTGATCCAAACCAGGTTATTAACTGAGGCAGCGGTAAAGGAAGCATCGTCGCATAAGACAATCAGCGCCAACCCTTTTAAATCGACCGACCTGAGATGTTCGTTCAAAACGGCTATAGCTTTTTCTGTCTCTGCTTCGTTTATGTACGCAGGCGCCTTAAGTGTAAGAACGCCCGGGATCGCCAGTCTGAAATCACTAAAGAGGTTCGGAATGGTAAATGATGAAGGAACTTCCTTCCATAACTCCCTCCTCTTTTCTCCGGCCGCTGCCAACACTACCTTAGACCCTGAATTCAGAGCACCTCCTGTGTAATCCAGCGTATCAATAGTAGTATTGGTATGAAAATGCAGGTCCCTTGCAAAATCAATTCTTTCGAGGACGTGGGTAAGGAATCGTTCTATATCATGCGTATGCAGTGTTGGATTATCTTCCTTCGCCGAGATGAAAAGGTATTTTGCCAGACTAAGCTGGTTTTTTCCAAGGATATGATTGGCAATGGTGAGGATCTCCTGGGGTGTACGCTCTTTGAGGTAAGGCGTATACCTCTCACTTCCGATAGCAAAAAGCAGGGGGTGCACACCTGCAGCATCTACGGCATTTACCTCATGTAGCCCGGGGATTTCCTTTGGCAGTGCCGATCCGGTAATTTCATGAATGAGGGCGCCGAAGCTTGTATCCTCCTGGGGAGGCCGGCCTACAACGGTGAATGACCAGATTGGATTTTTCCGGTGATATACGTTATGCACCTTCATCAATGGAAATGGATGTGCAAGACTATAATATCCGAGGTGATCGCCGAAGGGACCTTCCGGCTTGTTTTCATGGGGATATACTGTCCCCGTGATTACAAAATCGGCGTCTGAAGAAATGCAGAAGCCCTCTTCATCGTAGAAATAACGAAACCTTCGGTTTCCAAGCGCTCCTGCAAACGTCATTTCAGAAAGTCCTTCCGGCAGCGGCATTACGGCCGAGAGCGGATGTGAAGGGGGGCCTCCTACAAAAATACTGACTTTAAGTGGTTGTCCCTTGGCATTTGCCTTCGTTTGATGTACTCCTATTCCCCGGTGAAGCTGATAATGTAAGCCTATTTCTTTATCCCGTATATACTCATTCCCTCCAAGCTGTATCCGGTACATCCCGAGATTGGCGTTCATAATGCCTGGTTTATCGGCATCTTCCGTGTATACCTGTGGCATGGTCACGAAAGGCCCGCCGTCCATCGGCCAGTTCACTATCTGTGGAAGATCGCTGATCTTCGTCCTCCCGAAGTTTATTGGTGCATTCCGGCGTCCTTTGAGGGGTAAAGCTGACAGCGCTGTCACGGCAACGTTCAGATATCCGAAGGGATTCTTAACAGCCTTCACGGGATCCGTTTTCAGATCGACCAGCACCTTTATCTTCTCAAGCGTATCACGAAAGATAAACTTCGACCGCTCCAGCGTGCCAAAAATATTGGATACTGCCGGAAAACGACTACCCTTTATATTCTCGAAATAAAGAGCAGGCCCCTCATGTTCAAAAACACGAAGATGTATGGCTGCCATCTCAAGATACGGATCTACTTCTTCCCTGATCCTGATTAAATGACCGTTTCTTTCAAGATCGGCTACACATGCTTCTAAACTTTGATATCCCATGAGAGCTCAAAGGTAAAAGGTAAAAGCTGAAAGCTAAAGCCGAGGGGCTAAATTTATTTGTTTATAATTTTAACCGTATTGCCCGATCGTCCTGCAGCATTAAACGCTTTAAACAGGATGGTTCCTTTTGACGAAACACCATCTTTGTATAGCGGACTACCGGCATTAGGTTCTGTACCGTCGATAGTATAACGAATAGTAAGTTTGGGCGACTCTGCATTTGCCAAAACTCTACCGTTCTTTAGGATCACTCCCGGTGCGGGAATACGGTAAGAAAAGCCTCTGTGGTAATAATCCAGCCGGGGCAACTCCCGATCCCAAAGATTTGTAAGGAAATCAGACCACGCTAAACGGTACAACTTTTCGCTCACTGCCGGATCGGGATCTGTAGCCCATGCCGGATCAGCCGCCCAGGCCCTTTCCGCCAGGCTTAACAGCTTAGGCAAGAGCATATATTCAAGGCGCTGCGGCGTTGTAATGGTCTCGCTCCATAGAGCAGCCTGGAGACCAATAATATTCGCTCGTCCTGCTTCAGTTAACCGCTCTTTCTCTTCAAATACAGAAGGGTCTACCGGATTGCCGAGGTCATCTTCTTTGAAGTTGCGAAAGTAATTGTATGGAATAAAGTAAAATGGCTTTTCAGCGCCAACATACCCTCCCCAGTACATTCCGGGCTCTTTAAAACTTTGATCGCTGGCGAAATCAAAGTACATGTTGGTAACATTAGACAATACTACCTTGTATCCTGCATTAGCCAGACGATACGCGAGATCTTCGGCCCCGGTGCCAATGAGGTTATTCCATACGTCGGTTCTGAAATTGTACTTCACCATGGACGTATCTACTACCATTCGTTTTTTACCGCCCTCGGTTACCTTCCTGAGACCGATTTCTTCCCAGCCTGACATCTGCAGATTATAACTGCTTAGGATGGAGTTTACCCTTGTAAAGAAGTACTTCCAAAGGTCTTCCGGGCCTTTAACCGATTTATCCGTGGAAGTGAGCTTTGATACGGCGCCGGAGTTTTCCCATACACCTGCCGGCACTTCATCACCACCCATGTGGATCGTAACGAGGGGAGCTCCTGCCTCTTTATACATTCTGACGAACTCTCCAATTACCTTCTCCATAAAAGTATACACAGAAGGAAGTGCCACGTTGATCACATTGTCGTTCCATCCTTGTACCGACTTGTACACTGATTTGTCTGATAAATCGGTTAACAAATATTTCTCAGCTTCTGCTTTAAAGCCAGTCTTCATGAGCCTCCTGTATCTTGCTTCCATTGCTTTTATGGCAGCACGGGCATGGCCGGGGGTTTCAATTTCGGGGATCACCTGAATATGCCGTTCATTTGCATACTTCAATATTTCGATAAAATCTTCTCTGGAATAGAAGCCACTTCCGGGAAGTTTATTAATATCGGCTCCTGAACCGTGCGACGGAGGTAAATAATCACTGCTGTTCGTTCTATGCCCCCGGACTGCCCCTACCTGCGTAAGTTCGGGAAGGTCTTTTACTTCTACCCTCCAGCCCTCATCGTCTATCAAGTGAAAGTGAAGAATATTCAGCTTATAGAGAGCCATGAGGTCAATTACTTTCAGCACCTGTTGCTTCGTTTGGAAATTGCGGGCTACATCCAGCATGATGGCGCGGTGTCCAAACCGGGGGGCGTCCTCTGCTGCTACAGCCGGAACATCGAGCGACGAATGTTTTCCTTTCCAGCTATCGGGAGGTAGCAGCGTTTTCAAAGACTGAATCCCGTAAAATATACCGGTGGATGAGGAGGCAGAAATAACCACCCTTTCTTTATCTATCTCCAGCTTATATGCGTCTGCGGCCATAGGCATTTTTTTCAAAACGATGGCAGGACCGCTTCCCGAAGGGAGTACCGGCGACTTCAGGCCAAATAAGGTTAAAAGGTCGGACGCCAGCAGCGTCGCTTCATTATGGAAGGCGGGATCGCTTATAATGCCAACACCACCCTTCATTTTATAGGTAAAGCCCTTCTCGCTATACTTGAGCGGTGTAGGGAAAATCTTTACTGAAGACAGGGAACGGTTACTTAAAACGATTTCATTTTGTTCAAATATCTGTTGGGAGATCTGCTGTTCTTCTGGGATAAGGGATGTAAAACCAGGGTCTGTATTCTTTATCGGGTATCCCTTTGACGGGTTTTTATCCCACACCAGATAAAAACCTGCCGGAAAGTCTGAAACATTCTTTAGAAACTGCTGATATATATCTATAGACATCTGCTTTCCGGGAAGAAGGGGTATAAATTTCTTTCCGGGATGCAGGCGGTACAGATCGCCATTGATATGACTGACCTGGTAGAACGAGGTGTCGCCCTCTTCGATCTTAGGATCTTTTATTGAATTAAAATAAATTGCCCAACCAGCAGCGGGCAATGCCTCACTCCCCGTGTTACGGAGGACAAAGGTGCAAACCGGTTTCACCATACCGGCTTTTTTAACTTGCATTTTATAAGCAAAATCGCTCTTTCGGGACTGTGAAAAACAAACCGTGCCACTGCTTACCAGTAAAAGTATAACAAGAGCGGCTCTTTTTAAGGATAAGATATCGTTCATCTTTCAAAACTAGCATCACAGCAATCGATTCTGTTTCCAATAATCCTGAATATATGTAAACCAGTCCGTCCCGAAGTCTTTATCTGTGATCAGGGCTTTACTGCACTCCGCAGGTTTAAAACATACTCTTTGGGAGTAACGCCGTATTGCTTAATGAAACTCTTGGAAAAATAGGAAGGAGTATTAAATCCAACCTCGTAAGAAACCTGATTAATATTCAGCTTCCCTTCCTGCAGGAGCTTCAAGGCCTTCTTTAAACGTATCGACTTAATGAAGTCGTGTACCCCTTGTCCCGTCAGCGACTTAAATTTAGCATAAAGGACTGTTCGGCTCATTGAAGTTAACTCACAGATTTTACGGTGATCGAGATCTGGTTCTGAGAGGTGTTCTTCTACATAATTCACAATCTTGTCGAGAAACTCACGGTCAAGAGTACTAAATGGCAAATCCTTAGGATAAATATCATCTGACTGGGCGAATCTGATTCGGATTTTTTCACGGGTCCTGATGAAATTACAGATTACCGTCATGAGGATGTTCCTGTTAACTGGTTTGGGAAGATAGGCGTCGGCTCCAGCTTCATATCCCGAAAGCTGACTCTCTTCGTTGGTTTGACTGGTAAGCAGTATTACAGGAATATGACTAGTGGAGGGGCTACCCTTTATACTGCTACATAGCTGAAGTCCGTTCATTACAGGCATCAGCATATCTGAGATAATGACATCAGGCTGGGTGGTCGTGGCAATACGAATTCCCTCTTCGCCGTTCGCTGCTTCGCATACCTCAAAGGAATCTGAAAGAAGGAGCCTGAGATAGGCTCTTATCTCACTGTTGTCATCCACAACAAGTACTTTTCTTCCGTTAATTTCCGCGCCGGACATATCAGTCGGCTCATTAGCTGTGGCCACCAGGCCCGGGCCACCCTCTGCCGGCACTTTATCAAGATGCGCCTCAACCGGCCATGAAGCTTTAGGTAAACTTATAATAAACGTCGTCCCTTGTCCCTCACAGCTCTCCACTTCGATCGAACCTTCATTTGCTTCAATAAATTCTTTCGTTACAACAAGACCAAGGCCAGTCCCCTTTTCTCCCGCCGTTCCCACAGAGAGGTCCTGATTTTTAATATCAAACAGCCTACTGATCTGCCCGCTGGTCATTCCAACTCCCGTATCTTTAAAAGTCAGGAGGATAGCATTATGCTGTTCAGAAGAATCAACCTTTATCTCTCCGTATGCAGCTGTAAACTTAATACTGTTACCGATTATATTTCTTACAGCCGTATCAATCATCTGTCTGTCAGCATAGATAGTGTGAGCAGGGTCGATGTGGGTAGTGAAACGGATGCTTTTACTTTTCATCTGCTGTTCCATCAGAGAATATGCGTTTACAACCAGTTCGTACACATTCACATCCGAGGGCTTCCTGGTTATCGTCTTGTTCTGAGTGCGGGCCCAGTCGAGCAGATTAATCAATAGATTATAAACAGAGCTTGAACTTTTGTTAATGTCGTTAACATAAGCATATACTTCCTGTTCTGTAAGCTTTGGAAGTTTCTGTTTTAGCAAATCGGAAATACCGGAAAGTGCTGCCACCGGGTTTTTCAAGTCATGCGCAAGGATCGAAAAAAAACGGTCTTTTGTGTTATTGCTCATCTCGAGCTCCAGGACTGTTTTTTCCAGCTCGTGATTCTGGTAAACAATATGCTCCTGTTGCCGCAGGATCTTGTCGGATTTTTGCATGATCTCCCTGTTGTATTCTTCTAATTTTTCATTCTGATGTTTAATTTTCTCGTTACTCCGAAGAAGGTCGCTGTTGATTTCTTTTAGCTGTAAAGTACGCTTTGAAACTTCCGTTTCAAGCTGCCGGTTCCTTTGCCGTATAGATGAAAGCCGCTGATAAAATACAAGCAAAACAATGGCACCGACGCCCAGCACAAAAAGCGACCTGAACCACCAGGTCTTCCAGAAAGGCGGGGTTATAACTAAGCGCAGTGAGGCCTTTCTATCCGACCATTTTCCATCACTAGTAAGCGTTTTTATCTCCAGCAGGTACTCCCCCGGATCAAGATTGGTATATGTAATATTATTCTTTGTACCTATGTAATGCCATTGCTTGTCGAACCCGCCAAGTTTGTATGCATACTGTTTTTTTTGTTTGTCTGCATAGTTTAGAGATGCAAATTCAAACGTAACGACCGATTGCTTATACGACAAGACGATCTGTTTTACGGTATTTATGTTTTCGCTGACAGACACCCCGTTTGCTCCTTTCTCTCCTATAGGCACATCCTTGTTGAAAACCTGGAAGCCGGTGAATAAAAGGGGCGGGTCGTAAGGATATTCTTTAATATTTGCAGGGTTAAACTCATTAAAGCCACGGGTGCCTCCAAAGTACATCAAACCGTTACCGCTGAAGCATCTTGCAGCTTTAAATTCATTACCCTGCAAACCATCGGCAATCGTGAAAGTCTTAAATGCCCCGTTTTCCATATTCAGCCTGGAGAAACCGTCGGCAGTACTAATCCACAGCCGGCCGTGCGAATCCCCCTGCAATGCAGTTACAATATCGTTTGACAGGCCATCCTTTGTAAAATATGACTTCACAGCCCCGGTTGCAGGATTTAACCTGTTTAGTCCGTAGTTTGTTCCCAGCCATATAAAGCCTTTTTTATCTTCCCATATCGAATTTACACTATTGTTACTGAGGCTATTCACGCCATCTACATGCTTGTATACTTTAAACCTACCGGTAGCCGGATTCATAATATTGAGTCCTCCTCCATCGGTACCTATCAATAGATTCCCTTTACTGTCTTCCGATATGGTAAGTATATAATTGTTACTCAGACTGAACCGGCTTCTCAAGTCATTCTGGTAATGAATAAACGCATCTTTCGAAAAATCGTACCGGTTCAATCCACCGCCATAGGTGCCTACCCACATCTGATTGCGGCTGTCTTTATAGATATAAAAGACATAGTTGTTGCTTAAGCTCCCCGCCTGAGACGGATTATGGCGGTAGTGCTTATATCGATTTTTTACAGGGTCGAAAACGGTCATTCCTTCACCCCATGTTCCGATCCACATCGAATGCCGGGCGTCCTCAGACACAGAAGGTATGTAGTCGCCGGCAATGCTATTGGCGTTGTTTGGAATATGCCTGTAATTCGTAAACCGCCGGTTTCTTCTATCGAACCGGTCTACTCCGCCCCCATCTGTACCGATCCACAAATAGCCCTTGGAATCTTCGTAAATACAATCCACTATATTATTGCTCAGGCTGTTTGTGCCTTCCTGATGCCTGTAATGACTAAACTTTCCGGCATCTGTACTGACGAAATTTACACCCCCGTTTAGGGTTCCTATCCAAATGTTCCCCTTAATGTCTTTTATTACAGAGTTGATAGTCCTGCTCGAAATACTGGTATTATCGTTGTCGTTGTTTGGAAAATAAATACAGGAGTTACGCGAGGGATTAAATACCACCAGACCTTTGTTTTCAGTTCCTATCCAGAGATTGCCGTTATTGTCCTCGGCGATGGCAAGCAATACATTATAGTCGGAAGTACGGGGCCCTAACGCAATTCTCCTAAAAGTCTGCGTTTGACGATCGAATAGATTAAGACCGCCACCATAAGTACCAATCCAAAGGTTCTTTTTTCTATCTTCGAATACAAATTTGATCTTGTTATTGGAAAGAGACAACGCATTGCCTGGTTCATGCATAAACCGCTTAAATCTGCGGTTTTTTTTTGTGTACAGGTTGAGCCCGTTGGTCGTCCCTACCCAGATAGTTCCTTGAGAATCCTCATATATCGAGGTTATATTATTACTGCTGAGCGAATGGACGTCGTGTTTTGAACTGGCAAAATGAGTAAAACGCTGCTCCCTCCTGTCATACAGATCTAGTCCTTCTGAATCATTGCCCATCCATACATTGTTATCTCCATCTATGCTGATGCACTCGACAAAGTCGCTGGAAATGCCACCGGCACCCGATTTCCGTTTCCTGAAATGACGAAAGTTTCCGGATTTAGGATCAAACACGTTTACACCACCTTCCCATGTTGCGATCCATAATTTGCCATCGCGATCCTCGGTGATTGCCTTGATATCGTTCGAACTTAAGCTATTCCCATTCTCAAGATCCTTCTTATAGACCACAAATTTATAACCGTCATACTTGTTCAAACCATCTCTGGTGCCAAACCACAAGAATCCTTTACTATCCTGAAACACGTGTCTTACCGTACTTTGCGATAAACCCTCATCAAAGCCAATGCGAACAAACCGCGTATTATTTGTTTGAGAAAAAGCAGTAACGGAACAGAATAGTATTATAAGAAAGAGACCTAAGCAACGAAATTTCATATTTCTTTTCTTAATCCAGCCGAAAAAGCTAATATAACCTATTTACAGCCTTTACAATTTATAAAACGGGATTTTAAAGTTACTCTTTTCAAAGATAGCAGTGCTAAATTACCTTTACCACCGTAAAAGAAATTCTTTTTATTGAATATAAGTACCAACGGGACAGAATTACTACAAATCGGGACTATAGGAACATATCTGATAGCACATATGCGTAGTTTTAAAAAAAATTAAGGCCGCTTATTATGCAACGATGTTCCTTTATTCTGTTTCTCTGCCCGTTCCTCTTGTGTATTTGTTTCCCTGCAAGCAGTAGCGCACAGATTTTTTTCGACGACTTCAACGGAACGTCGATAGATACAACTGTATGGACTCTGCTAAACTCAAAATGGGGTGAGAATCCAGCAAAAGGGCGACATGGTGGTGTAGTCCCGGAAAATGTTTCGGCAGGTAACGGGAATCTTATAATAAGGGCAAATGGCAACCTTTATAAAGGAAGCATTAAAGGACACGGTCAGAATACCAAAGTAGGCGGTGTTGCCTCTACAAAAAAAATGTATGCCTCGGGAAGCTTTGAAATAAAAGCTAAAATTTGCCCGCATCCAGGCGCTCTAACTGCATTCTGGACATTCTATTATGAGAACGACAACTTTAACCATGAAATAGACTTTGAATTTCCGGGCCACAACCAGGCGCCCCGTACTCCCGACAGTTCAAGGCTCGACTGGGGCCTGATGACCAACTGGAGAGGTGTCGGTGAAGATCAATACAATAACGCCGACAAGTTTTTCGGTAATCAAACCGATGGGCAGTATCATTTGTACCGGTTCGAATGGCACACAGGAAGTGATGTACAGAAGCCCCGGGTAGAATGGTATTACGACAACAAGCTTCTTCATACGTCTTTTGAAAATATACCGGCGCACGCGGGATGTTATAACATAGGCATTTGGTTTCCATGGTGGATTAAAGAAGCCGACTTTGAATCAGCATACTTATATGTGGATTGGGTAAAGATCACGCCCTTCAATGAACCTAATGATTTAAAATAAAGAAATGACACAAATACGAAAATCTCCCATCGCAATTAACTCAAGCTAAGAATGAGAATTCCACCTGTTTGTTTTGTATTAATTAACCGGACTAAAAGCAATTAAACAATGAATTATACTTTTACAACAAAGCTTAGGCTTATTTTTAAAATATTATTTTCGGCTCTTATAATCCAGGCATTTATATTTTCGGAAGTGATTGCCGGTCAGGGTTCGTCATTGAATGCCAGGAAAAAAATCACGGTTACAGGAGTTGTTACTGCCAATGACGGAGAGCTTCTTGCGGGGGTAAATGTGCTTGAAAAAGGAACAAAAAATGGCACATCCACCGCAATTAACGGAAAGTATACGTTGGTGGTGGAAGAAAATGCCACTTTGGTTTTTACAATGATTGGATTCCATGTTAAGGAGGTTCCGGTTAAAGGATTGCCGAAGCATGATGTGCGTCTGGTGCCAGACGTAACTTCCCTGAATGAGGTGATGGTAGTGGGTTATGGTAGTAAGAATAAAAGCACATTTACAGGTTCTGCGGTTACCCTTAATGCCGAAGATCTTAACAAGTCGTCCCTGTCGGTTGCCAATCTCCTGCAGGGCCGTGCGGCGGGCGTACAGGTAAACCAGAATAACGGAACGCCGGGTGCTGCCTTATCCATACGAATCAGGGGAACGAATTCACTGAACGCCGATAGCGAGCCTCTTTATGTTATTGATGGGTTTCCAACGAATGCAGGTGTAGGATTTTCTCTGAATCCGGAAGACATTGCATCAATGACTATCCTGAAAGACGCTGCATCCACCGCCATTTACGGGTCGAGGGGCGCTAACGGCGTTATTCTGATAACCACAAAAAATGGAATAAACAAAGAAAGCAGGCTCAATATACACAGCTATTTAGGGGTCCAGAATGTGGTTGACCGGTTTGATCTCATTGGCCCCTACGATCATGCATTACGACTTAACAAGTTGTCGGGTTTGGAGGGCAGCCTGGCTCCTTACGGTCCCGGACGTCTAGATTCTCTGCAAAAAGGACTCCTCGGTACAGACTGGCAGGATGAGGCTTTCAGGTCTGCTTCAGTTCAGAACCATGTGGTCAGTTTTATTGGCGGGTCAAGCAAAACGGCTGTATTTTCCAGTTTCGACTATCTGAGTCAGGAGGGTATTATTATCCATTCTCAGTTTAAAAGATATGGTGGAAGGGTAAACGTTGACCATAGTGTGAATGATAAATTTAAAATGACAGCAAGAGTATTTGGTAATTATGGCATTCAAAACGACCTTCCACTCAGTCCTTCGACAATCAACGGATTTCTAAAACAGGTGTTAAAAGCAAACCCTGCGTCAACGTTCGACTCAGGAGTGCCCGCTCAACTTGATGCCCAGAACCCTCTGCACTTCCTGGAAGCCGAAGACAGAGAGAATACGACGTACAGGACCAATGGTTATTTCTCTTTAAAATACCAGCCGGTTAAAAACCTTACATTGCAGTCTGATTTTGGTGCCGACATCACCAAAGCCAAAGTTTCTTATTTCGCGCCTTCCTCTGTACCAAATGCTGTCGCTTCTAAGGGAATTGGCACAATTACCAATATAAGCGAACAGGACCTGATCTTTAACCCCACAGCAAATTATGAGCTGAAAAAGAATGGGCATAATGCTAAATTCCTTTTAGGATACAATCACCAAAACTACACCTATCAGGAAGAGGGTATTAATGCGACAAATTTCAGCAGCGACGACCTCGGATACAACAACCTGGGGACAGCGCAGCAGTTTACGGGCTATTCGGGGAAGACGCTGGTAAAAAGAAAAAGCTGGTTCGGCCGGGTAGATTATGATTATAAAGACAAATATATTTTTACCGGGACCTACAGGATTGATGGATCTTCTGTTTTTGGAAGCAATCATAAGTTGGGATACTTCCCTTCTGTAGCTATTGCCTGGAGATTTAATGAAGAGAGCTTCATTAAGGATCTTGGTATTTTATCTGCGGGTAAAGCAAGGATCAGTTACGGGGTTACAGGAAATGATCGTATTTCTTCCGGAATTTCACTGGCTACTTATGCCAGCGATAACTCAACTAAATACACTTTCGACGGTGTCTCTACCGTTAGCGGTATTGCTGTTACACGACTTTCTAACGCCGACCTGAAATGGGAAGAAACCGCTGCCTGGGACTTTGGGCTGGAACTTGGACTTCTGAAGAACCGTGTCATCTTCGAAGCCGACTATTACAATAAGCAGACGAATGACCTTCTGTTAGACCGAAGCATCTCGCCATCGACAGGTTTTCAGACACGCTTTGGCAATGCAGGGAAAGTAGCCAATAAGGGCATCGAACTTTCACTCCAGACAGTTAATATGTCATCCAGGCAATTTAAGTGGAACAGCACGTTCTCCTATTCTTACAATACCAATAAGGTCAAAGCACTCGGAACTAATAACGCCGACATTTATGTGGGTAGCTTTAAGCCTGATGGTGCGGCAAGTTTTGAGAGTCCTTTTATTATACGCACAGGCGAACCGGTTGGAGCTATTTATGGCTATGTTTATGATGGCATTATCCAGGAGAATGACCCTGTGTTAACCACAACGCATCCAAATGCAGAGGCCGGCGACCCCAAATTTGTTGATTTGAATATGGACGGTATTTTGGATGCAAATGACCGTAAAATCCTTGGCAGCGGAGTGCCGAAGTCTCTGATTGGTCTCACTAATAATATCACATATAAGAATTTCAATCTCGACATTGTTTTACAGGGACAAACCGGAGGAAAACTTCTTAACGTACAAAAAATCGATCTCCTGAATCCTGTTACACAAGGAAATGTTCTAAAGGAGGTTTTAACAGACGTTTGGTCGCCAGAAAATACCACAGGAACTATTCCGGCAAGGAGTTTTTATGGTAACTCTCATGGAGGATGGGTAAATTCGCGCTTTGTTGAAAGTTCAGACTTTCTGCGATTAAAAAACATCACACTCACTTACAATGTACCGTCCTCCATTCTAAAGCCGGTAGGTATAGCCGGTCTTGATATCTATGTGAACGCGCAGAATCTGTACACCTTCACCAATTACTCGGGGCTGGATCCCGAAGTTGGTAACCTCGTCAACAATTCACAGCAAAACAGGAATGTAGCAAGGGGGATTGATTTTAATGCATATCCTGTAAACAGGATGTATCTGTTAGGTGCGAGAATAACATTTTAATGAGATAAAAAAAATGTCATGAAAAGAATATACAAAATAATAACTACAGTATCCGTCCTTGGAGTGCTAACTATCGGAGCTTGCGAAAATGGGCTCCAGGAGGAAACATTCTCTGTATATGATGAAAATACGCTTACAAAGCCACAACACGGAGAACAGGGGGTACGCGGAGTTTACGCAGCGTTAAAAGACAACGGAGGCTTCGGATATTATGCTGGCTATCTGTACTGGCTTTATGAATACCCTGCTGATGCTGTCACAACAGCTGTAACGGCACGCCAGGGTGTACAGCTTGATCAGCTTACTTACGACGCTACCAATGCTGCAATAAATGATGTGTGGACAAGCGTTTACAGAATGATTTCGAGGGCCAATGAAGCAGAAGCCTTGATTAAGAAGATAGATTATGTGAAGAACGGGTCTTCAGAGCAGGTTAAAAATCAGAATATAGGGGAAGTACGCTTTCTCCGGGCCCTTGCCTATTATGATGCGACCTCTCTATGGGGCGATGTTCCTCTTCTTTTAAAGTCTTCTTCTGAATTTACAGAAAGCGACGAGAATCCGGCATTAACACCTAAAGCTGAGGTAGAGGCGGCCATAATAGCCGACCTTGAATTCGCAGAGTCGAATCTTCCCCCTTCTTACCCCCCTGCTGAAGTTGCGCGGGCAACCAGCGGTGCTGCAAAAGCTTTGCTCGTGCGATTGTATATGCGGCGCGGTGAGTGGCAGAAAGCCGCTGACAAGGCTCTGGAAGTGATGAACAAAAACTACGATCTCAGAACTCCTGCTGAAGGTGGCATCGTCTCCCTCTTTGATACCGGTAACCGGTCGGACAATGAATTTATCTTCGTCCTCAAATCGTCAAACGAACCAGGGGCCTACGGTATTAACAGCAACAGCTTTGGTATCAATTCTACTCCATGGGATTTAAACAGAGGCTGGGGAAGCTTTCCGATCCACCTTCAATTCTACTCTTTATTCGATAAGACTGACGACAGAAGGAATCTCCTAACGGGTAAATTTACTTCCCTTTACGGCCAGGTGATCAGTGTTCCGAAAGAATTTGGCGGAGAGGGCGGAACAGCGCCGGATACTGTTCTTGCAACCTATGTTTATAACCTGAAGTACCCTCACGTGAACAATTACAATTACGCCGGTTTTAATAACGTAACTATCATTCGCTATGCCGATGTTCTGATGATGAGAGCAGAAGCATTAAATGAGCTTAACGGGCCTAATCAGGAAAGTATTGACGTGATCAATGCCATCAGAAATCGTGCAGGACTAAGTAGTATTCAGCTTGCCAGCTATAGTTCAAAAGCGGCTTTAAGAGACAGGATCTTTGAAGAAAGGTTTAAAGAATTCTTCATGGAAGGCAGAAGAAGAGACGACCTCATCCGTTGGGGCCGCAGTGCTTCCAATGGCTCCAATCCTTTACTAAAGTTTAAGGAAAAGGTAGTTCCTACTTTAAGAAACCCTTCCACCTATTCAGACAATGTGGACTATACGGTTTATCCATATCCTCAGAACGAGATCCAGAGTAATACCTCCCTCGAACCCTCTGTTAACAATGGCAGGGTAAAATAAGTTATATCCCGAAAGATACAGGCGTGATTGTTATCTTTCGGGATTAATCATTATTCGATATGGGCAGAAAAAAAACATCCATTCTTCTGATCTTCATAATAACATTGGCAGTCATTGCAACGACGATATTATGGCGGGGCGAACACATTCTTAATACTCTAAACCCGCTTAAAATTAAAAATATAGATCTGATTCATTTGCCTGAGAACCGGCTCCGCCTGAAATTAAAGGTCACTACAAACAGGAAATGCAAGACCTTTATAAAATACTGGGCCAAAAACAGCAGAGATACCCTGTATACGGGTATTTCCGAAGGGACAAAAGAGCATACACTGTGGGTCACGAATGCACTCGCCAACACTAACTATACGTTTAAGGTAGTGGCATTTAACTCTTCTCAAACCGCATTTAGCAGGAATCATCCTCTCGAAACTCAGCCTATCTATCAGGCAACACCCTATTTCAGCCTTGAATACATGAATAAAAAGTTCAGTAAGGAGATGAAGGGAAAGTTCTTTCTTACCCAGATATTAACAGAACCTGGATCTGCTGTTATTATTGACCACAAAGGAAATATTGTATGGTACGAGGCTTTTAAAAAAGGCGTAAAAGTTTCGCACTGGACACCAGACAGAACGGTGTTATGTATAGTAGGTTCGGAGAAAATCCCTTCTTCGGGTGGGGATGAAATTGTGGAGCTTGATCTCTCGGGTAAGGTGCTAACTCATCTTCAGAGAGGTAAAGGCGAAATGGATAAAATGGTCCATCATGAAGTTCGCACAGATGAGAATGGCAATATTTATGCCCTGACATTCGAAAAAAAAGTATTCGATCTTTCTGCCGCCGGCGGAGCTAAAAGAGATACCGTTCACGGAGACGGAATAGTAGTATTTTCAAGAAAAGGCAAAAAAATATGGCAGTGGTCGGTTCTCGATCACCTCAATCCTCTAGATGACAAGGAAATACTCAAACATAAAAAAGACTGGGTGCATGCCAACTCGGTATTTAAGGAAAAAGATGGCAACTTTCTGATTTCTTACCGGGATTTGAACCAGATTTGGAAGATCGATTATAAAACGGGCAGAGTGATATGGAAATTGGGAGAGAAGGGTAATTTTCAGTTAAATAAGGATGATTTGTTTAGCTCGCAGCATTTTGCACATATCAACAGAAAGGGTGAGTTGATGATTCTCGACAATGGTTCAAAAAAACAGATTACCAGAGCGATGGCATTTAAGGTGGACACAATCACGCATACTGCTGTAACAACGCTGAATGTCCCGCTACTGAAGGACTATTACACCTCAGCAAAAGGAAATGCAGAATTATTCAACGGAGATAAGATATTGTTCTGCGTCACCGATCCAAGAGCTCTTCTTATTACTGACAAGAAGGGAAGAGTATTATGGAAAGTACAGGTAGGCGGTGATCCTTACAGGATAGAAGAAATTGCTAATTTTTTATCTTATAACCCTATTTCAAATGTACAGGGACATTGATACGGGCCGAAGTAAGGCTGCTGACAAGAAAGTTTCGCTGCGATATTTATTCACCGCCTTTTTTAAAATAGGATTGGTGTCATTCGGCGGGCACATGGCTTTGATTTCCGTAGTACAGCGGGAAATGGTTGACAAAGATAATGTTATTGACAACGACACTATTTTGGGCGCTGTAACTGTGGCCAGTCTTCTTCCCGGCCCTTTAGCTGTCAACGTAGTCACCTACATCGGGCATTTTTTGAGGGGGAAGAAAGGTGCTGCAATCAGTATGCTTGGCATTCTTCTTCCGGCATGTATCTTAATGTTTATCTTGTCTGTTGCCTATTTTCGCTACGCTTATAGTTTGCAAGCCGGCAGCATCATGTATTTCACCGGAGCAACAGTGGGCGCTATTATTATTTCAACAGGACTAAATCTGTTCAGAAAAGAAGCGGCGTCTGACGTAAGAAAGTCGGCTCTGAGCATTATTGCCGTAATAATTCAGTTTATTTCCAAGAGTTATTTTATTACCATCGGGCTGATTATTGCCGGCGGGCTTGCTGGCGTGATAATGAAAACCGCCGGCGTTCGCCCAGGTATCAAAGAATCTCCCGGTTTAAGAATGAGCCTTAGAATGGACCTGCCTGCAAAGCTGATGCTTACAATTCTGGCCATCTGCGAGTTATCATTTATAGCTAATATCCCAAGGCTGATAGAAAACACATATCTTAAAATAGGCCTTGTATTTTCGGGAATCAGCCTTTCTCTTTTCGGCGGCGGTTATGTCATGATTCCTATCATGCAATCACTTTTTGTGAACGAAATGAAATGGTTAAGTACGCAGGAGTTTATTGATGCCATAGCATTCAGTCAGGTCACTCCTGGTCCTATTCTCGTTAGCGCAACGTTTATTGGTTATAAGCTTGCAGGTATAACAGGAGCTATACTGGCAACCATGTCCATATTCATACCGTCAGCAGTGCTGATGATTTTCGTATCACAAATACTGGATAAAAACAAAGACAATAAACGTCTCCGGCATGTGCTGGCAGGTATAAAAGCCATAGTGATAGGATTGATCATCGCCTCGGGCCTAAAACTATTACAACAGCTGGACAGGAACGTCGTAGTGGCATCAGTAGCTATCCTATCTTTTTTATTGAATTATAAATATAAAGTAAGTCCGGTCTATTTGATTCTTGCTTCCATTGCGGCCGGCGTAATATTGAAAATAGTCTTATATTAATGAAAAAACCAGCAGGAATACAGATAATAGGAACTCAGCGATCTGGATCAAACCTTTTGCGGGTGATCCTGGATCAATCGGAAGATATTGCATCCCCCCCCCCCCCACACATTCTTACAACATTTGTTCCACTCCTGCCACTCTATGGGCCGCTAGACCAAGCAGCGTACCGCGCTCTTATCAGCGATGTGGTTGACTTTGTAAATGCCAATCCGGTACCATGGGAAGGAATATTTGCCGACAAAGAGCAGCTTTTCAGGCAGTCTGAAGTATTTAGCCTTTTTGAACTGAATAAACTCATTTACCAGCAGGCCGCCCTCACTAAGGGATCGAAATACTGGTGTTGCAAAAGCATGGGTAATGTTTACTACGCCACTGAGCTCGAAAAAGTGCAACCCGACTTAAAATATATTTTTCTGTACCGGGACGGCCGCGATGTAGCCGTATCCTTCAAAAAAGCTGTTGTAGGTGAAAAACATACTTACTTTCTTGCCAAACAATGGAAGCAAGATCAGGACGCATGTCTTGAGCTCGCGTCGCGCCTGGACAGCTCACGTTTCTTTGCATTAAACTACGAATCGCTGATAACACATCCCGGGCAAATAGTACAAAAGCTCTGCAACTTCCTTGAGATTAGTTATTCTGAAGATATGCTGCAGTTTTACCGGTCCAATACTTCACGTATAACTGCAGCAGCTGGAGAAATGTGGTCGAATCTTGAACGGCCTATCATCAGTAACAATACCGGGAAATTTCTGAAAGACTTCAAGGATACTGACCTTGAGTTGTTTGAGCTGATTGCGGGTGACACATTAAAGCGTTTAGGATATGCTCTACATACATCCATGACCAGCTCCAACCTTGTTTCTGAAGAGATGATAAAAAAGTATACCATTGAAAACGCTCTGTTAAGAAAGGAGATACTTTCAAGTGCTAAAAAAAGTGACCTTGAGCGACGTGAACCGCAGTTGGCGATACTCCATGCAATAAAAAACCGAAATGCTCAGAATCCGCAAATTTAAAGACATATGAAAAAACATCTGACTAAGCTCTCTTTACTGATTTTTGTGCTTGCTATAGGTTGTAAGAAAGGAGAAAAAACACAGGACAAAGAGCCCGGCCCGGATCCCGTAGTTACGGAAGAGCCGGATGGCGACCCGGACATTGGAGACCTCACAGCAGCGGGCATCTTTTATGATAAGTTCGAAGGCACTTTTGATGATACTAAGTGGGAAAAACTCAACCAGATATGGGGACAACCTTCAAACACTGCGCATCAGCATGGCGGCGTAATTAAAGAGAACGTGTATCTAAAAAACGGTTTTGCCGTAATGAGGGCTCTTGGCGATCAATATTCGGGAACGTTGAGGGGAGCCGGCGGGCAGAGCAAACGTTTGGGGGGAGTAGCCAAATCGAAGCAACGTTTTGCTTCAGGGCGCTATGAGATCAAGATGAGAGTTCTTCAAACTCCGGATATGGGAGTGTTATCCGCTGCATGGACCTTTTGGTATAAGCAGATAACAGCTGTATCGAATCCGGAAGCTTATCAAAAAGCTGTTACTGCAGGTAATATTCCGGATAACGGCACTATTACTCTTAATCATGAAATAGATATAGAGATAAAAGGTGTTAATCTTGGCAGCCCCTTGTTAACAAACTGGATTGGCGAAAAAGCCGGCGAATATGAAAGCAAGGCCATTGCTTTAGCAAAAGAACTGAACGACAATTCATTTCATATATATCGCTGGGACTGGCATACGGGCGGAAACGGACAGACACCGAGAGTAGAATATTATATAGACAATAAATTACTACATACAAGCACAGTTAAGGTTCCTTATTTAGCTTCATATATCTATATTGGTAATTGGTTTGCCTGGTGGGCTGGTAACGACAGTGGAACCTATAAGGCTCCTGATTTTGATTCAAAGGAAATGTTTGTTGATTGGGTTAAATTCACCCCCTTTAACGAACCTAATGACGATCGCTCTGAATAGTATGAAAATAGATATTGATAAGCTATTATCTCTGGCAAAAGAAGCGGGAAATGCCATCTTAGACGTTTATAATGGTCCCCTGCAGAATTTCGACATTACTCTGAAAGACGATAAGTCGCCACTAACTATGGCAGACCGGATCTCACATGAGATTATTTTAAAGGGGCTGAAGAAAATAAAACCTTCTTTTCCGGTACTATCGGAAGAAGGCAGCAATATTCCTTACGAGGTAAGAAAGAACTGGGATTATTACTGGTGCGTGGATCCTCTCGACGGAACAAAGGAATTCATCAGCAGAAATGGTGAGTTTACAGTAAATATTGCCTTGATTCATGATGGTCATCCAATATTGGGCGTGATCTATATTCCCGTTCAGGACACACTATATTATGGAGAACCTGAAACCGGGAGCTGGAAGATTTCGAATGGCGTTCCTGAGCAAATAAAAGCAGATTCGGGGGCCTCTGCATGGATATCAGTGGGCAGCCGATCGCATTCATCTCCTGAAGAAGAAGCATTTTTATCCGCATTTCCCATTGTGAATTCTGTTTCGGCAGGCAGTTCATTAAAGTTTTGTATGATAGCTGAGGGAAAGGCTCATGTTTATTATAGAAAGGGCCCAACGATGGAATGGGATACCGCCGCCGGCCATGCGATTGCCACTTTGGCCGGTGCTGCGATGACGACACCTGAAGGCAATCCATTTAAATACAATAAACCGTCTTTATTAAACGGCAGCTTCCTGTGCAAAACGAACTAAATATTGACCCTTTTCTCTCTGCGAGCGTCTCTGCAACGTCACTTCTCAAACAGGAAGGGGTTGTAATATGGCTGCTCGGATTATCGGGTGCGGGGAAAAGTACTATTGCAACTATTGTAGAGCAAAAGCTTAGAGCTAACGGTTATCTTTCAGTATTACTCGATGGCGACAATCTTCGCTCAGGCATCAATCGCGACCTGTCGTTTAACCCTGCAGACCGGTATGAAAATATCAGAAGGGTAGCCGAAATTGCTAAAATACTGGTAAGCAACAACATTATCGCAATATGTTCTTTTATTACCCCTCTCCGCGAACATCGGGAGCTCGCTAAGAAGATTTTGAATCATCGTTATTTCGAAGTTTTTGTGGACTGCCCATTAGACATATGTGAACAGAGGGATGTAAAAGGTCTTTATAAAAAGGCTCGCAACGAGAGTATCAGCAATTTTACGGGCATAAGTTCGGAGTTTGAAAGAGCCGACGATGCAAACCTGGTGCTGCCCACGTCAATGCAAACCCAGGAGCAAAGCGCGGAGTTGTTATACAATACAGTATTACCCCGCATCCGGAGTAATACTATATAATAAAAACTTTCGTTATATCCAGGCGGCTCCGTGTTGGTAACGCTCACCATGGGCGAGGTTATCCCTGGACGCACCATAAGCCATGCAAGAGATATCTGATTTTCGGATCCTTATCGCTTGTAATATAAGTTGTATTGTTAAGAAAACAATACTTTCAGACTTCAAATTGAGAAAAATAACTTCTTTTTACATGTGATGGTGGCTGACAGAAATCGGCCAATGGCCGGTCAGACTGCCTTGTTCAATTTCCGCTTAAGGGCTTCTATTGCTTTCTTCTCTGTCAGGAATGTAACATCGTATGGATCAAGCTCCGAAAGGTTTTTCCAGCGAAAGGCCTGCCTAACCTTATCGTTCTTATTAAAATCAAAAGGCAGGTCTGAGATACGCACGTTTAAGTCGGACGCAGGTTTCACCAGATAATAAACGCTGATAATCTGGCTTTCATTAAAAGCCGACTTCTCAAAAAAGTCCGTGGTATAAAGATGTTCCGGAACATCGATCTCCATATTACATTCTTCAAGGAACTCGCGTTTTAAGCAATCAATCAAGCCTTCGCCATATTCAAGTCCTCCTCCCGGAAACTTTGTGATGTAAAAGCCCTCGTGTTCTTCGTCGCTGAGAAGAATCTGTTCCTTATCGTTAATCAAGAGCCCGTATGCACGAACGTTAAACAAAAACATGGCGCAAATGTAAAGAAATGCATCATTAACAGAAGGGTTGTTTATTAATTAATATACCTATTGTGTGGTTAATTAAATGAATCGGAAAGATCCGCCTCTGCTTCGGGTCTGTAGGCCCGAAGAATGCGAGTTTTTTGCACCCGAATCACGCCATAATCATTTCAGGAACTCTGGCCGGGGATTGCCCAGTCGATGAGATATGAGATTAGCCGCACAAGATAGTTACACTCCCTAACATTACTGTAATATGACAAAAAGGGTATTGACATTCCGTCTTAGAGCCTTATCTTTGTGATGATAAGGTTTAGGTGCCTCGACTACACTCATTGTAGCGGGGCTTTTTTTTTGCGTGTAATTAGCGCTTCGGAAATTTCATTCTTACCGTTCGAATAATTTTTTTTATTACTTTTATCAAATTATTCGCTTCTCTCTTACGCACGATGACCTCAACTCTAAACCCGGGTACCGGACGCCTAATTTCTATCGACGCTTTTCGGGCCCTTACATTACTGCTTATGATATTTGTAAATGATCATGGCACATTAATCAATATTCCTTCCTGGATGGGACATGCTGATGCTGCTGCCGATGCAATGGGATTTGCCGACGTTATATTTCCGGCTTTCCTTTTCATCGTGGGTCTTTCTGTGCCTTTTGCTATTCAAAACCGTTTGAGGAAGGGCTCTTCCATTCAATCTATTGCCATACATATTGCCGGAAGGGCAATTGCATTGCTGGTAATGGGGTTTTTCCATGTCAACCTCGGAAATTACAGCGATTCTGCCTTGTTACCCCGATGGTTATGGGAAATAATAATCACGTTCTCTTTCTTCCTGATCTGGCTCGACTACCCAAAAAGTGCCGGTAAAAACCGTGTCGTTTATTTAAAGACCACGGGTATCTCCTTGCTGGTGTTGCTGGCCCTGTTGTACGAAGGGAATTCTGAAGCGGGCGGCCAGATTGGAATGAGACCGCAGTGGTGGGGTATACTCGGACTGATTGGGTGGACCTATCTCATCAGCAGTTCTATCTTCCTATTCTCAAAAGGCCGTATATTGGTGCAAATTGCAGCATTTCTCTTTTTCATTTTCTTTAACTGCGCCGCCCATTCGGGATGGTTTTCTTCATTGGACATCGTAAAAGAGTATATCTCGATTGTAGGCGATGGCTCTATGCCTGCACTTACAATGGCTGGCGTTATCACCGCATTAATGTACAGTAAGCTCGGCACCGCCAACAAATATTTCTGGCTGTTTATTCTTGCCGGAGCACTGGCAATGCTTGCTTTTGGGCTCTACACCCGCCCGGTATGGGGAATTTCAAAAATAAGAGCTACTCCCCCATGGGTAGGAATCTGCACCGGCATCAGTATGATCAGCTTCGCCGTAATAACTTACTTAACAGAGATCAGGGGTTTAAAAAGTTGGTATAACGTGATAAAAGCAGCGGGAACGAGTACATTAACCTGCTATCTTATACCTTACATCCACGAGGCAATCCTCGAAGTTACAGGAGGCCGTTTACCCATGTTCTTTCGCACCGGCACTATCGGCCTGTTAAAATCACTTATTTTCTCACTTTGTATCGTTTTAATTGTTCGCCTGATGGAGAAAAAACGAATCAGACTGAAGTTATAATTTAAATCGGGACAATCATGTTAACAGCACTTATAAATGGCACAATCTTTACCGGTGACAGGGAATTAAAAGGTAACGCAATTTTGCTTGACGGAAATACCATCGCTGATATTACGGATACCGCATCCATTCCGGAACGGGCATCGGTAATTGACTGCAGCGGGAAGTACATTGCACCGGGGCTGCTTGACCTCCAGATATATGGGGCGGGAGGCGTTCTTTTTTCGAATGAACCTTCCGTTAAGGCTTTGGAATCGATAACTGAAGGCATAGTAAAAAGCGGGACAACAGGCTTCGTACTTACCCTGGCTACCAATTCGCTGGAGGTTTTCAAAGAAACAATCCGGGTAGCTAAGCAATTCAGGCATCCGGCTTTCCTCGGTATTCATTTCGAAGGGCCTTACATCAATCCGGCGAAACGGGGCGCCCATATTCTTGACTGCATAAAGAAGCCCGAAATAAATGAAGTTGAATCACTGATTAATGAAGCCGGCGGGCTACTTAAAATAATAACCCTTGCGCCCGAAATAACCGACCCCGGTGTCATCAAACTCTTAACCGACAACGGGGTGATCGTTTCTGCGGGCCATAGTAATGCTACTTTTGAAGAAGCAAGAGCAGGGTTTAACAACGGCATCACCACCGTTACTCATTTATTCAATGCCATGTCTCCCCTGCACCACCGCGAACCTGGATTGCCGGGCGCCGTATTTGAAGCAGAAAAGGCATATGCCAGTATTGTTGCCGATGGGATACATGTAGCTTTCCCTGTAGTATCAGCCAGTAAAAAAGTTATGAAAGAGCGGCTGTTCCTTATTACAGATGCCGTTGTAGCGGTAAAAGAAGGCGCTTATATTCATGTTGAACAGGAAGACCGGTATACCCTGCCGGACGGCACCCTTTCGGGTTCAAAGCTCACCTTACTTAAAGCTATTAAAAACTGCGTTCAGCATGCCGGTATACCGCTGGATGAAGCTATCAGAATGGCATCTACATACCCCGCACGCGTAATTGGCACTTCCGACAGGGGGCGAATGGAAAAAGGTTACAGAGCTGATCTCACGCTCTTTAATTCTGATTTCGAACTGACAGATGTATTTCTGGGTGGCGTGAGGCAATAAAATAAGGCAGAAGAGAGTTGACTAGATAGGGTTCGATATCACCAAAATGTAAAAAGATAATAATAAAAGATAAATTTATCTTTTATTATTATCTTTGAAGGGTGATGGAACAGCCGTTTATTATCGACAGAAATACGACCATAAAACAATTGCTGGATTTCAGACAAGAAGAAGTAATTGCAGCGCTCACAAAGCTTAACAAAAACTTCAACAAACTTAGAAACCCGGTACTAAGAAAAATACTTGCCAGAAGAGTCTCTATTTCCGATGCCTGTAAAATTGCCGGCTGTAATATCCATGAATTTTTAAGAACGATGGAAAATATAGGATTTCAGCTACAGACGTCTTCATCAGACAGCTTACCCTTAAAAACAGAAGGTTTTCAGGCACCGGCGCCTGAGGCAACCATTGAACTCGATGTGCGGCCCGTCCTTGCCGAAAACAAAGATCCGTTGAAGCTGATCATGTTAAAAGCAAACGAGTTAAAGAGTGGCCAGTACTTAAAGATCATCAATACATTTGAGCCTCTGCCGCTTATTAACCTGCTGTCAGGAAAAGGCTTTTCTGCCCATACTCAATTCATAAGCAAAGATCTGATACATACTTATTTTCACAGGACAGGAACCGGGAACATCGCCCCTGTTGCCCCTCCGAAGATAGAAAAAACGCCCTTGTACAACATTGAAACCCTTTTGAAGAAATACGAAGGAAAGCTTGTTGAAATTGATGTGACGATGTTCGAGATGCCCAAGCCTATGCTCACCATTCTTGAGAAGCTGGAACAAATGAAGGATGATGAAGCTTTATTCGTCCACCACAAGAAGGTGCCTGTTTATTTACTTCCACACCTGCGCGAAAAAGGATACGAATACGTTATACAAGACGACGGTGGATCCAAAGTCACTTTGTTTATCTATAAACTATGAGCCCGGAAAAAAAGCAGTCTCCCCGTTTGTATAAAATAGTGGTGAGCCATTATTTTGTTTCTGCCCTTTGTTTTCTGGCGCTTACATTGATGCTCTTTTTCTCAGTGAAGGAGATGCAGGGGCATTATTTCCAGCCCAGACTGCTAGCCATAACCCATATGGCTGCTTTAGGATGGGGCACGCTGATCATCTTTGGCGCTTGCTACCAGCTCATTCCGGTGATCTTTGAATCGGACTTGTCGGGCTATCGCCTTCCATGGCTGAGTTTTATACTTTTTATCGGCGGACTGTGTCTTCTTACCCATTCTTTCTGGGTGTTTCAGCCAGGCATCGCTATGCAGGCAGGAGGCCTGATGCTGCTCACTTCTGTTCTTATGTTTGCGGCCGTTATTCTGCAAACTGCAGAAAGTAACAAGAAAAAGACTGGCATACATCAGGAGTTCATCATTACATCCTGCATCTGGCTCATTGCAACGGTGGTGCTGGGGGTTTTACTAGTCTTTAATTTCAGATATGCTTTTCTCCCTAAGGACCATCTTTTGTTCCTCAAACTGCATGCCCATATGGGGATTGCAGGCTGGTTTTTACTGCTGATCATTGGCGTGAGTTCAAAGTTAATTCCGATGTTCCTGGTTTCGAGGGAACAGAATGAAGGGCTGTTGAAGTGGAGCTACTATCTCGTGAATACCGCCCTTATTCTTTTTCTTGCGGATACTTATATCTCTGGGATCAATGCAAAGACCTTTATCATTGCGTTTGTACTGATCGCCGGAATTTTAATGTGGTTTGTCTTCATTGTACAATGCTTCAGGTCGAGGCTTAAAAAGCATCTTGACCTTCCAATCGTTCATACTGTTTTATCATTTGCGTTGCTTGCTGTTTCGATCCTGGTATTGCCATTTATTGTTCACTATCATATTAGTGGAAATCCAACTTCTGTAAACATGACAAAACTTTATGGATCTCTTCTGTTTATGGGGTGGATCAGCGCGCTGATACTGGGTCAAGCTTTTAAAACGCTTCCTTTTATTGTATGGGTGAAGGAATATGAGCACCTAGCAGGAAAGGGAAAAACTCCGCTGCCCGCAGATCTTTATAAAAAAGGCATTTTAAAAGCCCAGACAATTACTTTCACACTTTTCTGCCTGAGTTTTTATACCGGTTTAATTTTAAAATCAGATAGTCTGTTGTGTGCCGGTATTGTATGCCTGATCACGACAGCTCTTCTATATATTTTCAATATTATCACCGTGCTGCGGCACCGATCGGAAATTACACTCTATGACAAACTTTGATATTACCAACAAGTCATCCTTCCTTAATATGGAAGTAACTGAAGCTTTAAGAACAGTTATTGACCCAGAGCTTCATATTAATATAATTGATCTCGGACTCGTATACGATGTCAGCGTAAACGACTCCGAAAAACAAATTGTGGTGGTAATGACGCTCTCATCGAAGTACTGCCCTATGGGCGACGCCATCCTTAATTCTGTAAAGAACTGCCTTGAGCATAATTTCCCGGCTTTCTCTGCTGAGGTAAAACTAACCTGGGAACCAGAATGGAGTTACGATAACATAACCGAAGAAGGTTTGCGACAGCTAAAAGGATATTGATGGAGTGGATACGAACCAGCAGCTACCCCCGCTGGGCTGTTGTGAATTTTCTGATACTAACCATTTTAGGGATACTGCTGCGCTGGATGCATCTGGCTTCGGTACCGGGAGTAAATTACATGTTCCTTTTACATGCTCATTCCCACTTTGCCTTTGCCGGATGGGTGTTCCTGGCAATTGTAATCCTGATAGCAGGGACGTTTTCTTCTGATAAAACTTCCACACGCGCATTTAAAAGAATATTTATACTTACGCTGATCGCATCTTTCGGAATGCTTATCAGCTTTTTTCTTCAGGGTTATAAAGCTGTATCTATAAGTTTCTCTTCCCTCTTCATATTCATAAGTTATTATGCTGCTTATATCATCCTGAAAAATAATTCTGTAAAGGAAGCGTTTAATCCGATATCCGGGGCGCTGATCAAGGCATCGCTGGTATTCTTATGCCTGTCGTCCTTAGGTCCTTTTACTCTCGGTCCCCTCGCTGCGGCAGGATTAAAAGCGAATCCTCTATACCAGAATTCGATATACTTCTACCTCCATTTCCAGATGAACGGATGGATGCTGCTTGCGGTACTGGCACTCCTTGCCAACACTTATCTAAAGAACATGTCTTTTAAGAAAGGTGAACGACTATGGCTTCATTTATTTATCGGCTCAACCATTCCGCTGTTTTTCATATTTACGTTGTGGAGCAATCCTCCTTTGTGGATTGGTATAACCGGGTTTGCGGGCGCTGCAGTTAATTTTGTTAGCTGGGTAAAACTACTGTCGGCTGTAAAACATCGTGGAGTAACCACTCCCCTTTTTGTCCGTCTTGCATTACTCGCCGTTACACTCAAAATATTCTTCCAGATTTTGGTTTGCATTCCTGCCGTCGGTTTCTGGGTGTTCTCGTCGCGTTATATCATCATCGGCTATATTCACCTTCTTACTTTAGGCTGCATTATGCCTTTGATTCTCGATCAGTTTAGGGTATCAGGTTTTTTTAAACAATCCCCTTATCTGAACTATATCAATAACGGATTTATAGGTCTGGTAATTATTTACCTATGCTTTCTTTTTGTACAACCTGTACTTTCCATTCTGCACATTGCAGTTCCTTTTTATGAATACTTGCTTCTCATTTCCTCCCTCCTATTTGTGCTTCCAGCTATAGGATACTTTAGATTTTTACATAAGTAGAACAATTCCCTCTCATTTAGTACCGCGTATTCCCATTTATGATTTGCTTTCAAAAAGAATAAAAGATATATTTGTCTTTTATTAAAGTACAAAAAAATGGAAAATACAGAAATCTTAAATGTGACGCTGATTGAGCCGAGATTTAAACACCCGGCAATTTTTGAAAAATTTGATTCGCTGCTGGGCGGCCAGCAATTTACTATCCTGAATGACCACGATCCGAAACCCTTGTACTACCAGCTGCTCGGTGAGAGAGGAAATATATTCACATGGGAGTATCTTGAAAACGGGCCTGAATGGTGGAAAGTTAGGATCAGCAAAAAAGCTGAGGATGCGCAGGAAGAAACCATAGGTGAAATGGTGGCGAAAGATTACAGAAAAGCGCAGGTGTTCAAGAAATTCGGAATTGACTTCTGCTGTGGAGGAAAGAAAGCCCTGTCGGAAGTATGCGACAAGAAAGGGTTAGATATACACAAAGTACAGGCAGAACTATCGGCAGTAGATGAAATAACGGTAGGAAGCTCTGTTGATTTCCAGGCCTGGGATTTGGCTTTCCTTTCGGATTACATTATAAATACACACCACCGGTATGTAAAAGAAAACATCCCCTTCTTATCAGAATTATCGCTAAAAGTAGCAAGAGTACACGGCGATCATCATCCGGAATTAGTGCGGATTGCGGAAGTGTTCTCGGGTATTGCCGCTGACCTTAGTCAGCACCTGGTAAAAGAAGAAAGCGTTCTTTTCCCTTATATTAAAGAACTGGTGTCGGCACAAAAGAATGGCGGTAGCTTACCATTGCCTTCTTTCGGCAATGTGACAAATCCTATAAAAGTAATGGAGATGGAACACGAAGGTGCCGGTGAGGACTTAAGCGAAATAAGGCTGCTGTCGAGCGACTATCTGGTGCCTGAAGATGCCTGCACATCATACCGCATCCTTTTCAAGAAACTGGAAGAATTTGAAAATGATCTTCATCAGCATGTTCATCTTGAAAATAATATTCTTTTCCCTAAGGCGATAGAATTAGAAAGTCAACTGAAATAATCGAAAAAAAATTTAGGTTTGTACAGGTAAAAGATGATACTCTCAAAATCTTGCGAATACGCGATACGCGCTACTGTGTATATAGCGTTCAGAAGCTATAAGAATGAAAAAGCCGGTATAATAGAAATTGCAGAGGCGATAGGTTCGCCTATGCATTTCACTGGTAAGATTCTGCAGGAGCTCTCCAGAAAAAAGGTACTATCATCGAATAAGGGTCCTAATGGCGGGTTTTACATCGCCGATCCCAGTTCACTATATCTTATCGATATTATACGGGCCATAGACGGGAACGAACTCTTTAGCTCATGTGTACTCGGACTAAAGAACTGTTCGGATATACAACCCTGTCCTGTACACTCCCAAATTAAGCCTATCAGAACTCAGTTGCTGATTGAATTCAGCAAGAAATCGGTATACGAAATGGTACAGGAGTACGAGCGGAATAAGTATTTTCTAAAATAGCACAAGAATTTACTTAACCGTTTATTGCGGATTCACACCTGTGAATTGAAATTAACTAAAACAATAAAAGCGTATTTGTTTTAACTATTAAGCCAATCATTAAAACTGTTTATTATCAATAAACATTAAACCACTATTGATCATGAAAAATCCAAGAAAGTTATGGCTAGCATTCGCGTTAGTAGTAGGACTCTCCTTCGCCGTGTTAGGTTATTATGGAATTGAGATCTATCAGAAAGCACCTCCTATCCCGGAAAAGGTGGTATCTGGAGATGAAGTATTATTTTCAGGAGAAGACATCAAAGACGGACAGAACGTATGGCAAAGCATTGGCGGACAGGAGGTCGGTTCTATATGGGGACATGGAGCATATGCTGCGCCGGACTGGACTGCCGACTGGATACACAGGGAAGCTAAATACATGCTTGATCACCAGGCTACGAAAAGGTTTAACAACGTTTTCGACAAGCTAAACGACGAGCAAAAAGCGGCCCTCCAGACCACACTGCAGAAGGAAATCCGAAAGAATACATTTGACGAAGCACAAGGAACCATCACGCTCTCTGCTGAGCGCGCCCTGGCTTATAAACAGCTCGAGCAATACTACTCGGGGCTTTTTTCGGACGACCCTGCATTTAACAACCTTAGGGAGGCATACGCAATCCCTAAAAACACCATTAAGGATCCCGTAAGACTAAAGAAAATAAGTGCATTCTTTTTCTGGGCCAGCTGGGCCTGTGTTACTAACAGGCCGGGCGAAAATGTCTCTTATACACACAACTGGCCTTCGGAACGCCTTGTGGGCAACGTAGCAACCGGCGATCTGATGTTGTGGACTGGGTTCAGCGTCATTATGCTCCTTCTCGGGATTGGCATACTTGTTTTTTACAATGCTAAGAACAAGGAAGAAGAAGTTGCAGATGACATACCAACGGAAGATCCATTGCTGCAAATCAAGTCGACCCCTTCGATGAGGGCGACACTCAAATATTTCTGGATAGTGACCGCTCTGATCCTGGTGCAGGTTATCCTTGGCGTGGTTACCGCCCATTTCGGTGTGGAGGGAAGTGCGTTCTATGGCATACCGCTGGATGAGGTTCTTCCCTATTCTTTAAGCCGGACATGGCACGTTCAGCTGGCCATTTTCTGGATCGCGACATCCTGGCTGGCCACAGGCCTCTACATTGCTCCCGCCGTATCGGGATATGAACCAAAATATCAGACACTGGGAGTGAATTTTCTATTTATTGCCCTGCTGATTATAGTGGCTGGTTCTATGGGTGGTCAATGGATGGCTATCATGCAACGGCTGGGATACATTGAGAATTTCTGGTTCGGGCATCAGGGATATGAATATGTAGACCTCGGACGATTCTGGCAAATCTTCCTGCTCATTGGCTTATTCCTGTGGCTGGGACTGATGGTACGGGCGCTCCTTCCGGCCCTGAGGCAAAAAACATCAAGCAGAAATCTGCTGATCATGTTTATTATATCATCAGTGGCAATTGCTTTGTTCTACGGTGCCGGACTGATGTGGGGACGGCGTACGAACCTGGCTATTGCGGAGTACTGGCGCTGGTGGGTAGTACACCTGTGGGTAGAAGGCTTCTTTGAGGTGTTTGCTACAGTTGTCGCAGCCTTCCTGTTTACGAGAATGAAGTTACTGAATGAAAGGACTGCTACCTTAAATGTATTGTTCTCGACTATTATCTTCCTTTCCGGAGGTATTATCGGGACCTTTCACCATCTTTATTTCTCAGGAACGCCAACGGCCGTTCTGGCTTTAGGAGCTACATTCAGCGCCCTGGAAGTTGTTCCATTGGTGATTATAGGGATTGAAGCTTATCATAACTACAGCATAAGCAAACTGAAGCCCTGGGTAAATGCCTATAAATGGCCAATATATTGCCTCGTGGCAGTCGCATTCTGGAATTTCCTTGGCGCAGGGATATTTGGTTTTATTATCAATCCTCCTATCGCATTATATTACATGCAGGGCCTTAACACCACCCCGGTTCATGCTCACACAGCCTTGTTTGGTGTGTATGGAATATTAGGGATAGGACTGATGTTGTTTGTACTTAAAGGCTTGTACCGGCAAAACGTTTGGAAAGATGGCCTCATTGGCTTCTCCTTCTGGTCTATTAATATCGGCTTATTGCTGATGGTTTTGATCAGCGTATTGCCGATCGGACTTCTGCAAACAGTCGCAAGTGTTAACGAAGGTATGTGGTATGCAAGGTCTGCAGAGTTCATGCAACAGCCGATAATGAATACGTTAAGATGGCTCCGGGTAATCGGTGATACCATCTTCGCTTTTGGAACCATCGGACTGGCATTGTTTGTTATAGGATTGAAAACAGGTTGGAGCTACCATAAAGGCGACTTCGACGTAAAGAAGACAGAAAAACTTCACTAAGTTTTTCTGTAAAAAGAAAGGGCTGCAGGTTTTAAATCTGCAGCCCTTTTTTATTACCGGTGACGTATACTTTATCGGATGCCTTTTATGCTATTTTGTCTTTTACTACTAAAAACACACTTTCTTCAATAGCAGTCACTTCGTGGGGAACGTTCGCTGGTATTTCGAAGGTTTCAGCAAGCTCTACCCTGGTAAATTCACCTTCCATTTCGAAAGATACCACACCCTTGAGTACAATAAGCGTTGCCTGAGTGGGGGTTACATGCCGCTGCAGTACCTGTGCCTTTTTCAAGCCGATAGCGAGTATAAGAACCTGGTCGGTATTTCGTATTGTTAGTACCGCTGGCTTTTCATCATTCAGCTGGAGGTTATCTAATATATTCATGATTTAAAATAGTTATCATACTCTGCCAAATACTCTTTTAGCTCTTCCCGTGTCGTCTTGCAGTCGCCGGATTGTCCCTGTTCTATTTTGTCAATTACAGGAATGATCGGCATCAGGTAGTGATGAAGCTGCTCATGCGCCTCGCCCTTCATCGAGCATTTTTTCAGTATCTGGTTAAACTCCTGATTCAAAGAAAGTCCTAAATCTTTGCAGGAGGCGTCTTTTTTATTTTCCGACTCATTAATTAGCGAAATCATGTTATTGATTCCGGCAGTTGTTTCTGTATTCGCCTTCCAAACTGAGCCATTATTAAGTGTAACTGCCGGAACTCCTAATTGTTTATGATCTTCCTGGCTGTGTTCTTCGTGGGGTGTATTATTCCCGCACGAGAAAAAGAACACACTGATCAGCGCGGCGGCGAAAATGGTCTGAATTTGCTTCTTCATAATATTTATAAGTTATTTATTCTTGTGAGTATTGGCGCCGGATCAGCGCCCAACCCCTCCGACTGAGCTTTAATAACTCCATTACGATCCAGCATAGTGATCATATTGGAATGAGTAAAGCTGCCGTCGGGCTGTTTTTTATACTTAACATTCAGTACCATTGCCAGATCCCTGATCCCTTCTTCGTCGCCGTGCAACAAAACCCAGTTTTTTCCAGTCTGCATCTTAGTGGCAAACTTCCGAAGCTGAGCAGGTGAATCATGTTGGTCGTCAAAAGAGATCAGCACAAAGACTACATCATTTTTTATCCCGGCAGGCAGCTGTTTTTCGATATTTTTCAGATCGGCAATGGTTCGGGGGCAAGCATAGGCACACCTTGTAAAAATCATGGAGACAACTGGTATCTTACCTTTGAACGCGTCAAGCTTAATAGTCTCTCCGGTTTGCTTCTGCCACAAACTTTCTATAAGATACACGGATGGTTTTTCTGAAACACTATCGTCAACACTTTTATCGGCAATAGAAACCGTCGAATGGCTTTCTGTACAACCTGCTAAAGAGATTAATAAAAAGGTTATTCCCAGTAAGACGGGGGCGTATGAACTTATTATTTTACGCATAATACTTTGCTTTATAATTCTAATTATTGTTTCACATCACGGGCGCAGCGGAATCCCAGGTTATTAATAGTATAACTTCCCTTCAGGCTTTCCCTGAAGGCAAAGCGCAAAAAAGCTGCATAGTCTTCTTTATTTGCCGCTCCGTTCGATCCTGCGGCACAGAAGAGGTTAGAATTCAACGCTCCGCTTCGCGAATCACTGCCCATCATTACGCTGTTAAAATCAGAAACCCACTCCCATATCAGGCCATGCATATCGTACACATTCAACTTATTCTTAAAGGTGGAACCGACGTGAGGAGTAACGGCAGGATTCGGCTTACTATACCAGTTTAAAATTACTTTTTCGATCGGAAGTCTTTTATCTGCAATTCCAGCGCCGGCAGCATATTCCCATTCATCCATGTTGGGCAGCCGCTTACCGGCCCATTTGCTGTATGCACGCGCTGCGAACCATGAAATATTGGTCACCGGGCTATTTGCCAGAAGGGCATGCTTCTTACCTAAACTAAAGTCGCTTTCCCAATGCTTAAGATATTCTTTATCGGCATACAGCCGTGAGATACGCGATCTGGACCATTGTGGATTGGCTTTAACGAAACGAAGGAAGTCGCTATTTGTAACCGCATAAACATCAAGGTAAAACGATCTAACGGTTTTCTTTCCGGCCCCTTTTACTTCAAAAAAAGGTTTAAAGCTGCCGGCCGGTATTAAAACCATTCCCTTCGCGGCAGCTCTGTTAGTCTGTGAATAAGAGGCTACAGTTCCCAGTAACAAGAGTACTGCAATTGCAGAAAAAATCCTTATGCTCGTTTTACTTTCCATTCCGTACTGCTGAAACTTCAGACGCTTTAACAAGCCCCCCTTTGTTTCCCCAGCTATTCCTTACATAGCTTAAAACACTCGCAATTTCATCATCGTTCAATTGCACCTGAGGCATTATTGCATCATAATCTTTACCTTTCACCTTTATCTTCCCGCTTAATCCGTGTAAAACAATACCTGCTCCTTTGTCCTTACGGGCCATCAGATAATCGGATTTTGCAAGCGGCGGAAATGCACCGGCAAGACCCTCGCCGTTTTTTTGATGACATGCGGCACAATTGGATTGAAACAATACGAGGCCTTGTTCCATTCTTTCCGGGAGTGACTTTTCCGGAACCGCGCTTTTTACAGCGCCAGCATCTGGCTCTTTCTGTGTTTCAGCCCCAGGCTGGTAGATCATATCGCCCTGCTTGCCGCTATACACTTTAAGATTTTCCTCGCCAACCACCTTTATCTGTGCCAGGGCACCTTTATTGAAGGTTCTGAAGATGGAGTGGTCTACGAGATTAAGCGTCCCGGGAACGTCACACTTAAATTCTACTATTGCAGCACCCCCGGCAGGGATAGCCGTAGTCTGCACATTTTTATTCACCAGACTGCCACCTTCCACATGAACATTATCAAATATCTCTCCGATGACATGGAAAGACGATATAAGATTAGGACCTGCATTCCCCACATATAGTCTTACCGTTTCTCCAACCTTAGCCTGCATTGCCTTCTCAGCAACAGCCGCTCCCACAGAGCCGTTAAACACCACATATTCCGGTTTTTCATCCAGTGCTTTTTCCATATCAAAGTCGGTAAGCCCGAGCTGGCCATATTTAGCCTTCGTATAAAACTCGCTTTGCATTACGTAAAACTCTTTATCCACCGGAGGTAAACCTTCTTTAGGTTCGACGAGGATCAGTCCGTACATGCCATTTGCAATGTGCAATCCCACAGGGGCCGTAGCACAGTGGTATACAAAAAGCCCTGGGTTCAACGCTTTAAATGAGAATTTAGATGTATGCCCGGGAGCGGTCATAGAAGGCTCTGCACCACCACCCGGACCGGTAACCGCGTGCAGATCTATATTATGGGGTAATTTATTATTAGGGTGGTTACTTAAATAGAACTCCACCTCATCTCCTTCCCGTATCCTGATGAATTTTCCAGGCACCTTTCCTCCAAATGTCCAGAAGTTGTATTCGACGCCGTCTGCCAGACGCATTACCTTCTCAACCACTTCCAGCTTGATGATCACTTTCTCGGGGTATTTATAACCTGGAGACCTTGGTACGTTTGGAGCATCTGTAAGTTCAGCCTCATACTGGCCAACCACCGAATCATTTCCTTCTTTCGATTTTCCCGGATTTGTACAACTGTTTATTACTGCCGCAAATGCCAATAAAGCTATGCCGATTTTGATGTTATAATTTATCATTATTGTTCCTTTAATATCGTGTTATAATTGAAGGCAGACAGTAGTAGTAGTGAAACCGGCAATTAAAGCGCTCTCCCCATTGAGCTTACAGCTTTAATTAATCCTAAAAGCAAAGTCGTTTAAGCTTATACCTCCGTTTTTAATATTTAAACATCAGAACTACGTATATTTCCATCCTTGTCTCGTGGTATTGAGCCTGAAAGGAATAGTGTAAAATTACAAAAAGAAATAATAAAAGACAAATATATCTTTTATTAAAATAAAGACTCACGCGCAAAGATCACGCTTACATTGGACGACACATGTCAATTACCTAATCCGCCACCTCTCTATCGAAATAAAAGACTGTTATATCTTCTATAAAAACAATAAATGAGGATGCGGCATTCACTACCCTGCCGTAAGCAATCCTGCGGCTTTTTTTTCATTGCGGCATATCGACTATCTTTTGTGTCGTTTCGCTGTCACTGACCTGCCATAACCGATCCTGCGGCCTTTTTCATTGCGGCAGCTCTAAAACCTGTATCAGCATACTCTTTCAAAGCAATGAAAGCAGCCGCGAGTTTCTTTTTTGGTATCTTTTTTCTTTGCGGTCAAAAAAAAAGTACACATCGCCAAGCAAAAAAAAAGCACCCGTTTTTACGGGTGCCCGATAATATCATAATAAGGTATGTAATTATTATTTTATTAAATAACTTTTACATTTACGGCGTTAAGACCTTTTCTACCTTGTTCAACGTCATAGCTTACTGTATCACTTTCACGAATTGAATCGATAAGACCTGAAGAGTGAACAAAGATTTCGCTACCCCCTGCACTCGGGGTGATGAATCCGAAACCTTTAGTTTCATTAAAAAATTTTACTGTTCCTTGTTGCATTTTATTTTATTTAATTCTATAAATGTACACCTTATATATTCAACAACCTATTTATATCTCGATTTATCACTAAAAGGGACCCAATAAGCGACAAACAGGATATTCAGCTGACTTTACCAATTTTCTTTATGCGGTATGTGGCGACAGAAGCGCGCTTACTAATCCCAGGACATTTTCACAATCTTGCGTCCGAATATTTAAAACACCCAATAAAAAAAGCATCAGTCCTTGCGGAACTGATGCTTATTTAACTATTATGGAAAGAGCTACTTTGTGTAGATGTATTCAGCTTTTCTGTACCCTGGCTTATCAAGATACCAGTCACTATACAGCTTCCCGCCAGACTTTGCCCATTCCGCGAAATGCAGGTAAGCGTCGTAGATGGCATTTTTCTCTGTTGGATATGCGAAGAAGCCAAAATAGTCCAGTGCGAAAGGACGGTTATCGGCGGTAATATAATATCTGTTTGCTGCCTGATTCGAGTTATCGGCCGATGTATTAAGTAAACTCATGTTTACAAGATCGGTGGGTTTATGATTTACCAGGTGAATTTCACGTCCTCTTGTGAGATTGCTGATCATAAATGGATTGAACGGTGCCTCGGCAGTAAAATCGTCGGCAAGAGTAGAATTGAGTTCTAAGTACACCGTAACAGTGTTGCTATTTATCTTACTCTGCGATAAGCTGGTATTGATATAAGAGGCTGAAGATCCGAAGAGCGCCCTGTAATTATCAAAAGGAATAATTACCGCCTTTGACTGGCCCCCTTCTACTCCGTTTCCAGCCAGCTTGATATAATTATTTATGTGAGCCTGACCAGTAACCGATTTAATAACAGACGGATTTAAAGGAAGCTGTACTCCAAATCCATTCTGGAAGCTTGCTCCGGCAGCAAGGGGCTTATATTCGCCAGTAAGATCGACCACCCTATTATTGGTACTCATAGCGAATTTATACCGGTATGAAACTACCAGATCGTTAAGATCATAATCCCCTTCCGCAGGCCATTGATCTTCAAATGCAGTTGTTCCCCATACGTCTTTACTAGGATAATAGCGAACATATGCTCTTTCTGGATCTTCCGGATATTCATCCATAGTATCCGGCACTCCGTCTTCATCTGTATCCTTCACTTTTTCGTCGAGGTATGGAATATCTTTCGGTGAAATTGCCTCTACCGGATTAGATTGAGCATAAAAAAGCAGATCGTTGAAATCGTTGTCACTATTCTTGCCGGTTGATCTGTCAATATCCTCGAATCCTATCATGAATATACGCTGACTCGCGCCGTGAAGCAATACATTATGTCTTTTCTTATTATTGTTCGCCTCCGGGTTAAGAGATTCATTTGTAAAAAACTTCACTCGTCCCGTATTGACAGAGCCGTTATTATATGCATCTTGTAACAATACAAAGCCAATAGTGGTTCCAGGTGTGAATCTGCCAATCTTCACTTTGTCTCCCGTCAGCATACCACCACCGCTGCCGTTAAGCGAAGCATTCATAAAGATAATATGTACTGAATCAATTTCCGCAGCGCTCTGGGGAGCGTGTCCGGTCGGATAGGTGTAATACCCCAGGACATTTTTATAATTGGCCCCCTCGTGCAGGAAGGTAATCCATACATCGGCTAAATCCGTAATATTCAGATTTGCAGGAGCTTCTGTTTTAATATACTTTGGATCTACTGCTTTTCTTTCGGGCAACGTCGCTGTTATCTGTGTCATTAAAGCACTAAAGTCGATATTATCCACTGCCGACCTGTTTACCGGCCGCCCATTAGAATCGAAGTCGCTTGCTTTGTAGTTATAAACCGTTGGAATTGCAGAAGACCGGGCCGAAAAGGTTTTTGCAACGCCAGTGCGATTGACATTTTCGGCAACTATATTCCCACTATAGCCTGTTTTTCCTCCAATGATCGCACTTAAGCTGTTTCCGGTAACGTACGCTTTTGCATTTCGCATTAAACCAATATAAGCAGGATCGATTATCAGCGAGTCTAATCCCGCAGGTATTACAACAGAAGTTTCACATAGCCATTATCATCACTCAGCACCCTGGCAAGCTCAGTACCTTCTGTAAGGCTCGCAGGACTGTAAATAGAAACGAGAACTCCTTTTACAGGTTGCTCTGTTCGTGTAAGCAGTCTGACGTTAACTTCTACTTTCTTTGTAGTACTGTAATCGAATCCATCAGGAGCCGCTTTGTCTTCTGTTTCCTGGACTGCAGAGTTGCCCGGCAGATCTTTCTTGCAGGAGCTTACTGACAAGTAAACAGTTGTAATCAATAATAACAGTAGTAATTTTTTCATATCTATTAGTATAATTGATGCATTACCGAAGTCCCCGCATGAATAGAACGCTAATAGAAATAACTGTACCAACTTCCAACAAACAATACAACAAACTGACTATCAACCAATAACACCAAAACAAAAACCTTACATTGTTTCTAAGACACCTCGAATTGGGGAATTTATTCACTATCCCGCCTAACCTAAAAAAATTGGTATGAGCTTAGTATCCCCATTTTTGTTAGGATTAGTAATCGCATCATATTCAAAACCATTTCAGTATGCAAGAACAGGAAACGCTCATGAAGATTACTGCCACACAGGAAAATCTGACTGTTTATATTTCTGGTCATATTCAACAACATGCAACCCCTGCTCCTTTCACTTTTCCTTGTATTTTTTACTTGTATTATAAATTTCTTAACCCTAATAAAATAAAGGCTTAATAACATACTAATATCTTCGTAATGGCATTAATTCTGCTCTCATGAGAACAAAAAGAAATTGGGTAATGTTATATTACTAACTAACCGGAAAACTTATGAATTTAAATGAATACACGCTTGAGCGGTTGGCAAACCAGCACAAGACTATAAAAAACTATATTGACGACCTTCCGCCCGAAGCTATCTATAACAGACTTAGTACAGATAAATTCTCCATCCACGAGACTATCGCCTATCTGACCAGATACCAGCATATTTTCATGGAACGTCTTAATAGAATAGTGAATGACATCAACCCCTATTTTGAAGTTTACAAACCCGACCTCGATGCCGAATTTTCGTTTACCTGTGCAAAAACGACGGGATCACTCCTGCATGAATTATACAAGATGAGAAGTAATCTCTGCTTAATGCTGGAGGAAATGCCGGCAGAGCATTATGCGCGGGTTGGTACTCATGCAGTGCTTGGGCGGATGACTATCAGTCAGTGGGCAGAATTCTTCCTTTTACACGAATCCAATCAGCTCTTTAAGATCTTCAAACTTGCCGGAAGCTTCTGGTCAATGGAGGTCGAAAAACATAGTAATATTATATATCTTCCCAGGTTGAGTAATTATATCGATGAGTTAGCTGTATAACGAACAGAAATTGTTTATTTTTTTGAACCCTAATTGAATGTTGCCCCGTATAAGAGGTACATCATAAAATTTGCATGTACCTGCTTCTGCTAATTGGGGGACTCTATGAACAAATTCTGGGCTCTATTATTTTACTTAATTTCAGGATGTCTCTTACCGGGCTATAGCCAGACTATCACACCTGGAAATATGGACGGGCCTTATGGCCAGGGCTCATCTATTGCGGTACCTGTTACGCTAAATGAGGATACCGGATATTTCAAAACTGATAATGAATTTAAGCTGTACTTGTCGGATGCATCCGGGAGCTTTGCCAGCGAGACAGAAATAGGAAGCTACGCCGGCTTTTATACGACATTTGTAAACGGCACTATTCCGGCAAATATAGGAGCAGGAAATTACCGGGTACGCATAAAATCTTCTAATCCGGCAATTACCAGCTCACCTTCAGCGTCGTTTGAAATTAAAAATAGCGCAGGCGTAAGGGCGGAAATTGATGCGCCTGCCCAGCAGGTGATCGGTAACAATAGCACCAAAGCCTTTGGATCATGTTCTCCTGGGAGAACCAATGTCCGCTATAATTTCAGTAACACGTCCTCTGCAGGTGCCAGTGTTACAGCTACTTTCAGAAACGAAGCGAACCCTTCGGATACGCAGCAGCTCTCCTTCCCGTCGTCGCCCCAGCAGTTTACACCTGATATTACTCATTATACAATTTTCGTACGTGCAGAACTCAATGGTGTTATCGGGACGAGAGCCTATTTCCTGATTAACAATCGAATTAATACCCCTTTTAATCCACCCGGAAGCAGCACAGTTTGTCTGCCTTTAGGGGCACTAGAATACAATGTTGAAACAACCTCTACGAACGGAATTCAGTTAAATTTTCCCGGAAATACCTACCAGGTTACATGGGGTGATGGATCTGTTGAGACGTTTATCCTGAGCCAAATTAAATCTACAAACGGGAAGATCAGCCATCTTTATACAAAGTCTTCGTGCGGCAGTCAAATAACAATCGGAAATGTGAGGTACTATAATGTGTTTGGCATTGTTGTACAAACACGAAGCCAGTTTTGCGGGGATATCGGCGTGCCTATTTCAAGCCAGGCAAAAGTAATAAGTCAGCCTGAAAATCGCTTTACAGCTCCTCTCCTGGCATGTGTCAATACACCGATAGCAATTACTAACGAATCTATTGCCGGTGAGGACCCGAGTACAAGTTCACCTTCCTGCCAAAACAATAATGTTGTCTACTATTGGTATATCGACAATCAGTTAATTACACCTCAGGGCGTTCCTATAACTTACACGCTTAACCATACGTTTACAAGTTCTGGCAACCATACGATCCGGCTTGAGTCTGAAAGCACATCTGAATGCCAGGCCGCTCCCGTAGAAAAGACTGTATATATACAGGTTCCGCCAAAAGCTGATTTCGAACTCTCGGCCGACACCTATTGTCTCGGCTCGATCGTTACACCCGTGAATAAGTCGGTGGTAGACCCTAACAACCTTGCAAAGCATGATTATGAATGGATAATTAATGGCCCGGCTCCGGCAGTCTTTAATAACAATACAACCAAAAACAGTAAAGACCCGCAGATAGGCTTTACCGTAGAAGGTATCTATACCATTAAACTAAGCATAAGTTCTGTTTGCGATACAGTAACGAGCGCTGAGCAGACAATACTAATTAATCAGTCGCCAACAATTACCGCCAACTGGCAGGCAAACCTTTGCGGAAAAGATCAACTTCTAACCTTCAGCAATACGGGGGGAAACCCTGTTAGCACAAGCTTCAGCGGAAAAGTTAAAGAGCTCAGCGATACATATTCCTGGTCGGTAAGCGGAGGGACTTATTCTTTCGAGAATGGAACAAGCGCATCCTCAAAAGAACCCTCTATTCTGTTTAACGACTATGCTACATACACTATTGTTATTACACACAAGAACAATTGCGGAACGGTTACTGAAACCAGATCATTAACTTTTAACGAGTCGCCTACTATTTCAGCAGGAAGCGATCAAACAATTTGCGCTGGCAGCAGCGCAATATTACAAGGTTCTATTTCGGGCCCACCTGTATCTTCCTTTGAATGGAAGGGTGGAACAGGTACATTTTTGCCCGGGCGCAACGCTTTAAATGCACAGTACCTCCCCTCTCCGGCTGAAGTATCGGCAGGGAAGGCAGAACTCACTCTTTCAGCCGTAACATTAAATCCCGCGCCCTGCGATAAGGTGGACGACGTCGTCATTATCACTATTAACCCGCCGAATAAGATCACTAGCGCAGCTCAAAAAACGATCTGTACCGGAACGGCGGTAAACTATAGGCCCACTGCAAGTATTCCCGGAAGCACTATTTCCTGGACGGCCAGCGGCACCGCTAATGCCTCAAATTTTTCTGCCAGCGGCAGTGGAGATATTTCTGATATCATTACAAACTCCGACCCTGACCAGAATGCTGTCGTTACTTATATCATCACACCTGAAAGCAATGGATGTAAAGGAGAAGAGTTTACTTTTACTGTTACTGTTTCACCGCTGCCATCCGCAACGGTAACGGCAGCAAACTCCACTATTTGCACCAACCAGCCGGCCGGGATCACTCTTAGTTCAAATCTTGCAGCAACAAAATACCGATGGACGAGTACGGTGCAGGGTGCTATCAGCGGAAACAGCAGGCAAAGCACTCCTCTCGCTACAAATAGCATAAACGATACCCTGGTAAACGCAGGCAACACTTCTGGCACTGTCATATACACTATTACCCCGGTTACCGGCAACGGATGTGAAGGCGCGCCTGTTACCCTGACAATTACTGTTTCCGCGCCTCCCGTGATCGCCAACGCGGGCGATGATGAAAAGATCTGTAATGTAACAAGGGTGCAACTGAAAGCGAACAACCCGGGCTCCAGTGTCGGTAAGTGGACATTGGCATCGGGACAGGGAGGCATTTCTTTTGATGATGACACGCGCTTCGATGCTGTTGCAAACGGCTTGGTGCCAGGGACAACGTATCGCTTCTTGTGGACCATATCCGGTCCTTTTAATTGCAAACCCAGCAGTGACGAAGTAACCATTCAAATCCTCCTTCCTGTCGCCTCAAATACCATATCCACTACATCTTCTGAGATATGTGAAGGTGCAGAGTATATTGTCAATGGAAGTACTCCTACCGGGGGCGACAATAATTATTCGTACCGATGGGAAACGAGCATAAACGAAACCGATTGGCTTCCGATAAATACGGCAACCGAAAAGGATTTAAAGGCCATCTCTGTCGAATCTGCTTTCTTCCGCAGAATTGCAACGTCAGGAAACTGCAGCAGTTACAGTAACATCGTGAAGATAAATGTTCAGAAGGGTATTACGAATAATTCTATTTCTGCGGATCAGTTTATATGCAGCAATAATACGCCTGCAATACTTACCGGAACTACGCCGCTGGGTGCCGACGGCACTTATAGCTATCAATGGGAGAAAAGTTCGGATAATGGCGCGACATGGGCTATAATTCTCCAGGCGACTGATAAAGACTACCAGCCGCAGGCCTTGTCTCAATCTTCCTCTTTCCGGCGTATCGTAAGTTCCGCAATTTGTAAGGGACTTCAACAGAGCGTAAGTAATGTAATCACGGTACGGGTGTCTCCCGGACCTGACGCCGGATTTACCTGGAGCTCGGATGCTGCTTGTGCTCCGTTTAACATATCTGCAGGAACTATAACAGCAGATGGATCCGAACAAGGAGATAGTTTTGAATGGTTTGCCAACGGGCAGCCAATTGGCACAGGGCAAACTTTTCCTGGCTATAACTTAAGTGCCGTGGGTGATTCTGTTGAGATAACGCTAAAAGTTAGCAGCGCGCTGGGCTGTGGATCGGCTACATTCTCGCATACTTTCAAGACGAATGCATCGCTGACTGCCAACTTTAGTACAGACAAGATCAGCGGATGCGGGCCATTAAACGTCCTCTTTAAAAACACCACACTGAACACACAAGGTGTTACTTTTAAATGGGATTTCGGAAACGGCAAATTCTCTACACTAAAAGACCCGGGTACCATAGTATTTGATGCACGTACCGATGGCAAGGATACCACATACAACGTGACACTACAGGCGTTCTCCAGCTGCTCCAACTCCACAAAAAGCATAGAAATTAAAGTAATTGGGCGAGCTATTGCATTATTTGCGCCTGATAAAACCAGAGGATGTTCACCATTGACGGTAACCTTTAATAACAGAACACAGGGATCGACCAACACCTACACCTGGGATTTTGGCGACGGTACTGAACTATTAAAAACGACGAATACGAATGCTGTAACCCATACATATATCAGCAACAGGCCAAGAGATTATGTAGTGCGGCTGACTGCAGAAAATGAGTGTGGCAAAGACGAAAGTACTTATACCATTCGCATATCGCCGAATACAGTGTTTCCAGACCTGGTAGTAAATGGCAATGAATACGAAGGATGTGCGCCACACACAGTAAATTTCATTAATAATACTATTGGTGCAACAGTATTTACATACGATTTTGGTGATGGAAGTGCCCCTTATACTACTAATAACACCAATCCCGTTCCTCATACATTCGCCGCAGGTGGTAAGTACATTGTACGGTTAACCGCATCGAACGGATGTTCAGATACCACCACTACACAAACAATTACGGTTAATCCCCAGGCTTTCACCGATTTTTCGGCGAATGAAACTTCGGGTTGTACTTCATTAACCGTGCGCTTTATCAACAAAACAACAGGAGCAAACTCTTACATATGGGAGTTTGGCGATGGAGCGCGCTCTTCTGATCCGAATCCAACTCATACGTACTCATACAGTAGTTCCGCCTACCGGGTACGGCTCATATCCATTTCCCCTTTCGGGTGTACTGACACACTTGAGATAAAGGATTATATTACGGTGTCGCCGCCGCCGGTTGCTGACTTCGATGTGCTGCCCGGGGATGTAATAAATATCCCGAATTACACCTTCACATTCAGAGACGCCAGCAGGGAAGACATAAAAAAATGGGAATGGGACTTCGGCGATAACGGTTCTACTTCTTCTGCACCTAATCCCGACCACACCTACCCGGATACAGGATCTTATAAAGTACGGCTTATTGTCACCAATGCTAAAGGCTGTACAGATACATTAAGTAAAACGGTGAGGATATCAGGCATCCCGGGTAGTCTGTTTGTGCCTAATGCGTTCATGCCGAATAGCGCAACCAATGAGTTAAGGACATTTAAAGTCAAAGGCTCGGGAATAGAAAAATGGCATATGAGGATATTTAATAAATGGGGTGAACTGATCTGGCATACAGAGGCTCTTGATTCGAGAGGAGAACCTTCAGAAAGTTGGGATGGAACCCGAAACGGAGTTACCGTTCCACAGGGTATTTACTTCTGGGAGATAGCAGCAACATTTAAAAATGGAACCGAATGGCCTGGTATGACGTATAACAGTTCGGAACCCAAAAGGACAGGAGCAATACATTTAATCAGATAATGATGCGAGTGATTTTTAAAGCAAAGAAAATATTCATTATTTCAGCAGTTCTTTTAACCAGCCTGAAAACAGAGGCCCAGGATCATATTTATTCCCAGTTTTTTAATGCCCCCGTATATCTCAATCCTGCCCTGAATGGCGAATTTAAGGGATCCTTCAGAATGAACATGATTTACCGAAATCAGTGGAGCTCCATTTCGGGCGACCTTAATTATATGAGTACCTCAATTGATTATCAGCTTCCAAACATAGGAGGCGCCGTAGGGCTTATGTTTAACAGCTCATCTGAAGGAACCGCGTACCTGAAAAAGAACAATATAGCAGGCATTTATTCCTATAGTGTCGGAACTGAGGGTTTTACTGCATCTTTTGGACTGCAGGCTGGTATTACCAACAGAAAGCTTGATTTCAGTAAACTAATATTCTCTGATCAGCTAGATCCAAGACTCGGCTTTGAGGGAGGAGCGTCTGCAGCAGAGAGTCCTTATAACGATAACAAATATTATTTTGACGCCGGTAGCGGTGTTAATTTTGTAATAGGAAATGCTATGATAGGAGCTTCTATGATGCACCTGAATAAACCGGATGAATCTTTTACAGGAAGTAAGGTTTATACTCCTATCCGTACCGCGGTACACGCAAGTTACCGGTATGCACTAGACCCTTCCGACCCTTATAATGAAGATGACACCTTTCTGATCCCCTCCGTTGTTTACTATAAACAAGCAGAAGCAACGTCCGTGAGCGCAGGAATGCAATTTAAATATAGAGGTGTAAACGCAGGTGCATGGTTCAGGTCAAATGGAAAAGGACAGAGCGACTCCTTCGTCTTCTCGCTGATATTCGACATTTTCACAAATAGCTACAAAAATCAAAAGCTTCGTATTGGCGTGAGCCACGACGCCACTACCAATAAATTAAACTATTCAAATACCAGCGGTACTTCCGAATTAAGCATTGGCTTCGAAACCGGAGAGGCAAAAGATAAAGGCTATAATAGTCTTAAATGCTACGATTTTTATTAAGAGAAGACAACGCTTTTTGTGTAGAGACCACATTGGCTATTAGACGTAATACTCTATCTTAATTATTCCGGGGGGCTTTGATCGTACGCTCTTTCAAGGTATTCGCCAAGCTCATTCACATCTTCTTTACTTAACCCCCAGTTATCCTGCGATTTGACAAACCAGCCGTGCTCACCGTGTTCAATGAGTAAGGGGTGGGGATCCATCAGCTTTCGCTCAAGAGAATACATCCTGTGATTAAGATCCATTGGTTCGGCGTATAAGTCTATCTGCTCACCCTTGATCGTATATTGTATCTTGAAACGCTTCATAATTTGTTTTTATAGAAGATTAACACGCCGGTGTTTGAGTTGTTTTCTGATTGATGGCCAACTTTATTTAGTGCTTAAAAAAGAGCCTAACAAATCATCAATAACAAAACAAGTAGTGCATCGTACGGTTATTACCAGATCAATCTATCTTTATGAAAAACTATCTGATTACAGCACTGATCCTTGTAGCTGCTCTGGCAGCGGAATCTGCAAATTCGCAAACACGAACAAAAAAAAGACATGAAAAAACAAGGAAGGTTTCCGATACGTCTGCTACTGCCTACAAGCAAAGACGGCTTCTAAGAATAACCGATACTACAGGAATAGGCATTTTGCACGATAGTACAGATACTACAAAAAGATTCCTTTTCCGGCCCAGGCACCCAAGAATACCGCCTCAGAATAATCCAAATCCGCATTCGCCGAACCCCACGCTTGTAAATCCAAACAGGGAAGCTACACCCGCTACAACAAAAACACCTCCCGACAGCACTGCTAAAAAATAGACCTGTGCCACCGGGAGGTACTTGTTATGCACTAATAAAGTTAATTACTCAGCTACAGGAAAGCACTTTTCCTGGTTTCCATTATTATACCACTTGTCAGCTTCTACACCTCCTGTTTTAGCCCAGTCTTTGATAAGAGGGTAAGCCAGCGAAATATCCATTGTTTCTACCGGATATTTGAAACTTGCAACAGGGACGTTCACAGCCCAGGGAAGCCCTTTATCTTTAGTAAGATAATACCTTGATGCCGAGTTATCTCCATTTCCCAGAATAGTACCGGCAAAAGAAGTGCCTCTGTAGTCGGGTAAGTGGATTTCATTTCTTCCTACTGTTGTACCCTTTTTGAATACAAAAGGATTAAGATCGAACGGATTGTCTGCCAGGGATACCGGATTATTAAAAGTTATTGTGAAAGAATAGGTCACAGAAGCAGATCGTGCATTTCCCACAACAGTGTTCCAGTTCTGCTGTACTTCACGGGCGTTTTCAAAGAGTATAACTACCGCTTTCTCCTGCCCTTGCTCCAAAGCAATACTCGCATTGCTTTTATCACTTAATACTGCATTTGAAAATAATGTTGGCAGCTCCACGCCAAAGCCATTCTTATAATCTGCGCCTGACGCAAGTAACGTATAAGTGGCTTCAAGCTTAATTGCCTTATTGCTGCTATTTTTGGTGATGAGATATTTATAGGAAATTACAATATCATTTAAGTCGAAGTCGCCTTTTGACGGCCAGTTATCTTCGAAAATCAAAGTAGAACCTCCGTTATCGTAATTTACTGACTTAGTATAAGAAATGGGCGGGACTCCGTATCCTTCCGGATTACATCCTGAAACACCTATATAAACATCAGCCTTTGCTGAAGGATTACTATACAGGTCAAGAAACACCGCACCGTTACTAGTTTTTGCCATGTTATATTGAACTGTATGAGCACCTGTAACCTTTACCAGTGACGCATTACCGTCTCCTTCAATAGTCGAATTGATGGCTAAATCCTTAGTGCTGAACATTGCCCCACTGTACATTTTCAGCTTACCATTGCTATTTAAAAACGACTTTACCTTCGCTTTTATATAGCCATAATTATTCATTATCGCATTCGCATGAAACTCATTCCCTGCTAATATCATACAGTTATTGATATAGCTGCTTGAATTACTGTTAAGGTAAAAAGTACCGGTTACATCGATCTTATGATGATTTATGCCTCCGGTGCCATTCACCGCCATATCCCCAGTAACTGTGATTGTACCTGAATTTATAAAGTTTGTCGCGTCTGAATTAATACTAAAATTACCCCCTATAATAAATGTGCCCTTATTTTCGCAGTTACGCCCACCTATTGCAACTGCACCTAAAGCGTTAACTTCTCCCGCATTTATAAATTTTGACGATGTATTAACAGAAAATCTCTTGGTTTTAAGTGTTCCGTTGTTTACAAATTCACCACCTGTGAAAAAATCGTCGTAAGCCAAAGTATTAATTTCACCATTATTTTCAACATAAGCATTGGATGCGTTCTGAAAGATTTTCCCGGTGAAGGTTCCGCCATTAACAATTATGATTTTACCACCTCCATAAACCGAAAGGTTTTCGCTCCTTACATTACCATAGATCCTCAAGGTTCCGTATATGTTCAATCCCTCAATCCTTACATCTCCGGTAACACAATGTGTTTGGCCTGCTGGCACGCTTGACCAACTGTTCATGTTTGAATTTATTTCCGTGGATCCAGCCGGACATGCTGCATTGTCGACGCTGACAGAGAAGCTGCTCTTGCCCGAAACTGACGATATAGAAGAACTGCTTTTTTGCTGACCAAAAGCTATCGAAACTTCGGTATTATTGATTGCTACTTTTTCAGTAATAGTCGAACCATCAGGCGATGTTTTTACAACGTAAACATCTTTAACTGCCGATGGAAAATTGATTTTCTCTATGAACGCCCTGATTAGAGACGCTTTACCGGTAGAAACAATATTGCCCCCATTTGCCGGATCACCGTCGTAAATAGAGATGCTATGCTCTGCATTTGCAAACCGGGTATCGGTTATGCCGATATTAAATTTTATTGCCTTAGTTGTTGACCAGTCAAATCCCTCTTTAACGATGAGGTCCTCCATCTTCAGAGGTTCAGTTGACGGAGTGGAATTATCTTTTTTACAGGATGTAACACTAAGGATACCTCCTAAAGCGGCTAAAAGTAAAATTCTTTTCATGTTGCTGTGTTAATTGCTAAAGTGATGCCAGAAAAAACCCCGCTTTTTAAGCACGTTATGGAGCATTTAAAAGAAAAGCGGGGAACTATTTTCACCTGATGTGTGCAAATAATTCCCCGCTTTATCTTTGGGATAATCAGGGCTATTTCAGGAACAGCAAGCTGTTATCGCGATACCCTTGTGCGGTATTGCTGAACCAATCAGTATAGCTTACACCTCCCGATCCGGCCCACTTTACAAAGTTAGGATAGGCCCTTGAGATATCAACTCCCTCTATCGGGTAGTTAAAGGATGACTGCGGAACATCGACAGCCCATGGATGACCTTTTTCGGTTACATAGTATTTCCCTGATCCGGTACGGTCGTCGCCGGTACCAAATAACGCCGCGTTGGCGAGAGAGGTTGGTGTTTTTCCGGCGAGGTGAGTTTCATACCCCCGGCCAAGGTTGCTATGCCAGATAAAAGGATTGTAGGAGCCTAGTCCAAAACTACTAAGTGGCGGGCGACTTTGAACATTAAAATTAACCGTATACGTTTTAACTGCTGCGAGCGCCTCCTCCGGCCTGGTATTCCAGGAGTTTTGTTCGTTTCTGGAATTATTAAAAAGAATTACCACCGCCTTCGTCTGTCCGGCTTCAAGTGTTCCTCCGGTTAATGTGCCGACATCTGAGCGGTTTAAAGGGAATTCAACCCCAAAACCATTTTGGTATGTACCTCCTGTAGCGTGCAGGTTATAAGTGGCGCTTACCTGAACCACATTATTCTGCGCATTGGTTATAATATTGTAGCGATAAGAGATTATGATATCATTCAGGTCGTAGTCGCCCTTTAAAGGCCATCTGTCTTCAAAAGCAAGTGTAGAAGCAGCACTGGCCGAATTGGAGGGATAATAATTATTGAAAGCCCTTAACGCATCGTCCGGATAAGCGTCGATCGCATCAGCCGCACCGTCGCCATCGCTATCCTTAACAGGAGCAACTCCATTTCCTTCAGAATTACAGGCGGTAACAGGAATATAAAGACTACAGCCCTGAGCAGCGCCATTAGAAAAAGAACCGTAATTTGTTTCAATTCCATTCTGGTCGCAATACTGAATTGCACCCGTGGCTCCAGCACCACCGTTTATTACCGTACGTGCTGAAACTTTTATAAGCGACGTTGATCCGCTTCCGGTTACCATACCATTCATCATCATATTGACCGTCTTGAGCATAGCACCGTTATACAGAGCAGTAACCGACCCTCCGTTAATAACTGTTTCGTTATCAACCTTTATCAGCCCATAATTTTTCATTTCCGAATTATTATGAAACTGATTTTTAATCCATAGCGAACAATTGTTTATAAAACGGCTGCCGCCGTTTAATTTAAAGTCCCCACCTGTTATAATCTTTCCGGTATTGAGAGAAACATTGCTTGTATTCACATTCATACTCATCGCGATGTTTAAAATACCGCTGTTGGTGAATGTTGACCCGCTATTCAAATTAAAATCATTTTTCACAGTCAATGTTCCATTATTGCTGGTAATCCCTCCAGGAGAAAATGAGCCATTTACCGTAACTGTTCCATAGTTCTCAAACGAAGAAGACGAGCCGTTAATGCTTAAATTGTTAAATGTGACGGAGGCAGACGGCGCGATGATCAATTTGGAGGTGTTATTTAAATTGGCGTCAGAAACGAGTACATTCGATCCGCAAATCCTCACCGTTCCACCATTTATGTTTAGCGAAACAGTAATATTGCTTCCGGTAATACAAACTACCTCATTATCGTTATTCGAATTAACCTGAGTACTGGTAGTTATAGTAGTCGTACAACCAGTACTGCAGTCCTGGGATGAGGAAACAGCCGACTGGCTACCTGAACTCATAAGTCTGGGCAAAACGTTACTTGCCACCAACGTACGGGTAATACTTTGAGCCCCTATGGATAAAGACACGTTGTTTCCATTCAGTTCCACCTTTTCTATGACCTCCGAGCCATCAGGAGCAGCTTTTACAACATAGACGGTATTGATAACGGATGCAAGAGAAACTTTGACGTTAAAAGAACTGACAAGAGAGGCCGCACCGCCTGCAATCATCGCTCCCCCTGCAGATGGATCGCCATCGTATATCGCTATGCGGTGAATCGCATCCTGAAATCTTGTATCAGAAATACCAATACTAAAGGTTACCTCCCTCGAGTTCTCCCAGGTAAAGCCTTCAGGCACAACAATGTTGTCAAGATTAGTAATTTTTGGTTCAGCGACTTCAGATCTTTTACAGGAGGACACTGTAAATAAACCCAGCACACCGGCAATTAGTAAGTATCTCTTCATATATGCGTTTGTTTTTTATTTCCAGAGTCTTCTGCAATCTTGCGTTTTAAAAGTGTTCAAGACTTACGTTTAAACATTCTTCCTGTAAAACGTTCGGTGTTCTACGTTTTTCATGCGCCAAAGTTTCATTTTACGAACAGGAGATGGAGTTCACATCAATTTGTCGCTATCACGACCCCCGATTGTCTGTTTTGGGGGACAAATTGACCTACAAACAAATCATTTAATATAAAGGCCAAAATATTTCGAATAACGTAAAATGCTCTTTCTGAAGCTGTTTTTACTTCTTAGGAATTTTGGTGTGCAAATTGAACGAAGACAGGCAACACACATATTTTAAATTAAAATTGAAAACAATGAAAAAAATAGCTCTACTTGCAGCCGGATTCCTGATAGGAAGTGCTGCTTTTGCTCAAACAAGCTCTGTGTCTCCTGTAAAATGGGGATTAAAAGCAGGTGTTAGCCTACCCAAATACCATTTCACCGATACAGATGGTGATGATTTGGAATCAGAAGCAAATACCAATTTCCATGTTACTGGTTATGCTGATATACCCGTTTCAAACGGATTTAGTTTTCAGCCAGGTATCTCCCTGCAAGGAAAGGGAGGCAAACAGACTTATAATGCGCTGAATGGCGAAGTAAAAGACAACTCGCTCTACATCGAGATTCCGGTGAACCTTGTTGGTAAGTTACCATTAGGCGCAACGGGCACCAACCTTTATCTGGGAGCAGGTCCCTACGCCGCCTTTGCTGTGTCGGGCGAACGGAAAGTGTCAGGTAATCTCGGTGAGGCGTTTGCCGAGGGCACCCGTGATCTTTCCTATGGCGATGATGCGAGCGAAAACGATTTAAAACGTGGTGACTTTGGTGTAAACTTTATTGGAGGTATCCAATTGAACAGCGGATTTAATGTTGGCGCCGGTTATGGCCTTGGATTATCCGACCTGCGTCCGGGAGGTGAAGGAGGAAACGGAAAAGTAACAAACCGTGTCCTGTCGTTCTCTGTCGGTTATTCTTTTTAATAGCTCATATCTCACTGCTGAAAAAAGTTCCGTCCTCTTAAGGGCGGAACTTTTTTTATTGGTACTTTTATCAGGTGAATTTTTTGAAGTTCAGGCTGCTGTTTTTTTTACTTTTTTTCTGTGTAAATATAACCGAGGCACAGAATGTTGGACTGGTTTTCAGTGGTGGAGGAGCCAAAGGATTAGCTCACATTGGCGTATTGAAAGCGCTTGAAGAAAACAATATTCCGGTTGACTTTATTACCGGAACGTCTATGGGCGGAGTAGTAGGGAGTTTATACGCTGCCGGTTACTCTCCCTCTGAGATTGAATATCTGGCACTAAGTACAGATTTTCAAAACTGGATCAATGGAAGATTTGAGAGTAGTTACAAGCATTACTTCAAAAAGAAACCCGATAACCCATCGGTAGTATCTATAAAACTTCAAATTGACACAGGTCTTCATGCAAAATTCGGATCAAGTATCATAAGCGATATTCCTTTGAACTTTGCTTTATTTGAACTCCTGTCGCAGGCGTCTGCTAACGCAAAAAACAATTTTGACAGTCTTTTCGTACCCTTCCGTTGTGTGGTGTCAGATGTACTTTCCGAAAAAACAATCGTGGTAAACGAGGGTAGCCTTGTAGAGGCGGTAAGAGGCACTTTGGCGGTTCCTTTTATATACAGGCCAGTCAAGGTGAATGACAAATACGTATTTGACGGAGGGCTCTACAACAATTTCCCGGTAGACGTTATGAAAAAAGATTTTAAGCCCGACTTTATCATTGGGACGAACGTATCATCTAAAATCTTCAATGAGTATCCAAAAGATATAGATGAAAAGCTTATTGATCATTTTCTGCTATACATGTTCCTCTCAAAAACCGACTCTACAACAATTGGTAAGAATGGCGTTTATATTCAGCCAGATATCACAGGCTATACCAGTTCTAATTTTTCGCCCGTGAAAGAGTTAATAAAAAGAGGCTATGACGCAACAATGGCCGAGATGCCAGCTATAAAGATGGCAGTGGAAAGAAGAGTTACTCCGGCGGAATTAAAAGCAAGCAGAGAGGCCTTCCATAAGAAAAGAGATCCCCTGCAATTTAATTCGATTAAAATAACAGGCATAAACTCCCAGCAAAAAAAGTATATACGGAAACTATTCGGACAAAGTAAGAAGCGTCTTGACCTGCATGATGTAAGAGAGGGATACTATCGTGTAGTGGCAGACGATAACTTCGGAACCGTTTATCCTAAAATGGTGTACCAGCAGGAAACTGACTCTTATAACTTCGAAATGCAGGCACGGCCGGAAAGAAATTTTAAGGTTGACCTGGGCGCTTTCATTTCAACAAGGCCAATCAGTAACACCTATGTGGGTCTGCAGTACAATTATCTCAGACGAAAATCCTACACTATCGGCACTAATTTCTATTTTGGCAGATTCTACGAATCGGCGCAAGCTACCACACGAATTGATTTTCCAACCGCACTACCATTCTATATTGAAGGTGAGTTCACGTATAATCATTGGAATTATCTGAACTCAAGCAAAATTTTCATATCCAATGTTAATCCAATTTATATTGAACAGTCAGACCGTAAAGCTGTACTTAAGACTGGAATCCCATTATCCCATAACGGGAAACTGGAGATCCAGAGCGGCTATATAAACTTTGAAGATAATTACAGCCCCAACAATACCTTTACAACAGGCGACATCCTCGACCACACAAGTTTCGATGCTTTTACTGCAGGTTTTAGTCTGGAAAGAAATACTTTAAACAGAAAGCAGTATGCCAGCAGAGGCCTTAATTTCGTATTAAATGGTTCATTTTATTCGGGTTCTGAGCATTATAACCCCGGCAATACATTCAGGGATGAACCTGAATTTGATAATCTCGGGCCTGAAAAGCACCATCGCGAATGGTTCCGGTTAAAAATAAGTAACGAGCAATATGTTTTTTCTAAGGAGATTTATTCTCTGGGTTATCTTTTCGAAACGGTTGTCAGCAATAAGCCTCATTTCAGTAACTATAAGTCTACTGTTCTCAGTGCACCTGCTTTTTTCCCATTACAGGATTCGAAGTCACTTTACCTGGAACGATTCAGAGCCAATTCCTATACGGCACTTGGGATAAAGAATGTCTTTTCGTTTAATAAAAATTTAGATTTGCGGCTGGAAGCTTATATTTTCCAGCCTATCGAGCCATTCGGAAAAAAAAATCTGCAATCCACCACCTACAAAGGTATCTTTGCTGAACGTTCGTTTGCTATGACAGCAGGGATCGTTTATCATTCACCTGTGGGTCCGGTAAGTCTGAGTTTCAATCATTACGACGATGATCAGAAGCGGTATGGCGTAATGTTTCACATAGGATACGCATTATACAATAAACGTTGTTTAGAATAATATGAAAACAGTATTATATTTTTTCTCCATAGTGATTCTTCTTCAGGGAAATGCGCTGGCACAAAGCGATTCTTTAAATAACTTTATCGTAAAAGAGAATCTTCTTAAAAATGACAAGCTTGCTATAATAGCGGCTGACGAAAGCGAAAAACCGTTGGAAGGAGTAAATGGCACTTTCCTGTTCAGCATCAACGGATTTAAACAGGAACTTAAATTTAATAACGGAATTGCAGTTGCACCACAACAGATTGAGAAGTCGACATTTGTATATTTAAAACATAGGAATGATAATGGAACACACGCCAAGCTCTATTACGTTGTAAAAAAAGAAAGCGGGCTTAACCCCATGAAGATAAACTGGATGATGCTGGTACTTATACCGCTGATACTCGTGATTCTTGCAAGTGTATTCCGAAAGTTCATCGTCTTCGCCGTCATCATTTTAGTTGTATTCCTGCTTTTCAATTCCAATAAAGGGCTCGGCTTACCCACTATATTTGAGACGATTTTTGACGGTATAAAGTCGGCTTTTAGTTAACACGTATCGCCCATGCGGAGCCTAAAATGGCATCCCAATACCAAAATTATATTGAAGGAAACGGTATCGGTCGGGGGCATTTGTCCTCGAGTACTCGTCTTTAAAGGCGTCGCGTTCGTCTCTATTGAAAAGGTGTTTTATGACCCACTGTTTCGATCCCGTAAATTGCGGGTCCTTAATTTTTGCTCCCACATCTAAACGAAAAACAAAATATTGCAAATCAAACCTCAATCCCGCACCGGCACCTAAAGCCAGCTGATTGAGGAACTTATCAAAGTAAAATTCTCCACCGCCAACGTCTTTATTTTCCCTTAAGCGCCATACATTTCCAAAATCGGTAAATGCAGCTCCTTTCAGCTTCGAGCCTATGAAGTTATTCATTATCTTGAAACGATATTCTATATTGCCTTCCAGCTTAATCTCTCCATATTGATCAAGGTAGGTAAAGTTCTTCCTTGTTTCTTCGTCTTTCAGACTTGCCCGGTTGTAATTACCAGGTCCGAGAGAACGGGCCTGCCATGCTCTTACTCCCGCTGATCCACCAGCATAAAAGTTTCGCTCAAAAGGTATTTCGTCTGTATTTCCATATGGATACACTACCCCTGGATTTAGTCTGACCACCAACTGCCGCTCTCCCCTGAAATACTTATAGTAGCGCAAATCGATTTCAGTCTTCGCGTACTGAAGATAAGGTAGTCCCATAAAAGTCCTTGAACCGGTGCTGTCCCTATGAAACTTAAAGATGTTAGTAAAAAGCCCCAGTGTGTTTCCGCCTATATCAGCAAGGCCTCTGAAATAAAAGAAATCGCCGTAGGTGTTTAGTTTGTTAGCATTGTAAGTAAAGGTATACATACTTCCAATGTTAAAATATCGCCGGTCGTTAGTCCTTATATAGGCTTCGTACCCCAGCGCACGGATTGAATCGCGGAAAGCAGGATCGAGCATCCCATCCCGGTATTCGATGTTTACCGGCGTCAAACTATGAAGTTTATTCTTGTCCTGAAGCCAGTCGTATGTTATTGAATTAATAAAAAGCCGGTTTCTGAATGCCCCCGGCTGATCAAACACCTGCATACTACTTGAAAAAGTAGTATGGGGAATTCCCGTCCCGATTTTCGATGGGATATTAAACGGCACCAGCAAACGGGGAATAATTAAATTAACTCCTATCTGAAAATCACGGTTAAAAACATTTCCAAGAAGCTTTCGCCCCTCGCGGGAGTCGAACAGGATGCCATAGCGCAATTTAACATCCAGTTGTTCTGCACCACCAAATAGATTTCTGTTGGTGTATGTATTCGCAATATTGAAACCATTCCGCCCTGAATTGAAAGTATACTCCCCTTCCACACGGTTACTCATCCTCTTAAGTGGCGTTGCATCTATATGAACGTTCAAACTGCTGCTGTCGGGATCTTTTTCATAGTCAATCTTTATGCTGCGGAACACATTTAGTTCGTACAACCGGTCGTACGTCAAATTCTCACGCGAGGCATTGTACCGTTCACCATATCTGAAAAAAATATACCGGGAAAGCGGTTTAAACCTGAACCGGTGTGAGTAATCTCTGAAGTAGAGGCTTGAATCAACAATACCACTGTCGGGGGTAATATTCCTCGTTCTTCCGTTGCTGTTTTTTATTTCGACCGTAGTTTCATTGTTTATAAAATACACAGGATGAGCTGATTTACCGGGAGGATTGTAAATCTGAAACTTAAGATCTACCCTGCCCGAATAAAGAGTACTGTCCAGGTTGATGTGAATGTATTGCTTTAAAAAATCGTAATATCCATTTTCCTTCATAAGATTATAGGTGCTATTAATCTCATTCATTGCCGAATCAATATCATAGCGGTTACCACTTCTGATCTTCGTGAACGATGGCCGGTGCTTTTCATAGAGCTTCCTGACGGCGGTATCCGGAATTTCATAGGTAAAATTGCGGATGCTAAATGCGGGGCCTTGTTCTGCCGTGAAGGTGATGTACGCCTTCTTATTCTTCACTCTGATATCACTCTTAACATCGGCATTAAAAAAACCTTTATAAACCAGGAATTTCTCGATCTCACGACGTGATATATCAACGAGGGAGCTATCCAGCAAATGCGGCGCTTCGCCAATATTCCTTACACGCCCTGTACGGTACTTCCCGTTGCTTGTATTAAGCATGTTATACAGAGCCAGATTAAACCAGGAGTTAGGCCTTATCTCCTGTTGGACGTATAATGAAGCGCTTTCTTTAAGGTCGTTGTCTATCCCCTTTAGCTTTACCTTTTTAACTAAAGCCTGATCTTCATTCAGGTAGCGGGTAGCCGAACATCCACCCAATATAACTGTTAAAAACAGTATACTTGCAGCAAAGAAAATACGAAAGGTATAATATGCTTTCAAAGTCTCAAGTCAGTTTTGTAAATGCATTACATCATAAAAAGCATAGAAAAGAACAAGGTCTTTTCATTGCCGAAGGTATCAAATCAATAACTGAATTTCTTCAATCAGATTATTCAGTCGATACAATTTTTTGTATTCCTGATGCCACACCAAAGTTGAGCAAATTCTCACAGAAAATAAAACTGTTTGAAACAGGCTCTGCTGAGTTAAAAAAAATCAGCGCTTTAACCACCCCCCAGGATGCAATAGCGCTTATCCGGATTCCAGAGAAAACCAATATTCATCCTGAAAGTTTTAAAAACAGGTTTACTATCGTATTGGATGGAGTACAGGACCCCGGCAACCTTGGAACAATTATCCGCACTGCCGACTGGTTTGGATTTGGGGAAATTATCTGTTCGATCGATACTGTTGAAGCTTATAATCCTAAAGTGGTACAGGCCACGATGGGTTCACTATCCCGCATCAGGGTGCATTATACAGATCTGGAAACATTGTTAGGCGATGCACCGGTACCGGTTTTTGGCGCCATGCTCGATGGCCAATCTGTATATGAGGCTAATTTAGGAAATGAAGGCTTTCTGGTACTGGGGAATGAAGGCAAAGGAATATCGGAAAAAGTTACCAGTAAGATTGGTCGAAGGATAACGATTCCTAGCTTTGGCAAGGCTGAATCGTTGAACGTGGCCATCTCGGCAGCCATTTTGTGCTCTGAACTTCGCCGGCGACTCTGAATACACGCTCCGCTTCGCATCCGCTCCTAAAATGGTTCTGAGTGGTAAGGCACCACTTAGCGACCATGTTTTGTCTTCCTCCTGTGCTTCCTCGAGAAAAAACCGAAAAAGCACGGGAGCGAGCGGCAAGGTGCGTCGAAGAGAGACACACCCGGTTCAGACTAGTGTGCGATGTGTAATTCTAATAAAGCTTTATATTTAGAACGAATCGATGTGGTGTCCACCGCTGCCCTGACTTCAATAGGGTAGCCTGGCCGGCTTAAATACGATTTCCTCATTTTTTAACAACTAATTGCCATATTGAAAATAATTACTATTTTTGCACTCCTTCAACAGGGTCGGATGGCCGAGTGGCTAGGCAGAGGTCTGCAAAACCTTCTACAGCGGTTCGAATCCGCTTCCGACCTCACGGGATAAAATATTAAAAAGAAAACCATGGGAGTTACACGTTTAAAAAGAAAAGACAGAAGAAACAAAACGGTTTCACGCCTGCAAGTCCAGTTCCTTAAAATCGGCAGGAATATTGAAACCGGAAGCCGCTCGAAAGAATCTGCAGATAGCCAGGTTGTAAAGAACAATGCGGTTCTTGCACAGATTGAAGCACAGTCAAAATAAGAAGCTGCGCTGGTATAGTCAGAGCAACTGATATTCGAAATACAAAGAGGGTCCTTAACGGTTCCTCTTTTTTTTTGAGGAGATAAATGGTCCAGTAACAACCATGCTTTATACAATAGAACATAATGGATACAATCCCTCGCCAACTACCAATATGAGCAAACACTCAGGATCCTCATTCTGCTCACTACCTCCTTGCCAATAGACCCTTGTTTATTTTCTTCACTATCGCAGGTCCCTCATATATAAAGCCAGTATAGATCTGAACAAGAGAGGCCCCTGCGTCGAGCTTTTCAATGGCATCCGCGGTAGAATGAATCCCTCCTACTCCTATTATCGGAAAAGCATGACCCGACTTCTCGGCCAGGTATCTTATAACCTCAGTCGATCGCCTGGTAAGAGGCCTGCCACTCAGTCCTCCGGTCTCCGATGTTAATTTTCTGTCAGAAACAAGTCCATCTCTCCCAATGGTGGTATTGGTCGCAATAATTCCCGCAATACCAGTCTCCCTCACAATTTCTATAATATCGTCTAATTGATCATTCGTAAGATCGGGAGCGATTTTCAGTAGCACCGGTCTGGAAATACCGTTCTTTGAATTCCTTTGCTGTAATGCATTCAGGATATTTTTCAAGGGCTCCTTCTCCTGTAACTCTCTTAAGCCGGGAGTGTTTGGGGAACTTACGTTCACAACGAAATAATCGACCACGTCAAAAAGAGCGTCGAAGCATTTTATATAGTCGTTTACAGCTTCTTCATTGGGGGTAATCTTGTTTTTACCGATGTTTCCTCCGATAATAACTCCGTCGCGCTTAAGATGTCGTAAATGACCGGCAGCAACTTCAGCTCCCTGATTGTTAAAGCCCATGCGGTTAATCAGCCCGGCATCCTTAGGGAGACGAAACATACGGGGCATATCATTACCGGGTTGCGGTAATGGAGTAACTGTCCCTATTTCAATAAATCCAAAGCCAAAATTAGACAGCTCTTTAACGTAGGCTGCATTTTTGTCGAATCCAGCACCTAATCCAACCGGATTCTTAAACTTCAGTCCAAACACTTCCCTTTCGAGACGCGGATCGTTTACATGAAAAGCTTTCTTTTGAATGCCGGCAACACCGGGAATTCTGTTTACTGCTTTTAAAACGCCGGTAACGAAATGATGGATATCTTCAGGAGCAAAGCGGAAAAGAACAGGTTTTATGAGCTGGTACATGAAGGCGAAAATACGGCAGTTTTGTCAAATTGCGTTGACGTTTTTTCAATTAATTGACTGACATCAATTTACGCCCTTTGCAAAACACGAAGTACCTCCTTTAAGCAGGAACTATTACCTTTGACGCTGAATTGAAAATCATGGAAAACGACCTCACTCATAATACGAATCACCTGTCAGTTGTAAAAACAGCCGACGGTTCCAATACGCTGTTCAATACCCTTGTTGGAGAACATTACCATTCTAAACATGGAGCGCTCCAGGAAAGCAGACACGTGTTCCTTGAGTCGGGACTGAAGTTCTTTCTGGAAAAAGAAAAAAAGAAAGAAGTAAGCGTTCTTGAAGTCGGCTTTGGAACGGGACTCAACTTTCTGATTACCGCACAGTACTGCACCACGAATCAGGTGCAATTGCACTATACTGGTATTGAAGCAAACCCGCTAAAACAGGAGCTTCTTTCTGAAACCGGCTACAACGACTACATTCCAGCTGAACTGTGGAGCTGCTTTAACGCTCTTTACCCGGCCTCACTAAGCGAAATTGTTTCATTGACTGATTACTGTAAGCTGGAGGTAGCTGCCTGTGAGCTCTCTGCATTTCATACTATCCACAAGTATGACGTACTGTATTTTGATGCCTTTGCAGCTGTACATCAACCGGAGATGTGGACGACTGCAGCATTGGAGGCCTGCACCCGATACCTGAAACCGGGAGGTGTTTTTGTGACCTATGCCATAACGGGTAATCTTAAGCGAGCAATGAAGTCGCTCAACTTCAGCATTGAAAAAGCCCCTGGAGCTCCGGGAAAACGGGAAATGCTGCGGGCTGTAAAGAACGGGTAAAGCGGCTTCGGGCCGCCGGAATCAAGCCCTTGAAGTACTCTGTCAGATGTTATTTGCGATTACGTAACCTGAAGCCCATGCCCATTGAAAATTATAGCCACCAAGCCAGCCTGTCACGTCAACACATTCGCCGCCAAAAAACAGTCCCGGCACTTTCTTAGCCTCCAGCGTCTTAGAAGAAAGTTCTTCTGTAGCTACTCCCCCTCTCATTACTTCTGCCCTGTCGTACCCCTTATCTCCGGCAGGCTTCACTTTAAACTGATGAATGAACCGTTCTGCCTGCTGAATATCAATTTTGCTTAAAGAGGCTATATTCTTGTCGACCGGAAGGTATTTACCAAAAGATTCTGCGACCTTCTTTGTGTACAAGCCGGAAAGGAACGTCAGAAAAAGTTTCTTCCCATTCTGGCGACGTTCTTCCTCCAGAAGCTCTGCAATATTTTGCCCGGGCAACAGATCGATTGTGATCCATTCTCCGGGATGCCAGTAAGAAGAGATCTGCAGGATAGCGGGTCCGCTTAGGCCCCAGTGCGTAAACAAAATATTTTCTTCGAAGCTGATCTGTTCATTGCTCACCCGACAAAATATGCTATTTCCGGAAAGGTTCGCAAACCAGTCGGCTTCTTTACCTGTAACAGTAAGCGGCACAAGAGCCGGCGCCGTTGCTGCGATACGTAAGCCAAACTGGCGGGCAACTTTTAATCCGAAGTCGGTAGCTCCCATCTTCTGAACAGGCAGCCCCCCACTTGCTACGACGAGACGTTTCGTTTCAACAACTGAGCTCTTTCCATTTCTCTCGTAGGCAATGGAGAAGCTTCCATCTTCGGTGAGTTGCACAAGCTTTACGTCGGCGTCGCAGCGAATTTCCTGACCAAGATCATTGCAGAGACCGGTGAATACATTCACTATGTCTTTTGCACTGTTAGTTTCAGGAAATAACTGCCCGAGTGTCTTTTCCTTACCGTATATACCATAAGTTTCAAAGAAGCTGATCGTGTCGTTCACTGTCCATTGCGAGAAGGCCGACTTGCAGAAATGAGCATTTTCAGAAATGAAGTTAAGAGCAGAGTTATTAAGATTAGTATAATTACACCTGCCACCTCCGGAAATCAGGATTTTCGCACCAGGCTTATTGTTCTTTTCGAGAATAAGTACTTTCTTCCCTAAAAACCCCGCCTGCACGGCACACATTAAGCCACAGGCGCCGGCACCAATAATAATCGCATCGAACATTTGTTTAAACTCAGTGATCAGGCAGCAAAGGTATGCAAAGATTGGAGATTCTTTTACCATACAAAGTTTTGATATTTAGTTGTGATTTGTATATTTGCGTTCCCGGTTTTAATCAGGAGTACCATAAATGACAGATTCATTCACATACCATCACCATCTGCATCATCGCCATTGAGGCGATATCATGATTTGTATGGTTTCTATGTGAAACTGATTTTATTGGACTATTATTCTCTTACACTGATTAAATAAAACACGAATTGAAAACACTCAAAATCGCTATCCAGAAATCGGGTAGATTAAATGAAAAATCTGTAGAACTTCTTAAGAACTGTGGCTTAAGCTTCGAAAATTATAAAAGCTCCCTTATCTCTCCTGTATCCAATTTCCCTTTAGAAATACTCTTTCTTCGCGATGATGATATACCTGAATATGTTCAGGACGGCATTGCGGACCTCGGTATTGTTGGTGAAAATGTGATCAATGAAACCGAAGTTGAGGTGGCGTACCTTCAAAAGCTGGGATTTGGAAAGTGTTCACTGAAACTTGCTATTCCAAATAAGGGCGGTATTGAAGCATTGGCAGATCTTAACGGCAAATCTATAGCAACGTCCTACCCTGTTATTCTTAGGAAATTCCTGGAACAAAACGGTGTGGCTGCCGAGATAAGAACGATATCGGGATCTGTCGAAATATCTCCGGGACTGGGTTTAAGCGATGCAATATGCGACCTTGTATCTACAGGGGGGACATTAAAGAGCAATGGCCTAATCCCTTTTGCAGATGTAATGCATTCTGAAGCGGTTCTAATCGGCCGTAAGGGAATCGAAGAAGACCCTCTGACAATTGAACTAATACAGCGTGTTCAGTCGGTTCTGAGAGCAAAAGAGACCAAGTATGTGGTTCTTAATATTGAACAGAAAAATCTCGGTGCCATCGAATCCCTGCTTCCCGGAATTAAAAGTCCGACGGTAGTACCGCTGGCAGAAGAAGGCTGGGTAGCTGTACATACAGTTATTCCCGAAAAAGATTTCTGGAGCAAAATCAGCCAGCTCAAAGCTGCAGGTGCGCAAGGCATTGTTGTAATGCCGATAGAGAAGATTATACTTTAGTCCTCATTTTAATGGCAGCCTTTCTGCCATAATGTATTAACAGAAGGAATACCGACTGAAGAAACATGGAAGAAACGACAAATTCGACTACACAGGGTGTTAACAATACCATAGACTTTAAGGATATCTATGTATATAGTGATTTAACGACGATTGATATTGCTAACCTTGTTATAAGAAATCCCGACGCCGATAACAGCATCAGCTCAAGTGTAGAAACAATCATCGCCGATGTAAAACATCGTGGCGATCAGGCGCTGCTTGAGCTTTCAGAACGGTTTGACGGAGTGAAGCTTACAGATATAAAGCTGGGTAAAGATGACATTGCAACCATTGCCTCTTCTATTTCTGAAGATGAAAAAAATGCCATAGACATCGCTTACAGGAATATCTGGAAATTCCACGAAAGTCAGCTGCATGCCGAGGGTAAAGTAGAAACGATGCCTGGGGTAACGTGCTGGAGGGAAGTAAGAGCGATAGAAAAAGTGGGCTTGTATATTCCAGGAGGTTCTGCAGTGCTGCCAAGCACATTCCTTATGCTTGGTATACCAGCTAAGATTGCAGGCTGCAGCGAAATCGTTGTATGTTCACCACCGCAAAAGGGCGGTCTGATCAATTGTTATCTTGCTTACGTAGCATCGTTACTTGGCATCGAAGCGATATATCTGTGCGGCGGCGCGCAGGCTGTTGCCGCAATGGCCTATGGCAGCGAAAGCATTCCGAAAGTCGACAAGATATTCGGACCCGGAAATCAGTATGTAACGAGAGCAAAAACAATCATTCAGTCGACGTCACTTACCGCCATTGACATGCCGGCGGGTCCGTCGGAAGTGCTTGTGATAGCCGACGAAACCTGTAACCCTGCTTACGTTGCTGCCGATCTTTTGGCACAGGCCGAGCATGGCGCTGATTCGCAGGCTGTACTTGTTGCTACATCAGATGTGGTTATAAAACGATCCATTGAAGAATTAAAAAAACAGATTGAGGTATTGCCAAGAAAAGATATAGCAGCAAAAGCTATTCGAAACTCTTACGTCATTTTAGCAAAAGATATTGAGGAAGCAATGGAGTTCAGCAATGTTTACGCTCCTGAGCACCTTATTCTGGCAACTGATCATTGGGATAAACTTATACCGAAAGTAAACAACGCAGGTTCGGTATTTCTAGGTAATCTTACTCCCGAGAGTGCCGGAGATTATGCTTCAGGAACTAATCACACGTTGCCTACAAGCGCTTATGCACGATCATACTCCGGCGTTTCCCTTGACTCATTTGTTAAGAAAATCACCTTTCAGCATCTGTCTGCAGAAGGGATCAGAAACATCGGCACAGCGGTTGAAACGCTTGCTGAGCTGGAAGGCCTTCATGCACATAAAAATGCGATGACCCTGAGAAAGGGCTGATAATAAAAGGGTGAAAGAACGGTAAGAAAAGATTCTATGTTCTATTGCCAGGGCTAATGGCTAATAATTTATAAAATGAAATTTGATTTAAACAACATACTGAGAACGAACATAAAAAACCTGGTTCCGTACTCATCTGCCAGAGACGAGTTTCAGGGAGAAGCATCGGTATTCCTTGATGCTAACGAGAACAGCTTTGGATCACCCCTGGATACACCATATAACCGTTACCCCGACCCTCTTCAATACGTGGTAAAAAAACGGCTGAGTGAAATAAAGGGAGTCCCGCCGCAGAATATTTTTCTGGGAAATGGCAGCGATGAAGCTATAGATATCCTGTTCAGGGCCTTCTGCCGCCCGGGAATTGACAATGTAATCACCCTCCCTCCTACATATGGAATGTATGAGGTGTCGGCCAACATCAACGATGTTGCTGTAAAGAAAGTTCCTCTAACAGTAAATTACCAGCTAAATCTTGAAGGCATTGCAGAGGCTATAGATCCAAATACAAAAATTATCTTTATCTGCTCGCCCAATAACCCCACGGCGAATTCCCTTTACAGGGAAGATATTGAAACCGTACTTGCGAACTTCCAGGGACTGGTAGTTATCGATGAAGCTTACATCAATTACTCTAAACAAAAAACGTTCATCCAGGAACTCACAGAATACAGCAATCTGGTCATTCTGCAAACACTTTCCAAAGCCTGGGGTCTTGCCGGGCTGAGAATAGGAATGGCTTTTGCAAGCGAAGAAATTATTGGTGTTTTCAACAAGGTGAAACCTCCTTATAATATCAATCAGGCATCTCAGGAACTCGCACTTGATGCTTTAAATAATGTTGAGAAGGTAAACGAGTGGATTCGTGAAACTATTCAACAACGGGAGACGCTTTCGGCCCAACTCATGCTGATGCCATTTGTTGAAAAGATCTATCCTTCGGATGCCAATTTTATATTGGTAAAAACAACAAATGCAAGGGCTATATATGAGTTCCTTGTTCAGCATGGTATTATTGTGCGTGACCGTTCAAAAGTGATCCTGTGCGAAGGATGTCTCCGCATTACCATTGGCACGCCGGAAGAGAATACGATATTATCAGAAACCCTTAAAAAATTTCAGGACTGATTAAAATGACAAACAACCTGGACACAAGCGTTAACACCAAAAAGAAGGTATTATTCATCGACCGCGACGGAACGATGATTCTGGAGCCGGATGATTATCAGGTAGACTCGTTCAGCAAGCTCCAATTCTATCCTGAGTGTTTTAAATACCTGTCAAAAATATCTGAAGAGCTAAATTACGACCTGGTAATGGTAACGAACCAGGATGGATTAGGGACGAGTTCACATCCTGAAGAAAATTTCTGGCCTGTACACAACTTCATTATAAAATCCTTTGAAAACGAAGGTGTTTATTTCAAGGAAGTACTAATTGACCGGACGTTCCCACACGAAAATGCCCCTACCCGGAAACCGGGGACTGCACTCTTATTACACTACCTCGACACAACGAAATACGACATGGCTGATTCCTATGTCATAGGCGACCGGATCACTGATGTAGTGCTTGCCAGGAACCTGGGAGCCAAGGCTATATGGCTTAAGCAGGATATAACACTTGGAGCTGACGAAATAGAGGAGAAAGCGGCGGAACTGGGAACCTGCCTGGCATTGGAAACAACATCGTGGAAGGATATCTACGAATTCCTCAAGGCAGGGAAAAGAGAAATAGAACACAGACGCACCACCAAAGAGACTGACATCTATATAAAAGTCAATCTTGACGGCAAGGGAAACGCAAAAATTTCTACCGGCCTACATTTTTTTGATCATATGCTCGAACAAATTGCACGGCACGGAAGTATAGATTTGGAAATCGTTGCAAAGGGAGACCTTCATATTGATGAACATCATACTATTGAAGACACAGGTATAACCCTTGGCGAAGCTATTGCCAAAGCATTGGGAGACAAACGTGGAATTGAGCGATATGGGTTCTGCCTTCCGATGGACGACTGTCTTGCCCAGGTGGCGATTGACTTTGGCGGGAGAAACTGGATCGTGTGGGACGCGGAATTTAAACGGGAAAAGGTTGGAGAGATGCCTACAGAGATGTTCTTTCACTTTTTCAAGTCGTTTAGCGATGCAGCGAAGTGCAACTTGAATATTAAAGCCGAAGGCGACAATGAGCATCATAAAATAGAAGCTATCTTTAAGGTGTTTGCCAAGACAATAAAAATGGCGGTTAAACGCGACGTAAATAACATGCAGTTACCCAGTACAAAGGGTTTGTTATAGTTATAAGAACGAAACAGATGACTGAAGACAACAACGAACAGATGACTCCTGCAAGCGGAAATACTAGTACCATAGGAATTATCAGTTATGGTGCAGGCAACATTTTTTCGTTGACGGCCGCGCTGGAAAGACAGAACATTCAATATGGAATGATTTATTCGCCGGACGACTTTGAGAAGTACGATCGTTATATCATTCCTGGCGTTGGTCACGCAGGCGCAGCAATGGAAAAACTAACAGAAAGCGGCATGGTTGAAAAAATAAAATCAACAACCCGTCCTGTACTCGGCATCTGTGTAGGAATGCAGCTGCTCACTCAATTTTCTGAAGAAGGGATGGCTGATCTTCTTAATATTGCTCCTGTTAAAACACTTCACTTTACAGAGGATCTGAAAATTAAAGTTCCGCATACAGGATGGAATAAAGTTTGCTTGCAATTTGAGAATGAATTATTTAAGCATATTCAGAATGGAACTTACTTTTATTTTGTACATTCCTATTTTATTGAATTTAATTCTACATTTACACTCGCTTTTTCAGAGTACGGCTTGAAATTTTCTGCTGCGTTGAAAAAAAACAATTTTTACGGTGTTCAGTTTCATCCTGAGAAATCCGGTGAAGCTGGAGAACTGATACTTAAAAACTTTTCAGAACTATAGAAACATATGTACATCATCCCGGCAATTGATATTCTGGACAAAAAAGTTGTCCGTTTACGTGAAGGAAACTACGAGCAGGCTACATTTTACGATGTAACATTGGAAGAAATGATAGAGAAGTACCAGTCAAATGGTACCGAATTTGTCCATATAATCGATTTAAACGGCGCGAAAGGCGACTTTAGTAATCAGGAATACCTTTTTGATATTATTCACAAAACCGACATGAAAGTTCAGTATGGCGGCGGTGTTCGTAGTATAGAAATGGTTAAAGAATTGATTGCCGCAGGCATACACCGGGTAATCGTAGGAACTCAGGCAATTACCAACCCGGATTTTCTCACGCAACTAAGCAAGGCGGTGTGCGGCAAAGAACAGTGCTCGGACCAGGTTGTAGTAGCTATCGACGTTTTAGATGAAGTCATTAAATATTCGGGCTGGATGGAAAGCTCCCCAATAAGACTAATGGACTACGTGGATTCCTGCCTGAACCTCGGCTTCTTCAGATTTCTTTGCACCGACATTAATAAAGATGGAAAACTTGCCGGCGCGGGTCTAGACTTATATAAAAAGTTAATGGAACATTCTCCCTTTATTAAGTTGATAGCTTCAGGAGGGATTAGCTCAATGGATGATATAAAGGCGTTACAGGAAATTAAAGTTGAAGCGTGTGTTGTAGGGAAAGCCATCTATGAAGGTCATATCACGATAGAGGAAATTCAGGACTGGAACCTCAAATCGCTGATCTCGTTTTAGACGAGTTGTAAGTTATAAGTATAAACCGTGAATTTTAAAACGGTAACTTAACACGTAATAAAGTAAATTCTTTTGCTAAAGTAAATTGATGAGCTTCAATAAGCGGTCAATTATGAAAGAAATTAATACTAAACATATGACCGCGAGTCCGCGAACTTTAAACAGCGACAAACTGGAGGCTTCGCAAGTCGATCTTGTTGAGAGCCTACCCACTGGTGGTGGCGGACTTGCAAAAAGGATTATTCCATGTCTGGACGTTAAAGATGGCCGCACCGTTAAAGGAGTCAACTTTGTTGATTTAAGGGACGCCGGAGATCCGGTGGAACTTGCCTGGCAATATTCGCAACAGGGGGCCGACGAACTCGTCTTTCTCGATATTACAGCTACGCACGAACGGCGCAAAACAATGGCGGAGCTGGTAAAAGCGGTTGCGCGTCAGATTAATATTCCATTTACTATCGGAGGAGGCATCAATGAAATAACAGACGCCGATATACTCCTCAATTCGGGCGCTGATAAGATCTCTATTAACTCAGCAGCTGTTCGAAACCCGGGGTTAGTGAACGAACTTGCTGCCGCATTTGGAAAGCAGTTCGTTGTTGTTGCGGTAGATACAAAATCGGTAAATGGAAAAAATCTTGTACATCTTAATGGCGGCAGAATACCCACAGGTATCGAAACCGAACAATGGATAAAAGAAGTAGAAGATCGCGGCGCCGGAGAGATCCTTCTTACATCCATGGATCACGATGGAACTAAAGGCGGCTTTGACAATATTTTGCTTAAAAAGATCAACTACTCGCTGTCCATTCCGTTGATTGCATCCGGAGGTGCTGGAAACGTTCAGCATTTTATTGACGTATTTCAGCAAACAAACGTAGATGCGGCGCTGGCGGCTTCGGTATTTCATTATGGAGAGATCCTGATTCCGAACCTAAAGGCCAAGCTGAAGCAACAAAACATTGAAGCAAGGATTTAAGGATGCTATTAAATCTGGAAACCTCACGACTGATAATGAGGCCGATGCAATTGTCGGATGCCGCAGAGATGGTCGCTCTTAATAGAGACCCCGATGTTATTCGCTTTACAGGAGACAGAGCCTTCGCTGATATAACAGAAGCAGAAAAGCTTATTTTAAATTATGATCAATATGACCGGTACAACATGGGAAGGCTAAACATGTTCCTTAAGTCAACCGGCGACTATATTGGATGGTGCGGCTTGAAATATCATCCCGATACCAACGAAACCGACGTTGGCTATAGGCTGAAAAAATGTTATTGGGGACAGGGGTATGCTACTGAATCGGCACGTGCTAGTTTGGCGTTCGGATTTAGTGTTCTTCATTTGGAAGAGATTATTGGACATGCGGCAAAGGAAAACACGGCATCAATTAATGTACTGAAAAAAATAGGGTTAAAATACGTGAGGGACATCGATTTAGACAACGAACCCTGCGTTCTCTATAAAATTATAAAAAAAGAATGGAAATAGACTTTAATAAAGGAGATGGACTGGTTCCGGTGGTTATTCAGGATGAACAGACTCTCGAAGTGCTTATGCTTGGGTACATGAATGATGAAGCTTTTCAGAAAACCAGCCAGGAAGGCAAGGTAACGTTCTTCTCGCGCACGAAGAACCGGTTATGGACAAAAGGTGAGGAAAGCGGCAACTATCTTAATGTAAAGAGTATTCATATAGACTGCGACAATGATACACTGCTTGTCAAAGTAAATCCTGTCGGCCCAACTTGTCATACCGGATCCAGAAGCTGCTTCTCTACTGATCTGAATCAGAACTTTCTGTTTAAACTGGAGCAGATTATTGCCGACCGGTATGAAAACCCTCTGGAAGGCTCATATGTTAATAGTCTGCATAAAAAAGGCATTAACAGGATAGCACAAAAGGTGGGCGAAGAAGGTGTGGAAACCGTGGTGGCGGCGCTGAATCAAACGGAAGAGGATTTGATTAACGAATCATCCGACCTGTTTTTCCACCTGTTGGTACTTTTGAGAGAAAAGAATATTAGCCTGAAGACTATCGCTGAAAATCTGGAAAACAGGCATAAGTAGCGGGAATACTATGGAAATAAAACGTATTGCGGCGCTTTCAGGGCATCAGAATCCCATATATACTATAGAATCTTCTCCGGAGACCGGCTATTTCTACACCGCCGGAAACGACAAAGGAGTTGTACAATGGAGTTTCGATGATCCCGGACATGTCAAAGTGCTGATGCCTGTAAAGACATCCGTTTACTCCTTGCTGATATCTCCTGATCATTTATGGCTTGCTGCTGGAGAACGAAGCGGACAAGTTAGCCTTTACAGCTTCGAAGAAAACAAAGTTATTGCGGTGCTCAATAACCATCGGCTTCCGGTGTTTGCCTTGTCTTTTGTACACCGAAAAAACGAATTATTGGCTGCATCAGAAGACGGAACCGTTTCTGTTATTAACCTTAATACTACCGAACTGATTTATCGGTTTAAGATCTCCGACGACACAATACGTTGTATGGCCATAAGTCCCGACGAGAGTATGGTCGCTTTCGGCTGCAAAGATAACACCATCAGAATATTTAATGTTACGGACTATTCCCTGTTAAAGGAGCTGCACCTTCATACTATGCCGGTAACAAGTCTTGCATTTTCTCCTGATGGTGAACTCCTCCTGTCAGGAGGGCGCGATGCTAAACTGAATGTATGGGGCGTAAAAGATTTTGAACTTAAGGACAGTATTACAGCTCATATGTTCGCCATCTATGACATTAAGTTTAATCCAAGCGGAACTTATTTCGCAACCGCCAGTCAGGATAAAAGCATCAAAATATGGAGTGCTGACAGCTTCCGGCTACTTAAAATCATAAGCAGGGAAAAAGGGATAGAAGCGCATTCCCATTCGGTCAATAAGTTAAACTGGAATACAAAAGATGGTTCACTTATTTCGGTTAGCGACGATCGGATGATTATGAGGTGGGAGATTAAATAAATCTTTTAATTATGCGCAACTTATGAGTGTGTCGCTGAAGATCCGAGCTATAAATACCTTGATCGTCTATTGAATCTATTTTAACATGGCCTGATGCGTGAATGATCTCGTTCTCACCGAGCATGATGCCAACATGTATAATCCGGCCCTCATCATTATCAAAAAAAGCGAGGTCGCCTGCTTTCGATTCCTGAAGAAAATTCACAGCCTTACCTTGTTCTGCCTGTTGCCAGGCATCCCGTTTGAGTGTAATACCTAACATTTTAAATACCATTTGGGTGAAACCGGAACAATCGATACCGAAAAGAGACTTGCCCCCCCATAAATAGGGTGCCTGAAGAAAAAACCTTGCATATGAAGCAACATGCTCTGCAAAATGGTCTTTTACAGCGAAGAGAGGTAAAGTAACAAACCGATATTCCTCGGTATTCAGATAAAAGCTATTTTCATTAAGCGGGGGAATACTACTGCCTGCCAAAAGATACAGCAACTCGCTTGTTGCAACTTTCATAAGCGGCTGATAAACGGCACAACCCAGAATACGTGACCGCTCTGAATACGTTTCATATTGTTCCGCTGATATGCTAATGTATTGCTTAATATCAATCCAACCAGCGTACTTGTCAAAAGCTGTAAGAATCAGGGCCCAGTTACCTGCGCGTTCCAGAACTTCAAAGCAATCGCCGAACAATACATAGGAAGTTATTTCACTTTTATCTGAAGACTCTGCCCTTACCGGAACGAGAGATAAATGGCATACGCCAAACTGGGAATCTGTCATAATATTTAATACAAATATCAAAAAATTCGTAATTAAAACTTAACCATAGTATTAAGTGTTTTAACTATATAAAAAATATAGATATGAAAAGCCTAAATAAACTGCATAAGATATTGATAGCTGTAGAAGACAGCCGCTATTCTAACCAGGTGGCCAGTTATGGTTATGACCTTGCCAGAAAGCTGGATGCTGTGGTTGCCTTATTGCATGTAAATGATATCCCGGTTTCCACTCCCTATATTACAGATCCCATGCTTAACGAGGCTCCTGTAGTTATGCCTGACGTGATCCAGGCTCAGGATGAGTCGGGGAAAAAACTCCTTGACCGGATTGCGGATACTTTTGGAAATGGTATTACTACGTATACCTTTCATAAATTAGGTAATCCAAAAGAGGAGATTCTGCTTACTGCTGATGAATGGGAAGCTGATCTTGTAATCGTCGGCACGCATGGGCGTACAGGCTTTGATCATTTTATCTCGGGAAGCGTGGCTGAAAAAGTAGCCAGAAAGGCGAAATGCCCCGTTCTGATAATTCCGAATAATAAGGACGAAGAGGAATAAAAAGCATAAAAAAAGCGGAATGCAGGTTCCGCTTTTTTTATGTATTTGTATACTACCTTAGTCTTCCATGTGAAGCCATGCTTTCTTCGCAAGCAGCTCTTCTTCTGTTTCACGCACATCCTCATCATCAATACAGCAATCTACGGGGCACACAGCAGCGCACTGAGGCTCATCGTGAAATCCTTTGCATTCAGTACATTTGTCTGACACTATATAGTAAAATTCATCAGAAATAGGAGTTTGAGATTCCTCTGCATCCAGCGTGGTACCGTCTCCAAAATCAATAACACCACGAAGAGATGTTCCATCAGAAAAACGCCACGCAGCACCAGCATCATATATCGCATTATTGGGGCATTCAGGTTCGCATGCTCCGCAATTTATACATTCATCCGTTATTTTAATCGCCATGTCTAAAAAGTCTTTTCCTTAACTTAATTTTGCCTCATATCAGCAAAAACATTGCAAATATAATACAATCTCTTGATTTTAACTTTATGACAACCATATTCACTCCTCAAATAAGAACAGCTTTTACACGGTTAGGACAGTATTTACTTTCCTATGATAATGATTTGGAGCATCTTGTAAATGCTGCTAAACACTACAATGCCTGGTTTACGCCAGAACAGACTAAAAAAGCAGTGACAGCTATTGGTTCGATGCTTAACGAAACGGATATAGATACCTGGTTTAAAAATGAAGAAGCAGAATTCCGAAAACGTGATGACAAAGCAGTCCGTTCCGAACAAAAAACAGTTGGACTGGTGCTCGCGGGGAATATTCCTCTGGTTGGCTTTCACGATATTCTGTGTGTGCTGGCGGCTGGCCATACAGCACTCATAAAACTCTCATCGCAGGACAAGCATCTAACTCCTCACATTCTAAGTAAACTTGTGGAAATAGAGCCCTCCTTCGGCAGGCAGATCAGATATACTGAAAGACTTGAAAATTTCGACGCAGTAATCGCAACAGGGAGTAACAACACCTCTCGTTATTTTGAATACTATTTTAAGAATGTACCCCATATCATACGTAAGAACCGAAACAGTGTTGCTATACTAACCGGCGACGAAAGCGGGGAAGAGCTTCGCTGTTTAGGAAATGACATATTCGACTATTACGGTCTGGGCTGCCGGAACGTTTCTAAATTGTATGTCCCCCAAGGCTACGACTTTACATTTTTCTTCGAAGCGATTGAAAGCTTCAAAGAGGTAATCAACCACCACAAGTACAATAATAACTACGATTATAACAAATCGATCTTTCTGGTGAATCTGGAGCATCATCTCGACAATGGATTTCTGCTTCTTAAGAAAGCGCCAGACTCTCTAAGTTCGCCTCTCGCCACATTGTATTATGACGAATATCAGGACCTGGCAAGTCTGGAAAAAACAATTGAGACTAAGACCGATGAAATTCAATGCATCACAGGTAATGTAGATTTGAAACTCCCCGTCCAGCAGGTAGGCTTCGGTTGCAGTCAGAAACCACGACTCTGGGATTACGCTGACAACATAAATACTATTCAGTTTCTTCTAACTTTATAATTCTAATCAGGGAGGCTCAATTTGAGGGAAAAGCTTAACTTTGGACCATGTACATCATTAAAGTAAAAGGCGTAGCCAAAATTCCCGATTACGTGCAACTGCGTGACGAGGAATTTACTTTACTGGCTTACTTCCGGGTTGACAGGCCCGATAAAACTTTAACAAAAATAGGTTTGGGAGACAGGATCGACGACATTATGAACCTGATCAATGAACTTCCGTTTGGGAAAATAATGAAATTAGAACTTTAATATGATTGGGAATACCATTATACGACTTCACAACGTTGACATTTATCAGCAGAACCATCTAGTTCTTTCTGATGTCAACCTTCATATTGATAAAGGGGAATTTGTTTTCCTCATCGGCCAAACCGGCTCGGGGAAAAGCAGTTTAATGAAAGTAATATACGGTGAGATCGGCGTGGGATCGGGAGAAGGACATGCAGGAGGCTTTGACCTGAAAAAGCTCTCAGAAAAAGATATTCCTTATCTGCGAAGGAAACTTGGAATTGTTTTCCAGGATTTTCAGCTTCTTACAGACAGAACAGTGGAAGACAACCTGCAGTTTGTAATGAAAGCGACAGGTTGGAAAGACAACAAACTCATTAACGAACGCATCCGTGATGTTCTGGAAAAAGTCGGCCTCCGCTCTAAAGTAAAGAAAATGCCTCATGAATTGTCGGGCGGAGAACAGCAGCGCGTTGTTGTTGCAAGGGCTTTGCTGAACGATCCCGAAATCATCCTGGCAGATGAGCCAACAGGTCATCTCGACCCTGAAACTTCCGAAGAGGTAATGCTGCTCCTTAAAGAGATCAGCCGTTCAGGAACAGCAGTTCTGATGGCCACCCACAATTATCATCTTATTCGCACCTTCCCTTCCCGTATTATCAAATGCGAAAACGGAAGGGTAATTGAGGATGTTACGATGGTATAGCGCTTGCTGAAGGCATGAAATGCTGACAAGCAGAAACGCAATATCCATGACACCTTGACTGTTTTTAACTAATGGCAAAAGATTTGCCACATCCATTTATTATGAACTTTTCAGATATGTTGAAAAACAAGAAGAAAAATAGAGAAGAAGAACCTTCACCAGGAAATACAGCTCAAAACGAGGCTGAGCAGGAGCTGAAACAAGATAACGGGACTGAAAACCCTGTATCTGATAACCAAAACCCGGATGAAAATACCGGAGAACCTGCAGCAGCAAAACCCTCTGAAGAAGAAAAACTACGTGCTGATTTGTCAGAGGCAAACGACAAATACCTTCGCTTATATGCCGAGTTCGATAATTTTAAAAGACGTACTACAAAAGAACGGATAGACCTGCTTCAAACTGCAGGCAAAGACGTTTTACAAAGTCTTCTTCCTGTGCTCGACGACTTCGAACGTGCCCTAAAATCGATGGAAAGTGCCTCTGATGTGGCTGCTGTAAAAGAGGGTATTAACCTGGTACACAGCAAACTCAAAAACATCCTGGTTCAAAAAGGATTAAAAGAAATGGAATCAATAGGATCAGCGTTTGATGCAGACCTTCACGAAGCCATTACAAACATTCCTGCTCCTTCAGACGAGATGAAAGGGAAAGTAATAGATGAAGTAGAAAAGGGATACTTCCTTAATGATAAGGTGATCCGTTTCGCAAAAGTTGTGGTAGGAAATTAAAATGGCAAAGAGAGATTTTTACGATATTTTAGGTGTTTCTAAAAGTTCAACTGCGGATGAAATCAAGAAAGCATACCGTAAGCTGGCGATAAAATACCATCCCGATAAAAACCCGGGAGACAAAGAGGCTGAAGAAAAATTCAAAGAAGCAGCCGAGGCATACGAAGTTCTCAGCAATCCTGAGAAAAAGCAGCGTTACGATCAGTTTGGCCACGCAGGAACATCAGGCGCCGGCAGCTATGGCGGTGGTCATATGAACATGGAGGACATCTTCAGTCAGTTTGGCGATATATTCGGAGGCGGCAGTCCGTTTGAAAGCTTTTTCGGCGGCAGTTCTTCAGGCGGTGGCTCCCGTCGGATGGCCCGGGGCAGTAATCTTAGAATAAAAGTAAAACTGAACCTTGAGGAGATAGCAAAAGGCACAGAGAAAAAGATAAAAGTAAATAAGCTTGTGGTGTGCCACACCTGCGATGGCACCGGAGCTAAAGACCGCTCGTCTTTCCATACCTGTAATACCTGTGGCGGAAGTGGCTCTGTAAGAAGAGTGACAAATACTATCCTCGGCCAAATGCAGACTACGAGCACCTGCCCTACCTGTAACGGAACAGGTACCCAGATAACTTCTAAGTGTCATGCATGTCACGGAGACGGTGTAGTGCGTGGCGAAGAAACTATTAGTATCAATATCCCTGCAGGTGTTAGCGAAGGCATGCAGCTCTCAATGAGCGGAAAAGGCAACGCGGCTCCTAACGGTGGTATACCGGGTGACCTGATCATTCTTGTTGAAGAGATCCCGCATGAGACACTGCAACGCGAAGGCAATAACGTTGTATATGATCTTCATATCAGCTTTTTGGATGCTGTTCTCGGGGCAAGTGTTGAAGTGCCTACTATTGACGGTAAAGCCAAGATCAAAATTGAACCAGGCACTCAGGGAGGCAAAATCCTTCGGCTGAAGGGCAAAGGGGTTCCTGAAGTGAATTCATACCATCGCGGTGACCAGCTTATATACGTAAATATCTGGACGCCTAAAGCTCTTTCAAGAGAAGAACGTGATTTACTCGAAAAGCTTAACAATTCGCCAAATTTCAAGCCGCAGCCCGGAAAACATGAAAAAAGTTTCTTCGAGCGTATGAAAGAGTATTTTGAATAGCTTCCCTGTAAATTAAAATTTTAGATTATTAACTATAATAGCTACTTTAAGCCACCAATGGTGGCTTTTTTTATTGTCTGATTCTTATTTTTGTCACTATTATTAACTTGTACTGAATGATATCAATTTATCTTGCGGGCCCTTTATTCTCAGCAGCAGAAATGAAGTTCAATCTGGAACTATCTGAATGGCTTACTGAAAAGGGATGCAATGTTTTCCTGCCCCAGGCAGCATGTCTGAATAAAACTACTGAAGAAATCTTTACCCTTTGCAAAAATGGCGTTGAATCGGCTTCTGCTGTCGTTGCGATTCTTGATGGCGCTGATGCCGACAGCGGAACCTGCTGGGAATGCGGTTATGCCTTTGCTAAAAATATCCCTGTAATAATCGTAAGAACGGATATTCGTGATAGCGGCGATACCAGAGGTTTCAATGCGATGTTATATTACAGTGCATCAGGAATAATAGAAGACCGTATTCACTTTAAAGAAAAGATCCTTGATGAACTATTGAAGTTAACCTCTTAAACAATTTATACTATGAAAAGGCGTATTGCAGTACTCGACCTCGGAACCAACACTTTCCATCTGCTGATAGCTGATACCGTCAACAGCCGGATCGATCAGCAACTGATTGTAGAGAAACGTGATGCTAAGCTGGGTGAGGGCGGCATTACCAATGGGTTCATTACAGAGGCGGCGTTTAAACGGGGGATTGAAGCCTTACGCTCCTTTCAGTCGATAATAAACGAATATAATCCCGACGAAGTTCACGCAGTGGGAACTGCGGCCCTGCGAAACGCTTCTAACGCCGCAGACTTTATCGAACAGGTAAAAAAAGAGACAGGGATAGCAATTGAGATAATTGATGGCGGACGCGAAGCCGAATTAATCTATAAAGGAGTAAGGAGGGCTATTGACCTTTCGGAGTCCGGATTGATTACTGACATTGGCGGAGGAAGCGTCGAATTTATCTTTTGTGACAAGCACGAAGTCGTTCATAAAAAAAGCTATCCTATCGGCGCCGCCAAGCTGATGGATCTTTTTCATCACTCTGACCCCATTTCAGAGTCAGACATTCTTGCCATTCATCAATATTTGGATGAGCAGCTTAACGACCTGAAGATTAACGCCCATATTTTCAAACCGCAGCTTCTAATCGGTTCAGCCGGAGCTTTTGAAACTTTTGTTGCCCTGGCAATTGATAAATTTAATGAGCATAGGGTATCGTACGACGGAACAAATTTCTTTTTTCAAAACGGGCAGTTCCATTCGGTTATAAACGATATACTCAAATCAACTCACGCTGAACGCGAAGCCAATGAAGCGATTATTCCGGTACGTGTAGATATGATAGTTGTCTCAGCCATCTTAACTTCTTATATAGTGGATGAGCTTCATATACCCGAAATAGCCATGTCTGCCTATTCGTTAAGAGAAGGGCTCCTGTTTGACCAGATCGAAGCTTAGTTGTTAAAGATAAAGCATGGAGACTCACATAGACAAAAGTTCCCGGTAAAGCCGTTCGGTAGGTAAACCAACAACGTTCGTATAGGAGCCTGTGATTCTTTCGATTCCTATTAGTCCTATCCAATCCTGAATACCATAAGAACCGGCCCTGTCCAGCGGCTTATAGGTCTCTATATAATACTTTATCTGCTCAGGACTTAAGTTTCTAAAATAGACGTCAGTAGCTTCATAAAAAGAATGAAGCCCGCTTTTATTCATCAGAGCTACTCCGGTGTACACTTCATGCTTCCTTCCCGATAGAAGAGACAGCATTTCAAATGCATGTGTTTCATCTTCAGGTTTTCCGAGAATTAAACTATCAACGCACACAATAGTGTCTGCAGTAAGAACAACCTCATCGCCTGTAAGCGATTCGTCAAAAGCTCTGGCCTTCTTTTCAGCTATATAAACCGCTATTTGTGCCGGACTTAATTCCTCGGGATAAGTCTCATCTACATCTTTCAGTGCAATCCTGAAAGGGATATTCATTAATGTAAGAAGCTCCTGCCTTCTTGGCGATTTAGAAGCCAGTATGATAGGTGCGATATCTTTTTCCGTCATATACTTTTTCAGGCAGAGGTAATAGAGTCGTCTGCAGCCGTGGGACTCAGATCAATCCATTTACCCTGTATCTTTAATACTTTTTCAATAACATCTCTCACGCAGCCGCTGCCCCCCTCTTTACCAGAGATATACAAGCTCACAGCCTTCACCTCTTCTACCGCATCCGCAGGACATACCGGAAGCCCGGCAACTTTCATTACAGGAATATCCGGAATATCGTCTCCCATATAAAGCACCTGCTCAGGCGAAAGGGAATGTTGTTTTATAAATTCATTATATACATCCAGCTTCTTATCCACACCAAGGTAAACCTCGGTAACTCCAAGGCCCTTTAACCGCAAAACCACACTGGCCGATTTTCCACCCGAAATAACGCATATCAAGTAGCCGTTTTTCACCGCTCTCTGCATAGCATATCCATCCCTCACGTGAAAACGTCGTAGTTGCTCACCGGTCTCGGTCACATGTACGGTTCCATCGGTAAGTACTCCGTCTATATCCAGAATAAACGCCTTTATGTCTTTTATCTTTGTGAGGAACATATTATATTGTAAAATATCATTGCGTGTTGTTAACAATGCTTTCACTAAGCACCTTGTATATCTTGTACCACTCCTGCTTGTTTTCAAGATACAAGAGATGTCTTTCCATTGTACCAAAGTCTTTTCTTGCGGCCGGTCCGGTTTGTACTTGCGACGGAGCATAGACCTGCGCTTTAGCCGCAGTTTCGGCTATCAGCGGGCGGATTAGGTCGAAGTTCAGCTGTTGTTCAGCCAGGATCTCCCCGGCAATCGCATAGAGATGATTACTAAAATTACAGGCAAAGACGGCGGCAAGATGCAGCACCCTTCTTTTTTCTGAATTAACAACCTCTGTTTTGTCTGAAATATCCGACGCTAAAGAGAGCAGCAATGATGATATCGATTCGGAGCTGCCTTCAACCACAATCGGAATATTCCTGAAGTCTATAGGCTTTTGCTTCGAGAATGTTTGCAAGGGATAAAACACTCCCGTCAGGGATGATCCGCTTTTTATAGCATCAAGCTCTGTTGTGCCAGAAGTGTGTACCAGCAATTTATCTTTAAAAGGAAAATCCGAAGCCATATCAGCGATGGCATCGTCGGCTACGGATAATATATAAATATCCCCGTTATCGTTTAAATCATCTAAATTATCGATCGGAACGGCAGACAAAAGGCTGGCAAGTGCCGAGGCATGATTCGCATTCCTGCTCCAAACCTGTAGGATATCATGACCAGCCGCTTTTAACGCCCCACCGAGATGGGTAGCAACATTACCGCTTCCTATCAGGATAACCTTCATCATTAAACAGTCTTACTTTCCTTACTCCTTCTGAAAATAGAGAGCAGGAATCCTATCACCATAATAATGGTTCCTCCCCAGAATAAATTGATATAAGGAAATTTAATCGCCTTCATTACTACCCATTTTTTTGGCGGCTCCGGTTTTTGGTATACCATTAACTCAAATTTCTGCTTGTCGGGATAAATGTTTGGAAAACGAAGTTTAAGACCCGCTTCTTCCAGTGATTTTGCAAAATCAAACTTGTTGCCACCTTTAATCAGAAACAATGGTTCAGCTGGATATGTGCGGCCATTCACCACCGCCTCTAACTGAAGGGCTACTGCAGCATCCCCTTTTTCCAGCGGTATTTTAGCGATAGTAGCGCTTCTGTTTATGCCTTTAACAAGGATGTAACCGTTTCTGACACGTACGGTGTCGCCCGGCGAGACCTGGTGAGTCGAAGGCTTTTCGTAGTGTTCATCATCCGAATGCCCCTCATGATCGTGACCTTCGGCTTCTGAAGGCTTCTCAAGCTGTGGGGCAGCATTAATATGCGTATAAATGTCGTATGTAAGATAGTGCTTGGTATCGGGAGAGGCAACGAGTCCCATCTTAGGATTCTGCTGGGCATTTGGATAAAGATTAAACTCTTCTTTAATCTTGCCTGAAGCCTCGTCGAGCAACTTGTAGTTGATTTTATAAAATGTATTCGGACCTATAGTGGTATCGCTTAAATACGTGATAATAAAACCATCCATGCGGGCAGGCTGGTTCTGATAGAGCATCAGATTATCACCCGGTTTGTCGGCTTTTTCAAATCCTGCAACCGGTATAACCCCGGAACTGTTCACCGAGATCACTTTATTGGTGGCAGCAGCCACAAGAGCCCCCACAAGAAGCAGTGCAAAACCAATATGAGCCACCGAAGAGCCGGCGAGCTTCCATTTCCCTTTCATTGCATCAGCCAGTATCCTCGCATTGCAAAGAATCGAAAATATAGCCGCGAATGTAAGTGCGATAAACATGAAGTTCGTATACACCCTGGTGATGTAAACAAAAGCTGCTGTAATAACTACCGAAGCAACCAATATCGCTGCTATAGAAGCATAAAACTTCCGCGAGTCGGTATTACGGTATTTCAAAAACTGAGTGAAGCCTGAGATAAGCGCTACGAATACAGCAAAAGGTGTTTGCCACTTGTTATAATGCTGAATCGCATCTAAAGGAGGCGCTACCTTCGTCCCAAAAGCAGCATTAAATACGGGAATCGATGTAGTCGCAATCACCTGGATGCAGGAAACAGTCAATATAAGCGCTCCAATAAACAACCAGAATTCACGTGAGTAGGTTTCTTCATCTTTCTGAGTAATAGGCAGCTCTTTCCACCTTACGATCAGGATGCCTATCGCTAAAACGGCGAAAGCTATTATGTAAATCACCAGATGCCAGAACATTCCCAGATCGGTAAATGAATGAACTGAGGTTTCACCAAGAACGCCGCTCCTCGTTAAGAATGAGGCATATAAAACAAGTACAAAACTTATCAGAACCAGGAAAGTAGCCGTAAAATAAGAATGTCCCGAGTGCTTGTAAGCGAGTACCACATGCACTCCTGCAATAAGTGTTAACCACGGAATGATAGAAGCATTTTCCACCGGATCCCAGGCCCAGAAGCCGCCGAAATTAAGAGCCTCATAAGCCCAGAACGAACCCATAATAATACCTGTCCCCAAAATCATAACAGCGAAGAGAGACCAGGGAAGCGCCGCAGTCGGCCATTCTTTATAACGTTTCTCCCACAGCCCTGCAACAGCATAAGCAAAGGGGACGATCATCGACGCAAAGCCAAGGAAAAGCGTAGGCGGGTGGATAACCATCCAGTAGTTCTGCAGCAAAGGATTCAGACCATTGCCATCTTGTATGAGGCTTAAATAATCCGGACGCGAAAATACCGGGCCTTCCACCGCGTTCCTGAGAAGGATAAATGGAGAGCTTCCTATTCGGGTCCCCAGGATATCAACACCCAAAAGCATGGAGGCCAGAAAAACCTGCGAAAACATCACGGTCGTCATCACTGAGCTTTCCCAGCTTTTGGCTTTCCATATCAGGATATTTGCTAACACCCCCTGCCAGAACATCCAGAGCCAGAAACTACCTTCCTGCCCTTCCCAGAAGCTGGAAATGATGTAATAGACCGGCAATGAACGCGACGAATGTGCCCATGCGTAATGATATTCGAAAAAGTGGTTATAGATGATGTAGAAAAGGCAGGAACCAATTCCTACGACCGCAAGACTGTTTAGCCATGCTGAAATCCTGCCAATACGCTTCCAGGAATCATCCTGAGTGTCTTTTATCGTAGCAAAATAATAAGAAATAGCTGATAAAAGCGCTGTTCCAAAAGATAGTATAATAAAGAACTGTCCGAGTTTTCCGGGGAGCTGGTGTTCTCCTGCAAATTGTATCTCCATTTAAGAAATTTACCTGTTAACCGAAGCTGTTGTATGTACTTCCTGTACTTCAACTTCATCTTTAGTGTATTTTGACGGGCACTTCATGAGGATCTTGGAAGCATGAAACTCACCTCCAACCATCTTCCCCGTGAGCACAATCTCTTCAGAACGCTCAAAATCCTGCGGTTTGGATCCGTTGAAAACAACTTTGCATTCCTTGCCCTGCTTATCATGCATATAAAAAGCAAAATAGTTTGCGTCCTGCTGAGGATCGTAAATTACTTTCTTCTGCTTGTTAAGCTGCCCTACTACGTGAAGTTCTGCTTCAGAAACCTGCGCCTCTGTAAAGTTGCCGTAGGTACTTGAATCCGCATAAGTACTAATTATCACCCCAATTGCAATCGCAATAATAATAATCCCTATAATAGAACTTTTCTTCATTCGACTTTTTATCCTTATGGATTTTAATTTGCAAAACTACAAAACCTCAACGACTACTACTAAATTATCAATACCAATTCAGAGTATTGATGGCAATAGAAACAGGAATTTTACAATTGAAAGATAGGATTAAAGAACAGGAACCAGCCTGTCCTTTAATCCATGGAGAATATTAAGGCCAGATGCCCATATTCATATAAGAAATCGCCACCTTCTCAATGGCCCCTACAAAGGCAGCGGTACGGAGGTCGCTAATTTTATTATTACTTAACTTAATGTTTCTGATTTCGTGGTAAGAGCGTACCATAGTATCTTCCAGACCCGAATTGACCAGTTCTAATTCTGACGCACCTTTAATGATCATACTCCGCTGGTCGGGAGCAAGGCTTACACCTGTCATCTTTTCAACCATAGTAACCAGGTTGAGATTAGCATTCTCCTCATAACGCTTATCCATGCGTCCGAACGCCACATGCGATAAGTTCTTCAGCCATTCAAAATAAGAGACTGTAACCCCGCCAGCATTGCAATACATGTCGGGAATAATGATACCTCCTTTTTCCACAAACGCTGCGGCCGCGTCCGGAGATGTTGGCCCGTTCGCAGCTTCGGCAATCACCTTGGCCTTTATGCGTCCGATATTAGCAGAAGTGATCTGATTTTCGAGCGCTGCCGGAACCAGTATATCACAATCCTGCTCCAAACCCAGCGATGAATTTTTAAACTCACTCATGGCACCTTTAAAGCCAAGGATGGAACCTGTATCCTTGCGATGCGCAACCACCTCGTCCAGGTTAAGCCCATCGCTGTTATAAATAGCGCCCTCATACTCACATAACCCTACAAGTACAGCGCCGAGCTCCGAAAGAAACTTAGCAGTATGGTAACCCACATTACCTAATCCCTGAACGATGACGCGTTTTCCGGCGATCCCGGGCGTCAGTCCAAGTTCTTTCATATCTTCAGCAACATCCACGCATTCACGGATAGCGATGGCCACCCCTCTTCCGGTCGCTTCCCGGCGACCCTGAATGCCGTGTAAGGCTATAGGTTTACCGGTAACACATCCCATAGCATCAAGCTGGCCCGGGTTCATCGTATAATACGTATCGGCAATCCAGCTCATCTCGCGCTCGCCCGAACCATAGTCGGGTGCCGGCACATCAATCGCAGGGCCTATAAAATTCTTCTTCACCAGCTCGACAGTAAATCTTCTGGTTATATTCTCAAGCTCAGCGATGGTGTAATTTTTTGTATTGATCTTAATCCCGCCCTTGGCACCGCCAAAGGGAACGTTTACAATAGCGCACTTGTAAGTCATCAGGGCGGCCAGGGCCATCACCTCGTCCTCATTCACCATCTCACTGTACCTGATCCCACCCTTTGTAGGCGACATATGGTGCGAATGTTCTACCCGCCAGGCATCGATAACTTCTACCCCACCACCTGCTTTACGGATAGGAAAACGAAAACGATAAACACTGTTGCAGGCTTTAATCTGGTCAAGTAACCCTGCAGGATGTTTTGTGAATTGCGCCGCATGGTCAAAAAATGAACAGACGTCGTTAAAAAAACTTGTATTTGCAGTATCTGCCATATATTTAGAATTTATAATTAATTGCGTTTTTCAATTTTCCTTAAACGACTATCTATCGTAAAAAGATAAACGATAAGGGCAATAAAAATGACAGCAAGAACAGCAACTACAACATAGATCTTACCCGATCCGCGTAGCGTATCAGCCATTTCAACAGGCTGCGCCCACACAGAAACAGCAGAAATCAATAGCATAAGAGCAGTAAATACGATTCTTTTCATAGTTTAAATTAGGTTTTTATTTTCCAGTTTCCTTATACGGAAACGAATAGTCGCAATCCATACTCCTATAAGTATCCAGCCCAAACATGCTGCATAAAAAACGGGGCGCATATTGCTGTCGAGATCATAAGATCCAAAACCGGGATTTCCTCCATTGCCGGGGTGCAGTGAATCGGTCATACGCGGAAGGATGAAAAGGAGCACAATCATCACAGGAAAAGCAAAAATATTATAGACCGCTGATATGCGGGCTCTTTTCTGATCTTCTTCCAGAGAGTTGCGAAGCACCAGGAAAGCCAGGTACATCAGGGTTGCAATAGCAGCGCTGTTCATTTTCGGATCGTTCGGCCAGGGAGAGCCCCATGTAAAGTTGCCCCATACCATCCCTGTTGCAAGTCCAAGAAAGCTGAATATTATCCCGGTATTCACACACTCCACGGCCCATAGGTCGTGGTTTTCATTGCCCGACGCCAGGTATTTAATGCTGTATATAACAGATATAAGATACAGGATAATCATCGTAAACCACATAGGTACGTGGAAATACAGATTTCGTATGCTTTCGTGAAGAATAGCTAAATGTGGCACTTCGGCAAGAAAGCCTGCTATTATCGAATAAAGAACAAGAACTGAGGCAAGTATTTTCCACCAGTTTTTTCCCATAGAGTTATATTTAAACGTCAAAGGTATAAAAGTCAAATGTGCGTTCAAAATCAATTTTCAGCGCCCGCGACTCCAGCATAGCAAAGCAGCCACCCGAACAATTTTATTCCAGATTTGTACTTGCATTATGCAAACATTCGAAATTAAGCTATTTATAGACAACATTGAGCAGACACTCCAGGTTCAGGAAGAGAACATAGCAGCTGGAACTTACATTGTTCACCAGGATCAAAAATTTATTGCCAGGATATACAAGGACACAGACGGCCGCTGGAAAACCAGGGAAGTTTCTGAGCAGTCGCCATCTGTCATACAATCAATAGGAGAAGAAACAGACAAGGTTATATCATCTTAGTCGTAAGTAGTAAGTTATAAGTAGTAAGTATAACTATACGTATACTAGTTGTAAGTAGTAAGTTTTAAGTGCAACTATACTTATAACTTAAAACTTACTACTTACAACCTATAACTCAACACAGGCTTCAATTCGGGTAAACATGTCAAAGAAAAGCGCCGGAATACTGGTATATCGCTATAAAGATGAGCGCCTGCAGGTATTGCTGGTACATCCAGGAGGGCCATTTTTCTTGAAAAAAGACGCAGGAGTATGGTCTATCCCAAAAGGTGAATATTCCGACCGGGAAGACCCTCTTGAAGTAGCCAGGCGCGAATTCTTTGAAGAAACGGGAAACACCATCGCTAGCGCAAATTTCACTCCCTTAACTCCCGTTAGATTAAAGAGTGGAAAGACTATATCCGTATGGGCTGCGGAGGCCGACTTTGATCCATGTTATATTTGCTCCAACGAATTTGAAATAGAGTGGCCCCCAAAGTCAGGGAGAATGCAGTCATTCCCCGAAACAGACAAAGCCGAATGGTTTGATACAGAAGAAGCGTTGCTTAGGATCCATCCCGGCCAGACTCCCATCATCCGGGAGCTAAAGACTATCCTTGATGAAATCTAGCGGGTATTCTGATCCATCTGGGCGATGATATTGTTTACCTCCGATTCGGCCGACCGGAGCTTTGCCTGACAAAAGGTCACCAGCACAGACGCCCTCTTCACTTTTTCGGCCAGCACATCCACCGATACAGATTCCGATTCGATCTCTTTTGCTATCCTTTTCAGCTCCTCAAAAGCCACCTCATAAGTTAAGCTCTGTTCCTCCATAATTTTCTTTTGATTCTACTTTTGCTTTAATCTCTTTTTTCGCAAACAGTATAACGATATCCTCCCCCTTTTCAATTCCGTCGGCACTACTCGTAATCCTGCCTTTTGCCTTTATAACGGCAAAGCCCTTCTTCATAATATTTTCAGGGGCCATCATTCTGATCACTGAGACATAGTGATTTAACTCGCTTTGCCTGTTCTTAAGATATAAGCCGTTAAAAGTACTCAAGTTACTGCAAATATTCTTCAGGTCTGCCTTCCGGTTATAAATTATCATCCTGGGGTTAGCCGAAACAAGCGAAGAAAGGTTATGAAGAATCGATCGGTGCTTAAAAAGCAAGGATTTTGAATGGCCCGTAATCAGCTGATTCTGCCGGTTCAGCAGTTCATTTTTATCGTCCAGATAATTCCGGATATAGTTTACCGTCAGAGAATGAAGCAAAGCAAGCGCCCTGGACTGCCCCGAGATAGTCTGCTGCAGTTTAATCACCAAACGTTTCTGAAGACCAAGCAGGTCTTCCTCAAACTTCCTGTTATGAGCGATAATGAACTCGGCAGCCTGCGTAGGTGTTTTCGTTGAAGTATGGGCCATAAGGTCGGCAATCGTCTCGTTTTTCTGATGCCCGATGCCTGTAATCACCGGTATCGGGAACCTCGCTATGGCGCGGCCAACAGTATAGTCGTTAAAAAGAAGGAAATCCGTTTGGGCGCCTCCCCCTCTGATAATAACCATTGCATCGTACGCGATCCCCGAATGATAAACCTCCACTATTTTATCAACGAACTGGCGGGCATTGTTTTCACCGTGCACCATTACTACATAATGATCCGTAAGAAAGCGATAAGCATGATTGTTATTTTCGAGCGTATGCGTAAAATCCTGAAACCCGGCCGAGGTGCTCGAAGAAAGAATGGCAATGCGCTGGATCACCCTGTTTAAGCGAAGCCGGCTGTTATACGTAATATAACGACCATCAATAAGCTGAATATGATCAGGATACTCCCTTACGAGGCGGTTAAGCGTTTCCTGGCGCTGTTGTTCCAGCAAGCCTAAAGTAAAGTTAGGGTCGATGCCGGTTACACTGAGCCGCAATCCATAAGTGGCGTGATACTCAACCGATACATTTACAAGAACATTGATGTCATTGCCAAACCGTTGCCCGGTAAGCTTTTCAAACTGCGCTATTTTCTGCGATCCCGTTCCCCATGCCCTGGCAGGAAATTTAACAACCACATTATTCGATGCGGCATCCTTTTCCACCAGCTCGAAATAGTGATAGTTGCTCTGTTGTTTAAAGGTATGGTTCGTCACATCAGCAATCACCCAATACGACTTCGAGGCAAAGCTCTGTTCAATTACCTGTAAGACCTCGGCAGCTAAGTCGGATAAACGAATAGATGGAAGACTGGTCATTTAATCAGATTATAACTCTTATCATACAATCCAGTGAGGACGCTGTTTCCTTCGTTGTCGATCCTCACCCCCCCATATTTGGCATTCACGTATTTGGCCTGGGTACCTTCTTCAAAGAAGTAAGATCCCGCTCCAAGATCAATGATGAAGTCGTTATAAAAGTATTTTATCAGGTACTCCCCCTCATGAAGCGGGAGTTTATGCTGTTGAAACCGAACCTTTTTGGCCACCTGATGCCCGTCAAGCCGCACCACGCAGTACCCCCTCTTCGGCAGCTTATGCGGCGATATATTTTGCACCAAAGAATAGCTGAGTCGCATATAGTCGCCCTGCATTAATGACCGCGGATCTACCGGCGCCAGCTCCAGCAGTACCAGTTTACCCTGCTTCAGCGTTTTCTCCTTCTCAAAAACATTCCAGTTAAAGTAAATTAAAAGAAGAAGCAGGTTCAAAAGAATAATAACAGCACTACTCCTTTTCATAATTTTTTATTTGTTTTTTAAACACAAGCCAGGCCAGCAAAAAAAGCAGCCCTGATACAAACAGAATAGCCGACTTGGTTAAAAGTGTATACCCTAAGTCGTAATAATACAAAAACACAAAAAAGACGAAAGACATAATGGCCAGAATAAGGCCGCTGCGGTGGCCGGTATGAAAGCATAGCAACAAAATTAAAACAGAGCCAATAATAGCCGGAGCAAAAAGGCAGGGCAAGAGCAGCAGAAAGCTAAAGAAATAGATCAGCAGGTAATTCTTGTTGCTGATGCCGGGAGTAGTTTTCAGTATCCGCTGTATTACGACCATCACAGCAGCAATGATGATCGCAGAAGAGATCCACATTGGTGTCGAATGCAACACAAAGAAGTCCCTCCATGCCAGAACAAACAATAAGCCAATAAATGAAAACAAAAGGCCCGCACGAACAGGATTATAGAGGATATTCAGTTTTCTGTTCCCCGATAGTATCGACGACTCTGCCAGATGTATCCAGGTAAACGAGATACTTACGAAAGCAGTTAACAGAAAGATAAAATAATGCGCATCATTAATCAGCACAAAAGCGAGCAAGCCGCCATTAAAAACAAGCACTGCTATAAAAACCAGCATAAAGCTTTCGGTGAGCAGGATACTAGCCAGCGAAATGGCACATAAAGCCAGGGCGGTGAAGTTTTCGTCCACATGAAGGTGGTTCAAACCGGCGGCAAGAGAAATATGGCCGATAGCATAAGCGGAAATGACAGCGGTATCCAGTATGAGACTATTAATCACCCTCTGCAACAACAAGGCGGCGGCGATGCAGGCCAGGCCCAAAACAAGCATGCCCGTTCCCGATTTATTTAACCCAATAGAAAACAGAAATGCCATAAAAAAAACACCCGCTAAAGCGCCTCCGGCAATCGAAAGCGCTTTTATACCCAGGCCCGAATACAAAGAGGCGCGCCTTGCCAGTTCCTGCTGTATTTCTACAGCATCCGCCTCAAAATACTCTCCTTCGGCAGATTCTATTTCAGTCAGCAATTTTTCAACAGGTTTATTCTCCATTCCATGTCTTGTTAAGCCTTATCAGCTGGGTAATTAAAACGGTAATACTGCTTACAATAAAAGCGCTCACAATCAACAACATTGAGGTTAAATGCTGGTCTCCTGTTTCAACAAGGAGAGCAGAAACGATAATGATAACACTCAGAGGAATGATCAGCAGGTAAAATATCGTTCTTGATTTGAAGCTATATACAATGCCTGCAGCATACATAACAGTAACAATAGCAAGAGAGATCCACCAGACCAGGCTATACTGCGTACCAATGCCGGCAACAATGCTGATGGTGCTCCAGCAAACGGCGCTGATAGCAAGTATCTTAAGAAACCACCGGGGTGTATTGAGACGTTCAAAGCGCATAAACCCAATCAGGCAGCCGGTGTTGACCACGAAAAGGATACAGAACAGCAGGGGCGCCGACCAGCCCCGCGCAACCTGGTTAGCGTATAGCATGATCGTAACGTCAACCAGCGAGATCAGCAAAAGCCATAAGGGCGCGAAGCGTGAAACCACAGCCCATAGTGTGATAAAGACCGTCCAGCCCAGGAAGAAATCGTAGGCATTGGCGCCCGTTTGATAAATCTGTCCATATACCGAAAACAGTGCACCGGTAAGAAAGGAAGCGCCGCAAAGGATACAGTTTTTAACAAAGACATCAAACCTCGAGAACACAACCAGGGCAATCGCCGCGATCAGAAGCCCTTGTATCAGACCAAGCTTAAGGAACTTATGCATGTCCTGCCAGTTATAAGCAAAGAAGAAAATGATACCCGCCACCGTAAAAACAACACCAAGACACAGCAGGCAAACATCGATAAACCTCAGCCACATAGACCTGTCCGAATAGATCTTATGCTCCCGAAAGCTCTGCTCTATACCGGCGGGCTTCCAGTTACTATAGCGACTGATGGTATGAATAACGTCTCGTGTAATTGACTGAAGCTTCATCTGTTTACCTTAAGCAAAAGTTTACTTGCTAATATAGCGATAAGCTTTTATTGTTATGCTTTTTACCACGCTATAAAGACAATTCAATCGCCGGTGCATTCTTCAATACATAGTATTTAATTCCAAGTACCCCTGCTTCTCTCGTCCACTTTCTTACACGGTAATCTGAATTGTCGCCCCCTATTATAAGGCTGTCAAACTGCACATATTGCCGCAGGCTCTTGATGTCGATAACAGGATTTCCGCTAAGTAACAGATGCTGAACCACGGCCTTTCTTTTATAGCACTTAAAGTTAAATGTCCTGTCCCAGATCAGTAAACGGCATCCCAGGAACTGATAAAAATGTCCGTCGGAAAACAAGCAGTTGTTATTGAACCCTGCAGTGATAGGATAGCAATTGTTTATTCTAAGGTTCCTTGCATCAATCAACGGACTAACAGAGTAAGTAAAGGCTTTGCTGTTTCTGTTAAGACCCGTAACTATATCGCCTTTCCTTCCATTAAAAAAGCCTACTGCAATATTCTTTCGCACGCTGAAAAACATGATACTCTTCTTTTGTTCCTGTCGCAGGGATTGTAGTGAACTTACTGAGGTAAGAAGAAAGACGACCAATAGTGAGCCGTAGAAAAACAATTTTCTTTTATATTGGAAGGAAAAGATTAACAATGCAATAATGAGATAGATAGAAGCATAATACCAGAAGCCGAACCTTTGGCTGTGAATAGCCGAATAAGGAAACCTTTCAATTAGGAACAATCCCTCGTTTATAAAGACAATCGTTTTCTCAAGGATCCAGCCGAGGACTTTTGAGAGGGGTTCAAAAGGGATTAACATAAACGCAATCCCGGCGTACATTACCAGAGTAACCGGTAATACGATAAATAAGTTGCTAATAAGAAAATATAGCGGGAATTGGTTGAAGTAATACATGCATAGCGGAAAGGTAAATATCTGCGCTGAAAGCGATATGGCAGTAAACGACCATAGCTTATCTCCTATCCAATTCTGAATCACAACTAATTTGTATACCATTGGATATAAGTATATCAGACCGAACACAGCTAAAAAAGACAACTGAAATCCTATATCTTTTAAAAAGCATGGATTATACACTAAAAGGATTACGGCTGATGCTGCAACACTGTTAGTGGAATTATTGTCGCGGTTAAAAGCTCTCCCGATTATCACAAAGCTAATCATAAGTGCAGCCCGGCAAACAGCAGCAGAGAAACCGGTTAGGAATGAGTAAAACCAGATGATCAGAATAATCAACAGCGATTGTAATACCCTCAATCCTTTTCGTTGTCTCAGAAACCATAAAATACAGGTCAGCATAACCAACAGCATAGCCACATGCATACCTGATACTGACAACACATGCATGACGCCAGTTCTTGAATAAGCATTTAAGATTTCCTCACTTAAGCTCGCTTTGTACCCAAGTATGAGAGTCGACCCAATGGCTGCCGCATCTTCATTATTAATATATTGTTTAAATTTCCATACCATTCTTTGCCTCAATGTTAGAACGAGGCAACCAAGGCTCTTTTTGGCAGATATATTTAACGTTTTTAGTCTGTTGCTGTAAAAAAAGGCCTGATGAAAAATGCCTTTGTTAGCAAGATATTGCTTATAATTAAATTCAAAAGGGTTCAGGGAAACTTGTGTTTCACTAAAGTCATATGGAAGTAGTAGGTAGTCGCCATTTCCATAATTTCTGCCTGACGTATCGGCATAAACCGTAATCAACATTTTACCACTTAAAGGGACAAAGCAATCTTCTCTTAGTCCCTGCCTGACTGATACTTCAAACCTCCATATTTTATTAGAAAGATTTGGCTCTGAGCTGATTTCGGCAATCAGTACATCGGCTTTGTTCTTACTAAAATGATCATCGCGTAGTAGTGGATTGCGGCTTAAGGCTATAGAGCTGAATACAAACACAACCAGGACTTGCACAATTAATCCGGGCAGCCAGCGATGCAAATAAAGTTTCAAACGACGGTACCAGCAATGGCATGCAATCAGCATAATGAAGAGGAACAGGCATACAGTCAGAAATACCGCGACTATAAACCCGGAAGCAGGCAAGGAAAGCCCGATCCATGTCCCGGCAATTGCAGGAAGAAGTATCCTTATGAATATCATACCGCCTGTAAAATCCATAGGCATTAAAATTGAAATCGAAGCTGCATTTTAAAATCCGATTTGTTACGACCATTTATCTTATCCAGTCCCGAACCTATCTCTTCGCAATTTGTATAACTGCTGATAGCATATCTTGCGGACAGGTCTGTATTTCGATTTATCCCGTATTTTGCGTTCAGATAAAAGCGTACGCCGCCATTTTGGTACCCGGGAATGGAATAACTATACAAGAGGTCATTTTCAAATGCATAAACTCGTGAATTAAAACCATCCGTATCAAATAAGGCTAGTCTTAAGTTCCCGCTTACCCTGGATTTCATCGGTTTGTAAATGACATCCTGGTACATCAACAGACCTTGTTCTCTTGCCTGACCTTTTTTATAAAGAGCTGCTTCTACCCTGCTCCTGAGCTGAAATGATCCGGTTTTATAATTGAGCTCAACTCTGAAATTCTGTTTTTGGACATCCTGCAGGAAGTGGACTGTTTGATTTCCATCATCATTCTCCGGTTTGTTTTTTAGCTTATACCTTAAAGTAAGTTTAAAACTCTTACGTGGAGAATAAGAAAACTGTGAAAACGCTTCATACCCCCGCGACGGCGCGTCCACTCCGTACTTCAGCCAGGGAAATCTAAATACATCAGTATAAATCAAGAATTCAGTTTTAGGATCCGGGCTGATCACAAGTCCGGTATAAAGACCATCTTCAGCGGTGCCTGGGCTACCTTCCGACACGCCCTGGCTGAAAAAAGAATAAAAGTTTTTTTGATAGTGCCTGTAAAGTATCACGGCTGAGACCTCTTTAGAAAGCGCGACCATTGCCCCGTTCGACCACGCAAATCCATAACCAGGAGTATGGGCGACTTCCCCAAAGAAATAGGTATTTTGCAAATTATAGTTATAGTAAAAGCTGACATTCGTTATCGACGAACCGGTAAAACCAAATTGATCGTACAGATACTTTCCTGGCTGAAATTCCTTATTGAAACCAGTTTTGTATACAACAGCGCCGGCCCGAAAAGAATTATCTGAATATTGGATATTTGAGCCATATACCGTTTGTTGAATACTATTATGATTCTCTATCTCCGTCGCTGTACGGTGAAGTCCGCTTTGACCTAATGAAACAATACTCTGGACAACACCCGATGAATCCTCCTCAGATAACGATCCATCCACTCTTCTCGTAGAAATAAATGGCGTGACCTCAAACTTTCCGAAGCCAACACTAGCTGCTGTGCCCCTTAAGAACTGTACTTCATTGGTCGAGGTATAAGCCTTTAGCCCGCTTTGTTGCTTTGCTATTGACGCAATTGCCGCACCCTTGCCAAAACTCAATCCCGACCACATGCCAAGACCCTGCCCAAATTGCAGCAAATAATCACCTAGAACGAGTTTCCTGATCCTGCCTTCACCCTTGTAGAATATAGTTACAGAATTGAAATCCAGTCCTGTTTGTCCTGGAAAGAGTTTTTCTCCGGCATCCTTCTCCATAGTGAGCGCTGCGAAGAGCTTCTTTCCGAAATGATAACGGTAGCGTGTAAGAAAACGAACATTGTTCCCCTCATAATGAGAGTGCCCTGCGCTATCCGAAAGCAAATACCCTTGTTGTTTTTGAAGAGGCTGTGAGTAAGTGAACATCAGATCATTGTCGCTCCTGCGGCGAAGATCATTGAGCCGTAAGTCTTTTAGGCTTTCTCTGCGCTTCAATGTGATATAAGGGAGTAGTTTACTAATCGTTTCGGGGTCGAAGGCATCGATAGTTTGCAGCTCCTGCAGTTCTGCAAAATTGCCATTCTCCAAACGATGTCTCAATAAATTATTTATTTGAATGGGACTCAGAAATATAAATTCTTTCAGATCTTCCATGGAAGCGGTATTCAGATCAAGCGGATTCTTAAGATACTGCTCCAGATGTTCCTGCAACTCCGAGTAGTCATAGTTCTCATCCAAGTTCCCGGCTACTGATTCAATTACGACTTCCGTTTCGCGTTCATTTTCTATTTGCGCGTATGAGTTGCAGATGCAGATTGACAAGAATAAAGGAAGACCACTGATTCTCTTAAAATTCATAGCCTAAAGATATCTGCGGTGAAAACCCCAGGTCAGGATGCGATGTAACAGCTATGTCAACATTGAGGGAATGATACTTATACCCGAATCCTGCGGATTGCCTGAATGGGTTTGTTACTGCACCACCTCTAAGGAATACTTCGCTCATAATATTGTATTCAATGCCGCACTTGAACCCAGCGGCAGAGTCAAGTTCTTTTGCTATAGCACTGCTCAATAATACCTTATCGGTAAATCGTAAAGAGGCCCCCAATTCGAACAATACCGGAACTATAGCATTCAGGTCTGCTTGATAAGCACTCCGGTTGGGATTTGCTATATGAGCTCCAATAATAAGATTTTCTCCGGCTTTATATTGCAATCCTGCCTCCACCGACCACGCTCCAGCACTCCCGTATCTGCTGATCTTTAGTTGATGAATGTTAAAGGATAAAGAAGCAAAAACAGTTTCACCAAAACCTCGTGCGAAGGCAAAGCCTATCTTCTGTTCCCTGTATTCGTCCATTCCGTAGCTCCGCAAGCTAAATCCGAATACATTCCGATGATATGGAAATGCAAAAATTGCCGATTGGGTGGTGATCGCTGAATTGAAAAAGCTGCTTTCACATGCAATCGCAGCCACCGGCCGTTTTATAGAAGCAATACCGGCCTGGTTTGATTGCAGGGTCCACACATCCTGAAGTGCAACTCCTGTATTTCCAAGCGCGGTCAAACGTGAACCATCATGTACATCCTGTGCAAAAAGTGGATTTACAAGGCTTAAGATAACAATGACGAGGCCCAGACGCAGCATTTAGAATGACATCGAACTGAATTACAGCGAAATTTATAACAGCACTGTTAAAAAAATAAATATTTTTCTTTTTTAGAACCATTACAAACAACCCGATCATGATCCTGGGCTCAACGAATGCGCTACGCTGGCAATATGAAAACGAACAGCATAAGTCAATGTTAAAAGCCTTATTTCTCATCGTATCAAACCTTAATGCCCGCTTATAGTTTATAATATCTGAACAGATAAATGTAAATTCGCATGATACGGATCGTCAAGAAGAAGTTTGGCCAAAACAAGTTGTGTGCATTTGCAGTGCTTCACAAACAGAAATGAACAGAACGCTTAAAATAGCTTCGTTACCATTAAAAAAATTATTATTCGATGAAAATTACTAATGAAACTAAGGTTGGTATACTGGCAGCAGTTGCCATTGCTATTTTAATCCTTGGATACAGTTTCCTTAAGGGAAACGATGTTTTCTCCAGAGAGCAGGAATTGTATGCTGCTTACGACAATGTTGAGGGTCTGGCGGTCTCTAATCCAGTGCTCGTAAATGGCTTCCAGATCGGGCGGGTATCTAATTTAAGATTACTGGAAAACGGACGGATCATGGCGCAGCTTAAGATTAATCCCGACTACGAGATCCCGCGAAATACGGTGGCCAGGCTGGAAAGCACCAGCCTGCTGGGTAGCAAAGCCATTGTTTTTGAGCTTGGCAACAGTAGCAAATATGCTGTGAGCGGCGACACACTGAATTCCAATATCCAGAAAGACCTCTTACAGCAGGTAAAACCGGTTCAGCAGAAGGCAGAAGCGATGATCACACGTCTCGACTCGATCCTTACTTCTTTAAATAATACAATTAGCCCTGAGTTCCAGCAAAACTTTAACAGTAGTTTTGCCAGCATCGCTCATATTTTACAAACGCTTGAATCTACTACGCGTAAGGTTGATGGCATGGTGGGAACGCAGGGAAACCGTCTCACTGCTATTTTTGCTAACCTCGAATCGATATCGGGTAACTTCAAGAATAATAACCAGCGCATCAGCGCCATTATGGGTAACCTGGAAACTGTAACTGATAAGTTTGCAAGAGCTAACTTTGACCAGACGATCCGCAATGCTGACAAAGCGGTGGCCGATATGCAGGCAGCGGTTAATAAGGTAAACGCAGGCCAGGGATCCTTAGGCAAACTGATTAACGACGACGGCTTATATAATAACCTGAATAATGCTGCTGAGAACCTTGATAAGCTGATGCTTGATCTGAAAGCCCATCCAGGCCGCTACGTAAGTTTCTCGGTGTTCGGCGGTAAAAAAGATTAAATCTCAAAGGTATGGCCTTCAATGGCCAGCTTTGAATTTGGGAAGAGGCTTCTCGCTTCCAGAAGCATGGGCTCCAGCTCACGGTACCGTGCAGAAAAATGGCCTAAAAGCAGTTGCTTTGCCTCTGCCCGCAATGCCACTTCAGCGGCCTGCAGCGAGGTGGTATGAAAGGTGTCTTCTGCCCTTTGCAGCATATCATGCATAAAGGTCGACTCATGATATAACGTATCCGCTCCTTTTATCTGATCGAGGTATTTCCAGTTACAGATGGTATCAGAACAGTAAGCGTATGTTTTTGGTTCGTCGGGATCAGTAGTGAGATCGGCTGACAAATACACCAACCCTTTACTATCTGTGTAGTCCATTCCTCGCTTTATCAGCGGAATCATGTCGAGGGGAATATTAAGGGCTTCTACTTTCTCGCGGATGATCTTCCGCAGCCTCTTCTTCTGTGTAAATTTGAATCCGGTGCAGGGTATCCGGTGCTCGAGAATTATGGTCTCTACCATCACGTCGTTGTTCTCGAAGATCAGTTCAGAGCTCTCGGTGTGTGTAGCCTGGAAGTTGATGGGATACCGCAACTCGGTTTGCGAATATTTGAATTGAATATCAAGGATCTCTTTGAGCTCTGGAGGACCGAAAATGCTCATTGGCTTGACTCGTCCGTTCAGATGCAATGAGGAGAGTAAACCTACCAGGCCCAGGTAATGGTCGCCATGTAAGTGGCTAATGAATATCTGGTTTATTCGCTGTGATTTAATTCCATAACGCAACAACTGCTGCTGGGTACCTTCGCCACAGTCTATAAGGAAAAGTCTTTCGTTTATATTGAGAATCTGTGCAGTTGGATTTCGGTTAAAAATGGGTGTCGCAGAACTGCTTCCAAGAATAGTAACATCAAACCTCATGCATCGTGTACAGCAATTATTCTGCCTCTTTTTTTAAATCCCGTTCTACTTCTTCCATAAATATAAAATCAATGGCCTCTTCTACTGTTGGAGTTATATTCAGAACGCTTTCGAGCTGAGATATGGTTATTAATCTTTCTAGATTTTCGCTGATTCCGGTTAATACGAAACACCCTTCTGAATTTTTGCATAAACGATGTCCCACAAGCAAACTGCTCAAACCTGACGAATCAGAATATTTTACCGACGAGAGGTCGAGAATAACATTACGCTTTCCTTCGGTGTTAATTAATATCAATTCAGATTTCAATTGAGGAGAGACAAGGCTGTTAAGCTTCGTTTCGTTCAATTTGAACAGCACATATTTTTCGTGTTTATCAATAGCAAATTTCATATCGTATGATTTCGGGTATTCAGCATTACAATAATAAAAAATATTTTCAACTTAAACGACTAATGCTTTTGAGAATATTATTTTCTACTCTTGCCTGAACGTCGTCTAATTCTGTTTTTCTGAAAGGCTCCCCGGTGATATGTTCGTATAGTTCGATATAACGGTCGGAAATAGACTGTATCAGCTCCGGCGACATAACCGGCACCTGCTGCCCGTCTTTTCCCTGGAAACCGTTCTCTATAAGCCATCTCCTTACGAATTCTTTGGATAACTGACGTTGTGGTTCTCCTTTTTGCTGCAGATCTTCGTAGCTGTCGAGATAAAAATAACGTGATGAGTCGGGCGTGTGTATTTCATCTATCAGGTAGATCTTTCCGTCTGATTTACCGAACTCGTATTTGGTATCTACCAAAATAAGTCCCCTTTCTGCAGCTATCTCCGTACCTCTTAAGTACAACTGCCGGGTATACTCTTCTAATTTGATATAATCCTCTTCAGACACGATGTTCCTGGAAAGAATTCCTTCTCTCGAAATATCTTCGTCATGGCCAACTGCTGCTTTAGTGGTCGGAGTAATGATCGGCTCGGGAAGCTTGTCGTTTTCTTTTAATCCTTCGGGCATTGATACACCGCATAGCTCTCGTCGACCTGCGCTGTACTCCCTCCAGGCGTGACCGGCAAGATAGCCTCTGATCACCATTTCGACTTTAAACGGTTCACAGATCTTTCCGATGGTAACACTTGGATCCGGCACATCGATTACCCAGTTGGGAACGATGTCCTCTGTGGCATGCAGAAATTTTGCAGCTATCTGATTAAGTACTTGTCCTTTATATGGAATCGCCTCAGGCAAAACCACATCAAATGCCGATATCCTGTCGCTTACTACCATTACAAGATACTCGTCTGCAATGGTATATACATCGCGGACTTTACCTTTATAAAAACTAGTCTGTCCCGGAAATTTAAAATGTGTTTCCTTAAGTGCGTTCATGCCTGAAATAAATGATTGATTAAAGGACCAAAATTATCAATAAAAGTATCAAGATACAAGTATCGGGTATCAAGACTCTAGTATCAGGATTCAAGTATCAAGTATCAGGATACAGGTGTCAATACTCTAGTATCAGGATACAGGTGTCAATACTCTAGTATCAGGATTCAAGTATCAAGTATCAGGATACAGGTGTTAAGACTCAGGAATCAAGATATTGAATTCAAAATACTTTAATGACCTGGTAAGTAAAACAAATCAACTGACAGCCATTGATGATTTGATACTTCGCACCTGTTAATAATACTTGCATCCTGATACTTGAATCCTGATACTTGATACTAAATACTTGATACTAAATACTTGATACTAGTTGCTCAGCTCGCCTGGATATCGCCGTACGCTTCCAGTATACGCTTAACAAGTTTATGTCTTACCACATCTTCACCACTCAGGTAGATTATATCGATCCCCTTTATATCGGCCAATATCCTTAAAGCGGTATATAAGCCGGACTGTTGTTTCTTGGGTAGATCAACCTGTGTGACGTCGCCGGTGACAATAAATTTTGCTGATGGGCCCATTCTGGTCAGAAACATCTTCAGCTGCATGTCGGTAGAGTTCTGAGCCTCATCCAGGATAACAAAACAGTTATCCAGGGTCCTGCCACGCATGAAAGCCAGGGGCGCGATTTCTATTGTCCGGTTTTCGAGGTATACTTTTAATTTTTCGGGCGGGATCATATCATCCAGGGCATCGTATAATGGCCGCAGGTACGGATCAATCTTCTCTTTCATATCTCCCGGAAGGAATCCCAGGTTCTCTCCCGCCTCTACTGCCGGACGTGTTAAAATGATGCGCTTAATTTCCTTATTCTTGAGCGCCCGTACAGCTAACGCTACAGCCGTATAGGTTTTACCTGTACCGGCAGGGCCGATCGCAAACAAGATGTCACTTCGGTTAATGCTGTCAACCATACGCCGCTGATTTGGCGTACGTGCTTTTACCACAATCCCGTTAGGGCCGAATACGATCGGCTCGCCCCCAGCCGGAGTTGGTTTGTCGGGTGTCTCTTCGGTTCTGTCTGCCGGGGCTGTGATCCTGGCGCCGAGTAAGGACTCCAGCTCATTGCTGCTGAAGCTGTGAAACTTTTCAATATGGTCGATGATTTTATCAAAGCGCTGCTTAAACAAGCCAAGTTCTGTTTCATCACCGAGCACCTTCACCTCTGTTCCGCGCGCAACTATTTTAATTTTAGGGAATTGTCTTTTGATAAGTTCGAAGTATTCGTTGTTGGGTCCCCAAAGTACTACTGGGTTAATGCTCTCAAGATCAATCTTTAATTCGTTCAAGTTATCCTTTTTTTAAGTTTCCTGATTTATTTGCAATTAAAATTCAATATTTGCAGGTTACAATCGTATCACAAGTTTAACAATAAATATTCACATTTTAATGGCTGTAATTACTTTAACGACCGATCTCGGTTACAAAGATTTTTACCAGGCTGCTCTTAAAGGAAGCATTCTGACCATCATGCCGGAGGTGAATATCGTTGATATTACTCATAATATTTCTGCATTTAACATCCCCCAGGCTGCTTTCGTTTTAAAAAATGCTTTTCATTATTTCCCTAAAGGAACAGTTCACCTCATTGGTGTAAATTCGGTTTATAATGAGAATACCAGATACCTCGCAGTAAAATACAGGGGCCATTACTTTGTTGGCTCAGACAATGGTATTTTCTCACTGATGTTTGAAGAAAGGCCGAGCGAAATTGTGGAACTGAATATTATGCAGGACCTTAAATTTCTTCATTTCCCATTAACGGATATCTTTACAAAGGCATCGTGTCACCTGGCTGCCGGCGGAAGTACCAGAGAAATAGGAATTCCGATTGCGGAGCTGGAAGAAAAAGTTAACCTGCAGCCTGTTATTGAAAAAGATATTATCAAGGGAAGCGTTATATACATTGATTCTTTTCAGAATGTAATTACCAACATTTCGAAAGACTTGTTCAGTCAGGTCCAGAGAAACCGGCCATTTACTCTTAATTTCAAGAGGAATGAGACCTTGTCGCACCTAAGCTGGCACTACAATGAAGTACCGGAAGGCGAAAAACTCTGTCTGTTCGGTATTAGTAATTATCTGGAAATAGCTATTAATAAAGGGAATGCAAGCGGCTTACTGGGCTTGCACCTAGGAGACATCGTTAGAGTAGAATTTCATTCATGATTACACGAGTAGTTAAAATGGCTTTTCAGCCCGAAAAAAGTGAGGAGTTTCTTCACATCTTTTACGAGACCCAGCGTGTTATTATCCATCAATTTGAAGGTTGTGTAAAACTCGACCTCCTGCGGGATAGCAAAAACCCTGATCTCTATTTCACGTTAAGTTACTGGCGCTCTGAAGAAGATCTGGAAACGTACAGATCGTCGGAGTATTTCAAAACCACCTGGCCTTCTCTCAGAAAACTTTTCTCTGAAAGAGCTCAGGCATGGACGCTCACACCGCAGTAGCTTTATTAGTCGCCTCCTGAAATTCTAAACACAGTAGCGATACCAACTCTGATCCCCGTTTCATGGAAACGCTGATCGAGAAAGGAAACTGCTGCCTCAATCCTGAAGATCCTGAATACATTATCGAGGGAATATCCCGCTTCGTAGTAATGAGGGGAGTTACTTGTTTTCAAATAATTAAAGAATACATTTTCTTTTATACCTGTATACCTTACTTCCGGAATCCGCGTAAGCAGCAGCTTGCGAAACTGGTAATGGGTGTGAGCCGAAAAATACTTCTCACCGGTACTGTACGTATAATAGTCGAGCAGCCTGAATGAACCAGCTGGCCTTAAACTACTTAGTATGGTCCTATTACCGTCAAAATGTATATAATCCATAAAATACGTACTCTTACTGTTTAGAAATCCTCCTCCGCTTAACTCAAACTCCAGCTTGCCGGCGGCACCTATCCTCAACCCATGGTTCATCCCAAGTTCTATTTTGTCGAAATCAACATCGCTGCCTCCCGGGCCTTTTATTCCCTTGGTATAGTTTAATAAAAATTCAGGAGACCGGTTTGTAAGAGCAATCCTGCTGCCGTTATACATCCTGTAGCTTTTTATCGGACGATAGCTTACAGCCGCCTCAAAAATGAATGCTTCGTGGTTTGGAAAACGTGTATCTGCAATTTCTATGTTCACCGGCCGGTTAGAAGAGTATTCCCGCGATTCCTGATAAAAGAAACTATAATCCGATTGATTGAACAGCTCCCTCCTTCGTGTCCATTCTAAACCACCGCTAAACTTCAGAAAGGCCGATGGACTGTATTCCAACGCACCCTTTCCGTAAGCTTTTTCATAAATCTTCATATAGTTCCGGCGGTAAAACAGGGAACTGAATGTATTGATAATAGGATGTATGGGGGCTTCAGGATTAAATTGCTCAACGAAATTACCTCCCTCAAGTGAAAAACTTAAACGCTTGTCGCCGTTCCTGATAGTTTTAGCAAGGCGTGCTTTTGCATATATATCGCCGCTTGAAAATCCGTACCTTATTGCCGGAGAGAACTCGATCTGACGTCGCAGGCTATCGTACTGATGCCTGATCCGCCCGCTTAAATTGATATTAAAACCTTCAACAGTGTTATAATATACCTGCGTAAAGGTTGGGTTAATGGATATGCTGGTCCCTGCCGAAATATTATAAGCACCACCTGTTATAATATCCCCAGGATTAAAACGCCGTTTCTTTATAACCTTTAAACTGTCCTTTCCACTTAGTCTTGCTGATTCTATCTTTGCCAGTGAATCATCTCTGCGGTACCCCTCCTGCTCCTTGGACGTCAGCGGTATTGACCGTATCTCCGACCAAAAAGACGAATCGCGTTTGGTCGCGCTGCTGTCAGTACCGAAGTTCCTGTCTGCTATAACCTCAGGGTGCTTCTGTTCCTTCAAAGCTTTCTTTTCGTATTCGTCCATCATTTTATTGAACTGCTTACGACTCAGTTTGCCGCTCTCAGGAATAACCTTAACCGGAGCAGCCCCCTTTGATTGCTTTAACGCTGTGATTTCCTCCGGAGCGGGATCGATCTTCTCATCCACAATCTCGGCCTTAATCAGCAGATCTTTGTTCAGCTCTACCTTATAATCGCGGCAGGAGGCGAGATAATTATAATGGCCCTTAAATCCCAGGACGTTACCCGAAAACTGATACCGGTGCGTCACTGGCATCCACACCTTCGGAGCAACCTCCACGTAGTTTTGCCTGAGACTAACCGGAAATCCCATGATACTGGTTCTTAAATCGAGACTGTGAATGGCCCATTCATCTTCAATGATATAAATAGTCCCTTCAAAAACGTTATCACCCCTGGACCGTGGCGTTACCCTTATCTTATTAATTTCATACTTCCCTTCACTAAAACTCCCCTCGTAAGTAAATTTATACCATGTAAATGCCGAGCGCGATAAAGGAGATATCAGGCCTGCAATTTTATCCCTGTAGAAGCTTTGATTGATAAACATCGCCGGCGATACCGAGCTGTTATCGGAGCCCTTTGTTCTGATTGCAATAACCTTTTCATCTATCTTGTTAGGTTGGGTAAACTTAATGCGGCTCACAGATTCAGTTGTATAAGCCTCGTTTAGGTTTACCCCCTCTTTCTTCAGTTTATTCTTTAAAAAGAACGGAGCCTTTGTGAGCTCGCCTGTTCCTTTGATATAAACTTTCATTTCATAGCTATTACATTGCAGCAGATGGAATTTCTTTTTGGCAATGGCCTTACGGATGATTGTATATGCAAAGTCTTCTTTCCGCCCCTTCCCTACCTGCACTTCATCCAGTATATACCCCTGGGCGCTGAGGGTAAATTCCTTCGTAACCCAGTCATCCTTCACTTCTACCTGGGCCTCCTCGGCTTTATATCCTATATTCTGTACCCTGATAGTATACATTCCGGCCGGAAGCTTCAACTCAAAATACCCTTCTGAATTTGCGGTCGTTCCGGTCTTAAGCGGACTGATGAAAACGGAAGCGAACGGCAGTGCAGTGCCGTCATTACTTCTGACGATGCCCTTGATGCCCTGGGCAAGAAGAGACAATTGAAGGAAGGTTAGCAGAGCAACTATGATGATGATACGGTTAATTTTGATTTCCATTACCGGGGGAATATTTACGTTGAACGAAGGATAAAAATAGTAAAGTAATTAGCCTTACGTCTTATTTTAACACTTTTTATGAATTTGGCTCCGCTTACTCCCATCCGTTCTAATCATAATCCGAAAATTGTTGCTAAAGTTCATCAGGATCAAATTCTCTTAATCTGCATTAAGAGTAAAATGAAATCAACAGGCTAATTTTGCTTGCATAACGAAAGTTATTTAAATCAGAATGTAAAATTGTTTGTTAATCTTAAAAAAATAAAAAAATGGCTAAATGGAAAATTGACCCGACGCACAGCGAAGTGCAGTTCAAGGTAAAACATTTAATGATCACTACTGTGACCGGTTATTTTAAAGAATTTGATGTGGAAGCAGAAACTGAAGGCGATGATTTTTCGTCTGTTTCGAAAATTGAGTTTTCTGCTGATATCAATTCTATCAGCACGAATAACGACCAGAGAGATACGCATTTAAAATCGGCCGATTTCTTTGATGCCGAACAGTTCGGAACGTTAACTTTCACAGGGAACAAATACGAACAGGATGGCGACGACTATAAGCTTCATGGCGACCTTACACTCCGTGGTGTTACCAGGCCATTAACTCTCGATGTTGACTTTGGCGGCATTGTTGTCGACCCGTACGGACAGACGAAAGCTGGCTTCACCGTTAAAGGCAAAATCAGTCGTAAGGACTTTAACCTAACGTGGAACGCCGTTACCGAAGCAGGGCAAGTGGTTGTGAGCGACGATATCCGCATTCTGTGCGAAATACAGCTTGTAAAACAGGGCTGAATTCGGGAATAAATTGTTAAGCAAAATCTCGTATCTGATTCGCTTTGTAGAAATAAATCCCCATAAAAATTTGGTTAAAAGCAGGGACATTAAAATGTTTCTGCTTTTTTTATACTATATCCGATATAACTCCTTTATACTAAACGCTTAGTGTAAAAGCTCCGTTATATTTCTGAAGACAGAGAAAATCGCGCATTTTTGGTACCGCCTTTGTATTAAAGAGCCAAAACATACATGACGATTGAGAGTGATAATAAAAACAGCGGTTTACATGCTATAAATGCATTGAATGCATATCAGCAAGCTGTTAATTCGGCAGCTATAGTATCTATTACCGATAAACGAGGCATTATCACCTATGTAAACGAACTTTTCTGCCAAATTTCAAAATATCAGGAGAATGAACTTGTTGGTAATAATCATCGCATTATCAACAGTAATTATCATCCTAAATCGTTCTTTTCATCGTTATGGCGAACCATTTCGACTGGAAATGTGTGGCATGGCGAAGTTAGGAACAAAGCAAAAGACGGAAGCTTCTATTGGGTAGATACAACTATTTCTCCTATGTTAAACAACGATGGGCACATAACTCATTACCTGTCGATAAGAAGCTTAATAACAGAAAGAAAAAGACTTGAAAAAGAACGCGAAAGACTATTGAGCGAACTAACTCAAAAGTACAACGCACTCATGCAATTCAACTATATTGTCTCCCATAATCTTCGTGTGCCTATTGCCAACATTCTCGGCCTTACAGGATTGCTTAGATCTGAAAATACAGCTGATACAGAACTGATTGACATGGTTCATAAATCTGCCGAATCAATGGATATGATTATCAAGGATTTGACTTCGCTTCTCGCTGTGCGCACTCCAATAAACGAGAGTCTGGAGGAAATTTCGCTCTCGGATATCATTTCGTCGGTTAAAAATACTCTCTCGACCCAAATTAGTAGTTCGGGGGCAATAATCAGGGAACATATATCGCCCGATGCTGAGAACATCTATACCTTTAAAGCCTATTTTCAGAGCATCGTATACAACCTCCTGAGCAATGCAATTAAATACCACAAAACAGGTACATCGCCGTTAATTAACCTCAAAGCCAGGCGCGAAAAAGATGCCTTTGTGCTTTCGGTAAAGGATAATGGTGTGGGAATGGACCTTGATGCTATTGGAAATAAATTATTTGGCCTTTACAAAAGATTTGACCTGACCCGTGAAGGACGAGGCGTCGGTTTGCACTTTACTAAAACGCAGGTAGAAACTCTCGGAGGCCAGATCTCCGTAAAGAGCAAACCTGGCTTAGGGACAGTGTTCACTATCACACTTAAAAATTTGTTCTAAAACATTCATCCCTGAATCTTTTTTCTTCAGGCTGGGTTCAACTCGCCGTCCTTAACTTTTCCAGGGGTATTGCGTGCAGCTTTTTTTATTCTTATTCCCAGTGGCCGTTGTTCTCTATCAATGGGGTATTCGAGCAGATCCCTTATCACTACGGAAGCACAAATTCCTCCAAAGGCAGCAGGCAGGTAAGACACCGTGCCGTAAGCTGACCGCTTAAAGTTGCTTCCATCGGTCATGATCAGCGAAGAACGCATTACCTCTTCAGTAGAAAACACCGCTTTGATGCCCTCCCCAACGCCGAGTCTTTTCACCCGCTTTCTCACATATTGTGCGAACTGGCACTGATAGGTATCGAACAGGTCGGCAACTCTTAACTTGGTCGGATCGAGCTTTCCACCCGCACCCATCGAGCTGACAATGCGCTGGCCGCTCTGATAGGCCGTGGAAAGAAGAAATAACTTAGGAGTAACACTGTCAATACAATCCATTACATAATCGAAAGGTGTTTGCAGTATCTCGCGGCACATTTCAGGTTTTAAGAAGTCCTTTATAACATGAAGCTTTAAATCGGGATTGATCTCGAGCAGCCGCGTTGCCATAATATCTGCTTTCGATAAACCGTGATTGGTGGACAAGGCAGGCAGCTGGCGATTTCGGTTTGAAGGATCTACAACATCTCCGTCAACTATAGTCATTTCGCCCACTCCCGAACGACAAATAAACTCTGCTGCAAACGATCCCACACCACCAAGACCCACTACTAAAACATGCGAATTTTGCAGGGTATGAATACCGTCATCTCCCACCAATAAAGCCGAACTCGAAAGCCAGCCCAAATCCATCATAAATTAAAACTTATTCCCTAAACTCTGATAATTCGCAAAAATAATCTCTTTGAGCTGATTTACTGAAACATTTTTCAAAAGGGCCGCCTTTTCATAAATCCTTTCGACAGGAACATCACGATCATCAGTCTCAAGGAAAATACGGTTTTCCGGAATTAATGATAACACCTTTTGTGCGTTCGATCCATCCAAAAGTAAAGCAGCTCCAAACGAAAGATAAAAGTTATGTCTGATTAGCTCCCGAGCTACGTCAGCTTTATTGTTAAAACCGTGTACGACAAGAGGAACTGTAGGGTTCAGTTTCTTTTTTACCATTAGCAACTCACTGAAGCATTTAACACAATGAATAATAACCGGCTTCTTCAATTTCTCAGCCAAATGTATCTGATCTTCAAAAACACGCTGCTGCAGATCAAGCGACGGCCCGCGGAGTCGATCCAGGCCACACTCACCGATCATTTTAACGGCTTCTTTACCTGCAAACTCCACCATCGCATGGAATTGCAAAGAGTAATTTAGCTCGTCGATATACCAGGGGTGAATGCCGGCTGATACCCATTTGCCGGAATAGTTAGCCAACAGAACCCCCTCCTCCTGCCCTTTGCATGACATGATAATATTGGTTATCACCCTCCCGCCTGCGGGCTCCAAATCGTAATGAGAATGCAGATTAAGGAACATACCCGTAATTACTCGATCACTGCAGATTGACAAATATAGGTAGGGATAATTCCGGTGGTATTTATTCTTGTTTCCGCCTCCGAGGCAAGCGTATTACCCGAAAGCACCAATATGGTATCTAATCCGAACTTGTTACCGCCTAAAATATCGGTGTGAAGAGTGTCTCCGACCATTACAATATCTTTCTTTGTTACCTGTAGTTTCTCACGTACAAGGTCATAAGCAAACATAAACATCTGTGAATCGGGCTTACCAAAGCGAATGAACTCTTTACCTACGATATTCTCGATCATCGTTGCAATGCTTCCAACTGCAATACATACCTCGCTTACATTCAGAGGGTAAGCATCATCTGTGTTTGCTACTATTACCGGGATAGTCCTCTTTCTAAGCAGATTCACTGTCTTATTCAAATCCCTGCACCATTCAAACCCTTCGTCGTCCAAAAATACCAGCGCATTCACCTGCTGAATATTGTCGGCTGTAACTTCCTTTACCCGAAGGGTATGCAGGCCCGAGCTCTCAATGTAATGTGCGCTGTCGGTGGTTCCCAAATAAGCTGCAATTCCATCTTTCACCTTTAAATCAAGATATTCTTTGGCGAGCATTCCTGAAGAAATGATCCTGTCGTGGCTTATCGCTTTCAGGCCCATCTGGTGATACTTTTCGGCCAGCTGAACAGGACTTCTTGACGCATCATTTGTAACGATATAATACTCCTTTTTCTCCGCCTCGAGATATTCAAAGGTCTTTTCAATACCCGGAACAAGTCCTTTATAGTTCTTTACTACTCCAAAAGCATCAAAAAAAACCACCTTATACTGCTCAATGACCTCTCTGAATGCGAAAATATTATCCATTGTTATATTAATTATTTGAGGTTTAGTGTCTTTATAAGCTTATCAGCGTCAAACTCAGTTTCAATAGATGGCAGGTAGATTTCGAAGGCTTCAGCCTGCAATTTCTCAGCATACTGACCGCTGAAAAAGTAGTTACCATCTTTAATCACATAATTGAGAATAAAGAAACGGTAGACTTCTTTCAGAAAGCGTATTTCGTTTGCTGTAAGCGGGTTTACTTTATGATATTCTTCAAGGAAAAGCAGAAAGCGGTCCTCCATCATGGGTCCGATCAGATAACTAAACACCGTGCGGTCTCCTATATCCGACACCACTCTGCTGAAGAAATAGAAGTCCATCATCCTGCTGCTCATCCTGAACCAGTCATAATCCCATCGTGAATATAGCTTCAGGCTTGACGTAACAGAGAAATTTCCAATATTCCAGTCAATAAACACCGGGATATTCTCAAACTTATCGGCTCTCAACCGCAGGCGGTTTTTCTGAAAAGCTTCGCAATGCTGCCTGATAATTCCCTTCTGGTCAGGATCAAACGTCGTATTCCTTCTGTTCGCAGTTTGTCTTAAAAGAACTTTAATATCCGTGCTCAGGGTCTTTGATGACTGGGGGAGCACATTCCTGATCCGGGAGCAAGCTTTATGAAACTTCCCGATCTGCTGTCCAAATACCCGTATTTGTGCTTCCGAAAGCCTTTTTGGCAAGCGTTTCTGCACCCGTACAGGATTATAGAACACCACCCAGGCATCCGTCGTACCTGTTTTATACCGGTATGTAAATACCCGGTTATTTTTGAGAAGCGACTTGGCCAGCAGATTTTCAAATGGATAAAGTAAATTATTCGCCAGCGAATGAATAATGCGATGATCCTCCTTAAAGTGTTCATACTTGCCGAAGTAAGACAGCTTTGCGATTACAATATCCTCGTCCTCAAAAACAATCCTGAACACATGGTTTGTCGAAACCATGGCACTGATATCCTGGATCTTAAGAATAACTTTTGATGCATCGTATTCTCTCCATGCTTTTTTTATAATCCTCGAATAATCCATTGCATATGTGTTATGGGTTGTGGGTTGTGAGTTGTGAGTTGCGGGTTGCGAACGTTTTTACGACATTCAAAATTCATAATTCATAATTGTCACCTACAACCTACAACCCACAACCTGCAACCTATATTATCTCCAAATATCGCTTCAGTTCCCAGGTGCTAACATGTTTAACAAAATGATTCCACTCCGAAAGCCGCGTTCTGGTAAAATGGTCGGTAAATTCTTCACCGAACAAATCCTTCGCCACCGGAGAAGCCATCATTGATTGAGTAGCTGAATACAGGTCGGCAGGGAGCCGTTCTTTCTCCTGCTCTTTATAAGCGTTACCCGTGGTAGCAGGAATGTCAAGCAAAAGCTTATTCCTGATACCATACAGACCTGACGCAAGTGCTGCTGCCATGGCCAGGTATGGATTCGTGTCAGCGCCTGGTACTCTTGTTTCAAGTCTGGTGTATTTTTCAGATGGATTTAACACCCTGAGCGCAACTGTGCGGTTATCAAAGCCCCAGCTCACTGTGGTAGGCGCCCATGCGCCTTCTACTAAACGTTTATAACTATTAACCGTTGGTGCGTACATCGGAAGAATATACGGCAAACAATAGAGCTGACCGGCAATGTATTGCTTTAACAGTTCACTAACAGACTCCTGGTTATCAGCATCATAAAAAAGATTCCGTTCCTTATCTTTAGTCCATAAGCTCTGATGAATATGACCACTGCAGCCCGGCAGGTCGGTATTCCATTTCGCCATAAAAGAAGCTACAATACCATGCCGCGATGCAATTTCTTTTACGGCTGATTTAAAAAGGACAGCCTTATCAGCAGCTTCAAGTATTCCGTTATGGAGAATAGCCGCCTCATAAACGCCGGGGCCGGTTTCTGTATGCAGGCCCTCAATTTGAATGTTAAACTGTTCGCAAAGGTTAAACAGATCGTAAAAGAAGGCGCTGTTTTGCGAGGGACGCAAAATGGAATAACCAAACATACCCGAAGTTAAGGGCTGAAGTCCGGTAAAGCCTTTTTCCTGTAACGAATGGGAAGTTTCTTTGAAGTTAAACCATTCAAACTCCTGGGCAAACTCGGCGTGAAACCCCATAGAATCGCATTGCTGAATAATTCGTTTCAATAAGCTTCTAGGGCAAACAGCAAGGCTTGTTCCATCATGCCTGCTAAAATCAGCCAGGAAAAATGGTATATGATCCTCCCATGGAACAGTACGGAACGTGTTGAGATCAATCCTGCAGGCTTTGTCAGGAAAGCCGCTTTGCCAACCAGTAACCGCAACCTCATCGTAAAGAGCATCATTGCTGTCCCAGCCAAAGGTGACATCGCAGAATCCATAACCATCCTGCAAGCCGTCGACAAACTTTTTCCGGTGAATAACCTTACCCCGGAGGATGCCGTCGATGTCTGCGAACGCAAACTTGATCTTATGAATATCTTTATCCTGTAAATATTTTATAACCTGACTATTGTCCATAAACAAAGGGTTAAGCAGTAAAATTTCCTCAAGTTAAGAAGGAATCGCTAAACTTGCGAAGGTTTTTTTATTTTGCAAAAGCACTTACTACCGCGATATGAAAGAAAACTTTCTGTTTATTTACGGTTCTCTTTTAACACCCTCCAACCCATTCGGCGCCTACTTAATGGAGAACAGCACATTATGGAGCAAAGGTTGCATAAAGGGTACTCTATATGACACCGGTGATTATCCGGCAGCTATTTATGATACTGCATCTCCCAATTTGGTCCATGGGAGTATTTATGAACTCGGACCGAACCGTCACGACATTTTTAAAGTACTGGACGAATACGAAGGATTTAATGAAGACCACCTCGAATCGAGTGAATTTATCAGATGCGAGTGCGAGGTTTTAGCTGGAAATGAAGTTAAAATATGCTGGACTTACGTTTATAACCGTTCTTACGTTCATCTGCCTGCAATTCCATCAGGAGACTATATTCTATACAAAAAAGGCTGAACCATTACAATTCAGCCTTTTTAACAATAACCTTTATTCTATAGGATGGCAGACTTTACAGTCTTGATAATACGTGCCGCCACTTTATAAGGATCAGCCGCAGAATTAGGACGACGATCTTCAAGATATCCGTTCCAGCCTCTTTCTACTGTCGCCAGAGGAATACGGATAGAAGCGCCACGGTCTGAAACGCCATAGCTAAAGTCGTGAATAGACGCTGTTTCGTGTTTACCGGTAAGGCGAAGGTGGTTGTCGGCACCATAAACTTCGATATGTTCCTTAACAACCGGACGGAAAGCTTCGCAGATTTTATCGTAAGTATCCTTGTTGCCTGCAGTCCGCAATACAGAATTTGAGAAGTTAGCGTGCATACCCGAGCCGTTCCAGTCTAACTCACCCAAAGGCTTACAGTGCCAGTTGATCGCTACTCCGTACTTTTCACCTATTCTTTCAAGAAGATAGCGGCCAATCCATATCTGATCGCCTGCTTCTTTTGCACCTTTTGCGAAGATCTGGAATTCCCACTGGCCAGCAGCTACTTCGGCGTTAATACCTTCTACATTAAGGCCGGCTTCCAGACAAGCATCAAGATGTTCTTCTACTATTTCCCTGCCGTAGGCATTCTTAGCGCCTACAGAGCAATAATACGGTCCCTGAGGTCCTGGGTATCCACCAGCTGGAAAACCAAGTGGCTTGTTCGTTTCAGGATCCCAAAGGAAATATTCCTGCTCAAAACCAAACCAGAAGTCATTATCATCATCTTCAATGGTCGCACGCCCATTTGATGGATGAGGGGCACCAGTAGAATCAAGCACTTCACACATAACAAGGTAAGCATCTTTTCTCTGAGGATCCTTACAAATAAAAACAGGTTTCAAAACACAATCAGACGATCCGCCTGGTGCTTGCTCGGTAGAAGATCCGTCAAAGCTCCACATTGGGCAATCTTCTAACTTACCGCTGAAATTCTTTTCGATTTTTGTTTTGCTGCGCAGGCTTTGAGTGGGTTTATAGCCATCAAGCCAAATGTACTCTAATTTTGTCGCCATTTTTGATGATTTCGGAAATATTTAATTCAAATATGAATACTTTGTTATTAAAAAACTAATTATAGAAACGAATTTACAATAATATTTCTGTTTTTTACAAATTTCATATAAAAAGAATAAAAAAATAACATCAAAGATGCCAAAGTAAATACACAGACGATTTTTTCAGAAACAATCAAAGCAGACTTAGCCCGAAGTTCTGTATTTGTTTAAGTAAAAGTTTATTATTTAAGATATTTCCTACGATCTGATCAGATCAGTATATCTCTTTTGGGGTTTCCAGGTTAGGTTAGAATGGTATCAGTGGCGGGAAAACAAATATGGGTTCCGGTAAGCTGTATCAGAAAAAGCCGAGCTCAAGTTTTGCATCTTCGCTCATCATTCCCTTGTCCCAGGGGGGATCGAAACTAATTTCTACCCTTGCTTCCTTAATGCCTTCAACTTCGGCAAGAGTATTCTGAACGTCCTGCAGTATCTGGTCCGCAGCCGGGCAGGCAGGAGCGGTAAGGGTCATTACAACTTTTACAACCCCATCAGGAAACGTGTGAAGCTCATATATCAACCCAAGCTCATATATATCCACAGGTATTTCGGGGTCAAATACCATTTTGAGCCTTTCGATAACCTTATCTTTAATCCCTGCCTGATCGTTAATAATCATTTTACTAAGTTATTGTCTTTCAGCAATAAGCTGCCAACGACTTTAATAAAGAAACAAGAATTGAGAACAGATTGAATTAATACTGAACCTTATACTTTATTTCTTAATTCTTGATACTTGATACTTGATACTCATATCTCACTCCTCACTCCTTTTTCACAAGTGCCGCATCGTAAGCAATTGCATAAAGTTTAATTTGCTTCACCATAGCAAGCAAGCCGTTTGAGCGGGTAGGTGATAAATGTTCTTTAAGTCCAATCCTGTCGATAAAATATAAATCAGCATTCATGATCTCTTCAGGGCTAAACCCCGACAGTACATTAATGATGAGACTCACCAGACCTTTAGAGATGATGGCATCACTGTCGGCAGAGAAAAAGATCCTGCCCTCTTTAAATTCGGGATAGAGCCAAACCTTAGACTGACATCCTTTAATCAGGTATTTATCCTGCTTATACTGTTCGTCTATAAGAGGCAGCTCCTTACCCAGCTGAATGATCTGTTCATACTTATCAACCCAGTCGGTAAGAAATTCAAATTCCTCAATTAATTCGTCCTGTTTCTCGTTTATAGTCATCTTATAATTAATACTCTAAACAAGCATATTTATTGCCCTCTTCAGGCTGCTTATGAAGTAATCAATTTCTTCGATAGTGTTATATACTGCAAAAGAGAGCCTTACAGTACCAGGAATACAATAAAAGTCCATTACAGGCTGCGTACAATGATGGCCTGTTCTCACGGCAATGCCCATTTTATCAAGAAGCACGCCTACATCATAGGGATGCACGCCTTTAACCGATAATGAAAGAGCACCGGCTTTCGCCTTTGCCGTCCCAATAATGTCAATTCCTGGAATTTCTGTCACCAATGAAGTCGTATACTGCAGCAGGCCATTCTCAAAAGCGGCGATTTCATTAACGCCAAGCTCAGTAATAAAATCTACGGCCGATTTAAGGGTAATAGCGCCTTCAATATGAGGTGTACCAGCTTCATATTTAAAGGGAAGCTCATTATATTCAGTTCCGGTAAATGTTACCGTTTTGATCATGTCTCCGCCTCCCTGGTAAGGAGGTAGCTTTTCAAGCCATTCTTCCTTTCCGTAAAGGATGCCAATTCCGGTAGGCCCGTACATCTTGTGACCGGAAAAAGCGAGGAAATCGCAATCCAGATCCTGTACATCTACAGCAACATGCTGAACAGCCTGCGCTGCATCTATCAATACAGGCGTGCCGTTAGCATGCGCCAGTTCGATGATTCGCTTCACCGGATTAATTGTCCCCAGTGTATTAGAGATATATGTAACAGCAACTATCTTTACCCTCTCATCGAGCATACGCTCAAACTCGTCCATCAGAAGTTCACCGTTCTCGTTCATGGGAATGACCTTCAGGACTGCACCACGCTTTTCACACATTATTTGCCATGGAACAATATTTGAGTGATGCTCCATCGCCGAAATAATCACAGAATCACCTTCCTTTACAGCATAACTCCCGTAAACATCAGCAATCAGGTTGATACCGTCGGTAGTCCCTTTCGTGAATATCACTTCAGATGAACTGCGCGAATTAATAAATGCAGCAACCGCATTTCTCGACACTTCATAGGCGTCTGTCGCTTTCTGACTCAGGTGATGCACACCCCTATGAATGTTACTATTTATCGTACTGTAGTATTCACTGATAGCATGAATAACAGAATATGGTTTCTGGGTTGTGGCAGCATTATCAAAGTACACCAGCGGCTTTCCGTAAACCGACTGATGTAATGCGGGAAACTGTTTGCCTATCGGCTCGCCTCCGTATAAGAACTGTCTGACTATATTTTCGGTATTGACTTCCATATTATAACGGCCCCCTGGTCTGTAATCTAAGCTATTTCCAGATTCTCTGTATGAAGTTTTTTATGAAGTAAGCTCTCTGTATAATCCCGCAGTTCCGGAATCTCGATCCGCGAAAGAACGTCAAAAACAAAGGCCTGCATAAGCAAGCGCCTGGCAGTATCCTCTCCTATTCCTCTTGAATTGAGATAAAAAAGCGCTTCCTTATTCATCTGCCCAACAGTAGAACCGTGAGAGCATTTCACATCATCGGCAAATATTTCCAGCTGTGGCTTACTGTTTACCGTAGCCTGATCGCTTAGCAGCATGTTATTATTTTGCTGAAAAGCATTAGTCTTCTGGGCATCGGGCCGAACATATACCTTCCCGTTAAAAACCGATCTTGATCTATCATCCAAAATACCCTTATACAACTCGCTGCTATTACAATTAGGCATCTGATGATCTACAAGCGTGTGGTTATCAGCATGCTGCTCCCCGCTCATAATGTAGGCTCCTATCAGGTTTGTTTCAGTACCGGTTCCCTTTAGCTGAAAATTGAGATCGTTCCTTACCAGAGGATTCTCTCCCAGCAGGATATTTGAATTATTCAGCACGCTGTTTCTGAACTGAAACACTTCACGGTGATGAATAAAGTAAACATTGTCCCCTAAGGTATTGACGATATGGGAATGAAAAATAGCCGACTCGTCAATCTGCTGTTCACTTACATAGCTAACAAATACCGGGGAAATTGTATCAGAATGAAAAGTTTCTATCAGCGTTGCCTCGCTAAGCTTTTCTGCAACAACCAGCATCCGGTAAGGAACAAACGCTGCTTCCTGGCTGCCGGTGTAAATATGAGTAACATGCACCGGACGCTCAATCACCTTCTTCGCCTCGATGTGCAGAACGCTGTAATCCTTAAAGAACGCCGTATTTAGAGCGAGCATAGAATTGTCAGGATCATTGGCAATTGCGCCCAGCTTTCCTTCAAAACGTGCGTCAGCCAACGCGGCAGCTGTGTCAAGGAATGTCATTCCATCCGGAAGTGGATCAGAAAGATCCGGGGCAAATTTCCCGTTAAGAATAAAGATGCGGCTTGCTTCCAGATTTTCTACAGCGGCAGAAAATTTACCCGAAACATCCTGCGACTGGAACTTATAATCGTCACGCAACAAGCGTTCAAGATTGGTGAACTTCCATTCTTCATTCTTCCTGGAGGGTAATCCGTCTTTTTTAAATATCTCAAAAGCAGCCTCCCTCTTCTCCGAAAGCCACGCGGGTTCATTCAGTCGCGACAAGGCCTGCCCTTCCGGAAAACGATTTATTAGATATTGATAAAAGTTATTGAATATTCCTTTTTCCATTTGTTGTGTTCTAAACATCAAAGAGAATGCGATGCTGCTGCACTTAATTCGTCTTTAACCCAGTCGTACCCTTTTTCCTCAAGTTCTAAAGCCAGCTCCTTGGTGCCGGATTTAATAATTCTTCCATCATAAAGGATATGTACGAAATCAGGCACGATATAATCAAGTAAACGCTGATAATGTGTGATTATCAGGAAAGCGTTGTTTTCCGACCGGAGCTTATTAACGCCACTGGCAACCACCCTCAAAGCATCAATATCAAGACCTGAATCTGTTTCATCAAGGATAGCCAGCTTAGGTTCAAGCATGGCCAGCTGAAGTATTTCGTTCCTCTTTTTCTCGCCACCCGAAAAGCCTTCATTTAATGAGCGGTTCACCAATGAAGCCTTCAGCTCTACCACTTCCTGTTTATCCTTAAGAAGCTTTAAAAAGTCTTTAGACGATAAAGGAGGTAAACCTTTATATGCACGTATTTCGGTTAAAGCAGTCTTTAAAAAGTTAATATTCGATACGCCGGGAATTTCCACTGGATACTGAAATGCAAGAAATAAACCCTCTCTCGCCCGGTCTTCGGGAGACATGTCAAGCAAGTCTTTTCCGTCGAAGGATACTTCACCGCCGGTCACTTCATAGCTCTCCTTACCGGCCAGAACCGAAGCAAGAGTACTTTTTCCCGAACCGTTAGGA